>CAVWWY010000006.1:0-505044 GCA_963758865.1 uncultured bacterium | reverse complement strand
GGCCTTGAGCGCGTCTTCTACTCGGACTCCGGATCCACCGCGGCCGAGATCGCGCTCAAGATGGCCTTTCAGTACTGGCGCCAGCAGGGCGGCCAGCACGCCCGTCGCACCGCGTTCGTGTCGCTGCGCGACGCCTACCACGGCGACACGCTCGGGGCCGTGTCGGTCGGTGGCATCGACCTCTTCCACGCCGCGTACTCACCGCTCCTCTTCCCGGCGCACCGGGTCGAGCCCGGGGATTCCCGACAGCTCGAGCGCATGCTGGAACTCCACGCCGAGGAGATAGCCGCTGTGATCGTCGAGCCGCTCGTCCAGGGCGCCGCCGGGATCAAGGTGCACCCACCGGGATACCTGCGGCGGGTTCGCGAGCTGTGCGACCGGCACGACCTGCTCCTGATCTGCGACGAGGTGGCCACGGGCTTCGGTCGGACCGGGACGATGTTCGCGTGCGAGCAGGAGCGGGTCGCCCCCGACTTCCTTTGCCTCGGCAAGGGGCTGACCGGCGGTTACCTGCCGCTCGCGGCGACCCTGACCACCGAGCGGGTCTACGAGGGGTTCCTGGGAGCGCCGGAGGACGGCAACACCTTCTTCCACGGTCACACGTTCACCGGCAACCCGCTTGCCTGCGCGGCGGGGCTCGCCAACCTCGACGCCTTCGAGACCGAGGGGACGCTGCTTCGCCTGCAGCCGAAGATCCAGCTGCTCGGCGAGCTGCTCTCTGAGGTCGCCGGGATGCCCGAGGTCGCGGAGGTGCGTGGTCGCGGCTTCATGGTGGGGATCGACCTGGGGGACCACGACCCGGCGCTCCGGCTTGGCTCCCGAGTCACGATGGAGGCGCGCCGGCGCGGCGTGATCATTCGCCCGCTGGGGGACGTAGTCGTGCTCATGCCCCCGCTGGCCATCGACGAGGCCGACCTGCGACGGCTGGTCGCGATCGTGGCCGACTCGATCCGGGCCGTCTGCGGCTCGGCGCACGGCGAGGCGCCTACCGCCGAGCTCGCCCAGGCCGCCTAGCGCCAACCTCCCGCGCGGCGGGGCTTGTGCCCACGCCCCCCGGGCCCGATAGTGGACGTGATGAACCGCGCAGTCACGCGTAGTGATGGTGTGGAGGAGACCATGGCAGCCCCGGCAGCCGATGCCCCCAGCGACGCGGACGTCGCATTCGAGGAGCTCTATCGGCGAAGCCGGGAGGACGTCTATGCATACGTCGCCGGCCTGCTTCGCGATCGTCCCTCGGCCGAGGATGTGACCGCCGCTGGCTTTCGAGCGCGCCTACCGGCGTCGCCGTACGTTCAACCCGAAGCGGGGAACTCGCCGCGCCTGGCTGTTCGGGATCGCGCGCAACGCCGCCCTCGACGAGCTTCGCCGGCGTCGCCGCCACGCGACCCTGGCCGCTGAGCCGGTCGACGAGATGCGCTCGCGCCGGAAGGGCAGGTCGAGGTCGCGCTGCGGCGCTCCGCCCTTCGCGCGGCGCTCGGCTCGCTCGCACCCCGCGAGCGCGAGCTGGTCGCGCTGAAGTTCTTCGCCGGACTGAGCAACGCCGAGCTCGCCGGGGTGATCGGGGTCTCGGAGACCAACGCCGGGCACCCGACTTCACCGGGTGATCGAGAAGCTGAGGAGGGCGTGCGATGAGGCTGCGTGAGCAAGAGATGCCGCTGGATCCCGAGGTCGAGCGTGAGCTGGATGCCCTCGACCGGGCCCTCGCCGGCGGGTCGGTCGATCCGGACCTGGAGGAGCTGGCGCAGCTCGCCCTCGAGCTTCGCTCAGAGCGGCCGGAGCTCTCGGCCGAGACCGAGGCGTCGCTCGACGAGTTGGCCGCGAACGGCTTTCCCCCCCGGCGCACGGATCGCGTCGGGCGGGCCTCGCGGAAGGTCTCGGACGGCTTCGCTGGGCTGCGACGCAGAGGGCCACGTCGTCTGGTCCCCGCCTTCAGCGCCGTCGCCGTGTTCGCGATCGCAATCGGCGTCGGCGTCTCGCAGAGCGACATCTTCGGCGGCGAGGGCGGCGGCCCGTCCCAGGTCACTCAGGGTCCCCAGGAGGCGACACGAAGGCGGCCCGACCCTCGCGGACGCGGCTCCGCCGGCGGGATCCGCGGTGCGCGCCAAGCGTGATGGCAACTTCACAGCGTCGAGTACGGCTCACCTTCGGGCCCTCGATTCGGTGACGAACGCGACCGGTCCCGGAAGCCGCAAGGTCGCCCGCGACGTCGACCTCGACCTCTCCACCCAGCCGGACGCCTTCCGCGACGCAGCCGACGGCGTGCTCGACGTGGTCCGCGACCATCGCGGCTTCGTGTTGAGCTCACACGTCTCGGGCGGCGATCCAAGCGTCAGGGGCGCAGAGCGCGGGCACGCCAGCTTCGATCTGCGGATTCCCGCCGGGGAGCTCTCGGGGGCGATGGGCGACCTCTCAGACCTCGGTCACGTGGTCTCCCGCTCGGACGGCTCGCACGACATCACGAAGAGCTTCGTCTCGACCCGGCAGCGGATCGACGAGCTGACCGCCGCGCGAGATCGACTGCTGCGCCAGCTCGGCGAGCCGACGACGATCACCGAGCAGCAGAGCATCCGAGCCCGACTGCGAATCGTCGAAACGCGGCTCGCCGCCGCGCACAAGGACATCGCCCGGGCGCAGCAGCGGATTCACCTGGTGCCGGTGACGGTCGGAATCGACGCCGACGCCAGGCAGGGCTCGGGCGGGGTCTGGACGATCGGCGACGCATTCCACGACGCGGGGCGCGTCCTGACCGTCGCGGCGGGCGCGGCGCTCGTGGGCGGCGCGGCGCTGCTTCCCTTCGCCCTACTCGCTGCCCTCGGCGCCGGGGCATGGCGGGGCTGGGTGCGCCGTCAGCGCAGCCGGGCGCTGGACGCCACCGCCGGGTAGGTCGGCGCGCCTACTCCTCGTAGGGCTCGAAGTCCGCCTTGCGGGCCCCGCATACGGGGCAGAACCAGTCGTCTGGAATCTGGTCGAACGGGGTGCCCGGAGGAATGCCCCCGTCCGGGTCACCCTCGTCGGGGTCATAGATGAACCCGCACGAGGTGCAGATCCAAAGCTGGGCGGTCTCTGTTTCGGTGGGCATCGCGCGCCAGCTTACCCAAGGCGCCCCCCGAATCGGGCCGTACTACGGCATCCCGTTCCAGCCGGCCGCGAAGCAGGCATGGTCTCCGCAGGGGTTCGTGATCCTGCCGTTGACCTTCAGGAAGTTCGCGATCTGCGCGCGGATCAGGGGCGAGGAGTCGATGACTGTGTCGTGCGGGTCGACGCCGAAGCTGTCGTCCGGCGCCGTGTTGGTGTTCGGAGGCGGATCGGTCCCCTTGACCTCCCCGCCCTCGGTCCGCTTCGGCCCGATGTCCCACACGAACATCCCACTGCCACGCGCCGCGGGCCCGGAGAGCGGGCCGAGCGTCGGAATGCCCTGGAAGTTCGAGGCCCCCGGGTTGGGAATCCGGCCGGGCTCCAGCGCGGGTCTCCGAAGCGGCGTGCCGATCGTCCGCGCCTCCACCTCGGTGGCGACGTTGGCGACCTGGTGATCGCCGAATGCCATCTCGATCAACACCTTGTGCGCGGGCGTGCCCGGCAGCGGGTCGCCGGTCATGTGCGCCGCGTAACCGTTGGGCTCGCCGCGATCCCACATCATCTGGATCATCGACAGGAGCAGCGGCCGCTCACCCTCGACCGGGTACGAGGGGTAGAGGATCAGTGCATAGTCCTCGAAGTCGACGCTGCGGGTGAGCAGCGTCGAGTAGTTCATTCCCGGCACATAAAGGACCGAGCGGGTGAAGTCCGGCGCCAGCGCCGTCAGGGCTCCACCGGCGATGCCGCCCTGGCTGTTGCCGTAGTAGAAGAGCGCCTTGGTATCGATCACGGACTTGCCGCCGAATCGGAATGCCGGGTCGCCGGCGAAGCCATCGGGGTGGATCATCAAACGTCCCAGGAACATGAAGTTGAGGAACCCCTGCTGGAGGCGATCGGGGAGCGGCGGGAACTTGGAGAGGTCGGCGAGCGCGGGGACCGCCTCGGGGAAGACGTCCTCCTCGGCCATCCCGATCCAGTCGGTCGCGCAGGTGATCACGCCATTGTCGTTTCCCAGCTGGCGGACGTTCTCCGTGTGCACCTCGTCGCCGCTCCCGAACAGGCCGTGTCCGTAGAGCGAGGGCCGGACCTTGTGATCGACCTCGAGCGCGCCGGAGCCGTCCCCACGAACCGCCGAGCGGGGGATGTTGCAGGTGAACTTGGCCGTGTACGTGTTTCCTGGAATCCGTTGCGGCAGGCCGTTTGAGCCCAGCCTGTACCGCGAGCCGGATGGGCACCCGGCCTGGTTCAGGTAGCAGGGAACCGTGAAGGTGCCGCTCACCTCGCGCACGTTCTCGACGCCGTGGGCATCGCCGGGCTGCAGGTTCTTGACCTCGGTCACCTGGAACCGCGGCGCCCTGCCGGAGACCTTTCGATCTCGGAGGTTCGTGTCGCCGAGCTTCGCGAAGGCGTCGTTTCGGATCGACAGCATGCGCTCGGAGATGTTGCGTTCGCTGGCCACCGTGAAGTCCCAGGCGAGATAGAGGTCGTGCCTGGCGATCCCAGCGTCGCGAAGCGACTTGAAGATCTGCTCGAAGTGCGCGCGGCGCTTCTCGACCACCGGCATGTTCGTGTGGATCCGGTCGCGGTAGAGCTTGAAGCCGCTCGGCGCCGGGATCGTCGTGCCGTCGGCCCGCTTCAGGTTCCGCAGGGCGACGATGTAGCGGCGGCCCTCCTTCAGGTTGCGACCAGGACGGATGATCAGGTCGGTCTGGTCGGGGCTCGACGCCAGCGAGTCGATCTCCGACCAGATCAGCTTCCGCTTTCCGGTCTTCGCGTCGATCAGGACGATCGGCTGATCGGGTTCGAACGAACGGGCCATGTCGGCGACCGGCACGGCGCCGGTCTCGCGGAACGCCTGGTGGCTGTCGAGCCCGGGGACACGGAGGACGACCATCGCGCCGGGGCTGAAGCCGTCGCTCGTGTTGATCTCGGACGGGTCGACGTGGACGCCGTGGTTGTTCTGCGGGGTCGAGGCGAGCTTTACGGCAACTCGCTTTCCGGTGTCCGTGCTGGGATCGGCAACCGTGAAGTAGTCGTTCGGCCAGGGGAACAGGCACTCCGTGCCCTCGGCCGCGATGAAGTCGCAGCGACTTGGGTGCTCGAGGCTCACCTTGGAGAGCCGTGTCCCATCGGCCGTTTTGGCCGAGGCGACGTTCGACAGCCCGACCGCGGCCACCACCCCCAGGGCGAAGGTCGCGGCCCTCACCGCCATGCCGGGCCGGGACGACCCCCTCACTTGCGGTCTTCACCCCCACGCACAGCACCCGCACCGTATCCCAAACCCCGCGGCGGCGGACGCGGGACGGAGCGCCAGCCCTGCCACTTGATCTAGGTTCCAGTCGATGGCCCCTGTGACCCCGCGCCCGGCGGCTTCGGTGATCCTCTTGCGTCGTGGGGGGCGCCATCGCGACCGAGGCGTCGAGGTGCTGTTGGTCCAGCGAAGCCCGAGGGCCAGCTTCATGCCCGGCGTGTGGGTGTTCCCCGGCGGCGGGGTCGATGCCGAGGACGCCGGCGATGAGGAGGCCGCGCACCGTGCCTGCGCGGCGCGCGAGCTTAACGAGGAGGCCGGGATCGAGCTGGGTGCGGACGCCGAGCTGCTCGCGTGGTCACGTTGGATCACCCCCGAGCTTGTCCCGGTGCGATTCGACACCCGCTTCTACGTCGCGCTGGCCCCGGCTCATTCCCCGCCCCGCCCCGATGGTGCCGAGACCACCGATGTCGGCTGGGAATCCCCGCGCCGGGCACTCGATCGCCACGCCGCGGGCGAGCTGAAGTTGGTCTTCCCGACGATCAAGCACCTCGAGGCGCTGCTCCCCTACGCGAGCGCCGAGGAGGTGCTGGCCGCCGCCCGGGACCGCGTGATCGAGCCGATCCTGCCGCGGGTCGTCGAGCGCGACGGCGAGCAGCGCGTGGTCCTTCCGGGGGACCCCGGGTACTGACTACGATTCCGCCGATGACGCATGGCGCGTGCAGAACCCGGCCAGAGGCCGTGACGGGGAGCCTGCCGCAGGAGGCCCGGGACGCGTTCTCGCGCTTCATCACCTGCGAGTACATGACGATCGACGCCCGCCAGCAACCGATCGTCTGGCCCGTGACCCCGTACTACCGGGACGGGGTCAGCCACGATCGACGTGACGACCGGCCTCGGCTATCCGAAGAAGGCCATCGACGCCCGTCGCAACCACCGGGTCGCGTTGCTGTTCTCCGACCCGACCGGCTCCGGGATCGACAGCGGGATCCAGGTGCTGGTCCAGGGGACGGCGGAGGTCGACGACCGCGACCTGAAGGCCAACCGGGAGCGGTACTGGCGCGAGTCGTGGGAGAAGCTCCCCGGGACGCGGAAGCTCCATCCGCCGAAGTTCCTGCGGGGAATGTTCGGCTGGTACTACACCCGGATCTACGTTCACGTGCGGCCCGAGCGCGTATTCGTGTGGGCGCGACGGCGATCTCCGCAAGGCTCCCGTGTGCCACGACGCCCACATGGAGGAGGTGCGCTCGGGTCACAGCGAGGAGCCGCTCGAGGCACACGAGCCGCCCGCCGGGGGCGACGTCCCTTGGGACGAGCGGATCGAGGAGCTCGGCCGACGCCACCAAACCGCGGTGCTCGGCTGGGTGGCGCCGGACGGCTTCCCGCTCGCTGTTCGCATGCCGGTCAGCGCCGACCCTCCGCGACGGCGAATCGTTCTCGACCAGGAGCCCGCCGGGCTGCCGGTGAGCGAGGGCCGAGCCTGCGTGACCGCTCACGCCCACAGCCCCGACTTCTCCTGGCAGGAGAACTTCCAGGTCCGAGGCGACCTGGTGCGGGGCGACGACGCGCCTGGCGCTGGTGCCGCATCGACTTGTCGGCGGTTTCGAGCTGCCGAAGGAGAGCCAGCTCTCCGTCTTCCGCCGCAACCTCGGCAAGTCGATCCGCTTCTACCGGACGGCGCGTCGGGAGCTACGCGACCGAAAGGCCCGATCCGGCTAGCGGTCCGGGAAGGGCTCCAACCCGGCGTGCCAGGGGCCCGCGGGGTAGGTATGGACGCCCGACTCCTCGACCTCGTTTCGCACCCGGGCGAACAGCCCGCCGCCGCTGTCGAGCGCGGCCTCGAGCTGCTCGCGGCTTCGTTCCCGCAGGCGCCACAGAAACCACAGCTGCTGCTCGGAGACGCCGAACTCGATCTCGTTGTCGATCGCCGTCACCCACTCGAGGAATCCCGGGCTGAACGTCTCCCGAAGGGCCACCGGGTCGTACTCGCTCGGCACCGTCGCCAGGAAGCGCTTGTTGAAGTCGATGCTCTCGAACTCCACCTTTCTGCGTGAGGCGCGCTGCATCACGAGCTCTTCCGGCCGCCGCTCGATCGACTCGACGTTGAACGGTGGCATCACCTTCGCCAGATCGGGCACGTGCGACTTCGCCAGCACCGCTCCCGGGAGGACGGCCTTCGAGAACATGCCTCCACGCTCCTCCTCATCCGCGTCGCACGAGGCGCCCCAGTAGCCGGGCGCCAGCTCGCCGGTGAGCCGGTTGGTGCCCCCGGGGCACAGCGCCACCGGGCCGCCAACCGGATTGATCCCGCCCACCGGGTCGTAGGTCAGGCTGCGCTTCGCGGCCACCTCCTTCACGGCGTCGGACCACGCCTGGGCTTCCTCCTTCGCGGTCAAGCGTCGATCAGGCCGGCGCGCCCCTGCCCCTCGAGCTGCGCCGTGTAGCGCGGGAACACGGACTTCGTCAAGGCGACCAGCTTGGAAGAGCTCACCGAGCACGTCGTAGACCTCCTGGGCGTCCTTGAAGTGGGCCAAGTCCTCTCCTCTCTCTTCCCGGCGGCGATCCGGTCGAGGAATCCTATGTGGGCGAGGTGAGCGGCCCGTGCCAGCCATTGCCGGGTGCGGTCGCAGGCCCATATGCTGCCTGCCATGACCGGCGAGGCAACCGGCCGACATGACTTCGACTGGCTGGTCATCGGATCGGGATTCGGCGGCAGCGTCTCGGCGCTGCGGCTGGCCGAGAAGGGCTACCGGGTCGGGGTCCTCGAATGCGGGAGGCGTTTCCGCGATCAGGACTTCGCCCGTTCGGCCTGGAACCTTCGCCGCTACCTGTGGATGCCCCGCCTCGGGATGCGCGGCATCTTCCGGATGACCCTGTTCAAGGACGTGTTCATCGTCTCCGGGTCGGGGGTCGGCGGCGGAAGCCTCGGCTACGCGAACACTCTCTACCGGGCGCGCCCCGATTTCTTCACCGACCCCCAGTGGGCCGGGCTCGCCGCCTGGGAGGAGGAGCTTTCCCCGCACTACGAGACGGCGGAGCGGATGCTGGGGGTGACCCAGTACGAGGGGATGACCCCTGCGGACGAGCTGCTGAAGGAGTACGGCGAGGAGCTCGGCGTGGGTGACACCTTCGACCACACCCGGGTCGGGGTGTTCTTCGGCGAGCCCGGGACCGAGGCCCCCGATCCGTACTTCGGTGGCGAGGGACCGGCTCGCACCGGCTGCGTGCGCTGCGGGAGCTGCATGGTGGGCTGCCGCTACGGCGCCAAGAACACCTTGGTCAAGAACTACCTGTGGTTCGCGGAGCGGAGCGGTGCCCGGGTGCTGGCGGAGCGCCAGGCGCTCGAGATCCGTCCGGTGGGCTCGGCCGACGGGTCCGATGGCTACGCGGTCGTCACCGCCCGTCCCGGCGCCTGGCTTCGGCGCCGCGAGCGCACCTTCACTGCGCGCGGGGTGGTCGTCGCCGCGGGCCCGCTGGGCACCAACAAGCTGCTCGCCGACTGCAGGCAATCGGGAGCTCTGCCGCGGCTCTCCGATCGCATCGGCCACGTGGTCCGCACCAACTCCGAGTCGATCCAGGCAGTTACCGCTCCCGACGACCGTCGCGACTTCGCTCGCTCGGTTGCGATCACCTCGAGCATCTACCCGGACCCAGACACCCACATCGAGGTGGTGACCTACGGTCGCGCGGGCGACGCGATAAGCCGTCTGTTCACGGCGATGACCGGCCGGGGCACCCGGGTCACCCGCCCCCTGAAGTGGATCGCGGCGATGCTCGGGCATCCGCTCCGAACGATTCGGCTCCTGTGGCCGGCCAAGTGGTCGCAGCGGACGGTGATCCTGCTGGTCATGCAGTCGCTCGACTCGGCGATGCGCCTGCGGGCGAAGCCCTCGCTGCTCGGACGTGGGGTGCGGCTTCAGACCGAGCAGGACCCGATGCGGCCCAACCCGACCTTCATCCCGGCGGCCGAGCACGCCGCCCGCTGGTTCGCGACGCGAACGGGAGGCGTGCCGCAGAGTGGGCTCACCGAGTCATCGCTGAACATCCCCACCACCGCGCACATCCTCGGCGGCGCGGTGATCGGCGCCGATCCCGAGAGCGGCGTGGTGGACTCCCGCAACCAGGTCTTCGGCTACCGGAACCTGCTCGTCTGCGATGGCGCCGCAGTCCCCGCGAACCCGGGCGTCAACCCGAGCCTGACGATCACCGCCCTCGCCGAGCGAGCGATGGGCTTCGTGCCCCCGGCTCAGCCGGCGGCACCCAACCGGCTGGCGACCTCGGGCCAGTTGACCACGTTCCACCAGGCGTCGATGTAGTCGGGACGCTTGTTCTGGTACTTCAGGTAGTAGGCGTGCTCCCACACGTCCACCCCCAGCACTGGTGTCTGGCCATCGGAGATCGGTGAATCCTGGTTGGCAGTCGAGACCACCGCAAGCCCCGATCCGTCGTGGACGAGCCACGCCCACCCGGAGCCGAAGCGATTGACGCCGGCGTTCTTGAACTCGTCCTTGAACGAATCGAATGAGCCGAACGCGTCGTCGATGGCCGACCCGAGATCGCCGTCGGGCTCACCGCCGCCGTCGGGACTCATGATCTGCCAGAAGAAGCTGTGGTTGGAGTGCCCGCCCGCGTTGTTGCGAACCGCGGTGCGGATGTCGTCGGGGAGTCGGTCGAGGCTGCGCAGGACCTCGTCGACCTCCTTGTCCGCCCACTCGGTTCCCTCGAGGGCGGCGTTCGCCTTGTCCACGTAGGCCTGGTGGTGCTTGTCGTGGTGGACGCGCATCGTCTGCTCGTCGATGTGCGGATCGAGGGCGTTGTAGTCGTACGGAAGGTCGGGTACCGAGTAAGCCATCGAGTCTCCTTCGTCGCAGGGTATTCGGTTGAAATCTAGCGTCGCGCGTCGTGTCGAGGCGGTCGCTCTGGGCGCGCGCTAGCCGAGCGCCTCGCGAAAGCCCTGGCGCCAGCTGGCATAGCGAGGCTGCCAGCCAAGCTCACGCTTGGCCTTCTCGTTGGAGGCGCCTCGCAGCTCGGTGGCCATGATCACCGCGAACGGGCCGGCGAAGATCCGCGCCAGCCAGGTGGGGAGCCGGCGCGGCGGCTTTGCGCCCACCGCCTCCGCGTACACGGGGAGCCAAACACGCTCGGGCGCCGGCTCGTCGTCGACGACGTTGTAGATCCCCGACCCACCGTGGTCGAGGGCGGCGAGCGTCGCCGAGGCGGCGTCCTCCACGTGAATGAACGAGAACATCCCCCCACCTCGACCGACGATCGGAAAGCGACGTCGACGCACCTGCTCGGCGATGCCTCCGTCCGAGGCGTAGTAGGTGGCGGGCCCGTAGAACTGTCCGTAGCGCAGCACCAAGCCGTCCAATCCCGGCGCCTCCAGGACGTCACGCTCGTGCTCGAGCGTGGATTTGGCGCCATCGCGGAACGGCTCCGGCGCGTCGGTCCATGGCTTGCCCTGCTCGTCCTTCACCATCTCCCCCTCCGGCGCGTAGATGAAGGCGACGCTCTGGGAGACGAACCGTCGGGCGCCGGCCTCGCGAGCGGCGGCGATCAGGTTACGCCCGCCCTCGTATCGCGCCCGGTTGGTGGGCCCATAGTCGATTGAGCGCGGGTCGTAGTCCTTGGGCAGACGTGTCAGCTGGCTGATCACAACCTCCGGCGCGTCCTGGACCACCGTCGCCTTCACCGAGTCGGCGTCGAGCGCATCGCAGACGACGGGCCGCGCACCCGCGGCCTCGATCGCGGCCGCGTTCCTCTCCCGGCTCGTCATCCCGGTAACGGCATGTCCCGCTGCCACGAGCTGTCGCACGAGCGGGCGCCCGATGGTGCCGCTCGCTCCGGCGAGGAAGACCTTCATCCTGCGTTCGCCGGACGCGGGGTGACGGTCAGCTCGACCCGGCTCGAGTTGGCGTTCGCCCGAATGAACAGGCGACCGCGGGGGCCCTTCGCCACCACCGATCCGCCGTTGAGTCGAGTGCCGTATCCATTCGGGTACTGGATCGCGGGCAGGACCACCACGGTCACGCCCTGGTCGAAGCTGCCGTGACCGCTCGCCCGGCGGCGGGTGTAGACCAGCTCGAATCTGCGGCCGTCGGGATTGAACGAGAACCGGACCGGGGTGCCCGCAACCGCCTGCGGGTAGGGCCGGGCCAGCGCCTTGAGCTTGTCCCGGAACACGTTCGACCCGCGCGGCGGCTTGCTCGGGTCCTTGACCACGGCCTGGGTGTCGCCCGGTCCGCTGGTCGTCGGATCGTCGCAGCCGCAGTAGTGCCATTCCTGCCAGGAGACCATGTGCTGGTCGGCGAGGTTCGCGAGCCGCTCCAGGGTCGGGATGTCGTCCGTGGCGCCGTACTCGGAGAGGACGAGCCCGTCGCCGGCATCGCCTGCGTGCGCGTCAGCGTTGTCGAAGACCAGCTCCTCGAGGTCCCGACAGTTCGTGGGCGCCCCGCTGATGAGCCCCGTCAGGCAGTAGTTGTGAAAGCTCATCCCGAGGCGCTTGAATCCAAGATCGGGCAGGTTCGTGTTGGCACCGAAGTTGAACAGGACGTTCGGCTCATAGAAGACGAGGTGCCTTCGCTCCGCGGCGCGGATGCGCGAGATCACGCGCTCGTAGAAGGAGGCGAGCTCCCCGGTGTCGAATGTCGGGCACCCGGCGGTGTTGGCGCAGGTGGGGAAGTCGCTCCCCGGCCAGGGCTCGTTCAGCAGGTCGTAGCCCATGACCCCGTTGTCGCGCTTGAAGCGGGTCGCCACCTTGGCCCAGGCAGCCGCGTAGCGCTTCTGGATCCCGACGCCACCCGGGCCTGCCGCGTTTGCCCACAGGTTGTCGAACGCCCGGTTGAGCCCGGGCTCGTCAGATAGCTGGCCGGAAACCCGGTCAGCGGCTCGGCCGGCAGCCCGTCATCGAGCACGGCCCAGTCGGCGAACCCCTCGCCCTCGAACTTCTCGTTGTAGAGGTCCTGGTGGAAGTCGAGCAACGAGAAGATCCCGCGGTCGGCGAGCATCCGCTCGGTCGAGCGGATCGCGTCGATGTAGGCGGAGTCGTATTGGCCGGGCTGCGGCTCGACGGCCTTGTGGATCAATCCGAGGCGGACGGTGTTGAACCCGTTGCGGCGAAGGAAGCCGGCATCGTCGGCCCCGAATCCGACGGCCCCCGGTTCGTAGGGGGGCAGCTTGTAGACCATGTTGAGGCCGTGCAGGATCACGACACGGCCCCGTGTGTCCGTGATCCAGCGCCCGGTGTTGGAAAGCGGCCCCTTGGGGGCGACTCGTTGCCCGAAGCCCTGCTCCGGCGCACCGGCGGTCGCCGTCGAGGCCAGGCTCAGCGCCAGCGTCGCCAGCGCGGTGGCAACCGCCGGCGCGCGAAACGACCTTCTCCGCACGGCCATTCGCCCATTATCCCGCGGAATCGTCCCTGGCCGGCCGGTAGATGGGGACTAGGACGGCCGGCGGGCCGAGAGTCATCGGACTACGATCGTGGACATGTGTCGAAACATCCGAACCCTCTACAACTACGAACCGCCCGCGACCGACGAGGAGATCCGCGCGGCCGCTGAGCAATACGTTCGCAAGATCAGCGGCTTCACGAAGCCCTCGCGCGCCAACGTGGAGCCGTTCGAGCAGGCCGTCGAGGCCGTCGCCAAGGCCTCGACCGAATTGCTTGACCGGCTCGTGACCTCCGCGCCGGCGAAGGATCGCGAGGTCGAGGCGGCCAAGGCACGGGCGCGAGCGGCTGAGCGCTTCGCCGCTTAGCCGCGCCGCATCCGCCCGGCCTCGAGGGCTGCAACCCCCGAGGACCGACGCTACTGGGAGGACTCGGCCGTCTGGCCGGCGAGATCCTTGTTCTCCGGCACGAACTTGGACGCGATGAACGTTGCGCCCTGCGGATCGGCGACCACGGCCATCCTGACCCAGGGGGCATCGAACGGTGCGACGATCACCTTGCCGCCGAGCTCGCTGGCCTTCGCGGCAATCGCGTCGGCGTCATCGACCCCGAAGGTCACGCTCCAATGCGCCGGCGTGTTGGGCTGGTCGCCAGCGATCGGATTGATGCTCGCGACCACATCCTCGAACCCCGTCGGGCCGCCCGCCTCCTCCACCTGCTTCCGGAGGTCTGGGTTGTCGCGCTCCAGGTAGTCGCCGTAGCCCGGCAGGGTCCACATCTCCGCCCCGCCGGGCAGGGTCAGTGTGGTCCAGCCGAACACCTTGCTGTAGAACGGCTTCGCGACCTCAGGGTCCCGCGTGTTGAGGCCGTTGAAGTTCACCGAGCCGTGCTCGTTGACGATCCGCGCGCCCTTGTGCTCCTTCGCCTGCCAGACGCAGAACGCGGCGCCCTCGGGATCCGCGAACACCGCCATCCGGCCCGCGTCCATGACGTCGAACGGCTCCATCACGACGTTCCCGCCGGCATCCCGGACCTTCGCCGCGGTTTCGTCGGCGCTCTCGACCCAGACGTAGGTGTTCCACATCGCGTTCGGTGGAGCGCCCTCGGGCACCGAACCGACCGCTGCGACATCGCCGCCTCGGACGCGGGCGATGAAGTACTCGCCTGGGGAATCCGGCGGCAACACATTCTCGAACTCCCATCCGAAGAGACCGCCGTAGAAGGTGACCGCGGACTCGGGATCGGGCTGGCTCGTATCGGCCCAGCACGGGACGCCGGGCAAATATCCGTCTCGTTCGGGCATCGTGTGCTCCTTTCTGGCTCGGGTCGAATGCTTGCTGACAATCGGGGCGGCCGGATTTGAACCGGCGACCTCACCGACCCGAACGGTGCGCGCTACCAGGCTGCGCCACGCCCCGAAGGGGGCAAGTCTACGGGCCGAGCGTCCCTGCCTATCGGCCCTCGACGGCCGCCACCGCGTCGCCGACTTCCTGCTGGGAGGGCGAGTCCTGGAGCACTTTGGTGCCACCCGGGCCGTCGACCACGATCGAAGGCCCGTCGACCCGCAGTCCGTAGTCCGCGGCCAAAGTCCCGTCGGCCTCGACGCGATCCCTAACCTCCGCCGACTCCATGGCCTTCCTCCAGGTCTCAGGTCCAGTTCGGTGATCGAGTTGCCGATGTCGTTCAGGAATTCGTCTGAAACCGTGTTCCCGGGCGCTGCGTCCTGGTTTCGGAAGAACAGCTCGACGAACTGCCACTCACGATCCTGCTCGGCGGCGGCGACGGCGGCGTATGCGGCCTTCGTCGTCTCGGCCTGTCCCAGCGAATAGTTTCGGAACTCGAAGCGGGCTTGGCCGGAGCGAGCGTACTCCTCGATCAGCGGGCCCACCGTCCGGATCTCGTAGTCATCGCAGGTCGAGCACTGAAGGTCGTTGAAGACCGAGATCGTTACCGGCGAGTCGGGTGGCCCCAGGTCGGAGCCGTCCTGTGGATTCCGCCGAGCAGTTCCTGCACCTGATCGCCGCCCGTCAGCTTGATCACCTTGGGCCCACCGGTACCCACCGAGATCGAGACGATCGCGGCGGACAGTGCGATCACGCCCGCCCCCAGCAGCAGGCGCGGGACCCAGCGGCTGCCCATCTACCCGGCTACCGCCTTGTAGTAGCGGACGGCGAGGCCGGTCAGCAGGGTCTCGAAGCTCTCCTCGATCGGGTCACCGTCGCCTCGTGAGTAGGCCTCGAGCCCCCGCCGCTCGATCTCCTCGCTGCGCGAGACGACCTCGTCGACGAGGTCCGGGTGCTCATCGCAGAAATAGGCTCCGATCGAGTACAGCTCGGTGTCCATGAGCGACTCCAGAAAGGAGCCCGCCTTTGCCGCGGAGGGGGTCGTCTCGGGCATGCGGACATCGTAGTCCCATGATCGTGGCGGTCCCCAGGGACATCGTGGGCGGCCGAGACCAGCGGAAATTGCGCCCAAAATTGTTGACAGGTGTCCGGGCTGAGCGATAAAACTCGTCACGCAAGCAACAAGGAGGAGACTGCGAGTGGCCATTCACTTGACGCCCACCGAGCTCGCCGACGAAGTCAACATGAAGCGGCGCGAGGTGATCTCGAAGTGCATGGAGATGGGCGTCCCGATCTTCAACGGCCGGATCGACAAGACCCTGTTCCTCTCCTCGATCCGTCGCTCGACCCAACGGGCGAACCAGCCTCAGGCGGCCGCCTGATCGGTTTCGCTGAGATAGCCTTCTGATCGGGGCGGCGCTGGGCCGCTCGGTCAGTCGTACAGCGAAGGAGGACACCGATGGAGACTGCGACCGCCGGCGCCAAGGTCGCGTCCGAGGTTGCACCGCGCACGGTCGCCGACCTGCTCCCGCTCGCCGCGCGCAGGCACGGAGCGGGAGACGCCGTGCTCTACAAGGAGGAAGGCGCCCAGGGTTGGACGTCGAGGACGTTCGCCGAGGTCGGCGAGACCGTCGAGCGACTCTCCGCGGGGCTGATGGCGCTTGGGATCGAGAAGGGCGACAAGGTCTCCATCCTCTCCAACACCCGCCCAGAGTGGACGTACCACGACTTCGCCGCGCTCACCGCCGGTGCCACCGTGGTCCCGATCTACCAGACCAACTCGCCCGAGGAGTGCCGGTACGTGCTCGAGAACTCGGACGCGAAGGCCGTGGTCGTCGAGGACTCCGAGCAGCTCGCCAAGATCCTCCAGGTCCGCGACGCCTGCCCGAAGCTGGAGCACGTGATCCTGATGACCGGCTCCGCCGAAGGGGCGATCTCGACCGATGAGCTGATCGAGCGCGGCGCGAACCTCGACTCCTCCGAGTGGGAGGCGCGTTGGAGCTCGGTCACCCCGGAGGACATCTGCACGCTCATCTACACGTCCGGGACGACCGGTCCCCCGAAGGGGTGCGTGATCTCCCACGGCAACTACCGGGCGATGATCGACATGGCCGTCTCGCAGAGCGTCCTGGAGGCGGGCAGGGTGACCTACCTGTACCTGCCCTTGGCCCACTCGTTCGCGCTTCTGATCCAGCTGCTGAGCTTCGAGGTCGGCGGGGTGCTCGCCTATTGGGAGCGTGACCCGCTGAAGATCCTCCCCAACCTTGCCGAGGTGAAGCCTCACTACTTTCCGTCCGTCCCTCGGATCTTCGAGAAGATCTACACCGCGGCCACCTCGAAGGCCGAGAAGGCGGGGGGACTGCAGAAGATGATCTTCGACTGGGCGATCGGCGTGGGCCGCAGGATGCGAGAGCTGGAGCGCCAGGGCCGCACCCCGTGGCCTCCGCTGCGAATTCAGCACGAGCTCGCCGACCGCCTGGTGCTGTCGCACATCCGCACCCTGTTCGGCGGCCGCATCATCGAGGCCGTCACCGGGGCGGCGCCGATCAACCCCGAGATCCTGCGGTTCTTCGACGCCGCCGGAGTCCTCGTGGTCGAGGGCTGGGGCATGACCGAGACGTCCACTGCGGCGACGATCTCGACCGCCGAGGACTTCAAGTTCGGGACGATCGGCAAGCCCTTCCCGGGCTGCGAGGTGAAGGTCGCCGACGACGGCGAGCTCCTCGTTCGAGGGCCGAACGTCTTCCAGGGCTATTACAAGAACGAGGAGGCCACCCGCGAGACGCTCGTCGACGGCTGGCTCCACACCGGCGACCTGGGCGAGGTCGACGCCGACGGCTTCATCAAGATCACCGGCCGGAAGAAGGACATCATCATCACCGCCGGTGGCAAGAACATCACCCCGGCGAACATCGAGGCCGAGGTGAAGCAGCACCCGCTGGTCTCGCAGTGCGTCCTGATCGGCGACCGCCGCCCGTATCTCGTCGCCCTGGTCACGCTCGATCCCGAGGAGGTGACGAAGTTCGCCGCGGAGAACGGCCTCGCCGAGGACGACCCAGAGGCGTTGGCCTCCGACGCGCTAATCAGGCGCACGATCGAGGAGCACGTCGAGAAGATCAATGAGAAGTTCGCCCGCGTGGAGCAGGTGAAGAAGTTCGAGATCCTCCCTCGTGACCTGTCACAGGAGGGCGGCGAGCTGACGCCGACCCTCAAGGTGAAGCGAAAAGTCGTCGCCGACAAGTACAAGCCACAGATCGAGGCCCTGTACGAGGGCTAGCTAGCCGCTCGCCTCGTCCTCGTCCGAGCCCGCGGCCCCCGCCGCCGAGCGTCCCGGGGCGGACCTCAAGAGCACCGCCGTCGTCTGCTCGAGCACTCGCCGCCATGCCGACAGGTGCTCCTCCTCGCGCTCGACCTGGTCGAGCACGTGGCGCACCCTCCGGGCCGAGATCTGGATCCCGTGCCGCTCGGCGATCGACTTGTAGCGATCGTAGTCGCGGGCCAGCTTCAGGGTGACGGACTCGAAGCCGTGCTTGGCGGTCTCGAGCCGGCCACTGTAATCCAGGATCGAGGTGCCGAACATGATCTCGTCATCGAGCTCGGGCTCGATCAGGATGATGTCGACACCCGGATAGCGCTGCTCCCAGTACTGCACCGCCAGATGGAGGCGCTCGTGGGAGAGGACGCGGAAGGCCTGGTTGCCGATCGCCGAGAATCCCATGTCGGAGACGTGGCGCACGCGGGTGCCGGTCATGGTCGGGATCTTCTTGCGAAAGTCGTTGACGTAGGGGACGAGCGGGTTGATCACGACGATGAACTTCGCGCCATGCTCAACGGCGACGTCGACGTTCGTCGTCGAGCGGATGCCGCCGTCGATGAACTCGCGACCGTTGATCCGAACCGGCTCATAGACCATCGGCAACGCCCCGGAGGCGGCGACCGCGGTCGAGATCGGGACGTCCGCCCACTCCCCCTCACCGAAGACGACCCGCTCGGTCGTGTCGAGATCCGTGCCGGTCAGGTAGAGCTCGGGGTCGAGGAGCCGGAAGTCGTTGCTCCGATCGGGGTCGGAGAGCACCTCGGCCACGTAGCTCTCGATCCCGGCCCCGGTGTAGATGCCGGCGGGGAGTCCGCTCGACAGCCCGGTCGCGATGTCCACGGCCGACAGCTCGCCCAGATGACTGACCAGCTCGCGCGCGACGCCGGCGACCCGGAGGGGGAAGGCGAGCGACTTGCGCAGGAAGCCGCCGTAGTTCGGCCGCAGCAGGGTGCCAAGCGAGATGTCGGAGAGCGGCGACGGCAGCTCCCGGTTGATGACCCGCATCATCTCCTCCGGGGTGATCCCGTTGGCAACCATGCTGCCCACGAACGACCCGGCGCTCGTCCCCACATAGACGTCGAAATCGTTGACCGTCCTGTTGACGGCCAGCAGGTCGAGCGCACGAAGGGCGCCGATCTCGTACACGCCACCGGTGAACCCCCCGCCGCCCAGAACGAGCGCGGTCTTCGAACGACGCCGGCGACCTCTCCTGCTCCGAGTCCCCCGCGATTCCGTCCCCGGGGTCTCGAGCTCGACGACCTTCCCCATGGCTGCCCGCATTATGCCTGGATCAGCGGCTACCCTGGGCCGCCGTGGCGGGAAGATGCCTGGCGACGGCGTTGGCGGCACTCGCGTGCGTGGTGCTCGCGGCGCCGGATCTGGCGTCCGCGTCGATCTCTCGCTCGCGCCTGCGGCACGGACTCGCCCACCAGATGCAGCGGGTGGGGGGCGCCAGCGGCGCCCTCGTCAGCGATCTCGACGCGCGCGGCAACCGGACGCTGTTCAGCTGGGCGTCGCGCTCGCGCCGGATCCTGGCCTCGAATACGAAGCTGTTCGGGATGGCCGCCCTGCTCGACCGGTTCGGTGGCCGCCATACCTTCAAGACCAAGGTCTATCCGCGGCCGGCCAATGCAATTCACGGCCACACGCTCCGGGGCAGCCTGGTGGTGGTCGGGGCCGGCGACCCAGCGCTCGGGCGGGCGGGCTTCGCCCGCCGCCACAACCTCCCCCTCACCCCGCTCGGCGCGCTCGCCACCGACGTCCGCAAGGCGGGCATCAAGCGGGTGACGGGCAAGATCCGCGCCGACGACTCGATCTTCGACCGCCGGCGGGGCATCCCGACCAGCGGGGTCGACGCCTCGGGAGAGCTCGGGCCCCTGTCGGGCCTCTCCTACGACTCGGGATTCGTACACGGACACTACGCGAGCAACCCGGAGCTGGTCGCGGCCCGGAAGCTGAAGCACAAGCTCCGGGCCATCGGCGTTTGGGTGAAAGGAGGCACGGGTCGCGCCGACCTTCGCCCCCGTGCGCTGAGAAGGCGGGCGCTCGGGAGCGTCGGCTCGCCGCGGGTCCGGGCCCTGCTGGCTGCCACGCTGATCCCCTCGAACAACTTCTTCTCAGAGATGCTCCTGAAACGGCTGGCGGCATCGCGGGACGGCGGCAAGGGGACGACCCGGCGCGGCGTCCGCAAGGTGAGGAAGTTCGCGCGGCGCCTTGGAACCGGGATCGCGATGCAGAACGGCTCGGGCCTCTCGCGGGCAGACCGCGCCTCGCCGCGACGGGTGGTGCGCCTCCTCGCCGCCATGCACCGGCGCCCGGGCGCCGCCACCTACCGGCACTCCCTTCCCCTGGCCGGGGAGCAGGGGACGGTCGCCGATCGCATGAACGGCACCGCCGCCGACGGGCGCTGTCGGACCAAGACGGGGACCCTCATCGGCGTCAGTGCCCTGTCGGGCTACTGCCACGCAGGCCACGGTGTAGTCGCCTTCTCGTTCCTGATGAACTCGGTCGACGTCGACGCCGCCCGCAGGGCCCAGGACAGGATGGCGGCCCTGATTGCCAGGTATCGGCGCTAGCGGGCAAGCCGCGATTTGGGGGGTCCACGGGGCCGGGTAGAGAAATGGGTCCGCATCTGAGCATCGAGTGGCGACTTAGTTGGCTTGAAGGCGACTTATCCGCCACTCGATGTGGTCTTTGGGCGTGCTACCCACCCAGCCTTTCCTCGCTTGAGGATTCCGAGCGCGCCTAGCGCCGCGTCAGCCCGGCAGCAGCTTCCGCAGCCCGTCCTCATCCAGCAGGGTGGTTCCGACCTCCTCGGCCTTGGCGAGCTTCGACCCCGGACTGTCGCCGGCGACCACATAGTCGGTCGCCTTGGAGACCGAGCCCGTGACCTTGCCGCCGGCGCGCCGGATGCGCTCGGTCGCCTCCTCCCGCGTGAGGTTCGGGAGGGTGCCGGTCAGAACGAAGGTCTTGCCGTCCAGCGGGCCACCGTGCGCGCGCTGCTCAGCTGCGGAGAGCTCGAACCGCAGCCCGCGATCGCGAAGCCGCCGGATCAGGTCCAGGGTCGCTTCGTCGCTCAGCTCCTCCTGGACCTGGCGCGCGAGAACGGGGCCGATGCCCTCGACCGCCTCGACCGCCTCTGCGTCGGCCTCGAGCAGGTCGTCGATCGATCCGAAGTGCTCCGCCAGGGCCTGGGCGTTCACGTAGCCGATCCCCGGCAGCCCCAGCGCGTACAGCACGAGGCCGAAAGGCCGTTCCTTGGACCGCTCGATCTCGTCCATCAGGTTGCGCGCGGACAGCTCACCGAAGCCGTCCAGCTCGGCGATCCGCTCGGCGGTCAGGTCGTAGATGTCGGCCGGATCGCCGATCAAATTCTCGTCGAGGAACCGGATCACGTTCTTCTCGCCCAGGCCCTCGATGTCCATCGCGCCGCGGAAGTGCTTGACCTGCTGAAAGGTCTGCCCGGGACACCCGCGACGGTTGGGGCAGATCGTCCAGACCGAGTCCTCGGGCTTCACCGTTGGCGTTCCACATCGCGGGCACTTGGCCGGCGGCTTGGGCTTTCGCAGTCGCCTTCCCTTGCGCCTTTGGATCAGCGGCGAGATCACCTGCGGGATCACGTCGCCCGCCCGGGTGACCACGACCTCGTCGCCCTCGCGGACGTCCTTGCGGGCCAGGTCCTCCTCGTTGTGCAGGGTGGCGGTGGAGACGGTTACGCCCCCGACGTGAACCGGTTCCAACATCGCGAACGGCAGAAGGCGGCCGGTGCGGCCCACGTTCCAGACGATCTTGTTGAGCTTCGTGGTCGCGGTAATCGGCGGGAACTTCCAGGCCACGGCCCACCGCGGCTCACGTCCGGCGACACCCAGCTCCCGCCACAGAGTCCTCTGGTCGACCTTGATCACCGCCCCATCGATCTCGAAGTCGAGCTCCTCGCGCCGCTTCTCCCACCACTCGCACCTGGCAACGACCTCGTCGGCCGTCTCGTGCACAGCGGTCTCGTCGTTCACCTTGAGCCCACGCCCGCGAAGCCAGTCCAGCTCGTCGGTGTGAGTTCGCAGGTCGAGGCCATCCTGGGCCCCGATCCCGTAGCACCAGATCGAGAGCGGCCGCGACGCGGTGATCTCCGAGTCGAGCTGGCGCAGGGAGCCCGCGGCCGCGTTCCGGGGGTTGGCGAAGGCGGCCTCGCCCGCAGCCGTGCGCGCCTCGTTCAGCTCGGCGAACGCGGATCGGGGGAGATAGACCTCACCGCGCACCTCGACGAGCTTTGGGGCGTCCTCGATCCGCAATGGGATCGCCTTGATGGTCTTCAGGTTCTGCGTGACGTCCTCGCCGATCACCCCGTCGCCACGCGTGGCGCCCCTCGTAAACGTCCCGTCCTCGTAGGTCAGCGAGATGGCCAGCCCGTCGATCTTCGGCTCGGACACGAAGCGAAGCTCGCCCGGCTCGATGTCGAGCTGCCGCAGGCGGTTGTGAAGCCGGGCCTCCCAGGCGCGGAACTCCTCGGCCCCGCGCGCGTTGCCGAGCGAGAGCATCGGCTCGGCGTGCCGGACCTGTTCGAACTTGTCCAGGGGTCGCCCACCGACCCGCTGGGTCGGCGAGTCGGGGGTCCGCAGCTCGGGGTTCCTCTCTTCGAGCTCCCGGAGCTCGTTCAGCAGCGCGTCGTACTCGTCGTCGCCGATCTCCGGATCGTCGAGGACGTAGTAGCGGTGGTCGTGGTGGGCGATCTCGCGCCGCAGCTCCTGCGAGCGCTTGATCGCCTGCTTTGGGCTCACGTTCCCTTGGCTGCGTCCGCGAGCGCCTCCCGGAGCATGCCGTCGAGATCCCAGCCCCGCAGGCGTCCCAACCCCTCCCGATCCGTGAGGTCGAAGTGGACCGGGGTGATCGAGATCCGCCCCCGGGCGACCGCCGACAGGTCCGTGCCGGGCTCGTCCTCGAACGATGGCTCGAAGCCGTAGATCCGATAGCGACGCCTTCCGTCGCCATCCTCGTCGACCAGACGCAGCTCGTCGTTGTAGAGGCGCTTTCCGAGGTGCGTGACCTGGATCCCCTCGGGCTCGGCGGCCGGGCAATTGACGTTGAGGAGCGTCTCCGCCGGAAGCGGCTCGGCGATCAGCAGCCGAACCAGCTCGGCGCCGAAGCGGGCGGCCACGGTGAAGTCGAATCCGCGGCCCGGGAGGAAGCCCATCTCGCGGCGGCTCGACTGCTGGGAGATCGCGATCGCGGGGATCCCCAGCACGATCCCCTCCAGCGCCGCCGCCACGGTACCCGAGTAGGTGATGTCGTCCCCCAGATTGGAGCCGTGGTTGATTCCCGAGACGATCAGATCCGGTCGGTCACCGACTAATCCAAGCTCGCCGAAGCGAACGCAGTCGACCGGGGTCCCGTCGGTGGCGTAGGCGATCGTGCCGTCGTCAAGCTCGACCTCGGCCACCGAGAGGGGCGATCGGGTGGTGATGCTGCGGGCCGTGGCGCTGCGATTCGAATCGGGGACGATCACGTGCGCCTCGACCCCTTCGAGGCGGGCGATCTCCCGCCGCAGCGCGTGGAGGCCTTCCGCGCCGATTCCGTCGTCGTTCGTGAGCAGCACCCGCATCAGGATCGGGTTCGATTCTAGGGACGGCCGGGCGGCACAATCCGCATGTGGTGGTGGCGCCCGAGATCCTCACCGTGGGACATTCGACACACGAGGCGAAGCGCTTCGTGAAGCTCCTGCGCTCCCAACGCGTGGAGCTCTGCTGCGACGTCCGGCGCTTCCCGTCGTCTCGTCGACACCCGCACTTTGACGGCGATGCGCTCGAGGCGACGCTCGAGACCGCCGGGATCGGCTATGAGCGGCTCGGCGAGGAGCTGGGTGGCCGGCGCCGAGTTCGCCGCGACTCCCCGAACACCGGCTGGCGGGTGGCCGCGTTCCGCGCCTATGCCGACCACATGTCCACCGACGAGTTCGCCGCCGGTTTCAACCGCCTCCAGCTCCTGGCGCGCGGGCGCCGCGCCGCGATCATGTGCGCGGAATGGGACTGGCGGCGCTGCCACCGGCGACTGATCTCCGACGCGCTCACGTCGAGTGGCTGGCGAGTCCTGCACATTCGGCCGGACGGGCGCATCGAGGAGCACCAGGCGACCGTGTTCTCGCCCGCCGGCGACGATGCTTGATTCTCCTCGGGGGTGCGAGGAGGCGCGAGCCTTCCCTAGCGGGTTCCCTGTTGCGCGGCGTTCGCTTCCCGGTCCGCTAGGTTCACGCCGTGGCGACCGAGGTCCAGGCGATCTGGCAGGAGGACGTGCGCGGGTCCTACCCGGATCGCCGCGTGATCGCCCTCTCGGGTCGCGAGCGGCTCGAGGGCTGGCGGCGCTCGACCTGGCCCCCTCCCCCGCTGTCCCACCTGACCGGTGCCGCCCCCCTGCGCTTTGGCGACGGCACCGCCGAGGCCGAGATGCCGGTGTCCGGGTGGCTCGCCTCGTCCACCGGCGTGGTCTCCGGAGGAACCCTGGCGATCGTCGCCGACATCGCGTTCGGCTGCTCGATCGAGACCCAGCTGCCCGCGGCCACGACGTACACGACCGCCGAGCTGTCGCTCTCGTTTCTGCGGCCCGCTCGCCCCGGGATAGTGCTCTCGGCGCACGGCCAGGCGATCCACGTCGGTCGGTCGGTCGCGCTGTCCGAGGTCTTCGTGCTCGACCGAGACCGAGAGGAGCTGATCGCCCACGGGACATCGAGGCTGTCGGTATTCCCGCCGCTGGACGATCCGCCCGAGCCACCGGGGGATCTTGCCCCGATCGAGCCAACGGAGTACGAATCCCCGGATCCATTTCGCCGCGCCGCCCCTGCGACAACCATCCCCCAAAGCGTCTGGTCGGAGCTCCCGGGCCTGGAGATCCTCGAGCGCCAGCTGGCCGGCGAGCTCCCGCCGCCGCCCCTGCACCACCTGACCGGCCTGCGGCTGATCGACGTCGGCGAGCGAACAGCAACCTTCGCGCTGCCCGCGACGGAGTGGCTGGCAAGCCCGGCGCGCCGCCTCCAGGGCGGGGTGATCGCGATGCTCGCCGACTTCGCCATGCTGGCCGCCGCGGAGACCTTGGCCGCTCCGGGGGTAGCGATCGCGGGCCTCGACCTGAAGACGAACTTCCTGCGCCCGGTGGCGCCGGACGGATCCGATCTCATCGCCCGGGCCGAGGTGATCCACAGCGGGAGGACGATCGCGATCACCCGAGCGGAGGTCACGAACGCCGAGGGAAAGCCGGTTCTACTGGCCACGGGCTCCTCGATGTACCTGCCCGGCCGGCCAGCGAACCTCGGCGAGCTCGAGCTGGGAACCCAGGAGGATTCCGCTCAGTAGCGCACCGAGGCGAGGAAGAGGCCCTCGGGGGGCGCCGTCTCGCCGGCGCGCTCGCGGGGCGCACCTTGCAGGAGAGCCTCGAAGTCCTCGACCGTTCGCCTGCCTCGAGCGACCTCGAGCATCGTGCCCACCAGCACCCGGACCATGTGCCTCATGAACGCGTCGGCCTCGATCCAGAGCTCGAGCAGGTGGCCCGGGAAGGGGCCGGCGAGCTGCCGCGATCGCCACTCGGCGTTGACAATGTCGCGCTCGAAGCGCACGTGCTCCGTGTCCGTCGGGGTGAATGCGGTGAAGTCGTGGCTCCCGACGAGGGTCGCCGCGCAGCGATCGAGCCCCACGCGATCAAGCGGGCGGGGACACCAAAGCGCTCTCCTCTCCTCAAACGGGTGCCGCACAGGCGAGGCCAACAACCGGTAGCAGTAGGTCCGGGAGCGAGCGTCGCGTCGGGCGTCGAACCCCTCGGCCGCGACGCTCGCCTTCACAACGGCGATCTCCGGAGGCAGCACCGCGTTCAGCCGGTGTGCCAATTCATCCGGCGGCTCGCGTCGGGACTCGCAGCTCGCCACCTGTCCCCAGGCATGGACCCCGGCATCGGTGCGGCCGGCGACCGTGAGCGACGCTCGCTCGCCGAGGATCGTCTCCAACGCCGCCTCGAGCTCGGCCTGGATCGTTCGCTGACCGGGCTGCGCGGCCCAGCCGGCGAACGGCGTGCCGTCGTAGGCGATTGTCAGCCGCAGGGCGCCCACGGTCTGAGGCTATTGGCGCGAAGGGCCGCTAGACCAGCTCGATGAACACCATCTCGGTGGAATCCGAGCGGCGTGGTCCGAGCTTGACGATCCGCGTGTAGCCCCCCGCCCGCTCCGAGTACCGCGGCGCGATCTCCTCGAACAGCTTGTGGACGACGAACCGGTCCTGGCCGAGCTCCGAGAGCGCCCTGCGGCGTGCGTGGAGGTCGCCCCGCTTCGCGAGCGTGATCAGCTTCTCGACCTCGGGCTTGACCGCCTTGGCCTTTGCCTGGCTGGTCTTGATCCGCTCGTGCTCGATCAGCTCGCGAGAGAGGTTGCGCATCAGCGATCGCCGGTGCGAGGTGTCGCGGCTCAGCTTGTGACGGGTCTTTCGGTGGCGCATGGCTCGACGGAGTGGCTGGCTGCCCGACGGAGGCGCAGATCCTAGCCCGTGCCCGCTACCGGCTCACTCCTCGCGGAGCGATAGCCCGAGCGTGATCAGCGCGTCCTTGACCTCGTCAGTTGAGCGCTTGCCGAAGTTCGGGATCGCGTTCAGCTCCGACTCGGAGCGCTGGACGAGGTCGCCAACCGTCTGGATGCCGGCGCGCTTCAGGCAGTTGTAGGCGCGCACCCCGATCTCCAGCTCCTCGATCAGGCGGTCGTCGCCCTCGCCGGCGGTGAGGGGCGCGAAGGCCGCCTCGGCCGGGACGTCGCCGTCGCGGCTGGTCAGCTCCTCGACCCGGTCGGCGTCGGTGAAGATCGCCAGGCTCTTGATCAGGATCTCGGCCGCCTCCCGCAAAGCGGTGGCCGGCTCAATCGAGCCGTCGGTCTCCACCTCGAGCGACAGCTTGTCGAAGTCGGTGCGCTGGCCGACTCGGGCGGAATCGACCGCGTAGGAGGTCCGCCGGATGGGCGAGAAGATCGAGTCGATCGGAATCACTCCGAGCGGCTGGTCCTCGGTCTTGTTGTCCTCCGCGGGCGAGTAACCGCGACCGCGACCGATGGTCAGGTAGATCTCCAGCTTGGTGCGCTTCTCGAGCGTCGCGATCGGCGCGTCCGGGTTGAGGATCTCGACCCCTGCGGGGAGATCGATGTCCTTGGCCTTCACGTCACCCGGGCCGGTGGCGACCAGCGGCGCCTCCACCTCATCGGCGTCGGTGTGCATCCGGACGACGATGTCCTTGAGGTTGAGGACGATGTCGGTGACGTCCTCCTTCACCCCGGCGACGGTCGAGAACTCGTGAGCCACCCCCTCGATCCGCACGCTCTTGATCGCGGCGCCGCCCAGCGAAGAGAGCAGGACGCGACGCAGGCTGTTGCCAAACGTGTAGCCGAAGCCCTTGTCGAGGGGCTCGATCGTGAAGGTCCCGCGATTGTCCGCGACCTTCTCACTGGAAATCTTCGGGATCTGGAATTCGGGCAGGGTGGTCATCGCTTCCTCTGGAATCGTTGATTTCGTGGTTTGCGAGCGCTACTTCGAGTAGAGCTCGACGATCAGCTGCTCGGCGACCGGCGTCATGATCTCCCCGCGGTCCGGAAGGCGCAGCACCTTCGCGGTCAGGGAGTCATGGTCGGCCTGAAGCCATGCCGGCACCGCCGCCGTCAGCTCCGTCGCCGAGCGCACGACGTCGGCCGCCTTGGAGTCGGGGCGGATCGAGATCACGTCGTCGGGCCGGACCTGGTACGAGGGAATGTCCACTCGGCGGCCGTTGACGAGCCAGTGACCATGGCCGACGAGCTGGCGCGCCTGGCGCCGAGACGCCGCGAAGCCGAGCCGAACGAGCACGTTGTCGAGCCGCCGCTCCAACAGCCGCAGCAGGTTCTCGCCGGTCACGCCGGGCTGGCGCGAAGCCTTGTCGTAATAGCCGCGGAACTGCTTCTCGAGCACCTGGTAGTAGCGGCGCGCCTTTTGCTTCTCGCGCAGCTGTTGGCGGTACTCGGATTGACGCATGCGCCCCCGGCCGTGCTCCCCCGGCGGATAGGACCGCCGCTCGACGCCGCACTTCTCGGTCAGGCATCGCGCGCCCTTCAGGAACAGCTTCTGCCCCTCCCGGCGGCACTGCTTGCACTGCGGTGACGTGTCCCGCGCCACCTAGACCCTCCGCCGCTTCCGGGGCCGACAGCCGTTGTGCGCCTGGGGCGTTACGTCCTTGACGGTCGTGACCTGCAGGCCGGCGGCCTGGAGGGAGCGGATGGCCGTGTCGCGGCCCGAGCCCGCCCCCTTCGCGTGGACCTCGACCCGCTCGAGGCCGTGCTCCATGCCCTTGCGGGCGGCGGAGTCGGCAGTCACCTGGGCAGCGAACGGGGTCGACTTGCGAGAGCCCTTGAATCCGGCCGAGCCGGCCGACTCCCAGCAGACCACGCCGCCGTCGGTATCGGTGATGGTCACGATCGTGTTGTTGAAGCTCGTCTTGATGTGGGCGATCCCGTAGGCGATGTTCCTCTTCACTCGGCGCCGGGACCGGCCCTTGCCGCGTCCTGCGCCCTTCTTCGGTTGAGCCATCAGCTCACCACCAACTGCACGCCTACTTCGCCGCCGGCGGCTTGCGCCGGCCGGCGATGCTCATCCGCCGCGGCCCCTTGCGCGTGCGGGCGTTGGTCTTCGTGCGCTGCCCCCGCACCGGGAGTCCGCGGCGGTGACGAAGGCCCCGATAGGCGCCAACCTCGGAGAGGCGCTTGATGTTCTGCGAGCGCTCGCGGCGAAGGTCGCCCTCCACCTCACGGGACTCGACCGCCTCGCGGAGCTTCACCACCTCGTCGTCGGTCAGGTCCTTGACGTAGGTGTCGGGGCTGACGCCGACGTCGTCGACGATCTTGCGAGCGGTGGAGGCGCCGATGCCGTGGACGTAGGTGAGACCCACCTCGACCCGCTTGTTGACCGGGACGTTGACCCCTGCGATGCGTGCCACTAGGTCACCACCACATGCTGCTCGCGGCCCCGTTGTGTACGCGCCTGATCAATACGAGAAGCTGTTGGTTGCGGCACCGCGCCAAGCATCCCCCTCACCCCTGCCGCTGCTTGTGCCGCGGATTCGAGCAGATCACGAGCACGACGCCGCCGCGCCGGATGATCCGGCAGCGCTCACACATCGGCTTTACGGAAGCTCGAACCTTCATCCCACACCTCGCGCGGGTCGTATCCAATCAGTTACGGAGAAGGCCCGCCGGGCCCCATGAATCGGGCCCGCGGGCAAAGAACACGGCCTGATGGCCGACCGAGAATGGTAGCAAGGCAGCACTTGGCGCCCAAGCTAGTGCATGGGATGGGACAGCGCCGGATCGGAGCGGCGCCCGTCGAGCGTCGGGGCCGCCGATGGACGAACACGGACGGCGTCGCTAGGCGTGGCCGACTGCGACGCCGACCGCGGCGACCATCGCGCCGGCAAGCGTCACCTGTACCAGCGAGTGGGTCAGGGGGACGCGCAGGAAGCGCCTGCGAATCCAGGCGATCGCCGCCAGCTCGCACGCCACGACCGGATAGGCGACCGCGAGCGCCGTGCCGACATCGTTGATCAGGAACGGGAGGGCGTGAGCGCTGCCGCCGATGAAGGTGGCGACCCCGGTGATCACGCCCCGGGTGACGGAGTCGCCCCGGCCCGTGAGGGTCCCATCGTCCGACAGGGCCTCGGAGATGCCCATGCTGATCGCCGCCCCGAGCGCTGCGGCCAGCCCAACCAGCAGCGCCGCGCGCGACCCGGCGAGGTAGGCGGAGGCGAAGATCGGCGCGAGGGTCGAGACGGTCCCGTCGATGAGTCCGATCAGGCCCGGCTGCACGACCTGGAGCAGGCGCTGGCGCTCGCTCGCCCCGCGCCAGCTCTCGAGCACGGACTCAACCATGCGCCACTTATAGCAAAGGACTTAAGATTAGGATGCCCTTAAAGGAATTAGGCTACCCTGATGACGATGACCACCGCGACCAGCCGGACCACCAGCCGTGACCAGACCGCCGAGGCGTTGCGGGCAGCGGGCTATCGCGTTACGACGCAGCGGCTCCTGATCCACCAGACGCTGGTCGAGCTCGGCCACCACGTGGGCGCGGAGGAGCTCCTGGCTGCGGTAAGCGAGCGTTTGCCAAACGTCTCCCTCCCCACCGTCTACGCGAGCCTCGAGGCCCTCGAGGAGGCAGGGCTCGTCCGACGGGTCGCGGCGGGCAGGGGCCGCGCCCTCTACGACTCCCGTCCCGTCGACCACCACCATCTGGTCTGCCGGCGGTGTGGCGCGGTGGAGGACCTGGACGCGAACGTCTCGCTGGAGGGCGCCGTGTCGTCCGCGAGGGGACGCGGGTTCGCGGTCGACGGCGCTGAGGTGGTCGTCCACGGCCTGTGCGCGCGTTGCAGTGCCGAGTCCTCGAGCTGACGTTCACCAAACACCGGGAACGAGCCGCCACGTGCGCCGCATGTAGGACCGATACGGCTCCCCCAGCTCGCTGGCCAGCACCCGCTCCTCGTGCACCAGCCGGACGCTGAAGGCGATCAGCGGCGGGATCACGCACGCGGGGATCGAGAGCCATGTGCCGAGCCCGACGCCGAGACCGAGTGATGCCATGAGGAGACCGGTGTAGCTCGGGTGGCGGATTCGCGCGTAGGGGCCGGTGTCGATCACTCGATGGCCGGCCTGCACGACCACCGTGAACTTGAAGAACCGGCCGAGCTCCTGAACCGCCCGGGCGCGCAGGCCCAGCCCGGCCGCGAACACCGCGATCCCCGCCACCAGGGGCCACCACCCGGGCCCCGGCAGCGACGAGCTCATCGGTCCGAGCGGCGAGCACGCCGAGCCCGAGGCCGCCGAACACCGAGACGGTCAGCGGGATGAAGCTGCGGTCCTCGCCACCCTCGTCACCGCCGCGGGCGCGAATGGCGAGCACAAGCTCGAACACGGCCCAACCGCCCGCGCAGAGCCCCAACAGCCAAGCCGGCCGTCGCGTCGTGGACGGCGAGCGGCTTCACTCCTCATGCCAGGGTGTCAGCACCCGAGGCCCGTCCTCGGTGACCGCGACGGTGTATTCGAAGTGCGCGGTGAGCGAGCCGTCCGCCGAGTAGACGGCCCAGTTGTCCTCTCCAACCCGCACATCCGGCCCACCCGCCGTGACCATCGGCTCGATGGCGAGCACCATGCCCGGCTCCAGCTCGGGTCCCCGGCCGGGCTCGCCGTAGTTGGGAATCTGGGGATCCTCGTGCATGTCGCGACCGATCCCGTGACCGACCAGGGAGCGGATGATCGAGAAGCCCCGCGACTCGACCTGGTGCTGGATGGCGCCGGAAACGTCGCCGAGGTGATTGCCGGGCCGCACCTCGCGAGCCCCCGCGACCAGCGCCTCCCTGGTTGCGTCGAGCAACTCCCGAGCGCGCGGGTCGATCGAGCCGACCGGCACTGTGATCGCCGCATCCGCCACCCAGCCGTCCTTGGTCACCCCCACGTCGAGGGAGATCACGTCGCCTCGCTTGAGCTCGTAGCTGCCGGGGATCCCATGGACGACCATCGAGTTCGGCGAGGTGCAGATGGATCCGGGAAAGCCGCGGTAGCCCTTGAAGGAGGCGTCCGCGCTCTGCGAGGCGATGAATCGCTCGGCGGCCTCGTCGAGGTCGGCGGTCGTGACGCCCGGGTGGCATTTCGCGCGAAGCATTCGCAGGCAGCGCGCCTGGATCGCCCCCGCCGCGGCCATCCGCTCGATCTGCTCTGGGGTCTTCTTGATGATCATCGTCGACTAGACCGCGAAAACCAAGCTTGCCGGGGACGCAGGCCAAACGACGAGTGAGCGTAGTTGAAACCTACGCGAGCGAGACGATCGGCCGAGGACATGGACATGCGACGGTTTGCAGCGGTCTACAGCTCCTCCTCCATGCGGAGGGTGGCGAGCATCGCCCTGATTCGGTCGTTGACCTCGTCGGGCTCGAGCGAGCCGTCCACCCTGCGCAGGATGCCGCGCTGCTCGTAGTAGGACCCAACGGGCTCGGTCTTCTCATGGTACGTCTGGAGCCGGTTGCGGATCACCTCGGGCTTGTCGTCCTCGCGGACCTCCAGACGGGCGCCGCAGACGTCGCACACGCCCTCGTTCTTGGGCGGATCGAACTCGACGTGGAAGACGTGTCCCTCCTTGACGCAGATGCGGCGACCGCCCAAGCGACGGATCACCTCGTCGTCGCTCACGTCGATCAGAATCGCCACCGTCAGTGCGCGGTCAAGCTCGTCCATCTTCGAGTCGAGCGCCTCCGCCTGCGCCGTCGTCCTGGGGAAGCCGTCGAGGATGAAGCCGTCGGACGCGTCGCCCGCCGAGATCCGCTCGGCGATCATCCCCACCATCACCTCGTCTGGGACCAAGTCGCCGCGATCCATGTATTCCTTGGCCTCCCGGCCCAGCGCCGTCCCGTCGCGCACCGCTGCCCGGAGGATGTCGCCGGTTGCGTGGTACGGCAGCCGGAAGTCCTCCTGCAGGCGCTCCCCCTGAGTCCCCTTGCCGGAGCCCGGCGGGCCAAGTAGGACGAGATTCAGCTCAGACATCGGCAGCCGAACTGAAAGGACCCGCGAACGGGCCCGAAAACCAAGCAGATCGGTGGACGCAGGCCAATCGGCGAAGCGAGCTTAGTTGATACCTAAGTGAGCGAGGCGATTGGCCGAGGACATCGAGATGCGCGGGTTTGCAGGGCCCGCCATCGTCATTTCAAGAACCCCTCGTAGTTGCGCATCATCAGCTGGGCCTCGAGCTGCTTCACGGTGTCGAGCGCAACGCCGACGACGATCAGGATCGAGGTGCCGCCGAAGAAGAAGTTCGCCGACGTCTGGCTGATCAGGATCGTGGGCAGGGCAGCGACCGCGCCGAGGTAGAGCGCCCCTGGGAAGGTGAGCCTGGACAGGATCCGGTCCAGGTATTCGGCGGTAGGTCGCCCGGGTCTCACCCCCGGGATGAAGCCTCCGTACTTCTTCAGGTTGTCCGCCTGGTCAACGGGGTTGAAGGTGACCGCCGTGTAGAAGTAGGTGAAGATGACGATGAAGAACACCTCGCCAACGACGTACGCCCAGCCATCCGGGCTGAAGAAGGCGGCGAAGTCGAGCGCGGCGGGCGTGTTCAGGAGCTGTCCGATGGTGGGCGGGAAGGCCATGATCGAGGCGGCGAAGATCACCGGGATCACGCCGGCCATGTTGACCCGCAGGGGCAGGTAGGTGGATCCGCCGGTGGTCATGCGGCGCCCGACGACCCGCTTCGCGTACTGGACGGGGATCCGCCGCTGGCCCTCCTGGACGAAGACGATCCCGACGATCACCGCCAGGGCGATGAAGGGCATCATCACCACGAAGACCTGATCGGGGTTGGTCCACCACGCCTGGATCCCGCTGGGAAGCGAGGCCACGATCGAGGCGAAGATCATCAGCGAGATCCCGTTGCCGATCCCGCGCTGGGTGATCAGCTCGCCCAGCCACATGAGGAGCGTCGTCCCGGCCGTGAGAGCCATCACGATCAGGAACACCTTCGGGGCGGTCAGCGTCGCCGACGACGCTCGTGCCGGCCTGATCCTGGAACGACTGGAACAGGAACACGTAGCCGAGCGACTGCGCGAAGGCGAGAGCGACTGTCAGGTAGCGCGTGTACTGGGTGATCTTCTGCTGGCCGACCTCGCCCTCCTTTTGGAGCCGCTCCAGCGAGGGCACCACCACCGTCAGCAGCTGGAGGATGATCGAGGCGGTGATGTAGGGCATGATCCCGAGCGCGAACAGGGACAGGCGCGAGAGGCTGCCGCCGCTGAACAGGTTCAGGAAGCCGAGGATCGAGTTCCCGGAGAAGTTCTCCTCGATCTCCTTGACGGTGTTGATGTCAACGCCGGGAGCCGGGATGTAGGCGCCGAGGCGGTAGAGCAGGAGCATCGCGGCGGTGAAGGCGAGCTTCTTGCGGATGTCGGGGACCCGGATGGAGTTGAGGATCGTCTGCAGCACGAGCTACTCCCCCTCATCCGCGTCCGGCCTGTCACCCGTGCCTGAGTCGGGGCCGTCGGCCCCGAGCACGACCGCGGTTCCGCCGGCCTGCTCGATCTTCTCCTTCGCCGAGGCGCTGAAGCCGTGGGCGCGAACGGTGAGCTTCTTCGTCAAATCCCCCCTTGCGAGCACCTTGACCGGGTGGCGGCGCTTTGCGAGCCCGGCGGCGCGCAGCGTCTCGGGCGTCACCTCGTCGCCGGCCCCGAAACGGGCCTCCAGATCGGCCAGATTGACCGGCTGGGTGCGGGTGCGGAAGGCCTCGAACGGCATCGACATCTTTCGGTGAGGGCCCCGGAGCTTCCGGGTGCGCATGTGGATCGGGTTCTGCCCGCCCTCGTAGCCGGGTTTGCGCTTGTTGCCCGAGCGAGCGCCCGCGCCCTTGTGTCCACGGCCCGACGTCTTGCCGAGCCCAGAGCCTGGACCGCGACCGACCCGCTTCCCCGCGCGGCGTGAGCCCGGCTTGGGCCGCACCGAGTGCTGCCCGACGTTCTCGGGTGCGAGGCGTGCCATCAGCGACCGTCCTCCGTGACCTCGACCAGGTGGCCCACGACCCGGATCATGCCGCGGAGCTCCGGGCCGTCGGCATGGGTGGAGCGCCGTCCGATCCGGCCGAGTCGCAGGGAGCGCAGGGTCTCGCGCTGTTTCGGGTTGGTCCCGTTGGCGGACCGTACCTGCCTGACGACCACGTCAGCCACGATCACTCCGGCGCAACCTGATCGCGCGCGCCCGCCTCGCTGCCGGCCTCCGAGGCATCCTCGCCGGCTTTCGGCTCGATCCCGCCGCGTTTCCGCCGAATCGCCGGGAGATGCATCGCCGGCGGCGCTCGTGGCCCGTTCGCTCGGCTTCTGGATGCCCAGAACCTGATTGACCGTCAAGCCGCGGAGCTTGGCCACCTGCTCGGGGCGGCGCAGGTTGATCAGCCCGTCCATGGTGGCCTTTACGAGGTTGATCGGGTTCTGGGTTCCGATGCTCTTCGTCAGCACGTCGCGGATCCCCGCCAGCTCGAGGACGGCTCGAACGCCGCCGCCGGCAATCACTCCGGTGCCGGGGCTGGCCGGGCGAAGCACGACGTGGCCGGCGCCGAAGCGGCCGATGATCCGATGCGGGATCGTCTGCCCGTACATCGGCACTCGAATCAAGCTCTTGCGGGCGTTCTCCACCGCCTTCTGGATCGCCAGCGGCACCTCGCGGGCCTTCCCGTAGCCGATCCCGACCACGGAGCCCTCGTCGCCCACCGCGACCAGGGCGGTGAACGAGAAGCGCCGACCTCCCTTGACGACCTTGGCCACGCGGTTGATCTCGATCACGCGCTCTTGGAGGTCCAGGCCCTGCGGGCTCACCGTTTCGATGTCGTAGTTCATCTGCAGTCGAGTGAAGTTAGCGACTCAGAACGCAAGCCCACCCTCACGGGCGCCCTCGGCGAGCGCCTTGACGCGGCCGTGGTACTGATACCCGCCGCGGTCGAAGACGCACGTGTCGATGCCGGCCTGCTTCGCTCTCTCGGCGAGGAGCTCGCCGGCCCGCTTCGCCTGGTCCTCGGTGGCGAGCTTCCGGAGCTCGGGCTCCATCCAGGCCACGGCCGCAAGCGTGCGCGCCGCGTCGTCGTCGATCAGCTGCGCGAACACGCCACGGTTGGACCGAAAGACCGCGAGCCTGGGACGCGACGCCGTGCCATGGATCTTGGCTCGCACCCGCCGGCGGCGGCGGAGCCTGCGCTGTGGGGGCGTCATGACAGCCACGGCCGACACCTCCGTCGAGGCGCTGAGGACCACTGGGCGTTGGGGATGTCGGTGGCTGGGCTCATCTAGGCTCGCTTGCCCACCTTGCGCCGCACGTGCTCCCCCTCGTACCGGATGCCCTTGCCCTTGTAGGGCTCGGGCGGCCGGCTGCGGCGGATACGAGCGGCGATCTCGCCGACGAGCTGCTTGTCGATTCCCTTGACCACGACCTGAGTCGGCGCCGGCACCTCGAACTCGATCCCCTCCGGTGCCGTCAGCGAGATGGGGTGGGAGTAGCCCACGGCAAGCTCGAGGGCTTTGCCCTGCAGGCGGGCCCTGTAGCCCACCCCCTGGATCTCGAGGCGCTTCTCGATATCCCTGCGTCACACCCTCGACCATGTTGGCGATCAAGCTCCGGGTCAGCCCGTGGAGCGCACGGTGCTCCCCGCGGTCGGTGGGGCGATCGACGGTCAATGTGCCGTCGGATTCGAGCACCTTCATGTCGCTGTTCACCGTCTGGTGAAGCTCGCCCCGAGGCCCCTTGACCGAGACCAGGTCCGGCTTGATGTCAACGGTGACGCCGTCCGGGATCGTGATTGGCTTTCTTCCGATTCGACTCATGGTCCGCCGATCACCATACGTAGGCGACAACCTCGCCGCCCACCCCGTGCTGGCGTGCCTCGTGCCCGGTCATCACTCCCGTCGAGGTGCTCATGATCGCGGTGCCCATGCCGCCCATGACGCGTGGGATCTCCCCCTGCGCGGCGTAACGGCGCCTCCCCGGCCGCGAGATCCGCTGCAGGCCACTGATCACGGGTCGGCGCCCGTCCGTGTACTTGAGCTTGATCCGGATCACTTCGCCGACGGGTGTCGGCTCGACCGCAAAGCTCGTGATGTAGCCCTGCTCCTCGAGGATCCGGGTCATCTCCTTCTTCAGCCGCGAGGCGGGGATCTGAACGTCGGTGTGCTGCGCGCCGATCGCGTTTCGCACGCGCGCCAGGTAGTCGGAGATCGGGTCGGTCAGCATCAAGTCACCAACGGCACATGCAGCTCGCGGCGCCGTTGTGAGCGCCTGTGGTTGCTTTCATCGTTCTCGTTTTGCGGCACCGCGCCTGAATACATCACCAGCTCGACTTGGTCATTCCTGGGATGTACCCCTTGTGCGCCAGCTCGCGCAGGCAGAGCCGGCAGACGCCGAACTTGCGGTAATAGGCGCGTGGTCGCCCGCACCGGCGACAGCGGTTGTACGCGCGGCTCTTGTACTTCGCCTTTCGCTGCTGTCGAACTATCTGTGAAGTCTTGGCCATGTTCAGCTCAGACTGACAGCTCTCGCTCCGCAGGCCCGAGCCCGCGAGCTGTGAGCTGCGGGGTCATTCCTCCTTTTCGCTCTCCCGCTCGCCTTCTGTTTCGTCCGCCGCCGCGGCCTCCTCGCCTTCGGCGCCCTCCTCGTCCTCGGGCCGCACGCGCTTTGCGTACGCCTCCGGGTTCTCCTCCTTGAGCTGCTCGAGGGCGGCCGCCTCGGCCTCGGCGCGTTGCCGCGCCTCCTCACGGCGACGCTCCTCCTCCTCGGTCTCGTGGTCGACCTGGCCCGGGCCGTCCCTCCTGCGAGAACGGAAATCCAAGGGCCAGGAGCAGCTCGAAGGCCTCCTCGTCGGTCCTCGCGCTGGTGGTGATGGTGACGTCGAGCCCGCGGACCTCGTCGATCGAGTCATAGTCGATCTCCGGGAAGATCAGCTGCTCGCGGATCCCGAGCGAGTAGTTCCCGCGTCCGTCGAACGAGCGCGGGTTGAGTCCGCGAAAGTCTCGGATGCGCGGGATCGCCACCGACACCAGTCGATCGACGAATTCCCACATCCGGGCGCCGCGCAGGGTCACTGCGACGCCAACCGGCATTCCGGCGCGGATCTTGAACGAGGCGATCGACTTGCGTGCACGGCGGACGTTCGGGCGCTGGCCGGAGATCGTCCCGAGCTGCTCGGTTGCCGCCTCGAGCACCGAGGCCGTCTGCTTCGCCTCGCCCACGCCCATGTTCAAGGTGACCTTCTCCAGTCGCGGCACCTGCATCCGATTGCCATACGAGAAACGGCCGGTGAGATGCTCGATCACCTCGCTCTCGTACTTCTCCCGAAGCCGGGGGGGCGCCGCGCGCTGGGCTTCTGTTGCTGCTGCCTCCATGGTCTCCTAGTCGATCGCGGTCCCCGTCCGCTTCGCGTAGCGCTCGCGCTTGCCGTCCGTGATTCGAATCGCAACGCGCGTTGGCTTGTTGTCGGTGGGATCCAGCAGCATCACGTTTGAGACGTGGATCGGGCCCTCCTTCTCGATGATCCCGCCCGCCTCCGCGCCCTTCTGGGTGTCCTTGACCGAGCGCGGACGCTGATGACGCTTGACGATGTTCAGCCCCTCCACGTAGACGCGGCCCTTCCCCGGCTCGGTTCGCAGCACGCGACCCGTCTTGCCCCGATCCTTGCCGCCCGTGACGACCACGGTGTCGTCCTTTCGGATCCGCATGGACTTCGCCATCGCTACAGGACCTCCGGGGCGAGGGAGACGATCTTCATGAAGTTACGATCGCGCAGCTCGCGAGCCACGGGGCCGAAGATCCGGGTCCCGCGGGGGTTCCGCTGCGGATCGATCAGCACAGCGGCGTTCTCATCGAAGGCGATGTAGGTCCCATCGGGCCGCCCCAGCTGTTTCTTGGTGCGCACGACCACGGCCTGGACCACCTCGCCCTTGCGCACCCCGGCGTGCGGGGTCGCCTGCTTGACGGTCGCCGTGATCACGTCGCCGACGCTCGCATAGCGGCGGTGGTGGCCGCCCTTCACCCGGATGCAGAGGATCTCGCGCGCCCCTGAGTTGTCGGCCACCCTCAGCTTGGTCTCCTGCTGGATCATCGCGGCGCGCGCTCCAAGACGTCCAGGAGCCGCCAACGCTTGGTCCGTGACAGTGGCCGGGACTCGACCACGCGAACCACGTCACCCTTGCGCGCCTCGTTGCTCTCGTCGTGGGCGCGGAGATTGTTCGTGCGACGAACGACCTTCTCGTAGGTCGGGTGACGCCTGACGACGGCGATCTGGACCGTGATCGTCTTATCTCCGCCGGCGGAGACCACGGTGCCCTGGCGAACCTTCTTCGGGCCGGGCTCCCGTGACGCGGGTGGGGTTCCGGCACGGGGCTCGCCGCGCTTCCGGCGGCTGGTGGCTCGATAGCGTCGGCGTCCCTCGGCTGACGCCCGCCGGCGCTCGCTGCGCTCGGCAGCGCGCTGCTCGTCCGAGCGGGGCGGCCCTGGCGGGCCGGATGCACGCGAGCGCTCGCGCTTGCGAAGCTGCTTCGGGGTCAGCGCCTCCTCGGGCTCCGACTCGGCAGGCGCAGCGGTCTCCTCCGCCGAAGCGTCAGCGGCCTCCTCCGCGACGGGCTCCTCGACGTCGCCGTCGGACTCGGGTGCCTCCTCCTGGGCCTCATCGGCCTCCTCGGGGGGCTGCCCGTCCCCGGAGGGAGCTGCGTCCTCCGCCGCCTCCTCCTGCTTGGCTTCCTCGTCCACGGCCTTCTCCTGCTTTTCTTCCTCGGCCATCGCTACTTGAGCTCCTTCTCGAGGTCGATGCCTCGCTGGCGCGCGATGGTCAGCATCCGGGCAACGTCACGCCGCGCCGCGGCGAGCGCGGAGGTGTTCTCGAGCTCCCCGGTGGCGTGGCGGAAGCGCAGATTGAACGCCTCCTCGCGCGCCCCCTTTAGACGCTCGACCAGATCGTGGTCGTTAAGCGCATGCGCGTCGGTGCCCTTCACTCGCTGATCCCCTCCCGTCGCACGAACTTGGTCTTCACGGGAAGCTTGTGTCCGGCCAATCGAATCGCGTCCCGGGCGAGGTCCTCGGGCACCCCGGCGAGCTCGAACATGACGCGACCCGGCTTGACGACGGCGACCCACCCTTCAGGGTTGCCCTTGCCGGAGCCCATCCGGGTCTCCGCCGGCTTCTTAGTGAACGGCTTGTCCGGGAAGACGTTGATCCAGACCTTGCCGCCACGCTTGATCTTGCGGGTCATGGCGACGCGTGCGGCTTCGATCTGGCGGTTGGTGACCCAGCCACGCTCGAGTGCCTTCAGGCCGTACTCGCCGAAGGCCACCTGGTGGCCGCCCTTCGCGTTGCCCCTCATCCGCCCCCGCTGGACCTTGCGGTGCTTGACGCGCTTTGGCATCAGCATTACTCCGCCGCCTCCTCGTCTCCGTCGCCCTTGCCATCGGCTTGGGCATCCTTCCCTGTGCTCCCGGCTGCGGGGGTGGCGGGCTTGGCCTCGGGATCATCCGGCCCGGGTGCCGCGGGTCCCTCTGCACCGGACCCCTCGGCCGGTTGCGGCGCGGCCGGTTCCGGGGCGACCGGTTGCGTGGGCACGCTCTCCGCCGGCTTGGCGGCGCCTTCCTTGGGCTCCTGGCTCGACGGCGGTTTCTGCGCGGTCACGTCGCCCTTGGCGCGCGGGCTGGGGCGGCGCCGGCCCCGGGACGCCGCGACCGGCCATCGGAGGGCGACTCGTTGCCGCGCTCCTGGGCGGTGCGCGTGGCTGCCGCGCGGGCGCGCGGCGTCCGCGGCCGCAGGCTCTCCTGCTGATCCTCGCCCTGGCCGGACCGATAGCCCTCGGGCATCACCTCGCCCTTGTTGATCCAGCACTTGACGCCGATGCGCCCGGTCGTCGTGCGCGCCTCGACGAACCCGTAGTCGATGTCGGCGCGCAGCGTGTGGAGCGGGACGCGGCCGTCGGAGTAGCCCTCCGTCCGCGCCATCTCGGCGCCACCGAGGCGTCCTGACACCTGGACCTTGACGCCCTTGGCGCCAGAGCGCATCGCGGAGGTCAGGGCCCGTTTCATCGCGCGCCGGAAGGCGACCCGGTTCTGGAGCTGCTCGGCGATCGACTGTGCGACGAGCTTGGCGTCCAGCTCCGGCCGCTTGATCTCGCGGATGTTCACCTTGACGGGCTTGTTGGTCAGCTTGTGCAGGTCGCGGCGCAGCGCATCCACCTCGGACCCCGACTTGCCGATCACGATCCCCGGGCGAGCGGTGTGGATGTCCACCGTCACCTCGCCGCGCTGCTTGACGATCTGGATGTCGGACAGGCCCGCGTGCGCCAGCTTCTGTTGGATGTGGTCGCGGATCGCGATGTCCTCGAACAGGTAGTCCGCGAACTCGCGCTCGTTGAACCAGGTCGACTTCCAGTCGTGGATGTAGCCGACCCGGAAGCCCTCGGGGTGGATCTTCTGTCCCATGGTGTGCGACTACTCCTCGATCGGCGTCAGCGCGACGCTGACGTGGGTTGTCTTCTTGTCGACCCTGGTCGCGCGGCCACGTGCCCGGGCGCGCCAGCGCTTCAGGGTTGGGCCCTCGTCGACGTTTATCTCAGCGATCTGCAGGTCCTCCGCGACCAGCTCGTGGTTTGCCTCGGCGTTCGCGGCGGCGGAGGCGATCAGCTTCCCGATGCCCTGCGCCGCGCCCCGGGTGGAGAAGTCGAGCAGCGTCTGCGCGTCGGGCACGGGAAGGCCGCGCACCTGGTCGGCAACCAAGCGCGCCTTTCGAGGCGCGATGCGCACGTACCGTGCGCTGGCCCGTACCACGGGCGCCTCGTGCTCCTCGTTCGCGCCGCGCGCCATCCGCTAGCGCTCCACCTTCGTCCCGGAGTGGGCTCGGAACGTGCGCGTCGGGGCGAACTCGCCCAGCTTGTGCCCCACCATCGACTCCGAGATGAACACCGGCACGTGCTTGCGCCCGTCGTGGACGGCGATCGTGTGGCCCACCATCTCCGGGAAGATCGTGGACTTCCTGGACCAGGTCTTGATCATCTGCTTGCTGCCGCCCTCGTTCATCTGCTGGATCCGCGCCAACAGGCGCTCCTCGACGAACGGGCCCTTCTTCGTCGACCTGCCCATTACCGCGTCCCTCCGCGCTTCTTGCCGCGACGTCGACCCCGGACGATCATCGCGTCAGACGACTTGCCCTTCTTGCGGGTCCGATAGCCGAGCGTCGGCTTGCCCCACGGCGTCTCCGGATGGCCCCCCGGGGTGTGGTGCGCCTCGCCCCCGCCATGAGGGTGATCAACCGGGTTCATCGCAACGCCCCGGGTCTGTGGCCGGCGGCCCTTGTGGCGAGCCCGCCCCGCCTTGCCGAGCTTGACGTTCTGGTGCTCGGCGTTCGAGAGCGCCCCGACGGTGGCCCGACAATCCGCGCGCACCATCCGCATCTCAGAGGAGGGAAGCCGCAAAGTGACCATCGTGCCCTCCTTGGCCGCAACCTGGATCCCGGAGCCGGCTGCCCGGCCCAAGCGCCCGCCCTGGCCCGGCGTCAGCTCCACGTTGTGGACGATCGTCCCGGTGGGGATGGCGCGAAGGGGAAGAGCGTTGCCGGGGCGGATGTCCGTGCGATCCCCGGACTCGACCCGGTCGCCCGGCCCCAGCCCCTGCGGAGCGAGGATGTAGCTCTTGTGCCCGTCCGCGTAGTGGAGCAGGGCGATGTAGCAGGTGCGGTTCGGGTCGTACTCGATCGTCGCGACCTTGGCCGGCACGCCGTCCTTGCGGCGCTTGAAGTCGATCTGGCGATAGCGGCGCTTCGCGCCGCCGCCGCGATGCCGCGACGTCACCCGCCCGCCGGAGTTTCGGCCGGCGGACTTCGATTTCCCCTTGGTCAGCGCCTTGGCGGCGCGCTGCGCCGTCAGCTCTTCGCGTAGCTGGAAGGTGGCGAACCGGCGCCCGGGTGAGGTTGGCTTTGACTTTCGAATCGGCATCTCAGCTCTCGTCCGTTCTCATTCGGCTACTCCGCGACCGCTGCGCCCTCGAACAGCTCGATTCGGTCCCCCGGGGCAAGCTGCACGACCGCCTTCTTCCACGATCGCGTACGCCCGCTGTGCAGGCCACGGCGCTTCGGCTTGGACCGGACCTTGGCGGTCCGCACCGCGACCACCCGGACGTCGAAGACCTCCTCGACCGCCCGCGCGATCTGCGTCTTGTGCGCCCGGTCATCGACCCGAAACGTGTACTTCGCGTCCGACATCAACGCGTAGCTCTTCTCGGAGACGACCGGCTCGATGATCACCTGGCGGGCGTCCATGGCTTAAGCCTCCGAGTCCTCGCTGCGCTCGGATTGAGATTCTTCGGAATCCTGGCCTCGCTCGGATTCATCGGAGGAACTCTCTCGGGTCACAGCGCCTGCTCGCTCCGTCAGCGTCCCGAGCGCCGCCTGGGAGACGACCAGCGACGCATGGCCGAGCAGGTCGGCAACGCCCACGTCGCCGGCGCCCATCACGCTCACCCGCTGGATGTTGCGAAAGCTCTTCGCGGCCCCGATCTCATCCGGGTCGAGTACCACCAATGTCGGCCGCCTGGCACCCCACTTCTCCAGCCCCTCCGCGGCCCGCTTGGTTGCCGGCTCGCCGAAGCTTTCGGCGTCGACAACCGCCACGCTGTCGCGCGCGGCATGCACGGAGAGCGCCGTTCGGAGGGCGCGCCGCCGCGCCTTGCGATTGACCTTCACTCCGTAGGAGCGCGGCTTCGGGCCGAACGCCACGCCCCCGCCACGTCGATGCGGCACGCTGAGCGCCCCGGCGCGGGCGCGGCCGGTTCCCTTCTGCCGCCACGCCTTCGCGGTGGTCATCGCCACCTCGCCACGGCCGAGCGTGGACGCCGTGCCCCTCCGTCGCGCTGCGAGGTCGGCCCGTGCGGTCTCCTGAACCAGCGACTCGTGGAACTCCTCGCCGAACACTGTCTCGGGCAGATCGGCCTTCGCCTGCTTCCCCAGAACCGGGGCCTTCGTCGCTGCGGAGCGCTTCGCCATCACTCGCTCCTCACCTCGACCGTGCCGTTGCGCGGCCCGGGCACGGCCCCCTTGACCAGCAAGAGGTTGTCCTTCGGGTCGACCTCGACGACCTCGAGGCGGCGCTGGGTCACTCGCTTGCCGCCCATCCGCCCCGGCATGCGCATCCCCTTGAAGACCCGAGCCGGATCCGCGCTGGCGCCGATCGAACCGGGGGCGCGAATGTTGTGCGAGCCGTGCGAAACGGGGCCCCGGGCGAAGTTGTGGCGGCGCACCGTGCCCTGGAAGCCCTTGCCGATCGCCACCCCTGAGACCTTCACCTTCTGGCCCGGCTCGAACTGCTCGACCGTGAGTTCGTCGCCCACGTCGTGCCCACCCTGGTCGCGAAACTCGACCACCGTCCGTGACGGCGAAGCCCCGGCCTTCTTCAGGTGCCCGAGCTGTGCCCGGGTCAGCTTGCGTTCCGCCACTTCGCCGAACGCGAGCTGAACCGCACCGTAGCCGTCGCGCTCGGGGTCGCGCACCGCCGTCACGCGGCAGGGGCCCGCCTCGATCACCGTAACCGGCACGCGGGTGCCGTCGTCGGTGAACACCTGCGTCATTCCCAGCTTCTTGCCGATGATCGCGGCCATGTCAGCGCGCCGCTCGCAACCGGCAGCGGCGGGTGTCATGCGGGGAGAGCTGGTCGTCAAGTCTTGATCTCAATGTCAACTCCGGCCGGCAGGGCATCCAGTCGCTGCAGCGAGTCGATGGTCTTCGGGGTCGGCTGGTGGATGTCGATCAGGCGCTTGTGGGTCCTGATCTCGAAGTGCTCGCGCGAGTCCTTGTCCTTGAACGGCGAACGGATCACGCAGTAGACGTTCTTGTCGGTGGGCAGGGGCACCGGTCCGGCGACCCGGGCGCCGGTTCGCTGCGCGGTCTCGACGATCTCGCGCGCCGCCCGATCGATTGCGTCGTGGTCGTATGCCTTCAGGCGGATGCGGATCTTGTTGGCGGTTATCGCTGCCAAGCTCGTCTTTCGTTGTTGGTCGGAATTTGCGGCTCGTTACATGCTTGGGGCGCCGCCCCGTGGGTGGGGCTGCGCCCCGGTCGTATCTAACAACTTCTCCGTCGGCTCCTCGGCTTGCCGCCCGAGGCCGGCGGGTTCGATGCGGGCCGGGTTTCTCTCCGAGCCCACATGTGGGGCCGGCTCCAGAGCCGGCCCCTGGGTCCTATTCGAGGATCTCCGATACGACCCCCGAGCCAACGGTGCGACCGCCCTCGCGGATCGCGAACCGAAGGCCCTTGTCCATGGCGATCGGAGCGATCAACTCGATCGTCATCTCGACATTGTCTCCCGGCATCACCATCTCCGTGCCCTCCGGCAGGTTCGACACGCCGGTCACGTCGGTGGTCCGGAAGTAGAACTGCGGCCGGTATCCGGAGAAGAACGGCGTATGGCGCCCGCCCTCCTCCTTCTTGAGGCAGTAGACCTCGGACTTGAACTTCGTGTGCGGGGTGATCGATCCGGGCTTGGCCAGCACCTGGCCTCGCTCGATGTCCTCCCGCTTCGTCCCGCGCAGCAGACAGCCGACGTTGTCGCCGGCCTGCCCCTGGTCGAGGATCTTGCGGAACATCTCCACCCCGGTGACCACGGTCTTCGTGGTGTCCTTGATGCCGACGATCTCGACCTCGTCGCTGGTGTTGACGATCCCCTGCTCGATCCTGCCCGTGGCCACGGTGCCGCGCCCGGTGATCGAAAAGATGTCCTCGATCGGCATCAGGAAGGGCTTGTCCAGGTCGCGCTCGGGCTCGGGGATGTAGGTGTCGAGGGCCTCGGCGAGCTCGAGGATCGCCTTCTGGGCCTCCTCGTCGCCCTCGAGGGCCTTCAGGGCCGAACCCTTGATGACCGGGGTGTCGTCTCCCGGGAACTCGTACTCCTTCAGCAGGTCGCGGACCTCCTCCTCGACCAGCTCGAGAATCTCCTCGTCGTCGACCATGTCGACCTTGTTGAGGAAGACGACCACGTAAGGGACGTTCACCTGGCGGGCGAGCAGGATGTGCTCGCGGGTCTGCGGCATCGGGCCATCCGCTGCGGAGACGACCAGAATCGCGCCGTCCATCTGCGCCGCGCCGGTGATCATGTTCTTCACGTAGTCGGCGTGGCCGGGACAGTCCACGTGGGCGTAGTGACGGTTGTCCGTCTCGTACTCCACGTGGGAGGTCGCGATCGTGATCCCGCGCTCCTTCTCCTCCGGAGCGTTGTCGATCGATTCGAACGAACGCTCTTCGGCCTTGCCCTGCTCGGCGAGGACCTTGGTGATCGCCGCGGTCAACGTGGTCTTGCCATGGTCGATGTGACCGATGGTGCCGACGTTCACGTGCGGCTTATCGCGCTCGAACTTCTCCTTGGACATCTCGCTCCTTTAAGTGGCGGTTTCTCTCGAAAGTCTCGTCTACGTCTCTATTGCGTGTGTATGCGGCGGGCGCAGCAGGTGGCGAACCCCGGAAATATAGGAAAACTACGCCGCCGCCACGGGCTCGGGGGCGCGGTGCTCGACGAGTTGCTCGGCGATGTTGGCCGGCACCTCCTCGTAGCGCTCGAATTGCATCGTGTAATTGGCCCGGCCCTGAGTCGAGGAGCGGAGATCGGTCGCGTAGCCGAACATCTCGCCGAGGGGCACGAAGGCCTGGATCGCCACCGCGTTACCCCTGGGCTCCTGTCCCTGGACCTTGCCGCGCCGGCGCGAGAGGTCGCCGATCACCTCGCCGAGGAAGTCCTCTGGGGTGACGACCTCCACCGCCATCACCGGCTCGAGCAGCACCGGATTCGCGCGGCGCGCCGCCTCTTGAACGGCCATCGACCCGGCGATCTTGAAGGCCATCTCCGAGGAGTCGACGTCGTGGTAGGAGCCGTCCGTCAGCTCCACTCGCACGTCGACCATGGGGTAGCCGGCGCGGATGCCGCTTCCAAGCGCCTCCTCGATGCCCTGCTCGACGGCGGGGATGAACTCGGTCGGGATCACCCCGCCCTTGATCCTGTTCACGAAGTCGAACCCCTCCTCCGGCGCGGGCTCGAGGTTGATCACCACGTGCCCGAACTGCCCACGGCCACCGGTCTGCCGCACGAAGCGGCCCTGGACCTTCTCCACGCGACGGCGGATCGTCTCCCTGTAGGCGACCTGTGGGCGGCCGACGTTCGCATCGACGCTGAACTCCCGCAGCAGCCGATCGACGATCACCTCCAGGTGCAGCTCGCCCATGCCGTGGATCAGGGTCTGCCCGGTCTCCTCATCCGACTGGACCTGGAAGGTCGGATCCTCCTCGGCGAGACGGGCGAGGCTGGCCGACAGCTTCTCCTGGTCGGCCTTGGTCTTCGGCTCAATGGCCACGGCGATCACCGGCGCCGGGAACTCGATGGTCTCCAGCACGACGGGGGCGTCGGGAGCGCAGAGGGTGTCGCCCGTGCCGGTCTGCTTCAAGCCGACGCCGGCGCAGATGTCGCCGGCGAAGCACTCCTCGATCTCCTCCCGGTGGTTGGCGTGCATCATCAACAGGCGGCCGATCCGCTCCGTGCGGCCGTTGGAGGCGTTGAGGACCCGGCTGCCGGCGGACAGCTTGCCGGAGTAGACCCGGAAGTAGGTGAGCTTCCCCACGTAGGGGTCGGCCATCACCTTGAAGGCGAGCGCTGAGAACGGCGCATCCTCGTCGGCCGGACGATCCACCTCGCGACCCTGGCCGTCCTCACCCTTGCGAGGCGGCTCGATGCCCCGCACGGGGGGCACCTCGGTCGGCGACGGCAGGAGTTCGACGATCGCGTCCAGGAGGGGCTGAACGCCCTTGTTCTTGAACGAGGAGCCGCAAAGGACCGGCGTCACCTTGATGTCGAGCGTCGCCCGGTGCAGCGACTTGGCGATCCGCGCGTGCGGGATCTCCTGGTCGTTCAGGTAGGCCTCCATCAACTCGTCGTCGTAGTCGGCGCAGGCCTCGATCAAGCTGGTCCGTGCGTCGTGGGCCCGCTCGGCCATCGCCTCGGGGATGTCCTCATAGGAGAACTCGGTGCCGAGCTCGTCCGTCCAGACGAGAGCCTTGTTCTCGATCAGGTCGACGACACCCCGGAACTCGTCCTCGGCCCCGATCGGCAGCTGGATCGGAAGCGGATGCGCTCCGAGGCGATCGCGCATCGTCTCCACCGCACGCTCGAAGTCGGCGCCCGTGCGGTCCATCTTGTTCACGTAGGCGATCCGCGGGACCCGGTACTTGTCCGCCTGCCGCCAGACGGTCTCGGACTGCGGCTCGACGCCGGCGACGGAGTCGAAGATCGCAATCGCGCCGTCCAGCACGCGCAGCGAGCGCTCAACCTCCACCGTGAAGTCGACGTGGCCGGGCGTGTCGAGAATGTTGATCCGGTGCCCCTCCCACTCGCAGGCGGTCGCCGCGGACGTGATCGTGATGCCGCGCTCCTGCTCCTGCTCCATCCAGTCCATGACCGCCGCGCCCTCGTGGACCTCGCCCATCTTGTGGGTGCGACCGGTGTAGAACAGGATGCGCTCGGTCGTCGTGGTCTTGCCGGCGTCGATGTGCGCCATGATCCCGATGTTTCGGGTCTTCTCGAGCGAAAAGGTTCGTGCCATCTGTGCGTAGAGTGTGGGTCGAAGTGGTGTCGGTAACCGACCCCACGGTGCCGCTTTGGAGAGTCGGAGGGAACCCGGTATCGGCGCACAAAAAAGGCCCGTACGGGCCCTCACGCGGATGCCGGTTCAGACCAAAACGCCTATATCGTGCGGCTCTCCATGGGGAATGGATTCGAACTCGCGCGCAGCCAACCGCTCACGCGCGGGCGACGGCTGAATATAGCAGGTGGATGATGCCATTCAGGGGGCCCGGATGAGGCTGAGACGCAGGAGAAACGCGCCCCGTTCGAGGGCCGCCGATCGAGCGGAGGGACCGCCCCGGGAGCCCATTCCCTCGGCCTCCGGGCCGCTCGCCGTAGCCCAGCGGTGGGTAACCCCCGCACGCGCCCTCGCGGTGGTTGCGGTGGCGGCCGCGGTCTGCCTCGGAGGCTCGCAGTTCAGCGACTACCGGGCTGTCGAGGTGGGCGCGCCGGAATACAGAGGGGTCGAGAGCCTGGCCCAGCCGCCCGAGCTCGATCGACGATCGCCTCGATCGGCGCACGGCTCCTACGTGATCGCGATCGCGATCGCGGCGCTGGCGGTGACGGCCTTGGCGGTGGCCAGGAACTGGCGCCTCGCTCGGCTGCTGGCCATCCTCGGCGCCGCCGTCGTCGTGATCAGCCTCGTCGTCGATGCTCAGGAGGGGCTGAGGGAGGGCACCGCGGGGGTCGCCTACCAGGGCGCCAACGCCATCCTGCTCGGTGGCTTCTGGGCCCAACTCTCTTCCGGCGTCACCTTGATGGTGGTGGGCCCGATCCTCGCCCTGCAGCTTCGAGACGAGCGTGGCCCGAGGCGGGCGGGGCGGCGATCGAGGCGTTCCGACGTCAGCGGGTCGCTTGCGGGAACGCCACCGGGGTCCGGAGCGGAGCGCGCAGCCACGTGAGCGTGGCCCGTCGGCCGCTCTCGAGCCGCTTGGCGCGACCGGAGCGGATCCTTCCCCTCACGTGCCTCGTGTCCGCCGCTGTCCTGTTCGCGTCGGAGTTCACGGCCACGTTTCGCCTCGTGGCTGTGGGGCCGCTCGGAAACGGCGAGCCCTTCTGCGACCTGCAGGCAGCCGATCGCCACCACTACGCCCTCGCCGTGCTCGCCGCCTTCGCCGTCTTCGCGCTCCTGGTCGCCGTCCTGGGCGGCTCGAGGCCGGCCGCGATCGCGGTGGGCATCGCCGGCCTCCTGGGGCTGCTTCTGTTCCTGATCGTGGACGTCCCGAAGGCCAACGAAGTCGGCACCGTCTCGAGCTCGTGCAACATCGCCGGTCAGGTGAGCGACGCCGAGGCGGAGCCCCAGGCCGGGTTCTGGATGGAGATGGCGAGCGCCCTCGCGCTCGCCCTCAGCGGCGCCGCCCTCGCGACGCTGAGCTCGGACCAGCTGAGGGGGCTGCGACCGCGCTGGCTTGGCGGTTCAAAGAAGCCGCGCGTCGAGTCGGGCGCGTCGGAGGCCGCGAAGACCGAGTAGGTCACCCGAACGAGTCGAGCTCAGGGAGGGAGAACCGAGCCCTGGCAATGAGCAGGGGGGCCAGGCGAGGCCGGCCGGCACCCAAGGACGCAGGCCGGGCGGCGAAGCGAGCGTACTTTGACCGTACGTGAGCGAAACGCGAGGCCGAGGACGCCGAGATGCGACGGTTTGCAGCGGCCTGCTACCAGCGGTAGTGGGCGAAGGCCTTGTTGGCCTGCGCCATGCGATAGATGTCGTCCTTTCGCTTCCACGCCCCGCCCTGCTGGCGGGTGGCGTCGAGCACCTCGTTGGCGAGCCGCTCGGCCATCGACTTCTCGCGTCTCGCGCGCGCGAATTGGACCAGCCAGCGCACGGCGAGTGTGCGGGCCCGGCGCGCCTGAACCTCGACCGGGACCTGGTAGGTGGCGCCGCCGACGCGGCGAGAGCGCACCTCGAGCACGGGAGTCAGCTCCTTGATGGCCTCCTCGAGCACCTCGACCGGCGGGCGGCTGGCCCGCTCGCCCACGATCGCGAGCGCGTCGTAGACGATCCGCTCGGCGATCGACTTCTTGCCGTCGGACATCACCTTGTTGATGACCTGCTGGACGAGTCGGCTCCTATGGGTGGAGTCCGGCTCGACGGGTCGAATGGGTGCGCGCGCTCTACGGGGCATCAGGCGGACACTCTGGCAGCGTCCCGTGCTCCAGCGCGGAACGCGGCGTGCCAGTTGGCCTGTCTCATCGCTTGACCCCGTACTGGGAGCGCGACTGCCGTCGTTCCGAAACGCCCGAGGCGTCGAGCGTCCCACGCACGACCTTGTAGCGGACGCCCGGCAGATCCTTCACCCGGCCGCCGCGCACGAGCACCACCGAGTGCTCCTGGAGGTTGTGCCCCTCGCCGGGGATGTAACAGGTGACCTCCATGCCGTTGGTCAGCCGCACCCGCGCGACCTTGCGGAGCGCCGAATTCGGCTTCTTCGGAGTCGTGGTGTAGACGCGGGTGCAGACGCCGCGGCGCTGCGGAGCGGCGATGCGTCGCTTGCGACCCTGGCCCGACTTCAGGCCCGGCGTCGCAACCTTCTTGGTGGGGCGCTTGCGACTCCCCTTGATCAGCTGGCTGGTGGTCGGCACGGACGCGTGATCTTAGAGCACCCTCACTGCGACGCTTCTAGCGACCGCTCGTGGTCGACGATCCCAGGACGGGCGGCGTCAGGGCCTCGCCGGCAACCGCGATCCGTACGGGGCGACGATCCCGGTTCCGCACCATTTGCCTCGCTACGCTGAGGGCATGGCGGCGAACGAGCGACCGATACTCGCCTTGGACGTCGACGGGGTGATCAGCCTGTTCGGCTTCGAGGACGGGCTGCGGAAGGTCCCCGGGCGCTTTCACCTGATCGACGGGATGGCTCACTGCATCCCGGACGAGATCGGGCGCCGGGTGCTGGCGCTTGCGGACGACTACGAGATCGTGTGGGCGACCGGATGGGAGGAGCGGGCGAACGACCGTCTCCCGGAGATCCTCGGGTTGCCAAAGGAGCTGCCCTTCCTGACCTTCGACGGCAACGCGAGTTTCGGGTCGGCCCACTGGAAGATCGACCCGATCGACCGCTACGCCGGCGATCGGCCGCTGGCCTGGATCGACGACTGCATCGACCACAGCTGCGAGCAGTGGGCAATGCAGCGAGAGGCCCCGACCCTGCTCGTGCCAACCGAGCCGGCCGACGGCCTGACGGATGCCCACGTGGAGGCATTGCTGAGCTGGGTGCGCGCTGGTTACACTGCGTGAGCGCTGTGCCCTGAATTTGAAGCTCGACCTTGGGCCAGCGCAAACCAGGTGGTGATTGGTGGAGGGATTCTGGCCGATCTTCTTTCTCGCGGTGATCCTCAAGATCCCGATCGCTGGCCTGCTCTACCTCGTCTGGTGGGCGATCCACCAGACTCCCGAGACCGAGGAGGCGCCGCCGGGGAGCGAGGACCGCGACCTGCTGCACCCTCGACGCGAGCCGCGACGTCCCCGTAGTCCCCGTCGGGGCCCACACGCCCCCGACGCGCAGCCGCTCCCGGACTGCCCGCCGGCCGGCCGCTTCCGCGTGCTCACTCCCCCCGCCCCGGTTCGGGCGGAGAGCGCCCATGCTCGCGGCTCATTGGAGCCGGGCGAGCCCGAGACGGTCTAGCTAGTCGGCGAGCCGCGAGGGGCAGCTTGGGCTCGCCCCGCGACATCGAGTGGCGTCTAACCTTGCCTGAAGGCGATCAAGCCGCCACTCGATTTTGAGGCGGCGCGCCTACTCCGACTCCCCGTCGGAGGTCTCGATCTCCTGGGCGAGCTCTTCGAGCTCCTCCGCGAAGGAGGGGCCGAAGCCCTCGAGCTCGGTGACGTCCTCGCCGGCGTCGGATAGGCCGAGCTCGGCGGCGAGCTCCTCCTCGTCGAGGAGATCCTCCTCGGGCCGCTGGGCTGGCTCCACCGGCTCGATCTCGAGCGTCCGGTAGTGCTTCAGCCCGGTCGCGGCGGGGATCAGCTTGCCGATGATCACGTTCTCCTTCAGGCCGACCAGGCGGTCGCGCTTGCCCTCGAGGGCGGCGTCCGTGAGTACCTTCGTGGTCTCCTGGAAGGAGGCGGCGGAAAGGAACGACTCGGTGGCGAGCGACGCCTTGGTGATCCCGAGGATCACCTCCTCGGCCTTCGCCGCGCTGCCGCCGTCGTCCTTGACCTTCTTGTTGATCCGCTTCAGGCGGTGCCGGTCCTCGAGCGCCCCGGGCAAGAGGGTCGTGGAGCCCTTCGACTCGACTCGAACCTTCTTCATCATCTGGCGGATGATGAGCTCGATGTGCTTGTCGTTGATGTCCACCCCCTGTGCCTTGTAGACCTTCTGCACCTCGCCGACGAGGTAGAGCTCGGTCTCGGTGCGGCCGCGGATGTCGAGGAGCTCGGCGGGATACAGCGAGCCCTCGTTCAGCTGGGTTCCAGCCTCGATTCGCTCGCCGTGCTTGACGTAGAGCCGGGTCCGCGCCGGGAATGAGTACGACTCGTCCTCGCCCTTGGCGTCGGTCACGATCACCTTCACCGCCTTGTCCGATTCCTCGACCGCGACCTTGCCCGCCTCCCTCGCCATTTGGGCGAGGCCCTTGGGCTTGCGCGCCTCGAACAGCTCGACGACGCGGGGCAGGCCCTGCGTGATGTCGTGTCCGGCGACGCCACCGGTGTGGAACGTCCGCATGGTGAGCTGGGTTCCCGGCTCGCCGATCGACTGCGCCGCGATGATCCCCACCGCATCGCCCAACTCGACCAGGGAGCCGGTGGCCATCGCCTGCCCGTAACAGGTCTGGCACACACCGGATTCGAGCTCGCACTTGAGCACCGACCGCACGGGCACCGTGACCTCCTCGTCGGCGTAGGCCTCCGCGATCTGCTCCAGCTCGGGCAGGTCGATCACCTGGCCGCGCTTGAGCAGCTCGCGACCACGCTTGGTGGCGAACTTCTTCGCCGAGTTCCGCCCGATGAGGTTCTCGTTCAGCCTGCCATCGTCCCCGAGCAGGCGCATCTCGACGAACTCCTTCGTCTTGCAGTCGTCGGCGCGCACGATCACGTCCTGCGCGACGTCGACCAGCCGCCGCGTCAGATAGCCCGAGTCGGCGGTCCGGAGCGCGGTGTCGGCGAGCCCCTTCCGGGCGCCGTGAGTCGAGATGAAGTACTCGAGCACCGACAGGCCCTCCATGAAGTTGGCCTTGATGGGGCGCTCGATGATCTCGCCCTTCGGATTGGCCATCAGGCCGCGCATCCCGGCGAGCTGACGGATCTGCTTGAACGATCCGCGGGCGCCCGAGTTGGCCATCATGTAGATCGGGTTCAGCTCGTGGAGGTTGTCCTCCATCGCCTGGGCGACCTCCTCGGTGGCCTTGTCCCAGCGCTCCGTGACCGAGTCCTTGCGCTCCTCGGCCGTGATGTAGCCCTCCTCGTACTGACCCTGGATCTCCTGCGCCTGGTCCTCGTAGCGGTCGAGGATCTCCTCCTTGTTGGGAGGCGAGACGATGTCGTTCTTGGAGATCGTGATCCCGGCCTTGCTCGCGTAGTGGAAGCCCAGGTCCTTGAAGGCGTCGAGCACCTGCGCCACCGCCGGGGCCCCGTACGCCTCGACCAGATCCGAGACCATCTCGTTGACGCCCTTCTTCTTCAGGGTGTCGTTGACGAACTCGAATCGCTCGGGGTCGTACTCGTCCGCGAGCGCGGTTGAGAGAGCGCGCTCCACCTCGTCGTTGAAGATGATCCGGCCGACCGTGGTCAGGAAGTGCTCGTGGCCGGCACGGCGGTACTCCGCCCAGTCGTGGAGCTCCACGAGCCCGTTCTCGTAGGCGAGCTCGGCCTCCTGCGCCGTTCGGAACGGATGCGGCTTTCGGTCGAGCTTCGAGACGTCGACGTCGTCGATTTGGGCGTGCGCGTAGGTCAGGTAGTAGATGCCCAGGACCATGTCCTGCGTCGGCGTCGCGAGGGGCGCCCCGTGGGCGGGCGAGAGGATGTTGTTGGAGGACAGCATGAGGATGCGGGCCTCCGCCTGTGCCTCCGCGCTCAGGGGCACGTGGACCGCCATCTGGTCGCCGTCGAAGTCGGCGTTGAACGCGTGGCAGACCAGCGGATGGATCTGGATTGCCTTGCCCTCGACGAGCACCGGCTCGAACGCCTGGATCCCCAGACGGTGGAGCGTGGGCGCCCGGTTTAGCAGCACGGGGTGCTCGGAGATCACCTCCTCGAGGACGTCCCAGACCTCGGGGATCATCGAGTCGACCATCTTCTTGGCCGCCTTGATGTTCTGGACCGCCTTGCGCTCGACCAGCCGCGCCATGATGAACGGCTTGAACAGCTCCAGGGCCATCAGCTTGGGCAGCCCGCACTGGTGCAGCTTGAGGCTCGGGCCGGAGACGATCACCGAGCGGCCCGAGTAGTCGACCCGCTTGCCCAGCAGGTTCTGGCGGAACCGTCCCTGCTTGCCCTTCAGCATGTCCGAGAGCGACTTCAGCGCCCGGTTGCCGGGCCCGGTCACGGGGCGGCCGCGGCGGCCGTTGTCGAACAGCGCGTCGACTGCCTCCTGAAGCATCCGCTTCTCGTTGTTGACGATGATCTCGGGGGCCCCGAGGTCGAGCAGCCGCTTGAGCCGGTTGTTCCGGTTGATCACCCTCCGGTACAGGTCGTTGAGGTCGGAGGTCGCGAACCGGCCGCCGTCGAGCTGGACCATGGGGCGCAGCTCGGGAGGGATCACCGGCACGCAGTCGAGGATCATCCAGTCGGGGCGGTTGCTGGAATTCAGGAAGGCGGACGCCACCTTGAGCCGCTTCACCGCGCGGGCCTGCTTCTGTCCCTTCGAGGTGTTGATCGTCTGCTCGAGCTCCTCGCACTCGGCCTCCAGCTCGACCTGGTCGAGCAGGTCGCGCACGGACTCCGCGCCCATGCCGCCGCGGAAGTACTCACCCCAGCCGAACGGCGAGCCGAACCGGTCCTTGAGATCGCGGAACACGGCCTCGTCGTTGATCACGTCCTTGACCTTCATCTCCTGGAAGGTCTTCCAGACCTCCTCCATCCGCTCCGTGGCGTCCTCGAGGTAGGCCTCGGTGTCGGCGATCTCCGCCTCGAGCGTCTTGCGGGTCTCCTTGATCAGCTTGGTGCGCTCGGAGTCGTCGAGCTTCTTGGGATTGACGTCGAGCCCGTCCGCCCACAGCTCGTCCTCCTCGTCGAAGCTGTCCTTGGTGCCCTCGTCCTGGAGCCACGCGATCCGCCGCTCGAGCGACTCGTTCAGCTGCTGGGTGCGCTGCTCGCGCTCCGCGGCGTAGGCGTCGAGGACCTTCTTGACCTCCTTCTCGAGCTTGGGGAGGTCCTTGGTGCGCGCCTCCTCGTCGATCCAGGTGACGAGCGAGGCGGCGAAGTAGAGGACCTTCTCGAGCTCCTTGGGGGCCATGTCGATGAGGTAGCCGATCCGGCTCGGCACGCCCTTGAAGAACCAGATGTGCGAGACGGGGGCGGCGAGGTCGACGTGCCCCATGCGCTCGCGCCGGACCTTTGAGCGGGTCACCTCGACGCCGCAGCGCTCGCAGACGATCCCCTTGTAGCGGACCCGCTTGTACTTGCCGCAGTAGCACTCCCAGTCCTTGGTCGGCCCGAAAATGCGCTCGCAGAACAGCCCGTCCTTCTCGGGCTTCAGCGTCCGGTAGTTGATCGTCTCCGGCTTGGTGACCTCGCCGTGGCTCCAGCTTCGAATCTTCTTGCTGGACGCGAGGCCGATCTCGATGGCGTCGAAGTTGTTGATGTCGATTCCCCTCTGGTTCGTCTGGTCGGGTGTTCTGTCAGTCGCCCCTGGCGGCGGCGCTATTCCTCTACCTTCGTCTCCTCCGCGCCGGCGCCGTTCGTGCTCCCGGCCTCGCCCTCGGCGACGACCTGCTCCTCTCGCTCGTCGGCAGCTCCATCGCCTCCCGCGGGCGCGCCCTCCGCGCGCACACCCGAGAGGTCGATCCCCAGCTCCTCGGCGGCGCGCAGGAGCTCGTCGTCCTCCTCGCCCAGGTCCACGGCGCCCTCCTCGGCCACCAGGTTGACGTCGAGGCCGAGGCTCTGGATCTCCTTCAGGAGGACCTTGAACGACTCCGGGACCGACGGCTCCGGGATGTTCTCGGACTTGACGATCGACTCGTAGGCCTTGACCCTGCCCACGGTGTCGTCGGACTTCACGGTCAGCATCTCCTGGAGCGTGTACGCGGCCCCGTAGGCCTCGAGCGCCCAGACCTCCATCTCGCCGAACCGCTGGCCGCCGAACTGCGCCTTGCCGCCCAGGGGCTGCTGGGTGACCAGCGAGTACGGGCCGGTGGATCGAGCGTGGATCTTGTCGTCGACCAGGTGGAGCAGCTTGAGGATGTACATGTTGCCCACCGTCACCCTGCTCTCGTAGGGCTCGCCGGTGCGGCCGTTGAACAGCCTCGCCGTCCCGAACGCGCGGGTGCCCTCGCGCCGGCCCTTGTCGATCGCCAGGTCGATCCGACGCTCGGAGTGCTCGTCCTGCCACCGCACCAACGCCTCGTCGACGTCGGTCACACGGTGGCGCCGTCGAACACCGGTGAGGCGACGTAGACCCGATCGCCGTTTCGCTGCGCCTCCTTGTAGGCCTGGGTGCCGTCGTCATACCAGCCGTTGGCGGCCGCCCAGCCGATGTGGGTCTCGAGGATCTGGCCGATGTTCATCCGGCTCGGCACGCCCAGCGGGTTGAGGATCACGTCGACGGGGGTCCCGTCCTCGAGGAACGGCATGTCCTCCTCGGGCACGATCCGCGAGATCACGCCCTTGTTGCCGTGCCGGCCGGCGAGCTTGTCGCCCTCGGCGATCTTGCGCTTGGTGGCCACGTAGACGCGGACCAGGTTGTTGACCCCCGGCGCCAGATCGTCGCCGGCGTCGCGGTCGAAGGTGATCACGTCGATCACCACGCCGCCCTCGCCGTGCGGGACCTTGAGCGAGGTGTCGCGGACCTCGCGCGCCTTCTCCTTGAAGATCGCGCGGATCAGCTTCTCCTCCGCGGTCAGCTCGGTCTCGCCCTTGGGGGTCACCTTGCCGACCAGCAGGTCACCCGAGGCGACCTCGGCGCCGATCCTGACGATCCCCCGCTCGTCGAGGTTCCGAAGGCTCTCCTCGGAGCGGTTCGGGATGTCGCGGGTGATCTCCTCGTCGCCGAGCTTCGTCGTGCGGGCGTCGATCTCGTACTCCTCGATGTGGATCGAGGTCAGCTCGTCGTCCTTGACCAGGCGCTGGGAGATGATGATCGCGTCCTCGAAGTTGTAGCCCTCCCAGGACATGAAGGCGACCACCGCGTTCTTGCCGAGCGCGATCTCGCCGCCCGCGGTCGAGGAGCCGTCGGCGAGCACGTCGCCCGCCTTGACCTTGTCGCCCACCGAGACGATCGGGCCGCTGGTGGATGATCGTGCCCTGGTTCGAGCGCATGTGCTTGAGCAGCTCGTACTCGTCCTTCTTCGAGCCGTGGCTGACGACGATCCGCTCGGCGTCGACGTAGCTCACCTCACCGTCGTTCGAGGCGAGCACGACGTCGCCGGTGTCGATCGCGGCGCGGCGCTCCATCCCCGTGCCCACCAGGGGCGCCTCCGGCTTCAGGAGTGGCACGGCCTGGCGCTGCATGTTCGAGCCCATCAGCGCCCGGTTGGCGTCGTCGTGCTCGAGGAACGGGATCAGCGCCGTGGCCACGGACCAGATCTGGGTCGGCGAGACGTCCATCAGGTCGACCTGCTTGGGCGACACCGTGACCAGCTCGCCATCCGCGGATCGGCAGAGCACCTGCGGGCCCTTCAGGCGCTTGGACTTGGGGTCGATCTCGGCGTTGGCCTGGGCGATCGTCTTCTCCTCTTCCTGGGTGGCGTCGAGGTTGACGATCTTGTTGGTCACGACGCCGTCCTTGACCACGCGGTAGGGGGTGGTGACGAAACCGTGCTCGGAGACCTGGGCGTAGGAGGACAGCGAGCCGATCAGGCCGATGTTGGGGCCCTCCGGGGTCTCGATCGGGCACATGCGCCCGTAGTGGGTGGGGTGAACGTCGCGGACCTCGATCGGAGCGCGCTCGCGCGTCAGGCCCCCCGCGCCGAGAGCCGAGAGCCGGCGCCGGTGGGTGAGCCCCGCCAGCGAGTTGGTCTGGTCCATGAACTGTGAGAGCTGCGAGGAGCCGAAGAACTCCTTCTGCGCAGCGACCACGGGCCGGATGTTGATGATCGTCTGCGGCGTGATCGCGTCCGAGTCCTCGGTCGTGAGTCGCTCGCGGACCACCCGCTCCATCCGGTAGAGGCCGACGCGGAAGGCGTCCTGGATCAGCTCGCCCACGGTGCGCAGGCGCCGGTTGCCGAAGTGCTCGTACTCGTCGAGGTGATCGTTGATCGGGTCGCGCGGGTAGGTCTGCGCCTCGGCCGCGTAGTCCTTGATCGGGTTCTCCTCGTCGATCTCCTCGGGGATGCCGAGCAGCCGCGGGATCGTGGTCAGCTCCTTGATCAGAGCGACGATGTCGTCCTTGGTCAGGACCCGGGTGTCGAGGTCGACGTCGAGGTCGAGCCGCGCGTTCAGCTTGTAGCGCCCGACGCGGGTCAGGTCGTAGCGCTTCGGGTCGAAGAAGAGCTGCTCCATCAGCGCCCGAGCGGCGTCGACGGAGGGCGGCTCGCCCGGCCGCTGCTTCTTGAACAGCTCGACCAGGGCGCCCTCCTCGGTCTTGGTGGGCTCGGTATCGGCATCGATCGTCTGGCGGACGTAGACCGAGTTGTCGAAGAGGTCGAGGATCTCCTCGTCGGAGACGAAGCCCATCGCACGCAGCAGCACGGTCACCGGGAGCTTGCGCTTGCGGTCGATCCGCGCGTAGACCCGGCCCTTCTTGTCGATCTCGAGCTCGAGCCAGGAGCCGCGGGCGGGCATCAGGTTGGCGATGAAAACCTGCTTCTCGCGGTCCTTGGGCTCCATCACATAGGCGCCCGGGGAGCGGACGAGCTGCGTCACGACGACGCGCTCGGTCCCGTTGATGATGAACGTCCCACGGTCCGTCATCCACGGGAAGTCGCCCATGAAGACGGTCTGCTCCCGGATCTCTCCGGTTTCGCGGTTCTGGAACGCAACCGTGACGTTCAGCGGTCGCGAGTAGGTGATGTCCTTCTCTCGGCACTCGGCGACCGAGTGCGTCGGCTCATCGAACTTGAAGTCACCGAAGACGATCGCCAGATTGCCGGTGTAGTCCTCAATCGGCGAGATGTCGTTGATCGTCTCCCTGAGCAGCCCATCCTTCGGATTGGTCAGGTGCTCGAAGGAGAGGCGCTGGATGTCGATCAGGTGTGGTACTTCAAGCGGGTTCTCGAGACGGGAAAATGTCCTCCGGTTAACAGGGGCAGCATGAGATCTGGCCAACTGGGCGACTCCTCAGATGGTCGGGGGCGAATCCGCGCGAGTAGATTCGGGGGCAGCAAGGCTCAACGGCGTGCGACCCCGCAAAATACCATAGCCACGCACGCTTAAGCAAGACTAGCAGGCAAGGGTGGCTGGCTACTTGAGCTCGACCTCGCCCCCGGCCTCCTCCAGCTCGCCCTTGAGCTTCTCGGCCTCCTCGCGCTCCAGGCCCTCCTTGACGGCCTTCGGAGCGCTGTCGACCAGCGACTTGGCCTCCTTGAGGCCGAGGCCGGTCGCCGCGCGAACCGCCTTGATCACCTGGATCTTCTTGTCGCCGGGAGCGGTCAGCACCACGTCGACGGTGGTGGACTCGTCCTCGCCGCCATCCTCGCCGGCCGGCCCCCCAGCTGCGGGGGCGGCGGCGGCAACGGCCGTTGCCGACACTCCGAACTCCTCCTCGAGCGCCTTGATGCGCTCCGAGAGCTCGAGCACTGAGATGCCCTTGAGCTCCTCGATCCACTCCTCCGTGGAAATCGCGTTGGTCGCCACTATTCGTCCTCCTCCGTAGCCTCGCCTTTGGCTTCGGCTTCGCCGGACCCGGTTTGCTCGGATCCGTCGTCGTTTTCAGATTCCTCAGAACCCTGGGCTTCGCCCTCGGATTCCCCGGCGGAATCATCTGTTTCGGTTTCCTCTGAAGTCGGTGAGCCACCCTCATCGGCGGGTTCCTCGGCGTCGGCGGAAGACGCCTCGGCCGCAGGCTCGGCCGGGGCCTCGGCCTCCCCGCTGACCAGCCCCTTCTCCTGAATCTGCCCGAGCGCCACGGCAAGCCCTGACAGCAGGGATGCAAGGCCGCGCGTCAAGCCGGTCAGGGGACTGGCGGCGACGCCGACGAGCTGGCCGCGGAGCACGTCCAGGCCGGGGAGCCGCGCGATCACCGTGAACTGGTCGGGAGCGAGCACCGCCCCGTCCATCAGGCCACCCTTGTATTCGAGGATGCCGTGCTGGCGCCCGAAGGTCGAGATCGCCTTGGCGGCGGTCACCGCGTCGCCTTTGATGAACGTGAGCGCGGTGGGTCCCTCGAGAAGCCCGTCGAGCTCGGCCGTGCCGGCTGCGCTCGACGGCCCGCTTCGCGAGCCGGTTCTTGACCACGCGGAAAGTCGCATCCGCCTCGGAGAGCTGCGTGCGCAACTCGGCCGCCTGCGCGACGCTTATGCCCCGGTAGTCCACCGCGAAGATCGAGCTCGCACCGCCGAGGCGATCGGCGATCTCGTCCACTTGGGCTGCTTTCTCGTCCTTGTTCAAGCCAGGGTCCTTGGGTTTCCGGTTGCGACCGATGAAAAAGCCCGCGCACAGGCGGGCTCGAAACGTCACTCGAGGGCCCACCTGCGCCGGTCTTCCGGGCCCGTTCCAGGTGGGGCCCCGCCGACGGTCTTCGGCAGTTCGCTTGGGCGATTCTACGCAGGCGCCTCCGCCGGTGACGGCTCGGCCTGCTCGGCGGGCGCGCCGTCGTCGGCGCCGGCGAGGATGTCGCCCTCGCGAGTGCGGGAGGTGTCCACCCGAATGCCCGGACCCATCGTGGTGGCCAGCGTGACCGAGAGCAGGTACCGGCCCTTGGCCGCGGCGGGCCTCGCGCGGACGATCTCGTCCACGACCGCCGCATAGTTCTCGAGCAGCGCGCGCTGATCGAAGCTCGCCTTGCCGATCGTCAGGTGGATCACCGCCTGTCGATCCGTCCGGTACTCCACCTTGCCGGCCTTCGCCTCCGTCACCGCCTTGGCGATGTCGTTGGTCACCGTGCCGACCTTCGGGTTGGGCATCTTGCCCTGCGGGCCGAGGATCCGGCCGAGCTTCGAGACCACCGGGCCCATCAGGTCGGGGGTCGCGATCGCCACGTCGAAGTCGGTCCAGCCCTCGTTGACGCGGTCGGCCAGGTCCTGGCCGCCCACGTGGTCCGCCCCGGCGTCCGTTGCGGCCTTCGCGCCCTCTCCCTGGGCGAACACCGCGACATTCACCTCCTTGCCGAGGCCATGTGGCAGCGCGAGGGTTCCGCGGAGTTGCTCCTCGGCGTGGCGGACGTTGACGCCGAGGCGAAGGTGGACCTCGACGGTCTCATCGAACTTGCTGCTCGCCGTGTCCTTGACCAGCGCGATCGCTTCGGCCGGCGTGTAGTGGTGGCTTCGGTCGACCTTCTCGTAGGCGGCGCGAAACCGCTTGCCCTGATGCCGGCCCATCTACTCCGGCATCCCGTCCACGTCAACGCCCATCGAGCGCGCCGTCCCGGCGATGATCTTCGATGCGGCATCGAGGTCGTTGGCGTTCAGGTCGGGCATCTTGCGCTCCGCGATCTGGCGAACCTGCGCCGCGCTGATCCGGCCGACCTTCTCGCGGTTTGGCTCGCCCGAGCCCTTTTCGAGCCCCGCCGCCTCCTTGATCAGGACGGCCGCCGGCGGGGTCTTGGTGATGAACTCGAAGGAACGGTCCTCGAAGACCGTGATCTCGACGGGAATGATCGTCCCGGCTTCCTCCTGGGTCTGGGCGTTGAACGCCTTGCAGAACTCCATGATGTTGACCCCGTGCTGGCCGAGGGCGGGGCCGACCGGGGGAGCCGGGTTGGCGGCACCCGCCGGAATCTGGAGCTTGATCATGGTGAGGACTTTCTTTGCCATCGAAGCCTGAGCTTACGTAGTAGTTGAATTACTTGCGGGCGCCTGCGGCGCCCTTACACGCCTGTTTCGGAGCTAAAGCTCCTCACGTCTTGAATTACTTGCGGGCGCCTGCGGCGCCCTTACACGCCTGTTTCGGAGCTAAAGCTCCTCACCTCACGACCTTCTTCACCTGGTCGTACCCAACCTCGACGGGCGTCTCGCGCCCGAAGATCGAGACGAGCACCTTGAGCTTGGCCGCGTCCTCGTTGATCTCGGCGATCTCGCCGGAGAAGTCCGAGAGCGGACCGGAGATCACCTTGACGGTCTCCCCGACGGTGAACTGAGCGCGGCTCCGAGGCCGCTCGGCGGTCTCTCGGTGAAGCAGCCTGTCGACCTCGGGCTGGGACAGCGGAATTGGCTTGTTACGGGAGCCGACGAAGCCCGTCACGCCCGGCGTGTTCTTGACCAGGGTCCAGGCATCGTCGCTCATCTCCATCTGGACGAGCACGTAACCCGGCATCGTCCGCTTCTCGACCTGGACCCGCTGCCCATCCTTCAACTCGGAGATCTGCTCGGTGGGAACGACGACCTGGCGCACCCTCTGGCGCTCGCCCATGGTCTCGATCCGGTGCTCGAGATTCTGCTTGACCTTGTTCTCGTGCCCGGAGTAGGTGTTGATCACATACCAGCGGAACATGCGTTAGCTCTCAGTCCTCGATGCCATTGCTTCTCTTCTCAACTCTCGGTTGGGGTGGACGCCCTGCAGTGCCGTGATGGTCGTCGCTACAGGATGCGCTTTACGAGCCAGTTGAAGACCGCGTCCAGCGCGCCCAGATAGGCCGCCGCCACGGCGATGAACAGCAGGGTCACCGCCGAAGCCTGGATCAAGGTCTCGCGGTCCGGCCACTGGACCCGCTTCAGCTCCGCCCAGCAGGAGATCAAGAACCCCATCACGGCGCCGCGCTGGCGCTCCTGCGGCTCGGCGGTTGCCCGGCGGCGCTTCTCCGACTCCTTGCGGCGGCGCTCACGCTCCTTCTCTGCACGCCGTTGCTCCCGTCGGGAGACCTGCTCAGGCTCAGCCTCCTCGGGGACGCCGACGTCGGCCCGCGATGGCGCGGGAGCGGCGGGCGTCTTCGCCGGGACCTCCTCCGGCGGCGCCTCGGTCAGCGTTTCGAGGTCGGCCCCCCGCTCGGCAAGCTCGGCCTCGACGACGTCGGCCGACTGGGGGACCTGGGTGCGCTCCTGAGCACGGCTGTCCGCGTCGCGCGACCGCTCGGCCTCGCGGGCTGCGCGCGCTTCGCGCGCCCTTCGCTCTGCCTTCCGCTGGGCTCTGGTCTTCGCCACCGCTACTCCGGTTCGCGTGGGGTCACCGGTCGATCATCCCGGCTCAGCGCGTCTCCTTGTGGGGCGTGTGCTGACCGCACCAATGACAGTACTTGCGCAGCTCGAGCCGATCCGGAGTGTTGCGGCGCGACTTGTTGGTCTGGTAGTTGCGTCGCTTGCACTCTTCGCAGGCGAGCGTGACGGCGATTCGTACTTCTCCGCGGGCCATGGCTGGTCGTGATTCCCCTCTTCGGTCCTCGAGGGTGACGCTCGACGAACACGCATCTCACCCCTCAGAAAAAAGACCCGGCCCCTCGCTTGCGGCGAGGGGGCGCGAGGTGGGCCGAAGCATAGCGCCCCGACCCGGGACCGGCTCGGAGGCTCGAGACCTGAGCAACCCCGCCCGGCGCCGCGCTCAGAGGCCGAGCGTCTTGGCGATGATGTTGCGCTGGATCTCGGAGGTGCCGCCGTAGATCGTCGAGACCAGCGTGGCGCGCACGAGGCGCTCCATGTCGTACTCGGACGAGTAGCCGTAGCCGCCCATCATCTGCATCCCCTGGAGCGCGGCCTTTTGCGCCGTCTCGGTGACCAGGAGCTTCACCATCGAGGCCTCGCGGGGCAACATCCGGTCGGGGTCCTCGTCGACCTTGGATGCCACCCAGTAGGTCATCAGCCGGGCAGCCTCGAGCTCCGTCGCGAGGTCGGCGAGCCGATGCTGGAGCGCCTGGAAGGAGCCGATCGGCCGTCCGAACTGGCGGCGCTCCTTGACGTAGGCGAGAGCGTCATCGAAGGCGCGCTGGCCGATGCCGAGCATCGTCGCCGCGAGGATCAGTCGCTCGACGTTGAGGCCGGCCATCAGCTGCGTCCAGCCCTGGTCGAGCTCTCCCAGCAGGGCGTCCTCGGGCGCCTCGACCTCATCGAAGTAGAGCTGCGCGGTCTCGCGACCGCCCATGGTGTCGATCGGGTCGATGCGCAGGTTCGGCGCGTCCGTGGGCACCCAGATCATGGACAGGCCCTGGTGCTTGTCTCCGTCGTCCGCCGTACGGCAGACGACCAGGATGTGCCGGGCGATCCGCGCGTTGGAGCAGAACACCTTCTGGCCGCGGATCACGAAGCCGCCGTTGACCCGCTCGGCCGCGGTCTTCAGCGAGCCGACGTCCGAGCCGGCCTCCGGCTCGGTCATCGCGATCGCCTCGACGTCGCCGCCGGCGATCCCGCCCAGAACGTCGCGTTTCTGCTCATCGCTCCCGAAGCGCTGGGTGGCTCCGGCGACGATCAACGTCGTCGCGTACCCACCGATCGGAGCCAACCCGCGGGAGCTCTCCTCCATGAACAAGCAGGCATCGAGCATCCCTCCCCCGGAGCCCCCGTAGTCCTCCGGGACCGTGACCCCGAGCCAGCCAAGCTCGGCCATCCTTCGGTAGAGCCCCTCGTTGTGCGCCTCGGAGTACCCATCGGTGAGCTTCTCGCGCTGCTCATGGGTGCCGCACTCGCGGCGGCAGAAGTCGCGGATCGCGGCGACGAAATCGGTCTGGGCGTCGGTCAGGGAGAAGTCCACCGGGCGCATAGGCTAGCCGCACCGTGGGAGTCTCGGGACCGTGGATTAGCTTCTGGCTTTGGCCTGGTTCAGGGTCACTGCGGCGCGAACGAGAGCCTTCAACGCCTCCGCGTCTACCTGCTCGCCCTCGTGGATGTCGATGGCACGCCTGACCTTCCCATCAAGGCTGGAGTTGAAGAGGCCCGAAGGATCCTTCAGAGCCGCCCCTTTGGCGAAGGTCATCTTCACGACGTTCTTGTAGGTCTCGCCTGTGCAGATCAATCCGTCGTGCGACCACACCGGTGTTCCGGGGTTCGTGGGTTTCACCCATTTCCACTCCTCGACGATTTCCGGGTCCGCTTCCTTGATGATTCCTCGCACTCGGCTGAGCATCTCGCCCCGCCAGTCGCCCAGCTCCTTGATTCTCGCGTCGATCAGCTGAGAAGGAGACTTGCTGTCCTGCGATCCGCTCTTATTCATGCCGGTTCCCTTTCTCAGTCCGAGGCTTTGATGAAGCCCGGAGTCGGACTCGAACCGACGACCCCCTCCTTACCATGGAGGTGCTCTACCAACTGAGCTATCCGGGCGGGGGGCTCACGATAGCGACGGGGCGGGAGCCTCGGGGACCGGAGATCAGGCCAAGGATTCCGCAACTTTCGAGGCCAGGCCGTCGACGTCCTCCTCGGTCGTGTCCCAGGAGCACATCAGGCGGATCGTCCCCGCCGCCTCGTCCCAGACGTAGAACGGGAGGTTGGCGGGCAGGGCGTTGCGAAGGCGATCGATCGCCGGGCCGGGGAGGGTCGCGAATACGCCGTTCGCCTGCACCGGATGCGCCAGCTCCACCCCGTCGATCGAGGAGATCGCCTCTCCCAGCCGGCGTGCCATGGCGTTGGCCCGGGTCGCGTTTCGAAGCCACAGGTCACTGGCGAGCAGCGCGTCGAACTGGGCGGCGAGGAACCGCATCTTGGAAGCGAGCTGGCCGAGCTGCTTGCGGGTGAACAGGAAGGTCTCACCGAGCTCGGCCTTCAGGAAGACGACGGCGTCGCCCAGCAGGAGGCCGTTCTTCGTGCCGCCGAACGAGATCACGTCGACGCCGGCATCGGTGGTCAGGGCACGGAGTGGCGCGTCGAGGGAGACGGCGGCGTTCGCCAGCCGCGCGCCGTCGACGTGCAGGTACATCCCGAGCTCGTGGACCTGATCGGCGATCGCGCGCGTCTCGTCCACCGTGTACACGGTGCCGAGCTCCGTGGCCTGGGTGATGGACACGACTCGCGGCTGGATCCGGTGCTCGTCCCCGCGGCTGCCCTCCCATCGGCGAACGTCGGAGGCTGTCAGCTTGCCGTCGGCAACCGCAACCGTGAGGAGCTTGATTCCCGCAAGGCGCTCGGGTGCGCCGCATTCATCGACGTGCATGTGCGCGACGTCCGTGCAGATCGCCCCCTCGCGGGGCTCGGTCAGGGCATCGATGGCCGCGACGTTCGCCCCGGTGCCGTTGAAGACCAGGAACGGCTCGGCCTGTTCGCCGAAGTGCTCCCGGAAGCGCTCTCGCGCCGCGGCCGTGTATTCGTCGTCGCCGTAGGCGACCACGTGGCCGTCATTGGCGGCGGCGATCGCCGCCAAGACTTCGGGATGGGCGCCCGAGTTGTTGTCGCTGGCGAACCCGCGCGGATGCTGATCGCTCACGGGTGAAGTGATAGTCGCTGGCCGTTCATCTTCGCGGCGGCGTCGCTGCAAACGAAGCGGATCGCCTCGGCGATGTGCTCGGCGGAGGTGAACGTGGGGAACTCCTTGTCGGGATTCTGCTCGCGCATTCGAGGCGTGAGGATCGCGTTGACGACGACCACGTTCGCCGTCGCTCGCGTGTCCTTGAACGAGTCGGCGAGAGCGAGCGTCCAGCTCTCGGCTGCCGCCTTGGCCGCGGCGTACGCGGCGTTGGCGCCGTCCGGGCGCTGCGCCTGCGAGGAGGAGACGAGGACGAACCGCCCGTGCTCGCTCTCGGCCAGGACGTCGTAGAAGGCGCGGGTCGTGTGCTGGACCGTGCGAACCAGGAGGTCGTGCAGCCATTCGTAGTCGGTGAGGGACGCCTCGGCGATCGGCTCGCCACCCCGCCAGCCGCCCACCAGGTGCAGCAGGGCGTCAACGCGGCCGAAGCGTTCGCGCAGACCACCGGCCCATCCGCGGGCCGCCTCCTCGTCGAGGAGGTCGACGACGCGGCCGTCGAAGCGATCGTCCGGAAGCTCGAGTTCCCCGCGGAGGGCGTCGAGATGGTCCTGGGATCGGTCGACCCCGGCGATCGTCGCCCCGGCGGCCGCGAGCCGTCTTGCCACCGAGGGGCCGAGCCCCCCGGAGGCCCCCGCGATCGCGATCACCCGGTCGTCCAGCTCGTTCATCCCGACTGATTCTGCCCTATCGCTACAGCGCGTCCCGGGGGCGGGTCAGGACCGGCTCGAGCTTCTTTTGGAGCTGGACGTAGAACAGGCTCAGCGGGAACTCGTCGTCCTTGACCAGGTCGACGAGCTCCTTGGGCTCCTCCGTCTCGGGGAGGTCGCGACCGTCCTTCGCCCACCGCGAGCCGTCGGCGGGTGGAACGTAGGCGGCGACCAGATCGTGGGCGGCGATCCACTGGCCGAGCTTGGAGCGGTCGATCCCGGAGTGGTAGAGGTCCTGGACCTTGGCCCGAAGGCCGCCGACGCCGTCGGCCACGCGCTCCCACTCGATCGTCATCCGGTTGTCCGTCCAGTGGAGGTAGCCCTCCTTGTGCAGGAAGGCGAACAAGAGCTGGCCGCCGAGGCCGTCGTAGTTTCTGACCCGGGTGCCGGTGACGGGAAACCGGAACAGGCGGTCGAAGAGGATCGCGTACTGAACGTAGCGGGCGAACGCGAAGCCCTCGCGCTCGAGCTTGACGGCCTCGCCGAACGCCGCCAGGTCGCAACGGAGCTCCTCCAGGGAGTACATCCAGTAGGGGCTGCGCTGGCGGATCATGAACGGGTCGAAGGGCAGATCGCCATGCATGTGGGTGCGATCGTGAATCAGGTCCCAGACGATGTACGCGTCCATCGAGAGCTCGGGCGAGGTGAGAAGGCAGGCGGCGTCCGGGGGAAGGTTGAGGGCAAGAAGCTCGGCCGCCTTGCCGCCGACGCGGCGGAAGCGCTCGGCCTCCCGGTCGCAGAAGATGCCGCCGAAATGGCTCGGCGGGCGCTCGGCGGTCGAGAAGGTCTCGGGGAAGAGGACCGCGCACTCTGAGTCGTAGCCGGAGGTGTAGTCGACGAAGTTGACGGGGACGAACTTGGGATTGTCGTAGCCCGAGCCCTCGAGCTCGCCGACGAACTCGGGCCAGGGGACGCGCACGATCAGCGCCTCGAAGCATGTGTCGCGCGAGGCGTTCTGCTTGTACATCGGGAAGACCACGAGGTGCTCGATCCCGTCCCGGCGATCCCGCTCGGGGTGGAACGCCTCCGTCGAGCGGTCAAAGGCCGGCTTCTCAAAGCCGGAGTCGACCCACTCGCGGAGGTCGCGGCGCAGGGCCTCGATATAGCCGCGCTGGTGTGGGAAGTGGGGGGCGAGACCCCCGAGTGCATCGGAGATCGCGTCGGTGAGCTCCACCAATCGGCCGGGCTCGTGCTTGGAGAGGTCCACGGCTCCGTCCGGCCCCTGGGTTGTCCGCAGTCCCTCAACCGCCTCCTTGAGCTTCGACCAATGCGGGTCGGAGCGCGCCGGGGAATCGGTGACGGCCTGGACCCCCGCGAACGCGGGTTGCGCGGCCCAGTAGGCGAGGTTCAGCCACAGGGACCCGTTGTCGAGCTCGCCGATGCAGTCGTCGCCGAACAGATCGGAGTCGGCGAGCACGACGACCCGTCCGGCGCCGTGCTCGATCACAGCGGCGAGCGGCGCCTCGGGAGGTGAGGCGGTCGGGAAGGTGCGGGCGATCACGCGGGCGCCGTTGCGCAGCGCGAGCGTCCCGGCGCGATAGAAGCATGCTTGGTGGACGCGGGCGAGGAGGTCCACCTGGGGATCTCCGTTGGCGCTCCCACCGTTGGCGGACTCGTCGAGCTCGGCAAGAACCCACGACGGCGCCGAGTGATAGTGCTCGTAGTCCTGCACGGTGCCGTTCTGGAGCTCGATGCCGAAGCGGGACAGGAGGTCGTTGAGGTTGTTGCCGTACTTCTCCTGCTCCGTCTCGCCGAGCACGATCAGGCCACCGCCGCCGCGCACGAACTCATCGATCGCGTCGAGCTCGGCGTCGGAGAGGCTGGGTGAGCGGGAGTTGACGGTGACCTCCCACTTCGGATCGGAGGGATGCGCGATCACGAGCACGTCGGCGCCGACGAGCGTCTCTCGGATCAGGGGACGATCGGCGTTCGGCGCGACCTCGAAGTCGCGCGCCGCGAGCCGCTCCGCCGCCGTCGCGTAGGAGGAGTCCTCCGGGTGCGCGGGCTGCATTCGCTCGGCGAGGTCCCGGCGGATCGTCCAGGCCTCCGAGTGGAACTCGTCGAAGAGGATGCGGGCGACCTTGGGCTGCGTGAGCATCTGCGTTCCCTCCTCCGCGTGGTCCTGTCCAACGGTACGGGGACGGTTGGCTCGCGTCAATCCCCGATCATCAGCGGATTTGCGCAATTATTCGGCGTATGGATGACATTGATCGCAAGATTCTGTCGTTGCTCGTCGAGGACGGGAGGCGGACCTACGACGACATCGCGGCGCGTGTCAGCCTCTCCTCCCCCTCGGTCAAGCGGCGGATCGACCGGCTGCGAGCGCGCGGCGCCCTGCAGGGGTTCACGGCGGTCGTCGACCACGGGGCCCTGGGCTGGAACACGGAGGCGCTGGTCGAGCTCTTCTTCCAGGCCGGAACGACGCTCGACCGGGTGACGAGGACCCTTCGCGAGCATCCCGAGGTGGTCGAGGCCTGGAGCGTCACCGGCGAAGCTGATGCGATCGCCCGCGTACGCACCGACGACAACGCCGCCCTCGAGCGCCTGATCATGGATCTGCAGAAGGACGGGCTCGTGATCCGCACCCGCTCGCAGGTGGTGATGTCGCGGCTGGTGAGCCGGGCGGGCGAGGGGCTGTAGGAGCTACGCCCGCTGGCGCCGAAGCAAGCGCCACCGGCCCTAGAATCGACCTCCCCGGGGGAGTACCCAAGCGGTCAACGGGGTGGCGCTGTAAACGCCATGGCTATGCCTTCGCAGGTTCGAATCCTGCCTCCCCCATCGGCGACGGCAGCGGTTCCAGAGAGGCGCAGAATCCCGAACCGCTAGCGGGCTCGGCCCTTGCCGCGACTCCGCTTTCCCGGGTCCCGCAACGCCCGCTGAATGTCGCGGGTGGTCGCCTTCTCGACCTCCTCGCTCATCACCTGCTGGAAGATCGCGAGGACCGCCTCGGAGGCCAGCGGGCGAAGGCGTTCGAGCGCCTCTCGCACCTTCGGCCACTCCTCCTCTGGACGGCCAGCGCGGTTGAATGGCTTCCAGACGCTCTCCAGGAACAGCTCCACGAAGACGCGGGCGATTCCCCGCGCGTGCGTTCGCACCTTCGCCGCCACCTCCAACGCCGCGGCCGGCGGCACCCCCAGCTCCGCCAGCTCCGCACCCGCGCGCTGCAGTCGGGGGCTCAGGATCTCGATCCGCCCGTCCCCCAGGCTTCTCATCAGGCCGAGCTTCTCGGCCCGCGAAATCAGCGATGCGTCGAGGCCTCCTCCCCACCGCTTGGCCATCTCCTCCGTGTCGACGATCTCGGGCTCCTCATCCTCGAATGGAGCCCGGAGCGTCCGGGAGAAGTCGAGGACCTCCCGGCTCGACCCGCCCGCCCCCTCGAGCAGGCGGCGAATCGCCTCGAGGTTGAAGCCATCCGCCTGGAGCTCCTTGATCAACTCGATCCGGTCCAGGTGGTCGCCCCCGTAATACCCCGTCCGCCCCCGAACCTGGGGCGGCGCGACCAGCCCACGCGACTGGTGGGCGCGGATGTTTCGCACCGTCATCCCGGTGCGGCGCGCGAGCTCGTCGATCGTCATCGGCGCTCGGGCATCGCCACCGTTCTCTCTACTTTGTTGCACTTGCTTCCGCGTAATCGACGTCACGCTACCCTGGTCCGCCGCCGTATGGTTCATCAAACGATGTTACATTCGCCGCCGGCCGGGGTATCCACCAGCCGACCATGACACCCGAGATCCCCATTCAGCACGCAACCCTCCACGGCCGCCGCGTCGGCTTTCGGAAGGCGGGCGAGGGGCCGCTGATCGTGCTCCTCCACGGGATCACCTCGACCTCGCACGTGTGGGTCGAGGTGATGGCGGAGCTGGCGGACCGTTACACCGTGGTGGCACCCGACCTGCTCGGGCACGGGCGCTCGGCGAAGCCGCGCGGCGACTATTCGCTCGGCGCCTATGCGAGTGGCGGACGCGACCTGCTCGGGATGCTCGGCTTCGAGCGTGGCACGGTGGTCGGGCACTCCCTGGGTGGCGGGATCGCCCTCCAATTCGCCTACCAGTTCCCGGAGTACTGCGAGCGCCTCGTGCTGGTCTCGAGCGGGGGGCTCGGCAAGGAGGTCCACCCTCTCCTGCGCGCGGCGACGCTTCCCGGCTCGGAGCTCGTTTTGCCGCTGATCACCCCCGATTGGGCGCTCCGCGCCGGCGCCGTCGTCGGAGGGGCGCTCGAGCGGGTGGGGCTGAAGGCCGGTCCCGACCTGGCAGAGGCGGCTCGGGGCTACGCGTCACTCGCCGACCACGGCGCGCGGGAGGCATTCGTGCACACCCTGCGAGCCGTCATCGACCCCCGTGGTCAGCGCGTCAGCGCCACCGACCGCCTCTACCTCGCGGAGCGCGTGCCCACCCTCATCGTCTGGGGCGAAGAGGATCCGATCATCCCAGCGCAGCACGGTCGCGACGCCCGGGAGCGGATCCCCGGGAGCCGCCTGGTCGAGATCCCCGGAGCCGGCCATTGGCCGCAGCTCGACGACCCCGCGACGTTCGTCTCCGAGCTCACCGGGTTCATCGAGACGACCGAGCCCCACGCCTTCGACATGGACCACATGCGCGAGATGCTCCGTCACGGCCCGACCGGCAAGCGCGACGTCACGCCGGCCGAGGCGCCGGCGAGCTGAACACCTGACTGAGTCCTACCGCCAGCTCAAGCGAGCTCGCGCAGCCGCTGCGCCTCCGGCAGCTGCTTCAGCTTCTTCAGCGTGTTGTTCTCGATCTGCCGGATGCGCTCCCGGGTGACGCCGAACGCGCGCCCAACCTCCTCCAGCGTCAGCGGCTCGTGCCCACGCAGCCCGTAGCGCAGCTCGATCACCTGGCGCTCGCGCTCCGGAAGCGCGTTCAAGGCCCTCTGTATGTCCTCCCGCTGAAGGTTCTCCGTCGCGCTGTCGAATGGCTCCTCGGTCGTCTCGTCGGCCACGAAGTCGCCGAGCTCCGACTCGTCCTCGTCGCCGATCGGCTTCTCGAGCGAGACGGGCATCTGGGCCACCCGCAGGATGTCGCGGACCTCCCGCACGGACACCTTGAGCTCGGCCGCGATCTCCGCCGGCTCCGGCTCGCGGCCCAGACGCTGCACGAGCTGTCGCTCGACGTGGGTCACCCGGTTGAGCTTCTCGACCATGTGAACGGGGATCCGGATCGTGCGCGCCTTGTCGGCGATCGCCCTCGTCACAGCCTGCCGGATCCACCAGGTCGCATAGGTCGAGAACTTGTAGCCCCGGCGATAGTCGAACTTCTCCACCGCCCGGATCAGGCCCAACGAGCCCTCCTGGATCAGGTCCAGGAAGCTCAGGCCCCGACCCAGATAGCCCTTGGCGATCGAGACGACGAGGCGCAGGTTGGCCTCGACCATGTGCCGCTTGGCGACTATGTCGCCTTTCTCGATCCGCTTGGCCAGCTCGATTTCCTGGTCGGCGGTCAGCAGGTCGACCCGTCCGATCGACCGCAGGTACAGGCGCAGCGAGTCGAGGCTCGGCTCGACCGTCAGGTCGAGCTCCGGCTTCTTCGATTGGCCGGGCTGCCCGGACTCCTTGGCCTCCTTGTAGGCGGTCAGGCCGTCCTCCGCGATCACCTCGACCCCGTGCTCGATCAGGTGGGCGTGCAGGTCACGGACCTGCTCCTTGGTCACCTCGACCTCCTCGAGCGTCGCCGCGATCTGCTCGAAGGTCAGATAGCCGTGCTCCCGACCGAGAACGATCAGCGAGCGAAGCTCGTCGGAGTCGACGGAGGGAAGGTCGCCGTTGAGCTCGGCGGCGGCCTGCGTACCCTCGGCGCTCGGCTGCGCGCCGGGTTCGCCGGACAACAGAGCTTCTCCCTTCTGTGACAAATCCCCGCCCCTACCTCTCCTAGCCTCGGGGTTCGGGCGGCGCGAAGTATAGGGACTGGCCGGGGAGGTCTCGCCGGTCCCTGGACGACGTTCGACGCACGTTACCCTTGCCTCTCGGGATGCCAGCGAGACGTTGGCAATCCGCAACGCGAATCCGATCCCGGCCCCTGCCCCGAATCACCCCAGGACCGATTTGAGCGAGCTTCTATCCACCACCGACGTTCAGGCATCGCGACCGCGCACCGAGGTGAGCTTGACGCGGGTCGGCGTGCGAGGCATCGAGAAGGTGATCCGCGTCGACGGCCACGGACGCGCCCCAAGCGGCGACGACCACCGTGCCGGGGATCACTTCTTCGCCGAGCTCGAATGCTTCGTCGACCTGAACCCCCGTCAAGCGGGCGTCCACATGTCCCGCTTCGAGGAGGTCGTCAACGAGGCGATCGACCAGGTGGTGCTGAGCGAGACACTGCGAGCCGAGGAGCTGGCCTCGCATATCGCGACGCGGGTGCGCGAGCAGCAGTCCGGCCTGCGGGCCGAGGTGTCGATCACCGCCCGCTACCCGGAGACGGTCCCAACCCCCGTCTCGGGCCAGGCCACGCAGGAGATCTACACGCTGTGCGGCACGGCGGTCGTCTCGGAGCGGGGCACCCGCACCATGACCGGTGTCGAGGCACAGGGGATGACCGCATGCCCCTGCGCCCAGGAGGAGGTCACCGGGCGCTCACGCGAGCGGCTGGCCGCCGACGGGTTCACCGACGACGAGATCGAGCGCGTGTTCGCGGCGGTCCCGGTCGCGACCCACAACCAGCGAGGCATCGGGTCACTTCACATCGGCCAATCGGAGGGCGTCGAGCTGAACGTCGACGCCCGTGATCTCCTGCACATCGTCGAGCAGTCGATGAGCTCGGAGATCTACGAGCTCTTGAAGCGCTCCGACGAGGTCGCGGTGGTCGAGAAGGCCCACCTCAACCCCCGCTTCGTCGAGGACTGCGTCCGCGAGATGATCCGCCGGGTGGCGGAGGCCTACCCGAAGCTGCGGGAGGGCGGCTTCGTCCTCGCCCGCCAGGAGAACCTCGAGACCATTCACCGCCACTCTGTGTTCGCCGAGCGCTCCGGGCTGCTGGCGGAGATCGTCACCGAGCTCGAAAGCGGGGAGCACTCCCGCCACCACATGACCGAGCGAGAGTGGCTGGAAGCGCCCTGCTCCACCTAGCCGTCCAGGGTTGAACGAGCCTGGTTTGGCCGACTATCGCTGCGCTGAGACGAGCTGTTCGAGCTTGTCGAAGCTGTCCGTCCAGCCGTCCCGGTGAAGGGTGCGACGCGCCTCGGTCTTGAACGTCCCCTGGGTGAAGTCAACCTCCGTAGACCCGCCAAGATCCCGCAGCGACAGCCCGACCACGGTCTCGACGTCGTCGGGATCCGGGTCTTCCCACACGAACGTGTAGGCGAGACGGGCGGGGGGATCGACTTCGCGGAACTCACCGGTCAGATAAAAGGGATCGCCCTCCGGTGGGTGCATCTCGATCCGGTAGGTCTCTCCAACGCGGGGGTCGAAGTCCGCGCTTGGGATGGTGAAGCCCCGCGGTCCGAACCACTTCGTCAGCTCGGTCCGTTCGCTCAATGCCCCGAACACGACCGAAGGCGCGGCGGGCAGAGTGCGCTGCATCTCGAGGGTAAGCTCGCCGGATTGCGTCCCCATGCCCTGATCCTCTCTCCTACCCAGCCTCCGTTTTCGCGGCCCCTCTCCGCATGCGTTCCAGCTCCAGCCGCCGGCGCAGCCCGAAGAAGTAGTCGACGCCGGAGATCACCGTGACGGCGACCGCGGCGTAGACGAGCACGTCCACCCAAATTGGTGAGGGATTCCAGATGATCAGCGCGAACACGGCCCCGACCTGAAGCACCGTCTTCAGCTTCCCGAGCCAGCTCGCCGAGATCACGACGCCCTGCTCGACCGCGACCGCGCGCAGCCCGGTGACCGCCAGCTCCCGCGCGATGATCACCATCGCCACCCAGGCGGCGAGCCGGCCCAGCGAGACCAGCGAAACCAGCGCGGCGATGATCAGGAGCTTGTCGGCGAGCGGATCGACCAGCTTGCCGAAGGTGGTGACATCCTGGCGCCGGCGGGCGATGTAGCCGTCCAGCCCGTCCGTGAAGGCCGCCAACGCGAACACGCCAGCGGCCAGCGCGTCGCCGTTTGGCGTCTCGCCGAGCAGCGCGACCACGATCACCGGCACCGCCAGGATGCGCAGCAGCGTGAGGACGTTCGGCACGTTCAGCGGAAACATCGCCAACCCAGTATCCCGCCTGCGGCGCGGCAGGCCGAGAGCTACTTTGCGGCGGCCCGTTCGCCCCGCGACAGCGCCCGCGCCCGGTCGAAGACCTCGTCCAGCATCGGCTCGGTGAGCCTCCCCGTGAACGTGTTCTGCTGCGATGGGTGGTAGCAGCCGAGCAGGGCGAACCCTCCGGCTCGAGCCTCCCCCAGATGCTCGAAGCGAGGCTTTGGGCGCGGTGGCTGGGCCCCGAGCTCGCGCAGTGAGCGCAGGGCGCCATCCCAGGCATAGCCACCGAGCGCCACGATCACACTCGCGTGGTCGAGCAGGTGGAGCTCCTCCACCAGGTACGGGAGGCACGCGTCGCGCTCGGCGGGTGTCGGCCGGTTGCCGGGCGGCGGGCAGCGATTGACCGCGGTGACGTACGCGCCCCGCAGGCGCAATCCGTCGCCGGGGCGCGCGGAGCGCGCCTGGTTGGCAAACCCCGCCCGGTGAAGCGCCGCGTAGAGCCAATCCCCCGATCGATCTCCAGTGAACACCCGTCCGGTTCGATTGCCGCCGTGGGCCGCGGGGGCCAGGCCCACCACCACGACCGCGGCGCTCGGATCGCCGAACCCCGGCAGGGGCCGCGCCCAGTACTCCTCACCCCGATAGCGGCGCGGGGGGTTCGCGGCCGCGTCCTCTCGCCAGTCGACCAGACGCGGGCACCGGCGACACCGGACGATCCGGCGCTCGAGCGCGGATAGCGACTTCCCCATGGCGCCAAGGCTAAGGCCCGGTTTCGCGCGCCACCCGTGCCGGTTACGATCGGCGCCGCGATGGACCCCAAGCCAGCGTCAGAGTCGACGGCCATCCTCGTGAAGTGGATGGGCGTCGGCGAGGCGAACTCGGCCGGTTTCGTCCACGGAGGCGTGGTGATGAAGCTGTGCGACGAGGCCGCGGGGATCGCGGCCATCCGCCACTGCCGCGGGCGAGTCGTGACCGCCGCGATGGACCGCATGACGTTCATCGTTCCGGTCAACGTGGGCGAGCTGGTCACCTGCCGGGCGGGCGTCAACGCCGCCTGGCGAACCTCGATGGAGGTGGGAGTGCGGGTTGAGGCCGAGAGCCCGCTCACCGGCGAGCGGCGCCACAGCTCGACCGCCTACCTGACCATGGTGGCCGTCGACGAGAGCGGTGCCCCAACCCCCGTTCCCCCGCTGGCGGCGGAGTCCGACGCCGAGCGGCGCCGCCAGCGCGAGGCGGAGCTCCGCAGGCGCAACCGCCTGGCCGAGCGCGACCAGATCCTGCGCAACCGCGGCGAAGGCTGAGCGCGGTGGAGACGGCCTCTCGCGCCGGGGACCCGCCCCGAGCGCCGCGTTTGACGCGGACGCTGGCCGGTAACCTGGCTGGCCCGAGGGCGTCACATCGCAGAACGCTCTTGGAGCCGAGATGGCGCGTAACGGCCCCCACCTTCGCAAGCTCGCGATCGTCCCCGCCTACAACGAGCAGGGAATGGTCGGCCGCGTCGTGCGCGAGATCCAGCGCCAGGCGCCCGGCTTCGATGTGCTCGTCGTCGACGACGGCTCCACCGACAACACCGCCGCCGAGGCCGACGCAAGCGGAGCCATCGTCCTTCGCCATCCGTTCAACACCGGGATCGGCGGCGCGATGCAGTCCGGCTTCAAGTATGCGCTTCGCCACGCCTATGACGTCGCCGCCCAGGTCGATGGCGATGGACAGCACAAGCCCGCCTACCTCCCCGAGCTGCTCGGCAAGCTGCGCACCTCGGGGGACGAGGCGGACATGGTGTGCGGTAGCCGCTTTCGCGGCGACCCCGGGTATCGGGTCCCTGTTGGGCGACGGCTGGGGAACCTCGTCTTCTCCGTCGTGCTGACTGCGATCACGCGCAAGCGGATCACCGACCCGACGTCGGGGTTTCGGATGACGAACCGCCGAGGCATCGAGCTGTTCGCGCGCGACTATCCGCACGACTACCCGGAGGTCGAGGCGATCCTGATGCTTCACGCTCACCGTCTGCGCATCCACGAGGTCCCGGTGCGCATGAATGCCCGCGGCTTCGGGCGCAGCTCCATCGACTACCCCAGGAGCGCCTACTACATGGCGAAGGTCCTGCTGGCGCTTCTGGTGGGCCTCTTCCGGCGGCGGGTGACACCTATGGAGGCCGCCGGCCGGGACGAGCTCGTGGAGCCGCCGCCAAAGGGGGCCGCCACCAGCGGGGGATCCGCCGGATGAGCGCCCTGCCACTCGCCATCGCCAGCGAGGTCGGCACCAGGGCACAGATCGTGGCCGTGATCGTCGCCGGGATCTTCCTCGGCGTGGTGTTGGAGCTGGTGCGACGGCGCCGACTCGTGGAGCGCTACGCGCTCCTGTGGATGCTCGGCGCGCTCGCCCTTCTGGTGCTTGCGATCTGGCGCGGGGCCCTGAACGACCTCGCCGACGCGCTCGGCATCATCTCGCCTCCCAACGCCCTGTTCCTGATCGCGCTGGGCGTGGTGTTCGTCCTCCTCCTCCACTTCTCGATCGCCACCTCGCGGCTCTCCGAGGAGACGAAGATCCTCGCCCAGGAGGTGGCGCGCCTCGATGCCGATGCCCGGACTGCGCGACGCGCCGCCGGCAACGGCGACGGGGAGACGCCCGAGACGGCTCAGCCGCCGCTCGCGGGGCGCCCGCCGCCGAGCAGCAGGCCCACCAGCGACCAGTAGGCCCGCACCGTCCCCCGCAGGGCGGGGGAGCGCGCGGCACTCCCCAGATACGGCGAGTCGAGATCGGCGGTCAGCGAGCGGGCGAACTCGCCGGCTCCGATCGTCCTCGCAGCCTGGATCTGCCGCCGCTCCCGCAACAGCCTGGGCGCCGAGCGCATGAGATCGACCCATGAGGCGGCCTTCTGCCCGAACCACCCGCCCGCGATCGAGATCGGAACGAGGGCGAGCTCGCTGGCCACGAGCGCCGGTACGAGCAGGACCAGGAGCGTCGTGGGGTAGGTGCGGATCAGGGTCGCCCATCGGTTGCGCTCCAGAAGGCGCCACTTGGCCGGCCCCTTCTCGAACTCGTAGTCGTGGTCGACCCGGGCGCCGGGCTCCACGCCCAGCCGCCCTCCGCGGGTGCGCAGACGAAGCGACAGGTCGACGTCCTCGTGATAGAGGAAGTAGTCCTCCGCGAAGCCGCCCACCCGCTCGAATCGGTCTCGGGGGATCGCCAGGCAGGCACCCGAGACGAAGCCAGGCTCCCCGACCGCGTGGTGCCCGGCGACGCTCTCCCCCGCGCCGCCCGCCCAGGCGATGCCGGTGAAGTGGACGGCGCCGCCGCGAGTGTTGATCACCCGGCCTCCCCGCGCGGTCACGAGACCCTGCCACGCGGCGAGGCGACGGTCGTCGTCCAATGGCTTCTCGATCGCGTTTCGAAAGCCTGGGGCCGGGATCGCGTCCGGATTCAGGAAGACGAGCAGCGAAGCGGAGGCGGCCGCCGCGCCCCGATTCGAGCCCGCGGCGAAACCGAGGTTGGAGCCCGCGTCGATCACGGTCGCCTGCGGCGCGAGCTCCCGCACGGCATGGGTGGTGCCGTCGGACGAGCCGTTGTCCACAACGATCAGCTCGTCGTCGGCGCGAAGCTGCGCGCAGATCTCGGGCAGCGAGCGGCTCACCGCCTCGCGGTGATTGTGGGTGACGATGACGATCGAGAGGCTCAGCCGAGCGCCTGAAGAACCTGGGCCGTGTCGCCGAACGTCTCCGCGTCCGCGATCTTGCCGTCGCGAAGCTGGTAGACCCAGACCGCTCGATTCTCGACCGTGCCGCCCCCCTTGACGCGCCCTTTGACCTTCGCGAGGACGATCACGTGGTTGTCGTCGGCCCCCAGGACCTTGTCGGGAGTGGCGCTGAACTGTTCGAAGTTCTCGTTGAGCCTGGCAACGAAGTCGCCGAAGCCGTCGGGTCCCGCGTACGTCCCGCCCCATGGGAGCGTCTCGGGGACCCGCGTCTCCGCGGACGGGGCGATCACGTCGAGCACCGCATCGATGTCACCGCGGCCGAACGCGTCCCACGCACTCTGGACCACGTCCACATTGTCCTGCGCCATGCTGCGTCTTCCTTTCCTATCCGCGTTCGGTGCCCGCACCCTATTGCGCTGAAGCCGAACCGGTCAACCAGGCGGAGGCTTGGAAGCCGGCGCCCGGATTCGAACCGTAGCGAGCCACGGATGGCGAGCGGTGTCCCCGGTTCCCGGGCGGAGGCTTGGAAGCCGGCGCCCGGATTCGAACCGGGGACCCCTTCATTACGAATGAAGTGCTCTACCAGCTGAGCTACGCCGGCGCCCGGGCGCAAGTCTAAAGGCCGGACGCGGGCCTCAGACAGCTTCTAGGCCGGACCGTCCTCGGCGAGCCGGTAGCCGATGCCGCGCACCGTGAGCACCAGCTCGGGGTCTTGCGGGTCGCGCTCGATCTTCTGGCGCAGATTGGAGATGTGAACGTCGCAGGCGCGCACGTCGCCCGAGAACTCGGACTGCCAGAGCTCCTCCATGATCTCGCGGCGCGTGAACACCTGGCCGGGCCGCTCGGCGAGCAGCCTCAAGACCTGGAACTCCGATCGGGTCAGGTTCACCGGCTCGCCTCGAATCGTCACAAGGTGTCGAGCCAGATCGATCCTCACCGGGCCGGCCTCGATCCTCTTGCCCTCCCGTGCCGAGGAGGTGCGGTCGAGCTCTCGACGGCGCAGCTGAGCGCGAACGCGCCCAAGGAGCTCTCGCACGGAAAATGGTTTGGTGACGTAGTCGTCGGCGCCAACCTCCAGGCCGACGACCTTGTCGACCTCGGCGTCCTTCGCGGTCAAGAGGATGATCGGCACCGGGCTGCGGGCGCGCACGTCGCGGCAGATGTCGAGCCCGCTTCGTCCCGGCATCATGATGTCGAGGATCAGCAGGTCGAACGTTGGTGAGTCGGACCCGAGCTTGCGGTCAGCGTCGTCGCCGTCCTCGGCGAGCGTGACGTTGAAGCCCTCCTGTTCGAGTGCGTAACCGACTGCGTCGCGCACGGAGGGCTCGTCGTCCGCGATCAGGATCCTCCCGTCGGTCATCTCGATCATGCCACCGGGGTCGTGGCGGGGCTCGCTGCCGGAAGGCGGATCCAGAACGTGCTGCCGACCCCCAACTTGGATTCGACCCCGATGTCCCCGCCCATGACGTCGATCATCCGCCTGGCTATCGAGAGGCCGAGGCCGAAACCCTCCTGCTCGAGTGAGCCCGATCCTCGATAGAAGCGCTCGAAGATCCGCTCCACTTCCTCCTCCGCGATTCCGCTGCCTGTATCGCTGACCTCTATCAGGACCTCACCCTCTTCCTTGCGACGGGCGCGAAGGGTAACGACGCCGGGCGCGGGCGTGTTCTTGAACGCGTTCGTGAGCAGGCCGATCAGCACCTGGCGCAGGAGCACGGCGTCGGCCTTCGCCGCGACCTCAAGCTCCACCTCGAGCTTCACCTCGACTCCATCGGGTGCGGCCACCGCCTGAGCCGCCTCGTCGATCACGGTCCGCGCATCGATCGCCTCGGTGATCTCCTCGCCGCCCGCCTCCATGCGCGCCAGGGTCAGCAGCGAGTCGGTCAGCCGGCTCACCCGCTCGGCATCGTCGGAAAGACGAGCGAGGAAGTGGTCGCGCGCATCAGGATCGTCCTTCGCCCCGGCGCGCAGAACCTCGACCGCCCCCGAGATGCCGGCGATCGGGTTGCGCAGCTCGTGGGCGGCATTGGAGACGAACTCGCGCTCGGCGACCTCCCGTCGAAGCTCCGCGGTGCGATCCCGCACGACGACGAGCACCGCGTTCTCGGCGGGCAGCCTCCGAGCCCCTAGCGCGTACACGTTGTCGCCCACCCTGAGGCCGTCCCGCTCCGCGGACCCACGGTGGGCGGCCCGACGGAGCCACGGGATCAGCACGTCGATCGCCTTCGCGTCCGGGCCGATCAGCGGCTCCGCGGCGGGATTCGAGAACCGCACCTCTCCCTCCGCGCCCACGACCATCACCGCGTCGTCCAGGGCATCGAAGATCGCCGACAGCCGATCCCGCTCCGAGGACAGCGCCCCGAATGTCTCCCGAAGGGCGACGCGCATGGTCTCGAGCGCCGTCCCTAGCTCCGTGATCTCGTCCCGCCCTCCCGTTCCCTCGAGCGGCTCGTCCAGCCTGCCCTCGGTGATCCGGCCCGCGCTGTCGGCGAGCCGCTTGACGCGCGAGGTGATCGCCGTGGCGATCAGGAAGCCGAACACGATGGCCACCGCGAGCGCCACCCCCGCGGCCGTGAGACGGTCGCCGCGCAACGCCTCGATCGCCTGCGCGATCTCCTCCGGGCGCTCGGCTCGGGCCAGGAGCACCTCCGACAGACGACCATCGCGGAACACCGGAGCGGATGCCAGCGTGACCGACCCGGGAAGCTGGTTCACGACGCGCGAGCCGCGCAGCGCGACGTTGATCGCCATCCGGCGATCGGGGACCGTCGTCAGGGTGACGCTCCGCGAGACGGGGGGAGTCAGCAGGCGACCTTCCTCGTCGAAGACCCAGGCCGAGTACCCCGGATCGCTGATCGACTCGATCTCGGCGGGGGCGAGCGAAAGGGGGTGGGCCCCGATCCGGTCCGCGAGTCGGACCGTCCGACCGACCGTGATGTCCGCCGCCCGCTCGCTGGCCGCGTCCTCGCTGGACCCGCTGATCAGGACGTAGGAGAAGCCCGCCGTGATCAATGCGACGGCGGCGAATCCGATCGTCAGGTAGAGGCGAACGCCGAACGGCCGGCGGGATCGAGGGGCTTTCGCGGGCTGCCCGATCGCGGTGGTGCCGCTCACAATGCGAAGAGTCTAAGCGTCCCTTAACAGCGCTTCCAGGCGAAAGGTCAGCGCCTCCAGGGCCAGCTCCTCGCCCACATTCACCTGAAGGCGGCGCCGTGTGTCCATCACGAGCTCGGCTCCCCGCCGGGCTCGGCGACCGTCGATGTCGACGACCAGGGCCCGGAGCTCGTCGGCGCGATCGGCATTCAGCACCAGGTGATCGGCGCCCTCCGCGACCGCCGCCAGATCGCGCAGCCAGGCGGCGATCAGGGCGAGGCCGAGGTCCAGGGCCTCAGTGCGGGCACGTCGGGCAATTCGCCTGGCCGCCTCCTCGGCCTCGCGCTCACGACGCCGAGCTCCGGGCGCATCCGCTTCGCCCGCGTCGGCCTCGATCGCGATCAACCGAGCGTTTGCCGCATCCCCAGCACGCGATCCCGCTGCCTCGGCACCCTGCAAGAGGCCGCTCCACGGAGCGCCATCGAGCTCACCCGAGAGCGCGGCGGCAACGCACGCCTGCGCCGCCGAACGAAGCTCGCGACCCTCGGCATCGAGTAGCAGCGCCGCCCGCTCCGGATCGCCGCCGGCGAGCCGCGCCACGGCCCGGCGCTCCTGCTCGTCATCACCAAGCCCCAGCTCGGCCAGCCGTGCCTCGACCGCGTCGTCGTCAAGTGGAGCGAAGCGAACCTCCTGACAACGCGAGCGGACCGTCTCCAAAAGGGCCGCCGGCTCGGAGCTGATCAAGAGGAGATGGACGTAGTCGGCGGGTTCCTCGAGCGTCTTCAAGAGCGCGTTCTGACTCTCGTCGGCCATCGCGTCCGCCGCCTCGATCACGAAGGCGCGGCGCTCGCCCTCGAAGGGACGGTAGGCGGCGGCGGTGATCACCCGCTGCCGAATCTCGTCAACCAGGTGCTGCGTTCCCGGAGGGGAAAGCCAGACCAGATCCGGGTGCGGGGATGGGTCGGCGAGTGCTCGCCGGCGGGCATCCTCCGGTTCGGGCGCGCCGGCGGCGAGGAGCTCGGCGGCGAATGCGCGAGCGGCGGCACGCTTGCCCGACCCCGGGGGCCCGGCGAGCATGTACGCGTGCACCGGCTCGGCGAGTGCCGCGACCAGCGCCGCCCGCGCCCCGGGCTGGTGCTCGGTGGCATCCAGAAGCGCGGCCGGGACCTCCCGGGCGGTGGCGCTCACCGCTCGAGCTCGACTGACACGGCCTCCATGACTCGCGCGTGCACCTGCCCGACGGAGCCTTCCGCGTCGATTGCCACGATCCGCTCCGGATGACGCGCCGCGAGCTCGTCGTATGCGGCCGCGACGATGCGTTGCAGCTCGACTCCCTCGGCCTCGAAGCGGTCCGAGCCATCCTCCGCTCCCGCGGCCAGGCGCTGCTGGCCGCGCGCCTCCGCCCGATCCGGATCGAGCCTCAGCAGCACGGTCACCGGTGGCGTGGTGTCGGCGATCACGATCTCGTTCAGCCTCTCGACCACTTCCACGCCCAGTCCGCGAGCGGCGCCCTGATAGGCGACGGTCGAGTCGATGAAGCGATCGCAAACGACGTGGCGCCCGCCGTCGAGCGAGGGACGGATCACCCGGGCGCAGAGCTCGGCGCGCGCGGCGCAGAAGAGAAGCAGCTCCGCTCGAGGGTCGAGCTCCGTGGTCGGGTCCTTGAGCAGGTCCCGAATTCGCTCGCCCACGTCCGTCCCGCCCGGCTCGCGAAGGAGGAGCGTCTCGGGCCCGAGCGCCTCGGCGAGCAGGGCGGCCTGTGTCGTCTTTCCCGAGCGGTCGATTCCCTCGAGCGTGACGAACACGCCGAGGTCTACTTGCCGCGCGTGCTGGACCGAGCTCGCTTGGTACGAGTCGTACCCGCTGAGGGCTTGGCGCGGCGGGTGCGCTTGCGCGACCTGCCGTTCGCGCCGGAGTCGGCGGGCTTCGCGGCGCCCTCGGCCGACGCCGCCGTTGTCGGCGGCGTCCTTGGCGGCACGTGCTCGCTTTCTCTCTTCCCTCTTCTCGCGCATCTCCACCATGGAGGGGCACTCGTCGTTGAGACAGAGCTTCCACGGACGACCGCGAAAGCCCTTGACCGTCAGCCTCGGCATCTCGCCGCAGATCGAGCAGCGCTCGTCGAGCCGCCAGAGCTCGTAGCCGCGCCCGGGAAGCGGACCGCTGACCTGGCAGGAGTCGGGCGACTCGGGGTTGTCGCGGTCCCAGCCCTCGCAGCCGTACATCCGCTTCCCGCCCTTCAGCTCGATGATTCGCAGCCGGTTCGGCGACCCGTCGTCGTGCTTTCGGCCGGCCTCCTCGCAGACCTTGCAGGGACCGAGGAACTTGTCCTCGTCCATCCCGGCCCAGATCTGCTTGGCCAGCTCCTCGCGCCGTTCCTGGAGGTCGGCGGTGGTCGAGTGAAGCATCTCGCGGCTGATCCGCACCACCTCGTCCCTGGACGTCTTGCCGGCGGCGATCTCGTCCATGTCGTGCTCGAGCTCGGCGGTCATCTCCGGGGTGGCCATCCGGGGCACGTACTCGTGGAAGGCCTCGTACATGGCGATGCCGGTCTCCGACGGCTCGGGCGGGTTCGAGAACACGTACCCGCGGTCGTAGAGCTTTTGGATGATGTCCGCCCGCGTCGCCTTCGTGCCGAGCCCCCGCTCCTCCATCATCTCCACCAGCTTTCCCTGGCTGATCCGCGCCGGGCGGCGGGTCTCCTTGTCGACCAGCCACGGATCGCCCTCGAGCGCCAGTTCCTGCCCACGGGCGAGCTTCGGGATCTCCTCGTCGCTCGAGCGCGCGTACGTGTAGATGCCCGCGATAGCCGGGATCGACGACCACCGAGCCGCGAACGAAGTAGGTCTCCGAGCCGGCCTCGATGTCGGCGCGCGTAGACTCGGTGATCATCGGCGGCGAGAAGGTGGCGAGGAAGCGCCGCACCACGAGCTCGTAGACCCGCCGCTTCGGGCCCTCGAGGGCGTTCGGGTAGACCGCCTGCGTGGGATAGATCGGCGGATGGTCGGTGGTCTCCTTCTTGCCCCGGGTCGGGGTGAGCTCGCCCTCGAGCAGCGACGAGGCGGCATTGAAGTCCGGGATCCGCACCAGCGACGAGACGAGCTCGCGGGTGTTCAGCGAGCTCGGATACACCGTGTTGTCCGTCCGCGGGTAGGAGATGAAGCCGTCCATGTACAGGTCCTCGGCGATCTGCATCGCGCGGGAGGGAGTGATGCCCAGCCGGCTGGAAGCGTCGGTGGTGAAGGCGGTCGTGTTGTAGGGCGCCGGTGGGCGTCGCGAGTTGCGCTTGGAGTTGACCTCCTTGACGACGCCGGGCGACTTGGTGCTTGCGAGCGCGGCGTCTGCCTCGGCCTTCTCCCAGAACTTGTCGGTGGCGTGATGCGCCTCGAATGCGCCATCGGGATGCTGGAAACGGGCCAGAAGCTCCCAGTAGGGCTTGGGGACGTGGGCGCGACGCTCGAGCTCGCGCTCTACGACCAGCGCCAGGGTGGGGCTTTGAACCCGGCCGACGGAGAGGAAGTTCGAGCCGAAGCGCCGCGTGGCCAGCGAGACGGCGCGGGTCAGCGTGGCGCCCCAGATCAGGTCGATGTCCTGACGGGCCGCGCCGGCATAGGCGAGGTCGTAGGAGAGGTCGTCGAGGTCGTCGAAGGCGCGCTCGATCTCGGTCTTGGTCAGTGCCGAGTACCGGGCGCGGTTGACCGGGGGCCGCGTGGCCAGCGCATCGGGTCCCTCGGCCCCGTCGCCCTCGCCGTCGACGATCGAGGGGTTCGCCTCGACGATCTGCTCGAGCGCCTCGAGCCCGATCAGCTCCCCCTCCCGGTCATAGTCCGTGGCGATCACGATCTCGCTGGCCTCCTTGGCCAGCTTGCGGATCGCCTTGACCACGTTCTTGTCGGTGGGCTCCTTGGTCAGCTCCGCGTCGATCAACTCGTGCAGGTCGGTCTGCTGCCAGTTCGAGTAGCCATCGGGGAACGCCGGGTTCATGACGTGTCCCTTCAAGCCCACCGTCATCTGCTTCTCATCGCCGTCCGACCAGGTGTAGAACGGCACTTTGTAGGCGGCGTCCGCGGCCGCGCTGCCGCTGCTCAGGATGTCGGCGATCTTCTTCGCTGAGTTGTTCTTCTCGGTGATTATCAGGCGCATCTGACCGTCCAGACGAAAGCGGAGCGCCATGGCTCCGCAGTCGCGGCGAGGGTAGCAGGGGCATCAAACGCCCCTGCACGCCTGCCTCCGAGGGGACTACGGCTTACAGCACCCGCATCGGGAGGCCGCCGCGGGGCGACAGAGTCGGCATCTGGCGGACCCGCATCCGCCAGCCCGGCTCCAGGCCGAGGCGGAAGCGCCGAGTGATCGCAGCCGCGATCGCCCTGATCTCCAGCTCACCGAACCGCATCCCGATGCAGATGCGCGGCCCGCCCCCGAACGGGACGTAGGCGCCCTTCGGCAGCTTCGCCCGGCTCTCCGGCGCGAACCGCTCGGGCCGGAATGCGTGTGGGTCGGGGAAGATCTCGGCCAGTCGGTGGCTGGCCCACGAGGAGTAGTTGACCGGGAGGCCAGCGGAAACCCGGTGGCCCCCGAATTCGAAGTCCTCGATCGCGCGCCTGGGGCCGATCCAGGCGGGTGGGTAGAGCCGCAGCGTCTCCTGCACGGCCATGTCCAGCTCGGGCATCCCCCCGAACAGCTGGTCGGCGGTGGGCGAACCGTCGCCGGCGACCTCATGGAGCTCCGAGGAGAGGCGCTCGGCCCACTCGGGGTTGCGGGCCAGCTCGTAGAAGAGGAACGCCACCGTGGAGGTGGTGGTGTCGTGGCCGGCGAACAGCAGGGTCAGCACCTGGTCGCGGACCTGCCCGTCGTCCAACCCCTCGCCACCTTCGTCACCCGCCTGAATCAGCAGCCCGAGCACGTCCTCGCCCGGGCGGCCCGCGCGGCGGCGCCTGGCGATCTCGCCGAGGATGATCCGGTCCAGGGTTCGCCGAACGCGCCGCAGGCGGGCGAACGGGCTGCCCGGACCACGCAGGACCTGGAGGAAGTACTCGCGCTCATAGAAGGAGAGGCCGCGCTCGAAGGTGGCCGCGACGTCGACGCCGGCGCGATCGGGGTCGAAGCCGAAGAGCGCCCGCATCGCGACCCGCATCGCGACGTGGCGGGTCCAGTCGTACAGATCGACTTTGTCGCCGGGCCGCCAGTCGGCGAGCGCCCGCTCTGCCTCCTCGCTCATCACCCCGGCGGCTGCGGCGATCCGCTCGCGGTGGAAGACGGGCAGCATCGTCTGCCGCGCTTGATCGTGGTACTCGCCGTCGGTCGTCAGCAGGCCGTCGCCGATCAGCGGGATCAGATCCCCCAAATTGCCGTCGCGCCACCGGAACTTGTCGCGGTCGGTGACCAGGATGAAGCGATTCGCCTCTGGACCGAGCATGAACACCTGGATCCCGTGGAAGATCCGGATCGCGAAGATCGGCCCGTGCTCCTCGTAAGCCGTCAGGAGCACCGAGAGCGGGTCCCGCCGCATCCGCTCGGTGAGCACCAGGTTCGGGAGCTTCGAGCCGGGCGGCAGCGGCCCGCGGCGGGCCGCCCGCCACTCGACGCCGAGGTCATCGCGGATTCGCGCCAACGGATTGGTCGTCGGCGGGCTCGGGACGCTGAGCGGCATCGTGCCCAGCATAACCTGGCTGGCTGGCCAGATGGCGCCCACGCGGCGGGAGGCGCGCGCGGGCCGTGGACCCCGCACGACTACGATTGCTGGGATGCCCGCCCAGGCCTTTGCCGGAAAGGAATGCGTCTGCCAGCTGCGCAGGGGAATCTGTGATCAATCCTGTGTCGCCGGGCTGCTCGAGACGCCCCTCTACATAGCCTGCCTTCGGCTCGGAGGACGTCCGTGCGTGGTGGTTGGCGGCGGCGAGGTGGGGCTGGAGAAGGTCGAGGGGCTCCTCGCCTGCGACGGCGACGTCACGCTGGTCGCGCCGGAGGCCGTCGACGAGCTCGCCGAGTACGCGCGCGAGGGCTCGATCCGCTGGGAGCGGCGGGAGTTTCGCGATGCCGACCTCGACGGCAAGTTCCTCGCGATCGCGGCGACCAGCCTCACCGAGGTGAACATCTCCGTCTACGAGGGCGCCGAGCGGCGGGCGATGCTCTGCAACGTGGTGGACGTGCCTCCCCTTTGCAGCTTCATCCTGCCGGCGATCGTCCGCAGCGGCCCGCTGGCGATCGCGATCTCGACGGCGGGCGCGTCCCCCGCACTCGCGAAGCGGATGAAGCGCGAGATCGCCGACGCCTACGGCGAGCCCTACTCGCGGCTCGCGGTGATCCTGAACGAGGCCCGTGGCTGGGCCAAGGCGACCCTGCCCACCTACCAGGACCGAAAGGAGTTCTTCGAGGGGATCGTCAACGGCGACCCCGACCCGGTCGAGCTGATCCGCTCCGGGAGGGAGGACGAGGTCCGAGCGCTGATCGGCGCCGCGCAGGAGTCGCACGCCGCCGCCACCGCGACCTAGCCTCCGTCGACCCGGGTGCCGCTTCCGCAGTAGAGTCGCGCCGATGCGCTACCGCAGGCTCGGCGATTCGAAGATCGAGGTCTCGGAGATCTCCCTGGGGTCGTGGCTCACTTACGGCGCCGGGGTCGAGCGCGAGCAGACCGAGGCCTGCACTCGAGCGGCCTTCGAGGCCGGGATCAACTTCTTCGACACCTCGAACATCTACGGCGTCGGCGCGGCGGAAGCGGCCTGGGGGGAGATCCTCAGCGACTTCGAGCGCAGCTCCTACGTGCTCGCGACCAAGGTCTTCTTCCCGATGTCGGAGACCGACCACGGCCTCTCCCGAGAGCAGATCCACAAGCAGCTCGACGCCTCGCTGGAGCGGCTGCAGACCGACTACATCGACCTCTACCAGTGCCACCGGCCCGACCCCGAGACCCCGATCGAGGAGACGATGGAGGCGTTGACGGAGGTGTGCGAAGCCGGCAAGGCGCGCGAGATCGGCTTCTCGGAGTGGACGGTCGAGCAAGTCCGAGCCGGCCTCGACGTCCCCGGGACCCGAAAGTGGGTCTCCTCCCAACCGCAGTACAACATGATCTGGCGCGCGCCCGAGGCCGAGCTGATCCCCTTCTGCGCTGACCACGGCATCTCGCAGATCGTCTGGTCGCCCTTGGCCCAGGGGGTGCTGACCGGCAAGTACCAGCTGGGCGAGGCGCCGCCTCCAGACTCGCGCGCGGCGAGCGACGAGATGAGCGTCTCGATCTCCCGCTACATGGACGATGAGGTGCTCGAGGCGGTCCAGCGGCTCGTGCCGATCGCCGAGGAGGCGGGGCTCGGGATGGTCGAGATGGCGCTCGCCTGGGTGCTTCGCGAGGCAAACGTTGCCTCGGCGATCACCGGCGCCTCCCGTCCCGAGCAGGTGCACTCGAATGCCCGCGCCTCGGGGATCGCGCTATCCCAGGACGTCCTCGAGGCGATCGACGGCGCGCTGGGCGAGGTCGTCGCGGACGGTCCCAGGCTGGCCGCCTTCGCTCAGGAGGGCGTCAAGCACCGCTGAGGGTCCCGCTAGGAGGCGGGAAGGGCGTAGATCGCGACCGCCGCGAAGTGAGCGGCGGCGGCGATGATCACCAGGGCATGGAAGACCTCGTGATAGCCGAAGACGGCGGGATTCGGATCGGGCCGCTGACGCGCGTAGACGATCGCGCCGGCCGTATAGAGGATTCCCCCGACCGCGATCAGCACGCCGGCCCCGAGCCCCGCCTCGACCACGATCGCCGGAAAGCCGAGCGCCCCGATCCACCCGACGGCCAGGTAGACGGCTACGGCGACCCACTTCGGCGCCTCCACCCAGACCATCTCGACGACGATCCCGGCCGCCGCACCGCCCCAGACCGCGATCAGGAGCGCGTTGCCGAGCGCACCCCCGAGGACCAGGACGGCGAATGGAGTCACCGTGCCGGCGATCAACAGGAAGATCATCGAATGGTCAAGTCGCCGCATCCAGCGGCGGATCTCCGGTCGGCGCCAGTTGATCCGGTGATAGAGAGCGCTCACCCCGAGCAGCGCCGACAGCGACCCGGCGTAGATCGCAGCCACCGCGGCGGCGCGACCCGTCGGCGCGGTCAGCACCAGGGCGCCGCCCGCGACCAGCGAGATGAAGAAGGCCCACTCGTGGGAGACGCCGCGAAGCCGCGGCTTGGAGCGGGCGATGAACTCCTCGGCGGCCGACCTCGCGTCCGCGACCCGTTCGGATGCCGTCGACCCGTCCGCGACCCGTTCGGACGCCGTCGACCTCGCGTCGCGACCCGTTCGGACGCCGTCGCCCTCGCGTCCGCGACCCGTTCGGACGCCGTCGACCTCGCGTCCGCGACCCGCTCCGAGGCCGCTGTTCTGGCATCGGCCACCCGCTCCTTGGCGCGCTCCCGTCGGGTCATCGCAGGGCGAGCCTAGCGAACCGCGGAACGAGCGAGGTGAATTTTTCACACTCAGGCGGTAGCCGCTATATCTAGCGTCGGAGGGAGGAAGGACACCACCAGGGTTAGTAGAATTCTATGAGTGTTTTGCCCCAGCTGCCACTCGCCCACCCGGGTGCTCGAGAGCCGCCGCGCCCCCGACGGCGCCGCGGTTCGCCGCCGCCGCGAATGCTCCGCGCTGCGGCCACCGGTTCACCACCTTCGAGCGCCGCGAGCCCGAGCCGGTGTACCTGCTGAAGCGCGACGGCGAGCGCCAACGGTTCGATCGGATGAAGTTGCGCGCCGCCCTCTTGAAGGCGGCCCACAAGCGACCGGTGGCGGCTTCCGACATCGAGGCGATCGTCGATCGGATCGAGCTGACGGCCGGCGACCAAACGGGCGAGCTCTCCGCGGAGCGGATCGGCGAGCTCTGCCTCGAGGAGCTCCGCCAGCTCGACTGGGGTGCCTACCTGCAATTCGCCGGGACGCTGCCGTCTGTCCCGCCCCCGGCCACGTCGGGGCCACCTCTCGGCCGAGGCCGGTTCCGTCCGTGGCGCGCGCGAGGATGCGGGGTCCACCCAAAAAACCGCTTCGAGAAGGGGAGTCGATGAGTAAAACCGCTGCAAAGGACGTTCAAACCCGGAGATCGGGATTGACGGTCCAACGCCGTCACACGACCCCCGGCGTCCACCCGTTCGACGAGATCGAATGGGAGCTCCGCGACGCCGTGATCGGCGATCCCTCCAAGCCGGCGTTCGAGCAGCGGCAGGTCGAGTTCCCGAAGACGTGGTCCCAGAACGCGACCAACATCGTCGCTCAGAAGTACTTCCGCGGCAAGCTCGGATCGCCCGAGCGCGAGCGCTCGGTGAAGCAGATGATCTCGCGAGTGGCCGGGACGATCGCCGCCTGGGGCCGCGACGGCGGCTACTTCGCCACCGAGGAGGACGCCGACGCCTTCGAGGCCGAGCTGACCCACATCCTGCTCCACCAGAAGGCCGCCTTCAACAGCCCGGTCTGGTTCAACGTCGGCTTCGAGGAGCGCCCGCAGTGCTCGGCCTGCTTCATCCTCAGCGTCCAGGACACGATGGAGTCGATCCTCGACTGGAACACCAAGGAGGGGATGATCTTCCGGGGCGGCTCCGGGTCCGGGATCAACCTGTCGAACATCCGCTCCTCCCAGGAGCACCTCTCCAAGGGCGGGCTGGCCTCCGGCCCGGTGAGCTTCATGCGCGGCGCCGACGCCTGGGCGGGGACGATCAAGTCGGGCGGCAAGACGCGGCGCGCGGCGAAGATGGTCGTGCTCGACGTCGACCACCCGGACATCGAGGACTTCATCTGGTGCAAGGCGCGCGAGGAGGAGAAGGCGGCCGCGCTGCGCGACGCCGGCTTCGACATGCGCCTCGACAGCGACTCCTTCCACTCGATCCAGTACCAGAACGCCAACAACTCCGTCCGGGTCACGGAGGACTTCATGCAGGCCGTGGACCGCGGCGACGACTGGGAGCTCACCGCCCGCACCAACGGGGAGCCGCTCAAGACGCTCCCCGCCGGCGAGCTCATGCACCAGATCGCCGACGCGGCATGGCGCTGCGCCGATCCGGGCGTCCAGTACGACACGACGATCAACAGCTGGCACACCTGCCCCGAGTCCGGGCGGATCAACGCATCCAACCCGTGCTCCGAGTACATGCACGTCGACGACTCGGCGTGCAACCTGGCCTCGATCAACCTGATGAAGTTCCGCAACGCGGACGGCACCTTCGACGTCGAGGACTTCCGCCACGCCGTCGACGTCGTATTCCTCGCGCAGGAGATCGTCGTCGGCCCGTCGAGCTACCCGACCGATCAGATCGGCCAAAACGCGCGGGCTTTCCGCCAGATCGGCCTCGGCTACGCGAACCTCGGCGCGCTCCTGATGTCGAACGGCCTCCCCTACGACTCCGATGCGGGTCGGGCGATGGCGGCCGCGATCACCGCGCTGATGACCGGTCGGGCGTATCGCCAGTCGGCCGAGATCGCCGCACAGGTCGGCACCTACGACGAGTACCCGAGGAACCGCGAGCCTCACAACCGGGTGATGCGGATGCATCGCGACGCCTCCCACGAGATCGACGACTCGCTGGTCGAGGACGACCTGCTGGGCGCCGCTCGGGAGGCGTGGGATGAGGCGGTGGCGCTCGGCGAGGAGCACGGCTACCGCAACGCGCAGGCCACGGTGCTCGCCCCCACCGGGACGATCAGCTTCCTGATGGACTGCGACACGACCGGGATCGAGCCGGACTTCTCGCTGGTCAAGTTCAAGGAGCTGGTCGGCGGCGGCCAGATGAAGATCGTCAACCGCTCGGTGCCGCTGGCGCTGCGCACGCTCGGCTACGAGGAGCCGCGAGTCGGGCAGATCGAGGCGTACGTGAACGAGAACGCGACGATCATCGGGGCGCCCGAGCTGGACGACGAGCACCTGCCGGTGTTCGACGTGGCCGTCGGCGAGCGGGCGATCTCGCACACCGGGCACATCGCGATGATGGCCGCGGTGCAGCCGTTCATCTCGGGGGCGATCTCGAAGACCGTCAACCTGCCCGAGTCGGCGAGCGTCGACGACATCGCGGATGCCTACTCGCAGGGCTGGAAGCTCGGCCTGAAGGCGCTGGCGATCTACCGGGACGGCTCGAAGACCGCCCAGGCGCTTCGCACCGACGCCGGCGAGAAGAAGTCGAAGCCGGCCGCGACGCCCGAGCCCGACGAGGCTGGCGCGCCCCGGCCCGAGCGGCGGCGGATGCCGCGCGAGCGCGAGTCGATCACCCACAAGTTCTCGATCGCCGGCCACGAGGGATACATCACGGCGGGCAAGTACGAGGACGGCTCGGTGGGCGAGATCTTCCTCACCGACATCGGCAAGGAGGGCTCGACCCTTCGCGGGATGATGAACGCGTTCGCAACCGCGATCTCGATCGGGCTGCAGTACGGCGTTCCGCTCGAGGTCTTCGTGCGCAAGTTCAGCTACATGCGCTTCGATCCGGAGGGGATCACCAACAACCCGGAGATCCCGTTCGCGAAGTCGATGCCCGACTACCTGATGCGCTGGCTCGCCAGCCGGTTCATCGACGACTCCGACGTGCTCGAGGACCTCGGCATCCTGACCCCCGAGGTCAGGGCCCGCCGCGAGGCGCAGCAGACCCTGCCGCTCGGCGACGAGCCGGAGTCCGAGGGCAACGGCTCGGGCGACGGGAACGGCTCGAACGGATCGCACGAGGGCAACGGCTCCCCCGCCGAGGTCGCGTCGCCGACGGCCGCGCTCACCGACTCCCCGCCCGTGATCCCGGCCCGGATGCAGGGCCGCGACCTCGGCCCGGCCTGCGAGCAGTGCGGCGGCATGATGCAGCGCACCGGCTCCTGTTACACCTGCACGAGCTGCGGGAACAACACCGGCTGCGGTTAGGTAGGTAGAGGTAGGAGGTGGCGCGCGTCAGTCGAGCGCCGCTTCGATCGCGGCCTCGAGCTCGCGGGCGACGTCGAGCAGCGGCGCGGGGTCGCGCTCGGCACGACTGAGGACGATCGCGCCCTCGACCGCCGAGACGACCAGGGCGGCGAGCCGGTCGGCGCGGGCGCCAGGAACCCCCGCGCGGCGCAGGCAGTCCGCGAACGCGCTTCGCCAGCGATCGAAGGCCCGCGCGGCGGAGTCGAGCAGCTCCGGCGCCTCGTCGTGGTTCTCGACCGCGACCGCCGCGATCGGGCAGCCGGCGCGACCGCCGGAGCGCTCGAAGTCGGCCCGCCAGAGCCCGACGAAGGCGCGCAGGGCCCCGATCGGATCGGCGTCGGCCAGGGGGTCCGCGATCGCTTGGCGAGCCAATCCGCCGACGTAGTCGACCGCCTCGCCGGCGAGCTGCGCCTTGCCGCCCGGGAAGTGGTGGTAGATCGATCCGCGTGGCGCACCCGTCAGCTCGATCACCTCGCGAAAGCCGGTCCCGGTGTAGCCGCGCTTGCGAAGCAGCTCCGCGGCGCCGCGGACCATTCGCTCCTTGGTGCGCTCTCCGGCCTTCGTGCGTTGTCCGGCGCTTGTCACTATGACGCTCATCATAGTATGCTCCGGCGACGAGCTCACCACCGACCAGGAGGTTTGGCCATGCCGATGATCGAGTTGACCTATCCGAAGGGAGCGATCGACGCCGACGCCCGCGAGGAGCTGCTCGAGGAGCTGGCGACGAAGATGCTGGCGGCCGAGAAGGCGCCCGACACCGAGTTCTTCCGCTCGATCACCTGGGTGTACGCGAACGAGATCGAGCCAGAGATGCTCGCGGTCGGCGGCCGCCCCGGTGGCGAGCCGCGCTTCCGCGTCCAGGTCACCGTCCCCGACGGGGCGCTCTCGGATCGGCGCAAGGGCATCCTCGTCGACTCGGTCAACCAGGCCGTCCTGCGCGCCGCCGGGCTCGACGAGAGCGAGGGCATCCGCGTCTGGACGGTGATCAGCGAGGTCCCGGACGGCAACTGGGGCGCCGCCGGCCAGCAGGTCCGCTACAAGCAGCTGGTCGAGGCCGCCGCCGCGGAGCGCGAGAAGGCCGGGGCGCCCGCCTAGCCGCACTCCGCCCGCCGGCAGGCCTAGGTTCCGGCGGGCAACGGTCCCTGGTCTCATCTGACGCGCCCCCTATAGGGTGCTTCGCCGTGAGCGAAACCCGTCCACGGAGACCGCTCCCGGCGCGCCTGTTCGGAACGGGGGCGCGGGGCGCACGCCAGGTCGCCGGCCTAACCGGCCTCGACCGCGCCGCCGAGACGGCGGTCGAGGAGGCGATCGTGCAGCGCCGCCGAGAGCCCCGCGGTCGAGCGGGCGCTGGTGCGGATCCTGGAGGGACCGGAGTTCGAGGAGGCGCTGGCGCGAGCGCTCGGGAGGCCCGCCGTCGAGCGGGCGCTGACCCGAGCGCTCGACAGCGAGCAGTTCGACCATCTCTGGGCCCAGCTCCTGGCGAGCGACGAGGCCCAGAGGCTGGTCGAGCGGATCGCCGAGGCGCCCGAGGTCCGGGCGGCGGTCACCGCTCAGGGCGTCGGGCTGATCGAGGACCTCGGCCGCCAGCTCCGCCAGGTCGCGCGCCGACTCGACGACGGGCTCGAGCGAGTGGCGCGCGCCATCTTTCGCCGGCCCCGGCGGGCGGACAGCCCGAAGCAGGCCGGGCTCGTCACCCGGACGCTGGCGGTGGGCCTCGACGCCGTGATCCTGAACGGCATCTTCATCGTGATCTCCGGGGTGATCGCGCTGGCGGTCTCCTTGATCGACGGAGGTGGCGGGGGGCTCTCCACCCCCGACGATCGCGCTCGGAGCGCTCGGCTGGATCATCGCCTGGTCCGTCTACCTGCTCTTCTTCTGGTCGCTGTCCGGCCAGACGCCCGGGATGCGATTCCTGGCGATCGACATCGAGTGGCACGGGTCTCGTCGTCATCGGCCTTCGCCGGTCGATGCGCCGATTGGTGGGCCTGGCGCTGGCGATCATCCCTCTCGTGCGCGGGGTTCCTGGCGATTCTCTTCTCCGAGCGCCGTCGCGGCTTCCAGGACCGGATCGCGGACACGGACGTTCTCTACGTCGACATCCAGCCGCGCGCCGCGCCCTGGTCGTCGGCCCCCGCGATCGCCTCCGGGTGGCTGACGCCCCACGCGGCGAAACCTCAGGCGACCCGGCTCGGAGGCTCGGCGCCCCGCAGCACGGCGAGCACGTTCTCGGCGGCGAGACGCGCCATCGCATCGCGCGACCGCGTCGTGGCCGAGCCGACGTGGGGAAGCAGGACGCATCGCGGCGCATCCAATAGCTCCGGGGGCACCTGTGGCTCACCCTCGTAGACGTCAAGACCCGCTGCCCCGATCTCGCTTTCGCGCAGCGCCTCGGCGAGGGCTTTGGCGTCGACGAGGGGGCCCCGCGCCGTGTTCACGAGCACGGCGTGGTCACGCATCGCGCGAAGCTCGTCGCGGCCCACGAGGCCCGACGTCTCCGGGGTCACCGGGACGTGCAGGCTGACCACGTCGGCGCGGGCGAGCAGCTCCGCCAGCTCAACCCGGACGGCGCCCAGCTCCCGTTCGGCGTCCGGCTTCGGCGTCCGCGCGACGTAGAGGATCTCGCCGGCCAGCGGGGCGACCAACTCCGCGTAGCGGCGCCCGATCCGGCCCATGCCGACGATTCCGAACGAGCTGCCACTCAGCTCCAGGCCGAGGTAGGCGCCCGGGTCCCAGCCGGCCCACCCGCCGGCTCGCAGGTCGGCCTCCGCCTCGCTCATCCGCCGAGCGGCGGCGACGGTGAGCGCCAGGGCCAGCTCCGCGGTCGCGTTGGTGAGCACGCCCGGGGTGTTGGTGACGACGACGCCCCGTCGGCTGCAGGCCTCGAGGTCGATGTTGTCGTACCCGACCGCGAAATTGGCGACAACTCGAAGCTCGGGGCCCGGCGGCGTCGAGCAGCTCGTCGTCCACCCGGACCGTCGGGTCGGCGACGAGCGCATCGACGCCCGCCACCATCTCCAGCACTCGCTCCCGACTCGCGTCGAGGCCGCCCTCTCGGACCTCGCAGGCGCTCTCGAGCAGCTCCCGCCCGGCGGGCAGCAGGACCCGAGCGACCAGCACCGTCGGCCGCGGGCCCGCTCATCCTTCCCCGCTCCCCGACCAGCAGCGCCTGCATCGCGCGCCCGATCGGTCCGCGATCGTCGTAGAGGGCCGTATCCGCCAAGCCGACGCCGTTGGGCTCGGGGAGCGTGATCGCGTCGAGACACACCCACTCGCCGGCGAGGGTGCGATGGAGGTGCACTGTGAGCTCGACGTTGATGAACAGGTAGCGAGTCCAGTCGAGCGTCGCGCTCACCCCGTTGCCCGAGTCAGCCGCGACCAGCACCCTCTGGAGGGGCGATGGCTCTTCGCCGGCGATCAGCGGATGACGCATCCGCATCCAGACGACCGCTGGGCCGGGCTCGGTGAAGTCCCCGCTCACGAAGCGGTAGTCCATCGCCGTGTGGTAGCCCACCTCCTGTCCGGTCGGGGGAAAGTGCCCGGGCTGCGCCTCTCGTGGCCCCGGCGGGGCAAATCCGGGGCGGAGGGTCGACGAGGAGCCGCCCGGTCCGGCGCCCGCCGTCGCTCGCGAGGTCGGTTGGGAGCTCCAGCTGCGCGGTGCGAAGGCGCCATGCGCTCGCCCTGATCACCGTTCCCTCGTCGTCCGAGAGGTTCGACTCGACCAGCTCGACGCTGCGACCGGGGCGCACGATCCGCGCCTCGACTCGCAACGGGGCGATCGGCACCGAGCGCAGGATCTCGAACGTGATCCGACCGACGTGGCGCTCCTCACCGCCCTCCACCCGCTCGACCGCGCGCCCGATCAGCCCCGCGGGCGGCCCGGCATGCTGGGAATCGGGATCCCAGGGTCCGCGCGTGAGCTCGGTTGGGACGTAGAGATCCCCCTCGGCCCGGAAGAACGCATCGTCGGCCACGCCCGGATCGTATGCGCCGGCCCCGGCGCCCGTAACGACCGCCTTGGCCACGCGACTAAGCTCATGTGAAGGAGCAAGGAACGAAGGAAGGTCGAGATGGAGAAGCTTGAGAAGTCGGAGGCCGAGTGGCGAGCGGAGCTCACGCCCGAGCAGTACGAGGTCCTGCGCGACAAGGGCACCGAGCCCGCTTTCACGGGCGCCTACTGGGACGAGAAGGCCGACGGCACCTACCGCTGTGCCGGCTGCGGCCAGGAGCTATTCAGCTCCGACACCAAGTTCGACTCCGGCACCGGATGGCCGAGCTTCTGGGACCCGATGGCGGACGACAGGGTCGAGACCCGGCCCGACAACAGCCTGTTCATGCGCCGCACCGAGGTCGTTTGCGCGCGCTGCGGCGGCCACCTGGGACACGTCTTCGACGACGGGCCGAACCCCACGGGCCAGCGTTACTGCATCAACTCCTGCGCGCTCGAGCTCGACAACGACGACGACGACGACAACGACAGCTGATTCCACAACGAGTGGCGGATTGATCGCCTCTGGAGCGAGTTAGCCGCCCTCGTGCCGCGTGGGCTCGGGCGTGGCGGAGGTCAGCCGCCGATCGTCGCCGGGACGCCGAGGTCGCGAAGCGCCTCGGGCAGCGCCACCGAGCCGTCGGCGCGCTGGCCGTTCTCGATCAGCGCGATCAGCGTCCGGCCGACGGCGACCGCCGTGCCGTTCAGCGTGTGAACGTGCTCGGGCGACGCGTCCGGCTCGGGCCGGTATCGGCAGTCGAGGCGTCGCGCCTGGTAGTCGGTGGTGTTCGAGCACGAGGTGATCTCCCGGTAGCGGGACTGGCTGGGGATCCACGCCTCGCAGTCGAACTTGCGCGCCGCCGAGGCGCCGAGGTCACCGACGGCGATGTCCACGACCCGATAGGGGATCTCGAGCGCTTGAAGGATCCGCTCCTGGATCGTCCAGCAATCGCTCATGCTCGCCCTGGGAGTCCTCGGGAGGCACGAACGAGAACATCTCCACCTTGTCGAACTGATGCACGCGGAAGATCCCGCGGGTGTCCTTGCCCGCGGCCCCGGCCTCGCGACGAAAGCAGGTGGAGAATCCCGCGTAGCGGCGAGGCAGATCCTCCGCCGCGAGCATGTCGCCGGCATGCAGCGCCGCGAGGGACACCTCGGACGTGCCGACCAGGAACAGCTCGTCGCGGGGAACCTCGTAGATCATCTCTCGCTCCCCGGGGAAGAAGCCGGTGCCGAGCAGCGGGCCCTCCCGGACGAGCACTGGCGGCACGACCGGCGACCATGCCCTCGCCTCCGAGCAGGTCGAGGGCGAACCGGACCAGGGCCAGCTCCACGATCACCAGGTCGCCGAGCAGATAGGCGAACCGCGCGCCCGATGCCTCGCCCGCCTTCTCCATCTCGATCCAGCCGTTCGCGATCCCGAGCTCGAGGTGGTCGCGGATCTCGAACTCGAACTCGGGGCGGCTCGCCCACCTCGCGGAGCGTCACCGCGTCCTCCTCGCGTCTGCGCCGTCGGGCGCCTTCGGGTCGGGGAGGTTGGGCAGGGTGGAAAGCAGCCCGTCGCGCTTCGACTGCACCTCGGACAGCTCAGCCTCGAGCCGCTTGAGCTCGGCGCTCACCTCTCGCATCTCGGCGATCAGCGGCTCGGCGTCGCCACCCCGCCCGCTTCGCCTCCGCGATTCGATCCGAGGCTCGATTCTGGCGAGCGCGGCGTTCCTCGACCTCGGGCAGCAGCTCGCGCCGGCGTTGGTCCAGGCGCAGCAGGTCGTCGAGCTCATCGGCGGCGCCCCGACGCGCGAGCGCCGCCCTCGCCGGTCTCGGGTCCTCGCGGATGCTGCGGAGGTCGAGCACTAGATCGGCCTCGTTCACGGCGTGCGCTCACCAGTCGCCGATGAGCCCTGGGCCGCCCGGCCTACGGCGATCCGCCGCCGGGCGGCTGCGACGGTTGTCTGGGCCGAGGATCCCGCGTACTTGGAGACGAACCGGGCCACCTCGGCTGGCCTCCTCGCCGGTGACGATGTTCTGCGGCATGATCGCCCCCGAGAAGCCACCGTTGCGGATCGCGAAGATCACGTCGCTCGTAGCTCTCCTTGCGCTGGTTCAGGTTCGGCCCCTGGACGCGGACGGCACGGTTCGCCGAGCCCTGGGCCCCGGCAGCCGTCAGCGTGTGACAGCCCGAGCAGCGCTCCGAGAACAGCACCGCGCCAGAGTAGGTCGGGTCGTCCTTGGACACCGAGATCCCCTCGGTCCCGCAGGCGGCGAGGGCGAGGGACGTCGCCACCGCCGCGATCGCGGTGAGGGTGCGAGGCATCATCCGCGGATGCGGTAGTCGGGGGTCAAGCGCCGAGGCACGCGGGCGGCATCATACTTTCCGCCTCCGTGGCCGTGGAGCCAGTCAACTGATGCCTACGCACGTCGACGCCGGAGGCCCTGCGGGCGGCGATGTCCCGCTTTCCGACCGGGGTCACCGTGGTCAGCGCGATGGGCCCGGCGGGGCCGGCCGGGGCCACCGCGAACGCCGTAGCCTCGCTGTCGCTCGAGCCGCCGATGATGCTCGCCTGTCTCGACCTCGGCTCGCGCACGCTGGTCGCGGTCGAGCACGCGCGCCGGTTCGGGATCAACGTCCTCGGCCGCCGACCAGGCGGAGCTCGCGCGGCGGTTCAGCACCAAGGACCCCCATCCGCAGAAGTGGGAGGGCGTCCGATGGACCGAGCGAGCCGGGACGCCGAGGATCGATGGAGCGCTGGTCTGGCTCGCCTGCGAGCTTCGGGACGTGCACGACGGTGGCGACCACGTGATCGCAACCGGGCCGGTGCTCGAGCTCGAGGCGGGCGACGGTCGCGCCGCTCCTCTTCTACGAGGGCGAGTACCGGCCGCTGTAGCGGTACGGAACGGGTCCGGCATCGGGGCGCTTTCGCGGTGCTCCCCCGCGAGTCGACCGGCGAGCGGCGCCGCCCCTACCCAGCCGTCGTCGCCGCCCGCAGCGCCAGCAGGAAGATCACCAGGGCCGAGACCGCCATGATCCCGGTCTCGCGGCGGACGATCGCGAACGGCGATCGCGCGCTGGCGATCGCTGCGGCAGGGACTCGAAGTCCAGCCCGACCAGCTCCCGCTCGGCCGCCCCGGCCCGCGCCGCCTCGGCGAGCAGCGAGACGAGAGCGGCAGGACGCCATATAGGTAGTGCAGCCCGGTCAAGGCCTCGCGGCCGGAGAGCAGCAGGATCGCCCCCAGCCCGACCTGGAGCACGACCGCGACCTGGGCGACCCGCAGCGCGTACCAGAACCCCACGCTGGGCTCCCTTCGAAGCCAGGCCGCCCCTCCCCACGCTCCGGCGATCAGGTTGGCCGCGATCACCGCGATCCCGACGACCATGTGAACCGCGAGCACGGCCTCAGCCCCGCACCGCCGCCGGCATGCGCCACGGCGCCCAGGCCGGCTCGGCGATCCGCCAAGGAGTGTCGCGAAATCCGCTTGCTGATGCGGAAGGTCACTATGTAGCAAGTCCGCACAAAGTGGGTATATAACTCGGCTGTGGCGCGAGTCGCGGCGAGGAGCGTGTAGGTGCTTCGCAGCTACCTGCCGGTGATCGTGTTCGCCGGCCTCGGGGTGATCGTCGGAGGAACGCTGGCGATGGTCAACGGCCTGATCGGCCCGCGTCGGCCCGAGCCGAGCGAAGAGCGACCCCTACGAGTGCGGGCTGCCGAGCGAGGTCACGCGCACGTTTCGCTTCGGGATCAGCTTCTACATGGTCGCGATGCTGTTCATCCTCTTCGACATCGAGGTCGTCTTCCTCTACCCCGTCGGGGTGATCCTGCGGGCGGCCCACTCGGTCTTCGTGCTCGTCGAGGTGATCCTCTTCGTCGTCCTGCTGCTGGTGGCGCTGATCTACGTGTGGCGAAGGGGGGCGCTGGATTGGAGGTGAGGCGGGAGAAGCTCCGCGCGCTCGCGCCCCTGGAGGAGCCCCGCTCGCCGACCGACCTCCGCGTCCGGCAGCTGCGCGCCCGCGACCTGCTGCGCGGCGACCTCGAGGGCCCGGAGCTCGAGAAGCACGTCGCCGAAGCCGTGCATGGCGACGACCATGACCAAGGCGATCAGCTGGGCGCGGGCCAACTCGATCTTCCCGGCGACCTTCGGGCTCGCCTGCTGCGCGATCGAGATGATGTCGATCGTCAGCCCCCGCTACGACATCGCGCGGTTCGGGGCCGAGAACATGCGGGCCTCGCCGCGCCAGGCGGACATGCTGATCCTCTCCGGCCGGGTCTCGATCAAGATGGCCCCGGTCGTTCGCCGCATCTACGACCAGATGCTGGAGCCGAAGTGGGTGATCGCGATGGGCGCCTGCTCTTCGTCGGGCGGGATGTTCGCGAACTACGCGGTCGTCCAGGGAGCGGACAAGTTCATGCCGGTCGACGTCCACGTCCCCGGCTGCCCTCCGCGCCCGGAGGCGCTCGTCTACGGGTTCAACAAGCTCCAGCGGATGATCCTCGGCAGACCCCGATCCCGGCTGGCGCCGCCGCTACAACGCGATCGGCACCGAGGAGTGGGCGCGAGCCGCCACCGGCACCGCCTCGCAGGAGGAGATCGACGCCTACGCGGCGGCGCGGGAGGCGTCGGTCGCCCACGAGACGGTGCGGTCGCAGGAGTCGCGCAGGGGGTCGGCGTGATGCCTGACGCGCCCCGGCCTCGAGCTGATCGCGCACGAGCTCGACGAAGCCGCGAGCGGCTCGGTCCTCGGCACCTACCACGAGCACGGCCAGGCGTGCCTGATCGTCGACCCGGAGCGGATCCTCGAGGTGCTGGGCTGGCTTCGAGACACCCCCGGCCAGGAGTACCGGTTCCTCGCCAGCCTGCACGGCGTCGACTACCTGCCGGCCGAGCCACGCTTCGGGGTCGTGTACGAGCTCCTGAACATGCCGCGCGTCGAGCGGCTGAGGGTGCGCGCCGCGCTCGCCGACCCAGGCGGGGAGACGCTCCCCGAGATCGACAGCTGTGTGCAGCTCTTCGCGGCGGCCGAGTTCCAGGAGCGCGAGGTCTACGACTTCTTCGGGATCGTCTTCCGCGGCCATCCCGACCTGCGGCGAATCCTGATGCCCGAGGACTACGTCGGCTGGCCACAGCGCCGCGACTTTCCGGTCGGTGGCGAGCCGGTGATCTTCACCCACAACGAGCGCGAGGTCCCGCGCTGGTACGCATGAATAACTCCGCCACGTCCTCGTCTCCCGCATCGAATACCTCGCCCTCGCCTACGGCTCGGGCATTTCCCCTCTGCTCCCGACTCCGGGCGTGGCGGAGCTGGGGGTTCTTCCGTTGAGCGAGCCCAAGTCCACCGCCGTGCGGGGCGGCGACGTGATCGCCCGCACCGAGGCCCAGGTGATCGGCACCTCGCCGGTCGAGCGCACTGCCGCCGGCGAGGCGATGGGCCCCGAGCAGGAGCTGATGACGATCAACATGGGGCCGCACCACCCCGCCACCCACGGCGTCCTGAGGCTCCTCGTCAGCCTCGAGGGAGAGGTCGTCCGCGACCTGAAGCCGATCGTCGGCTACGTCCACACGGGGATCGAGAAGAACTGCGAGGACAAGTCCTACTGGAAGGTGATCCCGTTCGTGGAGCGGATGGACTACCTGTCCTACTTCTTCAACATGGAGGCGTTCGTCGGCTGCGTGGAGCGGATGATCGAGCTCGAGATCCCGCCGCGGGCCCAGTACCTGCGGGTGATTCACCTGGAGCTCAACCGGATCCACTCGCACCTGGTCTGGCTGGGGACCTCGGCCCTGGACCTGGGCGCGATGTCGATGTTCTTCTACTGCTTCCGTGACCGTGACCGTTTGCTGGACCTGTTCGAGATGTCCACGGGACAGCGGATGCACACCCGCTACTTCCAGGTCGGCGGCGTATTCGAGGACATCCCGCTCGGCTTCGAGCGCAACGTCCGCGCGTTCTGCGCGGAGATGCCATCGCGGATCGACCAGTACGAGGCGATTCTGAACCGCAACGAGATCTTCCTGCACCGCACGAAGAACGTCGGCGTCGTGTCGCGCCAAAGGCTGCTGGACCTGGGTGTCACGGGCCCGTTGCTGCGCGCCGCAGGGGAGCCCTGGGATCTGCGAAAGGTCGATCCCTCCCTCGCCTACGGGGATTTCGACTTCGGGATCCCGGTCGGCACGGTCGGCGACGGATACGACCGCTACCGGGTTCGGGTCCAGGAGATGCGCGAGTCGGTTCGGATCGTCGAGCAGGCCCTCGACGGGCTTCCCGAGGGACCGTGGATCGCCGACGACCGAAAGTTCGTGCTGCCGCCTCGACACGAGTTGCCGACCTCGATGGAGGCGCTCATCCACCACTTCAAGCTCGTCACGGAGGGCTACCGGGTCCCGCCCGGAGAGGCCTACTACGCGATCGAGTCGCCGCGAGGCGAGCTCGGCTGCTTCGTCCTCGCGGATGGCTCCGCGAAGCCAGCCCGGGTGCACTTCCGCGATCCGTCGCTCGTCAACCTGCAGGCGCTTCGCGACATGTGCGTGGGCGGCTACGTGGCCGACATGATCCAGAACCTCGCGATGCTCGACCCGATCCTGGGGGGGATCGACCGGTGAGCTCCAAGGAGCCACCCGCCGGAAACGGAGCCGCAGGCGAGGCTTCCGGCGGAGTGTTCGTGCCAGAGATCCGGGCGACCGACGAGATGAGCGCCGCGGAGCGACGCAAGCTGGTCGAATCGATGCGGCCCGAGGACGCCGAGCCGGTACCGGAGCTTCACGAGGTGGACGTCCCGGACGAGCTTCGGGAGCGGATCGAGACGGCGATGGCGCAGTACCCCGAGATCCGCTCCGCCGCGCTTCCCGCGCTGTGGGCGGTCCAGCGCCACTACGGCTGGTGCCCGCCGGAGGGCATGCGCCAAGCCGCGGCGGTGATGGGGGTGACCCCCGGCTACATCGAATCGCTCGCCACCTTCTACGACCTCTTCCGAACCACTCCCGTCGGCCGGCATCAGGTCCTCGTCTGCCACAACATCTCCTGCTGGCTGCGCGGGGCCGACGACCTGATGCAGGCGTTCGGCGAGGCCGCCGGTATCGATGCGGGCGAGGCGGACCACGGCGGCGCCAGCTCGGGGGACGGCGAGGTGTTCCTGAAGGGGTTCGAGTGCATGGGCGCCTGCGACCTCGCGCCCATGGCGTCGATCGACGAGCGCTACTACGGCCCGCTCGACACAGGTGACGCCCACACCGCGATCGAGCAGCTGCGCTCCGGATCGGACGTCCTGCCCGACAAGGCGCTCGCCAAACGCCCCGCCGCCGGGGGCTCGGAGCCCGACGCGGACCCAGACTCCCGGGTCGATCTCGGTGAGCAAGATGGAGCAAACCCCGCCGGCGCGGAGTCGGGAGCAGGCGAAGAAGGCCCGAGCCGCAGGCGAGGGCAAGACGCTCAGGCGGGAGACGAGCAGCCGGCGGGCAGTGATTCCACGGAGACCCGGATGCTCTTTCGGCGTATCGACGAGCCGGGGCTAGCCTCGATCGAGCCCTACCGCCGGCTCGGCGGGTATCGCTCCCTGGAGCGCGCGGTGAAGGAGATCGAGCCCGAGGAGCTCCTGGCGATGCTCGAGGACTCGGGCTTGCGCGGCCGCGGCGGGGCGGGGTTCTCGATGGGCAAGAAGGCATCGTTCCTGCCCAGGGGCGACATGGACAAGTTCCTGTGCTGCAACGCGGATGAATCGGAGCCGGGAGCGTTCAAGGACCGCGAGCTGATGCAGAAGAATCCGCATCAGCTGATCGAGGGCGTGGCGATCGCGGCGATCGCGGCCGGTGCTGGATGGGCATTCATCTTCATCCGCGGGGAGTACGCGGAGGTCGCCGACATCCTCGAGCGCGCGGTCGCAGAGGCCTACGAGGCGGCACTCCTGGGCGACGGCATCCTCGGCACCCCTCACCGGGTGGAGCTGGTGGTGCACCGCGGGGCGGGCGCCTACATCTGCGGTGAGGAGACGGCGCTCCTCGACTCGCTCGAGGGAAAGCGCGGCAACCCTCGCCTCAAGCCGCCATTCCCGGCGATCCAGGGCCTGTACGGCGGGCCGACGCTGATCAACAACGTCGAGACCCTCTCCAACATCCCGCACATCGTGGCCCACGGCGCGGAATGGTTCAAGGGCTTCGGGACAGAGCAGTCACCGGGAACGAAGGTGGTCTCGGTGTCCGGCTGCGTTCGGCGCCCGGGCAACTACGAGATCGAGCTCGGGATTCCCTCTCGCGAGCTGATCTACGGTCTCGCCGGAGGTCCCCCCGAGGGCCATGAGGTCAAGGCCTGGTTTCCGGGCGGCTCCTCCGCGCCGGTGCTGACCGCCGCCGAGCTCGACCTTCCCTACAGCTTCGAGGCGATGGCGGATGCCGGCTCGATGCTGGGCTCGGGATCGATCATCGTCGCCGACGAGTCGGTCTCGATCCCGGCGCTGGCGTTGCGGACCGCGCGCTTCTACCACCACGAGTCGTGCGGGAAGTGCACGCCCTGCCGTGAGGGCACCAACTGGACCGTGAAGATGCTCGAGCGGGTGATCGCCGGCGAGGCGACGCCGATGGACCTAGACATCATCAGCTCGGTTCAGGCCAACATCATCGGCAATTGCCTCTGCGTGCTCGGCGACTCGATGGCGATGCCGGTGAGCTCGATGGTCAAGAAGTTCCGAGGGGAGTTCGAGGCCGCGATCGAGGCGGGAAGGGCGACGGCGCCACGGCCTTTGGACCAATCCCCCACGGACGCGACGCCGATCCCCCTGGAGGCCTCCGCTTGAGCCCCCAGCAGCTCACGATCGTCGTCGACGGCGTCGAGATCGAGGCCTCCACCGGGATGATGCTGGTGGACGCCGCCAAGCACGGCGACGTCGAGATCCCGGTGTTCTGCTACGAGCCCAAGCTGGGTCATCCGGTGGGCGCGTGCCGGATGTGCCTGGTGGAGGTCGAGGGCATCCCGAAGCTCCAAACCGCGTGCTCCACCCCGGTCCGCGACGGCATGGTCGTCTACACGCAGACCGAGCGCGTGAAGGAGGCGCAGAACGCCGTCGTCGAGTTCCTGCTCGTCAACCATCCGCTCGACTGCCCCGTCTGCGACAAGGGGGGCGAGTGCCCGCTTCAGGACATCGCGATGGGCTGGGGACCGGGAAAGAGCCGCGTGATCGATCCGAAGCGCCACTTCCAGAAGCCGATCCCTCTGTCGCCGCTGATCAAGATCGACCGTGAGCGCTGCATCCTCTGCTACCGCTGCGTTCGGTTCAGCCAGGAGATCGCCGAGGACGAGCAGCTCCAGCTGCTGGAGCGAGGGTCCAACACGTTCGTCGGCACCTTCGACGACCGCCCCTACATCGCGCCGTTCCACGGCAACATCGTCGAGCTGTGCCCGGTTGGGGCGCTGACGTCCGACGTATATCGGTTCCGCGCCCGTCCCTGGGACATCGAGGACGCGGGCACCGTCTGCACGCTCTGCCCGAGCCAATGCAACATCAAGCTGACCGTCCGCGACGAGCGCATCCAGCGGGTGCTCGCCCGCGACAACGTCGACGTCGACGACGGTTGGCTGTGCGACAAGGGCCGGTTCGGCTATCAGATGGTCGAGTCGGGCGAGCGGATCACCGAGCCGCTCGTCCGCTCCGGCGGCGAGCTGCGGCCCGCGAGCTGGGAGGAGGCCCTCGAAGCGGCGGCCGCGGGGCTCCGCGAAGCCGGCGAGCGCACGGCGGCAATCGTCGGCGGATCGTCCTCGAACGAGGAGGGCTATCTCACTCAGCGGATCGTCCGCAAGGCCCTCTCCTCGCCGAACGTGGAGTCGCGACCCGGCGGTGGTCCGGGCGTTGAGTCGCGACGGACCGAGGGCCGTGGCCCGGCTGGGCTCGTTCTCGATCGCCTGATCGAGCTTTCTCACCCGGAGCTCGCAGCGAGCGTCTCGGACCTGGACCGGGCCGAGTCGATCCTGGTGATCGGCACCGACCCCCTCCACGCGATGCCGATCCTGGACCTGCGGATCCGCAAGGCTCTCCGTTTGCGAGGAGCACGACTGGCGGTCGCGACCGATCGCCCGAGTGCCCTCGATGGCGGCGCCGACGAGACGGCCCGTTACGCACCCGGCTTCATGGATGGCTTCGTGTTGGCCCTTGCAGCGGAGCTTGGCGTGGAGGGACGCGAGCGCGCCGAGGGGGAGCTCGGCGCCGACGCGGAGCGGATCGCGGGAGCCTTGAAGCCCGGCTCCACCGTGATCGTCTGCGCGGCATCGGAGGGCGACGCGCTTCTCGACTGCGCCCGAGCCTTGGGCCTCGAGGCCGACGGGGCCGGCATGATCGAGGTGCCGGAGGGAGCCAACGGGCGCGGACTGCGTGAGGTCGGCTGCCTCCCGATCGCGGGCCCGGGCCTGTCCGAGGTGCCGCAGGGCCTCGAGGCCACCGGCATCCGCAACGCCCTCGAGGATCGAAGCCTCGACGCGGCGTTGCTGATCAACGCGGACCCCGTCCGAGAGTTCGCCGAGGGCCCCGCCTGGGGCGAGGCCCTGGGCAAGGCCGGGTTCGTCCTCAGCCTGTCGATGTTCGTGGACGCCTCGACCCGCCACGCCGACGTCGTCTTCCCCGCCGAGGGCTACGCCGAGAAGGAGGGCACCGTGACCCACCCGGACGGCCGACTCCAGCGCCTGCGCCCCGCGGTCCCCCATCCGGGGAACGTACGGCCGACCTGGGAGGTGCTCGCCGAGCTCTGCAGCCGGCTCGGAGACGAGACGGGGGTCGGATCGGCGCCCGACGTACTCGCCGCGATCGCAGCCGACGTGCCCTTCTACGCCGGGATCACGCCGGAGGAGATCGGGGGAACCGGCATCCGCTGGCAGGACCGAGAGGCAGCGTCGTCATTCCCACGCCCCGGCGGGGATCGGGCGGGCGTTTCCGGCTTCCTTGCCCTGGGGGCCGAGTCAGAAGCGGCGCGGGACACTCCCGAGCCCGCCGCAATCCGCCTCGGCACTTACCGCGACCTGTGGGCCTGGGAGGTCGCGGATCGAAGCCCAGCCCTCAGGTTCCTGGCCCCGAAGCAGGCGCTCGAGGTGGCCCCCCACGATGCCGAACGCCTCGGCCTCGCCAACGGAGACGTCGTCGACGTACGCTCCAACGGCACCAGCGTCGGCGCCCAGGTCTCCATCCGCGAGCGGATCAGGCCGGGGTCGGCCTTCCTGATCGACGGCCTCGGCGACGGCGCCGCGGCGCTTCGGGGCGAGCTGGTCGAGATCTCCGCCGCCGGAGGCTCCGAGTGATGCCGCTGATCGCCTCCACCACCTTCGTCGAGGCGACCTGGATCCTGGTCGTCAAGTCGATCGTGATCTTCGCCGCCGTGTTCGCGATCGCCCCGCTCTTGACGGTGATGGAGCGGAAGATCCTCGGACGCTTCCAGGCGCGATACGGGCCGAATCGGGTGGGGCCGTTCGGCCTCCTTCAGCCGCTGGCCGACGCGGTGAAGCTGATCAGCAAGGAGGGCTATCGGCCAGAGAACGCGGTGCCGATCCTGTGGGCGATCGCCCCGGCGATCGTCATCTTCACTGGCATCGCAACGCTGGCGATCATCCCGTTCGGAAACGTCAAGGACGGCGTCGGCTTCTACGGAATCGACGTCTCGATCGGGATCCTCTACTTCTTCGCCTTCGGCTCCATCGCCTTCTACGGCCTGCTGCTGGGAGGTTGGGCCTCCGGCTCCAAGTACAGCTTCCTCGGCGCGATGCGCTCCGCCGCGCAGCTGATCTCCTATGAGATCTCGATGGGCCTTGCCCTCCTCGGGACGATCATGATGGCCGGCTCGCTCTCGCTCGTCTCGATCGTCGAGGCCCAGGGTGGGATCTGGTACGTGATCCCGCAGCTCGTCGGCTTCCTGATCTTCATGGTCGCCGGGTTCGCGGAGGCCAACCGGGCGCCGTTCGACCTGCCGGAGGCGGACGCCGAGCTGGTCGCGGGCTACGGGACCGAGTACGGCGGGATGCGTTACGGCTCCTACGCGCTGGCCGAGTACGTCGAGATGTTCGTGATCTCGGGGGTTGCGGTGACCTTCTTCCTCGGGGGGTGGCATGGCCCGGGGCCCGGCTGGCTAGACCCGATCTGGGTCCTGGTCAAGATCCTGGCGCTGCTCTTCGTCTTCATGTGGATCCGGGCGACGCTGCCCCGGATCCGATACGACCAGCTCATGTCGCTGGGCTGGAAGGTGTTCCTGCCGCTGGCCACCCTGAACGTCCTGGTGACCGCAGTGCTGGTGACAGTCACATGAATAACTCCGCCGCCTCCTCGTCTCCCGCCCGGAACCACTGGCGCACGGCTCCGCCGTGCGCATTGCGATCTGCTCCCGACTCCGGGGGCGGCGGGCGATGAGTTCGGAGTTTCCATACCTCAAGGACGAAAGTGTCGTCGCGGTGCAACGCGGGCCCGAGCCGGGGGGCCTGGGTGGCGCCTACCGGGCGTTCGGGGAGACGCTGCGCGGCCTCAAGACCACGTTCGCGCGGATCGTCGAGGGGCCGGTGACGATCCAGTACCCGGAGGAGAAGACCCCCGTCTACCCACGCTTTCGGGGCCGCCACAAGCTGCATCTGTTCGAGGACACCGGGCTTGAGAAGTGCGTCGGCTGCTCGCTCTGCGCGGCGGCCTGCCCCGCCGACTGCATCCGGGTGGTCGCGGCGGAGAACGACCCCGAGAACCGCGTCTCGGCAGGGGAGCGGTACGCGGAGATCTACGAGATCAACCTCGCCCGTTGCATCTTCTGCGGTTACTGCGAGGTCGCCTGCCCGTTCGACGCGATCACGATGGGCCACGAGTACGAGATGGCCGACTACAACCGCGAGGACCTGATCTTCACCAAGGAGATGCTGCTGGCCGAGCCCGTTGAGCGAACGCCCCTGCGGCGGGAAGGCGAGTAGTGAGCCCGGTAGCCAGCGAACCCCGCCGCCCCCGGAGTTCCAGACGAGGAGGCGGCGGGTAGTGGTTCAAGTCGCCTTCTTCGCCGGCGCCCTCGGCGCCCTCGGCGGGGCGATGGCGGTGATCGCGTTGCGCAACCCGTTCTACAGCGTGCTGGCGCTGGTGGTGCACCTGGTCTCGCTGGCGGGCCTCTTCCTGCTGCTCTATGCCCAGTTCGTGGCCGCCGCCCAGGTGGTGGTCTACGCCGGGGCCGTGATGGTCCTGTACGTGTTCGTGGCCGCGTACGTGGGCGCCGTGGAGGAGCCGATCTGGGAGCCCATTCCCGGTCAGAGGTTCCTCGCGCCGGTGCTCGCGGTGGCGCTCTTCGTGGAGCTCTCGATCGCGATCCTGGGCACGGGCCTGACGGCACTGGACTCCGAGGGACCCACCGTCCACTCGGGCTTCGGGTCGCCCGAGGAGATCGGCAACCTCCTGCTGGAGCGCTTTTTGATCGTCTTCGAGGCGGCCTCGATGCTCCTGCTCGTCGCGGCCGTGGGCGCGGTCGTCCTGGCCGGGCGGCGCCACGGGAGGGACCCGGGCTCCCCGGCTCCGCGTGCTGGTTCAGTGGAGTCCTAGATGGACGTCACCTGGTACGTCGTCCTGTCGGCGCTCCTTTTCGCGATCGGCGCCGGCGGCGTCCTGATCCGCCGCAGCCCCCTGGTCATCCTGCTCTGCCTGGAGCTGATGCTGAACGCCGGCAACCTCGCGCTGGTCGCCTTCTCTCGCGCGCACGGCAACGAGGAGGGTCAGGTGTTCGCACTCATCGTGATGGTCGTGGCCGCCTGCGAGGTCGTCGTCGGGCTTGGGCTGATCGTCGCGATGTTCCGCCGCCGCCTGCCGTTGAACGTTGATGAGATGAGGGATCTGCGCGGATGAGCGCCACCACCTACGCGTGGCTGGTGCTCGCCTTCCCGCTCGCCGGGTGCCTTGTCAACGCCTTCGGCTGGCGGGTGCTACCCGGCCGCACCGCAGGATGGATCGGCACCGGCGCGATCGCGCTCGCGTTCCTTAACGCGATCGGGGCGCTGGTGGTGCTGCTCGACAAGCCGACCGAGAGCCGCGAGCTGACTTCGTCGCTCTGGACCTACGCTTCGGCGGGCGGGCTCGACATCAAGCTGGGCATCCTCGTCGACCCGCTGTCGGTGTTCATGATCCTGGTCGTCAGTGGGGTCTCGGCGCTGATCCACCTCTACTCGGTCGCCTACCTCGACTCGGACCGGGGGTACGCCCGCTACTTCGCCTATCTCAACTTCTTCGTCTTCTCGATGCTGCTGCTGATCCTGGCCGGCAACTTCGTGCTCCTGATCGTCGGCTGGGCGTTCGTGGGCTTCGCCTCCTACGCGCTGATCAGCTTCTGGTACCGGAGGAACACGGCGACCAAGGCCGGGATGAAGGCGTTCGTGATCAACGTGATCGGCGACATCGGGCTGGTGTTCGCGGCGTTCTTCATCTTCCGCGAGCTTGGGACCTTCGACTACCTGTCCGTGTTCCAGGCGGCCCCGCAGGAGTTCTCCACCAACCAGGGGGTGGTGATCGCGATCTGCCTGCTGATCTGCGTCGGCGCCTTCGCGAAGTCGGCGCAGCTGCCGCTCCACACCTGGTTGCCGGACGCGATGGAGGGTCCCACCCCGGTCTCGGCGCTGATTCACGCCGCGACGATGGTGACCGCCGGCGTCTACCTGATCGCCCGCACCCACGTGCTCTTCGTGCTCGCACCGACCGCCGCCGACATCGCCGCGTTCTTCGGCTTGGCGACCCTGGTGTTCGCTGCGACCGTCGCGCTCGCGGTGACGGACCTGAAGCGGATCATCGCCTACTCGACGATCAGCCAGATCGGTTACATGGTGGTCGGCGTCTCGATCGGCGCCTACGGCGCGGGCCTTTTCCATCTGATGACCCACGCGTTCTTCAAGGCGCTTCTGTTCATGGCTGCCGGCTCGGTGATCTCGGCGATGGCCGGAACTCAGAACATCGACCGGATGGGCGGACTGCGGCGCGCCCTGCCGTTCACCTCGACGATGCTGATCGTCGGCGCGCTCGCGCTGGCCGCGTTCCCCGGGACGTCGGGCTTCTTCTCCAAGGACGAGATCCTCGTCTTCGCGGCCCAGCGAGGCGGCTTCTACTGGATCTTCACGTACGTCGGATACCTGGCCGCCTTCCTGACCGCGATCTACGCCTTCCGGATCGTCTTTCGAGTCTTCTGGGGAGAGCCCGTAGAGGAGGCGCGCGAGCTGGAGGAGGGACACCTCGCCCACGCCGAGCCCGAGAACCCGCTCAGCGGCGAGAGGGAGGACACGGACGTCGGCTTTCCCGGCGCCGAGCACCACATCGCCGAGCGCGCCTGGCCCATGAAGTGGGCGATGGCGGTGCTGGGGTTCGGTGCCCTGTTCGGCGGCTTGGTCCAGATCCCGGGGGTGACGGACGTGATCGACACCTTCCTCGAGCCGACCTTCGCCAACTCGCCCTTCGAGAGCATCGTTCCCTCTGTTGCATCCGAGTACCGCGGCCTGCTGGTCGGCGGTCTGCTGTCCGTCGCCGGGATCGCGCTCGCCTACCTCGTCTGGGTCGTGCGGCCCGGCACCTCCGCGGCGCTGGCAGCGCGACTGCGCCCCGTGCACGAGTTCCTGGTCAACAAGTGGTATTTCGACGAGCTCTACGACGCGATCCTCTACCGCCCCCTGATCGCGACGGGCAGGTTCGCAAACGACGTGCTCGAGAGGGTGGTGGTCCAGGGCATCGTCACCGCAGCGGTCGACGCGGTCAGGGGCGTCGGGGTGGTCGTCCGCGGCGCTCAGTCCGGCTTCGTGCGCGGATATGCGCTGCTCGTCGTCGGGGGCTTCGCGGCGCTCGGCCTCTACTTCCTGATCGTGAGCTCGTGATGGGCGAGGCTGAAGCGTGATCCAGGTCATGCTCTGGCTGCCGGTTGCGACCGGGCTCCTGTGCTTCGTGGCGCCCCGCCGGTGGGTGCCGGGGGTGGCGACGCTCGGCACCCTGGTGACGCTCGGGCTGGCGATCTCGCTGGTCGCCGGCTTCGACAGTGGCGAGCCGGGCCTCCAGCAGACCGTCAACGAGAGCTGGATCCCCGACCTCGGCGTTCGCTACCAGCTCGGCGTCGATGGGATCAGCCTGTTCCTGATCCTGCTCACCGCCGTGCTGTGGGCGGGCGCGACCGCCTTCTCCTCGTTCAGAACGGGTGAACGGCGCCGGATCTACTTCTTCATGCTCGGGCTCGGCGAGACCGCGGCGCTGGGTGCGTTCCTCGCCCAGGACCTGCTGCTGTTCGTCCTCTTCTTCGACCTGATGCTGGTCCCGTTCTGGTTCCTGATCGGGACGTTCGGCGGCGAGAACCGCGTCGCGGCGACGACCAAGATGATCGTCTACACGCTGGTCGGGTCGCTCCTGATGCTGGTCGCGGCGATCGCGACGGGGATCCTTGCCTCCGACCAGGTCGGGCACCTGAGCTTCTCGCTCGCCGACCTTCGCGCGCACGTGCTCGGCACGGGAAGCCAGTACTGGATCTTCTGCTTCTTCGCGGCCGCCTTCCTGATCAAGATGCCGGCAGTCCTGGTTCACGGCTGGATGCCGGACGCCTACCGTGCGGCGCCCCTACCCGTCCTGGCGCTGCTCTCGGGCGTGCTCTCGAAGGTGGGCGCGTACGGCTTCCTGCGGGTCGTGCTGCCGCTCTTCCCAGACGCCACCGTCCACTTTCAGGAGGTGATCCTCCTGATCGGCGTCGGCAGCATCCTCTACGGCTCGGTGATGGCGTTCACCCAGACGAACGTACGCTTGATCGTGGGTTACTCCTCGGTCGCGCAGCTCGGCTTCATCACAATCGGGGTCTTCTCCCTGCGAACGGACGGCGCCGACGGCGCCGTGCTGCAGATGGTCAACCACGGGCTGGTCGTCGGGGTGGTCTTCCTGATCGTCGCCCTGCTCGCGGAGCGCGCCGGGAGCGAGGATTTGACCCGCCTCGGCGGCCTCGCCATGCGGGCTCCGGTACTCGCGGCCATCTTCCTGGTCGTCACCCTCGCGACCCTGGCGATGCCGGGGTCGGCGAACTTCATCGGCGAGTTCTACATCCTGATCGGCGTCTTCCAGGCGAAGATCGTCTACGCGTTCGTCGCCGCGATCGGGGTGGCGCTGGCGGCCTTCTACTCGATCCGCCTCTTCCAGCGGACGATGCACAACCGAAAGCCCGACGGGATCGAGTCGCGAGAGATCGGCCTCCGCGACGCCGTGGTGATCGCCCCGCTGGCCGCCTGCATCGTGGCGCTGGGCCTCTATCCCGGCCTGATCCTGGGGCGTAGCGACCCCGCGGTCAAGGACAAGATCGCGGCGACCTCGTCGCCGAGTCAATCGACGGTGCCCGCAGCTCAGATCACCTCGGGACGGCGACCAGGGTGGACGGGCTACGCGCGTTTGGGGAGTCCGTGACCTTCACCGCCCCCCACATCGACTATGCGGGGATCTCGCCGCTGATCGCGCTGACGGCCGGGATCTGCGCGGTCCTTCTCGGCGGGGTGATGGCCACGCGCCACCAACGCGGGGTGGTCTCCGCCCTGTCGCTCGTGACCCTGGCGGCCGCCGCCGGGCTCTGCATCTGGCAATGGGGCGTGCGGGAAGACCTGGTTGCCGGCGCGCTGCGGCTCGACGAGCTCGGGCTGGCCATCGCGTTGATCGCGATCTTCTCGGCGGCGGTCGTGGTGCCGCTGAGCTGGCGCGAGCCGGCCGCCGAGCGCCCGGGCGAGGAGGCCCGTCATGCCGAGTTCCACGCCCTGCTCCTGAGCTCCGTGCTCGGCATGGTGCTGCTGGGCCAAGCCCAGAACCTGATCTCCTTCTTCGTCTCCCTGGAGCTGCTCTCCGTCCCGCTCTACGTCCTGTGCGGCTCGGCGGTACGGCGAAACCGGTCGCTCGAGTCGGGGCTGAAGTACCTGATCGTGGGGTCGCTGGGATCGGCGACGCTGCTCTACGGCCTCGCTTTCATCTACGGGGGCTCGGGCTCGACCGACTTCCTGCGGATCGGTGAGGCGGTGGGCTCGGGCCTCGCCGACGACCCGCTGGTGCTGATCGGGATCGCGCTGGCCGCCACAGGGCTCGCCTTCAAGATCTCGATCGCGCCGTTTCACCAATGGACCCCGGACGTCTACCAGGGGGCGCCCACCCCCGTCACCGCGTTCATGGCGGTGGCCACCAAGGCTGCGGCCTTCGCCGTGTTCGTGCGGTTCTTCGAGGTCGCGCTCGGCCCAGCGGTGGACAACTGGCAGCCCGCGCTGGCGGTGCTGGCCGCCGTCTCGATCGCCGTCGGAAACATCGGCGCCCTGGGCCAGGACTCGCTCAAGCGCCTACTCGGCTACTCGGGGATCGCGCAGGCCGGCTACATGCTGGTGGGCGTCGTGGCGGCCTCCTCGCTCGGCATCAACGCACTGGTCTTCTACCTGGCCGCGTACGCGCTGATGAACCTGCCGGCGTTCGCGGTGATCGTCGTCCGCGAGCGCGAGTCGGGGTACGGCGACGACATCAGGGCCGTTCAGGGTCTGGGCGCAGGTCGCCCGGTCCTGGCCTGGCCCCTGACCATCTCGATGCTCGCGCTGGCCGGACTGCCGGCGACTGCCGGGTTCATAGGCAAGCTCTACCTGATCGAGGCCGCCGTCGACGCCGACTACACCTGGTTGGGGGTCGCGATCGCGATCGGGACGATGATCTCGCTCGCGTACTACCTGCGGGTGGTCGCCGCGATCTGGATGCGCCCGGCGGCCGAGCCGCGCGCGCCCGAGGCCGGGCTGCCGGCGATGGCCGGCGGCTCCCCCGAGGCCGACGAGGAGCCCGCCGCCGCCGAGGTCGGCGCCGCCGCCCTCCCGCCCAAGGGCACCCGCTGCGCGGCGATCCTGGTCCCCGCCGTGCTCGCCGCCGGGGCGACCGTGTTCTTCGGCGTCATCCCCTCGCCGCTGGTCGACTGGGCTTCGAACGCTGGGCAGGCCCTGGCGCCGTTCATCCCCTAAGGCCGGCCCCGACTCGCTCGCGGGGGGCGCCTCCGTCTCAGGTCGGGGGGTCCTCGCCGAACATCTCCGCCAGGCGGCCGGCGACCGTGTAGTCGCCCTCGACCACAAGCGCGCCTTCGAGCAGGAGCTTCGGCGGGAACGCCTCGCGCGCCGCCATCCGCACGAAGTCGGGAACGCTTGCCCGAAGCGTGACCGCCGGGTCGGTCGCGGCCCCCTGGCGCGCTTCCGCGTGGCCGTCCGCGATCCGAAGCGTCCAGCTGCGGCGCCCGGAGCGGCAGCCCAGGTCGTACTCGATCTCGCCCTCGAACCCGCGCGACTTCTCGGGCACGAAGGCCCGTTCCATGCCCTTGAAGATGACGAGCAGCCCGGGCCCGCGGTCGAACATACGGTGAAGCTGCGCGTCCGAGCGGTTGCGGACCAGCGCCACCAGGCCGGCCTCCCCTGCTTTCGCGATCAGCTCGCGCGCGTTTGGGGCGCTCGCGGGGCGGCCGTCGCCGCCGGCCGACGCGATCGCCCGAGCGGGAGTCGGCTCTCCGTCCGCCTTCACGATGTACGCCGGGTCCGCCTCGCGTGCGGGGGGACGGCGAGCAAGCGCCCCTTCGACCGCGCCGCTCAACCGCTCGGCCTTGTCGCGCTCGCGTTCGTCGGCTCCGTCGGCGAAACGGGGCATTACCTCCGCCGCGAACAGCTCCAGGCTCTCGCAGATGTGCTCGTGGCGGTTCGCCCCCGCCTGAGAGACGAAGATCACCTGGTCGACTCCCACCGCCTCGTAGCGGGCGACCAGATCGGCGATCTGCTCCGGTGTGCCGATCGCGCCTCGGAGGCTGCCGAGCCCCTCCTGCAGCAGGCGGACGCCAAGCGGGGCGTCGGCGGCAGTGACGATCTCGCGCGCGAAGCCCACCTCGCCACGACGCCGGGTGAACTCGTCCCAGACGTGGGAGTGCCCTGGGCGGTGCTCGCCGAAGGCGTAGTAGTAGGCAAGTGAGAAGCCGAAGAAGTGAGCCCCGTCGATCCCACGCTCGATCGCGGTCGCCTCGTCGCGATGACACATCATCGGCAGCACCACCGCGACGTTCGGATTGACGCTGAACCCGGCGGGCACGCAGCGTTCCGAAGCGAGCGTCTCGTAGTAGGAGTCCACCCACTCCTTCGCGTCCTCCGGCTCGACGAAGGCGAACGACAGCGCGCCGAGCCCGCGCGTAGCGGCGGTGAGGATGGTGTCGCGGCGGCTGCACGCCATCCACAGCGGCGGGTGCGGACGCTGCTTCGGCTTCGGGACCACGTTTCGCGGCGGCATCGAGATCCAGCGCCCGTCGTAGCCCGCGAATGGCTTCTCGACGAACATCCGCGTGATCGCGTCCAGGGACTCCTCCCACTGGGCCCTCTTTTCCTCGCGCTCGACGCCGAATCCCCCGAGCTCCATCTGCGAGCCCCCCTCCCCGGTCCCGAACTCGACCCGCCCGTCGGAGATCAGGTCGAGGGTCGCGACCCGCTCCGCGACCCGGGCCGGATGGTTGATCGCGGGAGGCACCTGGACGATCCCGTGTCCCAGCCGGATCTGACTGGTCCGCTGGCTGGCAGCACCGAGGAAGACCTCGGGCGCGCTCGAGTGCGAGTACTCCTCGAGGAAGTGATGCTCCACCTCCCACACGTAGTCGATCCCGAGCCGATCCGCCAACTCGACCTGCTCCAGGGCGTCCGCCAGGAGCTTTCCCTCGTCGGGCTCGCCGTCCACCCGGGCGAGCTGATGCTCGTAGAAGATGCCGAACCTCACGCCATCACCAGCTTATGCTTCGGACGTGCTTCACCACGTATCCCTCGAGGTGACACCAGACGACGTGGAGCAGACGATCGAGTTCTTCGCCGTGCTCGGCTTCGCCCGAATCGAGGCGCCGGAAGCGATCGCGCCGTTCGTCACCTGGCTCGAGGCAGACGAGACACAGGTCCACCTGATCCATACCCCCGAGCCGACCACTCCGCTCCTCGGCCACCCGGCGGTGGTCGCCTCGGAGTTCAAGTCCACGATCGCGCGCCTGCGAGCGGCGGGGTTCGAGGTCGAGGGCGCAGACGAGCTGTGGGGCGAGCCGCGCGCCTTCGCCATCATGCCCGGCGGCCAGCGAGTCGAGCTGATGGCGGCGCCCCCTCCGCCCGCAAGTTCAGCTCTGAGGAGCTTTAGCTCCGAAACAGGCGTGTCAGGGCGCCGCAGGCGCCCGCAAGTAATTCACTCTTGAGGAGCTTTAGCTCCGAAACAGGCGTGTCAGGGCGCCGCAGGCGCCCGCCGACGTTTCCGTACGAGCGGCACACCGGGCGTATGCTGATCGCATGACGAGCTTCCCGACGGTTCGCGTCGCCGCGGTCCAGGCGACACCCGTGATTCTCGACGCCGATGCCACCGTCGACAAGGCGTGCGAGCTGCTCGCCGAAGCCGCCGAGCGGGGGATCGACCTGGCCGTGTTCCCAGAGACGTTCGTGCCGCTCTACCCCTCGAACGCCTGGGCCAGGGACGCGGCCTCGTTCGATGGCTGGGACGAATTCTGGGAGCGGCTGTGGGCGAACGCGGTGGACGTCCCGGGGCCCCACATCGACAGGATCGCCGCGGCGTGCGCGGAGCACGGGCTCCACTGCGCGATCGGCGTCAACGAGCGTGAGTCCGACCGGCCCGGCTCGCTCTACAACGCATTGGTCGTCGTTGGCCCCGAGGGGCTCCTCGCCAAGCACCGCAAGCTGATGCCGACCATGCACGAGCGGCTCTTCCACGGGGTCGGCCAGGGCGACGACCTCGTCGTCATGCAGACGCCGGCCGGGCGCCTCGGAGGGCTGATCTGCTGGGAGAACATGATGCCGCTCGCCCGCTACGCGATCTATCGCGGCGGGCCACAGATCTGGCTCGCCCCAACCGCCGACGACACGGACGGCTGGATCGCCAGCATGCGCCACATAGCGCTCGAGTCGGGGGCGTTCGTGGTCTCGGTCCCCCAGTTCATCCCTGCGAGCGCCTTTCCCGACGACTTCCCCGTTCCGCTGCCGGAGGGCAAAGAGGTCCTGGGCCGGGGAGGCGCCGCGATCGTGGAGCCGAGCGACGGGGAGGTGATCGCGGGGCCGCTCTACGGTGAGGAGGGGATGGTGGTCGCGGACTGCGACCTGCGGGTCTCGCTCCATACGAAGCGCTGGTTCGACGCCGTGGGCCATTACAGCCGCGAGGACCTCCTGACGTCCCGGCTCGGCGCGCCCGCCGGACTGGACGGCGATCGCCCCGCATCCCCCACCCCGGACCCGGCGCGCCCTGGGCACGACCAGCCGGCCGCGTAGAGCGCGGCCCCAAGCCGCACCGTCGCGGCGCCGACCGGAATCCTAGGATTGGCTCCCGTGCGCTATCCGGTCGAGACCTTCACCGCGGAGGAGGAGGCGGTCCTCCGCCCCCACTTCACCAACCTGGACCGGCCGGTGTTCTGCCTGGTCAACCTGCCGGAGACCGTGAAGGGGGCCCTGTTCGCACGCTACTCGCGCTATCCCGGCACTCTCCGGCGCTTGTTCCTCGACGAGTTCGCCGCCGATGTCCCGCAGGGCGAGCGACCGTTCGACGGGGTCGAGGGCGAGCGGGCGGCCGGCCTGTATGAGCGCGTCTTCATGGGGTACGGCGACGACTCGATCGCCCAGGTCGGAAGCGCCCACGTCGCCTGCGAGTGGGTGTCCAACGTCCTGACCAAGGTGCTCCAGCGCGGCCGGCTGGCCGCCTATCTCGAGCAGTCCACGCGCTACATCCCCTACGACCAGCCCGTGCCGGGCGGCGGCTACCGCTACTACCGGGACGAGCGGCTCGGCGAGCCGTACGGGGTGGCGATGGACGAGTTGTTCGAGATCTACTCCCGTAGCCTGGAGTCGATCTCCTCGTGGGCGGCCGAGCGCTGGCCGCGTGGGGAGGAGCCGGAGTCGGCCTGGAGGCGCTCGATTCGCGCCAAGGCCCTCGATCTGCTGCGCGGCTTGTTGCCGGCGGCGACCCTGAGCCATGTCGGCGTGTTCGCCTCCGGGCAGGCCTACGAGCAGCTGCTCCTGCGATTGATGGCCTCTCCGCTGCCGGAGGCGCACGAGTTCGGCGGCATGATCCTCGAGGAGCTGGCGAAGGTGATCCCGAGCTTCGTGGCCCGGGTCGATCGCCCCGATCGCGGAGGCGAGTGGATCGCCTACCTGCGCGAGCGGCGCGAGGAGAGCGAGCGGGCCACGGCCAGGTTCGGTCTCGACCGGCCGTCGTCCGAAGACACCCCGTCGGTGGAGCTGATCCACGTGGACGGCGACGAGGACGACCTGCTGGCCTCCTCGCTGTTCGAGTCCGCGGCCGTCGGGGAGGCCGAGATCAGGCAGAGGGTCGGGGCTTTGGACCCCCTCGAGCGCGCCGAGCTGCTCGCGGAGCTCGCCGGCGAGCGTCGCAACCGCCGCCACCGTCCGGGGCGCGGCTGGGAGGCGGTCCGCTATCGGTTCGAGATCGTCTCGGACTACGGCGCATTCCGCGACCTCCAGCGCCACCGCCTGCTGACCTGCCAGTGGCAGCGGCTCGGGCCCCATCTCGGGGCCGGGGTCCCCGAGGAGGTCACCGACGCCGGGGTCGGCTCGGAGTATCGGCGGGCCCTCGAGATCTCGCGGCAGGAGTTCCATCGGCTCGAGGGGGAGGGAATGGTCGAGGCCGCCCCGTACGCGCTCTGCCTCTCCTACCGGATCCGCTACGTCCTCGACCTCAACGCCCGCGAGGCGATGCACCTGATCGAGCTGCGCTCGGGCCGCGAGGGGCATCCGACCTATCGCGCGGTAGCGCAGGCGATGTACGAGCGGATCGCGGCGGTGCATCCTGCGATCGCCCGGGCCATGACGCACGTCGACTCCTCGCGGGAGCCTCGCCTGGAGCGGATCCTGAGCGAGATCCGCACGCACCGAAAGCGCGTCGCCGCCACCCACGGTTGAACCTGAGCCGCACCGGGCCCGTATGCTCGGGTGCGTGGCACCTGGGGAGAGGCCATCGAAGGGCGCTTTGAGGATGTGCGCGGCGGGCACCGCGATCCTCGCATCGCTCGTCGTCCCCGCGACCATGTTCGCCGATGAGCAGGCGCCCGCATCCGGCGAGGAAACGGCACCAGCTGTCACAGCCGAGCCGCCCTCGCCCGTTCCGCCCTCGCCCACCTCGCCACCCTCGGATCCGGCCGATGGCGGGCCGACGGATGAGACCACGACCCCGCCGGACGATTCGACGTCGGACGCGGCGCCACGGGCAGCCGGTGGGCGCCGGCGCCCGGTCGAGCAGCTTCCGCGCTTCGGCGGCGGCCGCACGCGCGAGCTCGGTCTCGATCGTGGGCAACACCTTCTCGAGCTTCGCGTACTCACCCAAGACGATCAAGGTCAACGAGGGCGTAGTGGTGAGGTGGCACAACTCCTCGAGCGTCTCCGAGGGGCACACGGTGACGGGCGACGACTTCGACTCAGGGGTCTTCGACGAGGGCGAGGACTACTCGCACCGGTTCAACCGGGCGGGAAACTTCTCCTACCTCTGCAGCCTCCATCCGTCCATGAAGGGCAAGGTCACCGTGCTGGCCTCATCGTCGAGCGGCGGCAACCGGGGCGGTGGATCCTCTCCAGGTGGGTCCGAGGGCGGCGATGGGGGCACGTCCGGGTCCGGCGGGTCGGCGGGGTCCGGGACGGGATCCTCGTTCGGCGACCCAGGCGGTTCCGGTCAGCTTCCCACCACCGGGCTCTCGCTGCTGCCCCTGGCGGGCGCCGGGTTGGGCCTGCTCCTCCTCGGAGCGCTCCTCGGCCGGCTCGAGTTCTACTAGTCGCGGACGGCCAGCGGGTAGTCGCGGACGGCCAGCGGGTTCCTACCGCCGGCGCTTTCGCTTGCGCTTCGCCGGGGAACTCGGGCCCTGTGGAGACGATCCCTCGGTGCCCGAGGCGACCTCGCTGGCCTCGCCATCGATCGCCGGGTCCTCTGCCTGGGAGCCGGGAGCGTCCTGGTCGCCGGGACGCGGCCACGGGACCGCCTCGCCGGCCTCCCAGGCCGGCGGCCTGCCGCCCGGGACCCGGCCGACGAACAGGAGGCCCAGGTAGCCGGTCCACACGAGGGTCCCGAGGAGCGCCACGGGAAGGATCAGGATCATCGAGGCTCCCAAGGCCATCCCGAGACTGCCGAAGAACCGGGACAAGAGGCCGACCCGCTGGGCCTGCAACGGCACGTAGATCATCATCACGACGAGACCGAGAATGGCCGGAAGGAGCACCCCCTGCGCAGCCTGAAGGGTGCTCGAGTCGTCGGTCGTATGGGTGGCCCGCGCGTCGCCTGGCCGGCTCTCGGAATCCGAGTCGGTCTCGTGGTCGACCGCCGGGTCGGCGCCGTCGAGCTCTCCCGGGAGGGTGCTTTCGACCTCGCGTGGGTTCGCCTTGCCGAACTCGGTGACCTCGTAGAAGGCGTCGTCCGTCTGCTGGACCTCGAGCTGCAGGCTGTCCAGTCCCGTGTAGAGGGTCACCTTGTCGATCGACTGCGGATCCTGCTTCAGCTGGCGCTGGAACTGCGCGTAGGTCGGGCCTGCTCAGGGTCATTCCTCTGCAGGTCGACGAAGTCGGCGGCAGCCTCCTTGGCCCCCACCGCCTGGATCACTCCCTGGGCCGCGAACAGGATGGGGCCGATGAAGATGAAGCCCACCATCGCGGCCCGCACGCCCGGGTTACGGGCCTGGGCGGCGCGAAACAGGTAGAGGATCGGCACCGGGAGCAGAAGGAAGGCGGCCGCCCTGACGATGGAGGCGACCAGGATCGTCCCGGAGTGGTCGTGCAGCGAGATCAGCTGCTGGGCGTCGCTTGCGCCCGAGTACAGGCCGGCGCTCCGATCGAGGATGAACGACGCCACGTAGAGCACGAAGGTGAGCACGGCGGCAGCCGCCGCCGGAGCCGCCCAACGACGCTCGCGCTCGATGATCCGCTGGGCGCCCACGAAGCGCCTATCTTAAGCGGGTGCCCGAGTTCGCCGTGACCGCGATCGGCCGGGATCGCCCCGGGATCGCCGCCGCGATCAGCGGCGCGCTGCTGGAGCTCGGCGGCAACATCGAGGACTCGCAGATGTCGATCCTGCGCGGGCATTTCGCCGTGATGCTGATCGTGAACGCGCCCGACTCGGTCGACCACTCGGCCGTCCAGGAACGCCTGCAACCCGTCCGGGATGAGCTGGGCCTGGAGGCGATCGCGGTCAACCCGATCGACGATCTGGGCGGGCCGGCCACTCGCCCCTCGCACGTGATCAGCGTCTATGGAGCCGATCATCCTGGGATCGTCCACGCGATCGCAACCGCGCTCGCCGAGCGCCAAGTGAACATCACCGGCCTGGAGACGCGTCTCGCGGGTGCCGCGGATTCCCCCTCTACGTGATGATCATGGAGGTCTCGCTGGGCGAGGCCACTGAGGCCGACGTGGAGTCCGCGTTGCGGGGCGTAGCCGACGAGGCCGGCGTCGAGGTCAGCGTCCGGCCGCTCGAGACCGAGGCGCTGTAGTGCGCTTCGCGGCGGCGGTCCACCCGACACGGCCGCCCCGCAGGGGCCGCTGAAGCGGGTCGCTGGGCCTTGGCGGCGCGAGAGGTTCTCGTCTACCCCGCACCCGAAGCTGAAGCAGGTGGCGGCGCCGGTCCAGGTCGACGAGCTGGAGGCTGTCGGTCGGGACCTCGTCGACACCATGCGGTCATTTGAACGCTGCGTCGGGCTGGCCGCGCCCCAGATCGGCGAGCTCTCTCGCGTGGTCGCGATCGACGTGCGCGGGCATCCGAAGGCCGGCGCCGCGAACAACGGGCTGCTGGTGCTCGCCAACCCGCGGATCGTCGAGGCCGAGGGATCGGAGGTGGCTCGCGAGGGTTGCCTCTCGATCCCCGATCTGACGGCGAACGTGCGCCGCTCCACGACGATCGTCGTGGAGCACGCGCGGGGGGCCGTGGAGGCGGAGGGCTTCGAGGCGCGCTGCATCCAGCACGAGCTCGACCACCTGGACGGGGTCCTGTTCCTGGATCGGGTCGAATCGCTGGTCGACGACGTGTTCCGTCGTCGCGTCTACGCGGAGCAACGCGACCAGGAGGCCCGTCCAGGTGCGGGCGGCGACGCCTCCTAGTCGACCTGCTCGCCGCGGGGCGGTCCCGTTCGCTCCCGTCGCGCGGCGTCGAGCTCGAAGGCCTCCTCGGGGGGACGGATCGGGTAGTAGTCACGGTCTTCGGGGGCGAGCACGCGCGACAGGCGCTCCCCGGTGTTCAGCACCAGGTCTAGCGCCGGCGCCGCGAGCCCGATCAGCGCCTCGACCCGGTCGCGCCAAAGCATCTGGTTCGGCGTGGCTCCCACTCCGCGCCCCCTACCCACGCTCGTGAAAGAAGAACTCCGGCAGGGCGCCCTCGATCACCTCTTGGGTCATCTGCTGCGCGACCTCCAGGTTGCCCGTTCGAACCGCGATGTCGTCGAGGGTAACGATCCCCGCGAGACCGTCGTCGTCGACGACCGGGAGCCGCCGGACCCGGTGCTGGACCATCAGGGCAGCGGCCTCCTCGAGGTCCATGTCCGGCTCACCCGTGACGAGGGGGCGGGAAGCGTGGCCGCGGATCGGCTCCGAGGTAGGACGGGCGTCCGCCAGCGCGCGCACCGCAAGATCTCGGTCGGTGACCATGCCGGCCGGATCCCCTCGAGGATCGCAGAGGACGACCGAGCCGACGTTGCGGTCGCGCATCAGCCGAGCGACGTCCAGCACCTCGGCGTCCAGCCCGGCGGTGATCACGTCGGTCGTCATGATGTCGCGTAGCTGCATGCGGAGCTCCAGCGCTAGTACGCGTCACCTGGGGCGGCTTCGCCGCCTGACACGCCTGCTTCGGTGCTAAAGCACCTCATACCTGATTCACCTGCGGCGGCTTTGCCGCCTGACACGCCTGTTTCGGTGCTAAAGCACCTCATACCTAAGTTGCCTGCCTCCAGACCCGCTTGGCGAGCGGCAGGGCGAGCATCCGTGGCGCATGCTGGCCGGTGATCGCCCCCGCCCGATTCAAAAGACCAGGGACGACCGCCCGCTTTCCCTTCTCCGCTGCTTCGACCGCGGCCTTGGCGACCGCGTCGGCCGACATCCAGAAGAGGTCGGGCACCTGTCCCTCGGCCTGCTCGAGGCCGGCTACCTCCATGAACTCCGTCTTCACCGGACCCGGGCAGACCGCGGTCAGGGTGACCCCGGTGCCCTTGAGCTCCGAGTGCATCGCCTCGCTGAGACTGAGCACGAATGCCTTCGTGGCCGCATATGTCGCGGTCCCGGGAAGGGGCTGGAAGGCGGCGGTGGAGGCGATGTTGATCACGGTCCCTCGCCCGCGCTCGATCATCTCGGGGATGTAGCGCGCCTGGAGATCGAGCAGCGCGACGCAGTTCAGCTCGACCATGGCGACCAGGCGCTCGCGATCCCCCGTGCCGCCGAAGCCCGCGTTGTTCACGAGGACCTCCACCTCCAGCCCGAGCGCATCGATCTGGCCGGCGAGCCGATCGCGCGCGGTGGCATCGCCCAGATCGGCGGCGATCGCCTGGGCCCGGACGCCGTGCCGTTCGGCCAGCTCGTCGGCGAGCTCCCGCAGCCTCTGCTCCCGTCTCGCGACGAGCGTGAGCCCGTGGCCGCGGGAGGCGAGCTCGCGCGAGATCGCCTCGCCGATTCCGGACGAGGCGCCCGTGATGAGCGCCGTTGCCGAGTCCGAGGGGGCTGGGAGCGCCACGGCCCCAGGCTACCTCAGCGCCCGCCGACGGGCGCTCCCCGGACTGGACGGCGGCGCAGGGGCGATCACGGCACGGATCACTAACATCGGTGGTGATGGAAGGAAGCGAGGGGTTCAACGTCTTCGGCGACCCCGACGAGCTCCGGGAGCGCCTCGGTGAGCTCGCCGAGCAGATGCAGGGCGCCCAGCGAGTCGCGTGGGCCGACAATGCGATCAAGCTGGCCGTCGACATGACGGTCGCCGCGATCCACCGCCTGGACCTCACCGGCGGCAGCGATGAGCAGGCGGTCCAGGTCCGCGACGCGATCCGCATCGTCTTTCCGGAGGCGGTCACCCTGGTGCGCGAGGCCCGCGAGGGGCTCTCCTAATCCCTTGAGGGCGCCTTCGGCGCCCTCAACCGCCTGTTTCGGAGCTAAGCTCACAGCGGTTTCGGGTTCGTCACTGCGCGCGCGTCCCGAGCGCGCCCGCGCGGCCTAGATTCGAGCCGTGCAACCGCGTACCGCAGCCGGGGCGGCGTCGGTCGAACAGGCGGGGCTCGTCCTGCTGGTCGCCCTGTTGCTGCTGGGGGCGATCTCGGCCATCTCGGCCAGGGGACCGGACGATGCTGGGCCCGAGCTCGGGCGGGCGATCGCGCGCAAGCTTCGGTGCTCCCCACGCCTTCCCGGACCGTGCTGGCGCGATCCCCTCACCGAGGCGTACGGCAGGCCTCTTGCCGGCCTCGTTCGAGCCCTGGCGCCGATCCCCGACGCCGTCCCGGGTCCGTCCGGGACCGCGCTCCTACCGGTCGACTTTCGCTACTGCCGCCGCGCGAGCTGCGCCATCCCGGGGCCTCGGGCGGACCTGACCACCTCCAACCGCCGCGTCACGGCGTACACGTCGATCGTCGATCGCCGTCGTGCGGGAGGGGGCGTGGAGGTCGCCTATTGGCTGTACCGGCCCGAGATCGGCTGGGCTCGCGAGACTCGCCGCGCGAGCGCCGCGCAGGTCACCGCCGACGCGTCGACGCCGCTCCTCGAGAGCGCCAATCCGCGCCTGGTCCCCCTCGAGACGCTCGCCGGGCCGAAACCACTACGACTTCCCGGCGAACGAGGAGCCGCCGTGGCGGTGGGGCACAGAAGGCGTCTATCCCGGCTAGAGCGGCAAGCGCGCTCAGCGGAGCGCGAACCGGCCCAGCGTGCGGGTGCCCTCGGCGGACAGGACCTTGTCGGCTCTCGACCAGCTCCACCTCGCGCACCTCGAACCGTTCCGAAGCGCGCCTCCCTCAGCCTCCCCACCTCGGCGACGAGGCCCGGATCGACCGGCGTCGCGAACCGCATCAGGTTGGCGTGGGCGAGACGTCGACGGAGCCATCGGGAGATCGGGCCGTGCTCACGGGACTCGCTCGATCGAAGGTCACTCCGCAGCGCCTTGAGCTCCGATCCGCAGGGGTGAAGCTCCGCGAACAACGTGCTCGGGGTGAGGTTCAGGCCCGCCGACCTCCAGCTCGAAGGCGGGATGGCGGCTGAATCACCGCGCCGACCTCCTCCTCGACGTCCGGCCGGTCGGCGAGGCCAAGGATCGTGAGGTGGATGCTCGCCGTCGGGTATACGTAGTGCCCGGGCTGAAGGGCCGCCAGCTTGACCGCGGCCTGCCGGAGCCGCTCGCCGATCTCCGCCGGCAGGCGAACCACCGTGGTCAGGTACCGCGGCCGGCCGATGCACCACCAGCTCCCGTCCGGGCCCCTCGCGAGGAGCGCGTCCGTGCCGGCGCCTCGCGACCAGCCAGTTCGCGGCAAACGCCGCGCGGGCCGCGTTCACCAGTGTGCGTCGTGGTGCTCCATCACGCCGAGGCCCTCCTCCAGCTCCAAGCCCCCGGCGAGCGTGCCCTTGAAGCGGCCGAACGGCTGTCGGTACGCGTAGCGGACCAAGACCCGGTTCTCCTCCTTGCGCCGCTCGCACTCGCCGGCGAACTCGAGTCGGGCTCCGTCGTCGAACTCGATCCCCCGCAGGTCATCGAAGCTCACCTGGCCCGGCTCGTGGGGCTCGCCCGCGACCCAGATCGCCCGCTCCGAGCGCTCCGGGGGGTCGTTGATCCCGCTGACGAGGTTCCAGCCCAGGCCGCGGCCGTCGCGCGTCCGCCCCACGCCGGCTGACCAGCTCCAGACCGTGTGATGCGGATGGTAGCCCGCCGACTCGTCCTCCATGCCGCGGGCCTCGACCTGCCAGCGGCGCTCGCCGATTCGGACGTCGCACTCCACCGGGACATCGGCGTGCTTTCGGGTCCATACGTACTCCCCCTCGCCCGTCGGGCAGACGGACTCCACCCACTTCCCCGAGCCGGGGCGCAGGAACGCCCGCACCGCGCCGCCCTCGGGATGGCGGCTCTCGATCCGCACCAGGGACCCCTCCTCCTCGGCGTGGTCGACCAGCCCGCCGCCCGTCGCCCTCGGTCCAGACCTCGCCGCGCGCCCCGGGTGGCAGGAGCCTCGTGCGCTCCCACATGCGGCGCTGCTCACGGTCCCACACCACCCAGAACGTCTGGCTCAGCGGTCCGACCTGAATCCGCGCCGCGCACAGCAGCAGCTCGTCGCAGAACGCGGCGACGTAGCGCCATCGCTTGCGCCACACGCCGCCGCGTCGCAGCGGCATCCTCTGCGGGGGAAGCGGAAGCGCCGGGCGGCCCGGACCCGGCCCCCGCCAGGGAATATCTCCGCCGCCTCCTCGTCTCCCGCTCAATACCTTGCCCTCGCCTTCGGCTCGGGCACTTCCCTTGTGCTCCCGACTCCGGGGGCGGCGGGCTAGGGCCTGTTGCGTGACAGCAGGTCGTAGTCGTCCTTATTCAATTCGAGCGATCGTCTCGCCGGTCGCCACCGAGCCACCCTCCGTGACGCCCAGCTCGCCACCTTCCCGGCGCGATGCGCGGTGATCTCGTTCTCCATCTTCATCGCCTCGACGATGCAGATCAGGCTCCCTTCCTCGACCTCGTCCCCCACGGCGACGGCGACCTTCAGCACCGACCCCTGAATCGGCGAAACGAGGGTTTCCCCGGTCCCGCCGCCCCCTCCTGCACCGGCTGCGCGCTCGCGACGCGGCGGCCGTTGCAGGCCGCTCGGCGCGGGGCCGGGGTTGGCAGCGGCCGGCCCCGGCGGGCCGATCACCTTGACGCTGTGAAGGCGCCCGTCGACCTCGACCTTGTAGGTGCGCGCCTCCGGGGCCTGCCCGTCGTCGGGCTCCGCACCGGGCGGGCGCCGCGGGCTCGGCGGGGGCCAGCGACCCCAGCCACTTCTTGTCCGCGAGCAGATCGCGGCAGGTCTCGGCGCGGCGCCATTGCTCGGTGGCCAGGATCGCCTGATGGAACGGGATCAGGGTGACCAGCCCGCCGATCTCGTACTCGCCGAGCGCGCGCAGCATCCGGGCGGTGGCCCGCTCGCGGTCGTTGTCCCACACCACCAGCTTGGCGATCATCGGGTCGTATAGAGGCGTCACCTCCGAGCCCGGCCGAACGCCCGAGTCCACTCGGACGCCCGGGCCGGCGGGCTCCGAGTAGGTGCTGATCCTCCCCGGAGCCGGGGCGAAGTTCTTGTGCGCCGCCTCGGCGTTGATCCGGCACTCGATCGCGTGGCCGCGAAGCTCGACGTCCTCCTGGGTCACGGACAGCTCCTCGCCCGCCGCGATCAGAACCTGTTCGCGGACGATGTCGATTCCCGTTGCCATCTCGGTGACGCAGTGCTCGACCTGGACGCGGGTGTTCATCTCCAGGAAGTAGTAGTCCTCGCCGTCCTGAAGGCCCTCGACGGTGCCGGCGGACCGGTAGTCGACCGCGGCGGCGGCGTCCGTGGCGACCTTGCCGATGCGCTCCCGCATCGCGGCGTCGACGTGAGGCGCAGGGGCCTCCTCGATCAGCTTCTGGTGGCGACGCTGGATCGAGCAGTCCCGCTCTCCCAGGTGCACGACGTTGCCTTTCGAGTCGGCGAGGACCTGGACCTCGACATGTCGCGGATCCTCGAGGTAGCGCTCCAGGTAGACCGTCGGATCGGAGAAGAACTTCTCGCCCTCGCGCGCGGCGCCCTCGAACGCCTCCTCCAGGTCGTCCTCGGACGCCGCGACCCGAAATCCCTTGCCGCCGCCCCCTCCGGCGGCCTTGCAGGCGACCGGATAGCCGATCTCCTCGGCCTCGCGCTTGGCGTCCGCCACGGTCTCCACCGCCGACGTCGTGCCGGGGACGATGGGCACGCCTGCGCCCGCCATCAGCTCGCGCGCCCGCGTCTTCGATCCCATCGCCTCGATCGCGCTCGCGGGCGGCCCGATGAAGATGACCCCGGCCTCCTCGCAGGCAGCGGCGAACGCGGCGTTCTCGGCCAGGAACCCATACCCGGGGTGAATTGCCTCGGCGCCGGCCTCGCCCGCGACCTCGAGCAGCCTCTCGATGCTCAGGTAGCTCTCGGCGGGCACCGCGGGGCCGAGGAGGTACGCCTCGTCCGCCTCCGAGGTATGCGGCGCGTCGCGGTCGGCCTCCGAGTAGACGCCCACCGACGCGATGCCCATCTCCTCGAGCGTGCGCATGACGCGGATCGCGATCTCGCCTCGATTGGCGACGAGGACCTTCTCGAACATGGCGGGTGAGTCTAGTCGCGCTCAGGCGACGCCCTAGGCCACCCTCAGGTGACGCTCGGCCTCGCCCATCCAGATCACCTGCTCGCGCCCCGGGCCGACCCCCACCAGGCGGATCGGGATCCCGACTTGCTCGGAGACGAACTCGAGATAGCCCCGCGCCTCAGGGGGCAGCTCGGCCTCGCTGCGACACTCCCCGATCTCGTCGTCGAAGCCGGGGAGCTCCTCGTACTGGGCCTCCGCCGCGTGCAGCACGGACTGGTGGTAGGGGAACTCGTCCAGGAGCGCCCCCTCGCTCGATCGGTAGCGGACCGCGATTCGCAGCGGGTCGATGCCGGCGAGGACGTCCAGCTTCGTGATCGCCAGCGCGGAGAGGCGGTTGAGACGAGCGGCGTACCGAAGCGCCACGAGGTCGAGCCACCCGGTCCGGCGGTCTCGACCGGTCGTCGTGCCTCGCTCCCCGCCCCGCTCACGGATGCGGGCGCCGAGATCGTCCTCCAGCTCGGTGGGGAAAGGGCCGGCGCCGACCCTGGTCGCGTATGCCTTGGCCACCCCCCAGACCTCGTCGATGTCGGCCGGCCCCACGCCCGCGCCCACGCAGGCGGCACCCGCGATCGGGTTGGACGAGGTGACGAACGGATACGTGCCGTGGTCGAGGTCCAGAAGCGTGCCCTGGGCGCCCTCGAAGATCACGGTCCGCCCGGCGTCGAGCGCGTTCCAGCACAGGTGGGCGGTGTCCGCGATGAACGGCTCGATCCGGTGGCCGTAGCGCAGGTATTCCTCGGTCATCGCGTGCAGGTCGAGCCTCGGATCCCGAACGAAGGGCCGCAGCATCTGCTGCTTGGGCTCCAGCGCCGCCATGATCTTCTTGCGCAGGATCTTCGGGTCGAGGAGGTCCTGGACGCGGATCCCGAGGCGGGCCGCCTTGTCGGCATAGCAGGGCCCGATGCCGCGCTTCGTGGTCCCGATCTCGAGCTTGCCGAGCTTCGCCTCTCCCGCCGTGTCGAGCATCACGTGGTAGGGCATGATCAGGTGGGCGTTGGCCGAGATTCGAAGGCTGCTGGAGTCGATTCCCCGTCGCCGCAGCCCCTCGAGCTCGCCGATCAGCACCCCCGGGTCGATCACCACCCCGTTGCCGATCACGCAGGTCTTGCCCGGATAGAGGATCCCGGACGGGATCAGGTGGAACTTGAACTCCTCGCCGTCGCGGACGATCGTGTGGCCGGCGTTGTTGCCGCCCTGGAAGCGCACGACGACGTCCGCCCGCTCGGCGAGCAGGTCGGTGAGCTTCCCCTTTCCCTCGTCGCCCCATTGGGCGCCGACGATCACGATTCCGGGCATGGCCGAGGAATTATGGAGCGCGCCTGGGACGGGCGCGCGTCAGGCTCGCCAATCGGGCGCTAGGCCGTCTCGCTCACGGTCACGTCGCCGTGCGCCGCCTCGACCCGCTCGATCTCGACGTCCGAGAGCTCGTCACGCACGAACTCGGCGGCGAGGTCGGTCGATTGCTCCACCGCGTCGAGGTTGTTGCCGAGGGTCACGGTGATCAGGATCCCGTTCCCGGCGTCGACGACGTAGTAGCCGGCGAAGCCGGAGACGCCCGACACCCGTGAGACGAAGGTATCCGCGACTCGCCGGGAGACCTCGTCCATCTGGCCCGGATCCACCTTGTACTTGCGAACGCTTGCGTGCATGTCTCTCCTCATCTCAGCTTGACGCCAGCAACCTATTGCAGCGGTCCGCGCGGGTCGATCTTGAACTACTTGCGGGCGCCTAGCGGCGGCGCCCGCACACGCCTGTTTCGGGGCTCAGGCTCCTCATATCTCGAATACCTTGCGGGCGCCTGCGGCGCCCTTACACGCCTGTTTCGGAGCTAAAGCTCCTCATATCAAGCAACTCTATAGCGGAGGTCCTCGCCGAACAGGGGCAGCGGATCGCCGCAGATCTCGACCAGCCGGGAGACCGTGCGCGGCCCGATCTGCTCCTCGAGCGCCGCTTGGTCCAGGTTGGTCGTGACCACCACCGAGCGCTGGGCCTCGTAGCGCTCGTTGACGATCGCGTAGAGCTGCTCGAGCACCCAGTCGCTGCGCTTCTCGGCGCCGAGGTCGTCGATGTGCAGTAGGTCGACCGACGTCAGCCGCTCGAAGAACTCCAGGAAGGACTGCTCGCCCGCCTCCGCGTCGTAGGTGCGCCGGATCCGCGCCAGCAGCCGAGGCAGGGAGTAGATGGCGATCGTGCGCTCGGCCTCCGCCGCCGCCTTGGAGACCAGCATCGCGAGGCTCGTCTTGCCGGTGCCCACATCGCCCATCAGCCACAGTGCCCTCGCCGTCGTTCAAGACGCTGGTCGATCGCCTCGACGAACTCCTTCACCGCGTCGTAGACGGGCGCGCGCCCCCGGTCGCGAGCCATGTCGGAGATCGGCGGGCGATCCAGGCTCACCCCTCGGTACTTGCGGGGGATCGCGGACGCCATGCCCCGCGCGCGCCGTCTCGCCAAGCGCCGTTCGCGGCATTCGCAGGGCCTGGCCACGTCCTCGGGCCCGAGGATCCAGCCCGAGCCGTCACAGACGCCCAACGGGCAGGTCGGGCGGGCGTCGTCCACGCCCGCCAGCCTCACCGGTCTGGACGCCGAGCTCACGCCTCCTCTGCGACGTCGATCAGGGGCGGGCCCTCACCGGCCTTCTGCTCCACCGGTCGGTCGGCGCCCGCGGCGCGGTCCACGAACCGCGGGTACTGCTCGAGGAACACCACCGGGACGTCGCCCGTGGGGCCGTTGCGGTGCTTGGAGACGATCAGGTCCGCCTCGCTCGGATCGGCGTCGTCGTCGTACTTCGAGGCCCGGTAGATGAAGATGACGACGTCGGCGTCCTGCTCGATGCCCCCGGACTCGCGGAGGTCGGACAGCATCGGTCGCCCTCCCGGCCGCTGCTCGGGAGCGCGCGACAGCTGCGAGATGCCGATTACGGGGACCTTCAGCTCCCGGGCGAGGATCTTCAGGCCCCGGCTGAACTGGCTCACCTGCTCGACGCGGTTGGCCCGCGGGTCCTCGGCGCGCATCAGCTGCAGGTAGTCGACGATCACGAGCCCCAGGCCGTTCTCGCTCGAGGCGAGGCGGCGGGCCTTGGCCCGGAGCTCGAGCAGGCTGAGGTCCGAGGAGTCGTCGAGCCACAGGGGCACCTTCTCGAGCTCGTTGCAGGCGCGCACCACCCGGGGCCAGTCGCGGGAGGCGACGTTGCCCTTGCGAAGCTTGTCGTTGGGGATCCGCGATCGGCAGGCGATGAACCGGTGGGCGAGCTCCGCCTCGGACATCTCGAGCGAGAAGAAGGCCACCGGCTTGCCGTGCTTGGAGGCGACGTTCTCCGCGATGTTGCAGACCAGCGCCGACTTGCCGAGCGAAGGCCGCGCCGCGATCACGATCAGGTTGCCCGCCTGAAAGCCGCCGAGCTTGGAGTCCAGATCGCGGAAGCCGGAAGGGGTTCCGGTCAGCGTCTGGTCGCCCTTGGAGAGGGCCTCGAGCCGGTCGATCTCGTCGCCGAGCACCTCGGCCACGCGGCGGAAATCGCTTGCGCGCTCCTCGTGCGCGACCTTGAACAGCAGGCTCTCGGCGCGCTCGACGAGCTGCTCCGGATCCCCCTCCCGGTCGTGAACGGACTTCTGGATCTGCTGCGAGGTTGCCAGCAGCCTGCGCAGGAGCGAGTTCTGCTTGACGATCTGCGCGTAGTGGCGCGGCGTTGCCCGGGCACGGGCACGGTCGACGCCAGCTCGGATACCCCCTCCTTGCCCCCTGCCTCGGCGAGCTCGCCGTGCTGGGTCAGGAACTCCGACACGGTGAGCGCGTCGACCGGCTCGCCCTGCTCGTAGAGACTGGTGACCGCACGGAAGACGAGCCGGTGACGCTCCCGGTAGAAGTCCTCGTCCTGCAGGCGGACGTCGAGGATCACCGGGGCGATCGCTCCCTCGGAGACCATCATCGCCCCGAGGACCGACGCCTCGGCGTCGAGGTTCTGGGGAGGGACGTGGGTCTCGGCAGTCGGCATCTGGCGTGGCTCGGGCGGGAGGGAGCGCATTCGGCTCCCTGCTATTAGAGGCCCCGGGGCGGCGGATTCGCCCCATCCCGGCACCGCGCCCGAGCAAATCACACGGGCTCGCCCCCGCGCATGATGCGTTCCCGCAAACTGGCGCGAAAGAAGTTCGGCCCGGCGGGCGGTTACTTCTCCTCGGCGACGATCGTCTTGATCCTCGCCGTGGCGCCTCCGACCTCGATCTCGATCATGTAGGTGCCGACTTCGCGAATCGGCTGGTCGAGGCGAATCTTCTTGCGGTCCACCCTTAGGCCGCGGGCCTCGGAGATCGCCTCGGCGATCTCCTTGGAGGTCACCGAGCCGTAGAGCTTTCCGTCCTCGCCGGCGCGATGCTGGATCGTGAGGACCGTCTTCGAGAGCAGCGCGCTGGTCTCCTCGGCGCGCTCGGCGGCCTCCTTCGCCGCGCGCTCCGCCGCCTCGGAGCGGCGGCGAGCCTCCTCGAGCGCGCCCGGCGTCGCAGGCTGGGCCAGCTTGCGAGGCAGGAGGTAGTTGCGCAGATATCCCGGCGAGACGTCGATCGGCTCGCCGGCCTGGCCGAGGCTCTCGACGTCCTTGAGGAGAATCGCCTGCGCCATCGGTCGACGCTCAGCGCTCGCCGACGTAAGGCAGAAGCGCGATCTCCCGCGCCCGCTTGACCGCCACCGCAAGCTGCTTCTGATGGCGGCGCGAGAGCCCGGTGACCCGCCGCGAGCGGATCTTGCCGCGGTCGGAGATGAACCGCCGGATCGTCGCGAGATCCTTGTAGTCGATCTGCTCGACGTTGATTCGGGTGTACTTGCGCGGCCGGAACCGATCCGCGCCGCGACCGCGCCGCCGCCCGCCTCCGGGACCCCCCTGGGCGCCGACCTGGCCTCGCTGCCGGCGGGCCATCAGGCCCAGCTTCCGCTTGTCGCTCATGTCTTCACGCATTCGCACGCGCGCCGCCTCTGGCTGGGCGGCGCGGAAATGGGCATGATAGCCGGGCAACGGAGCTGTCCCGCTTCCCCGTCGAGTGGCGGGTTACTCGGCTTGAGGCCGATCTAGACGCCGCTCGACATCGATCCCGGTGGAAGGTGGGCCACTCCTCTACCCAGCCCCGATCCGCGGGGTCGCGAGGGCAGGCTAGAACGGGATGTCGTCGCCCGAGGAGCCGACGCTCGCGGGCTCTGAGCCCTCGAAGTCCGAGGTGTCCGCCGGGACGTCCGAGCGAGCCGCGGCGCCGTTGCCGCCGCCCGGATCGTCGCGAGAGCCGAGGAACTGCACCGAGTTGGCGATGATCTCGACGCTCTGTCGCTTCGACCCGTCCTGGGCCTCCCACTCGCGCCAATCGAGGCGCCCCTCGATCGCCACCGGACGCCCCTTGGAGAGGTAGGTCGCGCAGTTCTCGCCCTGCGCCCCCCAGACGGTGACGTCGAAGTAGTTGGGCTTGTCCACCCAGTCGCCGCTTGCGGAGTCCTTGCGGCGGCTGTTGACGGCCACGCGAAGCTTGCAGACGGGGGTGCCGCTCGGAGTGCTCCTCAGCTCTGGGTCCCGGGTGAGATTTCCCGTGACGACGACGACGTTCAGATTCGTGGCGGCCATTAGCTCAGCACCTTCCTCAACTCGTTTTGATCCACTCGTCAGTCTAAGGACGCGGGCGGCGCGTTCTCGCCCCCCTCAGGGAGGGGAAAGCGCAACGAGCGGCTTTACTTTTCGGCGTCGGGCTCGGAGCCCTGGTCGCTCGCCGGCTCTTCCTCATCGCCCCCCTCGGGCGACGGGGCCACGGATTCCGCTCCAGAGGCGGGCGGCTCGCCGTCCTCGGTGGCGACGGCTGACCCCGAGGACTCCTGGGGCGCCTCGGCAGATTCCTCGACCGGCTCGGACGATTCCCCCTCGGCATCGCCGGACGATTCCCCGCCTCGGCAGATTCCTCGACGGGCTCGGACGGTTCCCCCGCGGCATCGCCGGATGCTTCCCCTGCGGGCGCCTCGGATGACTCGGGCGCCTCTCGCGGCGGCGCCCCCTGGGAGCGACGCGAGCCGCGGGCCGGTGCGGCCCCGGTGGCGAGCGGCGCCGGAGGGACGGTCGCCGGAGTGCCCGGATCGACCTTGAAGATCCGGAAGCGCAGAACTCCGTCGGCGATCCGGAGATTGTGATCGAGCTCATTCAGGAGCTGATCTCCGGTCTCGAACCGGAAGAGGCGATAGTCGGCCTCGGTGCGCTGGCGGATCTCGTAGGCGAGCTTGCGCATGCCCCAGGCCGTGTCGTGCTTGAGACTGCCCCCCGACTCGATTCGCGTCCGAGCCTCGGCGGCGATCTGCTCGCGACGCTCCTCCGGGATCTCCGGATCGAGCATCAGCACGAGCTCGTATTCCCTGTTTGCGGTTGCCGGCAAGACGGCGGACGACTATAGCCAACACAAGTCCGCCGCCTCCTCGTCTCCCGCCCCGAACACCTTGCCCTCGCCTTCGGCTCGGGTATGTCCCTTGTGCTCCCGACTCCGGGGGCGGCGGGTCTCATGAGGGTCGCGGTCCTCGTCTCCCGCCCCGAACACCTTGCCCTCGCCTTCGGCTCGGGTATGTCCCTTGTGCTCCCGACTCCGGGGGCGGCGGGTCTCATGAGGGTCGCGGTCCTCGTCTCCCGCCCGGGGGGCAATCCAGGGAGCATCGGGGTTGTCCCGCGCGATGCGCAACCAGCCACGGATTCGGTGGGAGAACGTCGCCAAGCTCGGGGCCGGAGGAATCGCCTGCTTGGCGCTGCTGGTCGGGCTTCCCGGGCTCTTGCGGCGCCCCGAGCCTCCGGCCCTCGAGCCGGACATCGGGTTCGCGCGTGCTCCCGCGCCGCCGGCACCCGTCCGCGAGCGAGCACGCCGGGCCCAGCGGCGAGAGCGTCCCCAGCACCCCCACGATGCCCCCCGCCGCCGCGGGGCAGGCGGGGCGAAACGGCCACCCGCGCGCCCCTCCAAGCACGCGAGGCCCCCTGGGGGCGGCGGCGCTGCTGCTCCCGCTGAGCCCCCGCCGGGCACTCCGGTCGCGCCATCGCCCTCGGAGCCCACCGCCACCACGATGGTCGAGGTGGCCCCGCAGCCGCCTGCCGCACCCACGCCCAGCTCGGCAGCTGCGCCACCCGCGCCACCGGCGCCCAAGCCTCCCCACCAGGACCACCGCCAACCCATCGCTCCGAGTTCGGATTCGAGCGCTGAGCGAGTCGACCGAAAGGAGCGAGGTGACGATGCACAGCTCGACCATCACCGGCGCGGTCCCTCGCCGGACCGGGCGCCGAATCCGCGTTCGCGCCCTGCTAGCGCTCACGCTCGTCGCGGGCTTCGCCCTCGGAGCGCCGGCCCCCGCCCGGGCCGGCGGCTATCGCGCGGCGATCTGCGACCCGGATCTGGTCGCCTTCCACGCGGACGCGGCCTTCGAGCGAAACTCGCGCCACTACCGGCCCGGGACCTCGTGCCGCGCCGGCGGCGGTGGCCTGATCGTGAGGAGCGACTCGGGTGCGACCAGGCTCGGCGCCTGGGGAGGCTGGGTCGTGACGGCGCCACGAGGCGCCGCGATATCGGCGCTCAGCCTCAAGGCGGCGGGCAGGAGCCGGGGAGGTCACGCGTCCCGAGCTCCTCGCCGGATCGGCGGCGCAGCCGAGGCGTCTTCGCGACGCCCGCGCCCGGACTGAGGCGATTCAGATGGTCGGGCGCCGGCGCGCGGACGTTCGTCGCCCGCCTGCGCTGCCGGCGAACAGGCGGCTGTCGTCGCGGGCGGGGCAGCAGGGTCCGCGTCAAGCGCATCGCGCTGGTTCTTCGACGACGACGCCGATCCCACCCTGCGGCTGCGCGGGCCGCTGCTCGCGCCGGGCACCAGGCGCGGCACCCGGGTCGTCTCCCCCACCGCCCGCGACCTCGGAGGCGGGGTTCGCAGGTTCCTCCTGCAGGTGAACGGGGAGGCGGTCACGGCGCACACCGTCGGCTGCCGCCTCGCCGGCAGGGTGGCGCTTCGCGTCTCGGCCCTGCCCCGCACCGCGCCAGCGCCGCCTTCGCGGCCGACACTGCCTCGCCGCCGTTTCGTCAAGGACCGAACGCAGTCCGGGTCTGTGCAGCCGACTACGCGGTGACGACCGCCGCCAATCGCGTCTGCGCGGAGCACCGCGTCAGGGTCGACAACCTCTGCCCGGTCTCCGGGAGGGGTGGCGCACGGTCCCTACGTGCCTGGCTCGCGCGCCGCGGAGGGGCGGCGGTGGTCGGCGGGCGCCTGCTGGATGGGCGAGGGCGGGCGTACCGGGGCGCCCATGTCTGCGTCGCCACTCGCGTCCGCATCGCCGGGGTGCCCGAGCGCGTTGCCACCTCACCCGTCACCGGCGCCGAGGGGCGCTTTCGGGCGCGGATCCGAAGCGGCCCGAGCCGGCAGGTCCGAGTCGCGTTACTGGCCGAGCGCCCGCGCCGCGCTCGAGCGATACCTCCACCTCGACGTACCCGCCCGCCCGGCCCTGCGCCTTCACCCTCAGCCACCCGATCGAGAACGGTCACCGCGTCCGCTTCGAGGTTCGGCTGCGCGGGCCCGCGGCGGGCCGGCGCCGAGTGCGAGTCCAGGCGCGCGCCGGACGTCGCTGGCTGGACGTCAGGAGCGGCCTGACCGGGGCGCGTGGGATCTACCGGTCCGGATACCGCTTCCATGCCACGAGCGGCTCGCGCCGATACCGGCTTCCGCGCCGTGGTGCCGAAGCAGCGGGGCTACCCCTACGAGGCGGGAAGGTCGAAGGCTGAAGAGGGTGACCGTCGTCGGCTGAGCGCCACCGAGCGCCGTGGCTGTATGTGGCCCCACAGGGGGCACCCCCATGGAGGGCGTTACGCCGCCGCGTGGGCCTCCCGCTTGGCGCGGATGTCGGCGAGCTGCTCGTCGATCCAGACCCCGGGGTCGCGCTCGTGGACGATCTCCCGCAGGCGGGTGGCCCGCAGCGAGCGCTCCTCGGCGTCCATGGTCAGTGCGCGATGGATCGTCTCGGCCTGCTCCTGGATGTCGAACGGGTTGACCGACAGGGTGCAGTCGCCGAGCTCCTCGTGCGCGCCGGTGTTCTCCGACAGCATCACGACGCCGTCACGGGTGTTCACCGCCGGGCGCCTCCTTGGCAACCAGGTTCATGCCGTCGAACAGCGAGTTGACGATCAGCAGGTCGAAGTGCTTGTAGCGCGCGACCGCCTCGGGGAAGTTCTCGTAGATGCGCAGGTCGATCGGCATCCAGTCGGTGGTGCCGTGCCGATGGTTGACCACCGCGACCAGGGCCTCGATCCGCTCCAGGTACTCGGCGTACTCCGGGATGTCCGTTCGGGATGGCTGCAGGTGAGCGATGAACGTCACCCGCTCGCGGAACTCGGGATGCTGCTGTAGGAAGGTGTCGAAGGCGGCGAACCCGCGCAGCACGTTCTTCGACAGGTCCGCGCGGTCCACGCGCAGGATCAGGTGGTCGCGCCGGCGCTGCAGGAGCTCCCTCTCGTAGGCGGCCACCTCCGGCGAGCTCGCCGGCGCGCTCCAGTCTCCCGGCGTCGATCGCCAAGCGGATAGGCCCGCACCCAGGTCCGGCGCCCGGCGTGCACGACCGCACCGGAGTCGTAGTCCACCTCCAGCTCCATCAGCTCGCGGCAGCAATGGAGGAAGTTTCGGCAGTAGGCGGTGGTGTGGAAGCCGATGATGTCGTTCGCCAGCAGGCCCCGATAGATCCGCTCGCGCATGCGTCCGGGGAGGATTCGCCAGCTGTCGGGCTGGGACCACGGGATGTGAACGAAGTGGTGAAGGAAGGCGTCGGGCCGCGCCTCCCGGATCCTGGCCGGGCAGGTGTAGAGGTGGTAGTCGTGGAGCATCACGAGGGGCTCGGCGTCGTCCTCCACCGCCCCGAGCACGGCATTCGCGATGTCGGCATTCACCGTCTCGTAGCCGTAGTCCCAGGCATCCGCCTCCTCCTGCCGGATGTCCGGGGCGTTGGAGAGGTCCCACAGGTAGTGCTGGATGAACCAGAGGATCGGGTTCGCGATCACGTTGTAGAACTGCTCGTACGCGACCGGGTCGCTCTCCACCAGGAGCACGTCGTAGGTCACCCCGTCGATCTCCTGTGTGGCTGGCCTGCCGCCGGCCTCGCGGCTGACCGCGATGTCCTCCTCGGTCATCGCCGAGGCGATCCAGAGCGCGCCTCGATGCGCCACGAGGCCGCTCAGCGCCGTGACCAGCCCGCCGCCGCCCGCGTCGCACCGTCCGCGCGCCACTCTCGTCGCGGTGGAACTCCGCGGGCCCGCGGTTCGAGACGATCACCAGACGGCGATCCGGGCTCACCGCTCCGCCTCGAGGCTCACGCTCACACTCCCAGGTCGCCGAACACGCCCAGCCAGTCGCGCAGCAGGCGAGGGGTCAGGAACAGCTCGCGAGCGCGCTCCTTTCCCGCCCGGCCCAGGCGCTTGGCGAGCTCCGGATCACGCAGGATCCGAATGGCCCGCTCGGCGGCCTCCTCGGGCGAGGAGATCAAGAAGCCCGTCTCCCCGTCTCGAATCTGCAGCGGGATCCCCCCGACGTTCCCGGCGACCACGGGCCGCACCTTCCACATCGCCTCGGTGACCGTGAGGCCGAATCCCTCGCGCAGCGACTTCTGCATGATGACGTCGGCTTGCGACTGGAACGCGTTCACCTCGATCGCGCCGACGTTGTTCAGGTTGTTGAGGATCTTGATGTCGGGATCGCCGTCCGCGTAGCTGAACGTGCGATGAAAGAACTCCCACCCTTCGGGGTCGTCAGTCGCCATCGAGCCCACCAGCGCGAGCTGGACGTCCGCCATCTCCTCCCGCACGATCCGAAAGGCGTCGATCACGCCCATCGGGTCCTTCCAGGGATCGAACCGCGACACCTGGCAGATCAGCGGGCGCTCCACGTCGATCCCGAACTGCTGGCAGACGAAGGAGGCATCCTCGGGGGAGAGCGCCATGTTCTTCGGCGACAGCGGGTCGATCGCCGGCGGAATGATGCGCACCTGGCCGTCGAGGCCGTTCGGGACGTACCTCTCGAGGTGATAGACCGACTCGTCGTAATCACGCAGGAGGGGCAGGAGGCGTCCCAGCGTTTCCTCGTTCGGGGTGGAGAGGTCGATGTGGCAGCGCCAGATCCAGATCCGGGACCGGTCGGCGGCGTTGGCCCGCAGGCCCGCCGGCTGCGGGTCGTGGACGATGATCACGTCCCAGTCGTCGTCGAGGCCCTGGGCGTTCATCGCGTTGTAGGCCTCGAATACCTCCCATTGCTGGTCGGAGATCGACTGCGGATCGCCCTGCAGTGAGTTGTGCATGAGCTTCGTTACGTTGAAGAACTCCTCCCTGCCGAGGATCACCCGCCAGTGCACGTCGAGTCCCACGTCCCGCATCAACGGGACCAGCGCGTACAAGATCTCGGAGACTCCGCCGCCGAAGGCGGTCGCGCTGACGTGCAGCACGCGCTTGCCCGCGAGCGGCTCCGCGAGCTCACGAATCTCGTCCACAAGCCCGCGGCCGACGAGGTGTGTGTAGTCGGCGAGCGACCGTGCGCCCAGGGGGACGTCCTGAAGCATGCGCGTCAGCCTACTTTTTGGCGCAGCCGTCTTATGCCGGCATCGAGCTCGCGGAGGATGACGGCGTGAAGCTCCGGGGTTGCGGCGGCGATGCACGAGAGCTGATATTCGGCGCCCGACCCGAGGATCGGCCGTCCTCCGAGTGGCTTCCCGTACGCGTCCGTCACGACGGCTCCCGCCTCCTCGACGATCAGCGCCGCGGCCGCGACGTCGTAGGGAGAGTTGTTGAGCACCACGCCCCCGCCGACTCGCTCGAACTCCTCGCGCATCCCGGGAACGTCAGCGATGATCCGGGGGCCGGGCTCGACGTAGGCATCGAGCTGGCCGGTGACGATTCGCGTCAGGTCGAAGCTCGCCGAGCCGAGGTCGAAGGTTCCCCCACCCACAGAGGAGGCGTCGATCAGGTCGCCGATGACCTCGGCGATCGCCCGCATCGGGCCGGCCCCGAAGGCCATAGGCCCAGAACATCCGGGAGAGGTCGGTGTTCGCGGAAAGGGTGGGCGCGGGCTCGAGCCCCACCCCGCGATCGGCGACGAACGTGCGCCCAGACTTGATCTCGACCACGCAGCCCAGTCCGCACGTCCCCCATCGTCGGGTCGGGATGTGGGGACCGCCCGCCGTCGGCCTCGCGCCGCGGATCCAGGGGGGCGAGCGGCCACGGACACGCAGGCCGCCTCGAGCCCCGCCATGGCCGGTCGCGTGCCGTCGATCGGGTCGACGATCAGGACCCATTCGGCCTCGCCGCCCGGCGCCACGAGGCCACGATCCTCCGAGTAGAAGGCGACGTCCGGCGCCCGCTCGGCCAGAAAGCGCGCCAGGAGGGCCTCGGCGTGCTCGTCGATCTCGAACGTGACGTCGCCGCCCTCTGCCGCGCCGGCGTGAGCACGCCCGGCGTGGCCACCCATGCTGAGGGGCCACCTCCTCGCGAAGCGCACCGGCGAGCTCCAGCGCCAGCGCACGCAGGGGTTGGGAGCGGGCCATCCGGCGTCTAACCGCTTGCGGCCGGTCGCTCGCCGAGCTTCACGTCGACGTTCTGGTTCTTGCCATCCCTGACGATCTGAAGGGTCACCGTGTCACCCGGCTCGTACCGGGAGATCAGTCGGGGAAGGTCGGTCTCGGCGACGAGCTTGTGGCCCTGAACGGCGACGATCAGGTCGCCGCCGGCGCTGATCTCCTGGCCCTGGAATTGAATCTTCTGGTCCGAACCGCGCAGCCCGGCATCGTCTGCCGGCCCACTCGGGATCACCCTGGCCACCAGGGCGCCCGTGTCAGAGGGGAGCCCGAGCCGGTCGGCGAGCTGGGGGTAGAGCGACTGGGTGGACACTCCGATGTAGGCGTACGTCACCTCGCCGCCGCGGCGAAGCTCGTCGAGCGAGTGCTGAACGAGGCTGATCGGGACCGCGAAGCCGACGCCCTCGTTCCCGCCCGACGTCGTGTTGATCTGCTGGTTGATGCCGATCACGTTCCCGTCCGCGTCGAGCAACGGGCCGCCCGAGTTGCCGGGATTGATCGAGGCGTCGGTCTGGATGGCCCCTTCGATCCGGAACTTGGTCAGGGATTCGATCGAGCGATCGGTCGCGGAGACCACCCCCACGGAGAGCGACCGGTCCTCTCCGAAGGGGCTGCCGATCGCCGCGACCGGCTGGCCTACCTGCACGTCCTCGTTGGTCGCCAGCTGGAGTGGATCGAGATCCAGCCCCTTGGGGTCGACCTTGAGCAGTGCGACGTCGGCGTTGGGATCGAAGCCCACGATGTCGGCCGCCACCTGGTTGCGGTCCGCGAACTGGACGTACACCTCCTTCGCCTCGTGGATCGGGCCCCCGCCACCCTCGGCGTCGGTGACCACGTGAGCGTTGGTCGCGATCTCGCCGCCGTCCGAGATCACGAAGCCCGAGCCCTGGGCGGCCGAGCCACCGCCGCCCAGGACGCTCGGCAGCGAGGAGCCGGAGAAGATCGACCGGATCGTGACCACTCCGGGCGCCGCTTCCCCGTACACCGCGCCAGGATCGAACGTTCCGTTGTGCGAGGAGACGATGACGGACTTCTGGCCCGGCGCGTTGGGAGCCGCGACCGTGGTCACGGAGCCCGAGTCGCCGGAGTCGCCGCCACACCCTCCAAGCGCGAGCGCCGCGGCGGCGACCAGGGCGCCGAGGAGCGCTCGCCAGTCTGCTCAAGCCGGCGCCACCTCCGTCGCGGGGGCGGGGAGCCGTAACGTGAACTCGGTCGAGCCTCCGCGAGAGGCAAGCCCGAGCTCGCCACCCATCCGCAGGCTGAGCTCGCGGGCGATCGCGAGCCCGAGCCCGGAGCCGCTCACGCGATCACCGGTGTAGAAGCGCTCGAAGACCCGCGCCCGCTGATGGGGATCGACGCCGGGACCGTCGTCGGTGACGACCAGGCTCGCCGTCCCGTCCTGCCGCTGCGCTGTGATCGAGATCGAGGTTCCCTCCGGCGTGTGCGTAAGCGCGTTGTCGAGCAGGATACGCATGATCTGCGCCACCCGGTCGGCGTCGGCCATCGCCTCCGCGGGACCGCTTCCGTGGACCTCGATCGGCGAGTTGTGCTGGTCGGCCGCGGGTCCGAACTCGCCCTGCCACCCGCCTCGCGATCTCGCCCAGATCGACGCGCTCGGCGTTGAGCTTCATCGCGTCGGCGTCCAGCTTCGAGAGGTCGAGCAGATCCGCGGTCAGCTTCGTCAGCCGGGCGACCTGTTGGCGCATGGTCTGGACGAACTCCTTGCGCTGCGCGGGGTCGGGCTCCTCCTCGTCGAGCAGCTCGACGAAGCCCCCGAGAGCGAAGATCGGGGTCCGCAGCTCGTGCGAGGCGTTGGCGATGAAGTCTCGGCGGGCGCTGTCCAGCTGCCCGAGCCGGGTCTGCATCTCGTTGAGGGTCGCGGCGAGCTGGCCGACCTCGTCGTTTCCCTCGTCGGGGACGGGAGCCGAGAAGTCGCCCTCGGCCACCCGGGCGGCGGCCACCTCCAGCCGCCCGAGGCGCTTGGCGTGCGCCCGCGCCGCAAGCCATCCCGCCACGAGCGCCGCCAAGAGGGCGATCCCGCCCGCGATCAGGATCTGTCGCCTGATCAGGGCAACGTTGTCGTCCACGTCGCTCAGCGGAGTCCACAGAACCGCGACCCAACGCGGACTGCCATCCACGGGGAGCGGCACGGCGGTCTCTCCGGTGCGGGTCCCCGCGATGTGAATCACCTCCGAGGCCGCCCGACCGCTCGACGCCGCCAGGGTGGCGGCCGGATAGACAGACGGCACCTGCGCACGGAGCTCCTCGTCGCCGACGACGAACCGCGGCCTCGCGCCGTCGGGGCCCGCGTGCACGTTCAACAGTGCCACCCGAGCGTCTGTCCTCTGCCCCACCGCGCTCACCAGGCGGCGGATCTCGGCGCCGGACGCGCCATGCCGCAACGCGCTCGTCAGCGGGCTGCTCTGCTCGGTCCCCACCCGCTCGAGTCGTTGCAGCTTCTCGGTGGTGAGGCTCGACCGCAGCTGGGGGACGACGTAGAGGTAGACGAACCCGATCGCAGCGGCCGCGATCACGAAGAACGCCAGCGCGAGCCGGTTGCGGACGCTGCCCAGAATCAACGACTAACCCTCTTTGTCGCGGAAGCGATACCCGACACCACGCACCGTGAGGAGATACTCGGGTGATCGCGGGTTTTGCTCGAGCTTTTCGCGCAGATGGCGGATGTGAACGTCGATCGTCCGGGAATCGCGATACGCCGAGTCTCCCCAGACCTGCTCGAGCAGCATCTCGCGGGTGTGGACGCGGCCGGGAGAGCGGGCGAGCGCCGCCAGGAGCTCGAACTCGACGTACGTGAGCTCCATCCGCTTGCGACGCATCGTGACCACCCTGCGCTCGAAGTCGATCTTGAGCGCGGCGACGACGATCGGCTCCTCGCCACCGGGACGTCCGCCCAGCATCTCCGCGCGGCGCAGGGCAGCCCGCACGCGGCTTCGAAACTCGCGGACCGAGAACGGCTTCGTGATGTAGTCGTCGGCGCCCATCTCGAGGCCGAGGACCTTGTCGATCTCGTCGTCCTTGGCGGTCAGCATGATGATCGGCACCTGGCTTCGGCTGCGCATTCGCCGGCAGACCTCGATCCCGTCGAGGACCGGCAGCATGATGTCGAGCACCACCAGGTCGAATCGCTGCTCCGCGAATCGATCGAGAGCCTCGCGTCCGTCGTGTGCGGCGACGACGTCGTACCCCTCCTTCAGCAGCGGATATCTGAGCAGGGTCTGCACCGACTGCTCGTCATCGACGAGCAGGATGCGAGTCGAGCCGGTGTTGGCGGTGCCGGGCACGGTCGTGCGAGCCACAGGGTAGTTTGCGCACCTTGTCGTGATCGACTTCCGCATCTACCGCGCCGGGTTTCTCCCAGCGCTCGTCTCCCTGGTCATCCTGCTGTTCGCCCTGCAGGTGCCGCCGCCGCCCCTGGCCCCGGTGGTGGCGCCGGTCGAGTTCGACCAGGCGAGCGCGATGAAGCTGGCGCGCCAAATCGTCGAGGAGGCGCCCGACCGCACCCCCGGCAGCGCCGGCGACGCCGCGATCGCCGACATGGTGGAGAGACGGTTCAGGGGAGTCCGCGACGCCCAGGTGGCCGAGCAGCGCTTCACCGGCAGCTTCAACGACGAGGACGTCTCGCTCCGGAACCTCATTCTCACCCTGCCGGGCACATCCCCGCGCAGCGTCGTGATCATGGCGTCGCGCGACTCGGCGGATGGACCGGGCGCCGCCTCGAGCGCGGCCGCCACCGCGATCTTGCTCGAGCTGGCGCGCGAGCTGGAGAACACCAGGCACGCGAAGACCCTGATCTTCGTCTCCACGGATGGCGGCAGCGACGGCGCGCTCGGCGCGCGGGAGTTCGCCGCGCACTTTCCCCTGCGGGACTCGATCGACGGAGCGATCGTCCTGTGGCAGCCCGGCTCAGCGAACCCGCACCCGCCCTTCGTGATCGACACCTCCGACGGGCCACAGAGCGCTTCCTCCGGATTGGTGCGGACCGCGGAGCGCGAGCTCGCCGACCAGGGCGCGGACCAACGCGCAGGGGGACGGAATCTTCAGCGAGCTGTCCCGGCTTGGCGCTGCCGAGTGGGATTGGCGACGCGGCGGTCCTGATTCAGAGCGGGATCGACGCCGTCGGCCTGTCGTCGGCGGGGGAGCGGCCACTCCCCGCGTCCGACGACCAGGAGGGGGACCTCTCGGAAGCGACGCTCGGAGACTTCGGCCGGGCCGCGCTCTCGCTCGCGGCGGCGCTGGACTCCGCCCCCGGGCCGCCCGACCACGGGCCCGACGCCTACGTGACGCTCTCGGGAAACCTGGTCCCCGGATGGACGCTCGCGCTCCTCGCGCTGACCCTGCTGCTGCCCGCTGCGATCGCGTCGATCGTCGCGCTCGGACACGCGCTTCGGGGCCGGCAACAGATCGGGCCGGCGCTCTGGTGGGCGGTCTCTCGCGGCCTGCCGCTGGTCGCCGCGTTGCTGCTGCTCTATCTGCTGGCGATCAGCGGTGTCGTGGCGCGCCCCAGGTTCCCGTTCGACCCGAACCAGTTCGGCACTGGCGGTGGCGAGATCGCCGTCATGGCCTTGCTCGCGGCCGTGGTCGTGGGTGGCTGCTATCTCGCTCGCGGGTGGCGGGTGCCGGCGAACGTCGGACGCGGCGCCGCCGTGGCGGCCCTGGGCCTCGTGTCGGTGCTGGCGGTGCTCCGAGCGTGGTTCGCCAACCCGTTCGGAGCATTGCTGCTCGTCCCGGCCGCCCACGTGTGGCTGCTCGATGCTCTCGGCGAACGCGCCCCACCGTGGCCCGCCGTGCTCGCGGCCGCCGCCCTCTCCCTCGTGCCGGTGGCCGCGGCGGTCGCCGATCTCGTCGGCCGGCTCGACCTGGGAGCCTCCGGCCCCTGGCAGCTCCTGCTGATGATCGGGGATGGGCAGATCGGGTTCGGCGCGACGCTGGCGATGTGCTTGCTCGTCGGATGTTTGATGGGTATCGTGGCTTTGGCGGGACACAGGCCACCCGCGGATCGGGCGGCCGTCGCAGGCCCGCGCCAGGCAGCGCGGAGCCCGGTCGAAGCCGAGCCAGTCCCCGCGGGCCCCGACGATCTGGACGCATCTACGATCGCGCGCAGCCGCGGCGATGACGATCACGAGGACGGAAGATGAAGCCGGAGATGCGCGACGGTCCGGATCATCTGCCGGCTTCGGAAAACGAGACAGTGACTCGGCTAAAGCACCAGATTGCGCGGAGCCTCTATCGCGTCGACGCCGACGCGGTGGCCAGGGAGATCCTCTTCAAGCTGAGGATGATCAGCCTTGGGCGGCGGGCGATGCTCGCCGATGCGCCCGAGGGCGACGGGCAGCGGTTTCCGCCCGCCGAGGAGTAAGCGGCAGCCCGATCCGAGGCGCCCCCGACCCTCCCGCGGCGGCTCCCAACCCCGGCGCTCAGCCGCCCAGCTGGTCGAAGCCGGACGGCTCGCGCTCCGCGCCGTCCCGCTCGCGCAGGAGAACCCCCGCGCCCTCGAGGACGGCTCCGATCGTCGTCAGGGCGATGTCGACGGTCGCCGTGGCCTCGCTCGCCTCGGCCAGGCGCTCGGGCGGCAGGCTGACCAGGAGCTCGTAGTCCTCGCCACGTCCGGTCGCCAGCTCGTAGGGGTCGATGCCGGCGCGAGCGGCCACCGTGGCGACGCCCTCCTGAAGCGGCAGAAGCTCGAGGTCGATCGCCAGCCGGACGCCGCTTGCCTCCGCCAGATGACGGGCGTCGCCCCCGAGCCCGTCGCTCAGGTCGATCATGGCCGTCGCTCCGGCGGCCGCCAGGCCACGCCCGGCCTCCAGGCGCGGCGCCGGCTCGAGCTGTCGACGAGTGAGCCCCTCCGCGACCGTGCTCGACAGGCCCTCGGCGAGCTCGGGGCGCTCGACAAGGAGGAGGCCGGCGGCGGCGCCACCCAGCTCCCCGGTCACGGCCAGCACGTCGCCCTCACAGGCGCCCGACCGCAGCACCAGCTCATCCGCGGAGCCGGCGTGACCCACCACGGTGATCGCGATCGTGAGCGCCGGGGCTCGCGTGACATCCCCGCCGAGCACCTCCACCCCGTGGTCGGCGGCCGCGCCCGCGAGTCCGGTCGCGAGCTCGTCCAAGCCAGCCACGTCGAGGTCGTCCGGGACTCCGAGCTGCACGTAGGCCTCGCCCGGCGCCGCCCCCATCGCCGCGAGATCGGAGAGCGCGGCCGCGAGCGCCTTTCGCCCGATGGACTCGAGCGACGAGGTGTCGCGGCGAAAGTGGACCCCCTCGACCATCGCGTCGACGGAGGTGGCGGTGGCCCCCGGCGGGACGGTGACCGCGGCGTCGTCCCCGCTCCCCACGCGCACCTGGGAGCCCCATGCCGACGAGCGCCCCGCCCGCGCGGCCTCCAGGGTCTCCCTGAGGCGGGAGATCAACTCGAATTCTCCGATGCCGGCCACTCCCTATATTCAACCGTGGTGTCTTCGGTGAGCTCCGTTTAGTGCGTGCCCTCGCCGCGCTCGGCGCCATCTCGTTCGCCTATCTCGCCGTGATCCCGGGGGCGCTCGTCTGGGCGACGGCCGACCCGGCCTGTGAGTCCTGCGGACACTCGACCGCGGTGAGCGTCTACCTGGTGCTCGCCTTCGCGGCTTCTTCGGTGATCCTGGCAGGCGCGGCGATCAGCCTGGCAGCCTTCGCCGCGCGGCCCTCGACGAGGACCGAAGCGCTCGTCGGGCGCTCCCTGCGAATCTCGGCCGCCGCGGTCGGCGTCCTCTTGCTCTCGGAGTTCGCCCTCGTCTATCCGGTCGCGGCGGCGGTGATCGTCCCCGCGTCGGCGTTGGGCGGCTGGCTCATCACCCGGGGACGCCGACCGTCAACTGGTAGGCCGAGAGCCCCAGGGTGAGCGCCGCGACGGTGCGGTCGCGGGCCACGGCGACGAGCGGCAGGGCCCAGATCAGGTACCAGGGCGTCAGATAGACCGTCGCGCACAGCAGGCCGAAGGAGGCCCAGGCCGCGGCTCGCACCCAGTCGCCGCCGCGCGCGGTCCAGCCGAGGAGCCCGGCGACGCCGACGGCGTACGCAGCGAGGAAGCAGGCTCGGATCGGTTCGAGGTCGAGGCCGGTGATCCTGGCCGTCGTCGCCGGGAGGCTGTGGTAGCTCACCCGCTGTTGACTGCCCGACAGGAACGAGACGCCGTCGAGGGCCGAGCTACCGAATGCCGCCAGGGCGACGGGGGTTATCGCCGCGATGGCGAGGGCCGCCCCCGCCACCAGGCGCAGCCTGGAGCGCTGGTCGCCGGCCCCCAGGAACGCGAACGGCGCCGCGACAACCGCCGGAGCCTTGACGGCGGCGGCGGCCACGAGCGAGGCGCCCCCCGCCGCATTCGCCCCGGCGAGCACCAGCGCCACGCCCGCGACCGCGGCGAGCATCATCAGGGCGTCGTTGTGAGCGCCGCCGATCACCTGGACCAGGACCACCGGGTTGAGCGCGACGAACGCGGCGGCGCGGACGGGCGACGCGCCGCGCACCGCCGCCAGCCGCGCGACGAGGGCCGTGATTGCTGCGACCGAGAGCGCGGCGATCGCCTTCAGGCCCCACATCGCGCCCGGGACGCCGATCGGGCCGAGCGGGTAGGTGACGAGGGTGAACAGCGGGCCATAGACGCTGGTCGCCTCGCGGTAGTCCTGGACGCGGGACGCCGCCAGGTCCTGCGGGATCGTCGCCGGCGCGAAGTCGTACGGATTGAGCCGGTGCACGACTCCGAGCCGCGAATAGGAGATGTAGCTGAACACGTCCAGCGACAGGAGCGGTGGCGCCAGCGCGAAGGCCAGGATCGCGACGGCGATCGTCCAGCTCACGACCCGGCGGCCGAGCACCCTCGCGAAGGCGAGCACGCCGAGGTAGGCGACGAATGCCAGCCAGAGCGCGGTCAGGTAGGCATCGCCGTCGAGCCCAAAACCGGCTCCGTATGCCCCCAGGAGCCAGCGAGGGGAGCCGAGGTCCGTGCCCGGCACCAGGTCGGGGCCGGGCGCCGCAAGGAGCGCCCCGGTGACGGCGAGACAAGCGAGCGCGACTGCCCCCGCGGCTCGCCCGCGCCCGACCCTCAGCGAGCGCCTCCCCCCGTGGCCGATTTGCGCCGCATGGACGAACGCAACTCGGCCATCGACGGTTAGTTGCCGCCGCCCGTGCCCCCGCCGCTCGGCGTGGGCGCCGGGCCCTGGCCGGCGCCGGGCGCGTATTGGGTGGGCGGGTACTTGCCCGTGCCGGAGTCCGTGGTCGTGCCCGAGTCCGCGGGCGGGGCCGGGGCGGTTGTACCGGTAGCGCCGGGCGTGCCACCGGCGGTGGACGCCGGGGAGCCGGGTGAGGAAACCGCGTGCGACCCGCTCCACGAGCTTGAGAACTGCACGGGGTTCTGGGGCTGCGGGAAGTCGCCGCAGTAGCTGCCGTGCGCGACCTCCATGTAGTCGTGCCACACGGGCGCGGCGTAGGTGCCGCCGAAGGCTCCGGAGCCCATCGAGGTGCGGGCGTTCGGATACCCGACCCATACCGCGGTGGAGAGCCGCGGCGTGTAGCCGACGAACCAGGCGTCGGTGTAGTCGTCGGTGGTCCCGGTCTTGCCGGCTGCCGGGCAGCCGATGTTCGCACTCGTGCCGGTGCCGGAGGTGATCACGCCCTTGAGGATGTCGGTGACCTCGTAGGCGATCCCATCCGAGAATGCCCGCGAGCTCGCGTCCTCGTCCGGTACGTCCGTGTCGCCGTTCGGGAAGACGACCTTGCTGATCGCCGTTGCGGAATGGTGGACTCCGCCGCCAGCGAGGGTGGCGTAGGCGTCCGCCTGCTCCAGCGGGGTGACCCCGAGCCTCAGGCCGCCGATGCCCTCCGCCGGGAAGGCGTCGAGGTGGGTCGTGATCCCCATCTCATCGGCGGTCTTGCGCACGTTCTCGGGGCCGACGTCGAGGTCGAGCTGGGCGTAGACCACGTTGACCGAGTGAACGGTGGCGTCGCGGACGCTCAGCGTGCCGCCGCCCTCCCCCTCGGCGTTGTTGACGGTCCACGATGTGCCGTCGTCGAGCGTCAGGGTGGTCGGGCTCTTCCCGGAGTAGTAGGTCGTGTCGGGGTCCATGCCCTGGCGGATCGCCGCCGTCAGCACGTAAGGCTTGAACGAGGAGCCCGGCTGGCGATGGGCGTTCGCGGCGAGGTTGAACTGGCTGCTCGAGAAGTTGCTCGACGACGCCATCGCCACGATGTGCCCGTTGGCGGGGTCGATCGAGACCAGGCCCGAGGCCGGGCCGCTCGGGTCGCTCCAGTGATTCTGGATCGCCTGGTTCGCGGCGGCCTGCAGCGCCGGGTTGATCGTCGTATAGACCTTGAGCCCGCCGTTTCGCACCGTGTTGACGCCGTACTTGTCGATCAGCTGCTGCTGGACGTAGTCGAAGAAGTAGGGCTCGCGGATGGTCTCGTACTTGTAGCCGCGGTCCAGCCCGAGGTCCGCCTGGGACGCCTGCTCGTACTGCCGCCTGCGTGATGTAGCCCTGCCGCACCATCGCCAAGCAGCACCTCGTTGCGCCGCGCAAGCGCCGCCTTCGGGTTGAGGAACGGGTTGTAGTCGGACGGGGCCTGCGGCAGCCCCGCGATCATCGCCGCCTGGGCGAGGTCGAGCTTGCTCACCCCGCGGTCGAAGTAGGTCTCCGCGGCCGCCTGGACGCCGACCGCCGTGCGCCCGTCGGTGGTGCCGTAGGAGGCCGTGTTCAGGTACTTGGTGAGGATCTGGTTCTTGGTGTACTCGTCCTCGTACTCGGTCGCCAGCCTCGCCTCCTCGATCTTGCGCTCCAAGTTGTCCTGGGGGCGGGCGATGTAGAGGTTGCGCACCAGCTGCTGAGTGATCGTCGAGCCGCCCTGGACCACGGAGCCGGCCTTGACGTCGGCCACCGCCGCCCGGACGATCGCCGACGGGTCGACGCCGCCATGCTCGAAGAAGTGCTCGTCCTCGATCGCCACCGTGGCGTACTTGAGGATGTTGGGGACCGTCTTCGAATCGACCGGGTGGCGGATGGTGTCCGACTGGATGTAGCCGAGCCGGCTCCCATCCGCCGCGTACACCACCGAGGTCGAGCCTTCCCTGATCGGCTTCAGGGTTCCGAGCGCGGGCGTGCTGTTCCAGACGTTGAGCGCCCAGACCGCCACGCCGCCGATCGCGACGGCGATCGCGGCAAGCACGACGCCGAGCGCCATGACGACCTTTCGGCGTACGGACCCCCGCGAGCGCCGAATCCGTTTGCGTGCTCGCTGAGTCATTTCGAGGTGCTCGGGAAGGGTAGCTAGCTCGGATCGGCTACCTGCCGAACTCGCCCTCCAAGAGGCCCGCGGCTCGCAGCGCCTCGTGGGCGCTCTCCCGCAGCGCCGCCTCCTCGTCGCCGACCTGCGTTCGCTCGTGGTCGCGGGGGCCCTTGAGCTCTATTCGGACGCCGTCCGGCGTCATCTCGGCGATCGCTCACCTCGACCGCGCCCGCCGGCTTCAGGACCCGGCGGGCCTGTCGAGGTCCGCAGCCGGCGGAACCCAGACGGATACCGTCGCCGGCGCCGTCCGATCGCCGGTCGAATGGTTGAAGACGACCCCGGAGGTGACCCTCTCGTTCGGGCACCACGACGAGGCGGCCGTCGCCAGGATCGATGTAGGTGTAGGAGAGCGTCAGGTCGTCGACGCGGCCGGTCTCGCCGTCGATCGTCACCGTGTCGCCGATCCGGATCGGCTGGGTGAGCGCGATCAGGATGCCCGCGACCATGTTGCCGATCGTCTGACGGGCGGCGAAGCCGATCACCAGGCCGAGCACCGCGCTCGAGGCGAGGATCCCGGTGGCGAGCCGCTGGATCTTGGCGAAGTTGCTCAGGGCCAGGGCCGCCCCGATCACCAGGATGAGCACGAAGACGAGGCGGCGGATCAGCCGCAGCCTCGTCTGCGCCGCGCGTGAGACGCGGACCTCCGTTACCCGGCCGGCGACCCGTCCCGTGCGCGCGATCACCAGCCTGTCGATGGCGAACGCGATCGCGATCGCGACCGCCATCGTGATCAGGGCGGAGATCAGATCGCCGTTCTGCTCCCAGAAGCTCTCGTCCACCGGTGACCTCTTCGCCCATGCGAGGGCGGGTTCCTCCGTGAGAATGGTCCCATGACGCGCGCCCTCGGCACGCGAGCGTTGCTGCTCGACGCCCTCGGCACCCTGGTCGAGCTCGACCCGCCGTGGGTGCATCTGGCAGCGGCGCTCGGCACGGACCCCGACGATCGCCTGGTGAGCGCCACCCGAGCCGAGATGAGCTACTACCGGGCGCACAGCCACGAGGGGCGCGACGCCGAGTCGCTGGCGGAGCCTGCGCGCCCGCTGCGCCGCGGTGCTCTCGCGCGAGCTGGGCCGCGAGGTCTCCGTCGAGACGATGATGGCGCGCGATCCGCTTTCGAGCCTTCGACGACGCGGCACCGGCGCTGGCCGAGCTTCGGGCGCTGGGGTTGAAGCTCGTCTGCGTCTCGAACTGGGACTGCTCGCTGCCCGCGGGTGCTCGAGCGCTGCGGCCTCGACGGCGCGCTCGACGGCGTGGTCACCTCGGCCGGCGCCGGCGCGCGAAAGCCTGACCCGGCGATCTTCTCGCCCGCCCTGGAGATCGCGCGATGCTCCGCGGCGGATGCCCTCTACGTGGGCGATACGCCCGAGGAGGACCTCGAGGGCGGCAGGGCCGCGGGCATCCGCACGCTCTTGATCGATCGGGACGGCGGCGGCGACATCGACTCGCTCGTGGCCATCAGGCACCATCTCGGTCTGTGAGTGACCCAGCCCCTCCCGGAAGGGAGCCCCGATACGCCGGGCTCCTGCCGCGGCTCGCGGCGATCATGATCGACGCCCTGATCGCCTGGATCGTGCTCGCGGTGGCGACCAACGTGATCGTGCCGGGAGCGGTCGGCAGCGACCCCACCTCCGGCGAGACGGCGACGTTGGGCCTGATCACGCTGATCCTGATCACGATCTGGTTCAACTACTTCGTGATCAGCGAGTGGCGCTGGGGCCAGACGCTCGGCAAGCGGGCCCTCGGGATCGTGGTCGCCGATCAAGCCGGCGGCGTGATGTCGTGGAACCGCGCTGTGGTCCGGAACCTGCTCCTGATCGTGGACGTGATCGCGGGCCTGGTGCTGATCCCCACCTCCGCCCGCAGGCAGCGCCTCGGTGATCGAGTGGCCCACACGGTCGTCCTGGTCAAGGCCAGGCCGCAGGCGGCCCGGGACCCCGTCCCCACATCGGTTCCACCGCCCCAGTCATCCCCGCCCCCGCCATCGGAGCCCTCGGAGAGCTTCAGCGGGCCCGGCTCGGACGACCCGGAACGCACCTGGGGGCCCGCTCGAGTAGCGGCCGGGATCGGGGCGCTGTTGCTGACGACCCTGTTCGAGGTCGCCATCGTCTCGGCCTTCGACCCGGACCTCGAGTCACTCGGGGCCCGGCTCGTGACGCAGGCGATGCTGGCGGCGACGCTCGTGGGGGTCGCCTTCGCGGTCACCGCCGAGTCAAAGCGCGGCGTCGCGCCCCCGAGCGCCCTCGGCCTGCGCAGGCCACTTCGCTCGCCCTTCGGCATCGCCGCCGCCGCCTACCTGGGCTACATCGTGATGGCGCTCGTCTACTCGAGCCTCGTCCACCCCCACCAGGAGGACATCACCAGGGACCTGGGCTTCGGCCACGGCGGACTCGGGACGGTGGCGGCCGGGGTGCTGATCATCGTGGCGGCCCCGATCTCGGAGGAGATCTTCTTCCGCGGCTTCATCTTCGGCGGCCTCAGGCACCGATTGTCGTTTCCGGCTGCCGCGTTGATCGCCGCCACGATCTTCGGGCTGTTTCACTACACGGGGGCGGGCAGCATCGGGGTGGTCCCCCAGCTCGCCTTCCTCGGGTTCGCGCTCTGCTGGGTCTATGAGGAGACGGGATCGATCTACCCCACCATCGCCATCCACGCGGTCAACAACGCAATCGCCTTCACCGTCCTGACCTCGTGACGGCAGCGGGACAAAGAGAGCCGGCGGTGTATCGCCCGCGGCCTGGCGAAGAGCTACGGCGAGCGGGTGGCCGTGGACGGGATCGACTTCCAGGTCCCGGCGGGTGTCTGCTTCGGCTTTCTCGGGCCGAACGGCGCCGGCAAGACGACGACGATGAAGATGATCTACGGCCTGGCCGGCATCGGAGAGGGCGAGCTGCGGGTGCTGGGCCTCGACGCCGCCCGCGAGCGACGGCAGATCAAGGCGCGACTCGGGCGTCGTGCCCCAGGAGACCAACCTCGACGGCGAGCTCACGGTTCGCGAGAACCTAGTGGTACACGCCGGCTACTTCGGCCTCCCCGCAGGAGGTCGTCGCGAGCCGAATCGAGGAGCTGCTCGACTTCACGCTCCTGCGCGACCGCGAGGGGGAGAGCATCTGGGCGCTGTCGGGTGGGATGAAGCGCCGCCTGCTGGTGGCCAGGGCGCTCGTCAACGACCCTCACCTGGTCGTCCTCGACGAGCCCACCACCGGGCTCGACCCCCAGGCGAGGCTGGCGGTGTGGCGAGCCCTCGAGCGCCTCAAGGCAGGCGGGGTGACCCTGCTCCTCACGACGCACTACATGGAGGAGGCGGCGCGCCTTTGCGACCGCCTGTTGATCATGGACCACGGTCGGATCGTCGCCGAGGGAACGCCCGGGGAGCTGGTTCGCGAGCATGTGGGGCGCCAGGTGCTTGAGCTGAAGCTCGGGGAGAGCTGCGACGCCGAGGCCCTGCTCGCCTCGCTCGACGGGCACTTGGACGGGCACGACCTGACGGAGGACGCCCTGATGCTCTACGTCGACGACGCGGAGGAGGTGCTGCGGGTCCTGGACCACGATCGCTTCCCCACGGACTCGGCCCTGGTTCGAGGAGCCACCCTCGAGGACGTCTTCCTGCGGCTGACCGGCAGGAGCCTGGACGAGTAGCGATGGCGTTCGAGGAGCAACGCTACGCCGGGCTCGGAGCGCCGCTCACCCACGGCGACCTCGTGCCCTCCATGCGGCTCGCGACCACCATCTGGCTTCGCAACGCCCGCGTCTTCTCGAAGCTCTGGAAGGGGGTACTGCTACCCCAGTTCCTCGATCCGCTCTTCTACCTCGTCGCGCTCGGCTTCGGGCTGGGCACGTACGTCGCGATCGGCAACGGCGTGCCCTACAAGGACTTCGTCGCCCCGGGGCTGATCGCCTCGGCGACGATGTGGTCGGCCTCCTTCGAGTGCACCTACAACGTCTATCTGCGCATGAACGAGACCCGGCTGTACGACGCAGTGCTTGCGACGCCCGTGGAGGTCCAGGACATCGTCGCCGGAGACCTGATGTGGTCGGCGAGCCGGGCGGCCGTCTACGGCACGGTGTTCCTGGTCATCGTCGCCATCTTCGGCCTCATCTCCTCCCCCTGGGCCATCCTGATCCCGCCCTTCGTCTTCATCGGCGGCCTCTGCTTCTCGATGGTCGCCTACACGTTCACGTCCCTGATCCCCAAGATCGACCTGTACAGCTACTTCTTCACGCTCGGGATCACCCCGATGTTCCTGTTCTCGGGGATCTTCTTCCCGTTCAGCCAGCTCCCGGGATGGGTCGAGGCGGTGGCCTGGCTCCTGCCGCTCTACCACTTGGTGGAGATCACTCGCGGGATGGCCACCGGCCCGGACGCGCTGCAGATCCTGCTCCACACGGCCTGGCTCCTCGGCGTGACCGCGCTCCTGTTCCCGGTCCCGGTGCGGGCGCTGCGGGCGAAGCTGGTGCCCTGAGCGGGATCTGTCCCTTTTTCGCCACCTTGCATGAGAGAATTCCCGCCGTGCTTGGCCGGCACCGGACTGGTCTCGTCTTGGCAGGGCTCTCGGCCGTGGCCATCGCAGCCCTGCCCGCGACCGCTGCCGGGCAGGCCGAGGCGGGCGCCGAGGGAGCCCGTAGCGCTTCTTCGGCCTCGGCGTCGAAGCGCCATGCGGCGCGTGCCAGCGCCGCCCACCTCTACGTCCAGACGAAGGGCACCCACCATGGGCGGCTCAAGGTCGGGCAGCGGTCCCGCGCGGTGGGCTATCTGCGCCCGTTCGTTCCCGGTCAGAGGGTCAGAGTGGCCCTCGTTCGCCGCGGCCACACGGTCATCAAGCGAAATCCCGTGGTCAAGCGCGTCCACAACACGAACAAGGGGCGATTCGACCTGCGCTCCCGCGCGCTCTTGAAGCCGGGGGCATACAGGGTGGTCGCCAAGCACGGCGCCACCAAGAAGCAGGAGAGGGCTGTTGCCCGCTCGTCGAAGTTCCGGATCAAGTACCCGAACCTGGGGCCGGGCGATCGCAACAGCTCGGTCAAGATCTTCAATCACCTGCTCGTCCGGCAGGGCTACTACTCCACCCACGGCAGGCGCTACAGCACCAAGACGGGATTCGCGGTGATGGCCTTCCGCAAGGTGAACGGCATGAGCCGCACCTACAACGCGTCGCCCGGCATCTTCAAGAAGCTGGCCGCCGGCAAGGGCGGCTTCCATCTCAAGTACCCGGGCAAGGGAAAGCACGTCGAGGTCGACATCTCCAAGCAGGTGATGGTGCTGGCCAACCACGGCAAGCCCAAGTACACCTTCCACGTCTCAACGGGCGCGCCGGCTACCCCGACGATCCGTGGCCACTATCAGTTCTATCGTCGCCAGGCGGGATTCAACTCGGTGGGCATGTACTACTCGGTCTACTGGCACGGGGGCTACGCGATCCATGGCTACCACTCGGTACCTCCCTATCCGGCCAGCCACGGCTGCGTTCGCAATCCGATTCCCGAGTCGAAGTTCATCTACAACTGGGTGAGCCTCGGGATGTCGATCTACGTGTTCGGATAGGGCGCCGCGCAGCGACTTGGCCCTCGAAGCGGCACGATCCACCCTGGTCGCCGAGCTTCGGGAGCACGCCCTGATCATCGGTGACGTGACGCTGTCCAGCGGGCAGCAGGCCTCCTACTACGTGGACGCTCGGCGCGCGCTCCTGCGCCCCGCCGGGCTGATGGCCGCCGGCGAGCTGATCGCGGAGGCCGCCAACGAGGCCGAGGCCCAGGCCGTAGGGGGTCCGGTCATGGCGGCGATCCCGCTCGCCTGTGCTGCGATCTCGGTTCCCGCCGGAAAGGGGCTCGTGGGGTTCTTCGTCCGCAAGGAGCGAAAGGAGCACGGGCTCCAGCGATGGGTGGAGGGCCCGGTCGAGGAGGGGATGCGCTGCCTGGTCGTGGAGGACACGGTCACCACCGGGGGCTCGACCGTGGCGGCGATCGAGCGAATCCGGGCCGAGGGCCTCGAGATCGCCGGCGCCCTTTGCGTCGTCGACCGCCTGGCCGGTGGTGCCGAGGCGATCGCCGAGGCCGCGGGCGCGCCCTTCAAGGCGCTGGTCACGATCGACGAGCTCCATCCGGACCGTCCGGATCGCGGCAAGTAGGGCACCGCACCGAAAGGCGAATTGTGAGGGGCCGGACGCCCCGAGCAGTTCGAACCTCAGCGAGCCCGGAGGGCGAGCGGTGTCGACCATGGCTGTTGCTCCTCGTTAGGGGTTGTGGCCGTACACGTAACGATCGCGCATGCCCCAAAATCGAGTCCGTGGGCGACCTACAGATATTCATCGCGGCGCTCTTCGTCTCCGCCGCGGTCCTGAACTCCGTCGCCAACTGGCTGCGGGTCCCCTATCCGATCCCGCTGGTGATCGGCGGCCTGTTGCTGGGCCTGGTGCCCGGGATTCCGGATATCGAGCTGGACCCCGATCTCGTCCTGCTCATCTTCCTGCCGCCGCTGCTCTATGCGGCCGCCTTCTTCACGGACCTGCGGACTCTGCGGGCGGATGCGCGGGTGATCTCGCTGACAGCCATCGGGCTCGTGATCGCAACCGCCGGCGTTGTGACGGTCATTGCGCACGAGCTGATCCACCTGTCCTGGGCAATGTCCTTCGTCCTCGGCGCGATCGTGTCCCCCACGGACCCGGCGGCGGCGACGGCCGTCATGCGGCGGGTCGGCGCGCCACGGCGGTTGGTGAACATCATCGAGGGCGAGAGCCTGTTCAACGACGCCACCGCGCTCGTGCTCTACAAGGTCGGGGTCACGGCCGCTGTGAGCGCCAGTTTCGCGGCATCGGACGCCGTGCTCGAATTCTTCATCGACGCGGGCGGGGGGATCGCGATCGGGCTGGCGGTCGGATGGCTGATCGCCGTGGTGAGAAAGCGGGTCAGCGACGTGAACACCGAGCTGACGATCTCACTGTTCAGCGCCTACGGAGCGTTCATCCCAGCCGATCAGCTCGGCGTCTCCGGCATCCTGGCGGCGGTCACGGCGGGGATCTACCTCGGGTTCCGCGCCCCCGAGATCGCCTCGGTGGAGAGCCGGATGCAGAGCCTCGCGATGTGGTCGGTGCTCACCTTCCTGCTGAACGCGACCCTGTTCATCCTGATCGGGCTGCAGCTGCCGGCGATCGTCGACGGCCTCGGCGGGCGGCCCGCAGGCCAGGTGATCGGCTATGCGGCGGCGGTCTGCGCCGCAGTGATCGCCGTCCGCTTCCTCTGGAACTTCGTGGTCACCTTCATCATCCGGGCCGTCGACCGGCGGCCCTCGCAACGCGCGCGGCGGGGCGACTGGCGCACCCGGGTGGTTGGAGGCTGGGCGGGCATGCGCGGCGCGGTGTCGCTGGCGGCGGCGCTGGCGCTTCCGCTGCAGACCAACGCCGGCGCCCCTCTGCCCGGCCGCCACCTGATCCAGTTCATCACTTTCGCCCTGATCCTGGTGACGGTGGTCGGCCAGGGACTGACGCTGCCGTTTCTGATCCGCCGCCTGGGCGTGGTCGAGGACGGCACCGAGGAGGAGAACGAGGAGATCCGCGCCCGCCTCGTGATCGCCCGAGCGGCGCTGGGGCGGGTTGACGAGCTTGAGGGTGAGGAGTGGACTCGCGACGGGACCGTCGAGCGAGTGCGCGCCCTCTACCAGTTCCGCCAGCGGCGCTTCAAAGCGCGGGCGGGGAAGATCGAGGACACGGACGGGATCGAGGAACGCTCCGTCGCCTATCAGCGGATGATGCACGAGATCTACGCCGCCCAGCGCCAAGAGCTCGTCCGGCTTCGCAACAGCCGTGAGATCAGCGCCGAGGTGATGCGGCGAGTCGAGCGGGAGCTCGACCTCGAGGAGTCGCGGCTGGAAATCTAAGTAATCCCGCACTCAGGCCGGCGTCATGGAGACCTCGTGGTTGGCGGCGGATCATCCCCTCGGGATCCCAGCGACGCTTGACCTCAGCCAGTCGGGTGCATCGTACGCCGATGGCCCGGCCCAGCGCGCGTCCGCAACCGCGCTAAATCCTGAACGCCCCGAGCAGGATTCGAACCTCAGCGAGCCCGGAGGGCGAGCGGTGTCGCAGGGCGAGCCTGCGAGGGGCCGGACGCCCCGAGCAGGATTCGAACCTCAGCGAGCCCGGAGGGCGAGCGGTGTCGCAGGGGCGAGCCTGCGAGGGGCCGGACGCCCCGAGCAGGATTCGAACCTCAGCGAGCCCGGAGGGCGAGCGGTGTCGCAGGGGCGAGCCTGCGAGGGGCCGGACGCCCCGAGCAGGATTCGAACCTGCGACCTACTCCTTAGGAGGGAGTCGCTCTATCCAGCTGAGCTATCGGGGCCGGAGGCCAGTCTACGGGCGCGAAAACCATGTCTTCGCCGCCGTCGCGCCGGGGCGCGACCATCCCACCACGCCGCGTGCGTGTCTGGAAGGGTCTCCGGGCAAATGGGCGAGCGAAAGCACAATCCGCTGATCAACTCCGCCGCCGGCGCGCGGGCGGCTTACTGCGAGTCGGTACATCCATTCGACTACCTCTTGCATGACCTGGAGGAGGGGACGCCCCACCGAGGTGAAGATCAAGGGGCCTCATCGCGCCTGGTTCGAGCGGGGAACACCCCTGGTGTCGAGCTCGGCAGCTAGGGCTTACCCCACCGTCATGCGCTTTGCGGCCACCCGCGATCGTCCTCCCGGCCCCCGACGGAAGGTAGGCTGGTCGCAAGAACGGAAGCGTGTCGGGCGGATGTCCGGCACGGAGAGGGGGAGAAGGATGGTCCATCATCCCGATCGTGAGCGCCCGTACGCCTAGGCCGATGGAGCTGTTCACCTGGATGAAGCCGGACGTCGACGCGGTCCCCGTCGAGGGTCGCGACGACCTCGCTCTTGTCTCCGAGGACGACCTGGAGGAGATGGTCGACGTCCTCGCGATGGAGACCTTCGACCACGTCCAGAGCGAGTCGATCGGCAGCGGCCTCGCGCGCGCCCTCGCCATGGGTCTGTTCGGCGTCACGGCGACGGAGGCGTCACCCGACGAGACACTGGTCGCCGCCCGATGGGTGGCCCGCATCGGCTACATGGCCCGGTTGGCGGAGTGGGAGCGTCTGCCGGCGGCCCGAAAGCCCAGGGGGTGGATGATCGCCGGGCTGCGAGAGGCGGTCCAGGCGAGCGTCACCGAGGAGCTGAGTGATGCGGATTCGGACACCACCTTCTACGACGCGCTGGGAGAGGTGACGGCGTTCTTCGTCCGCCGGGAGCCGCTCGACGTCCCCTACGACGCCGAGGAGGGCTTTCAGCCCATGTGGACGATCCCCGGCATGGGCGGCAGCCTTCCGCGCGCTGCTTCGGGACCGCACCCTCCTGATGGCGGTCGAGCGAGACGGGGCGAGGCTAAACGGTCCCGCAGGGCCGATCGAGGCCGCCTCATTCCAGGACCTGCAGTTCGTCTGGAAGTACGGCTTCCTGCTGCGGTCCTTCGAGGAGTTCTTTCGGCAGGATTGAGAGTCCGTCACCGACTCCGCCCGATATCAGTCGGGCTCCTCGTAGAGGGTCTCCGAGGCGGTTTCGCGCAACGTGCGGTCCCAGAGCTTGACCTCGAGGTAGAGATCGTCGCCGAAGCCGTGGACGGCGTCGACGGCCACGAGCGTGAACCGACCGTCCTTGACGGCCGCCTGATCGAGCACCTCGCCCTCGAGCTCAGCGGTGGCTGCGACCGCCCCGCGCACCAGCGGCAGGCCCCACACCAGGGTGATGTCGCCGCCTCGATCCCCCTCGGCCCGCCAGCTTCCGATGACGTCATCGGAGAGGTCGATCTTCCACCCCGGATTGTCCTCGGCGGTGACGTCGGTGAAGTCGGCCTTCGCACGCAGCCCGCCGGGCTCGGCGTCGTCGGTGCGCTCGAAGGAGACCCAGCCGAAGTATTCGATCCCGGGCGGAGCCGGGGCCTGCTTCGCATCCTCGGACTCCCCGGGCTCGACCCGTGAAGCGCGGCCGGTCGCCGGCACGTACGCCCGTCCGCCCCAGGTGCGCTCCGGAAACCACCTGACGGTCTTCGGATCGAGCTCGCCCCCGGCCTCGGAGGCGAGCGGCTTGCACGCGCTGGCGAGCTCCTGGGCCAGCCGCTCCTCCCAGCGACCGTACGGCGCCCCCTCCTGCGGAGAGTCCGCGATGAAGCGGGGAAAGGGACGCGGGTCGGGGGGCACCCTGGCAGCCTATTTCGTGCGCCCGCGGCTAGCCCAGGGCCTCGCGCAGGTCCGCGGCCGCGCGCTCCGGCGGGTAGACGTTGACATCGACCCCGGTGCCGAGCTCGAAGCCGGCGCGGACGGTGAGCCGTGGCAGCAGGTCGACGTGCCAGCAGAACTCGTCCGCGCCGCGCGGGGCCGTGCGGACCCAGAGGTTCAGCTGCGGCGGCGTGCCGAACAGCGCCGCGAGGGAACGAAGAGCCGTGCGGATCATGGCGGTCCCCCCCTCGCCATCGGCTTGGAACTTCGGCGCCGGGCGTCGGGGAATCACGCGCAGCTCGAACGGCGAGCGTGAGGCCCACGGACAGACCAGCAGAGCCTCGTCGTCGATCGCGACCAGGCGCTCGGAGCGTCGCACCTCCTCGGTTGCGACATCGGAGAGCAGATGCCCTCCCATCGTCCGCTCGTGGTAGGCGGCGGCTCGCTCGCGCTCGCGAGCCACGTCCGCGGCCACGAAGCGCATCGCGTAGAGCTGGGCGTGTGAGTGCTCGAGCGACGCGCCCGCGTCGGGCCCTTCGTTGACGATCAGGTGGACGTACGAGGAGTCCTCCGCATGAGCTCGCATTCGCTCTCGCCACGCCGCCACCGCACCCGCGAAGCGCTCATCGTCCAGGTCCGAGAGCGAGGTCGCGTGCTCGGGCGCGTGGATGATCACCTCGTGCGCGCCGTCCGCCGGCTGCGAGGCGAACAGGCTCTGCCCGGTCCCGCGGCCCGACCCACCCAGAGGATCCACGGCGCTCGCCAGCCCGGTCTCCGGGGTGACCCGAGACGCTCCAACGGGCGAGCCATCCCCATCCTCGGGGACGGAAACGCGCCAGCACGGGGTAGAGGTTCGGCACGGCACGCGCCGTCCAGCCGGGCGTGTCGCGCCCGCCGTCGCCTGGACGCCGTGCCCAGACCTCGGGCGGGGTTCGGCCCTCCCGGCCCTCGCAGAAGGGACAGGTTTCCGCGGCGTCCTTCCGCGACTGGCCTGGGGGCGCCGCGAAGGCGTCCGGCCGCTCGGCCCGACCCGGCGCCAGGATCGCGCGCAGGCCGGTGAGCTGGTCGATGCGGACCTCGGGAGGGCTCACCGCCGGCAGGAGGTGCCGCCGGCTACGTGGCCTGTCCCGGCTCGGGGCGTCCGGGACGCTCGCCGGGGGCGGCGGGGCTCGGCGTCGTCCGCGTCGAAGCCGAGGAACGGCTTGATCATGTCGAGCGGCAACGGGAAGATGATCGTCGAGTTCTGGTTGACGCCGATGTCGAGCAGCGTCTGGAGGTAGCGCAGCTGTAGGGTCGCCGGGTTCAGGCTGATGATGTTGGCCGCCTGCGCCAGCTTCTCGGCCGCCTGGAACTCGCCGTCGGCGGAGATGATCTTCGCCCGGCGCTCGCGCTCGGCCTCCGCCTGGCGGGCGATCGCACGCTGCATGTCGGCCGGGAGCTCGACGTCCTTGACCTCGACCGTCGACACCTTCACTCCCCAGGGCTCGGTCTGCTCGTCGATGATCTGCTGCAGCTCGACGTTGAGGCGCTCGCGCTCGGACAGCAGCGCGTCGAGCTCGGCCTTGCCGAGCACGGAGCGCAGCGTCGTCTGCGCGATCTGGGACGTAGCGAGCAGGAAGTTCTCGACCTCGGTGATCGCCCTATTCGGGTCGATGACCCGGAAGTAGGCGACCGCGTTGACCCGCACGGTGACGTTGTCCTTGGAGATCACCTCCTGGGGTGGCACCGTCAGGGTCACGGTCCGAAGGTCGACCCGGACCATCCGGTCCACGATCGGGATCAGGAAGATCAGCCCGGGCCCCTTCAGGGCGATCAGTCGGCCCAAGCGGAAGATCACGCCGCGCTCGTATTCGCGCAGGATCCTGACGCCGGCGGCGATCAGCACCACCAGCAGGAGGACGACCAGGACGACTATGGCGATGGCGACACCCACGGCGGTTCCTTTCCTAGTGACCTGAGGGGCCAGCTGCGGCTGGCTCGGCGACTTCGTCTCCGCTCTCGACCGGGCGCACTCGGAGTGTCAATCCCTCCACGGACTCGACCCGCACTTTACTGCCGCGCTCCAGGCGTCGCCCGTTCCCGCCAGCCGCGGCGGCGAGCTCCGCGCGCCACAGCGCCCCCTCCACGAAGATCTGGCCCACCGGGTCGAGTGGCTGGCGCACCTCGCCGATCGCACCGACCATCCCCTCCCACCCCGTGTGCTTCGGCATGCGTCGCGCGCGGACGGCTCGCTCGACCGCGAATGCCAGCAGCCCGCCAAGCACCAGCCCCACGGCGATCACGACCGGGGCCGAGATCTCGAACGCGCTCGAGTCGGTGTCGTAGAGGAGCAGCCCGGAGGCGACCAACGACACCACTCCCGCGGCCCCGAGGATCCCGTGAGTAGGCAGATGCGCTTCGGCGATGATCATCGCGACGCCGAAGAGGAGCAGCAGGACCCCGGCCACGGTGACCGGCAGCTGAGCGGTCCCGTAGAGGCCGAGCAGAAGCGAGATCACCCCGATCGCCCCTGGGGCGATCAACCCCGGACTGAACAGCTCGATCCCGAGCCCGACGAGCCCGAGCAGGATCAATAGGTACGAAACGGTCGGGTTGACGAGGATCTCGAGCAGCTGGTACGTCGAGCGGCATGTCGTGGTCGGAGATCTCCAGCCCGGCGGTGTGCAGGACCTGGGCCTTCGGCCCCTTGACCTCGAAGCCGTCGAGCTGACGGAGCAGGCTCTCCTGGCTCGGCGCGATCAGGTCGATCAGGCCCGCCTTCTTCGCCTCGGTCGCCGTCAGGTTCTTCGCCTCGGTGACCAGGAGCTGCGCGAGCTTGGCGTTGCGGCCGTGAGCGGCGGCGAGCGCCCGCATCGACGCCGCGGCGTCGTTCTTGATCTTTCGCGACAGATCCTGGCTCTCGCCGCCGGGGCCGATCGCGATCGGCGTCGCCGAGCCGATGTTGCTGACCGGGTACATCGCCGCCACGTCCGCCGCCTCCGTGATGTAGGCGCCGGCGGAGCCGGCGCGCGCGTTGCTCGGGTACACGTAGACGACCACCGGCATCGGCGCCGAGCCCATGTCCTCGATGATCGAGCGCATCGAGTCGGAGAGGCCACCCGGCGTGTCGAGCCGGATGATCGCGAGCTTCGCGTGCTCTTCGGCCGCGTCGTCGAGGGCGCTCGAGATCCACTTCTGCGTTGCCGGGTCGATCGTCGCCTGAAGCTGGATCGAGTAGGCGATGCCGGTCTGCGCCCCACCGCCGGCCCTGCGCGAGCGAAGGACCGATCGCAGTGGCCGCGCCCACGAAGGCCAGCGCCGTGCAGATCCAGATCCGGAGCCCGCGGCCCCTCATGCGCCACATTATCCGCCCCTCGGCAATCCCTACCGCGCGTAGCGCTCGATGTCGGCGGCGAGGGCCTCCTTGCTCGGTACTGGCCCTGCTGGACGTAAACCTGCTCGCCGCTGGAGTCGTAGAAGGCCGTTGCGGGAAAGCCGATCGTCGCGTCGATCGCCTCGGCGATCTCCTTATCGGGGTCGCTGTAGCTGGGATAGGGAAGCGGGAACTCGTCCAGAAACCCCCTCGCCGCCTCGGTGGAGTCGTCGGTGTCCACCCCGACGAAGGCGATCCGCTTGCCCAGGCGCGCCGAAAGGCTCTGGAACCACGGCATCTCCTCGCGGCAGGGCCCGCACCAGGACGCCCACTTGTTGACCACCACCGGATGGCCGCGAAGGGCGGCGAGGCGCTGCTCGAACGCATCCACTCCGCCCGGCAGGATTCGGTTGCCCTGCTCGTAGAGGTCGGCGAGCGGCGGCGGCGCTCCCGCTAGGGCCCGCTGGTAGTCAGGCGCCTCGCCGGCACCCCCGCCGGAGCCGTTGCCGCACCCGAATAGGGCCGGCCCCGACAACGTGAGGCCGACCAGCGCGATGGCGACGCCGGCCCGCCGCGGCCGCGCGGCTTGCGGGCGCCCCGCGGCCATGAAGATGCGTCTGATCCACATTACGTTCAGCGCGATGGTTTAATACGAACTCGGTCCACGCGTTATCTGGACCGCGGGGGAATAACCGCCGACTCGCCACGAGGGGAACCAACGGCGACCGGCGAGCCTCCGGCGAGCTTACAGCGCGCCCGCAGCCAGGCTTGGGCGGGCGAGACGCTCAACAAGTTTCTCTCATGGCCAAACCAGTCGAAGTCGCCGCAGCGCGAAAACGGCCGCTCCCAGCGGAAGAGCTCGACCGTGTGCGCGAGTTCACGCGCGAGCCGATCCTGCTCGATGGGGAGACCGCCGACGACCTGGCCGCGGGCAGCGCCCGCCAGCGCGCCGTCGAGGCGGCATTGGCCGAGCTCGACCAGGGCCAGGAGACGCCCTCGGCGGAGTGGCGACGCCGCTACTCCCTTCTGCTCGGCCTCGAGCGCCTGCTGTCGGCCGACCCGATCAAGCTCGCCGACGGGGCTGAGCTCACCGAGCATCAGGTCGACGTCCTCTCCGGAACCCTGGCGGCGCTGACCGCCGAGCTGGAGGACTCGGTCGCGGCGGAGAGCTCGAACGGGGCCGACGCGACCGCCGGCGCCACGCAGTCGTCCGTCGAGGCCGCGGAAAACGGCGCGGATGCGGCAAACGGTCGTGAGACGATCGCCGACGAGGACGAGGTCCTGGCCCCGGACGAGGAGCCGCAGGATTGGGATGAGCCCGCCGAGGAGCTGGTCCCGGAGGCGCCCGAGGACCCGGGAGCCTCTCGCCGCTTCTGGTTCGAGCATGCGACCGGTTCCGGAAAGACGGTCGCCGCGCTCGGGTTCGTGGAGGGCTCGCGAACGGGTGGGGTGCTGATCCTCACCCACAGGCGAAACCTGGTCGACCAGTTCATCGGCGAGATCTCGGATCGCGGGTATGGGGACAGGCTCTCGCCGCCGCTGCTCGACGGAGCCGACGACCCGTACGGGCCGGTGACCGTGGAGACGTACCAGTGGTTCGTCCGCAACGCGGACCGCATCTCGGACGCCTACGCGATCGTGATCTGCGACGAGGCGCACACCGCGCTCGGCGAGAAGACGAGCGGCTGCATCCGCCGCTGGCTGGGGCCCATCTACATCGGCATGACGGCCACCGGAGCGTTGATCGCCCGACACGTCGCCGACCTGTTCCCGACCCAGACCTCCCGCTTCGACCTCGCCCAGGCGGCGAGGCGCGGAGTGATCGCCCCCCTGCGCTGCATTCGCATACCGCCGGGGCCAGGGGTGCGGACGATCGCCAAGGTGCCCCTGCGACGGGGCGAGGTGGACCAGGACTTCGACCAGGAGGAGCTGGCGAAGCTGCTGGACCAGGAGCCATTCAACGTCGCCGTCGCCGATCTCTATCGGTCGCGGTTCCGGCGGGTCCCGGGCGTCGTCTACACCGCCGGGGTGCGCCACGCGAACAACGTCGCCGCATCGTTCCGGGCGGTCGGCATGAACGCGCAGGCCGTGTCGGGCGAGACCCCGAAGCGCGAGCTCGCCGAGATCCTGGCCGCCTTCGAGCGCGGCGAGGTGGACGTGCTCTGCAACGCGATGCTCCTCGCCGAGGGATGGAACTCTCCGCGGGCGACGATCTGCATGCACCTCGCGCCAACCGCCTCGCGACGCGTCTATCAGCAGCGGGTGGGCCGGGTCACCCGTCGTGCACGCGAGAAGGAGGCGGGGCTGGTGATCGACTTCGTTCATCCGGCGACCACCAGCGACGAGACGATCGTCACCCTCCACAGCCTGCTCGACCGCGACGTCTATCGCGGCGGGGCGATCGTCGTCGGTCCGGTTCGCCGCGGGCCGGGGCCGGCGAGTGCGCGTCGAGCGCCGGGTGGTGCCCGTGTCGGACGACCCGGAGCGCCGCCTCGCGGTGCTGGAGCGCGAGCTGTGGCGAATCGCGGTCGAGAACCTGAACTACTCCGAGCAGCATGCGTGGGCGGCGCTCGCCGGCGCCCGGGTGACCGCCAACAACTGGCGTCGCGCGAAGGCGATGCTCCAGCACGACCAGGCAAGGAGCTGCGACGCCGGTTCCTGCTCACCTGCGTGCAGCGCAACCGCAACCACCAGCTGCGCCTCAAGGCGCTGGCCGAGGTTGCGGCGCTGAGCGATCCCGACGCCGTTCGACGACTCGCTGGAGGTCGTCGCAACCTGGCCCCGCGACGAGCGTCGCGCGGGCGCCAAGGTGCTGCTCCAGTCGCTCGCCGAGCGCCGCATCGGCCGGCGCGATCAGGCCCAGGCCTGGGTGTGGCGCCTTGCCGCGATCACCCGCGAGCTGCACGAGGAGTACGCGGTCCAGCGCTGGCCGGAGACGAAGCGCCTGCTGGGGCTGTTCGTCAACTCCTCGGGACGCGCCCACGGTCGGAACGCGCGCCGGATCGTCCACGCCGCCCGCCAGCAGGACCGCCGCCTCGCGATCGCCCTGCTGGCCGCCTCGGTCGCCCACACGCCGGAGGCCGAGGAGGTGCTCCGAGGCGCCAGGATGCGGATGGCGCGAAAGCCCTCCGCCGTCGCTCGCGAGCTGCTTCGCAACTTCCCGAGGTCGGGCGGCAAGCGCAGAAGGCGGCGCTCGAAGGGCGGACAGCGCCGAAACGGAGCTCCGAAGGCGGGTGGCAAGGGCAGCCGACAACGGCGCCGACGCCGCGAGCGACGGGCAGCGTGCACGCTCCACCGAGCCGGACGCCGACGCCTCCGAAGGCTGATCCCGCATTTCGCGTCGAGCGGCGGGTTAGTGGGCCCTGAGCAAACTTATCCGCCACTCGATGACCGAGGGCGGGCCGCCAGCTGGACCTCCCCGGCGCCGAGGCTCAGGCGCTCGCCGTCGCCGTGACCACGGTCAGGTTTCCCCGCTCGTCGACTCCCTCCGCGACGCCGCTCCCGGCCGCGGCGTCGCCCCCCGCCCCCACCCAGCTGATCTCGACGCCCGAGCAAGCGCATCGCGCTCGCGAACCGCTCGAGCACCCGCTCGGCCGGCGCGTCCACCCAGCCCCGAGCCGCTCGCAGACCGCCGCCAGCGCCTCCTCGGCGCCGACCCCGTGGCCCACCGAGACCGCCGGCTGGCGCAGGTCCGTCGGGAAACTCCTCCGCCTCGATCGCCACGTTGAGGCCGATCCCGATCACCGCCCAGTCGGGTGGCTGCGCCTCGATCAGCATCCCGGCGAGCTTGCGGCTTTCGACCCAGACGTCGTTGGGCCACTTGACCGTGGCACTCGATCGGCGCCAGCGACTCGACCGCCTCGCAGACGGCGAGCGGAACGGCGAGCGGAAGCAGGGCGTGCTCGCGCTCGAGCGGGGCCAGGATCGCCGAGCACAGGACCGCCTTCCCGGCCGGGGCCGTCCACGCCGGCCGCGGCGGCCGCGGCCCGCGGTCTGCTGGCCGGCGGTGACGACGGTGCCGCTCGGCGCTCCGCCGATCGCGAGCTCGCGAGCGCGCTCGTTGGTGGAGTCGGTGACCGCGAGGTGCCGGCGCGGACGGCCGAAGCTGGTCACGTCACTCGGAGGGCTCGAGGAGGACCTGGTCGCCGGCCTCGAGGCCCAGCGCCTCGGCGGCGCTGCCCCGGTTCAACGCCAGCGCGAGGCTCCGGTTGGAGTCCTCGTACAGGATCAGGTCGCCGGGCGGCACGTCCGCGAAGGTGCGTCGCGAACACGGCCCGGTGGCGCGCTGCCCCCGCCTCCACGGTGAGCGCCCGACCGAGCCGCAAGCCGGTTCGGGGAAGGTGGCGATCGGCCAGGTCGAGAGCGACGTTTCCGTACCGGTCCACGGGACCGACGCGGGCGACGACGTGCCCGGTCTCGATCGCTGGCTCGCTCGGCGCGAGCTCGACCAGGGAGCGCGACGTCGATCTCCTCGCCGGCCTCGGACGAGCGAAGCGCCCAGGGCCAGGTGGGCGGCCACGGGGGCGAAGATGTCGCGACCGTGGAAGGTCGCCGAGATCGGCTCCAGCCGAAACGGCGACAGCGAGACGTCGACCGCCTCCGCGGCGCCCGCCGAGCCGCTCGAGCGCCGGCCACAGGAGCCCGTTGTCCGGCCCGACCAGCACCCGCTCATCAGCGGCCACCCGTACGGCCACCGCCCGTCGCGCCGAGCCGACCTCGGGATCGACCACGGCCAGGTGCACGCCGGGCGGGGTGAAAGGGAGCGCGTTGGCGAGCACCGCGGCCCCCTGTGCGACAGCGTGGCGGGGGATGCCGTGGGTCAGGTCGATCACCTTCGCCTCCGGCGCGATCCGTGCGATCACGGCGCGGCAGACGCCCGCGAACTCGTCGTCGTACCCGTAGTCGGAGAGGAAGGTGATCGGCCGGGCCGCCACCGCCTGAGCCGTAGCTCCGCCTCGAATACCTTGCGGGCGCCTGCGGCGCCCTTACACGCCTGTTTCGGAGCTAAAGCTCCTCCTGTTCTTGAATTACCTGCGGGCGCCTTCGGCGCCCTTACACGCCTGTTTCGGAGCTAAAGCTCCTCCTGTTCTTGAATTACCTGCGGGCGCCTTCGGCGCCCTTACACGCCTGTTTCGGAGCTAAAGCTCCTCATATGAACTAGTGGGCGTCCGCGAGGAGAGCCTCGAGCAGCCCGTCGGTGTCGTGGCGGTCGGCCTCCACGTCGACCTCGAAGCCCGGCCTCGCGCGCCGTTTCGCGTGGTGACCGGGCCGATCGAAACCACGCGAGCTCGCGCGGGGGCTCGCCCTCCCGCGACCTGAACGAAGTTCCTCACGGTCGAGGACGAGGTGAAGGTCACGTAGTCGGCCTCGAGGGCCGACTCGAGGGCCTCGGGGTCCGGCTGCTCGACAACCGTCTCGTACAGGGCGACGACGTCCACCTTGGCTCCCCGCTCCCGCAGCGCGTCGGGCAGCACGTCGCGGGCCTCGGCGGCCCGGGCCACGAGCGCCGGCCGGCCCTCGATCTCGGCGTCGGCCAGCGCCTCGACCAGCCCCTCGGCGATCGACCGCTCAGGCACGATGTCTGCCTGGATGCCGTGCTCGGCGAGCGCCGCGGCGGTGCCGGGGCCGATCGCGGCGACGGTCGCATTGGCGAGCGCCCTGGCGTCGCGGCCCGCCGCCTGGAGGGCCTGGAACAGGAGCCCGGCTCCGTTCGGGCTGGTCAGGCAGACGAGCGCGTAGGCGTGGATCGCCTGCATCGCCTCGCGAACCTCCGGGGACTCGAGTCGCGGCACGATCCTGATCACCGGCAACTCGATCACCCGGGCGCCGAGCGCCGCAAGGGCCTGCGACAGGCCGCTCGCCTGGGCGCGCGCCCGGGTGACGACCACGCTCCTTCCATGCAGTGGCCGGCGCTCCAGCCAGGCGATCGTCTCGCGCCGCGCGACGACGGGCCCGGTGAGCAGGATCGCCGGAGGGCCGAGGTCCGCCTCGGCGACGGCGGCCGGAAGCTCGGCGAGCGTGGCGGTGACCGTCCGCTGGGCGGCCGTCGTCCCCCGCTCCACCGCCGCCGCCGGCTCCGCGCCGTCGCGTCCGCCCGCGATCAGCCGCTCGGCGATCTCGGGTAGCCGCTTCACCCCCATGTAGAGAACCAGGGTGCCGGGAAAGCCCGCCAGCGCCTTCCAGTCGAGCTCGCGTCCATCCTTGGCGGGGTCCTCGTGACCGGTGACGAAGGCGACCGCCGAAGCCTCGTCGCGATGGGTCACCGGAACCCCGGCGTACGCCGGCGCCGCCACGCCGGCGGTGATGCCGGGCACGACCTCGAACGGGACTCCGGCGTCGGCCAGCGCCTCCGCCTCCTCCCCGCCGCGCCCGAACACGAACGGGTCGCCCCCCTTCAGGCGAACGACGCTGCGACCGGCGCGGGCGCGCTCGACCATCAGCTGCTCGACCTCCCGCTGCGGCAGCTCCGCCGATCCGGGCCGCTTGCCGACGTAGACCACCTCGGCGTCGGGGCGCGCGCCGGGCGAGCGCCGCCTGCGGGATCAGGCGGTCGTGGAGGACGACATCGGCGGCGGCGAGGAGCTCGGCGGCCCGCAGGGTCAGCAATCCCGGATCCCCGGGCCCGGCTCCGACCAGGTAGACGACTCCCGGCCTGGCGCTCATTCGGCTTCCGCCCGCTCGAGGATCTCGCGGCCCCCGGCCGACAGGATTCGCTCCGCGAGCATCTCGCCGAGCGCGGCGGGCTGCTCGGGGTCGCCCGCCAGCCGATCACGCACCCATTCGGATCCGTCGGGCAGTCCCGCGTACCCGACGATCTCCAGCCGATCATCGGCGAGGCGGGCGCAGATCCCGACCGGCGTGTAACAGGTGGCGTCGAGCGCGGTGACAGCGGCGCGTTCGGCGGTCAGTTCCACCAGCGCGTCGTGGTCGGAGACCCGCGCCCCCGCCTCGGCCGCATCGGCGTCCCCCCTCCGGGCCTCCAGCGCCAGGGAGCCCTGGCCGCCGGACGGCGTCAGCTCCTCGACCCCGAATCGGAAGGCGATCTCGGCTTCGCGGCCGAGCCGCCGCAGGCCGGCCGCGGCGAGCACGATCCCCTCGTACTCTCCCTCGGCGAGCTTTCGGAGCCGGGTGTCGACGTTTCCGCGCAGCTCGATCGGCTCGAGGTCGGGTCGCAGCGCCAGGAGCTGGGACCGGCGACGCAGGCTGGCAGTCCCCACGCGCGACCCCGGGGGAAGGCCATCGAGCGACGATGCATCGCCGAGGTACGCATCAGCCGGATCCTCCCGGCCCACCACGCCAACCAGCCTGACGGCGTCCGGGCGGTCGGACGGGAGGTCCTTGGCCGAGTGGACGCCGAGATCCACCTTGCCGTCGAGCAGCGCCCGCTCGACCCCGCGCACGAACCGCTCCTTGTCGCCCACCTCACCGTCGCCCGAGCTCACCGGCACCACCTCGGCGCCGCCGAGGGCGTCGGCCACCAGCTGCGCCTGCGCAAGGGCCAGGGGGCTGCTGCGCGTTCCGAGCTTCAGCCGTTTGCTCAACTCGCTGGACGCTTGCGCGCGCGAGCCTCACGCAGGGCTCGCACCTCACCACCATCGTGCTCCGCGGGCGAGCTCTCGGCGTCGAGCCCGAACAGCTCCCGCAGAGCGCTGACGAAGAGGTAAGCATCGTCGTCGCCGGAGGAGCGCTTCAGGCGCAGCGTCGGCTCGTGCAGGAGCCTGCCGGCGATCGCCCGGGCCATCGCCTGAACGCGCTCGCGGTCGCCCTCGCTGAGGGACTGGAAGCGCGGCTCGTTCTCGGCCAGCACCCGCGACGACGATCTCGTCCGCGCGGGCGCGGAGCGCGGCAACGGTCGGCACCACGTCCTGGGAGCCCAGCCAGCGCTCGAACCGAAGCAGCTCGGCGCGCAGGATGCTCTCCGCCTTTCGCGCCTCGGCCTCGCGACCGGACGCGTTTCGCTCCACCAGCGCCTGAAGGTCGTCCATGTCGTGAAGAGCCACGCCCTCCACGGCTCGACAATCGGGATGGATGTCGCGCGGCACGGCGAGGTCGATGAGCAACACCGGGCGACCGCCGCGAGCGCGCATCACCTCGTCGAGCTCCTGGCGCTCGATCACGTGGTGCGGCGATGCGGTGGAGGCGACCACGATGTCGGCTCGCACCATCTGCTCGGGCAGCTCCTCGAACCTGACTGCGCGTCCCCCGAACCGCTGGGCGAGTCCGATCGCACGGTCGTAGCGGCGATTGGCGATGAACGCGGGCTCTACGCCGCGCGCCGCCAACGCTCGGGCCGTCAGCTCCGCCGTCTCGCCGGCGCCCACGACCACGACCAGCCGGCTCGACAGGTCGCCCAGCGCTCGCTGGGCGAGCTCGACCGCCACGGAGGGCACCGATACGCCGCGCTCGGTGATCCCAGTCTCCGAGCGCGCCCGCTTGCCCGCCGCCAGAGCGCCGCGGTACAGGCGGTTGAGGATCGGCCCGGTGGCCCCCTCGACCAGAGCCAGCTCGTAGGCCCGCTTGACCTGCCCCTGCACCTCGGCCTCGCCCAGGATCATGGAATCGAGGCCCGCGGTGACCCGAAACAGGTGGATCCCGGCGTCGGCGCCGCGCAGCGAGTACAGGTGTCCGACCAGCTCCGTGGGCGGCGTCCCGGCCTCGCGCGCGAGGACCCCCAGGGCCAGCGACTCCGCTCCCACCGGGTCCGGGGCGGCGAGATAGAGCTCGGTTCGGTTGCAGGTCGAGATCGCCGCCGCCTCGTGGATCTCGGGCGCCGCGACCAGCTCTCGCAACAGCCCGGCCGCCCGCCCCTCCGTGAACGCGACCCGCTCGCGCAGGCCGAGCGGCGCGGTCTTGTGGGAGATGCCCAGCGCGAGGAGCTCGGTCAACTGCGCACCCCCTCCCGCTCGCGGCTTGCCGCCTGGCGCTCGGCCAGATCCGCCAGCTCGCCGAGCTCTCGCTCGATGCGCTGGAGCTTCGCCGCCATGATCCCGACGTAGGCGAGGACAAGGGCGAGGAAGACCACGTACGCCGCGGCGACGTACTTGCCCGCCTCGTCGAGGGGCAGGGCGGGCATCAGGTGAGCCGCGATGCCGCACGAGAGGCGACACCGGGCGCGATCCGGGATCCCGGAGGCGCGGCGTAGGTTTCGCCTTCGAGGGCCCGCCGCAGGCGTGAAAGCTTCGCGGATGCCGACTTCGCCGCAAGCTCGAAGCGCACCAGGCAGGTCCAAAGCAGGGCCATTCCGGCCAGGCAGACTCCGAAGGTGAGGAGCATCGAGCCGGGCAGCCCGCCGTTGGCGGTCGCGAACACGCGGGGGTGAACGAGCGACTCCGCCATCCGCACCGCGATGAAGTTCAAGGGCACGAAAGCGCCGGCCGTGATCGCGAACACCGACGCGTACCGCGCCTGGCGATCCCGGTCCTCGATCGCGTACCGGAGCGGGTAATACGTCGCGTACAGAAGGAACACGATCAGGAAGCTGACCAGCGTCGGCTCATCCCAGACCCACCACTTGCCCCACGAGGCGTGCGCCCAGATCGACCCCGTGAGGAGGACGCCCACCCCGAAGACGACCGAGAGGTGAATCGAGACGTAGGAGCGAGCATCGTGAACGGGGTCGCCCGTGCGCAGGTGGCGGATCGCGTGGACAGCCGCGACCACGAACCCCACCAGTGCGCAGATCGCCAGCGGCACGTGGAGGTAGAAGATCTTCTGGATGAACCCCTGATCGGCGTCGAGCGGGGCGTAGAAGAAGACCAGCGCAAAGCCCGCGGCCAGGCACGCGACCGTGGCGATGGAGAGGGTTCGGACGCTGGGAACCTTCATGCGGGATCAGTCCTCGAGCAGGAAGTCGTAGACGGCAAATCCGACCGCGACGAACGTCATATCGTAGAGAGCCAGCACCCCTACCCATTTGGCGATCCCGCCGTATGAGGGCCCGCCTGCGGCGAGCAGCGGCTCGGCCGCGTTGGCGGCGGCGATCATCAACGGCACCAGGAACGGCAGCAGGAGCAGCGGCACCAGCAGGTCGCGAGCACGTGAGTTGGCGGCGATCGACGAAACCAGCACCCCGATGGCTGCAAGCCCCAGGTCGGCCAGGACGAGGACCCCGGCAAGGGGGGCCAGGCCCGTCCAGGAGTCGAGGAAGAAGATCCCGAACACCGGCAGGGTGATCGTCTCCAGCACGATCAGGTAGACGAGCAGGGCCGCCGCCTTGGCCCCGCCCAGCGCGATGCCATCGACGGGCGCCAGGCGGATGGCGTCGAAGCCGCCCTCGTCGCGCTCGGCGACGAACAGGCGGTTGATCGCCAGGATGGCCGCGAACAGCACGGTCGCGAGCAACACGCCCGCCGCGAGGCTGCCGCTGAGGGTCGTGCGATCGAGCCCGTACCGAAAGAGGACGAAGGTGGTGGTCGCGAACAGCGCCATCGCCGGCACCGACTGGAGCGTCCGAAGCTCGACCCGAAGGTCCTTGGAGAGGATCGCCACGAACGCGTCCAGCGAGCTGGCTCGCGGGCGGCCGAGAGCCGCCTCATCGAGCGGGGCGCTCACGGGACGCCTCCGTAGATCGCCCGCGCGTCGCCCGCCGACAGGCCGCTCGCGGCTCCCTCGTAGGCGACCGCGCCTCCGGCCCTGAGCGCGAGCACCCGCTGGCCCTCGGCGAGTCCCGAGTCGACGTCGTGGGTGACCAGCACCCGAGCGCGGCCGGCCGCGGGGCCCACCAGCGGCTCGACCAGGCCGGCCGCCTCCGGATCGAGGTGCGAGCGCGGCTCGTCGAGCAGCAGCAGCTCGGGCTCGTGAAGGACGGCACGGCACACCGCCACTCGCTGCACCATGCCCGTGGAGAGGTTGCGCACCAGCTCGTCGGCGCGCCGATGCATCCCCACGCGGCCGAGCAGCTCGGCGATCCGCTCGGCGCCATCGCCTGAAAGGCCGTGGAGCCGAGCGGCGAAGCGCAGGTTCTCGGCGGCGGTCAGATCCCGATACAGCAGCGGCGAATGGCCCAGGTAGCCGATCCGGCCGCGGGCCCTCCAGGCTTCCCTGGGCAGCGAGCACCCGAGCACCGAGATCTCGCCCGCGCTCGGTCGAAGCAGCGTGGCCAGTACCCGGACGAGGGTCGTCTTTCCGGCGCCGTTGGGTCCCAGCACCGCCAGCGTCTGGCCGGCGCCGAGGTCGAATGAGACGTCGCGAAGCACGGGCCGATCGCCGAATTCGCGCCACAGGCGGCGCACGGCCACGGCCGGCGCGCCGGTTGGCGCCGCTTCGCGCTCGATCTCGTCCCGGACGGAGGCCGTTTCAGGCACTGAGCCGATTGTCCCAGCAAGCGGGAAGCGCTAGCGAGGGGATGCGGTCCCCGGACGATCGCGAAGGCGGCTATCGGTCCTTGCGGAGCATGCGGGCGCCAACCTTCATCAGCGGCACACCGCCGTCGCGAAGGGCCTGCAGGCGCTGGCCGTTTCGCCCGTAGAGCAGACGAGCGGACGCCCGCACCGCCTCCCCGAGGGTCCGGTCGTACGGCTGCCACCAGATGTCCCGTGTCATCCCCGGCTCCCACGCGACCAGCTTGATGTCGACGCATTCGTAGAAGCCGAACTTCGAGTGCGAGCGCCCGAGGCCCGACTCCTTGACCCCGCCCCACGAGCACTGACAGGCGGCGTGGGTGTACGAGTGGTCGTTGATCCACACCATCCCCGACTCGATTCGCCTCGCCATCCGCTCGCCCTTCGCGCGGTCCTTGGTCCACACCGAGGCGCCGAGCCCGAAGTTGGAGTCGTTGGCGCGCCGAAGCGCCTCCTCCTCGGAGTCGACGACGATGATCGGCACGACCGGGCCGAAGATCTCCTCGCTCATGATGCGCATCTCGTCCTCGACTCCCGCCAGCACCGTCGGAGCGATGAACTTTCCACTGAAGCCAGAGACCTCGCGGGGACCTCCGGCGACGCGGTCAGCGCCGGCGGCGAGCGCGTCGTCCACGAGCTCTGTGACGACGCCGTACTGGTCCTCGGAGACCATCGGGCCGATCTCCGTCTCCCACTCCAGCGGGTCGCCGACGGTGAGCTCGCTCGCCCGGCGGACGACCCCATCGACGAAGCGCTCGGCGACGTCCTTGACGACGTACGTGCGCTCGATGCCCGAGCAGGTCTGGCCCGCATTGGCGAACCCGCCCCACACGCAACCGGAGATTGCATTGCCGAGGTCCGCGTCGGCGCAGACGATCTGCGGGTCCTTGCCGCCGAGCTCGAGCACCGAGCCCTTGAGCTGCTTGGCGCAGGTCTCACCGACCTTGCGCCCCACCTCGACCGAGCCGGTGAAGAAGATCTTTCGCGCCGACGACTCGCAGAGCGCGCCGCCCACCGCGCCGCCACCGTGGACGACCCGGACGAGGCCCTCGGGCAGGCCGGCCTTCTCGAAGGTCTCCCGGATCCGCTCGCCGAGAAGCGGCGTCAGGCTGGCGGGCTTCAGCACGACCCCGTTGCCGGCCATCAGCGCCATCGCCACCTCGTCGAAGGGGATCGACCAGGGATAGTTCCAGGGGGCGATCACACCGACGACGCCGAGCGGCTCGTAGCTGAACTTGGCCTTCTTGGAGAGGAAGAGAGCCTGCCCCATGCGGATCGGCTCGTCGCCCAGGATCTTGGGCCCCGCGTCGGCGCACCAGTTGAGGACGTCGATGGTCGGGACGACCTCCATCGTGTAGCTCTCGGTGATCGGCTTGCCCTGCTCACGCGTCAAGAGCTCCGCAACCTCGTCGATCTCCTCGACCAGCACCTCGGCCGCCTTGCGCAGGTACCTGGCGCGGTCGGAGAGCGACAGCTGCGCCCAGAACGGCTGGACCTCGGCGACGTCGTCGACGACGGACTGCACCTGGTCGGGCTTCAGCGTCTCGACCGTGCCGATCAGCTCGCCGGTGGCCGGATTGAAGGACTCGAGCCGACCCATCCGTGCCGATTCTATGTGCAAGTGAGTCGGGGGCCGGTCCGCCCCCGACTCACCGCTGGACCTGCCTCACGCCAGGATGGAGAAGCCCTACGGCGTAGGCTCGGTCTCTGTCCCGCTGGGCGAGGCGCGGCGCACGACCTCGCAGGAGCCGTCGGGGTCCGTGGACGTCGCATCGACGATCACGTCGAGATCGTCCAGCGACGCCCTGTCCCGCCCCGGGCCGCAGAGGACTTGCGGGCGCCTGCGGCGCCCTTACATGCCGGTTTCGGAGCTAAAGCTCCTCAAGACTCGAATGCCTTGCGGGCGCCTGCGGCGCCCTTACATGCCGGTTTCGGAGCTAAAGCTCCTCAAGACTCTTCCGGATCTCGGCGAGCCGGCGGCCCAGCTCGGCCTCCGCGCCCCGATCGGTTGGCTCGTAGAAGCGCTCGCCCTCGAGGCCCTCCGGAATCACTCGCTGCCCGGCTACTCCCCCGGGCTCATCGTGCGGATAGACATAGCCAACCCCCCGGCCGAGCTTCCGAGCCCCCGGATAGTGCGCGTCGCGCAGGTAGGCCGGCGGAGGCTGCGCGCCGTGCTCGCGGACGTGAGCGCTGGCCCGTCGGATTCCGACGTATGAGGCGTTCGACTTCGGCGAAAGCGACAGGTAGACGGCCGCCTGCGCCAGGTTGAGGCGGCATTCGGGCAGCCCAACCCGGTCTACGGCCGCCGCGGCCGCGTTCGCGATCACCAGGGCCTGGGGGTCGGCGTTGCCGATGTCCTCGGATGCGAGGATCACCATGCGCCGGGCGATGAACCGCGGGTCCTCTCCGCTCTCGAGCATTACGGCCAGGTAATAGAGCGAGGCGTCCGGATCCGAGGCTCGGGTCGACTTGATCCACGCGGAGATGTAGTCGTAGTGGCGATCCCCCTCGCGGTCGTAGCTGATCGCCTTGCGCTGGAGGGCGTCCTCGGCCACATCGAGGTCGACTCCGCGGCCCGCGGCACGAGCCGTCTCGACCGACCGCTCCAGCGCTGAAAGCGCGATCCGCGCGTCCCCACCCGAGCGGGTGGCGAGGAGCTCCAGCGCCTCCTCCGACACCGGCGGCGGATCCGCAAGCCCGCGCTCGGGGTCCGCCAGCGCCCGATCGAGGAGAGTACGCACGCTCCGGGGGGTCAGCGCATGGAGCTCGTAGAGCTGCGTCCGGCTCAAGAGCGCCGAGTTGACCTCGAAGTAGGGATTCTCTGTGGTCGCCCCGATCAGGACCACGAGCCCCTCCTCGACCGCGGGCAGCAGGGCGTCCTGCTGGGCCTTGTTGAAGCGATGGATTTCGTCCAGGAAGAAGATCGTCGGCTCTGACGCGGAGCGCCGGCGCTCCTCGGCCCGCTCGATCACCGCCCGGACCTCCGCTCGCCCGGCGTTCACCGCCGAGGCCTCCTCGAACGCCCCGCGGCAGGCGGTCGCGATGATCCTCGCGAGGGTTGTCTTGCCGGAGCCGGGCGGCCCGTGGAGGATGGCGGAGTGGGGCTCGCCGCCCTCGACCGCGGCCCGCAGTGCGGACCCCTCGGCGAGCAGGTGCTCCTGCCCGACGAGCTCGTCGAGCGAGCGGGGCCGCATTCGCACCGCGAGCGGTGCCTCGGATGCTGGGACGCTCGTGCGCGGGCGTCCCTCCTCGCCGGTGTCGAACAACCGCTCCAATACCTTGCGGGCGCCTGCGGCGCCCTTACACGCCTGTTTCGGAGCTAAAGCTCCTCATAGTCGACATTTTCCGGCTCAGTATGACCCCGGATTCGCGCCGTCCACCTGGCAGTAACCTCCGTCCGGTGGAGGAAGAGGCCGCAGTCGCGACGGAGGACGAGCTGGCCACGGAGGGCATCGAGCTCCTGCAGCGGCTGATTCGGATCGACACCGTCAACCCACCGGGCCGCGAGGAGCCCGCTCAGGAGCTGCTGGCGCAGACGTTGACCGAGGCGGGCTTCGAGTGCGAGCTGCTCGCCGCCGAGCCGGGACGCCCCAACCTGGTGGCACGGCTTCCGGGGCAAGGCGCCGGGCCCACCCTTTGCCTGCTTGGCCATGCGGACACCGTTCCGGCCGATGCGTCCGAGTGGAGCTTCGACCCGTGGGCCGGCGACGTCGTGGACGGGGAGGTCCGCGGCCGCGGCGCGCTCGACATGAAGGACCAGGTGGCTGCGGAGGTGGCCGCGGCGGCGGCCCTGGGGCGTAATGGCTGGCGGCCACCGCGGGGCGACCTGCTCGTGGTGACGACCGCCGACGAGGAGATGGGCGCGAGGGCCGGCGCCCAGTGGCTGTGCCGGGAGCACCCGGAGAAGGTTCGCGCCGACTACGTGCTGAACGAGGGCGGGGGGGTCTCGTTCGAGCTCGACGGCCGCCGCTTCTACACCCTGTGCGTCGGCGAGAAGGGGGTGTTCCGGTTCAAGCTACGCGCGCGCGGCAAGGCGGGTCACGCCTCGGTGCCGGGCCTCGGGGAGAACGCGCTCCTGAAGATCGCGCCGCTCCTCGCGCGGCTCCGGCGACAGCCCCCTCCGGAGGCGACCCCAGAGGGGCTCCAGTTCATGTCGGAGATCACCGGCCGGGCGCTGGCCGGCGACCCCACCTCCCTCTCGGAGGCGGTCGAGGCATTGCGCGCCGAGGCTCCGGAGCTGGTCGCCTATCTCATCGATCCGATGCTCGGCGTGACGCTGGTGCCCACCAAGGCGAGAGCGTCCGAGAAGGAGAACGTGATCCCCTCACTCGCGGAGATCCTGGTCGACTGCCGCGTCCCCCCCGGCATGGACGAAACGGACGCGCGCGAGCGGGTCCTCGGAGTCCTCGAAGGACCCGTGGATTCGGGGTCGCCGGAGGACGGCGCGAAGGGCACCCCCGACTACGAGATTGAGTTCGTCGAGCACGTGGTCGGGAACCGCTCCCCTTCGAGCTCCCCGCTCTCAGAGACGATCGCGACGTGGATGTCGAGGGCCGACCCGGATGCCACACTGATCCCGATCGTGATGGCGGGGTTCAGCGACAGCAACTGGTTCCGCCGCGCATTCGACTCGGCGGTGGTCTACGGATTCTGCCCGCAGCGTGAGATGTCGCTGGTCGCCTCCACGCCGCTCGTCCACGGGGCGGACGAGCGGGCGGCGACGGCCGACATCGCGCTCGCAACCCGGTTCTACCGCGACATCATCCTGGCGGTGCTCGGATGAGCCCAGCCGACAACGGGGCGTCCGCCGAACGAACGGTCGACGCGCCTGGCAACGGCGCGGGCCCGGAGCGACCGCATGCGCTTGGGTGGCATGGCGCTTCGCAACGGCCTCCTGATCCACGGCCCGACCGCGTGGGCCGCCGCGGCGCGGGCGCCGGACGGCCGGATCGAGGTGTCCTCGGGCCCCAAGCCGTCGTTCTCGCGCGGGCGCCTCGGGTCCTTGCCGTTGCTCAGGGGGCCCCTGCGCCTGGCGGAGGCGTTTGCGGTGGTCCCCGTCGCCCGTCGCGGGCTTCCGGCGGCCCGGCTGCCGATCGAGGACCCTCGGGTCCTGGCGATCGCGCTCGCCACGGCGCTCGCGAGCGGTGCCATACGCCGTCTCGGGCCAACCACCCTGGCGCGCGAGAGCGTCGTTGCCACGCTCGGGTTGCTCCCCGCGATGGCGGCGCTGCGGGATCGTGACCTCGCCGCCTATCACGGAGTCGAGCACAAGGCGATCGGCGCGTATGAGCGCGGGAGCTTCGATCCCGAGGACGCCCCGAAGGAGCACGAGCGCTGCGGCTCGAACCTGATCGCGCCGCTCCTGTTGCTGTCGATCACCAGCCAGTTGATCGTCGAGCGGGCGGTCGCGAAGCCGGGCCCGGTGGCGCGGGCGGCGGCGGGGCTCGCCAGCGTCTCGGGGGCGGTGGAGCTGTTCGCGTTCGCCGAGCGCCAGCCGGACTCGATGCTCGGTCGCGCCCTTCACGCCGTCGGCCACCAGATCCAGCGCCTCGTCTCGACCCGCGAGCCCACCCCCGAGCAGCTCGAGGTGGGCACCGCCGCGCTGCACGAGGTGCTTCGCGCGGAGGCAACGGCGGTGACGGAATCGGCGTAGCCCGCGTAATTAGCGGGCTGCCGGTACCGTGTATTGAGGACAGGGAGGTCTCACCGAGCAGATGACGACGCTCGCGATTCTAGGCATCGACTGGTACCAGTTCGAGAACTTCGTGCAGCTATGGCTGCCGATCATCTTCATGGGCGTTCTCGTCTACCTGGTCTGGCGCACGTTGCGGTTGATGCCCCGCACGAAGCCTCAGCAGATCTCCCCACGCTCGGCGAGCTCGGTCACCTGGGACGACATCGCGGGAGTCGACGAGACCAAGGATGAGCTCCGCGAGGTGGTCGAGTTCCTCCGCCACCCCAAGCAGTTCAAGCGCCTGGGCGCAGAGGTGCCCAAGGGCATCCTGCTGCATGGGCCGCCGGGCACGGGCAAGACGCTGCTCGCGAAGGCCGTCGCCAACGAGTCCGGGGCGAACTTCTTCGGCCAGTCCGCCTCGTCGTTCGTCGAGATGTTCGCTGGACTCGGCGCGGCGCGGATCAGGCGCCTGTTCAAGCAGGCGCGGGAGCACTCCCCGGCGATCATCTTCATCGACGAGCTCGACGCGGTCGGCGCCCAACGAGGATCTGACATCTCCGGCGAGCGAGACCAGACGCTGAACCAGCTGCTGGTCGAGATGGACGGATTCGACTCTCGCGACGACGTGATCGTGATGGCCGCGTCGAACATGCTGGAGAAGCTCGACAAGGCGCTTTTGCGCCCGGGGCGCTTCGACCGCCAGGTGTTCGTGCCGCCGCCGGACATGCGCGGACGGGAGCGGATCCTCAGCGTCCACACGCGCAACAAGCCACTGGCTCAGGACATCGACATGGAGCGCCTGGCCCGTCACACGGCGGGTCTCACCGGGGCGGACCTGGCCAACCTGTGCAACGAGGCCGCCATCCTGGCGGGCCGCAACGACCGAAACTTCATCACCCAGTCCGACTTCGAGAGCGCCTTCGAGCGCGTGGTGGCGGGCCTCCAGTCGCGGAAGCTGATCACCGCTCACGAGAAGCGGGTCATCGCCTGGCACGAGGCGGGCCACGCGCTGGTCTCGGAGCTCCTGCCCACGGTCGACAAGGTCCAGAAGGTGTCGATCGTCCCGCGGGGCAAGGCGCTCGGGTACACGCTCAACCTGCCCCAGGAGGATCGCTACCTGAAGTCCCGGGAGGAGCTGATCGACTACATGAAGGTTCTGCTCGCTGGGCGGGTGTCCGAGCAGGTGACCTTCGGCCGGATCACCACCGGCGCCTCGGACGATCTCAAGCGGGTCACCGACATCGCCCGCTCGATGGTCTACGAGTACGGCATGGGGACGTCGATCCGGTCACATCAGGTCCCCGCCGACGACTACAACGTCTCGGAGGCGCTTCGCCGCACCCGCGACGAGGAGGTCGAAGCGGTCGCCGAGGAGGCGTACCGCGGCTCGTACCGCCTGCTGATCGACCACCGCGACCTCCTCGACGAGATCGCCGAGAGCCTGCTCGCCAACGAGGTGATGGAGCGCGACGAGATCCGCTCGATCATGGCCCGCGAGCGCGCCGTGGGCGAGGCGCCGCGTGAGCTCTCCGAGCGCGCGGATGCTCCCGCGGGGGGCCGAGCGCGGTCCTACGCGACCAAGCCGCCGAGCGACTCTGCCTGAACCGCGCCGGCGGGGCGCATCGCGGTTGGCGATGTCGTGCCGCCGCTAGTCTTGCGCGGGCATGTTCGAGGCGATCGATCACGTGGGCGTGGCCGTGCTCGACCTGGAGCAGGCGGCCGCCGCTACCAGAACGCGTTCGGGATGCCCCTCGTTCACCGGGAGACGGTCGAGTCGCAGGGGGTGGAGGCGGCTCTGCTCGAGGTCGGCGACGGCCACGTCGAGCTGCTCTGCCCGCTCGGCCCCGAGACGGTGGTCGGCCGCTTCATTCAAAAGCGCGGCGAGGGACTCCACCACGTCGCCTACCGGGTGCGGGACATCGACTCGGCCCTCGAATCCCTGAAGCAGGCGGGCGTCGAGCTGATCGACGCCGAGGCGCGGGTTGGGATCCGGCGCAGCCGGGTGGCCTTCCTGCACCCGAAGGCCAGCGGCGGCGTCTTGACCGAGCTGGTCGAGCCCGACCCGGACGGGAATGGTTGATCTGGACGCGGAGGAGGAGGCGATGACGGAGGACACAAAGCGGGTCGAGGTGGGCTTCGGCGGGGGACAGGTGATGACCGTCCGCGTCGGCGACGACGCCCGCGCCGAGCTGCGGAAGGCGGTCGAGCGAGGACAGGGCTGGCACGACCTCCAGACCGAGGACGGCTCCGTTGCCCTCGATCTCGCCCAGGTGGTCTTCGTGCGCACCGCCGGCGCTCCCCACACGATCGGGTTCTCCGGCGAATGAAAGGCGGGGCCGGCCGACAGTCGGCCGGGGGCTTCTCCTGGCGGCCGGAGCGTGATCGCGGTCGCCCTCTGGTGGCGGAAGAACCCTTCGGCGTGCCCGTACAGCCAGCGCTTCTGGGTCGAGGCGCCTCACCCGCTGATCACCCGCGCCCGCCTGCAGGAGATCCTCGACCCCAGCCCGGGCGAGCAGGCCCTCGAGATCGGGCCGGGCACCGGCTACTACACGCCCAGGCTGGCCGAGCGGATCGGCGCCCGACGGCGAGGTGGAGATCCTCGACATCCAGCAGGAGATGCTCGACCACACGATCCGCCGCGCCCGCGAGCGCGGCCTTTGGAACGTCAACCCGACCCGGGCCGACGCCCGAGAGCTCCCCTATGACGACGATGCCTTCGACGCGGCGATCCTGATCACGGTGCTGGGCGAGATCCCCGATCAGGACGCGGCGCTTCGCGAGGTGGCTCGCGTGCTGCGGCCCGGAGGCCGCCTGGTGGTCGGCGAGCTGATTGGCGACCCGCACTACGTCACGCCCGGCTCGCTGCAGCGCCGAGCCGAGGCCGCCGGGCTGCGATTCGAGGGGCGCGTCGGCCCGAAGGCTGGGCTACTTCGCGCGCTTTCGCGCCTGACGCCCCCGAAGGCGAGCAGCGGCTCCTCGATCGCCCGTCGGGCGCGGCGAAAGGCCCGTCGGTCGCCGAACAGCTGGAAGGCGGAGTTCGCCCCCTGGGCGAGCGCATGCAGCTCGAAGGCGAGCTGCGCGGGATCCTCGGCGCCGGCGATCCGCGCCTGGCGCTCGAGCTCGCCGAGCCAGCCGCCGACGCCCTCCCGGATCCGGTCCCTGACCCGGCCCGGACGGCCGTCGAACTCGGGCGCGGTCGCCGCCCAGAAGCATCCCCCGGGAAACACCCGCCGCTCCAGATAGGCGATGTAGCGGTCGCATAGCGCCCGCAGCCGCGCCGCCCCCTCGGGCTCTTCGAGGGTCGGCTCCACGACCTCGCGCACGAAGCGGCGCCGGCCGCATCGATCGTCGCCAGCTGGAGCTCCTCCTTGGAGCCGAAGTGCCCGAAGAGGCCGCTCTTGCTCATCTCGAGCTCGCTCGCCAGGCGGCCGATCGTCAGCCCCTCGAGGCCCTCGGTCGAGGCCAGGTCGACCGCCCGGTCGAGGATCGCCTCCCTGGTGCCGCCGCTCGACCGCTGCTTCTGCGTCGCGGTCGCTCATGCGCGAGGATCATAGCCACGCCGCACGAACGTTCGTGCGCTATGCTCCGCCGGCCTGCTCAAGCCGACTGCCAAGCGACGCGGACTGGAGACCGAGATGGCCGATTACGCGGTGAAGAGGATCGACGAGATGGAGGCGGTGTACGCCGGCGGCGTTCAAGCGGGCCCGGGCCGAGCTCGGCGTTCAGTCGTTCGGCCTGCAGGTGCTGGACCTCCCGCCGAACCTGGACCAGTACCCCGAGCACGACCACTCCGGCGACGGCCAGGAGGAGGTCTACGTGGCGCTGCGGGGCTCGGGCGAGATCGAGATCGACGGCGAGCGCCACCCGCTCGACCCGGAGACGATGGTGCGCGTCAGCCCGGGCACGAAGCGAAAGCTCTTGACGGGCGAAGAGGGCATGCGCGTGCTCGCCCTCGGAGGCATCCCGGGCCGGGCATACGAGGCCCCCGAGGTCACGCAGCTCGGCGCTCCCGACCCGCTGGCCGCAGGCTAGGCGTCGATGGCCAGCAGCGCCAGCCCTCACCGCACCGGCCGCACGCCGCAGCGGCCAGAGGCGTTCCTCGGCGTCGAGCACGCCGGCCGCCTCCTTGCGCACCCGCGACCAGAGCTCCGGGTTGGGCTCGTCGGACTCGCTCGCCGCCTGGAGCGCGGCTGCGAGCGAGGTCCAGCCGGCCGCCGCCTCCGCGGCGAGCCCGGCCTGCGGGCTGCCCGCCTCCTCGAGGAAGCGCGAGTACATGAGCCTGAAGTTGCCGCCTCCGGTGCCCCGGCGCTCGATCACCTGGTAGCAGAAGCGAGCGCACCACTGCCAGTCGTCCAGCTGGCTCGGGCCACTCGCCCACCTCGGCGGCGAAGCGGCGAAGCGCCGGCAGCCCCTCGTAGTCGCCCATCGGCGGCTCGAGCATCTGCCGGGCGTTCCGCTCGATCGCGCGAGCGCAGGCCGCTCGGACGTCGCCGGCTCGCGCTCCCTCGGGGACCGTGAGCATGTGGCCCTCGAGGGGGAACACCGGATGCCGTCCGTGCCGGGCGCGGGCGAGGTTCTCGAGGCGGGTCGTCTGCAGCTCCTCGAAGGAGGTGTCGGACAGGTACGCGACCTCGGCGTCGTAGCCGGCCAGGACCACCGCGTGGCCCGGAAACCGGGCAGAGCTCCCGTAGTGGTCGAGGAAGTAGAGGTCGGTGAGCAGGATCGCGCGGCGCTTCCCTCGTCGACCTTGGCCCGCGCCGCCTCCCAGGAGGCCTCGGCATCGTCGAACGTCTCGAGCTCGATCGACGCGCCGGTCAGCTCCACGAACTGCTCCTCGAGCCGCCCGACCCGGCCGTTCGTGAACCGCGAAGGCGACTGCCCGTCGATCGGCACGTAGTAGAAGCTGACGCCGGCCCCCAGTCCGAGCGCCATCTCCTCCGAGATCTCCACCCCGTGATGGGCGAGCAGGTTTCGCAGGGCCGTCGACCCGCAGTGGTTACCCGGGATGTGGCGGTACCCGGGAACCATCCGCGGCGCGGCAGCCACTTGCGGGCGCCTGCGGCGCCCTGACATGCCCGTTTCGGAGCTAAAGCTCCTCATCACGTAACCGTCTCCATGCGCGAGGATTCTCCCCGAATCCGCGCGGCCGTATCCTGCGGCGCGATGCCCAACCGGCTCGAGCGGCTCGACCGGCGCGTGCTGCGCGCCATGCGCACTCGCTACCACTCGCCGCAGAGCGAGGCGGTGGTCAAGGCGCTGGGCACGGCGGGCGAGTGGGGCGCGATCTGGGTCGCGCTCGGGCTCGTCGCGGCGCTCGCGGACGGCGCCCGTCGGGAGCGCTGGCTGCGGACGGCCGCCGTCGCCCCGGCGTCGGTCGGCGTCAACTACCCGTCAAGCTCGCCGTGCGCCGGCGACGCCCGCGGCTTCAGCCGCCTGCCGCCGCTCGCCGGGGCGCCCAGCAAGCTGTCCTTCCCATCGGCGCACGCCACCTCCTCGCTCGCCGCGGCGACGGCGATGGGGCGAGTGGCGCCGGGCGCCCGCCCGCCGCTGTTACGCGCTCGCGGCCGCGATCTGCCTCACGCGGCCCTACCTCGGCATGCACTACCCGTCCGACGTGCTCGGCGGCGCTGCGCTGGGGCTCGTGATCGGGAGGCTCTGGCCCGGGCGTTCGCGTAGGGACGCCGACGATCGGCTCATCGACCTGGTCGCCGAGACGGCCCGGTCCTCCGGCCGGGGCAATTCGAACGGCAATCGTGCCGACGTCGCCGCGAAGGCCTCGCCGGGCGCGGAGCCCGGCGGCGGTAGCCGCCCCGCGCAGCCTAGAGGGCCACGTCGTGAAGATCGGCATCGTCGGCCTGCCCGAACGCCGGGCAAGACGACGCTCTTCAACGCACTGACCCGAGCCGGAGCCCAGACGGCCGCCTACCCGTTCACGACCGTCGAGCCGAACGTGGCGATCGTCGAGGTGCCGGACGAGCGCCTGCGACCCGGTGGCGCAGGCAGCCGGGGCCAGCCCGGCGATCCCCGAGACGATCGAGTTCCGCGACATCGCGGGCCTGGTTCGCGGGCGCGTCGGCGGGCGAGGGGCTCGGCAACCGCTTCCTGGCCGAGATCCGGGAGACGGACGCGATCTGCCACGTCATCCGCGCCCACGGCGACGAGCTGGTCCCGCACCCGGACGGCCGGCCCGACCCCGTCGCCGACGCCGAGACGGTCGAGGCCGAGCTCCTGCTCGCCGACCTCGAGCAGGCCGAGCGCCGCGCCGAAAGGGTGCGAAAGCAGGCGGGCTCCGGCGACGAGGAGGCCGTGGCCGAGCGGGACTGGCTCGAGCGGGTGATCGATGCGCTCGGCCGCGGTCAGCCGGTTCGCGACGTGCCTGCCACCCGCCGGCGCGCCCGACGCCCCGGCACGCCTGCAGGCCCTGAGCTCGAAGCCGGTGCTCTACGTCGCCAACGTCGACGAGGGAGCCGACGAGCCACCGCCGCGGCTGGCCGACCACGCCGGAGGGCCGGGGGCGCCTGCGTCGCGATCAGCGCGCGGATCGAGGCCGAGCTCGCCGAGCTGCCCGACGCCGAAGCGGCGGAGATGCGCGGCCGAGCTCGGGCTCGCGCGAGCTCGGGCCTTGCTCGGCTCGTCCGCGCCGCCTATGACCTCCTCGACCTGGTGACCTTCTTCACCGCCCACCGCGGCAGCGAGGCGCAGGCGCGGGCGCTGCCCGAGGGGCTGACCGCCTGGGATGCCGCCGGCAGGGTCCACGGCGACATCCAGGCGGGATTCGTCCGCGCCGAGGTGATCGGCTGGCGGGAGCTGGTCGAGGCGGGGGGCTACCCCGAGGCGCGCGAGCGCGGCCTGATTCGCACCGAGGGCCGCGACTACGTGGTCCGCGACGGGGACGTGATCACGATCCGACACTGACGCCGGCCGGTGGACCGCCGCGTCCGCCGCCCCAGTCCTGTTAAATTTCCGCGTTCCTTTTGTGAGTAAGCCTTAGCTATGCCCAGTCCGCGGCGCCCAGGCGAAGCGGAGCGGGGGACCCAACGGGGCGCAGGCCCCAGGGGCGAATCGGACAGCTTCCGTAGCGCAGCTCTTTCAGCGCGAGCCCGACAGCTAACCCCGCAGGCCCGAGAAAGAGGAGGCTGGATTGAGCCGCAGGACGAAAGCGAATCGGCACGGGCGCGGTCAGTTGCGCGCCGCGATGGCCGTCTCGACGGTGGTGGTCCTGTTCGCGGTGGCGGCGCCTTTGCGCCGCCGCGGGAGCCGCCGCGCCGGACTCGCACCGCCTCGAGCTCCGAGGTGACGGCCGCCTCGAGCGGCGGCGGATCCCCTGCGCGGCGGGTCCCGGGTCGCGAGCGCGGCTCCACATCCAAGGCGCTGAAGCTGAAATCCGAGCGCGCCACCCCGAACAAGGTCTTCTTCTACGGCAAGCGCAAGGCGACCTACCACTACTCGATCGCCGGGAGTGTGCGCCGCAACCTGAAGATCCAGGCGGTGAACCGAAGGAACTGGCGGGTCGCCCGCACCTGGACTCGGCGCCAGGTCCGGCCGGGCCACGTGCACACGATCCGCTGGTCGGGCACCGGAAAGCACAGGCGGCCTGCGTCCGCCGGCAGTACGTGTTCCGGGTTCGCACCCGCCACGGGGCCAACGCGAACCGCAACCGGGTCGACGGCGACGATCGCTCCTTCGGGCTCTTCCCCTCCAAGTTCCCGATTCGCGGTCGGCACACCTACGGCGACGGTTACGGCGCAGCCCGCTCCGGCCACAGCCCACCAGGGCCAGGACATCTTCTGCCCGCTGCGGCAAGAAGCTCGTCGCCGCCCGCGGTGGGCGGATCCAGTACCGCGGCTACCAGGCGAGCGGCGCCGGCTACTACCTGGTGGTCGACGGCAAGGGCACCGGTCGCGACTACGTCTACATGCACCTTCAGCGCCGGGGTCGCCCAAAGCGCGGCCAGCGTGGTTCGCACGGGCCAGCGGATCGGCTCGGTCGGCCAGACGGGCAACGCCTCCGGTTGCCACCTCCACTTCGAGATGTGGACGAGGCCCGGCTGGTACGAGGGCGGCCGCGCGATGCGCTCCGTGACCAGGCACCTTCGGGACTGGGACCGCTGGAGCTAGCGCCGCTGCGCTGCCGGACAAGATAGATTCCCGGCGTGCGAACCGAGGCGCGCTTTCCCGGGCGTCGAGCGCGACGCCGGGCACTACGAGAGCTTCTACATCAAGGCCACGCAGCCCGCGGGCGGCCGAGGGGTCTGGATCCGGCATACGGTCCACAAGCGACCCGGCGAGGAGCCGACGGCGGCGATCTGGTTCACCCTGTTCGACGCCGACGCGCCGGGGCCGCGCGCGACCAAGGCGACCTTCGGCGCCGGTGAGCTCTCCGCGCCGCAGGGCGCCTACATCCGGGTTGACGGCGCGATGCTCGAGCCCGGGCGCGCGGCCGGCGAGATCGAACCGCCCGAGCTGGCGGCGAGCTGGGAGCTTCGCTTCGACGACCCCAGGCGAGCCGTTCCACCATCTCCCCTACGAGCGCCTCTACGACGCCCCGCTGCCGAGGACCAAGTTCCTGAGCCCGTATCCGAGCGCCCGCTTCGACGGCGAGGTGACCGTCGGCGGCGACCGGATCGAGGTCGGCGGCTGGCCCGGCATGATCGGCCACAACTGGGGCGCCGAGCACGCCGAGCGCTGGGTGTGGATCGAGGGCTCGGATCTCGACGGCGAGCCGGGGAGCTACTTCGACCTCGCGGCGGGCCGGATCAAGATCGGCCCGCTGACCACGCCCTGGGTCGCCAACGGGATGCTGCGCCTCGACGGCGTCGAGCATCGGCTGGGAGGCTTCGATCGCATCCTCTCGACCAAGGTCGACGACGAGCCGACCGAGTTGCCGAGTTCCAGATCTCGGGCAAGGAGGTGAAGGTGCGGGGGCGCGTCTCCTCCGAGCCCCGGAACTTCGTCGCCTGGGTGTACGCGGACCCGAAGGGCCCCGAGCACAACACGCTCAACTGCTCGATCTCCGACCTCGAGCTGGAGGTCGAGCATCGCGGCCGGGAGCCCCGACGACTCGAAGTTCGCCGGCGCCGCGGCCTACGAGATCGGGATGCGCCAGACCGACCACGGGATCCCGGTCCAGCCCTACCCCGACGGCTGAGCCTCGTCGGCCTCACCGCTTGTGGAAGCGCGCCCACGTGCTCGCAGGTCGAGCCGGTACTGCAGGGTCGGGCCCGTGATCTTCGTGCTGCCGCGCGAGCCGACCACCCTCGCCCTGACGATTCGCGGCGAGTCGCCCCGCTTCAGCACGTTGATCTTGCGCAGCCTGCCCGAGAACAGCCCGCCAGCCGCGACCTCATCTCGCGCTGCGAGTAGCGGACCGTCCACGAGTGGTAGGGGAAATGCGGTCGTAGCGGTCCTTGACGCTCTTCAGGTAGCGCACCGGGCTGGCGCCCGGGAAGCCGAACTGGACGCTCTCGGTCCGGCCGCCGGATGTCGAGGAGTAGTAGGTGGTGGCGACGCGCTTGCGGTAGCGGACGACCTGGTGCTTGGTTCGGTTGCAGGCCTTGTTCGTGCGGCGGGTCTCCGACCCCTTGCCCGCCGTAGACCTGGCTGCGGGTGTCGTCGTAGACGTCGAAGGCTCCGCCGCCGCCGATCGCGAGCGCGAAGGAGCGCGCCGCCACGGCCTGCGCCCGAAGCGCCGCCTGCGACCACGACGAGGGCATCTCGTTGGCGACCACGCCCTTCGCGTAGCCGTCGAGGCCGACGACGTTGGTGACCAGGAGGCCCCCACCCGACGCCTTCACCCGCAGCCTGCCCCGGTAGACGCCCCTTCCCGCGGATCCGGATCGTCCCCCTGCCCGCAGCGGTGCGCGGCACGCCCGCAGCTCGCGAGCTTGCGCCCGCCCGAGCCGCGCAGCCTGACCCCCGACCCGACTCGCGCAAAGCGGTAGCGCGTGGCGGCGGTCGAGGCGCTTGCCGCACGCCTTGTCGCCTTCTTGAACCCGACCGACCCGGCTCCCGCGCCGAGCCTGACCCGGATCGGGTCGCCGGAGACGCGGCCCGACCCGGGTGTGCTGGTAGTAGTGGCCGAGGATCGAGCGGTAGCCGTGTCCATGGCGGGCGAGGCCGTAGGCGCCGTACTGGCTCATGCCGACGCCGTGGCCGAAGCCCTTTCCCTTGATCACCCAGGTCGCGGCATCGCCCCCGTCGCCCGGCGAGGCCGCGGCGCCAGCGCGCCCGCCGCCGATCCGATCACGGCTCGTGTCCCTGTGCTCTCCCGCCATGTTTCGGCGCCCGCGACGGGCGCCCATGAAGCCGCGCTTCGACCGCGCGTACCCGTTCCCTGCACCGTCCCTCACTGCATAGGCTGAGGGTCGAGCGTACACGGCCGGGTACTGTGAGCGGAGAGCCCGCGACAGGAGGTCCGAGATGAGCATCGCGACGAGGGAACAGACGGTCGTCGACGCGGTCCCGAAGCGCCTCTACATCGGCGGCGAGTGGCGCGACGCCGAGCGGCAGGGGCACGCTCGGCGTGGAGGACCCGCCACCGGCGAGGCGCTCTGCGAGGTCGCCGACGCCACCCCTGCCGACGCCAGAGCGGCCCTCGACGCGGCGGTCGGCCGCCAGACCCAGTGGGCCGCCACGCCCGCCCAACGAGCGGTCCGAGATCCTCTGGCGTGCGTTCGAGGCCCTGAACGAGCGCGCCGACGAGCTCGCCCTCCTGATGACCCTCGAGATGGGCAAGGCGGTGGCCGAGTCGAAGGCGGAGATCGCCTACTCGGCCGAGTTCTTCCGCTGGTTCTCCGGCGAGGCCCTGCGAATCGACGGCTACTAGAAGGTCGCGGGAAACGGCGCCAGCCGCGTCCTGGTGATGCGCCAGCCGGTCGGCCCCTGCTTCTTCATCACGCCATGGAACTTCCCGACCGCGATGGGCACCCGCAAGATCGGCCCCGCGATCGCCGCCGGCTGCACGATGGTATGGAAGCCGGCCAAGCAGACGCCGCTCTCGCTGCTCGCGCTGGCCCAGATCCTCGAGGAGTGCGGGCTCCCCGGCGGTGTCCTCAACGTGATCACCAGCTCCTCGTCGAGCTCGGTCGCCGGCGCCGATCATCGGCGATCCGCGGCTGCGAAAGCTCAGCTTCACCGGCTCGACCGAGGTGGGGCGCAAGCTGATCGCGCAGGCCGCCGACGACGTGCTCAACGTCTCGATGGAGCTCGGCGGCAACGCCCCCTTCCTGATCTTCGACGACGCCGACCTCGACGCCGCGGTCGAGGGGGCGATGATCGCCAAGATGCGGAACATCGGCGAGGCCTGCACGTCGGCGAACCGCTTCCACGTCGCCGACTCGATCGCCGGAGGAGTTCGCGGACCGGCTGGCCGAGCGAATGGGCCCGCTGAAGCTCGGCCGCGGAACGGAGGAGGGCGTCGACGTCGGTCCGCTGATCGACGACGACCAGCGCGGGAAGGTCGCCGAGCTGGTCGAGGACGCGGTGGCCAAGGGCGCGAAGGCGATCGTCGGCGGCTCGAGCCTCGACGGCACCGGCTACTTCTTCGAGCCGACCGTGCTCAGCGGCGTCACCCGCGAGGCCAGGGTGCTCAAGGAGGAGATCTTCGGCCCGGTCGCCCCGGTTGCCTCGTTCGACTCCGAGGAGGAGGCGATCGCCGCCGCCAACGACACCGAGTACGGCCTCGTCGCCTACGTCTTCACCCGCGACCTGAAGCGCGCCCTGCGGGTCTGCGAGGGCCTGGAGACCGGCATGATCGGCCTCAACCAGGGCATGGTCTCCAACGCCGGCGCGCCCTTCGGCGGCGTCAAGCAATCCGGGATCGGCCGCGAGGGCGGCAACGAGGGCATCGACGAGTACCTGGAGACCAAGTACGTGGCGGTCAATCTCTGAGGCGGCATGGCGCTGACTGCGCCGGCGGCACGAGATACTGCGCCGGGATGTCAGAGGAGCATCTGGAGATCGTGCGCCGCGAATACGCCGCGTTCGCTGCCAGGGACTGGGCGGCCCTCGCCGACCTCTGTGATCCGGAGATCGAATACGAGACGCTCCAAGCGGCTCCCGGCGTCGCCGGGTGCTACCGCGGCATCCGCGAGATCACCGAGTTCTTCGACGCCTGGGCGAACCCCTACGCGGAGTTTCGGGTCGAGCCCGAGGAGATCATCGATGCCGGTGACCAGGTGGTGACTGTGGAGCAACATGCGGCCCGCGGCCTGATGGGAAGCGACGCCGATTCCTGGCTGGGGACCTCGTTCGCCTGCCTGATCAGCTTCAAGGACGGAAGGATCTGGCGAATCAAGGAGTTTCCGACCGTCGAAGCGGCCCTCGAAGCGCCGCGGAGTAGCCGCCGCAAGTCTGGATAGCGTCGATCCCGACCTGTTAGCTCGCGCAGCCGGCCGGCGAGCTCGAGGAGGACATCGATCGAGGCGTCCACGTCGGCCGGGCCGGTACGCCAGTTGACGATTGCGGGCCGGAACGCGACCTTGCCCTCGAACACGGTCGTTCCGGCGAAGACCCGTCCGTCCCTCAGCAGCGCCTCGCCCAGGCGGCGATTCAGCTCGTCGAGCTCAGGGTCGCTCGCACCGGCGGGCCGCCACCTGAAGCAGACGATGTTCAGCTGGACCTCGGCGAGCCGTTCCAACTCGGGCTCCTGATCGACGCGCTCGGCCAGTCGCCGAGCCAGCTCGAGGTGGCGCTCCACCATCGAGGCGATAGCCGGACCGGCCGTAGGCGCGAAGCGTCGCCCAGATCGCGAGCGCGCGCGCCCGCCGCGAGCCCTCGGGTCCCATGAAGCCCCAGTTGGGCCGGGAATCCTCCGAAGGCGGCAGGTATGCCGCCTCCTCCTGGAACGTCGTCGCGAGGCGCTGCGCATCCCTGACGAACGCAAAGCCGCAGTCGTGTGGGACGTTGAGCCACTTGTGGCCGTCCGAGGAGACGGACTGGGCTCGTTCCGCGCCGGCCGCGAGGTGGGCGGTCTTCGGCGAGATGCGGGCGAAGAGCCCGAAGGCGCCGTCGACGTGGAGCCACACCCCATATTTGTCCGCCAGATCGGCCATGGCGTCTATCGGGTCGAACTCGCCGGCGTTCACCTCCCCGGCGCTCGCGACCACGATCGCCGGCGACCCCTCCAGTCCGGCGAGGCTCCGCTCGAGGGCCTCCAGGTCGAGGCGACCGGCCGAGTCCTGCGTGAGCTTGTGCACGTTGTCCGTGCCGATCCCGAGCAACCCGAGCGACTTCGTGGCGCTGGCGTGGATGTACCCGCTCGAGAAGACGGGGATCTGGGGATGGCTCGCCAACCCGACCTCCCTGGCTCGGGCGCCGATACCGCTCCATGCACCAGTCGCGAGCGACCGCCAGGCAGACGAAGTTCGCCATCGTTCCACCGGTTACCAGCACGCCCCCGAACTGCGACGGGAGCTCGAACAGGTCGCGAAGCCATTCGAGGCAGATGCTCTCGAGCCGGCTTCCGAGCGGGGATGCCGACCCAGGCGCCGACGTTTTGGTCGAAGGCCGAGGTCAGCCAGTCCGCCGCCAGCGCGGCGGGGGTGGCGCCGCCGATCACGAAGTGGAAGAAGCGGGGGCCTGCTGAGCGTGTGGCGCCGGCGAGGCCCAGCCGGGCCAATTCGCTGACCGCGGCGAGGGCGCCGTCGCCTTCCTCGGGAAGCCCGCCCTCGAGGGCGATGGCGGAAGCCTCGCTGCCCGCGGGCTGTACGGGGTCGTCGTCCAGTCGAGCGAGAAACGCCCGCGCCTCAGTTGCGGCGACCTCCAGGGCCGCGTCGAGCTCGGCCCGCTGCTCACCTGGATCCGCCATGGGCCGGGATCCTACGGGTAGCTCGTCGGGGCACGACTCCCATGAAGACCCGCCCGACGCAGGTGTAAGGGCGCGGGGTTAGTCCGGCTTGTGGCGGAACTGCTCGAACGAGCCGGGCTTGAGGTGTCGCCCCGCCGTGAACCTCTGAGGCCGAGAGGCGCTCGACCGCCCTCGAACGGAGCACCCCTGCACTAGGGCGTCAGGTCGTAGGGATAGCGCGTGAGGGTCTCGCTGCCGTCCGCGGTCACGAGGAGGAGGTCCTCGAACCGCACCTCGCCGATGTCACGCTGCCAGAGGCCGGGCTCGATCGCGATCACGTCGCCGGCGACCAGCTCGGCATGGCCCGTCTGACCGAGGGCCGGATCCTCGTGCACCTCGAGACCGACGCCGTGGCCGAGCGAGAACTGAAAGCCCTCGTTCGTGTCCTCACCCGGGCCGGTTCTCTGGGTGCGATGCCCGGCGGACTCGAACACATCGCAGACGAGGGCGTGGAGCTCACGCCCCGTGACACCAGGCCGCACCGCCCCCCGCGCCCTCTCGAGGGCCTCACGCACGAGGGTCTCGAGTGCCCTGACGGCGTCGCCGACCTCACCGACGACGAACGTCCGGGTCATGTCCGACCAGCATCCCGATTGCTCGTCGCGCGGCCACAGGTCGACCGCGATCGGCAGCTTCGCGGGCAGCGGGCCCGACCCAGCCTCGTGACCGTATCCCTGCCACACGGAGGCGACGATGACATCCGGCGGTGCCGGCGCACCGCGCGCCTGGCAGGCATCCCGAAGCGCGGCCCGAACCGTCTCGGCCGTGAGGACCTCGCCGTCGAGCACGAGCCGCTCACCGTCGGGCGACGCCTGCGGAGCATGGCCGCGGCGGCGCTCATCCCGGCCTCCGCCGCCGCCTGGGCGCGGCGAATGCCCGAGAGCTCCGCCGCAGTTTTCACCCTGCGCCGGGCTGCGATCGCCTCGTGATCCGCACGCACGATGATGCCGTCGGATCGGAGCCGATCGGCGACCGCGACCGGCATCTGCGGATCGACCACCGCCTCGCCGATGCCCATCGCCGCGGCGGCGCGGGAGGTCAGCTCCAAGTCCAGCTCGTGGTCGCTCATGCCGCTCTCGAGGAGATCGTGGAAGCCGAGATCGGCGATCTCGTGGAGCACCGCCTCAGGTGCGGCGGCCGCTATCCGCGTGCGCTCGAGAGGGCTCGTCATGACGTGCGTCCGCCCGCCAACGATGCCGAGCAGAAACGGGTCTCCGATCGAGACTGGGAGCTCGTGGCGCATGGCGGCCGAGCGCTCGGTATCCCCATGGAAGAGGAAATCGGTCATCGACCGGCGAGGCTACCGAGCGGCTGGACGGGGTTGGCTGGCGCGCGCCCCGTGCCGCGAGGTTGGGGGGCCGCGGGACGGGTGGCGCCGCAGGGGCCGCCGCAGTACGGTGCGCGTCGTGGGCGGCATCGAGCTCGACAAGCTGACCTGGCCGGAGGTCGAGGACGAGCTGCGGTCGGGTCGCGACACGGTTGTGATCGCATTCGGGGCGACCGAGCAGCATGGGCATCACATGCCCCTCGCCACCGACGCCCTAATCGGCGACCACTTCGCGCGCGAGTTGGCCGACCGCCTCGACGCCTTCGTGGCGCCCACGGTGCGGATCGGGTGCTCGAGCCATCACCTGGCCTTCCCCGGCACCCTCTCGATCTCGGAGGAGACGTTTTGCCGGATCGTCGGCGACCTGGTCTCCTCGCTGGCCGGGGCCGGCTTCGGCCGGATCGTGCTGGTTCCGGCCCACGGCGGCAACTTCGCCCCTCTTGCGACGGCGGTCGAGCGCCTGCCGGCCGAGCATCGAAGCCGCACTGTGGTCGCCATCACGGATCTTGGCGTCTTCCTGAGGATCGCCCAGATCGGTCAGGACGAGTTCGAGGTGCCGATGCCGGAGGGCGGCCTTCACGCCGGCGAATGGGAGACCTCGATGATGCTGCGCCGTCGAGCCCGGCCTCGTCCACATGGATCGGGCCGAGGCGGGCTATGTCGGCGATCTCGAGGACACGATCGGCAGCCTGTTTTCATCCGGGGTCGAGGCGATCTCCGACAACGGCGCGATCGGCGACCCGGCGAGGGCCAGCGCCGAGCACGGGCGGCGCTACTGGGACGCGGCGCTGGACCTGGCGGTGGAGACGATCGAGGTCGGGCAAGCGCCCGTAGGCGGCTAGCGCCCGAGCAGCATCCCCATGACGCCGCTCGAGCGGCGGTTCTGCAGATAGCACTGGTGGTACTCCCCGGCCCGCCACATGGCTCGCCGCGGGCTCGATCGTGTGACGCTCGGATCGCTGAAAGCGCGTCCTGGGGCCGCTCGGGCACTCCACCGGGCCCTCACGCCTGCTCGTCGGAGTGGGTCGAAGCTCTCCGAGCGGTACTGGTCGCCGACGTCACGGCCCTGGCGTAGAGCGGGTGGGATCCTGGATCTCGATGCACTTCTGCGCCAGCTGCTCGTAGCCCCCTCCGATGCGTCGAACGTGACCTGGCATACTCGACGTGGCCCGGTCCCGCTGCACGATCCTGCTAGTTAGTCGGGTTGTCGACGTCGCCACCCTCTAGCCCGACCGCGGTCTCGATCGACGCCCGGAGCTCCTCGGAGGCCGTCCTCGACCTGCCTGAAGTGCACAACCGGCTGCCCGATAGCTCTCCTTCTCGGTCTCGCGCCCTGGTGGCCTCGCTGCGTGGCTACGTGCCCTGCTTCGGTTGCCTGGCATTACGCCCACCGGTCTAGTCGTGCGGTCGCGCCATTTGCCGGTGGTCCAGCGCCCGGTCGAGGATCTCCTCGTCGACCCCCATCTCCCGGGCGACCTCGCGCAGCGGGCGGCCGGACTCGTGGGCCGCCTTGACGATCTCGGTTCCGCGGTCGTAGCCGATGTGCGGGTTGAGCGCTGCGGCCGTTGCCAGGGTCGCCTCGGCGTGGCGCTCCGCCACCTCCTCGTCGGCCTCGATGCCCTGCACGCACTTGGTGTCGAGCAGGCGGCAGGCGGCGGCCAGCAGCTTGATCGAGTCGAGCAGGTTGCGGGCGATCAGGGGCACGCGCACGTTGAGCTCGAACTGCCCCTGGGAGCCGGCGATCGTGATCGCGGCATCGTTGCCGATCACCTGTGCCGAGACCTGGATCACCACCTCGCAGATCACCGGGTTGACCTTGCCGGGCATGATCGACGAGCCCTTCTGCAGGGCGGGTAGGCGCAGCTCGGCGAGCCCGGCCCGCGGGCCCGACGCCATCAACGCGAGGTCGTTGGCGATCTTCGTCAGCGACACGGCAACCACCTTGAGCGCGCCGGAGAGCTCCACCAGGGCATCGCGGTTTCCCTGCGCCTCGAAGCGGTCGAGCGGCTCTGAGATCTCGAGCCCGGTGTCCTCGGCGAGCTTGCGGCGCACACGCTCGGCGAACTCGGAGTGCGTGTTGAGCCCGGTGCCGGTGGCCGTCCCGCCGAGGGGGATCTGTCCCACGCGGCCCAGTGTGCTCCGCACCCTCTCCGCTCCGAGCTTCACCTGGGCGGCGTAGCCGCCGAACTCCTGCCCCAGGGTGACGGGCACCGCGTCCATCAGGTGCGTGCGACCGGCCTTGACCACGTCGGCGAATTGCTCTGACTTTCGCTCCAGGGCAGAGGCAAGCTCGTCCATCGCGGGCAGCAGATCGTGGGTCACCTCGCCCAGCGCCGCCAGATGAACCGCCGACGGGAAGACGTCGTTCGACGACTGACCCATGTTCACGTGGTCGTTCGGGTGGACGTCCTCACCCGCCAGGCTCGCCATCACCTCGTTCGCGTTCATGTTCGAGGAGGTTCCGGACCCGGTCTGGAAGACGTCGATCGGGAACTGGTCGTCGTGGCGCCCGGCAGCCACCTCGTCGCCGGCGGCCGCGATCCGCTCGGCGACCTCGCCGTCCAGCAGGTCGAGCTCGGCATTCACGCGGGCCGCGGCGGCCTTGATCCGTCCCAGCCACCGCACCACTGGGACCGGGACGGGGTCGCCGGAGACCGGGAAGTTGGCGATCGCCTTGCTCGTCTCCTCACCCCAAAGCTCGGTTTCAACGCCGGTCGCAGGCACGGCTTCCCCTCGGTCGCGGTCTAGCCACCTTGCTCTCCGGCAGCGTATCCCTTCCCGAAGGCGCGCTCGAACGCGGCTCCGAGCGTCCCGCCCCCTGGTACATAGCGGGCCGCGGCATCGAGCCGCCGGACCAGGTCGGCGTCGGCGCCGGCGCCATCGGACGCCCCCTCGTGGACCGCGCCCGCGAGGTAGCCGAGCATCACCGTGTCCCGTCCGCCCGGGTTCCGCCGCGCGCGGGCGTTCAGCCGGGTGGCGGCCTCGATCACCGTCTGACCCACGTTCGCGAGCTCGCCCGCCCCCTGGGTGGCGCTGAAGCAGTCGCTGATCGGCGTCTCGCCGGCGAGGCGAACCTCGCCGGGGGCGTTCTCGAGCGCGCTCAGATACTGGGTCGTGGTCGAGAGGCAGGCCGCCGGCGTTGAGCTCTGCCCGCTCGAGCCACAGCCTACGGCGGCCAGGGCGAGAGGGACCGACGAGCGGGATCAGCCGGACCACGGAGCGGATGCTACGCAGCGCGCTCGGCCGGCCACCGCACAAAGCCCGGTCGGGCCCGCACGAAATCCCGACCGCGGCGGGTCGTGCTTCGCGCGCTTGGCAGAATCAGGCGCCCGTGGCCGGCTTTCGCCCCGTGAACCCAAGGCAGTCCTTCCCCGAGCTCGAGGAGCGTGTCCTCGAGCGCTGGCGCGAGCGCGACGTCTTTCATCGCTCGCTGGAGCAGCGAGCCGAGGCCGAGGTCTGGAGCTTCTACGAGGGGCCGCCCACCGCGAACGGCCGGCCGGGCTCCCACCACGTGCTGTCACGGACGTTCAAGGACATCTACCCGCGCTACCGAACGATGCGCGGCTATCGGGTGCCGAGGAAGGCCGGCTGGGACTGCCACGGGCTGCCGGTGGAGCTCGAGGTCGAGAAGGAGCTCGGCATCGCCTCGAAGGCCGAGATCGAGGCCTACGGGATCGCGGAGTTCAACCAGCGCTGCCGCGAGTCCGTCTTCCGGTACGTCGAGGACTGGGCCCGCCTGACCGAGCGGATCGGCTTCTGGATCGACCTCGGCGATGCCTACGTGACGCTCGAAAACGACTACATCGAGTCGGTCTGGTGGTCCCTGCGAAGGATCTGGGACGACGGGCGCCTCTACCAGGCGAACAAGGTCGTCCCGTACTGCCCGCGCGACGGCACCGCGCTCTCCTCGCACGAGGTGGCGCAGGGCTACCACGACGTCGAGGACCCCTCGGTCTACGTGAAGCTGCCGCTGAAGGAGCCGACGCCGAGCAACGAGATCCCCGAGAGCCCGTTGCGGTCCGGCGACCAGCTGCTCGTCTGGACGACCACCCCGTGGACCCTGATCACGAACGCGGCTGTGGCGGTGGGGCCCGCGATCGAGTACGCCCGGGTGCGCGCGAACTCGGGCGAGGTCTTCGTGGTCGCCGCGTCGCTCGTCGGGCGGGTGCTCGGGGAGGACGCCGAGGTCCTGGCGCGCTTCCCGGGCAGCGCGCTCGCCGGCACTCGCTACGAGCCCCCCTTCGACTACATCACCGATTACGGCCCCCGGGGGCACACGGTGCTGGAGGCCGACTTCGTGACGACCGAGGAGGGCACCGGCTTGGTCCACACGGCGATCGCCTTCGGCGAGGACGACTTCCGCCTCGGAGAGCAGTACGGGATCAAGCTCCAAAACCCGGTGCGGCCCGACGGCACCTTCGACGAGCGGATCACCGAGTTCGCCGGGCGTTTCGTCAAGGACGCCGACCCCGACATCGTCGAGGCCGTTCGAGAGCGGGGCAGGCTGCTCCGCGTCGAGGTCTATGAGCACTCCTACCCGCACTGCTGGCGGTGTGACACCCCACTGCTCTATTACGCGAAGTCCAGCTGGTACGTGCGGACGACGGATGTCCGCGACCGCATGCTCGCCGAGAACGAGAGGATCGGCTGGCACCCCGAGCACATAAAGCACGGGCGGTTCGGGAACTGGCTCGAGGGCAACGTGGACTGGGCGCTCTCTCGCGAGCGCTACTGGGGAACGCCCTTGCCGATCTGGGAGTGCCAGGAGGCCGGCTGCGAGGAGCGGATCTGCGCCGGGTCGATCGCCGAGCTGGGCGAACGCGGGGCCGACGTACCCGAGGATCTGCACCGCCCGTTCATCGACGAGGTCGTGCTGCGCTGCGAGACGTGCGGCGGCGAGATGCGCCGCGTCCCGGAGGTGATCGACGCCTGGTACGACTCGGGCTCGATGCCGTTTGCGCAGTTCCACTATCCCTTCGAGGGGCAGGAGCTGTTCGACGAGCGCTTCCCCGCCAACTTCATCAGCGAGGGGATCGACCAGACGCGAGGCTGGTTCTACTCGCTGCTCGCCGTCTCCACCCTGATCTTCGACCGGCGAAGCTATGAGAACTGCGTCTGCCTGGGCCTGATCCTCGATCCCGAGGGCCAGAAGATGTCCACGAGCCGCGGCAACTCCGTCGACCCCTGGGAGGTGATCAACCAGCACGGCGCCGACGCGTTTCGCTGGTACTACCTCACCGCGCAGCAGCCGTGGGCCGGCTACCGGTTCTCCACCGAGACCCTCGGCGAGACCGTGTACCGCTTCTTCACCACCCTCTGGAACACGTATCGCATCTGCGTCCTGTACGCGAACGCGGAGGGCCTCGGCCCGGCCGAGCTCGCAGCCGCCGAGTCATCGGCCCAGGACGACCTCGATCGCTGGGCGGTCTCCAGGCTGCAGGCGACGATCGGGACCGTGATCGAGAGGATGGACTCGTTCGACTGCACGGCGGCCGGATCGGCGATCTCCGACTACGTCGAGGAGCTCTCGAACTGGTACGTGCGCCTCTCGCGGCGGCGGCTGTGGGAGGGGGAGCGCGGGGCCCTCGTCACCCTGCGCAGGTGCGTGCTGGACGTCGCCGCGCTCCTGGCGCCCTTCATCCCGTTCCTGGCCGACGAGATCCACGCCAACCTGGCCGGCGGTGAGGCGGGCGAGTTCGGCGAGCTCCCCGACTCGGTCCATCTGCGCGACTTCCCCGAGCCGGACGCGTCCCTGATCGACGGCGAGCTCGAGCGTGGGATGGAGGCGGTGCGGCGCACCGTGGAGCTCGGCCGGGCTGCGAGAGCCGACTCGCGGATCAAGGTCCGCCAGCCGCTTCGCCGCGCGGTGGTCGTGGCGAGCGGCGCCGAGAGGCAGGCGATCGCGGAACGGGCCCAGCTCGTCACCTCCGAGCTCAACGTCAAGGAGCTCGAGTTCGTCTCTGAGGAGTCGGCCCTCGTCAACTACCGGGTGAGACCGAACTATCGCGCCCTTGGCCCCCGGTTCGGCAAGCAGATGCCCCAGGCGGCTGCGGCGATCGAGGCCCTCGATGCGGCAAAGGTCGCGGAATCCCTCGCCGACGGCCGCGAGGTCGGCGTCAACCTCAACGGCCACGACCACTCGCTGGGGCCGGATGACGTCCAGCTTGTGATGGAGCCGCTCGACGGCTACCAGGTCGAGGCCGCCGCGGGGCACGCGGTCGCCCTGTCGCTCGAGATCGACGAGGAGCTTCGGCACGAGGGCCTGGCCCGCGAGATCGTCCACGCGGTCCAGAACGCCCGCCGGGACGCCGGCCTCGAGGTCACCGACAGGATCGTGCTCAGCCTGGGAGGCGACCCCGCGCTGCTGGAGGCCGCCCGTGGCCACGAGGCCTACATCGCCGGGGAGACCCTCGCCACCGCCGTGAGCTACGAGGAGGGCCCGGGGCCGGAATCATCTCCCGGCGTCCGGCCACCGAACCAGGGCGTCGATCGACGGCCGCGAGCTCGTGATCGCTCTCGAGCGATCCCCGCGGGCGGAAGACTGATCTCCCTCGACGCGGTCATCTTCGACCTCGACGGGGTGCTGATCGACTCCGAGAGCGTTTGGGCGTCGGTCCGGGAGGAGCTCGACGGGCGAATCCGGCGGCCACTGGCACGACGGCGCGGCGAAGGAGATGATGGGCATGAGCTCCGTCGAGTGGTCGCGCTACATGCGGGACGCGCTCGGGGTGCCGATGGAGCCGGAGGAGATCTCCAGTGCCGTTGTTGACCGGCTCGAGCGGCGCTACCGCGAGCAGGTGCCGCTGCTGCCACACGCGGTCGAGGCGGTGGACGCGGCGGCCGAGCGCTGGCCGCTCGGCCTGGCCTCCTCGTCCAACCGCGAGCTGATCGATCTCGTCCTCGAGCTGACCGGCCTCGGCCCGCGGTTTCGGGTCACGGTCTCCTCGGAGGAGGTTTCGCGCGGCAAGCCCGCCCCGGACGTCTATCTGGAGGCGGCCCGTCGCCTGAAGCTGGCTCCGGAGCTGTGCGCCGCCGTCGAGGACTCGACGAACGGCATCCGGTCGGCAAGCGCGGCCGGGATGCGGGTCGTGGCGGTTCCGAGGCCGGACTTCCCACCGTCCGACGCCGCACTCGCTCGCGCCGACGCGACGCTGGATTCGCTCGCCGGGCTCGCTCCGGCGTTGGCGGCGCTGGCTGCAGGCCGGCCGGCTACGTAGCCAGCGCCGGCTCTAGCTCAGCCTCGAGGCGGCGCTTTGGCATCGCGCCGATCACGCGCTTGGCTTCCCCGCCGCCTCGGAACAGGATCAGGGTCGGGATCGAGAGGACGTCGAACCGGGCGGCGGTCTCCTGGTTCTCGTCGACGTTGATGCTGACGATCTGCAGGTCGTCGCGCTCGGCCGCCATCTCCTCGAGGATCGGGTGCACGACCCGGCAGGGGCCGCACCAGGGAGCCCAGAAGTCGACCAGCACCGGCTGCTCCGACTCGAGCACCTCCGACTGAAAGGTTCCGTCGGTCACGTCGGGGAGCTTCCCGGTCACTTCTCGCCTCCTGATGGCTTGCTGTTCAATCGTCTGGATTCCATCGTCGTGATGCTGAACACGCGGCCTGCTGCGCCCACACCCAATGCTATACAAAATGTAGTACGTGGTCTCCCGGCAAGCGGGGGCGTCGCCGAATGCTATTCCTGGTTCGATGAGAAACGCCGAGATCGCCGACGCGCTCGCCGAGCTGGCGACCCTGTACGAGCTCGACGGGGCGATCCGATACCGCGTCCTCGCCTATCGCGAGGCGGCGCGTGTGATCCGCCAGAGCCCGGTCTCCGTCGAGGAGCTGGCCCGCGCAGGCAGGGCCACCGAGCTGCCGGGGATCGGCAAGACCCTCCAGCACAAGATCATCGCCCTGCTCGAGGAGGGAGAGATCCCGTCGGCGACCAAGCTGAAGCGAAGTTCCCGCCGGGACTGGTGGACGTCACCAGGGTCCCGGGGGTCGGCCCCAAGACCGCGCGCCGCCTGTACGACGAGCTCGGCGATCTCCAGCCTCGAGGACCTGCGCGCGGCAGCGGAGCAGGAGCGGATCCGTGAGCGTCCGGGGTCTCGGCCCGAAGGCCGAGGAGAACGTGCTCGCGGCGCTGGACAAGCTCGCCGACCGGGGTCCTTCGGAGCGCCTGCTCCTCTCCGAGGTGCTTCCGGTCGCCGAACAGCTCGCCTCCGACCTGCGCGCCAGCCCGGCCAGCGACTCCGTCGAGGTGGCCGGCTCGGCCCGGCGCCGAGCCGAGACCTGCCACGACATCGATCTGATCGCCACCGCGACCGACCCGGGAGCGCTCGCGAGCACGCTGCTCGACCATCCCCTGGCGGCCACCGGATCCTCCGGGGACAGTGGCGCCCGAATCACAACCCACAACGGGGTCGCCGTCGACCTCCGGATCGTGGCGCCCGAGGCGTACGGCAACCTCCTGCAGCACTTCACGGGCTCGGCCGAGCACAATGTGGAGCTCCGAGAGCGGGCCGTCGCGATGGGGCTCTCCGTCTCCGAGCACGGGATCACCGACACCGGCTCCGGGGACGTCGCGCGCTTTGCGACCGAGGCCGCGGTGTACGAGCGCCTGGGGCTCGACTACATCGAGCCGGAGTTGCGCGAGGCCAACGGGGAGATCGCCGCGGCGGCGGAGGGCGAGCTGCCGAAGCTGGTCGAGCTCGACGAGATCCGCGGCGACCTCCACTGCCACACGACGATCTCCGACGGCCACAACACGCTCGAGGAGATGGCCGAGGCGGCCCGCGCGCGGGGCTACGCGTACCTCGCGGTCACCGACCATTCCGCCAGCCACGGCTTCTCGAACGACGTGCCGCCCGACAGGCTCTGGGAGAGGATCGAGGAGGTGAGGGAGCTGAACCGAGGGCGGCGGAGTTTCCGGGTCCTCGCCGGCTCGGAGGTGAACATCCTGCCGGATGGCTCGCTCGACTACGACGACGAGCTGCTCGCGGAGCTCGACTGGGTGATCGGCAGCATCCACACTTCGTTTCGGATCTCCCAAGAAGCGATGACCGAGCGCGTGCTGAGCGCGATCGAGCACCCGCTGGTCGATTGCATCGGCCATCTCACCGGCCGCCTGATCAACCGGCGCCAGCCCTACGAGGTCGACCTCGGGCGCGTCGCCGCGGCGGCGGCACGCACCGGCACGATGCTCGAGATCAACGGCAACCCGAACCGTCGGGACCTGTCGGAGCGCCATGCCCGGGTGGCCGCGGACGCCGGCGCGATCATCTGCGTCAACACCGACGCTCACCGGGTCGAGACGCTCGGGAACATCGTCTACGGGATCGCGACCGCACGTCGCGCCTGGCTCACCGCCGCTGAGGTGGCGAACACGAAGCCGTGGAGGGAGTTCTCGAAGCTCCGCAAGCGGGCCTGATCCCGCTTGGAATTTCTTGCGGGTGCCTTCGGCGCCCTCACACGCCTGTTTCGGAGCTAGAGCTCCTCAAGTCCTAAGTTAGTTTGCTAACGTAATTAGCGATGGCAACGACTTTACCGGCGAAGCGACTGCGAGCCGGCGTGGGCCCGACCGACGCCGGTGCCGCCGTCCCCGTCAGCGAGCTGGCGGCTCGGCTGCGGCTGGCGATCACCCGCAGCGCCCGGCGCCTCCGCCAGGAGGCGGGAACCGACCTCAGCCCAAGCCAGACGGCGGCGCTGTCGACGATCGACGGGCACGGACCGCTGACCCCCAGCGAACTGGCCTCGATCGAGCGCATCCAACGGCCGACGGCCACCCGCATCGTCGCCCGGTTGGAGGACGAGGGGTTGGTCGAGCGGGCCGCGGACCCCTCCGACGGCCGCTCATTCATCGTCAGCGCCACCGCAGAGGGACGAACCCTGCTGCAAAAGCTTCGAACCCGCAAGAACGCCTACCTCGCACGGCGGCTGCGGGGGCTTGATGCAGAGGAGGTCGCGGCCCTGACAAAGGCCGCCGAGATCCTCGAGCGCCTGCAGGATGGTGAGCGCGGGTGAGCGCCGCGCTCGGTCGCTCCTTCACATCCCTGGCCGTCCCCAACTACCGGCGCTACTTCGTGGGGCAGATCGTCTCGCTGAGCGGCAACTGGATGCAGGTCGTCGCCGAGATGTGGCTGATCCTCACCCTGACGGGGAGCGGCCTCGCGGTGGGGCTCACCTCGGCGCTGCAATTCCTGCCGATACTCCTCTTCGGGGCCTGGGGCGGGCTGCTGGCCGACCGCTTTCCGAAGCGCTCCCTGCTCACCGTCACCCAGACCCTGATGGCGCTGCCCGCGCTCGCCCTCTGGGCGCTGACGACGCTGGACGCGGTGGTGCCCTGGATGGTCTACGCCCTCGTCTTCACCCGAGGCGCGATCAACTCGGTGGACAACCCCACCCGCCAGAGCTTCGCGATCGAGATGGTGGGACCGGAGCGGGTCGTGAACGCCGTAAGCCTCAACAACGTCCTCATCCACTCGGCCCGGATCCTCGGGCCCGCCGCGGCGGGCCTCGCGATCGCGACCATCGGAGTGGGCCCCTGCTTCGCGATCAACGCCCTCTCGTTCGTGGCCATGATCGTCGCCCTTCGCCTTATGGAGCCGGAGCGGCTCGGCACCGGCGCCCGCGCCGCCTCCTCGCGCTGGGGCCGTTCGCGCCGCGGTCCGATACGTCGTCAGCACGCCGTCGCTGGCGATCCCGCTCGGCATGATGGCCGTGGTCGGAACGCTGGGCTTCAACTTCCAGGTCATCCTTCCGCTCCTCGCGCGATTCAGCTTCGACGGGGGCGCCGGCACCTACACGGCCCTGGCGGTGGCGATGGGAGCCGGTTCGGTGATCGGCGCCCTTGCGGCCGGGGCTCGGGGACGGGTGGGGCCCCGTCTCCTGGTCGCCGCTGCGTTCGGGTTCGGGGCGGTCGCCCTGATCGCCGCCGGAGCCCCCACCCTCACCCTAGAGATCCTCGCCCTGATCCCGCTCGGCGCCGCCAGCGTGACCTTCGCCGCGGGCATCAACTCCTCGCTTCAGCTGGCCGCGGACCCCGCCATGCGGGGTCGAGTGATGGGCCTCTATTCGATCGTCTTCCTGGGGTCGACCCCGATCGGTGGCCCGATCGCCGGCTGGCTCAGCCAGGCGGTGAACCCGCGGGCCGGTCTGGTGCTCGCCGGCGCCGCCGGGCTGATCGCCGCGCTGGGGGCGCGCGCCGCCTTCGCGCGCGCGGACGGCGAGGCGAGCCCCGGCGAACCGGAGGAGGTCAGGACTCGCCCGCCGGGTGCCGGCGGCGGGGGCGGAGGATGGCCTGCGGGCATGCGATCTCGACCCAGGCCCGGTGTCCGGATCAGCCGGACCGGCTGAAAGGCCGAGGTCGGCTCGACGTAGAAGCGCACCCCGTCGCGCTCCTCGATCGCGCTCACGGCTCGCTCGCGATTCCGCCACGCGAGCGCGTTGAGGATCGCGAATCCGGCGCCCACGGCGGCCACCTGCGGAAGCGGCCACGCCAAGCCACCCACGATCAACGCGAACGCGGCGATCGGCCACAGCCGAATGAACGCGACGCGGCCCGGGCTCTCCGTGGGCAGCGAGGTCGCCGTGCGCGCGGAGGCCAGCGCCCGCGACATCGCCTCGCCCGCGCGCGCGATGACCCGCCGAGCACGATGCCCAGGACGATCGCCACGGTCCACCAGGCCCCGGCGAAGATCAGCGTCGCGCTCGACGACTCCTGACCGGCGGCGAGCGCGGTCACCGCGCCGAGCACGGTCGCCGCGCCGCCGATCAGCAGCACGGTCAGCCGGAGCAGGTCGACGAACAGCATCAGCGCGCGGCGCGGCCCGCGTCACCGCTCACGGGCGCGCCCAGCGCCCTGAGCACGTCGAGCATGTCGCTCGGGCCCCTCGACGACCACGTCCGCCTTCCTCGCCAGCTCCGTGGGAGCCTCGTCGGAGGCGACCCCGACGCAGACGGCGGCGCGGAGCTCGCCGTCGTGACCAGCGAGCGAAGCGCGCTGAATGCGTCGAGGTCGGTTCGATCGTCGCCGGCGAACAGGGCCAGCTCCACGCCCGATCGGTCGAGCAGGCGTCGCACCGCCGTTCCCTTGTCGATGTCGGCGAGCGGCCTCAGCTCCAGCACCTTCCTTCCCCACCGCGGCTCCAGTCCCGTCCCGCCGGCCCCGCTCGGCGATCTCACGTGCCGCGTCCTCCGCCGCTCTTCTCGTCCGCCGCTCCTCGCCAGTGCAGCGCCTGGATCGGTCCCTTGTCCTCGAGCCGCAGCCCGGTGGCGCCCAGCGCTTCGGCGCCCGAGGCCCTCCACGAACTCGCCCGGCGCTCGCCCGCCGTCGGCGATCGCCGGGTCGAGCGCCGCCTCCTCATCGCCGGGCATCAGGAGCTCGAGGCCATGGTTGCCGGCATACGCCAGCTCGTCGACCCCGACCACCCGGCGGGCATCGATCGCGCGACGACCCGAGACGCAGGCAACCAGCGCGAACCGCTGCGCCAGCTCTCGCAGCGCCCCGCGCGTCTCGGCGGGCACCGTCGCATCGGCCGGGTCGGCGACGATCGGCGCCAGCGTCCCGTCGACGTCGAACAGCGCCGCGGACTCCTCGGGGGCTCCCGCAAGGGCGCGAGCAGCCTCGTCAGGGTCGCGACCGGGACGACGATCACCCCGACTTGCCGGCGGTCCTCATCAGCACGCTCTCTAGTATCGCCGCCGGTGGCCGCGCGACCGAATCCTCAAGCTGGTGGCGATCGCCACCGCCGCGGGAATGTTCAGCGGCCTGTTCGGCGTCGGCGGCGGGACGATCATCGTTCCGCTGCTGATCCTCTGGCTCGCCTACGGCGAGCGGGAGGCGACCGGGACCAGCCTGGCCGCGATCGTGATCATCGCCGCATACGCGACGGTGGGCCAGGCGCTCTATGGAAACGTCGACGTGCCCCAGGCCGCGCTGGTGGGCGTGCCCGCCCTCGCCGGCGTGGTGGCGGGGGCGGCGCTTCAGCAACGCATTCCCGGAGCGCGCGGTCGCGCTCCTGTTCGCCGCGCTGCTGGTCGCCACGGCCATCGACCTGATCGTCCCCTGATGGAGTACGTCGCCGCGGCGTTCTTGGGATTCGCGGGAGGCACGCTGGGCGGACTGGTCGGGGTCGGGCGGCGGGGTCCTCTTCGTGCCCGCCCTGGTGATCTTCCTGGACCAGACCCAGGTCAGGGCCGAGGCGACCTCGCTGCTGGCGATCGTGTTCGTCGCCGCTGGTCGGCGCCTGGCGCCAGCACGGCTACGGGAACGTCCGGGTGCGCGACGGGCTTGATCCTGGGCGTCCTCTCGCCGCTCGGGGTGGCTGTCGGCGTCGTCGTCTCGAACGCCGTCTCGGAGCGCACCCTGGAGCTCCTGTTCGCCGGCGCTCGTGCTGGTGATCGCCGCGCAGCTCGTTCGCCGCGCGCTTGCGACCGCGAACGGATCCCTCTGCGCCTCAGAGACCGTGCTCGAGCGCTCCCTTGACCGAGGCGTCGAGCGCGTTCAGCCGGTAGAGGGCCAGGGCCTCGGCGGAGCCGAAGCCCGCGCGCCCTTCCGCGCCCCGCCCGGGGCCGGCGTCGGGGCCGTGATGCGAGAGCACGCAATGCATCAGCGCCAGCCGGCGCTGCTCGGGCGAGCTCGGTCGTCGCCGGGCGCGACATCTGCGCCCCGATCGCCAGGTGGCCCAGCAGCCTGCCCTCCTCGCTGGTGCCGAACTGCGCCCCATAGGTGAACTCGCGCGTCTTCCCCACGTCGTGGAGGAGCGCCGCGGCCATCAGCAGGTCGGAGTCCAGCCTCGGATGGAGCTGGCAGAGATCGCCGACCAGGGTGCCCGACGGACACGGTGTGCTCCAGCAGGCCACCCGAGATAGGCGTGATGGCCGGCCCTCGTGCACGGGGCGCGGCGAAACTCCCTGGCAGCGGGCCCGGAGAGGATCAGCCGCTCGACCGTGCCCCGAAGACCGGGGTCATGGATCTCGCGCGTCAGATGCTCGAGGAAGCCCTCCAGCTCCTCGACCGAGCGGTAGGCGGACGGCAGGAACTCGACCGGGTCGAAGGATCCGGGCTCGAGGCGCCGGACGTCGTCGAGCTCGGCGACCGGCTGCCCTCTGTAGCGCTCGAGGCGACCTCCGACCAGCACGGCGTCGCCGCTGTCGAAGCGCAGGCCGATCCGATCCGCCTCCCGGAACACCCGCGCCGCGAGCGTCCCGGTGCGGTCCCGAAGGTCGATCGCCAGGTAGGCCCCGCCGTTGCGCGCGGTCAGGCGGTCCTTGCGCACGCACGCGTAGCGGCCCTCGAACCGCTGGCCCGGCTCGCAGCTCTGCGATCCGGGGCTGCGCCCCCTCGTCGCCGGATCGCCACCGCAGCCTCCACGCCCTGATGGTGAACGCGAGCGCGGACGGTCGCGCTCCGGCCGGAGACGGATTTCTGGATAGGCTCGCGCCGTGGACCCCGTGATCTGGGAGAGAGAGCCGCCCGAGCTCCGTTCACCGGCGCTGATCTGCGCGTTCGCGGGTTGGAACGACGCCGCGGGCGCGGCGACGGCGGCGCTCGAGGCGATGGCCGCCTCGCTGGACCCGCAGGTGGTGGCGCGCATCGACCCGGAGGAGTTCTACGACTTCCAGGTCAATCGGCCGACGATCCGCCTGGCGGAGGGCCGAAGCCGCGAGATCGACTGGCCGGCGAACACCCTGCTCGCGGTCGAGGTGCCGAGCGCCGAGCGCGACCTCGCCCTGCTCAGCGGGGTCGAGCCGAACCTCCGCTGGCGCACGTTCGCCGAGACGATCGTCGATGCCACGCAGCGCATGGGCGTCGAGTTCGTGATCACGCTCGGCGCGTTGATCGCCGACGTCGCGCACACGCGGCCCGTCCCGATCACCGGCCTCGCCTCCGATCCCGAGCTGGTGGAGCAGCTCGGGCTCAGCCGGTCCAACTACGAGGGGCCGACCGGGATCGTCGGGGTGCTCCACGACGCCTGCCGGAGACGCGAGCTGACCTCCGCGAGCCTCTGGGCGCGCCGTTCCGCACTACGTCGCCGCGGTGCCAAACCCGAAGGCGGCCCTGGCGCTCCTGCGCCGGCTCGAGGGGCTGACCGGGATCGCGGTCGAGGCGTCCGAGCTGGAGGATGCGACGCAGCGTTTCGAGGAGCAGGTCGACGGCGCGGTCTCGGCCAACCCGGAGATCGAGGAGCTGGTGCGAAACCTGGAGGCCTCCCAGGAGGAGAGCCTCGAGCTCGGCAGCGACGTCACCGCGGACGACATCGCGCAGGAGTTCCAGCGCTTCCTGCGCCAGCGGGGGACCGACAAGAACTAACCACGCGGCAAGCGCTCTCAGGCCTCCGACGCCGGGCAGATCAACCGGTAGTCGCACCAGGAGCAGATCTCGTATGAGGGGCGGCGGCTCGAAGTCCTGGCCCTCGATCCCGGCGCCGACCTCCAGCACGGTGCGCTCCACTCTCTCCGCGTCATCGGCCGCCCGGGCCATCGGCACCCGCTCGTCCTCCAGCACGTACCAGTAGCTGCCGAGCTCGGCGTCGATCTGCCACGCCTCCCGCGCGCCGAGGCGGTAGAGGGCGAGCTGCACGTCCTCGCCGGGCGTCGCCCGGCGCTCTCCCGTCTTGTAGTCGATCAGCTCGTAGCCGCCGTCCTGCATGCCGGTCGACGCGATCGACGCGTCCCCGCAGCTGGTGCGGGCCGATCGAGAACGAGAAGCTGCGCTCGAGCCATTTCGGCCTTCGGCCCGCGTGCAGTTCGACGCTCGTGGTAGCGGGCCAGTGCCGCCACCGCCCGGTCGCGGTACTGAAGCTCGTCGTCCGAGGAGCCGAATCCGGTCCGCCGCCAGCCCGCCTCGAACAGGGCCAGAAGGCGGTCGAGGCTCCCGGCGGCGCCCGGCCGCGGCGCCGGGCTCGCCCCGGCGCGCCCAGCGCATCCGCATGCAGCGCCTCCGTGTGAAAGCGCTCCAGCACCTGGTGGATGAGGATCCCGAAGCGCTGGTTGATCGTCGGCTCCTGCGGGATCGCGAAGACGCGCGCGAACTTGTACTTGAGCGGGCAAGTTCGATAGAGGTCGATGTCCGAGGCCGACAGGGCAAGGCCGTCGCCGCGGCGGGGGATGAACTGCTCGAGCGATGGCTCTCGCCGGGCGGCGACCAGCTCACGTCGAGCCGCCAGGTCGGCCTCCTCGCCGATCACGTAGGTCGTCAAGCGCCGACAGCTCCAGCGCGGCCCGCTGCTCCGGAGAGGCGACCCGGCCGATCAGCTCGTTGAGCGCCGCCAGCGACTCCGCTGCGGGCTCGGCTCCGGGACGCTGCACCAGCGCCGCCAGCTTGATCAGCTCCAGGTAGCGCGCAACCGCCTGCGTGACGTCCTCCGGCGTGTCCAGGCGCATCTCCGAGAGCGCCGATCCGGCCCGCCACGACGCCTCGAGCACCTCGTCGCGCAGCATCCGGTAGGTCGAGTGGAGGCCCTCGGCGGGACCGAACAGCTCCTCCTCGTGGACCTCCTCGTCGGCCCGCAGCGCGTCGCGGGCGGCCTCGTAGAAGACGGACGGCGCCGCCGTTTCGGAGCCGATCGGCCTCCGGCCAGGAGACGACCAGGGAGTTGCGGGCGCGAGTCATCGCCAGGTACGCGAGCCGGCCCCGGAAGGCCAGCACCTGCTCCTCGCCGCCGCCGGCGGGAAGCTCGGGCAGCAGCCCCGCGGGAATCGAGCCGGTGTCGAAGTCGCGGGCCGCGATCGCCCCTCGATCGAGGCCCAGCAGGTAGACGCGCTCGAACTCGAGCCCCTTGACCTGCTCCGGCTCGGCGAGGACCACCGCTCCGGCCGGAGGGGAGGATGCCTCGTCGCTCTCGAGCTCGCCCGCATCCGCGACCGCCGTGAGATGGCGCACGAAGTCGCGGACCGAGCCGCGCGGCTCGCGCCGCGTCCACGCCGCGGCGAGCTCGGAGAGGCGGGACAGGCTCTGGAGGCGCTCAGCCGCCTCGGGGGTGGCGACGAACAGGCGGTGGCGGCGCAGGCCGATGCGCTCGATCAGGCGCCGTACGAAGACGTCCGCCCGCATCTCCTCGAGCGCCCCGGACGCCGCGGCGTGGAGCTTCAGGAACGCCTGGACCCTGTCCCTGGCCTCCGGCGGAAGCTGTGGGCTCTCGAGCGCCGCCTCGAGCGCCGAGATCATGTCGAGCTTCCGCCGTCTCGCGATCGCCGTGCAACGCGCGAGGTCGATCGAGCGAAGCTCGACCGGGGGCCGGGTCAGGGCGCGCACCACCGCGGCGGAGTCGGTGGGGTCGGCGAGCATCCGCAGCCAGGCGAGCACGTCTCGGACCTCCGGTCGCTGAAAGAGCGCGGCGTCTCCGGCGAACCGGAACGGGATCGTGCGCTCCTCGAATGCCGCGGCCACCAGCCGCGCCTCGCGCCATCCCGATCCGACGATCACGCACACGGCCTCGGGTCGGACCTCGCCGGCGGCCAGGAGGTGCTCGATCTCGCGCGCCGCCGTCTGCGCCTCGGCCCGCTCGCCGCGACAGCGCCAGAACCGGACGCTCGCTTCCTCCTGCGCGACGCCGGCTTCATCGGGCTCGGATCCGCCTTCTTGCATGCCCCGGGCGACCCACACCACGGCCGTCGCGGCCCGCGCGATCTCGTCGCTGAACCGCAGTGGACGATCGAGGGAGACCTCCTCGGCATCCGGGTGGAGCTCGAGGAACGAGGGAGCTGGGTCCTGCACGGCGGTGGCGGGGCGGCGAATGGACTGAGCGCTGTCGCAGGCGCAGACCAGGTTGCCGTGCTCCGTCGCCAGCGCCTCGATCATCGCCCTGTGGGCGGCACCGGCATCCTCGAGCTCGTCGACCATCAGAAGGGGGAAGCGCTCGCTGAGCGCCTCGCGGACGTCGGCGCTCTCGGTCACAAGACGCCCGAGCTCGATCACGAGGTCAGCGGAATCCAGGCTTCCGCATTCGCGAAGCACGCGATCGTGGCTCGCGTAGAGGTCGGCGAACTCTCGCTCGCGCTCGGCCCGCTCCCGCCCAGCCACGCCCTGCGCCTCGCGCCCGGCCCGCTCCGCCCAGTCCCGCAGCCGGTCCGGGGTGAGGCCCTCGGCCTTCAGCGCGTCGATGCGGCGCAGCAGACGCGCCAACAGCCCAGCAGGGTTTCCCCGGATCTCGTGACGGCGAAGCGAGAGCTCGTCGAGTCGGTCGAGAAGCATCGCGAGACGGTCAGCCGCTCGCACCGTGGCGAAGAACGGGTCCAGGCCGGCCTCCAGCGCATACTCGCGAAGCAGCCGCTCGGCGGCGACCTCGTAGGTCGAGATCCACAGCTCCTCGTAGGGAACGTCGATCAGGGCCGCGGCCCGGGCTCGCAGGCGGCTCGCGCCCGCACGGGAGCGGGTCAGGACCAGGACCCGCTCCGGAGGGGTCCCGTCGGCGGCAAGGCGCGCCAGGCGCCGGGCGAGGGCCTCCGTCCGCCCAAAGCCGGCGCGAGAAGTGACGAGCATCGGCCCGTTGCCGTGCTCGACCACGCGTTGCTGCTCATCGGTCGCCTGGCGACCTCGACCCGAAGCGCTTCCCTCCATGGGCTAACGCTAGCGAGCGCGTGGGCTGGCGGGGAGCGCGTGGCCGAGAGCGTCCTCGCGCGCTCCGCGAGGGAGACGTTTGGTCTCCACCGCCCCCGCCCTCGAGGCACCGCTAGCATCGCCCCGGTGGCGCGCAGGCAGACTCAGGACGCCGACGCCTGGATGAGCGCGGATGCGCAGGTGGAGTGGCTCGCCGCCTGTCGTCGCATCGTCGCGTCCCATCGCGAGCTCTTCGCGGAAGAGAGAGGGATCGCCACCCGAACGGTGTACGCCGGGATCGGCGAGGGCGGCGACCGAACGCTCGCCATCGACCGGCGCTGCGAGGACCTCGTCTTCGACCGGCTGGAGGAGTTGCACGCGTCGGGCCACGCGTTCACCGCGATCTCGGAGGAGCGCGGCGAAGTGACCTTCGGAGAGCCGGAGTCCGGCGTCTGGGTGATCGTCGACCCGCTGGACGGCTCCCTCAACGCGCGCCGAATGCTCCCCTCCCATTCGCTCAGCATCGCCGTTGCGTCGGGGCCCACGATGGCGCAGGTCGAGTTCGCCTACGTCTACGACTTCGGCGCCTCCGAGGAGTACACCGCGCGCCGCGGTGAAGGCGCTCACCTGAACGACGATCCTCTACGCGCGGTCGGACCGGGCTTCGGCCTCGAGGTGGTGGGGATCGAGTCGGCGAAGCCCGAGCGCACCGTGCCCGTGCTCGCTGCCCTCGAGGGCAAGGCGTACCGGATTCGCGCCGTGGGCTCGATCGCGATCACCCTCTGCTACGTGGCGGGAGGACGATTCGACGGCATGCTCACCGGCCGGGCCTGTCGCTCCGTCGATGCCGCCGCGGGCCAGTTGGTCGCGCGCGAGGCCGGCGCGGCGGTTGCGTTTGCCGGCAACGGTTTGGACGTCAGCCTCGACCTGGACGCCCGCTACCACGTCGCCGCGGCACTGGACCGAGACCTCCTGGCCACCGTCCTGGAGGCGCAGGAGCACGCCGAGCCCCCCGCGAAGGCGAGGCACGTGACGGACCGCCGTCTCGTGGACTGGGGGCTCGCCCAGCGAATCGCCGTGCGACTCGCGGGTGACGACCGCGGGGTCGGCCCCTTTCAGCAAAGCGCGGTCGACTCCGCCTGCGCCGACGCGGTGGCGCTGGTCGGCGACTACACCGGGCTCCAGCCGAAGCAGCCGCTGCCCGCGCCCGAGCTGATCGATCGCGCCGAGTGGGCGCGGATCGGAGTCCGGAGCCTGCGAGAGCTCTCCGAGGAGCTGGATCGCGGGTTCGCGGCCGGGATCAGGCTCCCGGGGCCACTGGGGGGCGTGGCGCGGTCCCTGGCCGGGGCGGCGGCGGCGGCCGAGGCCGGAGTCGCCGTCGGCTACGGCGCGCGAAAGGTGCTGGGACAGTACGACCTCGCCCTGGCGGGAGCCGAGCGTGAGCCACGGCTCGTGTTCGTCGGCCCGAACCTGGTCGCCGCGCACTCGGAGCTGGGCGAGGATGCCGGCCTCTTCCTGCGGTGGATCGCGATCCACGAGAGCACGCACTCGATTCAGTTCGCCTCGGTTCCATGGCTGCGCTCCCACCTCGCGGGCCTCCTCGATCAGCTGATCGGGAAGGCCACGGCCCGGCTGGACCACGGCTCGCTCGGCGCGGCCGCGAGGGGGTTACTCCGGGCGGACCCGCGGAAGGCCATCCGCGCGGTGATGCGTGGTGACCTGCCGCGCCTGCTAGCCGGGCCGGACCAGGCCCTCACCCTCGATGCCCTGCAGGCCACGATGTCGGTGATCGAGGGATATGCGGAACACGTCATGGACGCGGCCGGAGGGCGACTCGATCGCGCGCATGCCCGGCTCCGGGCGCGACTCGATGCCCGCCGGGCCAACCGCGGCGGGCTCGCCGAGGTGATCGCCCGATTGCTCGGGATGGAGCTCAAGCTGCGCCAGTACCGGTTGGGCAAGCGGTTCTGCGACGAGGTCGCCGCGGAGGCGGGGACCGACGGGCTGAACGAGGTGTGGAGGGCCCCCGAGGCGCTTCCAACGGTCGCGGAGCTGGAGCAGCCGCTCGCCTGGCTGGGCAGGGTCGCGCGGCCTGTGTCCGCCTGACCGGCACGCGACGGCGCCGAACGCGCGGCCTCAGGTGGCGATCCCGCTCACCGCGGCGGCTGTAACCGGAGGCGCCGCGGTGGGTACAAACGTGTGTTCGTGTGCAGTGGTAGACTCGAATATCCTTAGAGATAAGAAGACCATCCAAAGAAGCACAACCCACCCGAGGGGGTTTCGAAGAAGAAATGCCAGTCAACGGCACCACCAACACTCAGTCCAGGCCGACCACGGCGCAGTCCAAGCCGACCGCGTCCCGCCGCTCGGACAACGCCAAGATCCGAGAGGGCTTCACCAAGGTTCGCAACGGCAGCGTCTCGTACGCGCGGCACACCGCCGAGCGCTCCGTGGACGTCCCCGTCGGCGCGGCGCTCACGGTGGCGGATCGCGTCACGGACCTCGTCGAGCCGTTCACCGGACGTCAGGCGGCGAACCGGGAGCTGAAGACCATCCGCACCCGAGTCGAGCGCGAGCTGAACAGGCTCGAGCGACGCGGAGCCGGCGCGCGGCGCAAGACGAGGACCCGGGTCCGCCGGACGCGCAACCGGGTCGAGCGCGAGCTCACGCGGCGCCGTCGCCGGGTCCAGACCACGGTCAAGCAGAACCGCGCCAAGGCCGAGGACGGCCTGAAGCGCGCCCAGACCGTGGTGCAGGACCGGGTCTCGACCCTGGTCTAGCCAGGCTTAGCCCGAGGCCGCCAGAGAGGTGCGGGCTCGGGGAATCTGCCCGCACTTTCTCGCGGGCAGAACAGCAACCTCTCCTCCCCGAATCGACCGGCCAATTGGCCGGTCGATTCGCGTCCGCACCGGTCGACCAAGGCCCCTGCGACAATTGAGGACATGACGGATCCAACCAGCCAGCAGATCACCGAGGCCCTGAAGGCGGTGATCGACCCGGAGCTCAGGAGATCGATCGTCGATCTGGGCATGGTGCGCTCGATCGCGGTCGACGACGGCCGGGTGCAGGTCGTCGTCTCGCTGACGACACCGGGCTGTCCGATCCGCTCCCACTTCCAGCAGGCCGTCGCGGAACAGGTCGGTCGCCTCGAAGGCGTCTCCCAGGTGGGCGTGGAGTTCGACGTGCTCTCAGACGAGGAGAAGGGGCGCCTGCAGCAATCGCTGGGGCGCCAGCGTCTTCCCGAGGGCGCGCTCGCACAGGTAAAGAACGTCGTCTGCGTCGCGTCGGGGAAGGGCGGCGTCGGCAAGTCGACCATGACCGCCAACCTCGCAACGGCCCTACAGGCGGATGGCTATGCCACCGGAGCGCTGGACTGCGACGTCTACGGCTACTCCATCCCGCGCATGCTCGGCGTCAACCGCAAGCCCGAGGTCAACGCGGAGCGGAAGATCGTGCCGGTCCCCGGCCCCGGCGGCGTCAAGGTGATGTCGATTGGCTTCTTCCTGGAGGAGAACGCCGCGGTGGTCTGGCGCGGCCCGATGCTCCACAAGGCGATCCAGCAGTTTCTGGAGGACGTCGACTGGGGCGAGCTCGACTATCTGCTGCTGGACCTCCCCCCGGGCACGGGCGACGTTTCGATGACCCTCGCGCAGCTGCTGCCGCAGGCGAAGGTCCTGGTCGTGACCACCCCCCAGCCGGCGGCGCAGACCGTCGCGCGACGGGCCGCCGAGATGGCGGGAAAGGTCGACCTCGAGCTGCTCGGCGTGGTCGAGAACATGTCCGGGTTCACGAGCCCCGACGGCCAGCGATTCACGATCTTCGGCGAGGGAGGCGGCCAGCTCCTGGCCGACGAGCTCGACGTGCCGATGATCGGCAAGGTGCCGCTCTCGCAGGAGCTCCGGGAGCACGCCGACTCCGGATCCCCCCTCGTGCTCGAGGACCCTGACGCCCCCGCGGCCCAGGCGATTCGCGAGCTGGCTCGCGGGATCGTCGCCGCTACGCCCCAGGAGCTGCCGGTGATGCAGGCGCCCCCGCCAGCCGTGGCCGCCCAGTCGGCCGTGAGCGGCACCGAGCTCCCCGTCGTTCAGTAGTTACTTCGAGTAGTACTCCGCGTTGATCGGCGTGTACTTGGCCCACTCCTCGGGCAGCTGATCCTCCGCGAAGCACGCATCGACCGGGCAGGCCTCGACGCAGGCGTCACAGTCGATGCACTCGTCCGGATCGATGTAGAGCTGCTCGACCCCCTCGTAGTCGGGCTCGTCGGGGGTCGGATGGATGCAGTCGACCGGACAGACCTCGACGCACGAGTTGTCCTTCTGACCGATGCACGGCTCGGCGATGACGTAGGCCAAGGTTTGGTCTCCCTCTTCGTCGGTGCCTCGTTCGGTGGTCCACTACGCCCATGCCGGCTGCCCAGCCGAGCGAGCGGAACATTGTAGGCGAGTGGCAGCGCGTGGATAGAGTGCATCGACGTGATCCTGCTTACCGGGGCGAGCGGAACCGTCGGCAGGGCGCTCCTTCCACGTCTGCTCGAGGAGGGACACGACGTCAGGGCCCTCGTTCGGGACCCACGCGGCCTTGGGCGTCACCGCGTCGATGTCCAGATCGCGCTCGGCGACCTGGCCCGGCTGGGGGATCGGCACCTTCAGCGCCAGGCGCTGCGCGGCGCTCACACCGTGGTCCATCTGGCCGCCGCGATCCGGGATGAGCACCACGCCCGCGTCGAGGAGCTGAATGGGCTCGCCACCGTGCGCCTGTTGAGGGCGGCCGAACGCGCCGGCGTGGAGCGCTTCATCTTCTTCTCCGCCCTGGGCGCGACCGAGTTCCAGCGCACCCGCTTCTTTCGCGCCAAGGCGCTGGCCGAACGGGCGGTGGCGGATTCGCCGCTCCGGACGACGATCTTCGCGCCGTCGATCGTCTACGACCCCGACGATCGGTGGGTGCGGCTGATGAAGCGCCTGGCGCTGCTTCCGGTCCTTCCGATCTCGGGCTCCGGTCGCTCCGCCTTCCAACCGATCTGGGCGACCGATGTGGCGCGATGCGTCGTCGCCGCGCTCGAGGCCGAGCACGCCGGCGCCCGCTACGAGCTCGCCGGCCCCGAGCTCCTCACCTACGACGAGATCGCGCGCACCGTCACCCGCGCGGCGGGACGAGAACGGCCCCTGGTCCACGTGCCGCTGAGCCTGGTCCACCTCACGCTGGTGGCGCTGCGCCGAGTGTTCGGCGAGGCCGTGTTCGCCACCTGGGAGGAGGCGGAGCTGATGGAGGTTCCGATGACCACCCCGCGCGGGACGGGTGACGCCGAGAGTCTCGGCGTCACCCCCCTCGCGGTGCGAGAGGTCCTGCGGTCCGCCTGAGGTCCGGCCTCAGTCGAGCTCGCCCCGGTCTGTGAGCTTGAACCCGCCCGTGCCCTTGGCGCAGATCGCCTGCGCACCGGCGGACGGCCCACCCCTCTTGGTCGGACCCGTCGCGACGGTGCGAACGCGCCAACGGCGTGAGCCATTCTTCCCGAACTGGGTGATCGCCGCATCCGGTCCGGTGTCCGCTCCGCCTCCGACGACGACGTACTTCCTCGGGCACTTGGCAACGGCCCTGCCGCTGAAGCTGAAGTCGGACGCCGTCACCACCTTCAGCCCCGGGTGGCGCTTGCTGCTGCTCTGTGCCAGCGGTGCGATCACGATCAGCGCGATCGCGGCGGTCGCGATCGCGGCGGCCAGGGCCGCCGTCCAAGCCTTCACTTGAGCCCTCCTCATCTGGTGGCCCGGTCCCCTTGCCGGGCGATGCCCGAGACCCTATCCGCCTCGACCACACGCCCTCGGACACGAAGAGGGCCCGGCGTTCGCCGGGCCCTCCTTGAAGCGCTGGGCGTTCGCCCAAAGAGCGCGTTGGCTACATCATCCCGCCCATGTCGGGCATGCCGGCACCCGCGGGAGCCGCGTCCTTCTCGGGCGGCTCGGCGACGATCGCCTCCGTGGTCAGGATGTTCTTGGCGATCGAGGCGGAGTTCTGGAGCGCCGACCGGGTGACCATGGTCGGATCGATGACCCCGGCCTTGACCAGCTCGCCGTAGTCGCCGGACTCGGCGTTGAGGCCCTCGCCGGGCTTCATGCCGCGGACCTTGTTGACCACCACCGAGCCCTCGAAGCCCGAGTTCTCGGCGATCTGGCGAAGCGGCTCCTCGAGCGCCCGGCGCACGATCTCCGCGCCGGTGCTCTCGTCGCCGTTCGTCAGGTCGGAGGTGTCGATCGCATCCTGGGCGTTGAGCAGCGCCACGCCGCCGCCCGGGACGATGCCCTCCTCGAGGGCCGCCCGGGTCGCCTGGAGCGCGTCCTCGACCCGATGCTTCTTCTCCTTCATCTCGGTCTCGGTGGCGGCTCCGACCTTGACGACCGCAACGCCACCGGCGAGCTTCGCGAGCCGCTCCTGGAGCTTCTCGCGGTCGAAGTCGGAGTCCGTGGTCTCGATCTCGGAGCGGATCTGGTTGATCCGGCCCTCGATCTGCTCCTTCTCGCCCCCGCCGTCGATGATCGTCGTGGTGTCCTTGTTGACCACCACGCGGCGGGCCCGGCCCAGCTGCGAGACCTGGGTGTTCTCGAGCTTCAGGCCCATCTCCTCCGTGATCACCTCGCCGCCGGTGAGGATCGCGATGTCCTCCAGCATGCGCTTGCGGCGGTCGCCGAACCCGGGGGCCTTCACGGCCACGCCGGTGAACGTGCCGCGGAGCTTGTTGACGACCAGGGTCGCCAGCGACTCGCCCTCGACGTCCTCGGCCACGATCACCAGCGGCTTGCCGCTCTGCATCACCTGCTCCAGCACCGGCAGCATGTCGCGAACCGAGCCGATCTTCTGGTTGGCGATCAGGACGTACGGGTCCTCGAGGACCGCCTCCATGCGCTCCTGGTCGGTGATCATGTACGGGCGAGATGTAGCCCTTGTCGAACTGCATCCCCTCGGTGAACTCGAGCTCCATCCCGAAGGTCTGGCCCTCCTCCACGTTCACCACGCCGTCCTTGCCGACCTTGTCGATCGCGTCGGCGATCACGTTGCCGATCTCGTCGTCGGCGGCCGAGATCGCGGCCACTCGGGCGATCTCCTCCTTGCCGCCGATCTCGCGCGACTGCTTGTCGCGGAGGTTGTCGACCACCTGATCGACGGCCCTCTCGATGCCGCGACGCAGCGCCAGCGGGTTGGCGCCGGCCGCCACGTTCTTGAGGCCCGAGCGGACCATCGTCTGGGCGAGCAGCGTCGCCGTGGTGGTGCCATCGCCGGCGACGTCGTTGGTCGCGGTCGCGACCTCGCGCACCAGCTGAGCGCCCTGGTTCTCGAACACGTCCTCGAGCTCGATCTCACGGGCGATCGTGACCCCGTCGTTGGTGATCGTCGGGGCGCCGAACTTCTTGTCGAGGACCACATAGCGGCCCTTCGGGCCCAGCGTTACCTTGACCGCGTTGGCGACGCCATCGACGCCGGCCTGTAGCGCGGCGCGTGCTTCTGCGTCGTACTTGAGCTCCTTGTGAGGCATGTCTTTCGGTTCCTCCTTGTTCTACGTCTCAAGTCTGTTTGGGTCTAGACGACCTTGGCCAGCACGTCCGACTCGCGGAGCACGAGCAGGTCGTCTCCGTCCACCTTGATCTCGGTGCCGCCGTACTTGCTGTACAGCACCTCGTCGCCCGCGCTGACGTCGAGCGGGCGGCGCTCGCCGTCCTCGACGGGCCCGTCGCCCACCGCGACCACCTTGCCCTTCTGGGGCTTCTCCTTGGCCGTATCCGGCAGCACGAGGCCGCTTGCGGTCGTCTCCTCCTCCTCGATTGCCTGGACGATCAGGCGGTCCCCAAGGGGCTTGAGGTTCATCCGTTGCTACCTCCGTCTGCTTTGAGCGTTTGAAAAGGGTTGCCGGGCTGTCTGCCCGGTTCCTGGCACTCTACAACCCAGAGTGCCAAGGCGTCCCGAAGGGAGTGTAGCGGGCCTCCGTCCCGATCTCAGGATCTGTCAGGATCTCAGTCCGAGTGACTAAGGTTTGGCGGACGGGCTGCGCGAGATCGGACCCCGCTCAGTCCGCGGCGAGCAGGCGGCAGCCGAGCAGCCTCGCGAGGCCCCGGCCGCCGTTTCGCATCACCCAGTCGTGGTTCCACTCGAACAGCGGGCGCGCGACCGGCGCCAGCAGGTTCATCCAGGGCTTGGTGGTGCTCACGTGCCACTCGTAGACGACCACGGTCACCGGCGCCTCGCCGTCCTGCTCGAACAGGCGCCAGCGTCCCGTGCCGGCGAGCTCCCCCGCCGCGGCTGCCCTCGAGCAGGTGCGGCTTGGCGACCCTGGTGGTGGTGATCTCGAACTCGAGGTCGTAGGGCAGCCGGGAGCGCCACGTGTAGCGGCCGACCTGCCCGCAGCCTGACTCGTCCCCGGGTGCCAGCTGCTCCGCCGCGACCACCCCGCGCCACCATTCCGGCCACCGCTCCGACTCCCAGATCGCATCCCAGACGGGCGCCCGCGGCGACTCGAGGCACCAGGTGGTCAGGAACTCGTACTCGGGCACCGGACGAAGCCTCGGACTGCCGCTAGTTAGGCGACGGGGTCTCCCCGTTCCCGAGCTGCGGAGCGACGGACTCGACCACCTGCGAGAAGCGGATCACCGTGACGGTGTCGTCGTGGTCGACGTCGCGCCCGTAGATCTGGCGCAGGAAGCCCACCGTCTCGTCGAGACGGCGGAACTCGGGGTTGTCGTGCTCGATGTCGCGCGGGGAAAGCTCGCGAACCCGCTTCACCTCGACGCCGTCGATCACCGCGGAAAAGATCTTCTCCCGGGGGCTGTGCTGGTAGCCGACCGTGATCCAGACGACCTGGCCGCGCTCGTACTTGCGCGACTTGTCGCCGAGCCGGATCGTCGCCGTCTTCCGACCCCGCTTCAGCTGGTCGACGAAAGCAGGCGAGAAGAAATTGAGCGCGAGCAGGCCGCCGGCCATGAGGAGGCCAGCCTAACGTGATTTCAAACCTCCCTGCTCACTCGGGAAAGCCCTCGCTCCCGATCAGGGGCACGAAGCGGCAGGGGCCGATCACCTCCCGCCTCAGGCCATCGCCGGTGGCGAGCGTCCACGCGCTCGCCGACGCGACTGAAACACGGTCAGCATGTCGGCGGCATCGGTGGCGATCGGGATCACCAGGCGGCCGCCGACCTCGAGCTGCTCGATCAGCCTCCCGGGCGGCAGAGGGGGCCGTGGCGTGGACGGCGATCGCAGTCGTATGGCGCCCGGTCGGGCAGGCCCTCGCTGCCATCGCCGACCACCACCTCGACGTTCGCGATCCCGAGCTCGTCGAGCCGCTCCCGGGCCGTCACGGCAAGCTCTGGACCCGCTCGATGGTGATCACCTCGCGAGCGAGGCGCGCGAGCACCGCAGCCGAATAGCCCGAGCCGGTCCCGACCTCGAGGACGCGCTCGAACCCCTCCAGCTCGAGCGCCTGGCAGATCGCAGCCACGATCCAGGGCTGCGAGATCGTCTGACCCTCGCCGATCGGCAGCGCCGAGTCGGCGTAGGCGCGCCGCCGGTAGCGCTCGGGCACGAACCGCTCCCGGGGCACGACCGACATCGCCTCCAGGACTCGCTCCGTCGCCGATCCCGCGACGCCGCAGATGGCGCTCCACCATCTGCGCGCGCTGCGCGGCGAAGTCGCCGCCCCCGGATCCCGAGCCGCATCAGAAGATGTAGGCGTGGAGCCGCCGCGGCTCGATCACGGTGACGCGGCCCCGTCCCACCCGCACCACCCCGGCGCGCTCCAGGGTCGCCAGGAAGCGCGACACGCTCTCGCGCGAGGTGCCCGCGAGCTGGGCGAGGTCCGCCTGGGTCATCCGGATCGTCACCGCCTGGCGCGCCTCGGAGACGGCCTCCTCGGCGATCAGCTGGGCGAGCACGCCGGCGACCCGGCTCGGAACGGTCTGGAAGGACTGCCGGGAGACCCGCTCGTTCGTCTCACGAAGGCGCCGGGTCAGCGCGGCGATCAGCTTCACCGCGATCTCCGGATGATCGGCGAGCAGACGACGGAAATCGGCGGCCGGAAGGGCCAGGAGCTCCGAGTCGGACAGCGTCTCGACGCTGGCCGAGCGGGCCTCGCCATCGAACATGGCGAGCTCGCCGAAGATGTCCCCCGGGCCCAGGGTGGCGAGGGCGATCGCCCGTCCATCGGAGTGCTCCCGCGTCACGCGCAGATCCCCCGAGCGCACCAGGTAGCACGCATCCGAGTGATCCCCCTCGTGGAAGACGCGCACCCCGGCCGGGAACGAGCGCGGGACCGCGACGCGGGAGATCCGCTCCAGCTCCCCGCGTGAGAGCTCGGAGAACAGCGGCACGCGAGACGAGCAGCTCGATCGGATCGGTGGGGCTCATGGCCGCTCCTCCCACACGGTTCGATTATCCCGCTCGCGCGGCATCGGTCATCCCCTCGACCCGATGGCGAGCCGGGGGACGGCGGCTCACGCGGAGGCCACGAGGCGCCGGGGCTGGCGGGAGAAGCCGGCGGCGATCAGGTCTCCTCGAATCCGGAGCCGATCACGGGATCGCCGTCGAGTCGCTCGATCGCAAGCCGCGGCAGGACGCCACCCTGGACGGCGCTCGCCAGCTCTCCGATCGCCTCGCCGAGCCCGTCCTCGCCGAGCTCCGCCAGCCGAAGCAGGCCCCGTCCGCCCCGCTCGACGAACAGCAGCGCCTCGCCGTCGCGGAGCAGCACATAGGCGCCCGGCGTCCGGCTGGGACGCCGTCCGCCGGGACCGCCCTCGCCGCTTCGGCCACGGCACGCCGGCACCGTAGGGATTCGCCGGATCGGTGGCGGCGAGGGCCAGATAGCCACCCGCGGGCGGTGGCAGCGAGCGCAGGCGCTCGACCGCGCCCGGGAGCGCGAACTGCGCGCCTCCGAGGCCCTCGACGAAGTAGCCGCGCCGTGCCGTTCCGAGCATCTCCAGATTCGACATCTCGCCATACAGAGCCGCGAAGCCGCCGGGAATCCCCTCGGCGAGCACCGTCTCGCGGGTGACGATCCCGTAGCGCTCGAGCATCAACTCGGCCTGCGCGCGCAGGCGCGGACCGGCCGGCGGGGCGTTCTCGAACAGCGTCTCCGTCAGCGACCACCGCCCCTGGACGGCCTGTCCTGCGGCGGCCCGCCGGGCGGCGAAGCGCCTCCCGCGGCGCTCGGCCCGCGGAACGCTGCGAAGACGGGGCGCTCGCAGGGGCGAGAAGGCGTCATTGGTTGCCTCCCCCGCCCACGCCAGGTCCCACAGCGCGGCGTGGAGGTCCTCGCGCGGCAGGTCGATGGCGTCCACCAAGTCGAACCAGAAGGCAGGGTTGCCTCGCCGAGCAGCTCCCGGATCCGGTCATGGAGCATCCCCGGAGGGAGGCTCCAGCTTGGCGTTCGCCGGCGGCGGGCCGGCCAGGCGCACGTCCTCTCGGAAGTAGAGCGCCACCTTGCCACCGCTTCGTCCGCAGCGCCCCCGCTCCGATCCAGACCAGTTCACCGCCGGTGCACAGCTCGTCGAGCCACGCGGGGCTGTAGGCGCCGAGCCGGCGCGGCAGGACGTCCCGCTCCCATACCTCCGGGGTCAAGCGCGACGCCCTGCAGGGGGACGATCGCCTCGCGAAGCCGGTCGGGACCGGCGCCCGCGGGCCGGTGGGCGTCCACGTTCTGCCAGCCGGGCAGGAAGCGCGCCAGCTCGCGGGTGTCGACGGCCTCCGCCTCGGCACGAAGGTGAGCCAGGCTGGCGCGGCGAATCCTTCGCAGGACATCCGGGTCACACCACTCCCGCTCGGTGCCTCCCGGCAGGAGCTCGCCACGGACCAGCTCACCGGACTGCTCGAGCTCCCGAAGCGCGGCGGAGGGATCGACCCCGTAGCGACGAGCGGGCTGCGCCGTGGGGAAGGGACCGTGGGTGCGGGCATAGCGGCGCATCAAGGCCGCCATCGGGTCCGGCGCCTCCGTCAGGAAGGACTCGGGAAGGCCCGGCGGAGGCGGAACGCCGAGCGCGTCGCGGTAAACGCGCCGCGTCCTCGGCGGCGATCCACCGCTCCTCGCCGCCGATCCGGATGCGGGCTGCGCGCCGCTCGCGCTCGAGCTTCTCGAGCATCGACTTCGCCGAGTAGCCCTCCGCCACGCGCGCATCGCACTCGGCTGCGGTCAGATCACCCAGCCGGCGAAGGATCTGCTGGAGGGCGTCGCGGTCCTTGGCCCGCGCGGGCTCGGCTCGATGCTGCAGCGCCGCCTCGACGTCGGCCAGGGCCTCCGGATCGATCAGCTCACGCAGCTCCTCCTGGCCCAGCAGCTCGCGCAGCAGCTCGCGATCGAGGGACAGCGCGGCGGCGCGGCGCTCGGCGTTCGGGGTATCGCCCTCGTACATGTAGGTGGCGACGTAGTCGAAGAGCAGCGAGGAGGCAAAGGGCGACGCCGTCGGGGTCTCGACCTCGACCAGCGAGATTCGGCGCGCGGAGAGGTCGCGCAGCAGCGACTCCAGGCCGGGGAGGTCGAGCACGTCACGCAGGCACTCGCGGTAGGTCTCGAGCACGATCGGGAAGCGAGGGAAGTCCCTGGCCACCTCGAGCAGGCTCTGGGCCTTGAGACGCTGCTGCCACAGCGGCGTGCGCTTGCCCGGATAGGCCCGCGGGATGAGGAGCGCCCGGGCGGCGTTCTCGCGGAAGCGAGCGCCGAACAGGGCCGAGCTTCCGAGCTCGCGCACCACCAGGTCCTCGATCTCGTCGGCCTCCAGCAGGACCAGATCGGCGGGCGGGGCCTCGTCGGCGTCGGGGAGGTGGATCACGATCCCGTCGTCGGACCAGATCGCGTCGGCCTCCAGGTCGTGCTCGTCGCGGATCCGCGCCGAGAGCGCCAAGCCCCACGCGGCGTGCACGCGCCCGCCCCAGGGAGAGAGCACGCAGACCCGCCAATCGCCGATCTCGTCCCTGAACCGCTCGACGACCACCGTCTGGTCGGATGGCACGACGCGGGTGGCCGCCTGCTGCTCGCGCAGATAGGCGACCAGGTTCTCGGCTGCGAGACGGTCGAGGTCGTACTCCTTGGCGAGTTGCTTGGCATCCGCTCCGACCGCCTCTCTGGCGAAGGCGCCGATCGCACGGCCGAGCTCCGCGGGTCGTCCCACTCCGTCGCCCTTCCAGAACGGCACCGCCCCGGGCACCCCCGGAGCGGGGGTGACGATGACCCGGTCGCGGGTGATCTCCTCGATTCGCCAGGTGGTCGCGCCTAGCAGGAACGTCTGCCCCGGCCGCGCCTCGTAGACCATCTCCTCGTCGAGCTCCCCCACCCGGCGGCCGTCCGGCAGGTGGACCCCGTAGAGGCCACGATCGGGGATCGTCCCGGCGTTGGTGACCGCGAGCTGGCGGGCGCCCGGGCGCCCGCGGATCGTCCCGGCCGCGCGGTCCCAGACGAGCCGCGGCCGCAGCTCGGCGAAGCGCTCGGACGGATATCGGCCATCCAGCATGTCGAGCACGTTCTCGAGCTGCTCGCGCGAAAGCTCCGAGAACGGCTCGGCCCCGCTGACCAGGCGCTCGACCTCGTCCACCTCCCATTCGTCGTCGGCGCACATCGAGACCAGGTGCTGGGCGAGGACGTCCAGCGGGTTGCGTGGGATCACCGTCTCCTCGATCTCTCCCTCACGCATGCGGCTGGCCACCACGGCGCACTCGAGCAGGTCGGCCCGGAACTTGGGAAAGATGCGGCCCACCGACACCTCCTCCAGGGTGTGCCCCGCCCGTCCCGATCCGCTGCAGCCCCCGCGTGACCGACTTTGGCGACTCGACCTGGATCACCAGGTCCACCGCGCCCATGTCGATGCCGAGCTCCAGGGACGAGGTGGCGACCAGGCACGGGAGCTGCCCGGACTTCAGGAGCTCCTCGACCACCGTCCGCTCCTCGTGGGCGAGCGAGCCGTGATGGGCTCGAGCGATCTCCGCCGGCCCCTCCTGCTCCGTCTGTCCGGAGGCCGCGGTCCAGGGTGCCGCCCCCGAGCTTCCGCCTGTCGTTCGGGTCTCGGGGTCGGCACCCTCGCCCGCGCCCTTTCCGCCATTTGCCCCGGCGGGGTCGGTGTTGCCTGCGTGTTCCGTGGCAGGAAGCTCGACCGCCGGCTCATCGGCGTTCAACTCGTTCAGGCGTTTCGCGAGCCGTTCGGCGCCACGGCGGTTGTTGACGAAGATGATGGTCGAGGTGTGCTCGCGAACGAGCTTCAGGAGCTCGGGGTAGATCGCCGGCCAGATCGAGCGGGAGGCCGGCACCGCGTCGAGGCTCTCCTCACCGGGGCCGTGGCCGGAGTCTCCGCCGTCGCGGCGTTTCTCGACCTGCGCGTCGGGCTCCGTCATGTCCTCGACCGGGACGACGATCTCGAGGTCGAGCTCCTTCGGCTTACCCGCGTCGGCGATCTCGCACGGGCGGCGAGGGCCGGCCAGGAACTTGGCGACGCGCTCCAGGGGCCGCTGGGTCGCCGAGAGCCCGATCCGCTGCGGGTCCTCCCCGTCGTTCTGCCTCGAGAGATGGGCGAGCCGCTCCAGCGTGAGCGCGAGGTGTGCGCCGCGCTTCGACTGCGCCACCGCATGGATCTCGTCGACGATCACGGCCTCGACGGGAGCGAGGATCTCTCGCGCTCCCGAGGTCATGATCAGGTAGAGCGACTCGGGGGTGGTGATCAGGATGTCGGGCGGCTTTCGCCGCATGGCCTGACGCTCTCGCTGAGGCGTGTCCCCTGTGCGAAGGCCGACGGAGATCTCTGCCCCGATCCCCTTCAGGGGTGCCCGAAGGTTGCGCTCGATGTCGTAGGAGAGGGCCTTCAGCGGCGAGACGTAGACGATTCGGACCCCCTGGCCGAGCGCCTCGGGCTCGCGCGCGAGGCGGTCGATTCCCCACAGGAACGCGGCGAGGGTCTTGCCAGAGCCCGTAGGCGCGCAGATCAGCGTGTTGTGGCCCGAGACGATCTTCGGCCAGCCCATCGCCTGTGCGGGGGTGGGCTCCTCGAACGACGACTCGAACCAGCGCCTCACGGGCTCGCTGAACGGGCTCAACGGGGTTGGTTTGGCAGTCTCGGATGGCATGGAGCTCAAACCCCCGATCTTACGGACCGCCCGGACGCGATACCGCGCCGGGCAACGGGCGAGGAAGCTGGTGGATCCGGCGGTGACTTACCAGGGAAGCTCGCCGGCGATCTCGGCGAGGCGAGGCGCGTTGCGGTCGCGGTCGGATAGCACCGGCTCCGTGATCGGCCACTCGACCCCGACGTCGGGGTCGTCCCATGCGATCCCCGCCTCCGTAGCCGGGTCGTAGACGCTCGAGAGCTTGTAGGCGACGTCCGCGATGTCGCTCAGCACGCAGAACCCGTGCGCGAAGCCCGCCGGCACGAAGAGCTGGCGGTGGCGCTCGTCGTCGAGCTCGTGGCCCTCCCAGCGCCGGTAGGTGGCGGAGGTGCTTCGAAGGTCCACCGCGACGTCCCAGATCCGTCCGCGGAGGCAGCGGACGAGCTTTCCCTGCCCGGGACTGGTCTGGAAGTGGAGTCCCCGGAGGATGTTGCGGGAGGACCGTGAGTGGTTGTCCTGCACGAAGTCGACGTCGACGCCTAGGTCGCGCCAGGCGTCATCGCGAAAGGTCTCCACCAGGAAGCCACGCTCGTCGCCGTGAACCTCCGGCTCGATCAGGACGACGTCGTCGAGCTCGGTCTGGAGCCGTCGGGCCATCAGCTCCTGAGCGCCCGTCCGTACTGACGCTCGTAGTACTCGCGATACTCCCCGCCGCGTATCGGCCCCCACCACCACTCGTTCTCGCGATACCAGTCGACCGTTCGGCGCAGGCCCTCCTCGAAGTTCACGCTCGCCTCCCAGCCGAGCTCCCGGACCTTCTCGGATCCGAGCGAGTAGCGGCGATCGTGGCCGAGCCGGTCGGTGACGTACTCGATCAGCGAATCGTCACGACCAGTGAGCGCGAGGATCGTCCTCACGACCTCGATGTTGGGTAGCTCGTCCGGCCCGCCGACGTTGTAGGCGTGGCCAGCCTCGCCGCGCTCGAGCACCAGATCGATTCCGGCGCAGAAGTCATCGACGAAGATCCAGTTCCGCACCTGCATGCCGTCCCCGTACACGGGCAGCGGATCCCCGGCCAGCGCGTTCAGGACGCAGAGGGGGATCAGCTTCTCGGGATGCTGGCGCGGCCCGTAGTTGTTCGATCCCCGGGCGATCAGAGCGTCGGCGCCGTAGGTGTTGTGGTAGGCGCCGACGATCAAGTCGCCCCCGGCCTTCGAGGCGGAGTACGGGGACGAGGGCTCGATCCGAGAGCGCTCGTCGAAGGACCCGGACTCGATCGATCCGTAGACCTCGTCTGTGGAGACCTGAAGGTGGCGGACCCCGGCCGTCTTGGCAGCCTCGAGCAGCACGAAGGCGCCGAAGACGTCTGTCTGGATGAACTCGCCCGGGGAGTGGATCGAGCGGTCGACGTGAGACTCGGCTGCGAAGTTGACGATCGCGTCGCAATCCGCCACCGCGGCGCCAACCGCATCCGGGTCCGCGATGTCCCCCTCGATCAACTCGATCCGGTCGTCCGGGAGCCCATCGAGGTTCTCGCGCCGGCCGGCGTAGGTGAGCTTGTCGAACACCCTGACGGAGTCGTTGGGATGCTCCGCGAGCCGGCGACGAACGTAGGCGGAGCCGATGAACCCCGCGCCTCCAGCGACCAGGACCCTCACGCCGCGGCCTCCGCCACCTGTCGCTCGGCCAGGTACTCGGCGAGCCCTCGGCGCCAATGCGGCAGGGAAATCGGATCGGTGCGCTCGGTTCCGAGCACCGAGTAGGCGGGGCGCGGGGCCTTGCGGGCCAGCATCTCGGTAGTCCCCGCCATCACCCTGCACTCGACGCCGGCCTGGTCGAAGATCTCCTGCGCGAACTCGTACCAGGAGCAATGCCCGCCCGCCGCGATGTGATGGATCCCGAACTCCTCGCCCTCCACCAGCTGGGCGAGCGCCTCACCGAGGTGCCGGGTGTAGGTCGGACTGCCGACCTGATCCGAGACGACCAGCACCTCGGGCTGCTGGCCCCCGATCCGCAACATGGTCTCGACGAAGTTCTTCCCGCCGAGCCCGAACAGCCAGGACGCCCGGACCACGAAGTGACGGGGGTTGGCGACTGCGACCGAGGTCTCGCCGGCCTGCTTGGAGCGACCGTACGCCGACAGCGGAGCCGGCATGTCGGACTCGACGTAGGGGACGCCCCTCGAGCCGTCGAACACGTAGTCGCTGGACGGCTGAACGATCTTCGCCCCGATGCTGTCGGCGGCGGCCGCCAGGAGGGCTGCGCCCTCGTCGTTGATCCGCATCGCGCCGGCCTCGTCGTCCTCCGCGCCATCGACGTCGGTGAAGGCGGCGCAGTTGACGACCGCGTCCGGCCCGTAGCTCATGAGCGCGGCGTCGACCGCCGCGCTGTCGCAGATGTCGAGGGCCGGACGCGCCAGCGCCACCACCTCGTGCCCGCGGGCATGACTCGCGGTCGTCACCTCGCGCCCGAGCATTCCCGCCGCACCGGTCACCATGACCTTCAAGACGTCGTGCTCCCCAAACCCGATCCCAGACGCCTCACGGAATCCTGATCTCCGCGTTGTCGCCCACGATCATCCGCAGGGTCTTCGGCAGGCCGTCCCCGCGCGAGAGCTTCACGTTGCGACCCAGAAGGCTCGCCTCCATCCGCGCGTCCAGGTCGGAGACGCTCGACCCGGCCAGCAGGATCGAGTGCTCCACCTCCGCACGTGCCACGGTGACGCCGGCATCGATGGACGTGTAGGGCCCCACGTACGCGTCGGTGATCCGGGCATCCGCGCCGATGATCGCCGGGCCGCGCACGAGCGCATGGTCCAGGCGCGCCCCCGCCTCGACGACCACCCTTCCCTCGACCCTCGACTCGACCAGCTCGCCCTTCACCGAGCGCTCGATGTCCTCGAGCACCAGCCTGTTGGCCTCCAGCATGTCGTCGAGCTGGCCGGTGTCCTTCCACCAGCCGAGCACCCGGTGGCTCTCGACGCGCTTGCCGCCGTCGATCAGCCATTGGATCGCGTCCGTGATCTCGAGCTCGCCGCGCCCCGATGGCTCGATGGCCTTGGCCGCCTCGAAGATCGACGGGCCGAACATGTACACGCCCACCAGGGCCAGGTCGCTGGGCGGATTCTCGGGCTTCTCGACCAGGCGCACGACTCGCTCGCCGTCGAGCTCGGCGACGCCGTAGTTTCCGGGGTCGGGAACCTGGGTGAGGAGGATCAGGGCGTCGGGCCGTCGAGGCGCGGAACGCATCGACCAGCGCCGTGATCCCGTCGCGGAGCAGGTTGTCGCCCAGGTACATGACGAACGGCTCGTCCTGAAGGAACTCCTCCGCCGTGAGCACGGCGTGCGCCAAGCCCAGCGGCTCGGCCTGGCTGATGTAGCTGATCGAGGCCCCGAACGGCGCCCCGTCGCCCACCACCGATGCGATCTCCTCCCCCGTCTCGGGAGCGATCACGATCCCGATGTCCCGCACCCCAGCCTCGACCAGCGCCTCGATGCCATAGAACAGCACGGGCTTGTTGGCCACCGGGACGAGCTGCTTCGCGGAGGTGTGCGTGATCGGGCGCAGGCGCGTTCCCGCCCCGCCCGACAGGATCAGTCCCTTGAGGTTCTCCATCGGGCGGCAAGGCTACCTCGTGGAGTCCCTCAAAACGTCGCAGCCGATACCGCGTGGGCGGGACGGCCGCAACACCGCGTCAGTATGCGCCGCCGAGCTTCCGGTGGTCCCAGGAGGCGATCCGCGTTCGCGACGAAGCGAATCGCCACTCGCTTTCTCGCCTGGGCCTTGAGCGCCTCGGCGGCGTCGGGGTCGACCGCGGCCGCCGCCCCGGAGTAGCGCTGCGCCAGGTCCAGGGCGAACTCGTAGACGATGTCCGGGTCATCGGAGGATCTCTGCCTCGGCCTCGATCTCCACCCCGTGGAGCTCGCCGTATTCGTGGCCGGTCTCGACCAGCAGGGTCGCCCGGGGGTCGCGCTCCAGATTGCGGACCTTCTGCGACTTGGCATACGTGTAGATCCAGATCTCGCCGTCGCGCGGCACGTACCAAAGCGGCATCGAGTGCGGCCATCCGCGCGGCCCCAGCGTCGAGACGACGACGATGCGCTCGGCCTCGATCAGCTCGCGCTGCTCGTCCGGGCTCAACCTGATCTCGCCTCGACGGCTGCTCATGCCCGCGCGAACCTTGGTGCCTAGGACCCGTGGGACGGCGCCGCTGGCCGGAGCTCCAACTCGCGCCACGGCCCCTCACCGGCCATCGGCTGCGTTCTCCCGTCGAGCCAATCCGCCTGGAGGTCGTCGTAGTGGGGGCTTGCGACGTGACCGGACTGGCCGGTGAACGCCTGCCAGCGCGAACGCTCGGGGCGGACGGGGTCCGCGACGATCCGCCAGCAGGGCGCCCAGATCGCGGTGAACGGATCGTTCGGGTCCCAACCGACCTGTGCGACCGTCTCCTGGCCGCCGCCGACCTCGAGCCGGCGGTTGAAGATCCGCGCCAGCAGCGGATGCGCCCACCCCAGGGCGTGCGAGAAGACGAGGGGATGCACCCTGCCCCATCGCCATCCATCGGGATCGGCGCCCAGGCTGCCCTCGAGATCGTCCAGCGCCCCCCGCAGAGCGTCCAAGCGCCAGCTCGTCCCATGGGTCGGCCCACCAGCTCCTCGTCCGCGTCCTCCCACAGACCGAGGAGGTGCGACTGCCACCGCCATGGAGAGGTCACATGCGCGATGAAGCCGTTGTCGGCCCGATCGAGCCAGCGCTCGGCCAGATCGCGGTCACGGATCGCCGCGCGGGTCACCTCGCGCCCGAGGCGCAGCGTGAACGCCTGGTAGATCGTCGCCGCGATCGATTCGGGGGTCATCGTCCCGTCCCACGAGCGCAGCCTTTCGATCGCGGACCGCTCGCGCTGATCGCGCGGACGCAGCCGTGCCAGACGATGCGCGGTCTCCAAGCCCGGCAGCGAGAGCATGTCTGTCTGCATGACCTCGAAGCTGTCCAGGTCGTGCTCGGGCTGCGACTCGATCAGCTGCTCGATCCGGCGCGGCTCGGTAGCCGTCGAGATAGTCGCTCGTGATGTGGTGGGGATAGTCCTCGGGGGCGATCCGGTTGTTCGCGGTCACGAGGAAGCCGCACTCCGGATCGACGACCTCGGGCAACTCGTCGTAGGGGATCCATCCATCCCACTCATGCTCGGCCGTCCAGCCGGGCTTCGGCAGGTCGGGGCAGCCGCCGGGGCGAACGGGAACGCGGCCGACTGTCTTGTAGCCGATCGAGCCGTGGCGATCCGCCCAGAGAAGGTTCGAGACGGGATGGGCGTGCTCGCCGATCGCCTCGACCAGCTCGGGACCGCTTCCGAACTCGAGCGCCAGGAGGTTTGCCTGCGGTGATCCCGGGGTGGTCGAGCACGGCGAAGCGCAGCGCGAGCGGCTCGACGTCATCGGCACGCAGCGCCTCGTTGACGATCGGCCCGTGCCGCGTCTCGCGGACCACGAGGCGCTCCGGCTCGGAGCGTCCCCGCAGCGCGATCTCCTCCTCGATCACCGTCAGACGGTGCTGCTCGCCCTCGAACTCGTATGTGCCGTCGTCGACCCGCTCGATGAACAGGTCCATGACGTCCGCCATCGCATTGGTGAACGACCATGCGACATCGTTGTTCTGGCCCATCATCACCCCGGGCAGGCCGGGGAGCGAGGCTCCACGGCAGTAACGGTCACCCAGATAGAGGCCTACCTGATAGGTGATCCCGGGCATGCTGGGCGGCAGGTGGGGATCGCCTGCCAGAAGCGGCCCCCCGGTGACCGATCGCGATCCGCTGACGGCCCAGTTGTTGGAGCCGGTGGCCTCGACCGCCAATCCGAGCGCTTCCCGGACCTTGGCGATCTGCTCGGCGAGCCCCAGCCCGTCGCCGCTCCAGGCGACGCCGGGCGTCAGAACCACCGGGTTGTCGCGGGGATAGGTGGGGTCGAGTCGGGCCGACAGCTCGGCGCCGAGCTCACGGGTCATCTCCGCGCGCAAGAGCTCTCGCTCCCAGTTCGTGGAGAGACCGAACGAGAGAAGCTTCGTGAGGGTGAGCGAGTCCGCCGGCGTGAAGGGCTCGAAGCCGAGCCGCAGCATCTGGAGCTCGACCGGAAGTGGCCGATCGGCGGCGGCCGCGTTGACGCCGGCGCAAAGCGCCTCGAGCTCGGATCGCAGGCCAGCCTCGAGCGCGGCCGACTCGCGTTCGGCCGCGCGGCGCAGCCCGAGGGTGCGCATGAATCGATCCGTCTGCAGCCCGGCTTGTCCGGCGATCTCCGCCAGCCTGCCGGACCCGATCCGCCGGTAGAGATCGAGCTGCCAGAGTCGATCCTGGCCGTGGCAAAAGCCCTCGCCGAACCACAGGTCATGCCTCGAGTTGGCTCGGATGTGCGGCACGCCCCACCTGTCGCGCCGGATCTCGACCGGCCCTTCGAGCCCCGCTCAGACGCAGCCTGCCGCTCGTTCGCGGCAGCGACCTCCGAAAGAGCTGCCACCAGAGGCCCGCGGCGGCGCTCGTCCCGAGCGCCGCGAACGCTCCGCCGAGGAGCGCGAGGCGCTTCGCCAGCGTGCCGCCCAGCATGGCGGCAACTCTAGAGGCTCCCATCGCGGCTCACGGCTCGCCCGGGATCAGTCCGAGATGCCCTCGGGCAGCCGGCCCTCGGCGTCGAGCTTCTCGAGGTGGGCCTGCATGACGATCGCCGCCGCTCCACGAAGCTCATCGGGCACGTCCGCCCAGGCGATGGCCAGCAGGCGGCTCCGCGAACGCTCTCCCTCCTCCAGAGCCGAGACGAGCCTCTCCTCGCGCATCATGCGATGGCGAACGTACTCCTCGATCCTCGCCGCCGGGTCATCCAGGTATGGGCCGTGGCCCGGGCACAGCAGCTCGAGGTCGGCGGCTCGCAGGCGCTCGAGCGAGCTCCAGGTAGGCCGCCAGCGAGCCGCCGTCCGGGGGAACGAAGCTCGAGCCGTGACCCAGCACGAGGTCCCCGCAGAATCCCACCGCGCCGAGCAGGAAGCAGACGTGGTCGGCCGCGTGTCCCGGTGTCGGGAGAACCTCGAACGGTCCCACCCTCTGCCGCTCCCCAGGGGAGTCGCCGCCCGACGAGGACACGGCCACGTCCGGCGCGTGATCGACCTCCGTCTCGCGATCCCTCATCCCCAGCCCCCACCCGCCCGAAGAGAAGCGGAGCGTCGAGCATGGGCGCGGCGGCGGAGTGATCGGCATGCGAGTGGGTGAGAAGCACGCCGGCAAGGCCGCCCCGGTCCTCCGGCCACGGCGCGAACCGACTCGAGGTGCGACTCATCAGCGGGGCCCGGGTCGATCACGTACGCCGGGGCCCGGCCGACCACGTACGTGTTCGTGCCCTCGAGCGTCATCGGCCCCGGATTGGGTGCGACGACCCTGACGATCTCGGGATGGCCCGGTGGAGAATCGATGGCCGCGAATATAGGGTGATCGTCGCCAGATGCCGGACCGGTGGGCGACCTTCGATTGCTACGGGACCCTGATCGACTGGGAGGGTGGCCTGCGTGACGCGTATTCGGAGCTGTGGCCCGAAGCGGGCCGCGAGCGACCCGTGGCGCTCCACCATGCGGTCGAGCCTCGCGTCCAGGAGCATGGCGAGCTGACCTATCGCCAGGTGCTCTCGCGCTGTCTGGCCGCGGTCGCCGCAATCGACGCCCGCGACCTGCCGAGCGCCCGCCAGGACGCCCTCGCCGAATCGCTTCCCTCCTGGCCGCCGTTCGAGGAGGTGCCGGCCGCGCTGGGCGGGCTGCGGGAGCGCGGCTGGCGCACGGCGATCCTGTCGAATACCGATCCCGATCTCCTTGCCTCCTCCGTAGAGGCGCTGGGGGTGCCGTGGGACGTCACGGTCACAGCGCGAGAGGCCGGCTCCTACAAGCCCGCGCCCGGGCACTGGGAGCGGTTCTTCACCGATGCGGGCGCCGAGCGAAGCCGCCACGTCCACGTTGCAGCGAGCGTCTTCCACGACATCGAACCGAGCGCCCGGATGGGCATCCGGGCGGTGTGGGTCAACCGCCTGGGTGAATCGAGTCAGGTCTCGAGGGCGATGGAGCTGCCGGACCTCAGGGGGCTGCCGGACGCGCTGGATGAGCTGGTCCCGCGCCTCTGACCGCGGCTGGACGCTGGGGAACGAGGTGGTAGCGATCCCGCTCAGTTTCCGCCGACGGCGTCCCGCACCGCCTTGCGGGCGTCGTCCGGCTCGAGCACGACCAGGTCCCCGACCCCCTTGAGGATCTCTCGGACCAGCCAATCGGGCGAGCCGTAGGGAAGCTCCACGACGACCGCCCGATCGCCAAGCTCCTCGACCACGGTCCGCTGCTCACGAAGCCAGCGAGCACGGTCGGGCGAGACCCACACCCGGGCGACCCCAGCGCTTCCGACCTCGCCGTGGACCAGCCATTCCTGCTCGGCCAAGCGCTCCTCGACCCCCTCTCGAGGCTCGAATCCCCGCCGCGTCAGCCGCGCCTCCTTCATGCGGTCGAGCCGGAAGTGGCGCGTGTCCTCGCGGCCGAGGTCATAGCAGCCCAGGTACCAGCCCTCGGGGCCGCTGACCAGCTGGTAGGGCTCCACCTCCCGCTTGATGAACTCGTCCTCGTTCTCCTTGTAGTAGTGGAGCTCGAGCACGCGGCGCCGCTCGATCGCGTCGTTGACGGTGCGAACCACGTCCGAGTCGTCTCGGCCCGGAGCGATCTCGAGGCCCTCATGTGAAGGATCGTGGCCGAGGGCGGCGACGATCTTCTCCCGCGCCGTGGACAGTCCCGCCTGCGGGAGGTGGTCACCGAACAGGTCGATCGCCGCGACCAGCGCCTTCGCCTCCAGCGGCAGGAGGCGGGCCGGGCGGGCGAAGTTCTCGCCGTAGGTGTCCGGGTCGACCTCGATCTCCTCGCCGGCGATCTCCGCGTAGAGCACGTAGGTTCCGCCGCCGAAGTTGACGACGTTGAGCACGTCGATGTCCTCGTGGAGCTCCTGGCGGCTCACGTTGAGCTCGTCGAGCACCGTGCTCACCGGGAGCCGGGCCTCCTCGCGGGCCGCCCCGATCAATAGCCCGGCCAGGGTTACCAGCCGGGCGAAGCGCTCCGGGCGGATCACCGAGTCCGAGCGTCCGTTCGTCGACCTCGGACGCCCGTTGCCCTCCGCGACCGGCCGGGCCACGGTTCGGGCCAGCGGGAACTCGCCGCTGTGGCGCTTTCGCAGCAGCTCGAGCCGCTCGGCGGCCTCGCGCCCCAGGTCCTTCGGCTCGAGCAGGGTCGCGTTCTCTCGCCACCCCAGCACCCAGGAGATCAGCTGCCGACCCGACGCGTACTCCGTCTCGTAGATCGCTCCGCGGCCGGAGGCGCCATCCTTCTTGGTGGCCTTGCGCAGCGTGCCGTAGCCGGCGAAGTCGCGCTCCACGAGCCACGCGATCCGCTCGCGGACGAACACCTTCGCCGTTCCCTCGATCTCGCCCATCTGCCAGTCGGCCCGAGAGGCGTAGTCGCGACGATCGAAGTCCTCGGGGGGCGCGAAGTCGTGCTCGGCCTTGGTGGCGTAGGACACCTTGCCGCGGATCCGCGAGAGGCGGAACACCCGCACCTCGTCGCGCTCGTGAGAGTGGCCGATCAAATAGAACTGGCCGTTGCGAAAGACGAGGTGGTAGGGATCGACCTTGCGGTCGGACTCCTCGTCACGCTGCATCGAGTAGTAGCTGAACTCGATCGTCTTCCGGCGCGAGATCGCTGTCTCGATCTTGGCCAGGCGCTGGGACAACTCCCGCCCGCCCCCGGGAGCAGCGAGCTTGACGTCGATCGAGGTCGAGTCGTCCTCCTCCAGCGGGCTCGGGCGCCCCCACGAGACCTGCTGGAGGGCGAGCCGCAGCGGCTCCGCGTACGCGAACTCCCCATCCAGCAGCCCGAGCGCGGTGCGCAGCGCGGCCAGCTCGCCGTCCGTGAACTCGATCGGGCGCAGGTAGTAGTTCTCCGGAGGCAGGGCATAGAGCTCCGCCTCGAAGAAGCCCTCGGCCGGCTTCTCGACCTGAAGCGAGATCCCGAGGCTCTCGAGCTCGGCGCGATCCGCGTAGAAGCGACGCGCGAACGCGTCGTCGTTCATCGAGCTGTAGCCCTCCACCTCGCGCTTGATCTCGAGCGCCGAAACCGGGCGCCCATTTGCCATCAGGAACGAGATCAGCGAGAGCTGCCGGATCAACTTCTCGGTGTCCTTGGCCATGGCGACGCAGAATAAGGGCTTGCCGATGCCGCCACCGCAGCCGCCCGGAAGATGCCGCATTTTCGGCACTCGGAGCGCCCGCTATCGCTCTGGCTACGCGCCGCTAGGCGGCGCGGGAGCTGAAGTACGCGGCCGAGTCGATGCCGCGGTCGAACCGCGACCAGGCCTCGCCGTCGGGCAGGGCGCGCTCGATCCGGTCGAAGCTTCCGAGCTTCCCGCCCAGGTTGTCGATCGTGTGAACCAGGGTTGCCTCGCGGGTGGCCGGCGACACCGGCGACCCGTTCTCCAGCGTCCCGTGGTGAGAGAGGATGATGTGGAAGATCGCCTGGGCGAGCCCCGCGTCGAAGCCCTGGATTCGCTCGATCTCGCGGCGCACCAGGTAGTAGCCGAGGGGGATCTCGCCCTGGAGTCGGCCGGCGTCCGTGAGGTCGATCCCGAGCGGATCGTCGTTGTAGGCGATCGTCTTGCCGATGTCGTGGAGCAACGCCCCCGTGACGGCGATGTCGCGATCGATGCCGGGGAACGCCGAGGCGGCGGCGCTCACCGCCTGGGCTACGGAGACCGTGTGATCGAGCAGCCCGTGGCGGTAGGCCTGGTGGTAGTACTTCGCCGCCGGCGCCTCGCGGAATCGCGACCAGATCGCTGACCCGGGCGCGAAGAAGGCCCCCAGCAGCTCGCGCAGCGGCGGGCTTTGGATCGTCCCGAGCAGCTCGCGCAGCTCGGCTTCCAGGCGCTCCACGGGGACGCTCGGCCCGTCGGCGAGGTCGCTCGCCTCGAACTCGTCCGGCCTGGCAGGACGGATCGCCTCGACGGTGATCTTCGGGCCGTACTGAGAATGGATCCCGAACCTGCCTCGAACGTGAACTGCGGCGCCGGGCGCCGCCACCTCGTAGGCCTCTTGGACCTCCTCCCAGACGACCGCCTCGATGCTGCCCGAGCTGTCGCACACCACCAGGCGCAGCCATTCGCCACCGTTGCGCCGCTGGCGCAGCTCGCGCTCGCGGACCGCGAACACCCCTTCGACCACCTGTCCGTCGGCCAGCTCGCGCACCCAGGTTCGCCCATGCGACTGGGGCTCGCTTCCGTTCGTCGAGGGCTCGGCCAATGCCGGCTGATCGGTCAATGTCACCTGTTCGCTCATCGATGGGTCACAGTAAAGAGGGAGGCGGACGGGGCAAATCTCCCCACTTGAGTCGCGCGCGCCTCCCGAACCTGACAGCTCGCCTCGCCGAGTCCGTTCCCGAGTGGGCGGCGGACTATGTCGGACGCATCTCGCGGCGGCATCGACGCCCTGACACGGCCGTTTCGGAGCTAAAGCCCCTCACGTCATCCCGGCGCTCAGGCCTGCTCGGGCGGGGTCTTCGGCTCGACCGCGATCGTCTGCTCCTCCGGGACGCCGCTCTCGAGCTCCCGCCCGCGCTCGAGCTCCGCGTTCAGCTCCGCCCCGAGCAGGATCGCCACGTTCGAGATCCAGAGCCAGACCAGAAAGACGATCACGCCGGCGAGGCTTCCGTAGGTCTTGTTGTAGGAGGCGAAGCCCGCAACGTAGAACGCGAACCCGGCCGAGGCCGCGATCCACAGGACCACCGCGAGCACGCCGCCCGGCGTGATCCACCGGAACCCGGGATGGCGGACGTTCGGCGCCGTGTAGTAGAGGATCGCGACCATCGTCATCACGATCAACACGATCGCGGGCCACTTGACGAAGTCCCAGACGGTCACCGCCGTGCCCTGAACCCCGAACACCTTGCCCAGCTGATCGGCGAGCGGGCCGCTCAAGACGACGGCGATCGCACTCAACGCGACCAGCAGCAGCAGCGCCAGGGTCACGGCCACCTGGTAGGGCCGCAGCTTCCAGAACGGCCGGCCCTCCTCCACCTCGTAGATGGCGTTCGAGGCTCGGGAGAACGCCCCGACGTACCCCGACGCCGACCAGAGCGCCGCCGCCAGCCCGATGACCAGTGCCACGCCCGCCGCCCCCTGGCGGCCGGCGATCTCCTTGATCGCCCCGCTGACGATGTCCTGGGCGGGCCCCGGACCGAGCTCGTCGACGTTGTCGAGGAGCGACTGGGTGGCCGACTCGCCGGCCAGTCCCACGACCGAGACCAAGACGATGAGCGCCGGGAAGATCGCCAGGATCGCGTAGTAGGTCAGCGCCGCCGCCCAGTCGGTGAGGTTGTCCGCGCGGAACTCGCTCACCGTTCGCTTCAGCACGCCCCACCACGAGCGGGCGGCCAGATCCGTGGGTTTCGTCGGCCGCCTCCATCGACAGTGTGACTCCGCTTCCCCCTGAGCCGGTGATGAAACCTCGAGCTAGGGGCAGGGCTGGTCGGAGCCGAGCCTACCTCGTTCAGACCCATCGTCCCGCCCGTATCCGAGCGCCTGCTCGCGCCGTCGGACGCGCTCGCTCGCACGCTGCTTGAGGCTCGCCGGCACCAACCTGGAGAGCTGCGAGCGATGTCCCGCCACCCACCGGTATCCGCGGTCGGTGAGACCGGGAAACCGCGCAAAGCTGCAGCCGGGACCCGCCCGCGAGGCAGCAGCCTCAACAGCGCCGGGATCGCGGCGCCACCCGAACGCCGTTCGCCGGCGGGAGAGATCAGGTGCCACGAGGCCATTCGCTCGGCGGGCGTCAGGTCCGCGAGAGGGGTCGTCTGCCTCGGGTCGCTGCAGCGCGATCGGGTGCAACCGCTCTGCGCGATCCCAGTGGAGCAGGCCGGCGAGGAGCCACTTGCAGAAGCCGCAGTCCGCGTCGTAGAGGACGAGCCAGCGGCGGCATGCCTAGGCTTGGGTCGGCGCCGGGTCGGTGGCACCGGCCTCCCATGCCCGCGCGATCCCTCGCAGCATCGGCGGGTAGACGATCCGATGCCGAAACGGCGCGATGGCGGCCATGTAGGTGGTCCCGAGCAGGCCATTTGGCTTCACCAGGACGGCCATCTGGCCGCGATGATCGCCTGCCGGGTCCTCGACCCAGCCGAGGTGCAGGACGCCGTGCACGGTCCGGTTGGCAATCTCCGCGGCGAACTCGTCGTCGGTCAGGTAGAGCGGGGAGAACGGGAGCGCCTCGAACTCCGGGCCCGATGAGGAATCGCGCAGATCCTGCGGCAACCGGTCGCGGAGCGTCGGCACCCTGGAGCCGAGGCCGGCGTCCGGACCGTCCCAGCCGAAGAGCTCCCCGAGCTTCCACCGGATGGCGAAGAGGGCGCTGACGGCCCGCGCGGAGCTCCGCGACGGGTCGAGCGAGGCCGCCAGTCGCACGAGCCGACCGAAGTCGTCCGGGCCGCCGGGCGTCTGCAGCGCCCACACGTCCTCGAGCCGGAAGTCGGGCGTGAGCTCGTGGATCCGCCACGGCCGGGAGGTGTGCGCGGTCTCCGGAAGCCTCATTCGTGCACCTCCGTGGGAGGCAGTCGTTCGGCCACGAGCCAGGATGGCGAAGGGCAGAATCGAACTGGAGGCGAGCCCGGAGGGCGAGCCGGGGGAGGCAGTCGTTCGGCCCCGAGCCAGGATGGCGAGGGGCAGAATCGAACTGCCGACACCACGATTTTCAGTCGTGTGCTCTACCAACTGAGCTACCTCGCCCGGCGGCTAAGGCTAGCGACGAACGTGCGCTGGGTCTTGACCGCGCTGCCCGCTCAGTCCGCCGCGCTTGCGCCGCGAAGGGCGGCCTCGACGGCAGCGGCCGGGTCGGCTGCCACCTCGATCCCGGGGCCGCCCTCCATCGCGCCGCTGCCGTCGAGCTCCCAGCTCCGAATCGCCACCACGCGGCGCCCCGAGCCCCCGGGCGAAGGCGATCTCCGAGAGGGTCCCCCACTCGCCGCCGATGGCGATCACCGCGTCTCCCGACGAGACCACCGCCAGGTTGCGGGCCTGGCCGACTCCGGTTGCGATCACATGCGTGCAGTAAGGGTTCGCCTGCTCGGTCGAGCTGCTCGGGACGATCGCCGAGCACCGTCGCCACCGGCCGCGGAGGCCCCGCGAGCCACCGCCTCCATCACCCCGGACAGGCCGCCGCACACGACGACCGCGCCGGCCCCGGCCAGGCGTCGGCCAACCTCCTCGGCAAGCGGGGACAGCTCCTCGTCCGGAGCCCCCTTCCCGATCACCGAGATCTGCACCGGCCTCGTCAACGGGCCTTCGCCTCCGGCTGATCGCGCGCGGAGATGAGCATCGCGGTCATCAGCTCGAGCGCGCCCGCCTTGTGCAGGGGCTCGTTGAGGTTGCCGCACTTGGGGCTCTGCACGCAAGACGGGCAGCCGTCCGCGCAGGGACATTCCCCGATCAGCTTCGCGGCATCGGCCACCAGTCGCTCGAACAGGTCGAACCCTCGCCGCGCGATCCCGACGCCCCCCGGATGGCCGTCGTAGATGAAGATCGTGGGACGGCCGGTCTGGAAGTGGACGTTGGTGGACAGGCCGCCGATGTCCCACCGGTCGCACATCGCGAGCAGGGGCAGGACCGCGATCTGCCCGTGCTCGGTGGCGTGAAGCGCGCCCAGGAGCACCTCGGGCGGCAGCGTTGCGGGACCGACGAGCTCGTCCCCGAGCACGTACCAGAGGGCCTGGGTGGGGAAGTTCGTCTCCGGCAGGTCGAGCGCCACCATGTCGATCACCTCGTGATCCGAGAGGCGCTTGCGCTGGAACGCCATCACCTGCTCCGTCACCGAGACCTCGCCGAAGCACAGCTCGAGGTCGGCGGTTGCGACCGAAGCGTCGCTCTTGGCGGTCCCTGCAGCGACCGGATCGTCGCTCTTGGCGACGATCCGCTCGATGAAGATTTCCGTCTCCTTCCTCGGCTGCGTGTACCAGTCGCCGTCGAACGGGTCGACCACCGCCCGGCGCGCCTCGATGTCGAGCTCACGCACCTCGTACGAGCGCCCGAAGTGCAGGTACACGGCGCCGGGGTGGACGGTGGTGAACGCCCTCTCCGCCTCGACGGCGCCGAGCAGCTCGCCCGAGCCGGCCTCGACCACGGCCACGGAGTCCGGCGACGCCGAGCGCAGCGAGATGTCGCCGGCGGGGAAGCGTGGACCCCGCGGCAGGTAGCGCCCATCGCGGCCACGCCGCAGCTCGCCGAGCGCGACCAGCGCGTCGGCGCGCTCTCGCCAGCGCCCGCCGAGCACGGCTTCGTCGGCATCGGAGAGAGGCAGCTCGTAGGCGGCGGCGAGCACGTGCGCGAGCTGGATGCGCTCGTTCTCGTGATCGAGGATCGCCGCCTCGACGGGTCGCTCCAGGAACTCCTCGGGATGCCTGCAGAAGAACTGGTCCAGCGCGTCCTGTCCCGCCACGTAGATCGCCAGGCCCTCGTTGCGGCGCCCAGCCCGGCCCCACATCTGCCGGAGGCTGGCGACCGTTCCGGGGAACGTGACGCAGATCGCGGCGTCCAGATGCCCGATGTCGATGCCGAGCTCGAGCGCATCGGTGGCCACCACCGCCCGGAGGTCGCCGGCGGCGAGTCGGGCCTCGATCTCCCGCCTCTGCGCGGGCGTGTAGCCCGCCCGGTAGGGGGCGATGCGCGCCGCGAGATCGGAGCGCCCGAGCTCCTCGAGCCGCATGCGAGTAAAGCGCTGGATCAGCTCGATCCCGCGACGGCTGCGCAGGAAGCAGATCGTCCGAAGGCCTTCGCTGACCAGCTCGGCGAGCAGCTCCGCCGCCTCCGAGAGCACCGACCGCCGGGTCATCGACCGTGGGTCGATCACCGGCGGGTTCCACATGGCGATCCGCCTCCGCGCTCGGGGCGCCCCGTCGGAATCGACCAGCCGAAACGGCTCTCCGACGAGTCGCTCGGCCAGCTCGATCGGGTTGTCGATCGTCGCCGAGGTGAGCATGAACCGGGGATCGCTCCCGTACCGGGCGGCCACCCGGCGCAGCCGGCGCAGCACGTTCGCGACGTGCGAGCCGAACACGCCGCGGTAGGTGTGGGCCTCGTCGACGACCACCCACCCGAGGTTTGCCATGAAGTCGCCCCAGCTCTTGTGGTGCGGGAGGACGCCGACGTGGAGCATGTCCGGGTTGGTGAGGATCAGGTTGGAGCGGCGCCGGATCTGCGGCCGGTCGTCGCGCGGCGTATCGCCGTCGTAGATCGCATGCCGCAGCGGCCGACAGGCCCAGCTCGGAGAGCTTTCGGGCCTGATCCTGGGCCAGGGCCTTGGTCGGATACAGATAGAGGGCGCGGCTTCCGCGCTCGCGCGCCAGGTCGTCGAGGACCGGGAGGTTGAACGAAAGGGACTTGCCGGATGCGGTTCCGCTGGTGACGACCACGTTGTCGGTCCGTCGCGGCCTCGAACGCCTCGAGCTGGTGCGAGTACAGGGCGTCGATACCAGCCTGCCGAAGGGCGGAGGCGAGGCCGGGCGCCAACGACGCGGGAAGCTCCACGAGGTCGGCTGTATGGGACGGCTCGAGGCTCTCGGCGACGAGGCGGCCGTCGATGCGCCCCGGCTCGATCGCTCGCTCCCAACCGGCCGCGGCGGCTACTCGGCCGCCGTTGCTAGCCACGGGCCGAGGATGCGGCGTCGGATGCCCGGGTTCCCAGGCCCTCGATGGCCGACGCAACGCGCAGCGCATCGAGGCGCTGATCGATCGTGGAGCCGGACGATGTCGGCGCCCTCCGACACCGCCAGCGCGGTGGCTGCCGCAGTCGCCCATTCCCGCTCGCCGGCCGGCGCCCGCTCGCTCCACGAGCCGGCGATCACTGCGCCCAGGAAGTCCTTTCGCGACAGGGCGACGAACAGCGGGCGGCCCAGGGCACGAAGCTCGCCCAGCCCGGCGAGGATTCGCAGGTCCTCCTCGACGGACAGGTCGAAGTCGAGGCCGGGATCCAGGGCGATCTGATCCTCGGCCACACCGTGCGCGATCGCGACCTCGATCCGATCCGCGAACCAGCGCGCAAGATGGCCAACCGGGTCCGCGTGGCCAACCGGCTCCCGGTCGGCGCGCGGCGGGCCCTCGATGTGCATGAGCACGTACCCGCACCCCCGCTCACCGACCAGCTCGAGCATGTCCGTGCCCGCCGCCGGCGGTGTCGTTGATCGCCACCGCGCCGGCGTCGAGCGCCCGGCGGGCCACCTCGGGCTGAAAGGTGTCGGCGCTCACCGGCACGCCGGCGGCGCGCACGAGACCCTCGATCGCCGGGATCAGCCGCCCCGCCTCCTCCTCGACCGAGACGGGCGCACCGCCGGCCGCCGGGACGGCGCCGACGTCGAGCAGGTCGAAGCCCGGCCGCGGCCAGCGCCGCGCCGTCGCTGATCGCGCGCTCGGGCGTCTCGCTTCGGGCGCCCTCGAAGAACGAGTCCGTGGGTCACGTTGACTATCCCGGCCGCGAGCGGCGGAGGAAACTCGAGCACGCGGTCGGCGAGGCGCCAGCGGGTCATCCGACGACCTAAGTTAGTGGTCCTGCACGGGGGCGAGCGCTCGGGCGCAACGGGGCCGTGTACCTTGCCCGCCGTGTCGCTGCGCTGCGTCTACACCGATCTCGACGGCACCCTGCTCGGTCACCACGGATCGCTCTTCCGAGACGCGGAGGGCAACTTCTCGCTGATGCAGGGCCGAGCGCTCGAGGCCTGTCACCGGGCGGGGGTCGAGGTGGTGATCATGTCCGGGCGACGCGAGGCGCAGGTGATGGCGGACGCGCGGCTGCTCGGCCAGACCTCGTACATCTACGAGGCGGGCTGCGGTGTCGTGATCGACGGCGAGCGCACCCTGCTGACCGGCGACTGGGTGCCCGACGACGAGGGCACCCCCGCCGAGAAGATCCTGGCAGCCGGCATTCCCGACCTGCTTTTCGAGCGCTTCGGGGAACGTCTCGAGTGGCATCGACCCTGGCACCGAGAGCGCCAGCTCTCGCACCTCTTTCGGGGACTGGTCGACGTCGTCGGAGGCGAACGCGCTGCTCGCCGAGCACGGGCACTCAGACCTTCGCTTCCTGGACAACGGGGCGATCGTGCGGGCGATGGACGGCATCGACGGACCCGCCCACGCGTATCACCTCGTGCCCGGCGGAGCGAGCAAGGCGAAGGCCGTCGCCTTCCACGCGCGCGCACGGGGGTACCCGCCGGAGTCCTGCATCGGGATCGGGGATTCGCTCGAGGACCTTGACGCGGCGGAAGCGGTGGGCCGCTTCTTCGCCGTGGCCAACGGCCCGGAGCGAGACCCCGGCGCTCCGTGAGGCGATCGCCGGGCGCCCGAACGTCACCGTCACCGAGGCGCCCAACGGCGAGGGGGTCTACGAGGCGGTGATCTCCACGCTGGCCGAGCCGCTGAGCGGTCAGGCGGTCAGCCGCTCCAGCAGCTGGAGCACGTGCTCATACGGCCTCCCGGTCGCGCGCTCCATCGCGATCTCGCAGGTGCGGTTGCTGGAGACGTACGCGCGAGTAGTCGTTCGATCCGAACCTCGGCGGCCTCCTCGCGAGTTGCGGCCTCGGTCAGCTCCGGATGTAGGAAGCCACGGTCGCCGGCGAATCCGCAGCACGCCGCCGACGTGGGTACGTGGGCCTCGTCCGCGAGCTCTTCCGCGAGCGCGACCAGGCGGCGGTCGAGGCCGAGGTGCCGCCCGGAGCAGGTGGGGTGGACGGCGACCGTGCCCAGCTTGCTCGTCACGTCGAGCGCTGGGAGGAGTGCGTCGGCCGCCCAGGCCACCGAGTCGATCACCTCGAGCTCGCCGTGGCGCCTGGAGTTCTCCTCGCTGAGGACCGGCGGCGCATCGTTGAGGATCCCGTTGGTGCAAGAGCTGGCGTCGACGACGACCGGCAGCTTGGCGTGGTCGGTCCAGCGCCACATCGAGTCGACGAGCCGGTTCGACATCCACTCGTGCCCCTGCCGAAATCCCTTCGAGCTCCATGGCGTCCCGCAGCAGTGGCCCGCCACGTCCGGCGGAATCCACACCGGTCGCCCCGCCCGCGCCGAGACCGCGACCAGCGCCTCCGGCGTCGTCAGCGCGCCGCCGTTCGATCGCGGGCGCCCCGAAGATCCTGTTGATGCAGGCCGGGAGGTAGACGGCCGCGGCCCCATGCCGCAGCGTCTCCGGCAGGTGGCTCGGGGCCGGGCGCGGCATCGGCTCGCTCCACTGCGGCACGAGCTCGCTGCTCACCAACCGTCGCTGGGCGGCGATCAGCGAGCGGAGCGGAGCCGCCTCCGCCGACCCTGGACAGAGCACTTCCAAGGCGCAACGCGCCTCGCGACAGACGCTCGATTCGCTCCCATCGCCTGGCGGCGCGAAGCGCGCTTCGCTCGGCCCGCGCCGTGTGCTCGGCCTCGCGAAAGCCCTTGATCAGCTTCCCGGTGTCGATCCCTACCGGACAGAAGTGCATGCAGGTGCCGTCGGCCGCGCAAGTCTCGATGCCGTCGTACTCGTACTGGTCGAGCAGCGCTCGCTGAAGCGCCGACCCGGCCGGCTGGCGAGCCATCTCGCGCCGCAGGACGATCCGCTGCCGCGGGGTCGTCGTCAAGAGGCGACTCGGGCATACGGGCTCGCAGAAGCCGCACTCCACGCAGGTGTCCGCGACCTCCTCGATCGCCGGCGTCGACTTCAGGTTTCGAAGGTGAACGCCGGCATCCCGGTTCAGGACCACGCCCGGCGCCAGCACGCCTTCGGGATCCGCGAGCCGCTTGATTCGCCACATCAGCTCCGTCGCCTGCGCGCCCCACTCCCTCTCCACGTACGGGGCCATGTTGATCCCGGTGCCGTGCTCGGCCTTCAACGAGCCGTCGTACTTGTCCACGATCAGCTCGACGAGCTCGCCCATGAAGGCCTCGTAGCGGTCGCGCTCGGCCTGCTCGTCGAACTTCGGGGTCAGCATGAAGTGAAGGTTCCCCGCCGAGGCGTGGCCGGCAACCCCGGTGAGAAAGCCGTGCTTTCCGAGCAGCGCCTGGATGTCCGTGGCCGACTCCGCGATCCGCGCCGGGGGAACGCAGACGTCCTCGACGATCAGGGCGGTGCCCTGCGGTCGGAGCCTGCCGACGATTCCGTGCAGGCCCTCGCGCGTTCGCCAGTAGACCTCGGTCAGCTCCTCGTCCCGCGTGAACTGCGGGCCGTGCAAGAGCTCGCGCCCGGAGAGGACCTCCGCGGCCTTCGCCTCCATCGCGTCGAGGTCGCCCGCGTCATCGGAGCGAAACTCGATCAACAGCGCGGCCGACGTCGGCGGCAGCTCCCGCCAGTATTCGGGCGTCCCGGGAATCGAGTGGGCCGCCGCGATCAGGGCCGGCGCGACCATCAGCTCCACCGCGCTCGCCCCCGCCGCCACCAGGCCCGGCACCGGATCGGTCGCCTCGTGGATGCCGTCGAAATGCACCCAGGTGGTGGTGGTCCGCGGGCGCAGCGGCACCGTCTCGAACACAGCCTCGGCGACGAACGCCAGGGTCCCCTCGGATCCCACGACCAGGCGACGGAAGATCTCCAGCGGCGTCGTCGGCGTCGAGGAAGGCGCAGAGCCGGTAACCCGTCGTGTTCTTGATCTCGGAACTTGCGGCGGATGCGATCGGCCAGCTCCCCGTCGCGGCGGATCTCGTCCCGGATCGCCTCGAGCCCTCGCGCAAGCTCCGGCTCGAGCTCGGCGAACCGCTCCTCGGCGTCCGGGGCCGCGGTGTCGATCGGCGTTGCCCGAGGCAAGCACGAGGGAGAGCGCGCGGACGGTCGAGTAGGAATCGTGGACGACGCCGCAGCGCATGCCGCCGGAGTTGTTCGCGATCACGCCGCCGACCGTCGCGAAGTCGGTGCTCGCCGGGTCGGGACCGAGCTTTCGGCCGTGCGGCGCCAGCACCCGGTTCACGTGGCCCAGCGTCGTGCCGGGGCGAACCCGGGCGAGCGCGCCGCCGTCCTCCACCGCCGCGCCCGTGAAGTGGCGGCGCACGTCGACCAGGATGCCGTCGCCTTGGCCCTGGCCGTTGAGGCTCGTGCCCGCGGACCGGAAGGTCACCGGAGTGCCACGCGGTCGCGCGTAGCGGAGGAGCTTCGCCACGTCCTCGGAGTCGCGCGCCATCACCACCGCCTTCGGAAAGACCCGATACGGACTGGCGTCGGAGGCGTAGCGGACCAGGTCGAGCGCTCGGGGCAGGACCCGGTCGGCCCCCAGGAGCGACTCGAGCTCTGACCGAAGCGGCTGTGGCGTCCCGGCGGCGACCCAGTCGGGCGCTCGGTCCACGGCCGGCTCGCCCGCCTCGGGGCGCGATCCGCTGGACGTCGGGCTCAAGCAGGGGCATGCGTGGGCGAGGTCCCGGCCCCGGTCATCTCAGAACAGGGCCATCCCGGGCGTCACCCCAACCTCGATCAGCTGCGGGCGTCGAGGAGGGAATGGCCTGCGAGAGCGCCTCGCCGAGCTCGCCACTGTCGCTCACCCGGCGGGACTCGAGCCCGTAGCCCGAAGCGATCGCCGCCGAGTCGAGCGCCGGCAGGTCCAGGCCGGGGGCGCCGCTCACCTCCTCGATGTCGGCGAACCACTTGAGGATCGCGTACTCCTCGTTGCGCAGGACCAGGAAGGTGACGGGGACCTCGTAGGCGACAGCGGACCAGAACGCGGTCACCGCGTACTGGACCGAGCCCTCTCCCATCACGCAGACGACCGGGCGGCTCGGCTGGGCAAGCTGCACCCCGACGGCGGCGGCGAGGCCGAAGCCGAGGCCTCCGCCGGCGCCGAAGTAGTAGCTGCCCGGGACGCGAGAGGCGGAGCTGGTTTCGAAGCGCCATGGTGCTCGACGGGGACTCGAGCACGACGATCCCGTCCTCGGGAAGCGCCTCGCCGAGGGTCGCGTGGACGGTCGAGGGGCTCAGCGGGTCCGACTCCGGCGGCGCCACGGGCGCACCCAACGGCTCGGGCGCTGGTCGCTCGGAGGAGGGCAGGATCTCGATCAGCGCCTCCAGCGTGAGCTTCGCGTCGGCGACGATCGCGTCTCCCATCGGCGCTCGGGCCGCCTCGTCGGGATCGCTGGTCACCTGGACCAGCGACGTGCCCTCGGGCAGGAGCCGCCCCGGGATGTAGGGGTAATACGGGAACACGGAGCTGCCGACGACCAGCACGAGGTCATGGCCGTCCAGCATCTCCCCCGCGCGGCCCGATGGCCGGCGGCAGCGTTCCCCGAAAGCTCGGGTGACCCTCGGGAAAGCCGATCCGCCCGCCCCCCGGGGCCGGCGTCGCCCATACGGGAAGACGCTGGAGCTCCGCGAGCGCCACCGCAGCGTCCCAGCCGCCGCTGGCATCGACATCGGGGCCCACCACCAGCACCGGGTTGCTTGCCCCGCCGAGGCGCTCCGCGAGCGAGCGCATCGCCGTCGGGATCGGGCGCCGCACGCCCGGTCACGGAGCGCTCGTCGCGTGCCGGGCATCGGCTTCGTCGACCTCCTGGCCCCAGTCGTCCATCGGCACCGAGACGAAGACCGGTCCACGCGGGGGGAGCGTCGCCATGTGCGTGGCCCGCCCGAGCGCGAGGGGGACGTCCGCGGCCCGCGGGGGCTCGTAGCTCCACTTCACGAACGGGTGCGGAAGACGGGTCGCGTCCCGATTGGTCAGGTTCGCCTGCAGGGTGATCATCGCCCGCACCTGCTGGCCCGCGGTGATCACCAGCGGGGACTTGTTGGCCTGCGCGTTGAAGATCGCCCCCATCGCGTTGCCCACCCCCGGAGCGGTATGGAGGTTGACGAGCGTCGGGCCGCCGGACGCCTGCGCGTATCCATCCGCCATCCCGACGACCACGGCCTCCTGAAGCCCCAGAACGTACGTGAAGTCGTCCGGAAAGCCGTGGAGCATCGGCAGCTCGGTCGACCCCGGGTTGCCGAACATCGTCGTCATCCCATGGGAGCGAAAGAGCTCGTACGCGGCTTCGCGAACCGTGGTCACCGCGGCGCCAACCTATCGGAGCATGCCCTGTGCGTCCGCTAACCCGCCCGGACGACCGACGGGAGCCGGCGCATCGGCCTCTAGACTCGACGGCGTGAGTCACGAGCAGGCCACCGTCGCCGAGGAGGAGTACCTCCAGATCATGTTCTGGCTCGAGGAGGCGGGGCCTGCCGATCACGGGCGCCAACATCGCCCGGGCGATGCAGCTCTCGGCGCCGACGGTCCACGAGATGATCGGCCGGCTCGAGCGCGACGGATACGTGGAGCGGCTCTCCGACAAGTCGCTCGCCTTCACTGCCGACGGACGTCAGCACGCGCAGACGATCGTCCGGCGCCACCGCCTGATCGAGCGCTTCCTGACCGACGTCCTCGGGGTTCCATGGGACGAGGTGCACGAGGAGGCCGAGCGGCTCGAGCATGCCATGTCGCCGGTGCTCGAGGAACGCATGCTGGCCGCGATCGGCGACGCCAAGACCTGCCCCCATGGGCATCCGTTGGTGGAGGGCGTGCGAGAGCAGGGAGCGCTGCTGGCCGACGTCGAATCAGGAGCGAGACGTGCACGTCCTGCGGTTCGAGAACGAGGCCGAGGAGATCCTTCACTACCTGAAGGCAGCCGGGTTGCGCCCGGGGCTCGACGGGACACTCGAGGACTCCGGCGCCGACGAGGTCGTGCTGAGCTCCGGGGACGGCCAGCACGTCGTCTCGCGCAGCGTCGCGGAGACCGTTTCGGTGCGCGCGGAGCCGTCGCCGCCGCCGCGCCCGCCGCTGCCCGAGCAGCTGGAGCTGAGCTCCGACCGCTACGGGCGCTGACCATTGACGCGATGAGGAGCTTCAGCTCCGAAACAGGCGTGTCAGGGCGCCGCAGGCGCCCGCGAGTCGTTCGAGCTCAGAGCTCGCCGCAGATCTGCCGCAGGCGCCGGTAGAGCGCCTGGTCCTGAGCCCGCATTCGCGTACTCCCGCCGCCGAACGAGCGCCTCGTGCTCTCGCACGGCGGACGCCAGGGCGGAAAAGCGGCGCTCGGCGAGATTTCGCTCGCTGACGGGGTCCAGCTTCTGGGCTCCCTCCACCATCGTGATCGGGGTCATCGTCGGCTCACCTCCTGACGGTCGCATCGGCATCCCTCCATCTGGCCGTTCGAGGCTAGGCCCGCGAGATAAGCGCCGTGTAACGCCGAGGTAAAAAATCTCTAGCTAGGCGGGGCTGGGCGCCCGGGTTCGCTCGAGCGCCCTCGAGATGCGCCCCACGCCCTCGGGGATCCGCTCGGCGGGGCACGCTGGCGAATGAGAGGCGCAGGCTGGATCGCCCCCCCTCGAGCATGAAGTCGGGGCCGGCCACGAACGCCACCCCCTCCTCGAGCGACGGCGGCCAGGAGCTCCACCGTGTCGACGTCCTCCTCGAGTGTCAACCAGAGGAAGTAGCCGCCTCCCGGGACCACGAACTCGGCCTCCGGAAGCTCTACGCGAAGGGCGCCCACCAGGGCGTCGCGGCGCTCGCGCAGCGCCCGCTTGACGAAGCGCGATGTTCTCGTCGAGCGCGCCCGAGCGACAGAGCTCCCAGACGATCGACTCGGCGAGCATGTTCGGGGAGATGTAGGTCTCGTTGGCCCTCCTGGCGAGCTTCTTGATCTCCTCCGGGGGCCCCGCGAGGTAGCCGACCCTGACGCCGGGGCTGACGGTCTTGGAGAACGACGACGCGTGGATCACCCGCTCCGCGTCCAGCGACAGCAGCGTCGGCGGCGGGTCGTCCTCGAACGACAGCTCTCGGTACGGGTCGTCCTCGAAGATCCAGAACCCGTGCTCGGCGGCGAGCTGGACCAGGCGCTCGCGCTTCGGGGCCGAGAGCGTGCAGCCGGCGGGGTTGTGGAAGTTGGGGATCACGTGGACCAGGTCGGCGGGGAACCGGCCCAGGGTGCGCTCGAGCTCATCCGGGTCGATCCCGTCGGCCTGCAGCGGCACGCCCACCCGCTCGGCCCCGAGCCGATCGAGGAGCAGAAGCGTGCGGTCATAGGAGGGCTGCTCGACGATCACCCGATCGCCGGCCGCGACGAGGTGCTCGAAGAGCATCGCGCCGGCCTCGAGCGACCCGTTGGTCACCATCACCGGCCTCGGGCTCGAGTCCGTGGCGCTCCGCGATCCACTCCCGCAGGCCGAGATGCCCCACGCCCGTGCCGTAGGAGAGCGCCCGCTGCCAATCGTCGGTGAGCGCCCGCTGCGCAGCCTCCCGCACCGGCTCGGCCGGGAGGATGTCGGCGCTCGGCGCGCCGCGGGCGAAGCTGATCACGTCGTCGGCCATCCCGGCGAGTATAGGAACGGCCCAGGCCGACGTCTACGCTCGAGCGCCGATCGCCTCGACCGCGAGCCGGGCGGTCTCGGTCGGTGAGCGGCCGACCTGGACGCCGCGTGCCTCCAGCGCCTCCTTCTTCGCCTCGGCGGTGCCGGAAGAGCCGGAGATGATCGCTCCGGCGTGACCCATCTGCTTGCCGGGCGGGGCCGTGAACCCCGCGATGTAGGCGACCACCGGCTTGGAGACCCGCTCGGCGATGTAGTCCGCGGCGCGCTCCTCGGCGTCGCCGCCGATCTCGCCAACCATGACGATCAGCTCGGTCTCGTCGTCCTGCTCGAACAGTGCCAGCACGTCGATGAAGTCAGAGCCGACGATCGGGTCCCCCCCGATGCCGACGATCGAGGAGTTGCCCGCCCCGGCCTGCTTGAGCTCGTTGCCGATCTGGTACGTGAGCGTTCCCGACTTCGAGACCACGCCGATCGGCCCCGGATCGAAGAACTGGGCGGGGATGATCCCCACGTTGGACTTCCGGGGGACAGCACGCCCGGGCAGTTGGGGCCGACCAGCCGAACTCCCGCCTCCTTCGCCTGCCAGTAGACGCCCAGCATGTCGTAGACCGGAATCCCCTCGGTGATCGCGATCACCGTGTGGACTCCGGCATCGATCGCCTCGCTGATCGCTCCGGCCGCGAACCGCGCCGGGACGAAGATCATCGACGTGTTCGCGCCTCGCTCCGAGACGGCCTCGGCGACCTTCTCGAAGACCGGGATGCCGTCGACGTCCTGGCCCCCCTTGCCGGGGGTGACGCCAGCGACCACGTCGGTCCCGTAGTCGCGGTTTCGCAGCCCGTGAAAGGTGCCCTCGCGGCCGGTCAGGCCACTGATCGCGAGCTTGGTCGACTTGTCGACGACGATGCTCATCAGGCTCTGGCCAACTCCACGACCCGCTCGGCTGCGCCCAGCATGGTCTTCTCGACGTGCAGGTCCGGCAGCTCGGCCTCGGCCAGCAGTCCCAGGCCCTGCTCGGAGTTCGTGCCGTCGAGCCGGACGACCATCGGCACGTCGATCGCTGTCTTGGCAGAGGCCTCGATGATCCCCTTGGCGATCTCGTCGCAGCGAGTGATGCCACCGAAGATGTTGAACAGGATCGCCTTGACCTCCTCGTCCGAGGTGATCACCTCGAGGGCGTTGACGATCGTCTCGGCCTTCGAGCCGCCGCCGGCGTCCAGGAAGTTGGCGGGCCGGCCACCCGCCTGGGCGACCACGTCGAGGGTCGACATGCAGAGGCCCGCGCCGTTGCCGAGGATGCCGATGTCGCCCCCGAGCTTGACGTAGGTGAGCCCCTTCTCCTCCGCCATCCGCTCCTGCGGGTCCTCGGCCGAGCGGTCCCGCAGCCCGGCCAGGTCCTCGTGCCTGTACATGGAGCTGTTGTCGATCGTGACCTTGGAGTCCAGGGCGACGACCTCCCTCTCTGCGGTGACGATCAGCGGGTTGATCTCGATCAACGTGGCGTCCTCCGCCAGCGCGACGTCGTGGAGCTTCACCAGCAGTTCCCCCACGTCGCCGGTCGCGTCATCATCGATCCGGGCGTCGATCGCGATCTGGGCACCGGTCTCCGCCGTGAGCTCCTCGTCGGGCTCGATGTGTCGCTTGATGAGCGCAGAAGGGTCCGCCTCCGCGATCTCCTCGATGTCCATCCCCCCCATCCGCGAGAGCATCACCAGGAGCTTCTTCTCGGAGCGGTCGAGGATGACCGACGCGTAGTACTCGGCGTCGATCCTGGAGGCGCCCTCCACCCAAACCTCGTGGACCGTGAATCCCCGGATGTCCATCCCGAGGATCGCCTCGGCGTGCTTCAGGGCCTCGTCGCGATCGTTGGCGATCTTGATCCCCCCGGCCTTGCCGCGCTTCCCGATTCGCACCTGCGCCTTGATCACGCACGGATAGCCGACCTGCTCGGCCGCCTCGACGGCGCCCTGGACGGTGTCGGCGTGATGCCCGGCGGGTACCGGCACGCCGTGCCTGGCGAGCAGCTGCTTGCCCTGGTACTCGAGCAGGTCCATTCAGTGGGCCGCGATGAAACGTTTCCGCACGAGGCGAGGCAGCCTATCCGAAGCCTCTCGAGGGCCGATTGGCGCTTTCGGAGGTCGGCCGGCAGGGGAGAGATGTGCGGCTTGGCATAATCTCGCGGCTCGCGCTCGGACCGGCGATTGCGACGAAAGCAAGGGTTCACTGATGCCGCTACCGAAGCTCAAAGAGATCAAATGGGTCACCGCCGATTGCTACGGCACCCTGATCGATTGGGAGAAGGGCATCCTCGACGGGTTCAAGAAGGAGGCCGACCGAGACGGCTTCAGCTTCGAGGAGGGCCCGTTCCTTGCGCGCTTCTTCGAGATCCAGGCGGACATCATTCGCGGCTCGTACGAGCTCTACGCGGAGGTGCTGCGGAGGGCGGCCGTGCGGACCGCGAAGGAGATCGGCTGGGAGCTGGAACCGTCGCGCGCTCAGTTCCTGCCCGACAGCGTGTCCCGCTGGCTGCCGTTCCGCGAGGCCAACGCTGCCATGGACAGGCTGTCGAAGCGCTACGAGGTGGGGATCGTCTCCAACATCGACGACAAGCTGCTCGGCGTCTCACGGCGGCACCTGCGAACCGAGCTTGACCTGGTGGTGACGGCGCAGCAGGTGCGCAGCTACAAGCCCGATCCCGCCCACTTCAAGGAGTGCGCGCGACGTATAGGCGGCAAGAAGGGCTGGGTTCACATCGGCAGCGGGTATGAGACCGACATCGCCCCGGTGCTGAAGATGAACGTCCCGGTGATCTGGGTGAATCGCAACGCGGAGAAGCTCGATGGCCGCAAGGCGCCTACCGCCACGGTCAAGAACTTCCGCGAGGCGGCCAAGAGGCTTGGCGCCGGCTGACGTCGCCCCGCGCGATCCCGCCGACGAAGCGATGGTGGCGCGGGCGCACGAGCGCTTCGCGGCGGAGCGGCGGCGAACGAGGCGTCGCCTTCGGAGCGCGGAGAGCGCGCTTCCGAACGTGGTCGTCATCGGCGGCCTGAAGTGCGGGACGACCAGCCTCCACCACTACCTCAACCTGCATCCCCAGGTCGAGATGTCTCGGCCCAAGGAGCTCAACTTCTTCGTCGCTGAGCTGAACTGGCCGCTCGGCGTCGACTGGTACGCGACCCACTTTCGCTCCTCGGCCCCGGTTCGCGGGGAGAGCTCCCCCCACTACACGAATCGACCGCGCTTCGCGGGGGTCGCGGAGCGGATGCGGTCGCTGCTCTCGGAGCCTCGGGTGATCTACATGGTGCGCGACCCGATCGACCGCATGCTCTCCCACTACCTCCACAACGTCGGCGGGGGCTACGAGGACCGTGGGCTGGTCGACGCCCTGGGGGACCCCGACACCTCGTACGTCGCCCGCAGCCGCTACGCGTTCCAGCTCGAGCCCTACCTCGAAGCCTTGGGACCCGACCGGATCGAGATCGTCGCGCGCGAGGAGCTGAAGCAGGATCGCCGAGCGGTGATGAGCCGCGTGTTCGCCTTCCTCGGCGTCGACCCGGCGTTCGACTCCGAGCAGTTCACGCGGGAGTGGGAAACGGGGACCGCCAAGGGAGGCGGGCGCTTTCGGATCATGGACCGGGCCGTTCGGCTGCCGGGCCTCCGCGCGCTCGACCGCAGCTTCGACCGTCTGCCGGAATCGCTTCGCTGGCTGGTCGAGCGTGTCGTCCACGACCCCGCGGGGGGCGAGGTCGAAAAGCCGGTTGTCCCTCCTGCCCTTCGCGAGCGGCTGGCGGCGCTCTTCCGCGACGACGTGGCCCGTCTCGAGTCCCTCGCGGGGCGAAGCTTCCGCTGGCTCGACTGAGGCCGGCGGCCGTCCATGGGCACCTAAGCTGTCGCCATGCGCGTGTCCGTGTCAGCCGACGAGCGGGTGGGGGTGGCTGACGCCGTGCTCGAGGAGCTTCGGCGCCGCGGTCATCAGCCGCTCGCGCACGGCGCGCTCAGCGAGGCCGAGCGCGACGACTGGGCCTGGGCATCCGAGGCGGCTGCCCGCGATGTCGCCGAGGGCCGAGCCGAGCAGGGGATCGTCTGCTGCTGGACCGGCACCGGCGCCTCGATGGCCGCGAACAAGGTGCCGGGCATCCGCGCCGCGCTCTGCGGGGACGCCGTGACCGCCGCGGGGGCCCGGAGGTGGAACGACGCCAACGTCCTGGCCCTCAGCCTGCGGGCCACGTCCGCCGCCGAGCTGGGCGAGATCCTGGATGCCTGGTTCGGGTCCCAGCCCAGCGGCGACCGCGACGACCAGGCGAACATCGGCCACCTCGCCGAGATCGAGAGCTGACGGGACCCTTGCGGCGCCTGCTCCCCGATCCGGGCCCGACCTCTGTGGCCGAACAGCTCCAGGAGCTCGACCTCGTGGACGACCCTCCCGAGGGGCGGCCGTACGTGGTCACGAACTTCGCCCTCACCCTGGATGGCAAGGCCACTCTCCACGGCCGCTCGGGCCCAATCGGCAGCGACAGGGACACCGAGATGCTGGTTGGGCTTCGAGCCAAGGTGGACGCGGTGATGATCGGCGCCGGGACGATGCGTGCCGAGCGCTACGGCCGGGTCATCGCCGACTCCGAGAAGCGCTCCCGGCGCGAGCGGCACGGCCTTCCCCACGACCCGCTGATGGTGATCGTCAGCGGCCGGCTCGATCTGCCCTGGGACGCCTCGCTGTTCACCGACGGGGGCGGGCGGGTGTTGATCTTCACCGCCTCGGACGCGGACCCCCCGGATACCGAGACCCCCGTACGGGTGATCCGCCACACCGATCGCGTGGATCTCGGCGACGCGCTGCATCACCTGCGGACCGAGCGCGGGATTCGAGCCCTGCTGTGCGAAGGTGGCCCCCGCCTGCATGCGCACCTGCTCGAAGCGGGGCTGGTCGACGAGTTGTTCGTGACCTTCGCGCCGAAGCTCGCCGGCGGCGAAGGCCCGAACCTCGCGCTCGGGCTCTCCGAGCTCGAGCGGCCCCTGCGAGCTCGCGTGGCTGCTCGGTGAGGGCAGCGAGCTGTTCGCTCGCTACCGGGTGATTCGCTGAGCCTCCACCTGTGACCGCTCGGCGCGGTGGCGGGGGGAGAGCTGGTGAATGTAGGACGCGACCAGGGCCTCGCTCGCCCGACGGCGCCTGGCCCGCGGGCGCCGTGCCACATCGAGCTCACTCGTCTGGATCTCCATTCGTGGTCCTCTCATTCGAAGTTCGACGAACATCGTACCAAAGTACGAGAATTGTCGTACAATCCAAAGCGCAGGACGACGAGAGGAGCGTTGGTGAAAGCCCGCGACAAGTCCATCCCCCAGCCGGAACGGGGTGAGATCCACCTCGAGGCGGTGCTCCATGCGCTCAGCGATCCGGCCCGCCTGCGAATCGTCTCGGAGCTCGCCGAGTCCGGCGGGGAGCACCCGTGCGGCGCCTTCGAGCGCTCGGTCACCAAGTCCACCATGACCCACCACTTCAAGGTGCTGCGCGAGGCGGGCGTGATTCACCAGCGCCAGGAGGCGACATCGAGGCTGACGAGCCTGCGTCGCGACGACCTCGACGCCCGCTTCCCGGGGCTCTTGGACAACGTCCTCCAAGCCGCCGCCGCCGACGCTCACGCCCCCGCCTGAGAGCGGCGCTCGACCATGAGGGGCGCTCTTTAGGCCGCCGGGATCAGGCCCGCCGCCTCGCCCCGTTCCTCGCCCCTGCGAAGCATCCGCAGGGCGAGGATCGTCCCGCCGAGGGTCGCGGCGACGCCGAGGCTCACCTGAACGCTCAGCACGCCCTCCCGCGTCCAGTAGACGTCACGCAGGTCCAGCAGCAGGGCCGCCTCGTCGAACGTCAGCCCGATTCCCGAGCCGAATGGCACGGCAAGCGCCTGCTCGAGCCGCGGGTTGTCGGTCAGCAGGGCAAGGGCACCCGACGTGAACGCGAGCAGGATGCCGGGAACGAAGTGGTGGATGTGACGGCCGCCCAGGCGCACGTTGCTGGCCGGCCACCAGCCGCTGCGGATGCCCGCGGTCGACAGCCGCACCAGCGCGAACGCGAGCACAAACCCCGTGAGCAGGTTGAACAGCACCGTCTCGTGCCGCGGAGTGGCCTCGTAGCCCTCCACAAGAACCACCACGGTGTCCTGTGTTGCCCGGCCGGCCGCCTCGAGCCTCTGCTCGGCGCCCTGCAGAGCCGTGCCCGGCGGCGGTTGGCGGCGGACCCGGCGGCGAGCCAGGCGAGCCGCTTCCCGTGCCATCACCGTCCCGGCGGTGGCAACGGACGCCGCCGCGAGGGCCACCGTGAGGCGGTCGGCTCGCCGCCGAGCCGGGCGGCGGGTAACCCACCCGAGAAGGCGGGCCATCGCTAAAGCCGGACCAGGTTGGGAGCCTCGATGCCTCTCGTGACCCCGCGGAAGTCGAGCACCAGGTTCGCTTCGCGCACGATCCGCTCGTGGTCCACCTCGGGGTGCGCCGTGACGATGCAGACGAGGTCCGCCGCAGCGAGGTGATCGTCGAGGGGCACCGATGCCAGCGAGAGCTCCGGCAGCTCCGGCACGTGGGGGTCGTGGTAGGTGATCTCCGCGCCCAGCTCCCGCAGGCCCCGGATGATCTTGAGCGCCGGGGCCTCGCGCAGGTCGCCGACACCGCCCTTGTAGGCGACGCCCAGCAGCAGGATGCGCGCGCCCCGCACCGGCTTGCTCACCGAGTTGAGGGTCCGCTCGACCTTCTCGACGCAGAACTGGGGTTGGGCCTGGTTCAGCTTCCCGGCGAGCTCTATGAACTCGGTGTAGAAGTCGTGCTCCCGCGCCTTGAACGCGAGGTAGAACGGGTCCACCGGCAGGCAGTGGCCGCCCATCCCGGGCCCGGGGTCGAACCGCATGAACCCGAACGGCTTCGTCCCGGCGGCGTCCACGACCTCCCAGACGTTGATCCCCATCCGGTCGCAGAGCTGGGCCAGCTCGTTGACGAGCGCGATGTTGACGGAGCGGAAGATGTTCTCCAGCAGCTTGCTCAGCTCGGCGATCTCGGGCGAGGAGACCTCGACCACCTCGTCGCAGATCAGCCGATAGAGCTCGGCCGCCCTCCGCAGGCACTCGTCCGTGAGCCCGCCGACGATCTTCGGCGTGGTGCGAATCGTGTGGTCGGTCCGCCCCGGGTCGATCCGCTCTGGCGAGTAGGCCAGGTTGAACTCGCGGCCGGCCGCCAGGCCCGACTCCTCGAGGATCGGCAGCAGCCGCTCTCGTGTGGTTCCCGGATAGGTCGTCGACTCGAGCACCACCAGCCGACCCTCGTGGAGGACCCTCGAAAGCTGCGTCGCGGCGTCGACCAGGTAGGAGAGATCGGGCTCGCGATGGTTGGCGAGGGGCGTCGGCACGGCCATCACGATCGCCTCGCAGGCGGCGAGCGCCCTGTACTCGTCGGTCGCGGTGAACCGTTCGGCCACCGCTCTCAGCCGCTCGGACGGGATGTCCTCGATATCGGACTCGCTGCGCCGCAGACGCCCCACGCGGCGCGGGTCGGCGTCGACGCCCACCACCTCGCACCCGGCCTCCGCGAAGGCGACGGCGAGCGGCAGCCCCACGTATCCGAGGCCGATGATCCCAACCTTCATCGCGAGAAGGTTAGGGCCTGCTCAGTGCCCGCGCTGCGATTGGGCGCCCGATTGCGGATCCCGAAGCCAGGCCTCGATCGCCGACGGGTTCTCGGCGACCGTCGCGTCGGCGAGGTGCTCGATCAGACGGCCGTTGGCCTGCGTGGACTGGTTCGCGGAGCGGCCATCCCCGCCGCCTTCGATCGCGGCGACGGGGATCCGCAGCTTGGTCGCGACCAGCAGTGCCGCGAGGACCCGATTGGAGGACCCGACGAGGACGACTCGGTCGATCGACGCCTCGCCGAGGGCCCGCTCGAACGACCGCAGTCCCTCGGCGATCTCCGTGACCTCGTCAGCGGCGCCGTTCGACCCGTCCTCGGGCGGCTCGGCCAGCTCGAACTCTCGCGCCCTCCAAGACCGCGCCGACCACCGGACCGCGCTCACCGACGACCATGACGTTCACGCGTGAAGCCATACCAGGCGAGGGGCCTGTGACGCGCCTGGGATGGAAGAAATGGGCCGCCTGCGGGGTATATAGAGTTGCATGCTGATGCGGAGGATTCTCGTCCCGTTGAACCTCGGCGTGGGAGCTACGCGGCACCTCTTCTGGTACCTGAGCTACCAGATCACCCGGGAGGCGCGTCACACGAACGCGACGGATCCCGCCGCCTGAGCGGCTTCGACGGCTACACCGTCGCTCGGCATAGACTGGTTCGCTCGGCATGCGTCGGCTGAGTGGAGGACGGTGACGCGATGGACGGGTTGATGATGGATCGCCCGCTCCTCGTCAAGCAGATCGCGGAGCGGGCAGAGCGGGTATTCGCCGATCGTGAGGTCGTGGCCAAGACCCAGGATGGCATCGAACGCTCCACCTACGGGGAGGTGGTCGAGCGGGCGCGGCGCCTCGCAGCAGCGCTCACCGGCCTGGGGATCCAGCCGGGCGACCGCGTGGCGAGCTTTGCCTGGAACTCGCTGCGGCACCTGGAGCTTTACCTGGCCGTGCCGAGCATGGGCGCGATCCTCCACACGATCAACATCCGCCTGTTCGAGGAGGACCTCCGCTACATCGCCCACCACGCGGATGATCGCGCGGTGTTTCTCGACGCGTCGCTCGCCGACGCAATGCCCCGGTTCGACGGCGTCCAGCAGGAGATCGTGATGCCCGACGGCCCCGGTGAACGCGAGGGGGCCCTCGACTACGAGCAACTGATCGCCGACGGGGGACCCCGAGTTCGAGTTCCCTGAGCTTCCCGAGAGCGCCGGCGCCGCGATGTGCTACACGAGCGGGACCACCGGTCGACCGAAGGGGGTGCTCTATTCCCATCGCTCGATCGTCCTCCACACGCTAGGTGCAGCGGTGCCGGACTCGATGGGCATCCGTGAGCTCGACTCGGTGATGCCCGTGGTCCCCATGTTCCACGCGATGGCGTGGGGCATCCCCTACGTGGCGGCGCTAGCGGGCGCGAGGCAGGTCCTGCCGGGGCCGGACCTCAGCCCCCGCGCGCTCGCGGATCTGATCGAGGCGGAGGGCGTCACCTGGAGCGCCGGGGTCCCGACGATCTGGAACGGCGCTGCTCGAGCTCGACCCTCCCCCGGATCTGTCGACCGTGCGAGAGCTGAAGGCGGGTGGCGCCGCGGTGCCGGAGTCGCTGATCCGCGGCTTCGAGGAGCGCTTCGGCGTCCCGATCGTCCAGGGCTGGGGGATGACCGAGACCAGTCCGCTGGCTGCGGTCTCACGCGTCCCCCCAGGGGTCGATCCCACGAGCGACGAGGGCTACGCGCTGCGAGCGACGCAGGGTCGGATCCAGCCGCTGATCGACTTCCGGGCCGACCCCGACGCCGGCGGTGAGCTCCAGGTGCGCGGCCCGTGGATCGCCAGCGCCTACTACGAGGACTCAAGCGGCGCCGACAAGTTCACGGACGATGGCTGGCTGCGCACCGGCGACGTGGCCGAGGTCGAGCGCGGCGCCTTCATCAAGCTGGTGGACCGGACGAAGGACCTCGTCAAGTCGGGAGGCGAGTGGATCTCATCGGTCGAGCTCGAGAACGCGGTCATGGCCCATCCGGAGGTCGTTGAGGCCGCGGTGATCGCGGTGCCCGAGGAGCGCTGGGGCGAGCGGCCGTGTGCCTGCGTGGTCCGGCGCCAGGGGTCCGATCTCGACGCCGAAGGCCTTCGCGCCCATCTCGCCGGAATGGTCGCCAAATGGTGGATCCCCGACCGCTTCGAGTTCATCGACGAGGTCCCCAAGACCTCGGTCGGCAAGTTCGACAAGAAGGTGCTGCGGGCGCGGTTCGCTCGCACCGAGTCATCGGTCGGCCCCCGGTCGGGTTGAGTCCTGGCCACCTTCGGCATCACGCTCGCGGAGCTACGCTGGGCGAATCCCCGACACCGCGATGGGCCTGCGCCGGTGTCTCATCCCTGGATTCGCGCGCTGCTCAAGAGCCCCCAGTTCCTCGCGTTGTCGCGGTAGAGCACCGCGACGTACCGGCCGTTGGTCACCTCGGGGCGCCTGAAGGTCCTCGATCGCTTCTGGCCCGCGCCACCGGACGCGGCCGTATAGACGATGGTCTTGCCGTCGCCCGGGTCGGCGATCGGATGATTGGAGGCGATCACGCGGTAGCGGGTCGGCTTTCCGCAAAGCCAGTCGTTGCCGGGCTGCTTCCAGCTGACGGTCACCGCCCCGGCGTTCCGCCTGGCCACCAGGTTCCGGGGAGAGCCGGGTGGGCGCCCGTCGATGCGGTAGTTGTTGCTCCCGCGCTCGTCGTGATGGAACGTCCACCACTGGCCGTTCGACCCACCGCACGCGGAGGCCGGCGTTCTCCACAGGAACGACCAGCCCTCGCGGGTGACCGCGGCGACGTCGAGCTTCCCGTTGCCATCGGCGTCGCCGACGGCGGGCGTCGATTGGACCCATCCACCGGTGAACTTCGGCCACCCGGACGCCTCCCCGCCGGCGGGCCCGTAGGCGTGGACCTGATAGAGGCCCGTCCCGACCAGAGCCTGGCGCTGAGCGCCGCTCCCCGCGACCCGGGCGATCGACGCCTGGGCGAGGAGCTGGAAGTCGTCCGTTGCCCGCGGATATCCGGCGAGGGCATTTCCGGTCGCCGGATCCCAGGCCTGCTCCACGTGGCAGAAGGGAAGGTTCTGGTTCACCGCGAGGAGGTTGGCCACCCCGTTCAGGGTCAACCCGCCCTTGACCACGTCCGGCGAGCCGTCTCCGGACAGGTCGCCCACCGACGGATAGTCGGCCAGGTTGATCACCGGGCCCTGGTCGGGGCAGTTCGCGACAGGACCCTGATAGGTGCGGATCGTCGACCCATCGCCGTCCACCAGCATCGGTCCCTGCCCCGAGAGCGACGTCGCGGCCGACACGGACACCTCGTCGTCATGGTCCCCATCCACGTCCAGGACGGCGGAGTCGTTGCCCGGGATGACCATCGGCAAGAGATCGCCGGACAGCACGCCGACCTGGACTGGCCAGCCGCTCACCATCGTCCCGTTGCCGTGCACGGCATACACCGGGTTGGAGCCCGTGGTGGAGCCGACGGCGGCGTTGAAGATGTCGAAGATGCTGCCGGGCGCCTCTGGGTCCCCCGGCACGACCTCGTTCGTGGCGACGATCACCTCCGGCGCGCCGTGCCCATCGAGCTGGGCGATCGCGGGGGACGTCACGATCTCGGCGCCGGGCGCGCCGGCGGTCGAGAGCTTCACCGGGAAACCGGGCATGCGCTGACCGCTTCCGCTCCAGGCATACAGGTGCTGATCGAGCGCACCCGCGACGATGTCGAGGCGGTGGTCGCCGTTGAGATCGGCGAGCGCCGGGGAGGCGATGAAGCCGGGCTTCAGGTGATTCTCGGTCGTCAACTGACGATCCGCGGCGTCGAAGCATGGACGGGGAGCGCCCGGCTTGCAGGGGTCGGAGAACGAGCGGTTGATCCCGACGGGGAATCCACGCACTCGTGAGCCGTTCAGATTCCAGGCGTAGACGTGCTCCCCGGCGGTCGCCACGATCTCCGCTTCGTGATCGCCATCGATGTCGCCGATCGCCGGCACGCGAAGCGACTCCCGGGGCGCCGGCAGCGAGGCGCCCAGCGGGTGGGTCCGCGCCAGGCGGATCGGGTTGGTCTTCACGGGACGTCCGCCGTTGAAGCTCTTCACCGGGCTGCCGTTCGAGCGGAGCGCGTAGAGCTCGCCGCTCGAGGTCGGCAGAAGGACGTCGAGCCGGTTGTCGCCATCGAGGTCATACAGGCGCGGCGAGGTCTCGCCGCCCGACCCGGTGACGTGGCCCGCCGCCGAGCCGCCCGGGCCCAATGGCCGGGGCCATCCGGCCACGTTTCCGTCGTCCCGATAGGCGAACAGGGTCTTTCGGTAGCGGCCGATGTTGGAGGGGTGCGCGGCCTCGTGAACGGTGAGGCGAATCTGGAACGCGTGGCGCTCGGGATCCGGATTCGGATAGGGATCGGCCGGCCAGGCGCCGTCGGGGGCCGCGCCGGCAGGGCGTCCGGCGTCGTTTGCCACCTCGCCGTCGCAGCTCTGGGCCAGGTTGGCCAGCAGCGACTTGGAAAGCGTCCCGAGAACGCCGTCGACGGGGCCGGTCCCGTTTGCGCCGGGGACGTTTTGGAACGCCGAGTCGGGGGCGTCCTGGCCGCACGCGTACTGCACCGTCCAGGACCCAACCTCGCCCGAGTGGGGGGCGGCCGTGTATCCCGTGAGCTTCACGCCCGATGCAGGGACCCGGGCGACGTCGATCGGCGAGAACCAGTCGGGCGCATCGATCTGGGCCTCGGGCGGGATGCAGGTCCTTCGGGCTCCGCACGGCCAGCTCGCCGGAATCGGCTGGCCGTCTCGGAGCTGGATCCTGGCCATCGCGGCGGCCATGTCCACCCTGCCGTACCCGAAGTGCGGATCCCAGCCCGCGTTCGCCTTGTCTGGAAGGCCGATGATGCCGGTGTTCTGCGGCAGGACGTCCTCCGCGGACATGGTCAGGAGCTGGCGGGTCTCGTTGCCGCTCAGGCGGGCCGGCTGCTGGCTGTCCGCGAAGCTGCTCCGAGCGTAGGACTCGAGCAGGCCGGCGACCCCCGCCGCCTGGCCGGTGTTCTCGGAGCCCGTCGAGCCCACCAGGACGATGTCGGCCTTGCCGCCGTACTGGGTCAGGTTGGAGTTGCGGAAGAAGCTCGACGTGATCGGCTGTGCGGTCGGGGTGACCCCGATTCCGGCCAAGCCCTGGAGCAGCTGCTGGCAGCCCTGCTGGAACTCCGGCGGCGGGTTGAGGACATCCCCGATTCCCGGCAGGCCCCCCGGTCCGGTGCAGGTGTTGTTGGGCGCCGTGTCCGGGAAGGAGCCGGCCACGTAGACGGGCTCGTTGTAGTTGGTGGGGTAGTTGTGGTTGGCGCTGTTGATGTCGCTCGAGACGAGCATCAGCGCCGTGCCCTTCTGGTCCGCGTAGCTGACGGCGGCGCGAGCGAACTGCGTGTTGGTGAGCCCCCCGATCGCCCCTTCGGCCACGCTCGCGCCGTTGTCCGCGGCATAGGTCACCGCGTACGCCCAGTTGTCGGTGGGAGGCACGAACGAGTCCCAGATCCGAAGCGGCATGAGCTGGCATCGAGGGCACATGCCCGTCGCGCCGGCGGCATTGTCGGTCTGGGCCACGGCCTCTCTGGCTCGTCCTGACCCGTGACCGTTGGCGCTGCAACAGCTCGAAGCGTCGTACGGGTCGTTGTCGTTGTCGAAGAAGTCCCAGCCCGCGATGTCGTCGGCGTACCCGTTGGCATCGTCATCGAGCCCATCCGAGAACGTCGCGATCAGGTCGGAGGGGTCGAGGAACGAGTCCGCGTTGGAGCCCGTGTCCGAGGTGTCGTCGCCCGCGGCCACGGACACGCGCGGGTCGTCCGAGTAGTCATCGACGTTGAAGGCGCCGTTGCCGTTGCAGTCGTAGCTCGCGCAGTTGGTGGCGTTTGCATGCTTGGGCACCGGCAGCTCGCCCCGGTTCAAGCGCACCTTGTTGACCAGCTCGCGGTCCTGCCAGCGGATCCCGGTGTCGAGGACCGCCACCGACACGTTCGCCGAGCCGGCCGAGTACTTCCACGCCGAGTCCGCGCGGACCCCCGAGAGCTGCGAGCACGCCGGGTCGCCGGCGGCCGTGTTCGCGTCTCGCCCCTGTTGATTGAGCTGCGAGCAGTTGAGGTACGTCGTCTTCACCCCCGGCGCCTGCTGCGCGGAGTCGGGGCTGAAGCCGAATGACCCGAACTGCTCCTCGAAGTAGGTGTCGCAGTCCCCCTGAGGCGTGTCGGGATCGTCGGACTCGCAGCGATCGAAGTCGGGATCGTCGGGCGCGTTGGCCCGCGGGCTCTCGCCCGGGTTCGTCCCGGGAAACGCCGCCAAGGCCAGGCCCGACGAGCCGAGCATGATCAGCGTGGCGGCCAGGGCCGCGGTCCTCCGTGCGCCCCCCATGGAAGACGAGGAACCTACCACCCAAATGCAAGTGCGGCGCCGGTGGGACACGCTATGAGTCGGGGCGGCGGGCGCCGATACGCTCTGGCCGATGGCGGAGAGGCTCATGGCTCCGGAACCCTCCGCGACCGCCGGGGACGTGGCCTACGAGAGCCCCGCCGGCCACTGGGTGCTCGCCGTCGCGGTGCTCGGCTCGGGCGTCGCGTTCCTCGACGGCACCGTCGTCAACGTCGCCCTTCCGGACATCGGTCGGGACCTCGGCGCGTCGACGAGCTCGCTGCAGTGGATCATCAACGGTTACCTGCTGACGCTCGCGTCGCTGATCCTGCTCGGAGGGTCCCTCGGCGACCGCCACGGTCGTCGCCGGGTGTTCGTGCTCGGGGTTGCCCTGTTCACCGCGGCATCGCTCCTCTGCGCGGTGGCTCCGACCGCCGAGTTGCTGGTCGCCGCCAGGCTGCTGCAGGGAGTCGGCGGGGCCCTGCTGACGCCCGGCAGCCTGGCGATGATCGAGTCGAGCTTCCGCCCCACGGATCGTGCCCGGGCGATCGGTGCCTGGTCCGGGCTTGGCGGCGTCGCCACGGCGATCGGGCCGCTCCTCGGCGGCTACCTGGTCGAGGCTGTGTCGTGGCGCGCGATCTTCCTCATCAACGTCCCACTCGGGATCCTGGTCGTGGCGATGGCCACCCGCCACGTTCCCGAGACCCGCGACCCGACGGCGAGCGGTCGACTCGACTTCCGTGGCGCAGCCTTGGCCGCGTTCGGCCTCGCCGGCACCACCTACGCCCTGATCGAGGCGCCGGGCAACGGTGGCTCCGGGATCGTCCTCGTGGCGGGCATCGGCGGGATCGGGGCGCTGATCGCCTTTCTGCTAGCCGAGCATCGAAGCCCGAACCCCATGATGCCGCTCGAGATCTTCAACTCGCGACAGTTCAGCGCCGCGAACCTGGTCACCTTCGTCGTCTACGCGGCACTCGGTGGCGTCTTCTTCCTGCTGGTCGCCTTCCTCCAGATCTCGATGGGCTACTCGCCGATCGCCGCCGGCGCCGCGTCGCTTCCGGTGACCGCATTGATGCTCGCTGTTTTCCGCCCGCTCGGGCGCGCTCGCCCAGCGGATCGGGGCGAGGATCCCGCTCAGCGTCGGCCCGCTGGTGATCGCGGCTGGGCTGCTGTTGATGACCCGCATCGAGCCGGGCGACAGCTACGTCTCCAGCGTTCTCCCGGCGGTGGTCGTCTTCGGACTCGGCCTGACGCTCGTGGTGGCTCCGGTGACGGCCACGGTGCTCGCCGCGGCCGACGCCCGCCACTCCGGGATCGCCTCGGGGATCAACAACGCGGTCTCCCGGGTGGCCGGGCTGCTCGCCGTCGCGGTCCTGCCGCTGGTGGCCGGCCTCACGGGCGACGCATTCTTCGAGCCTTCGGCGATGACCAACGGCTTCCACATCGCGATGGCGGCCTGCGCCGGTCTCGCCGCGGTGGGTGGCATCCTGGCCTGGTTGACGATCAGCGACGACGTGCTGGAGGCCGAGCCAGAGCCCGAGGGCGACACGCCCGAGCGGATCGCCAACGACTACAGCTGCCCGATCTCGGGTGCGCCGCTTCGGCCGGGACGTGAGGCGGACTGTCGCCCACGAACAGCATGACCGCAAGCCGCGGTCCCAACCTGCCGCGCGGGGCGAGGCATGGCTGACCGCCCCTCGCCGGATGTCGATCCCGCCGCGGTCATGCGCAGCAGGGAGTTCCTGGCGATGCTCCTGCTGGCGGCCGTCGTGGGCGTCGTCGCCTCACTCGTCACGTGGGGCTTTCTCGAGCTCGTCTTCCACGTGCAGCAGTGGGTGTACACGGACCTCCCACGGGGCCTGGGGTACGACACGACCCCTCTCTGGTGGTCGCTCCCCGTCCTCGCGATCGCCGGCCTGGTGACGGCCTTCGCGGTCGTTCGCCTGCCGGGCCACGGCGGCCACATTCCCGCAGAAGGCCTGAATCCGGCCCCGACGCAGCCCGTCGAGGTGCCCGGGGTGGTCCTCGCCGCGCTCGCCTCCATCGGGCTCGGCATCGTGCTGGGGCCCGAGGCTCCCTTGATCGCCCTGGGCGGGGCGCTCGGGCTGTTCGCCGTCCATCTGGTTCGGCGGGACGCACCGAAGGAGGTGAGCATGGTGATCGCGGCGTCGGCGACCTTCGCCGCCCTGGCCTTCCTGTTCGGATCGCCGCTCATCGCCGCGGTGATCCTGATCGAGGCCGCCGGGTTGGGCGGATCGAGGCTCCCGCTGGTGTTGGTTCCGGGCCTGCTCGCCTCGGGGATCGGATCGCTGGTCTGGATCGGCATGGGATCGTGGACCGGGCTCGACACGAGCGAGATCGCGATCAGCCCGCTGCAGCTTCCCGAGTTCGCTCGGCCCGACATCGCCGACTTCGGCTGGACGATCCTCCTGGCCATCGCGATCGCCGCAGTCACGTTCGTGATCTTTCGCCTCGCCAGGGAGACCCAGCGTGTGGCGAGCTGGAAGCCGTTCCTCGTCCTCCCCGCGATCGGGCTCATCGTCTCGGGTCTCGCGATCGCGTTCTCCCAGGCGGCCGACAAGGGCGTCGACCAGGTGCTCTTCTCGGGTGAGTACTCGCTGGACCCGCTGGTCAGCGACCCAGGTGCCTGGTCCCTCTCGGCCCTGGCCCTGCTGATCGCCTTCAAGGGTCTGGCCTACGGCCTCGCGCTGGGCAGCTTCCGGGGCGGCCCGGTCTTCCCCGCCCTGTTCCTCGGCGCGGCCGGGGGCCTGATGGCGGCTCAGCTTCCCGGGTTCTCGCTGACGCCGGCGGTCGCCGTGGGGATCGGCGCCTCGGTGGCGGCCGTGCTGCGGCTTCCACTGGCGGGGGCCGTGCTCGGCGTCCTGCTCGTCGCCAAGGCGGGCCCGGGTGCCGCTCCTTTGATCATCGTCGGGGTAGTCGTCGCTTACCTGACGATCTGCGCGCTGTCCCCGACCCGCCCCGCGCCGGCCGAAGCCCGGTCATAGCGGGCCGCGCCGTCACTCGGGGCGTCGGTCCAGTCGGGCGATATCGGCCTTGATCGAGGCGAGCTCCGCGGTCAGCTCGTCGAGCTTCCGGATCAGCGGGTCTTCGCCGCTCGTGTCTCTCTCGGTCTGCGCCACGAAGGCGCTGGTGATCGCCCCGGTCACGACCGCGAACAGGGAGAGTCCGCCCAGCATCAGGAAGGCGGCGATCACCTTCCCCGCTGTCCCCCCCGGGACGACGTCGCCGTAGCCGACCGTGGTGACCGTCTGGATGGCCCACCACATACCGAGCCAGACGGTGTCGAAGGTCTCGGGGTCGACGAGGCGCTCGATCACGCCGAAGACGACGACCCCGACGGCCCAGAAGGCGACGATCACCGACGCCGCGTACCGGGGGCGAAGTCCTTTCCGCTCAACCCTCCTCTGAAACCTGCGGCCGAGCGGCCGTTGCAGGCGGCCGACGCTCCATGTCGTGGAGTTCGGCGACTCGCTCGGCAGTCCTCTCCGGCGCCTAACCGCTCGGCGGGTTAGGGTTGACGGTAGCGATGATTGGCTTTCCCGGATGACGGTCCTGGTCACCGGTGGCTCCGGATTTCTCGGCGGTTGGTGCGTGATCGAGCTCCTGCGCCGCGGCCATGCGGTGCGGACGACGGTTCGTGACCTGGAGCGCGAGCCCGAGGTGCGGACCACTGTTGCCTCCGAGGTCGACCCGGGGGACCGGCTCACGGTGCTCGCCGCGGACCTGACGAGCGACGAGGGCTGGGCCGGGGCGGTCAAGGGCTGCGAATACGTCCTTCACGTCGCCTCCCCGTTCCCACCGAAGCAGCCGAAGAACCCCGACGAGCTGATCGTCCCGGCACGCGAGGGAACCCTTCGGGTCCTGCGCGCGAGCCTGAATGCCGGGGTCAAGCGGATTGTCGTCACGTCGTCGGTCGCGGCGATCAGGCTCAGCGACGGCGCGGACGCAAGGCCGCTCAACGAGGGCGACTGGACCGACCCCGACAGCCCGGGGCTGACCCCATACGTTCGCTCGAAGACGATCGCCGAGCGGGCGGCATGGGACCTGGTGCGCGAACGGGGGGAGGAAGAGCGGCTGGCCGTGGTCAACCCCGGCGCCATCATCGGGCCGGTGCTGAACGACGACCTCTCCTACTCCCTGCAGGCGGTCGAGCGGCTGCTGGGCGGTACGCCCGGGGTGCCGAGACTGGGCTTCAGCCTCGTCGACGTCCGAGACGTCGCCGACCTCGAGATCAAGGCGATGACGGCGCCCGAGGCGGGGGGCGAGCGTTTCATCGCCGCCACCCAGTTCCTCTGGATGGCCGACATCGGCCAGGTCCTTCGCGAGCGGCTGGGAGAGGCGGCGTCGAAGGTGCCCACCCGGACCGTCCCCAACCTGCTCGTGCGGGGCATGGCCCTGTTCGATCCCGGCATTCGGTCGGTCGTCGGGGGGCTCGGCAAGCGAACCGAGCTGTCATCGGCGAAGGCGAGAGGCGCCCTCGGCTGGGAGCCCCGCCCGATCGAGGACACGATCGCCGAGACCGGTGAGAGCCTGATCCAGCAGGGAGTCGTCACCACCCCCGCCGCCGCCTAGCCTTCCCGTACTTGCGGGCGCCTGCGGCGCCCTTACATGCTCAGAGATAGCCGCTTCGGCGGAAGAAGAGGAAGATCACGGCCCCGGACGCCAGGATGCTGCCGAGGCCATAGGCGGCGAAGGCCGCAAACGAGTCGACGTGATCGACCATCCAGCCGAAGTTCATGCCGAAGAAGCCGACGACGAACGACAGTGGCAGGAAGATCGTCGCGACGAGCGTCAGCTTCTTGGTCGCCTCGCTCTGGTTCACGCTGATCTCGTTCTGGCGAACGCCCAGCACCGCCAGGTTGGCCTCCAGGATGCTGGTCAGAAGCTCGCGTTGAGAGCTGATCTCGTCGTGGACGAGCTTCGCGTGGTCGTTGACGTCGCGAAAGTAGTTCTGGATCCCGGGGGTGACTCGCGGGTCGGCCCCGCGCTCGATCGCCGCCAGCGGCGCCAGCAGCGGGTGCACGGCACGGTAGAACTCGATCGCCTCGCGCTTCAGGAAGTAGATGCGCTCCGTCTGGTCCCCCTGGCCCTCGAACACCTTCACCTCGGCGTCCTCGACGTCCGCCGTCAGGCCCTCGACCACCGGTTCGTAGTCGTCGACGACCTGGTCGAGCACGGCCCACACGACGGCCACGGGGCCGGCATCGAGGAGCTCCGGACGAGCCTCGAGCCGCTGGCGCGCGGGGCGCAGCTCGCTCGCCTCGCCGTGGCGCACCGTGATCGCGTAGCCGGGACCCGCGAAGATGTGGATCTCGCCGAAGTCGACCTGCTCGCGGTCATCGTCGTAGCGCGCCGTTCGCAGGACGACGAAGTAGTGGTTCTCGTAGTTCTCGATCTTGGCGCGCTGGTGCAGCGACGCGGCGTCCTCAATCGCCAGCTCGTGCACCGGGAAGTGGGTTGCGACATCCTGCATCTCCTGCTCGGTCGGCTCGTGGATGCCCAGCCAGACGAAGCCATCCTCCGCAGCGCAGGCCGCCGCGTCTGCCACCGACATCCGCGCCTCGTGCTGGCGGGTACCGCCTTTGTAGTGTGCGCAATCGACGATCATCGGCTGGTTCCTCGGCAGCACGGCATTCGGGCCAGGCTGGTCGGTTCCTCCCCGCGACGGCCTCGCGCGCCCAGCCACGGGGCGCGGGCCAAGCCAACTACGGCATTAGGCTCCGGCCGATGCCGCCCGATCCAGATCGCTTCGCCATCCATCGATCCACGGTCGGTGAGGTCGAGATCGGCTACGTCCACGAGGGCCAGGGCGGGTTTCCCCTCGTGCTCGTGCACGGATGGCCGGAGACCAAGCGGATCTGGTGGCGCAACATCGCTCCCCTGGCCGAGGCGGGCTTCGAGGTCATCGTTCCGGACCTGCGCGGCTTCGGCGACTCGGGGATGGCCCCCGACGACGCCTACGACGTGGTCACCCACGCCCGGGATGTCCACGCGCTGGTCAGCGACGTCCTCGGCCATGATCGCTGCGTCACCTGCGGCGGCGATCTCGGGGGCGTCGTCTGCCAGGACCTGGCGCTGCGGTTCGAGGGCTTCGTCGTCCGCCAGGTCCTCTTCAACACGATCCCTCCGCTCCTGCCAGGCGAATACGAGGATGCGGGGATCCCGTCCGAGATCCCGCGTGAGACCCGCATGGCAGCCGACTACTTCCTGCGGCAGGGAACCAAGGCGGACGATCTCGCCGAGGAGCTCGACACGCCACAGAAGCGCCGGCGCTACGTGGCCGAGATGTATGGGCCTCGGTTCTGGGCGGCGCCGGGGGCGTTCTCGCCCGAGGACGTCGGCTTTCACGTCGAGCCGTTCGGCGACGCGGCCAGCTTTCGAGCCTCGCTCGCGATCTACGAGTACGCGATGGGCTCGCGACGGTTCGAGGATCCACCTCGGCTTCGCGAGCGAAGCCCGGTGCCCACAGTCGTCCTTTACGGCCCGGAGGACCACGTGATCCCGCGAACGTTTCCGCGCCAGATGGAGGTCGCCTTCACCGAGCGCGTGGGGCCGTTCACCGTGGAGGGGGCCGGGCACTTCCTCCAGTGGGAGCAGGCGGAGAAGCTGAACCAGGCGATCCGCTACATGTGCCTCGACCTGGTTCCCCCGTCCTGAACCGAGTCTCGAGGGCCCTGCGAACGAGCGCGATCGCCAACCGGGATATCGTCCCGTTCGTGTCCGAGCTGATCCACACCTGCTACCGAGTCCTCGACCTCGACCGGTCGATCGCGTTTTACGAGAAGCTCGGCCTGGAGGAGATCGGCCGGATTCCGATTCGCGATGAGGCGATCAACGTCTTCATGGGCCTGCCCGACGACGGGCCGCGACTCGAGCTGACCTACAACATCGGCCGTTCGGAGCCGTACGAGATCGGCACCGGCTACGGGCACATCGCGATCACCGTCACCGACATGGACGCCACCCTCGAGCGCCTCGCGTCGGTCGGGATCGAGCCGGAGCGTCCTCCGTACTCGGTCCGCGAGGGTGGCTCGCGGCTGTGCTTCGTACGCGATCCCGACGACTACCGGATCGAGTTGATCGAGCGAGAGAACGAGCCGTGATTCGCGGCCGCCTTCGGGGTCGTCGCGAGGGCGACGATCGCGAGGACGAGCTGATCGAGATCGATCCCGGCCAGCTCTCGGGCCTCTTCGCCGCCCCGGGCTGGCTGCGCGACGCGGGATTCACGGCATGGCTCCTCGTCGGCGTCGTCCTGCTGCTCGTCGGCGTCGTGTGGCTCCTCTCACTGACCCATGTGATCTTCATCCCCCTCGTCGTCGCAGGGGTGATCGCGGCGGTCGCGGGCCAGCTGGTCTCCTGGCTCAAGCGCCACGGCGTGCCCCGTGGCCTGGGCGCAGGCCTCGTCCTGCTGGGGATCGTGGCCGCCGGCGCCCTGGCCGGCTACCTGATCCTCTCCGGAATCGGCAGCCAAGCGTCCGGCATCAGCGACCACCTGACCAGCGGCGCCGACAAGATCGAGGGCTGGCTCAAGGACATCGGCGTCAGCGACGGGACGGCCGCCAAAGCAAACCACGACATCAGTTCGGGAGCGAGCGACAGCTTCAGGGCCCTCCTGGGCGGGGTCGCCGCGGGGATCGAGAGGCTCTCGTCCCTGGCCTTCTTCCTCGCGATGACGATCCTGAGCCTCTTCTTCCTGCTCAAGGACGGCCCCTCCATCCGCTCGTGGACCGAGCGCCACCTGGGCGTCCCGACGGACGTTGCCCAAACGATCACCAACCGCTCCCTGCAGTCGCTGCGAGGCTACTTCCTCGGGGTGACCATCGTCGCGCTCTTCAGCGCCGTCCTGGTCGGCGGGGGCGCGCTGGCCCTTGGGGTGCCGTTGGCGGGAACCATCGCCGTGGTCACCTTCATCGGGGGCTACGTCCCCTACCTGGGGGCCTGGGCCGCCGGCGCCTTCTCGGTGCTTCTCGCCCTGGGTGGCTCCGGCCCGGAGGCGGCTGCTGCGATGGTCGTGATCCAGCTCCTCTCCAACGGCCCGCTGCAGCAGGTGGTTCAGCCGGTCGCCTACGGGGCCGCGCTCGGACTGCACCCCCTCGCGGTGCTGGTCGTGACGATCGCGGGCGGCGCCCTGTTCGGCACCGTCGGGCTGATCCTCGCGGCTCCAATCACGTCGGCCATCGTTCGAATCTCGGCGGACCTCGCGCGCGCCCGGGAGGGCGCCGCCGAGCCCGCCCCCGCGAGCTGATCGGCCGGCGGCCAGCCCGGCGGCGGGAAGCAACTCAGGTGGTGGCCGACAGGCCCGCGGCCACAGCGAACCCGAGCACCGTCACGAGGCCGGCGGTGCGGCCCGCCTTGTGCCTGGCGTCGGGGATCATCGAGTCGATCAGCATCACGAGCAGGGCCCCGGCCGCGAAGCCGTCGATGGCCGCGTTCACGTCGTCCGACACCGCGTCGGAGAGCGCGTACCCGACCACGCTGGCGAGCGCGCAGACGATCGCCACCGCAAGCCACAGCCGCAGGATGGTCCGGTCGGCCCGTCCCACCTTGCGCATCTCGCTCGCCGAGCCGATCGCCTCAGGCAGGTTCGAGACGAAGATCGCCACCAGGAGCCCGACGCTGACCCCCTCGCCGACGGCGATGCCGATCCCGAGCACCAGCTGCTCGGGGATGCCGTCCAGGAACGCGCCGAGGGCCAGTGCCGAGCCGGCGTCGGATCCGGTGGCGCGTCCAGCCCGCCCACGCCCCGCCGAGCCAAAGCGTGCCACCACCCCGTCGAGCAGGTAATAGACGAGGGCGCCTACGGCGAGGCCGACCGCGGTCGGCCCCGGGTCCCCCAGCCGCACGCCCTCCGCGGCGAGCTCGAAGCTGACCGCGCTGATCAGCGCTCCCGCGCCGAAGGCGAGCACGAGCCCCACGAGCCGCTCGGGCCACTGCCTCACAAGCGCGAGGAGCGCCCCGAGGACGAGCGAGAAGGCCGCCAAAGAGCCCCAACCCAGCGCCGCACCCATTAACCGGCACCTTATGACCGCGGCTCCCGGCGGGGCCTCCCATGCTCGGCTCCGGACCTGGCAGCATCGAGCAGACCGTGAACCAGACCACGCAGCGACCGGGGCGTGCTCATCCGATCGGGCGCGTATGGTCAGATTCGAGGAGCCCCCACCAGGAGCCGATGTTCTGGACGTGCCGGGAGTAGCCACCTCTTCATCGCCGTCGGCCTCCCAGCCGCGCGCACCGGGTCGACCACCGCGCTCGGTTGGGCGGCTGGCCATGGCGCTGGTCGGGTTCGTCCTCGGCCTCGACCTGCTCTGGAGCGTCGTCGCGAGCTCCACCGCCACGACCGAGTTCGCCGCCGTTGACGAGCCCGCGCACCTGGCGACGTGCCTGCTGTTTCTCCTCGCGCTGCTCACCCTCGTGCGGTCGCGACGACCGTCGCTGTCCTTCGTGGCGGCCGCAGCCGTGGCCAGTACCGCGATCGATCTCGACCACGTCCCTGATCTGCTCGGCTGGCAGGGGCTGACCGAGGGCGTCCCCCGCCCGTACACACACAGCCTGGTCACGACGCTCGCCCTGATCGTGGTGGGAGAGCTCGCCGGGGGTCGGATCAAACCGGTAGCCCTCGGCGCCGCGTTCGGGGTGGGCGCGCACCTCGTCCGAGATCTCTGCACCGGCCCCGGCGTGGCGATCCTCTGGCCGCTGACGAGCGCGGCCCTGAGGCTTCCCTACTGGATCTTCGCCGCGGGCCTGGTGTTGACCGCAGCCGTCGTCGTCGCCACCACCCATCGCAGTCGATCGTCGCCAAGCCGCCCCGCTCGGCGGCGCGATGCGCGCTCCCGGCTGGCGCCGGTGCTGTTGGCCGCGACCGTCAGCGCGGCGCTGGCGCTCGCTCCGGCTCGCGCCGGACGCCACTCCAACCGCGCTCGGTGTCTACGTGCCGAAGGCCGACCGCAATCCCTCCCTGATCGACTCGTTCGCCGATCGAGTCGGGCGCCGGCCGGTGGTCGTCAGCTCCTACAAGCGATGGCGCCTGCCTCCGTTCGTTCACTCCGAACTCGAGGCCGTCTGGGCCCGCGGCGCTCTCCCGCTTGTCACCTGGGAGCCGTGGACCCTAGCCGGCCGAGGTTTCTCGCTGAAGGAGATCGCCGACGGCCGCTATGACGCGTATGCCCGCCGAGCGGCAAGGTCCGCGGCGGCCTGGGGGAAGCCGGTGCTCCTGCGCTTCGCCCACGAGATGAACGGCACCTGGTACCCGTGGGGACGGGAGGACAACACGCCCCGGGTCTACAAGGCGGCCTGGCGACACCTGGTCGGGATCTTCCGCTCCGCCGGAGCCGACAACGTCAGGTGGGTGTGGGCGCCCAACGTGGAGGGGGGTGGCCAGTACCCGTTCGAGCGCTTCTATCCGGGAAACGGGTGGGTCGACTGGGTCGGTCTGGACGGCTTCAACTGGGCGAAGAGGGGCGAATGGCAGTCGTTCACCGACATCTTCGGAAGCTCCTATGAGGCGCTCTCGCGGATCACATCGAGGCCGGTGATCATCGCCGAGACGGGGTCGAGTCAGACGGGCGGCGACAAAGCCGCGTGGGTGTCCAGCGCCCTGAGGCGGGAGATCCCCCGGTTCGCGAGGATCCGGGCGGTCGTCTGGTTCAGCGACATCGTCGGCGAGGTCGACTTTCGGGTCGACAGCTCACCGGCCGCCCTTCGCGCCTATCGGTCCGGGATCGCGTCGCCCCGGTACGCGCTGAGCCGCAATCGCCTGCTCGCCACCCCGGCCAGCCTGCGCCAGGAGGCCGCCGCTCCGTCGGCGCCCGACGGTGGCTTCGGCCAGCCGTCCCTCCTCTACCGGCTCACGCAGAAGCTCCACGGGCGCTATCTCTGGATCGCGATCGGGATTGGCGTCGCGCTCATCTTCCTCGGTGCGCTCGCCCTCGTCCTGGTCATGCGAAGGCGCCGTGCGAGGAGGTCGCCTGGCCCGCGGCCCTCCGGCGAGCAGATGGAACCGGCTCGCAATCGCGGCCAAGGTGGATAGTCTCCCCGCGCTCCGCCTCGTACAGGCGTCCAGGCAGAGTAAATCCGGAACCCGGGCGCGTCGCCTGATTCGCGCCGGGCCTTAGTACAGGCGTCCAATGACCATCGGGTCGGCTTCCTCCCTGGCCGACGGAGATAAGGGTGCACCGCTCTCGGCAGCCAAGACTTCGGCTCTTTTCCGCCCTTCTCACGGTCCTCGCGGCCCTGGGGCTGGTGGCCGCTGGGTCCGCCTCCGCGGCCTCCGGCTCGCCGATCAGGCTCGGCGCCTACGTGCCGAACGCGCCCGAGGACGGTAAGGCGCTCGACAGCTACGCCTCGATGGTCGGCGGCAAGCCCGACATCGTCATGAAGTACAGCAACGTCACCGATCCGCTCCTCACCTCGGCCGAGATCTCGAACCTCGCGGCCCGCGGCGAGACCGCGATGGTCAGCTGGCAGCTCTACAAGTCCGATTGGAGCGGCCCGACGATCTCCCTGTCGGACATCGCCGACGGGGCATATGACGGCTCGCTTCGCCGCGCCGCCGACCTCGCCAAGGACCTGCCGTTCGAAGTCATGATCCGTTTCGGCCACGAGATGAACGGTGACTGGTACGGATGGAGCGGCCATCCGTCCGCCTACGTCGAGGCCTGGCGCCACATCGTCTCGGTCTTCAGGCACGAGGGCGCCGGCAACGTCGACTGGGTCTGGTCCCCCAACGTGGACCAGGGCAGCTATCCCTTCGCTCGGTACTTCCCCGGCGACTCCTGGGTCGACTACGTGGCGCTCGACGGCTACAACTGGGGAACCGCTGGAGTGGGGGTCAATCGGTGGCAGACGCTCTCCCAGGTCTTCGCTTCCTCGTACAAGACGATCACGCAACTGAGCAGCAAGCCGGTGATCCTCGCCGAGACCTCGTCCAGCGAGGTCGGCGGGGACAAGGCCGCCTGGATCCGGCGTGGCCTCCTGAGGACGATCCCGGAGCAGTTCCCGCGAGTCCGCGTGGTGATGTGGTTCAACCGGTGGATGGAGCAGGACTGGCGCGTCAACTCCTCCGATGCCTCGCTCCGGGCATTCCGAACGGTTGTCTCCAGCTCGCTGTACGGCGGGCCCGATCCGGCGCCGACCTTCGAGAAGAAGAAGGCCACGGTTCGGGCGCTCCAGGTGACTCCCTCAAGAGCCATCGCGACGAACGCCCGTCGGGCCAAGGTGGCCTACCGACTGTCGCGAAGCGCCGGGGTTCGGATCACCGTCCACGCCGGGCAGCGCGCCAAGAAGGTTGCCAGCGTGACGATTCGTCATGCGCGGCGAAGCGGGCGGGTCCGATTCTCGAAGCTGGTCGGCGGCCACCGCCTCCACCGTGGCAACTACCGGGCGGTGGCCAGGGCGATCGATCGCAGCGGGGCGAAGTCGAAGCCCCGGCGGACGCGATTCCGGATCGTCTAGCCGGCCGACCCACCCACCGGCGGGGCCTATGGCCGCTCGAAGGTGGGGGCGTCGAGCGCCAGCGCGGCAATCTCCTCCTGCGGCTCGGCTCGCCGCGGGACCTCCATCCGCTCGGAGCGAAGGCCGCCGAGCACGTCCCTGCTCATCACGAGCCCCTCGATGCACAGCCCCGCAAGCCAGCCCCATGCGACCCCGGTCAGACCTCCCAGGATCGCGCCGATCGCGCCGCCGCCGAGCTCGAGCAGGGTTCCGCCCCAGACGATCGGCAACGCGGTTTTGAGCCGGCGCTGCACGCGGTGGATCGCGACGTAGTGCGTTTTGAAGGTCAGCGGGAAGACGCCCAGCGCGAGGATGTGAAGCGGCGTGGTCCCCTGTTCCGCATAGCTCTGGCCGAAGACCTGAAGAATCGGCGAGGCCGCGGGGAGGAGGACGAGGTTCGCGATCAGGCCGAACCCGAGCGAGATGCCGAACGTGAGCCTGAACCGCCTTGACAGCCCGGCCGCGTCGGCCGAGCCGATGGCGTAGGCGACCATGCTGAGCGACAGCGGAACCATGACCAGAAAGCCGGCGATCATCCAGGCGATGTAGAAGCTCGCGTTGGCGCTGGCCGAGAGGAGCGAGACCACGAGGATCGGCATCGCCAGATCGGCGGTCTCGAGCGCGAGGTTGACCGCGGCGTGGGAGGCGGCAGAGGCTCGCATCTGCAGCAAGAGGGCGAAGCTCGGCCGCAGCGCGTCGCCGTTTCGCCGCGCGTAGAAGCGAATGAGCACCACCAGGGAGACGGCGATGCCGGCGGCCCACGCGGTGTAGATCCAGGGAGCGCCCGCGCTCGCGACCAGCACGGCAATCGGGATCAGCGCGAGCAGCTTGACCAGTGCAAAGACCATGTTGCGCACGAGTTGAAGGCCGCCGTGCAAGAGCCCGATCAGCGCCTGATCGAGGACGAATGCGAGCGCGGTGAGGCCGACGCCCACCGCGAAGAAGGCGGTCGAGGGGAGGTTCTCGCCGAGTGGCCCCAGGTTGGCCGAGACGAGTGGGGCGATCAGCGCGAAGGCGAGGCCGAGGATGCAGCCGACCACCACGTTGATCATCAGCGCGGCGTTGAGCAGGGAGCGGTGGCCATCCTTCCGGCGCGGCAGCTCGCCCATCAAGAGCGTCCCGAACCCGAGCGTCCCCATGAAGCCGAACAAGGTCATCGCTGCGACCGCGGCGCTCGCAACCCCGACCGCCTCCTTGCTGAAGTTGTGCGCAGCGATCAGCCAGAACGCGACGCCCAGGGCCGAGGTGATCAAGGTCGTGCCGACCATCGATCCGGCGTTGGTGAGCAGCGAGCGGTTGGACCGGGCTGCCGCCCGGACCTGCACGCTCAAGCTCGTCCAGCTCGCCGGAAGCCTCATCCCGACCTCAGTCCCGACGTGGAGTAGATCGTGATCGGGCCGTTGACGTACACCTTGCTCAGCCCGCGGGCGCCGTTGAACTTCGCGAGCAGGGCGGGATTGAGCGGCTTCGTGCGGCGGAACGCGCCCGCCTCGTCGGGCTCGACGTAGTACCCGAGCACCGGGAGCTCGCGGCTGAGGCGCCGGTCGACGACGATGTAGTCGATCAGGTCGTCCTTGATCACCTGCCGGTCGCGACGGTCGAATCGCCTGCTGAAGAAGACCCTCGTGACCGGGGTTCCGTTGAGCTGTCCGAAGACCGGATTCAGGTCGCCGTAGGAGGCCATCAGGGTGCCGTTTTGCCGGTCCACGAGCACGCGGCTGTGCGAAGGAAGGTGGTTTGCGGCGAACCTGGCCGCGTCGATGCCCTGAGGGGTGATCGATCGGTCCTCAGCGCCCACGAGGAATGGCCCCGGCTGCCTGGTCGCGGGCAGCTCGCCGATGATGAACCCGCCCAGGAACACGACCATGGCCACGGCGGTCAGTGCGAGTGCGGCAGCGTTTCGAGTCAACCAACGCTTTGGCCATCGACCCTTGCCGAGCACGATCGCGGCGAAGAACGCGACCCCGACGAACACGAACTCCGAGGCGCGCTGAGAGGTCTCCGACCCGGCCTGGGTGAGCCGCATCCCGAGAGTGATCGGGTAGAGCAGCGCCGTCAGGGCCAGTGTCCGCCACAGCGGGCTCGAATCCGGTGTGCGCCAGGTCCGTTTGAGGCCGAGCGGGATCAGGGCCAGGAGAGGGATCACCGACCCGATTGCGAGCGCCCGCGCTCCCAGGGAGTTGCTTTCCCCGCTCCCCGCGAAGAGGGTCTTCGAGTCGGAGCCGCCGAAGACCAGCCGCACGGTGGAGTGGATGGCCTCGCTGATCACCTTGCCGAGCTCGTCGATCGTGACCGAGCCCGCGACCAGGGCGAACCATGCGATCGCCATTCCCGACATCAACAGGGCGGGGAGCCCGGGGCCGTGCAGGAACGAACGGCGTGGAGCAGCCACGGTCGCGACGCCGCCGATCGCGGGCTCTCCCCCGGCAGCGGCGGCGGCCTTGCGCGCGGCGAGCGCCGTGAGCGCCGCCCAGCCAGCCAGGAACGCGAGCAGCGCGTAGGAGCTCATGTGGTGCGTCACCGTCACCGTTCCCGCCAGCAAAGTCATCGCGGCGACCAGTCCCGCCACCGGGCGGGGTCGATCGGGCTCTGGCTCGGCCCAGTAAAGGCACACGAGGAGCAGCGTGGCGGCGAGCATCAGCGCCAACGACTCGTAGGCGAACTGCGCGTCGAAGTAGAGGAAGCTGGGGTTGCAGGCATAGACGGCCACGCCGATACCGGCGGCCCGCGCGGATCGGGTGGCCCGCTCGAGGAACAGGAACATGACGACCACGAGCGTCAACCGGGCGAGCCCGAGGACGATCTCGCCCGCGTGGAAGATGCTCAGGTCGGCGAGCTGGGCAACGGACGCGGTCATGGCCTCGAGCCCCGGGAAGCCCGCCGTGCTCACGATGAGCGGGTTGGCCGAGAGCAGGTGGCCCGTCTGCAGCACCTCGTTGGTGGCGCGCCACGTCCCCAGCTCGTCGAAGCGGACGAACCCGGTCGGGGCGGCGAGGATCCTGACGGCGAACAGGAAGACGCCGAGCAGCGCGACGAGCGCGATCCGCTCCGCTCGCGATGCGGAGGTAGAGAGCAGGCGGAAGGAGATCGGTGCGTAGATGGCCACGAGCCCGCCCCAGAACAGGGGCTGGGCGCCCCCCGTGCCCTCGCGCGCGGCGTCGTTGCCGAACGCGATCATCACCAGGCCCCCGGCGGCGATCAGGGCCAGAAGCGGCGCCGCGCCCAGCCGCCAGCGCGTCGCCGATGCGGCGGGCTGTTTTTGCGCGACGCGCCTGGCCCGCAGGCGCCTCCTGGCCGCGACGCGCGGAGTGCCGGCGTCGCGCGTTCTCAGGAGCATCAGCCGCTCCCTCCGAGCCGAATGGTGGCGCGGTGCTCGGGCAACCCCTCACGATCGAGCTGGGCGATCACCGGGGCGCCGCCGGCGACCGCCGACCCCGGCAGCCGAGCCTGTCCAGCTCTCGTTGGCCTCGAGGGTCCGTCGCCACCGCCGGATGGTCCTGGCGCCCTGCGTCACCGTGAGCTGGTAGGCGCTGGCGCGCCCCTCGTGGTTCGTGACCCCCACGCTCACCGGCTGGGGGGTCTGCGCCGACCCGGCCGGTATCAGCCAGAGGGAGGAGAAGTGCGCCTCGCTCGCCTGGCGGTGCGCGCCCTCGGTCGCGATCGCAATCGCCCAGCCGCCGATCGCCACCGCGGCGAGCATCGCCAGCACCGAGACCGCGCCGACGATCGGGATCCTGAGGCTGGGCCGCTCGGTGTTGGCGGGCATCCAGTCTCGCCGCCGCAGCGCGACGAGCGAGGCCCCCACAGTGACGAGCGTGAGCAGGGTGACCCACACGGGACGATCGAGCCGGATGACGAGCTGCACGATCAGGCCGCCGATCGCCGCGACGCCCACGCTGAACGCGACGCTCAGGACGAGGCGGAGGTCGCGCCCGATCTCGCCGGGCAGGAACATCGCGCACGTCAGCGCGTAGCCGGGAAGTACCAGGAGCAGGGGCAGCAGGGCGACCGCGCGTGCCGGCCCCGAGACCGGGACCAAAGCCACGACGAAGGCAACGACGGCGAGTGCCACGACTGCCGTCAGGTCTCCCCACCAGGGCGCCGACAACCGTTTCACGACTACCTCTCCTGCGCGACTGCGATCGTGTCGTAGTAGAAGCGCTCGAGCTGGGGGACGACCGCATCGCGGGTGAAGCGACTCGCGCGTCGCTTGGCCTCGGCGCCAAGGCGCTCGCGCAGCTCCGGGTCGTCGATCAGGCGGGCCATCGCCGCGGCGAGGGCCTCGGCGTCACCGCCGGGAACCAGGAATCCGGTTTCCCCCTCGTCGATCATGTCCTCGTGGCCGCCGGGCGTCGTGCCGATCGCCGGCCGGCCATTGCTCATCGCCTCGTGCACCACGGTCGCCAGCGGCTCGGGCCACTTGCTCGGAAACACGCCGAACAGCGCCCGCTCCCACATCGCCATCACGGTGCCGTGAGGGACCGCGGTCAGGGCCGTGACGCCGGCCGGAAAGCTCTCCGGCGTGTCGGGCGTCTTGATCCCGACCATCACGAGCGGGGGCGGGTCGTCCAGCCGCTGATGCGCCGCCACCAGCTCGTCGATCCCCTTCAGCCGCCGGAACGCGCCCACGAACAGGATGAAGGGCTCCTTCGGCAGGCGGTCGAGGATCTTCTGATCGACGGTCGAGTCGCCCCCCTCCACGTGGAAGTTCGGGATCACCACCGACGGCGCGCCCGGCACGTTCAGGTCGCGGTCAAGCACGTACTTGACGTAGTGGCTCACGCTGTGGATCGCGGCCGTCTTGCGCCGCAAGAGGGGGCGCACCCCGAGGACGCTGGCCGCGGCCACGGTGCCCTTTGGGACCCCCCGCCCCGACACCGAGCAGGCGAGGCACTTGGCGGGGCCGGGGCCGGAGCAGATCTCCGTTCCCCGGACCATGGTTCGCATCGCGCAGACGTTGCCGTACTCGTGGCCCCAGATCACGAGCGGGGTCCTTTTTCCGATCAGGGCCGCCGCAGCCGAGTGGGCGAGCCAGCCGTAGGCCGGGATCAGGTCGGGCTTGAAGTCGTTGATGAGGCTGCGCAGCCGCCACACCGCCTCGGGATCGGGAAACGGCGGCGGGGTGTGCCTTCGCGGATCCTCGGAGATCCACCGCATTCGGCTCGGCAGGTCTCTGATCCGATGGATCTGCACCTGACCATCGTCCTCGAAGGCCGGCGCGTCAGCATGCCAGGCGGTGGCGATCGCCACCTTGTGTCCAAGGCGCGCGAGCTCCTGTGCGAACAGCTCGATGCACCGACCCGCGCCGCCGATGTAGGGGCGGTACTCGTCGGTGACCATCAGGATTCGCAACGAGGACCGTGGCGCTGCGCCGCCGTTGGGAGGCGGCGACCCCCGGCGACGACGTCGACGGCGGCGTTGTCGCCACCGGCTCCGCGCATAGGCGATCGGGCCGTAGGCCATGCCACGGAGCTCGAGCCGAACCAGCGAGGATGGAAAGTCGCGCTGCCTGGCGACGTTCTTGGCCGAGTTCGGGGACAGGGCGAAGGCGAGCCCTCGCGGCAGCTTGCGGAAGAGGTCCCCAAGCAAGCCCGGGTGGGTCGCGATCGCCTTGGTCAGGCACGCGGTCAGGCCGATGCCGTACCCCCAAACCCGCTGCTCGAGCTCCCTGTACTCGCGCGGGTGGGCGTGCCAGACGATCGCCGCGGGATCGTGTACGACCTCCCGCCCGGACAGCAGGATCCGCAGCAGGGCCTCGATGTCGTCTCCGTCGTGGGCGAGGGTTCCCGGGCCCAAGGCCGGATCGAACCCTCCCTGCCGCCTCAGCACCTCTCCCCGAAAGGCCATGTTCCGTCCGGCGCCCAGGTCGCCGACCGTGAACGGAAAGAGCGGCTGATCCTGTGGGGGGTTTGCGAGGTCGAAGACGCGCGTGTCGAACCCCCGCTCGCGTCCCCCGAAGCCCTCGACCCAGCGCTGGGCGGGCGTCTCGAGGGCGCCCGGCAGGGTCATGCCCGAGGTCGCGCCCACCCGCTCGCCACGGGCGAACGGCCCGACCAGGGTGGCCAGCCAATCGCGATCCACCTCGACGTCGTCGTCGGCGAAGACCACGACCTCGCCGGTCGCCTCCTGCAGCCCCTTGTTGCGGGCGTTGGACAGGCCGGGCTCGGGCTCCCGCACGACTCGGAACGACACGTCGCCGTTGAACTCTCTTTCGTCCAGGCCCACTGCCGCGTCGGTCTCGGAGGCGTTGTCGACCACGATCACCTCGAGGCGCTCGGACGGGTAACGGCAGCCCAGGATCGAGCGCACGGTAGTGCGGACCGATTCAGGGCGATCGCGCGTGCAGATGACAATCGACACCGTGGGTGGGTCGCGAAGGAACTCCTCGCGCGCCGCCTGGCAGGGAGGGGGCTGCGGTCCGTCGAGCCCGGTGGCATCGAGCTCCTGCGGGGGAAGGCCGTCGTCACGCAGATGCTGATCCATCTCCTCGCCGAGCCCACTCTGGATGCGCTCCGCCAACGCGTCGGCGGAGAGCCCCGCCGCCGGCAGCTCCACCTGAATCAGTCCGAGCGGCCTCCCGTGGAGGCGGACCAAGCAGAGCGAGGAGGAGAAGGTCGTGCCTGTTCGCGGGTCCGTCGATGGAAGAGAATCGAGCGGCGCGCCGATCTCGATCTCATCCATTCGTACGGGCACGAAGTCCCGGGAGGCCGGCTCGGCTCGACGTCGCTGGATGACGTTCATGCGCTCGCTCTCACGCGTTTGAGGGCGCGCCCAAGGCGCGCCAGCAGGAACCCGGTGGCGGCCGTGATCACCCCGACGACGATGGCGACCGCCCTGAGGCCTCCACTGGGATCTCCATCCCATAGCTGATGCAAGCCCCGCGCGATGCCGCGCGGAAGCACGACGGCCAAATGACGGCGCTCGGAGCTCAAGCCGTCACGCCAGCCAACGAATGCCGCCAATCGGGCCTTCCCCGTGCCTTCCTCAAAGCTCCGTCGGATGAAGTAGGAGAGCGATGCACGCTCCTTGGTCACCGTGTGGTGGACCTTGGCCTCGGGCTGGTAGAGCCACACCGAACCGGGCCAGCGCTGGTTGACGCGAATCGCGAGATCAGTGTCGTCCGGCACGTTGCCCTGCGCCCGGACGACGCCGCGCGAGCGGATCGCCCGCGGCTCTTCCCCAGCGCCCCGGTCGCGAAAGCCCCCGATCTCGTCGAGGATCTGCTTTCGCACCGCCATGTTTGCCCCGATCGGGTTGCGCACCGGAGCGAGTTGCTCGGGGAGCCCCGCATAGCTGCAGCCGAAGACCCAGTAGAACTCTGACGGCAACCAGCGCGGCGTTCCGTTCGTCCACCGAGGGATCAACGCGCCACCCGCCCCGACCGCGGCGGGTTCCGCGAAGCAGGCGGACAGCCGCTCCAGCCAATCGGCCTCTGGGCTGGCATCATCGTCGACGAAGGCGACGATCGAGCCCCGCGCGACCTCGATGCCCGTGTTTCGTGCTCCGGCGAGGCCTCGCGCATGATGGTTGTCGACAACGGTCGCCGTGGGGAACGCCTCACGCACGGACTCGAGCAGATCCGGGTTGTGGTCGACGACCACGATCACCTCGACGGGGGCGACCGTCTGTCGGCTGAGCGCGGACACGCAGGCGTCGAGCTCGTCGCGTCGGGTCGCGGTATAGGTCGCGACGACGACGGACACGTCGACCTGGCCCTCGCTGGTGCGTGGCATCACACCCGCTGTCATCGACCTCGCCCTACCGGCTCATTAGCAGGCTCTTTGCCGGCCCGCCCCGAATGACCGTCGGCGGGACTCGCCGCGCGTTCGCGCGTGCCTGAGAACAGGGCAGGCATGCGGCTCCGGTCACACGGTCCGGCCGGCGAGCGCCGGCTCCGCGTTCCGCACCTTCCTGGCTCCCCGGCGAGTTGGGGCGTGCTCGTGCCCCCATTCCCCGAAGATCGTGAACAGCACCCGGAAGCCGTCGCGGAAGGTCTTGAGGTTGGTCTCGCCGTGGAGGCGATCGGCCTCGTAGCTGGGCACCTCCGAGATCCTCATGCCTGCATTGGCCACGCGCAGGTTGATCAGGGTCTCGACCTCGAACCCGGCCACGTCGAGCGAGATGAACGGCAGGCACCGGGCCCAGAAGGCGTTGTAGCCGTAACAGAGGTCGGTGAAGTGGGTGCGGTAGAGCGTGTTGACGACCCCGCTGAGGCCGTAGTTCCCCAGTCGGCGTAGCCTCGTGATGTCGGTGCTGCCACCACCGGGGAGGAAGCGAGACCCCTTGGCGAAGTCCGCCCCCGCCTCGAGCGCCGCCACGAACCGCGGGATCTCGGCGGGATCCGCGGAGCCGTCGGCGTCGATCATCACGATCAGGTTTCCGGTCACCGCGGCGAAGCCGGCGCGCAGCGCATCGCCCTTGCCGATCCCGGGCTGGGTGACGACGCGGATGTCGGGGCGCGCCTCCCTGGCGACCTCGACGGTGCGATCGCGTGAGTTGCCGTCCACCAGGATCACCTCGTGGATGTCCTCGGGAAAACGCTCGAGGACGTGGGCGATGTTGTCGGCCTCGTTCAGCGCGGGGATCACCACGCTCACTCGCGTCCGCCGGTCCCGACGACGATCGGGGCCTCGGTAGGGGCCTCGTCCCCTCGCGGCGAGGGACTTGACCTGGATCAGGGGGACACCGCCGAGTCGGACCGGCTCGGCCGCCGGGGCCTCGAGGAGGTCCAGGGGGTGTGGCAGCAGGCTGACCGGCAACCCGAGCGACCGGAAGGTCTTGATCATCGCCACCAGGCCCTTGTCGTCCAGGCTTCGCGCGGCGATGACGACGCGATCCGCTCCGTCCTCGTCGACCATCCGCAGGGCCGATCTCGCGATCGGCCGGCGGAGCCGGCGTCCGGGCCGGGCGGTGGAACGCTGTGCACGATCCTGGCGTGTGCGCGCAGTGGCTCGTATGCCCTGAGCCGCTCGACGGTCTCGTCGTCGCCCACCACCAACCACCGCTCCACGTGTTCGATCCGGCGGGCGATCGGCGCGGCGGCCATGCCGCCCAGCGAGCCGAGCGCGAACGCCGCGATCCAGAGCGCGAGCTGCCCGATCACCCCGATGCCGGAGCCGTGGCTGGCGAGCAGCAGGGACGCCGTCCACGTGAACAGCGCCGTCGTGACGAGCCGCCCCACGACCGGCCGGCCGTGGAGACCCACCGTCCGGTTCACGAGGTTATCCGGCGACCCGTAGAGGCCCAGCACCTGAGAGAGCCCGATCAACAGCAGCGGGGCGAGGGGGATCGCTGGCCATGCCGGCGAGCCGCTTTGGATCAGGACCACCGCGAGGGCCGCCGAGGCGCCGAGGAAATCGATCGCCGAGCGCAGCACGGCGACGCGCCCGTGCTTGACGCGCTGCAGATTGCCGAGCGAGGGCCGCGATTGCACCAGGGCCGCGCCGTCGCCGGGCGGTCCGTCGCCGGTGAGGGTGCGGCCCTCGAGCTGCCGCGGAGCGGCGGTGGGCGCGCGAAGCATGCTTGTTCTGGGTGGCGGCATTGGGCCGTGGATCGTTTGGCGGCCCGGAGGACCACGAGGGGTGGCTCGCCGGGTCGAAGCTTTTTGTGCTTCGCCACCTCAATCGGCCAATTCCCCGTCATACATGAGCGTCGACGGGTGACTGCGGGCAATGGAGGTAGCCACACGCGGCGGAGCGCGGGTGATGATCTGGCGCGATTCTCGGCCGTGTTCTGGGTCGGCCCTTGGCCGAGTCCGAGCTGTCTCTACGCCGTGGGCGTTGTATTGCCCATCTGCTTGCCCACTTCGGTGGGAGGGCTGGGCCGGGTCCTAGAGTTGGCCAGCGCTCAGTGCGTGACGCTGGTCTTGACGCGCTTGCGCTCCGAGTCGCTCACCGGCCCCTTCTCCTCGAGTGTCTTGATCGCGGCGGCGATGTCCTCGTGCAGGGTGTCCACCAGCGAACGGCTGAGGTTCAGCTTCACGAGGGCGCGCATCATCTTCACGTCCTGGGCGTTCGGCGGCATCTTGTATGCGGGCACCATCCAGCCCCGCTCCGCGGCCAGCTGGAAGGCGATGTCGAACTCGTCGTAGGGGTGATCCTCGGCGAGGTTGAAGGCGACCAGCGGCAGGGTCTCCTCACCCTTGCCGATGATCTGGAACTTGCCGATGGACTCGATGTCGTCGGCCAGCGAGGAGGCGTTCTGTTGCATGACCTCCATGATCTCGCGATAGCCGCCCTTGCCCCAGCGGACGAAGTTGTAGTACTGGGCCAGCACCATCCCAGACCCGGTCGAGAAGTTGAGGGTGAACGTGGCATCGGTCTTCCCGAGGTAGTTCTCGTAGAAGACGAGGTCCTCGGCGAGGTCGGACTTCTCCCGGAAGATCAGCCAGCCGATCCCGGGGTAGACGAGGCCGAACTTGTGTCCGGAGGCGTTGATGGACCGGACCTGTTCCAGGCGGAAGTCCCATTCCGAGTGCGGATAGAGGAACGGCCAGACGAAGGCGCCTGACGCGCCGTCGATGTGGAGAGGCACATCGAGCCCCTTGTCGTTCTTGAGCCCGACCAGGAAGTCGTTGATCCCGACCACGTCGTCGGCGTGGCCGGTGAACGTGGTTCCCACGACCGCCGCGACCCCGATCGTGTTCTCGTCGACGTGCGGCTCGATGTCCTCCGGGCCGATCGTGTACTTACCCGGCTGAAGCGGCACGATCCGGGGCTCCACGTCGAAGTAGCGGCAGAACTTCTCCCAGACCACGTGGACGTCGCCACCGAAGACGAGATTCGGCCTGTCGGTCGCCTTGCCATCGGCCTCGCGGCGCTGGCGCCATTTCCACTTCAGCGAGAGTGCGCCGAGCATGATCGCTTCCGAGGAACCCTGGGTGCTGGTGCCGGTGGTCTCGCCTGGCGCGTGGAAGAGCTCGGCCAGCATCCGGATGCACCGCTGCTGGATCTCGAAGGTCTGGGGATACTCGGCGTGGTCGATGAAGTTGCGGTGGAGGTTCTGTTCGATCACCAGCCGCGCCTCGGGCTCCATCCAGGTCGTGACGAAGGTGGCCAGGTTGCGCTCGGGGATGCCCTCCACCGCCAGCTCCTCCTCGACGAGGCGCATCGCGGCGATCGCGGCCATCGGCTCGTCCGGGATCGCGTTGTCGGGGGCCCCTTCGAGCACCCAGTGGCCCATCGTGTGCAGATAGTCCTTTGCGACGCTCATTGGCGCGGAAACTCCCGGGCGGTCTGGCGGCGCAGGATCTCGACGCCCACCACTGCCAGCGCGGCGAGCGCGGCGATCACCAGGACCTGCCCGAGGTTGTTGATCCCGGGTATGAACGACAGCCAGAGCAGGAACAGCACGGCCACGACCGCGTAAACGGCCACGGGATGGTCGCGCAGGTACGGGGCGAGGAAGCGTCGCACCGCGACCTCGTGGCGGCCCGGCCCCGCCAGGAGGCCCCCACCGATGAACGCCGACGCCGATCGCGAGCACGAACAACGCCCGCTGGCGCAGGCCGTCGGAAAGGATCTCCCAGACCGAGGTGACCGCCGGCTTGACCGTCTCGGAGGCAGCGACCGAGTCCACTCCGTTGCCGATCAGGCGCCGGATGACAAGAATGAACAGCGTCGCGACCACGATCCCGCCTCCAGCGGCGATCAAGGCCTCGCGGCGCCACCCCTTGGCCAGGTAGAGGGCGCCAAGGTAGAGGAGGAGCGCCAGCACGGGGAGCACGTAGCCGAGGTTGCGAAGCGCGCTGACGAGGTCCTGGAGCCCTTCGAGCTGACTCGAGTCTCATCAGGACGAGCTCGCCAGGGGTGCTGCACAGCCTGGCGCTCGAGCAGAGTGTTGATCCGTTCTTGGAGCGAGGCGAGCGAGGCATCGAGCGTTCCGACGTTCGCCTGGCTCGGATCCCTGAGCACCGCGGCGGTCTGTTGCTCTGAGCGCTGTCAGTCGGGCGTCGGCGTCCGACAGCCGGCCCTGGAGCTTGGACAGCCGGGCCTGAAGCTGGTCGGGGACCTTGTCCTCAACGCCCTTGATCTTCCCCTCAAGGCTCGCGATCGCCCCTCGGAGCTCGGCGGCGCTTCTACGGAGCGTCTGGAGGTTCTGTTGCACCTCCGGGCTCAGCTCGCCCGCCTGCACCTGGGAGAGGGTTGCCCGCGCTGAATCGATCTGCGCCTTGATCGTGGTCAACCGCTGCTTGAGGTCCACCGAGTATTCCTGCACGACGCCCTGGATCTGCGAGATCGTCGCCGGATCGATCCCGAGGCGGGCGGCGAGGTCGGCGACGATGCTCCCGTATTGGAGCGTGACCTCCCCGCCGGTGGTCGAAGAGAATTCGCTCTCGTCCTCGATCAGGCTCACGAACTGCCCGTGCGCCCGACCCACCGCGGTGGAGACGAGGTTCTGAACCTGAGGCGAGGCCAGTGCCCTCTCAGCCACGTTCATGGCCAGTTGCCTCGTCGCCGCTGCGACCGGGACCGCGAGCGACTGAGCGGGAGCTCGGCAGCTTCTGCTGGATCTCGCCCTGGACGTCGACGTTGGCGTACAGCTGATCGACCGTGAAGGTTGCGAGCGCCTGCTGTATCTCCTCGTCCCTGACGATCTGGTCGGTCGTCTCCTCGACCTGTTTCGTCTCGAGCGCCTCGCGCTGAACCCAGTTCGCGATGATCGACAGCACCAGGACCACCGACGCGAGGACGATCAGCGGCCACACGATTGCGCGGCGTCGATGCTTCGGCTCCGGGCTTCCCGACCCTCCGGGGCCGGGCTTCCCCGAGGGCTCAGGGGCGGGCCCGGGCGCTCGCTCGGCCGGCGGGGGGGTGTCGGGTTGGTCGGGCATTCTCTGAGCGCCTGGCTGGGCAACCCTACTGCGAACCCGTCTTCGCAGAGGAGCACGTCGTGTGCGGCCGCCTCGCCTCGGACTCCGAAGTCACAGACGCGCAAACGACCGGCGTGGACTAAGCGGCCGTAGCCGCTGGCTCCGTGGCGCTGGACTCGCCCTCCGCGAGCGACTCGGTCGGCAGTCGGCGCGTGAACCAGAGCGACAGCAGCGCAGCGGCGGCGACGGCGCCGAGCGCAAGCCGCAGCGCTTCGAGCTGAGCGTCCCCGTAGTTCGCCGCGACGGCCTGGGCTTCGTCCTGCGTCAGACCGCCCTCGACCGCCGCCTTCTCGACGTCATTCACCGGCACGATGTCGATCCCCTGTTCGGTGTTCGCAACGATCGTCTCGCGGGCGGCCGCTGGGACATCGGGGTTGTCGGAAATGCGCTGGCTGAAGCCCGTCGCCAGCGACGCGAGCAGCACTGCGCCGATGATCGCCGTCCCGAGCGAGGAGCCGAGATTCTGGGCGGTGCCCTGGAGCCCGCCGCCCTCGCTGCTTTTGGCGGGCGGGACGGAGGACATGATGACGTTCCCCAGCTGGGAGGCGAGCAGACCGCCGCCGGCACCTATGAGGGCGAGTGCGACCTTGAAGCCGGTGTCGTTCAGTGTCACGTCGAGCGTCGCAAGCATCACGATCGCGCCGATGCTGACCGCCACCAGCCCTGCCTGCGCGACAGTACGCGGCGAGCGGCGAGCCGCAATCCGTGGCCCCAGCAGCGCGAAGACGAGCATCGCCACAGACAGCGGGAGCAGTCGCTTGCCGGTTTCGAACGCATCCAAGCCCAGCACGACCTGCAGGTACACGGGGATGACGAAGAAGGTGCCCATCAGGACGAGCTGCTGCCCCAGAAGGCTCGTGAGCCCGGCGCGCAACTGCGCCACCCGCAGCAGAGTGGGGTCCAGCAGCTGGTCCCGGTCGAGGCGGGCACGACGCTGTTCCCAGACGAAGAACGCCCCGAGCAGCGCGAGGCCGCCGAGCACCAGGAACGGCACCGGCGAGAAGCCAAGCGGGGTGATCTCCGTGCCGTTGATGGTCGGCGGCGTTCGCGGCTGGACGAATCCCCAAACGCTGCTGCGCAGGATCGCGAACACGATCAGGCCGAGGCCGCTCGCGGAGAGCGCCACGCCGACGATGTCGAGCCGAGGGCGCCGCTCGGCGGCCGCAGCGCGCGGAATCCGCCCCCGCAACAGCAGGAGGAGGATCACGACGACGGTCTCGGAGGCGAACACGTAGCGCCACGAGAACTCCGTCGTCACCCATCCGCCGATCAGCGGGCCCGCGGCGATCGCGACGGCGGCGACCCCGCCGAGGAGCGCGTACGCCAGCGCGCGCTCGCGGCCCTCGTAACTGGCGGCGGTAAGGGCCGCAATCGCGGGGATCACGAGCACGGCGCCGAATCCCTCGACCCCCGACCAGCCGATCAGCAGCACGGCGAGGTTCGGACTGAGCGCCGTGGTAAGCGATCCGGCCCCATAGATCGCGAGCCCGATCGCGAATGCACGGTTACGGGTCAGGATGTCGCCGAGCTTTGCGCCGAGCAGCATGAACGCCGCCATCACGAGCGTGTACAGCGTGATCGCGGTCTGCACCCCTTGGATCGTGGTGTCGAGGTCGTCGACGATCTGCGAGATCGCCACATTCATGACGCTCGTGTCGAGCACCATGACGAACTGGGCAGAGGCCAGCATGATGAGGGGGATCCACTTCCGGATGATCGACCGGCCATCCTAGCCAGCGCCCGCACGAACCCCGAATGCCGCCGGCGCTCGCCCCGAGCCTCCTCTCGTCGGCTACAGGACCGAACGGCCCGGGACGTCGTAGTCGCTGCTCACTCGTCTCGTGGCGTGATGCGGAAGATGGGGACCACCTCTCGCTGGTCGGTTTCAGGGTGCACGACGTAGGCGCTCGGACCCCCGCCGAACCAACTCGCGCTCTCGTTCTCGCCCACGAATATCCCGGGATGCTGCTTCCCGTCACCGTCTTCGACCCAGACGGCCTGGCCTTCCTTGAATCCGTGGACGCCCTCGCTCATCGTGGTCAGACTAGCCCCTGAGCGCTTGATCCCGATCGGGCGGGTTTACCCGCCATCCTTCGAGTGGTATGGCTAGCTGTGGCGGCGAACCGGCGGCCGCGACTCACCCACCGATGGGGCGCGGCCTCCTTCGAAACCGAGACTTCCGCCTGGTTGCGGGTTCGGTCGGCCTGTCGGCGCTGGGCGACTGGGTCGCCATCGTCGCGCTCGGCCTCCACGTCAAGGAGGCGACTGACTCAGGATTTGCGGTCGCCGGGCTCTGGGTCTGCCTGTTCGGCCCCTCGGTTGCCGTCGCCGGTCACGCCGGGCTACTGGTCGACCGGATCGAGGCGACGCGGGTACTGGCCGGGGTCTCGCTTCTCGGCGCCGCAGTCGCAGCGTCACTCGCCTTCACCAGCGCGACGGCGCCACTGCTCGTGTTCACCGCGCTTTTGGGCCTCGTGTTCGCAGTTTCCCAACCGGCAGAGTTCGCACTCGTGCCGCCGCTTGCCGGCGCGGACCACGTCCAGGAGGCAAACGGTCACCTCGAGACCGCGCGCTATATCGGGTTCGGTATCGGACCGCTGTTGGGCGGCCTCCTCTTCTCCATCGGCGGGCTCGAGTTGGCGATGCTTGTCGACGCGGCGACCTTCGCGGCGGTGGCGGCCGCGGCGCTGGCGCTCCGCGTGCGGCGTGATCCGGGCGCGCTTGGTGACGGCGACCGCGTGCCGCGTGCCCGGGACGGGATCGCCTTTCTGTTCCGCGACCGGGTGCTGTCGCTGGCGATGATGGTGTCCTTCAGCTCGCTTCTGTTCATGTCGGCGGTCTGGGTCGGCGAGCTGTTCTTCGTCGAGGACGTCCTGGGGAGGGGCGACGTTGCCTACGGGCTGATGCTGTCGATCTGGACCGTGGGCATGGCGTTGGGTGCGCTGCTGCTGTCGTCGCGAGTCAGCGCCGGGGCGGTGGCCGCGTGGGGCATCGCCGCGGTCGCAGTCCAGGGCACGGCGCTCGCGCTGCCCGCCATCTGGCTGAGCTTCGGCTTCTTCCTGGCCTGCTCCCTCATGGGCGGCCTGGCACACGGCCTGAAGAACGTCATGTTCCGGAGCCTCGTCCATGTCCGGGTTCCCGATCGCCTGCATGGGAGAGCGTTCGCCGCGTACAACGGGATCCGTAACTCGGCCGAGCTCGGTGCCTTCGCCGCAGGCGGCCTCTTGGTCGCGGCGATCGGCCCGCGCGGAACGCTCGCCTACGCCGGCGGCCTCTCCGCGCTTGCCGGGCTGGTAGGGCTCCTCGCTCTGCTCAGGATGTACAGGGGATGGGTGCCAACGGGCCCGGTCGGCCCGCCGCTCGACATCGGCGGTGGAAGCTCTGAGCCTCCCGGGCCAGGACAGCCGCCGCCCGAAGTCGAGACGCCCGTGGTCGTCACCGCCAATGGTGACGCTCCCTAGGCAGCTGGCTGCATCCCATCCCGGCTCGCAGGCCGACCGATGAGCAGGATCACGACCACCGCGCCGATGCTCATCTGCACCTCTCAGTTCGTAAAGAGCCCTCCCGCGTCCTCGTTGCACTCGATGCTCGGCGGCTCCTCACCCGGGAAGGCGAGCAGCTGGTACTCCGGGGGGTCGAAGCCGCGCATGTCCATCGCGAACGCGGGCCTCGGGCTGCGGCTCGCACCGTAGAGGTATCCAGACGCCGCGAGACCGGCTTCCGTACTCGGTGACGCCGATCACGTGCATGCATTGATCGAACGTGTCGAACTCCTCCACGGGCTCCCCCAGATCCTCGATCTCCTCCCCCAGGGAGCCCAACTCCTGCCGGGCATCCACGACCCGGTCCCGCAGCGAGGACCTGCCTCGACGCTTCGATGCGTGCGCCTTGCCGGAGCCCGAGGGCGCTAGGCGCTTGTCCACGCTCTCGCCGGGCTCGCCTTCGCAGTCCCGGTTGGAGAACGGCCGGTCGTGGCCCTCGAATGCTAGGAACTCGTAGTCGGGGTCGTCCCACTCACTGACGTCAACGGCGAGCGCCGGCCTAAAGACCGACTCGCCCCCCGGACTCCGGAAGCGGTATCCGAATCCTCCATCCGGGTCCCCGTACTCGGTCACGGGGATCCAGGAGAGGCACGACTCCCACTCATCGAAACGCTCGGACATTCCATCGAGGCGTCTCGACCTGCGCTGGAGATCCTCCAGTCTTCGCTCGAGAACTCGCAGCCTCGACCGAATCGAAGATGCAGGTGGCCTCCCCAACTTGGCCGGGTCGGCAGTCCCGGGAGACCCCGGGGTCCCGGGCCGCGTCGGAGCGCTTTGACAGTTGTCGCGGTGGGCGAACTTGAGGAAGATGTAGTCCGCATCCCGCCGGTTGCCGGGGTCGACCGCAAGCGCGGGCCTGTGGTCCAGTCCGGTTCCGTCCCTCTCGTCATAGAGGAAGCCAAACCGGTGATCGGGATCTCCGAACTCGCTCACGGGCAGCCACGAGATACAGCCCATCGAGTGATGGAACCGCCTCGCGATCCGCTCCATGATCTCGACCCTCCGCTGATTGAAATCCGCCTGGTTCTCGAGCCTGCGAAGGGTCGACCAAAGCGGGATCTGGCCACGGTGTCGATCTCGGCCGCCCCGGCGCGGTGCAGGCGTGCGTCGCGCCTTCCGGGCATCGGCCTTGGCGGACGAGGTCCGCGTATCTACCCCTTGGCCGTTCGAATCAGCGTTCGAGCGATGCTCGACCGCCGCCACCGCCGCCGGCAGCGGCCGAAGGGGTGGAGCAGCGAGGGTGGAGAGCTCGACCGCGCCGACGTCACACGCTCCACCTTGGGGCCTGCCCACACCACGTTGGTCCGTAGTGACCGGCGCCAGCGGGTCGATCCCGAACGTGTCGAGGTGTTGCTCCCCTTCGAGGCGAGAGCCGAAGGGCACGAACCCGCAGGCGCCCACCGGGATCCGGTCCAGGACCGGGCTACCGGGCTCGGGCAAACGGGTCTCCCCGCGTCCGCCGTTGTCCCCCAGGCCCTCCAACATCGGGTTGCCACTCCCGACCGCATCGGTTAGCCGGTCGAGCCCACAGGAGTCGTCGCTGACGAAGTTGTAGCCGAACGACCTCGCGCTGGAGATCCGGCAATTCACTCTCGGTCGGCTGGACCTGGCCCCCGAGGGGGTCGGTCTTGGCCGGGCCGATGATCGAGCCGAAGGCCTTGAGCCGGGCGCCCCCACCGACGTTCGCCGCGACCGAGGCGATGTTGTCGATCACGGTCGAGTTGACCAGGCCGACGGTCCCGGCGGCGAGGACGCCGCCCCCCTGGCCCTCGGCGTAGTTGTGGCTGATCGTCGAGTTGCTCACGAACAGATCGCTGCGGGCCCAGATTCCCCCACCGACGTGGGCAACGGCCGCGTTGCGAGCGATCGTGGAGTTGATCACCGTGACGTCGGCCTCGCCCGAGATGGCCCCGCCTCGGTCGTCGGCGCGATTGCCGTTCAAGGTCGAGTCGACGACCGTGACATCGCCTTCGAGGGTGAAGATGGCGCCGCCCGGGCCGTCAGCGTCGTTGCCATCGACGGTCGAATCGATCACCGTCACGTCGCCGTCCTCGTCGGTGTAGATGGCGCCACCGTCCCCATCGGTGGTGTTGCCGTCGACGTGGGAGCGGACGACCAGGATGTCTCCGGTCGAGCCCAGCGCGCCGCCCGAGCCGTCGACGAGGTTGTTGCTGATGACCGAGTCGAAGACCTGGATGCCACCACGCCGTGCGTAGACCCCGCCGCCGTCGTCGTTGGCCAGGTTGCCGGTGATCACCGAGCGGATGATCGTCGCCCGGCGCTGGGAGAAGATTCCCCCGCCCGGCTCCTCGGAGAGGTTCTCCATCACCTTGGAGTCCTTCAACACGATCTCCCCCCTGGTCGTCACCGCGGCGCCCGGGCCGTCGTTTCCACCCCGGGTCAGGGTGACGTTCTTGATCAACAGGAAGCCCGTGCCGTCCTGGCGCAGCAGCCGCTTCTCGAAGCAGGTCTGCCGGATCGTGTGCCCGTTGCCATCGAGAGTCATCGGGCGCTGCGACTCGCGGATGGGGCCGCCGCTTCTGGCAGGACCGCAGGAAGATGTCCTTGGTGAGCGCGATCTCAGTCTGCAACGGGTCGGCCCAGGCAGCCCGGAGCTGCGACTCCGTGCCGACCGCAGTGGCATCTTCCCCTGCAAGTGTCGTGGCCGGAGCCGCCAACAGGAAGGCAAGCACGGTCAGTGGTAGACAGGCATCGACGAGCCGGACGCGATTGATCAACATCTTGGGCCTCCGTTCCGTTCGCACGTTTTGTTACCAACGACACTAATGGCGGCCGCGCTCCGGGACTCGGACGGCTCAATGGGCGCGTATGAGGGATAGTGAGAACGTCGGGCGGCGCGGCCAGAATCGGGCAAGATGTGCGGCGATGGATGCAGAGACGATCAAGGCGATGCTCAAGCAGCACTTCGAGTACGCCGGCAGCGATCCAGACCACGCTCACGCGATGTACACCGAGGACGCCGTTCTCGAGTTCCCGCAATCCGGCGAGCGCTTCACCGGCCTCCAGAACCTGCGCGAGTGGCGAAGCAACTACCCGGCGAACACGTCGTTCGAGTTCCGGGAGGTCAGGGGGCGAGATGACTTCTGGGTCGCCGAAGTTTCGGTTAGCTACGACGGCGGTCCCGCGAAACTGGGAGTGAGCATCCTCGAGCTACGAGGGGACAAGATCGGGCGTGAGTCGATCTATGTCACCGAGGGCTTCGAGCCGCCGGAGTGGCGAGCTCAGTGGAGGGCTGCGCCTTAAGCGCTTTGCACGGAGCCCCTAGCCCAGCCACTCTTCCGGGTGCACACGCACGGCCAGCTGGGAGAAGTCGCCTGAGTCGCGGATTGCCCCTGCCGCCGAGACCATGGCGGCCACCGCGACCCAGAGAAACCGGGATCCGACACTGACTCGTTGAGCCCCGGCGTCCGCCATTTCGCTCATCGAGAGGCCCGAACGTGCGAGCACGTTGAGCGGTTTGCCTGTCGCTTCGGAGATCGCCCGGATCTGCTCCGTGCGCCCGAGCCCGGGCGCGTATAAGACATCGGCGCCAGCCCGCTCGTAGGCCTGAAGGCGGGCGATCGTGTCATCGAGATCTGGGTTGTCGTGCAGGAAGTTCTCCGCCCGCGCGGTGAGGGTGAAGGGGAAGCCGAGGCCGTCGGCCGCCTCGCGTGCCGCGGCGATCCGCTCGGCCCCGTGGTTGAGCTCGTAGATCGCGCCATCGCGGTCCCAGTCCTCGATCGATCCGCCGACCGCGCCTGCCTCGGCGGCCCGGGTGATGGCGCGCGCGGCGTCCTCCGGAGAATGCCCATGGCCGTTCTCGAGGTCCACCGAGACCGGGAGCTCGGTCGCCGCGGCGATAATCCGCGTGTGGTCGATCACCTGGTCGAGCGTCACGCCGCCGTCCAGCTTCCCGACGGTGAAGGCGAACCCGCCGCTCGTCGTCGCCAACGCTCTAAAGCCCAGCGACCCGAGGACCTTGGCCGAGCCCGCATCCCAGGGGTTCGGAATCACAAACGGCTCGTCCTCGTGCAAGGCGCGAAAGGCCGCTCCCCTGTCCTCCTGAGTCACGCCAGCCAGCCTAGCGAGGGCGCAGCTGCCCCTGATCGCGGTGGTTGTTGCGCCGCTGCGCTACCCCGCTGGCTCTGACTCGCCGGCGACGGACAGGGCTCCGAGCGTGGTCGCGCCGAGCGCCGCGGCCGCCATCAACGCTGCCGCCGGACCGGGGACTGCGCCGCGGCGCCATTCCGTTGCGATTGCGACGAAGTCGAGCGCGTCGACGGACAGCTGGAGCCGCCACCACTGCGCGCGGTTGGCGCCAGTCGCCGCGTACATCCCAGCAGCAAGTGACAGGTTGCGGATGCCCCACATGCGGGCGATCACCGGCAGCTGAGGGTTGTCGTCGGAATCCAGAAAGAACGCCCTGCCAGCAAGCCGCGGCGCGAGCAGCGTCGAGATGCCCAGGGCGGTTCGCGCGCCAAGCAGCGCTCGGCCCGTGGAAGTCGTAGGCAGTGCCATTGGCGAAGTCTGACGGAACCTCCCCGCCGAGGGTTGGGGGAGGTCGTGCTCGTCAGCCGGGTTCAGCGAGCCCGCGTGACGTGTTCGAGTATCCGGCCTGCGAGTGGCATCTGCGTGGTGCGCCATACGTGGCGCTCCTCGAATGGCCAGGCGTAGATCGGGCTGCCCTCGCGAACCAGCTCGAGCAGCCGCGGTTCGCCGAGCTCCTCCGCGGACCACTCGTACACGCGCTGCAGCCGCGGGACGATCACCGCGTAATCGAGCAGCCGGCCAAGCCGTTGCTCGTCGGCGATGTATCGCTCGACCTCACCCGCGAGCGGATAGCGGTTCGGAACCACTCGCCGGAGCGAGAGGAAGGTCCCGGCCATTCCCAGCCGGGGATCACCGAGCACCCGGCCGAGCGGGGCAAATCGGCCTACCGCCAATTGGGGGGCCGCGTTGAGCGCGTGGGCATAGAGGACCCGGACGAGCGCAACGTTCATGAAGAAGCGCTCCGGCGCACTCTCTTCTTCGGCGAGGTCCCGGTCCTCCAAGTAGGCGCCGACAATGCTCGAGTTGTGAGCCCGGTACCAATTGCGTCCGATCGGTCTCGCGATGAACTCCAGCCACAGCCGCACGGTTTGCGACGACGGCTCGCCGGCCAGGCCGCCGACGAGCGCGATGGACTCGCATCCGTCTCGCAGCAAGCGCTCGTTGACCAACCGCCACCAGACGCTCCCGGGCGGCGACGCATCGAGCGGATTGAGCACGCCGCGGCGCGCCAGCCAGCGCATGAACGAGAGCGCCGCGCGACGGAACGGCAGATGATGCGGCGCGCGACCCGTCGGCCCGTGGTAGGTCCGCGTGAGCAACGCAAGACGCCCTTCTGGATCGTCTCGGACGGCCGCCACCTGCGCCTCCGCCCAGCCGCGGGCGCCGAGCTTGCCGCTCAGGACCATGGCCCCAGTGCTGACGGCTCCACGTCGCACGATCCTATCCCCCGGTTTCAGGGGCAGGCCACAAAACGCGTGCGACCGCAATGTGCGCGCTGATCACCGTGCTGGGGTTTGCCGTCGCGGCGGGGCTCTCCAGCCTCGCCTGAGCGATTACGCGGGTGCATTGCCTCGCGGCCTTCGGTCGAGCACCGATCACCGCCGGTGAGAAGGCGGTTCCTCCGGGCGCGAGGCTGCCGGCGCCCCGTCTTACAAAGCATTTCCCTTCAGCGGACGTGGAAGACGTGGCCGCAGTGCTCGCAGACTTCGGACTTCAGAGAGGTCCGCTCGCCGCAGCGAGAGCACTTCTTGTTGCGGCTTGGCACCCAGAGGAGGCGCCCGACGACGAAGACAACTATCACGAGAAGTACGACGATGATCGCGATTGTCATCCGAGCCCCGCCTCGGTCGGCTTCACACCGGGCACGGAACGGACGATAGCGGCGTGACACAACCATCTGCTGGAGGAGGACGGCAGGCGTTCACCGCGGATAAGACGCAGGATCTAGGCCCTGACGCGCGAACCAGGCTCCGGTGGAACCGCAAGAGGCATTCAGATCCCTACGTGAGGCGCTCAGCGCCCGCCAAGTTTTCGGCGAGCCTGTAGAGCGCGACGGCGTCACGGTGATCCCTGCTGCCACCGTGATCGGCGCGGGAGGGGGCGGTGGGGGCAGCAAGGGGTCCGAGGAGGGCGATGCTGGCGCGGGCAAGCCCGATACCGGTGCTGGCATGGGGGTCGGCTTGGTTGCCTGGGCCTCGGGCGCATTCGAGATTGGTGAGGGCCGGGTGACCTGGCGACCGACCGTGGACGTTACGCGCATCCTCCTCGCGTCATTGGGCGTCGCGCTCGTCCTGGGCCTGGCGACCCTCACCGCTCGACAGCGCTCCTGATCGAGCAGGCGCGATTCGGGGCTAGCGCTCCTCACCATTCAGGTCAATCCGAAATCGTAAGTAGATCCGTTTGCATGAGGCGTACGGTCGCCGTGCTCAATCTCGCGATCGGGTGCCTCGAGGCGATGTAGCGCAGCCGTTCTCGTGGATCATCGTCGGGGACAAGCCGGGCGTTGCCCTTGCGCCATCGTCGGCCGATGCGAAGCCGGATATGGGGGTTCGCCTCGATGTTCCTGACGTAGCTCGCCCGGCGACCGTGCTCGGCGACGATCCAGAAGACGCCGTCGTCGAGGCCGTTGGTAACCGGGTTGCGCCTCGGCCGCCCGGACTTGCGGCCGATCGTCTCCAGGATCGCAGTCCCAGGGGCCGGAAGCCCGAGGCGAAACAGCCCGCGGACAACGGGATTGACCACGTACTTCGCCGTCCCGCTGGCAAGCCTCCGCTTCGTCTCACGGCGGGTCGGCACGAGTTCTCAACCTATCGCACGCGGGCCGGCATCGCCCCCCGTTGGACAGCCCGGATCGGGGCTCTGGACTGCGCTCTTCCTTGCGCGAAAAGCGAAAGCTCTGGGCTTGAGGGGCGGAGCCATGGGCCGTGAAGGACTCGAACCTTCAACCTTGAGCTTAAGAGGCTCCTGCTCTACCAGTTGAGCTAACGGCCCGGCGGGCACGATGGTATCGAGGGGCCTGGGGCGGTCTCTGCCTACGGAGCGGCCCCCGTGCCGCCCAACGGCGCCAGCGGGTCCGCGCCCGGAGCCGTCGCCGGCGGCGCGTTCTTCTGTGCCTTGGCCTGCTGCTTCTTCGCCTTCACGGCCTGCTCGCGGGCCTGGTCCAGCTGATCCCCCACCTGCTTCCGCAGCGACTTGGGCGCCAGGCCCTTGGCCTTCTCGGCTGCCTGGTCCCCCGCCGCGAGATCCCCAGCGAAGTACAGGTACAGCGCGAGGGTTCCGTAGGAGTTCTGGCTCGGAGTCTTCGCGGCGACGATTTGTTGCGCCTTGGCGGCGCCGGGCGCGTTGTTCAACAGCGCGTAGACCTGGACCATCTCGGCCGCAACGCCGGGGTCCGGCTTGCCCTGGTTCACCTTCAGGTACTTGGCCCAGGCATCAGCCGCCTCGCCCAGGTCCGTGTGGGCGTCGTCGGCGATCGACACCTGGCCTGTGTTCGGGTCCTGGCTGATCCCGGTCTTCGCCTTGAACCACTCGTTCTCGGCCAGTTTCAGGAGGGCGTCGTTGTCCTTCGGGTTCTTGGCCAGCTGCTGGTTGGCCGAGTCGATCTGGTCGTCGAACTGCGATGACGTCGAGCCCCCGCTTCCACCCCCGAACAGATCCGCGACGCTCCCGCCCCCACCGGTTCCGATGCCGAAGAACACGAAGCCGATCACGAAGGACGCCGCCAGCAGCGTGTAGACGACCTGAACGAGGCGCCGGCGCTTTCCCCGAAGGTCGAAGAGCATCGGGTGAGCCTAGCTTGCTAGCTCGCCGGGCTGGCGGGCGGCTCGGGCTCGGGCTCGGCTGCCGCGGAGCTCTCGTCCCGAGTGCCGACCAGGCGCGACAGGATCAGCGAGAGCTCGAACAGGGCCAGGAGTGGCGCCAGCTCGATCAGCATGGTGATCGGATCGGTGCCAGGGAGGAGCATCGCGACCACCGCCAGGGCCAGGTAGGCATAGCGGCGATTGTGGGAGAGCTGCTGCGGCGTGACGATCCCGAGGCGCGTCACCGCCACGATCCCCATCGGGATCTGGAAGACGAGGCCGAGCGCCATCAGGGTGAGGATGAAAAAGCTGTAGTACTCGCTCGCCCGCACCTGGATGTTGAACTGGTCGTTGTTGAAGTTGAGCAGGAACTCGGTGGCCGCGGGGACGACGACGAAGTACGAGAACGACGACCCCCGCGATGAACAGCAGGGGCACGAGGAACAGGAACGGCAGCACCGCCCGCCTTTCGGTCGGCTTCAGGGCGGGAAGCACGAAGGCGTACGCCTGATAGAGCAGCACCGGCAACGAGATCAGGATCCCGGCGTAGATGGAGACCTTCAGCGTGGTCATGAACGGCTCGGTGACGCCGAACGTGATCGGCACCCGGTGATCAGGAAGCGGCTCATTGGCGATGTCCAACAGCAAGTGGTTCTGCCAGAAGCACAGGCCGCAGGCCACCACCAGCACCCCCACCGAGACGATGATCCGGATGCGGAGCTCGTCGAGATGCTCGACCAGCGTCATCTGCTCGTCGAACTTGGCTGTCCTCATGCGCGGCACGGCTAGATGCGCACCCGCCCGGCGAACGCCGGTGTGCGCGCGGTCATCTCAGGGACGGTGTTCGGTTACGACCTCGCCCTCGACCGGCTCGGAGGGCTTCTCCGCCCCCTCGATCTGGGCGGGCTTCGACGACTCCTCCTCGTCGTCGTCATTGCCCGAGATCGAGGCCCTGAACTCGCGGATCCCCTTGCCCACGGACCGCCCCAGCTCCGGCAGGCGCTTCGGCCCGAAGATGATCAGGGCGATGACCAAGACGACCAAGACTTCCGGTAGGCCGATGTTTCCAGGCATCCCAAGGAATGGTAACGCCGCCAAACCGCAACTGGATAAACCCGCCTAGCGGGACGCGCGTTCGCGCTTGAAGTTGAGATAGAACCGGCTCGGCGTCGGCTCGGCCTGCCCCTGGTATTTGCTGTTCGTCTTGCCGGAGCCGTACGGGCGTTCCACCGGGGCGTCCATGCGCATGAACGAGATCTGGCCGATCGGCATCCCGTAGTAGATCGTCACCGGCAGGTTGGCGACGTTGGACAGCTCCAGCGTCAGGTTGCCCTCGAACCCGGCGTCCACGAAGCCCGCCGTGCTGTGGATCAGGAGGCCGAGTCGCCCCAGCGAGCTCTTGCCCTCGAGCCGCGCGACGATGTCATCCGGCAGCCGCACCCGCTCAAGCGTTTGGCCCAGCACGAACTCGCCCGGATGGAGGATGAAGGGATCGGCATCGGTCACCTCGACCGCCTCGGTGAGCTCCTCCATCGGCTGGCGCACGTCGATGAACGGATAGCGCGCGTTGTTGAACACGCGGAAGCGGCGGTCCACCCGCACGTCCACGCTGGACGGTTGGATCATCTCCTCGTCGAACGGATCGAGCGCGATCCGGCCGGCCTCGATCTCCGCCTTGATCGTGCGGTCGCTGAGCACCATTGGGTTGAGTGTATTCACGCGTCACCCGTCCTTCCGGCGCCCGCGGGCCGACCGGGGACGCGTTGCCCCCACGCCTGGGTCTGTACCTAAAGCATCTGGGGCCCTCCGCCGATAAGACCATCCGACATGGCAGAGCGGCAAACAGCACGCGACACCGAACAGGGACACCCCCTCGAGCGTGGCCTCGAGCCGAGCATCTTCGAGGCGCGCCTGGTCAGCACCACCCCCCGGCGCGACGATGACCTCCACGTCTGCCCCTACCTGTAACTCCGATCTGGTCTACCCGACCGACTGGGCACCCGCCAGCGAGCGCCAGTGGGACGTTGCCCTGCGCTGTCCCGAGTGCGAGTGGAACGGCGGCGGCCGTTACCGCCAGGAGGTCGTCGACCGCCTGGACGAGGCCCTCGACCGAGGCACGGAGTCGGTCCTCGACGACCTCAACGTACTCGTTCGGGCGAACATGGAGGACCAGATCGAGCGCTTCGCGGCCGCCCTCCAAGCCGACCAGATCCTCCCTGAAGACTTCTAGGGCCCACCTATTGCGGGCGCCTTCGGCGCCCTGACCTGCTGCTTTCGGAGCTAAAGCTCCTCACTCCGACTAGGAATAGCGCTCCACCATGCCCTGGGCGACCAGCTCCAAGAGCTGGCGCCGCTCGGGCTCGAGCGCTCCCCGAAGCCCAAGGGCGCGGTTCGCCAGGTCGACCCGCCGCCGGGCGCCGGCGCGAACCTCCTCGAGGACGCCGGTTGCGCTGATCCGGTCGCAGACCTCCTCCGCGGCGGCCGCATCCAGCGCCCGCAGGTCGACCGAGGCCAGCGACTCGTCTCGCTCGCACGCGAGGATCAACGGCAGGGTGACCGTTCCGTCGAGCAGGTCGGTGCCCCGAGCCTTCCCGGTCCGCTCGGGCGGACCGCTCACGTCCAGGACGTCGTCGAGCAGCTGGAACGCGAGGCCGATCTCGCGACCGAAGGTCTTCAGGGCGGTCGTCTGGGCGGTGGCGTCCCCCGCCTGGCCGATCAGGCAGGCGCACTCGAACAAGCGGGCCGTCTTCAGCTCGCAGCGCTTCAGGTAGCGCTCGGCGGAGATCGAGGCGTCGAAGGCGTCACGTCGCTGCGCGAGCTCGCCGAGCGCCAGGGCGACGGCCGTGGTCGAGAGGAGCTCCACCTGGCCGAGGTCGCCGTTTCCCCAGAGCTCGGCGAACGCCCGCGAGAACAGCAGGTCCCCGACCGCAAGCGCCCGATCACGCCCGGAGCGCGCCAGCACGGTCGGACTCCCGCGGCGAAGCGACGCCGCGTCCAGCACGTCGTCGTGGACGAGCGAGGCCATGTGGACGAGCTCGACCGCGGTCGCTGCTCGGATCGCCGCCTCGCCCGCGCCCGGGCCGGCGGCCAGCAGCACGAGCATTGGGCGAAGGCGCTTGCCCCCCGCCGCGAGCGTCGACGAGGCATCGGCCCCGAGCACGTCGCCGTGGCCCTCCGTCGCCCACCCGAGCCGCTGCTCGACCGCCTCCATGCGAGCCGGCAGCCACGCGTCCGCGGCGTCGAGGACCGCCGTAACGGGTGGGGGAACCGCCGAACGGTTCACGTCTTGCCGCCGATCCTTTGCACGCTCGCTCGCTCCAAGGCGCGACTCTAGGCGGGTTTCGCCCCGGAGTGGATGGCGATGATGCCGCCCGCGACCACGAGGTAGCTGATCCGGTCCAAGCCCGCCGCCGCCATCAGCTGGGCCAGGCCCGCGGGCGACGGGAAGCGCTTTACCGACTCGGGCAGGTACGTGTAGGCGTCTCGATCGCCGGCGATCGCACCGAGCCGCGGGACGATCCGGTCGAACCACAGGGAATAGAAGGTCGAGAGCGGTGGCCGCCGTGGCTGGGTGATCTCGAGGATCACCAGCCGGCCTCCGGGCTTCAGGACTCGGGTCAACTCGCCCAGGCCGCGCTCCAGATCGGCGAGGTTGCGCGCCCCGAAGCCCACCGTGACGGCGTCGAACTCCCCGTCCGGGATGGGGGAGCTCCAGCGCGTCGGCCCACTCGAACCGCACCTGACCGACGCCTCGCTCGGCCGCCTTGCGGCGCGCGATCTCGAGCATCGGCTCCGAGAAGTCACAGCCGACGACGGCGCCTCCCGTGCCCACCCGGCCAGCGATCTCGAAGGCGAGGTCGCCCGTTCCGCAGCAGGCGTCGAGCGCGGTGTCGCCCGCCTCGAGCTCCGCCCGGTCGGCGGCTCGCTGGCGCCATCGATGGTGCATGCCCGCGGTCATCGCCGTGTTCATCAGGTCGTAGACGCCGGCGATGCGGTCGAACATCGTTCGAACCTGGCTCGCGAACTCCGGCGATTCGCGTTCGGGTGAGCCCGTCGTTGCGAGGGACATGTCAGACGGCCCAGACAGCCGCCCGGTTACTTGAGGTAGGCGAGGAAGTCGGCGACCTCGTTGAGCTTCTTCTGACCGAGGTTCTCGAACGAGGGCATGATCCCCGGGCCCACGTTCAGCGAGCGGAGGATCGCCGCGCGCGGAATCCGCGCCCCGACCTCGGTCAGGTCCGGCCCCAGCGTGCCGTTTCCGTTCTCGCCGATCTTGTGGCAGGCGAGGCAGGCTGTCTGGGCGACGACCTCCTTGCCTGCCTCGTACTGCTGGGGCACCTTCAGGTCGATGGTGGACGGCGGCCCCGCGTTCGCCCCAGCGTAGGTGAGGTACGCCATCGTGATCACCGTCAGGAGCAGCGCGGTCATCGCGATCGGGCGCCGCTCGGGACGTCGCTGAGGTCCGCGGTCGTAGAACGGCAACAGCAACAGGAGCACCATGGCGATGGTGGGGATCCCGATCGTCGCCAGCGGGACCAGCTCGAACGGTCTGGATCACCCGCAGGACCTCGAACAGGAAGAAGAAGTACCACTCCGGTCGCGGCGTGTACGTGGTGGTGGTCGGATCCGCCTTCGGCCCCTGCTCGGCGCCGAGCACCAGCGCCATCACGACGATCACGAGGACGACGATCAGGGCCATCGTCGAGTCCTTCATCACCGCGTACGGGAAGAACGGCTTGCCCTGCTTCTTCAGCAGCTCGTAGTCGCGGAGGTAGAGCTCCTTCTCGGCCCGGTTCATCTCACGTCCCCTCGCGGCCGCGCGGACATCGATCTCCCTCACAGCTGCTCCTGCTTGACGATCGCCCTCGAGCGCTTGGGCGACAGCCACGGGGGCGCCGTCGTCCCGAGCTTCACGACCAGATAGAGGTGCGCGCCGATCAGCGCGATGATCAGGCCGGGCACGAGCAGCATGTGGATCGCGTAGAAGCGCGACAGCGTGGTCGGCCCGAACTCGGCCCCCGCCCGCAGGAAGTCGCTCAGGTAGGGCCCGAGGAACGGCCCGGTGCCGTTGATGTTGACGCCGACGACCGTGGCCCAGAAGGAGCGCTGGTCGAACGGCAACAGGTAGCCGGTGAAGCCCATGATCATGGTCAGGATCAGGAGCACCACCCCGATCACCCAGTTCAGCTCGCGCGGGTACTTGTAGGCGCCGAAGACGAACGTCCGCGCCATGTGGAGGAAGATCAGGATGATCATCACGCTGGCGCCCCACTTGTGCATCCCGCGCACGAACTCGCCGAGGAACACGTCGTTCGTCAGATGGGTGATCGAGGCATAGGCCTGGGTGGGCGACGGCGTGTAGAACATCGCCAGGAAGACGCCGGTCACCGCCTGCACCACGAACGCGAACAGGGTCGCGGAGCCAAGCGTGTAGAACCAGTTGGTTCCCTTCGGGACCTTGCGGAAGAGCATCCCGGTGAGGAAGCTTGCGCCGCCGGTTCGCTCGTCCAGCCACCCGACGAGGTCCGCAGGCGCCTCCTTGACCGCCGGACCGGCGCCGTTGCCGTTCTCGCCGGGCCGCTGCGGCTTGGTCAACGCTTTCGGGACGGGAACCTTCACCTCAGCCTCCAGACGGCGCCGGGAAGGTGTCCGGCCGCGGCGGGTAGATGACGTTCCAGACGCCGCCCGTGAACTCGCCGGGATCGCGGGCGCGGACCGGGTCGAGTTGCGAGGTGACGCTGAAGCGCGGGCCGACCTGCACCTGGCCACCTCGGACCCGTGTCTGGAACCGGTCCAGGGGGCGCACGGGCGGCCCGCCGATCACCTTGCCCTGGAAGTCGTAGACGCCGCCGTGGCAGGGACAGATGAAGTTGTTGGCCGCCTCAACGAAGTTCACCGGGCAACCGAGGTGGGCGCACCGGGTGGAGATCGCGATGTAGGGCTCGTACGGCTGGGTCTCGTTGTACGGCGGGTTCGGGTCGGCCTTCCTGATGAAGGCGGTGGTCTTTCCCGCCTCTCCGATTCCCTCGACCAGCGTGAACACCACCGGCGTGTAGGTGTCCTTCGTGAACCGGCTGGTCGGGCCGATGCTCTCCCAGCGCTCCTCGCCACGCTCGAAGTTCGGCGCCAGCGCGAAGCCAACCGCCGGCAGGACGATGATCGCGCCGGCCAATCCACCCACCGCCTGGCTGGCGACGGTCAGCGCCCTGCGGCGGGTCATGGACTCCCCCTCGAAGTGCCCGGCGGGGTCCGGCTTCGGGAGGGGACCGCCGGGTGAACCGTTCGTCTTGTCGGCGGCGTCGGCCACGTTCAGGCAGGGGGGCTACTGGGCCTCGAAGCCTATCGAGTCGGCTGCGCGCCCTAGGCGGTCGCCGAGGCCGGCCGTAGCCGCGGATCGGGCGGCGCGCCGCCACAGCGCCTCGGGGGCGGACGCCTCCGCGCGCCTCAAGGCCGCTTTCGCCTCCTCGTGGGCGGGATCGGAGCCGACGGCAACCGCCGTCACAGAGGCGAGCCAGAGCTCGACCACTCCCTTCCGGCCCTCGGCGTGCAACTGCGCCGACAGGGAGATCACGTCGGACAGCTCGCGAACCGCCTCGAGGTCGCCCAGACCGGCCAGTCGCTCGAGGCCCCGAGCGTAGAGGTAGTCGCCGGCGAGGAGCGCCAGGTCGTCGTCAGCGTCGGCGAGCACCCGCGGGCGCGCGTAATGAAGGAGGTACCCCTCGCGAATCGTCTCGATCAGCAGCGCGTATTGCGCCGGGTCCCCGCTCGCGCGAGGGCCCGCGGCAGCGAGGAGGCCCAGGGCCGGATCGTGAGGCCCGGAGTCGGTGACGTGCGGCGAGATGACCGATTCCTCCGCCCGCAGCTGCTCCGTGAGCGCTCGCAGCGCTTCCTCGGGGACGACCATGGGCGCGCAAGTTATTGGTTGAGGAGCTTTAGCTCCGAAACGAGCATGTAAGGGCGCCGAAGGCGCCCTTAAGTCATTCCCGTAGTTGAGAGGCCTTGGCCTGTGGCCGAAGTCCGGCGAGGATGATGGCGAGGTAGCGCTCCCAGCTCATCGCGGGGCGGCCTTCGGTCGCGCGAGTGGCACGTCCGAGCCCGCAGATCAGGCTCGGCACGTCCTCGGCGGCGAGATCCTCGCGCAGCACCCCCTCCGCGTGCGCGCGGGCGATCAGCTCGGCGACGACCTCCAGCAGCTTCGCGTCCTCGGCGGCTCGCCCGCACATCTCGGGGCGCTGGTCCATCGCCTCCGAGAGGGCGCGATCCTCCGCCATCACCTGGGCCGAGTACCGCATGAACTCGCAGAACCCGTTCCACGGGTCGGGATCGCGACACGCGGCACTCGCCGCCTCGGCGAGCCCGGCGAAGCGGTCGTCGGCGAGCGCCTGGAGGAGGTCCTCCTTGGTGGGAAAGTGGCGATAGACCGTGCCGACGCCCACCCCGGCCTTCCGGGCGACCTTCTCGACGTGGACGTCCAGGCCGTCCTCGGCGAAGCTCGCCCGAGCGGCGTCCAGCACCTTGCGGCGGTTGCGCCGGGCATCCGCGCGCTGGGCCCGGGCTGGGGCGACGGGGGTCGGTGAGGTGGTGGGGGTCACGGTCGTCGGGCCTTCCTTGGGTGTCGATCTGCGCGTTGCTCGTTCGTCTTCACTGCGAAAGCGCGAGCTGAGCGGCACCTGTGTGACGAGCAGCACGCAAACGGAATCTCAATTCCGTATAGTGGCGAAACCGGAACTCCGCTTCCGATTATGCCATAGGACGCAAGACGGTACGAAGCACGACGGAGAGGAGCACGCTGATCATGACCACAGCTCAAGAGTTCGAACGCCGCCGCTGGATCGCCCTCGTCCTGCTGTGCTTCGCGCAGTTCATCGTCGTGCTCGATGCCTCGATCGTCAACGTGGCGCTGCCCTCGATCGGCAAGGGACTGGACTTCTCACAGGAGAACCTTCCGTGGGTTGTGAACGCGTACGTCCTCACCTTCGGCGGCTTCCTGCTGCTGGGCGGGAGGCTGGCGGACCTGCTCGGGCGCCGCCGAGTGTTCATCGCGGGGCTCCTGCTCGTCGCGGCCGCGTCGCTCGCGGCCGGCTTCTCCGCCACCGAGGGCCAGCTGATCGCCGCCCGCGCGGCCCAGGGCCTGGGGGCCGCGATCATCTCCCCGGCGGCGCTCTCGATCGTCACCACGACCTTCCGGGACGGCGCCGAGCGAAACAAGGCGCTCGGAGCGTGGGGGGCCGTCGCAGGGGCCGGGGGCGCCGCGGGCGTGCTCCTGGGCGGAATACTCACCGACGGCCTCGGCTGGGAGTGGGTGCTCTGGGTCAACGTGCCGGTGGCGCTGATCGTCGCCGCGCTGTCGCCGCGACTGATCGCCGAGAGTCGCTCGGAGTCGGCCACCCGCCACTTCGACGCCGCCGGCGCGGTGACCGTCACCGCCGGCCTCTCGGTCCTGGTCTACGCGATCGTCGACGCCGCCGATGCCGGCTGGGGCTCATTGCAGACGCTCGGCCTGATCGGCGTCTCCGCGGCGCTGATCGGCGCCTTCATCGCGATCGAGCTGCGCTCGCAGGCGCCGCTGATGCCGTTCCGGATCTTCCGGCTTCGGACGCTGACCGGCGCAAACATCGTCGGGCTGCTGGTCGGCGCCTCGCTGTTCTCGATGTTCTTCTTCATCACGCTCTACATGCAGCAGGTGCTCGGGTACAGCGCGATCCACGCCGGCCTCTCCTACCTGCCGCTGGCGGTGATATCATCGTTGTCGCCTCCGGGATCGCCTCCCAGCTCGTGACGCGAATCGGCTTCAAGCCGGTGCTCGCAGCCGGGATGGCGTTCATCGCCGCGGCCCTGCTCTGGTTCTCGCAGGTCTCGGTCGGAGGCGGGTTCCTCACCGACATCCTGGGTCCGTCGCTGCTCGCGGCGACCGGGCTCGGCTTCGCGTTCGTGACCACGACGATTGCCGCGGTCTCGGGCGTGCGCGACCAGGAGTCCGGGCTCGCCAGCGGCCTGATCAACACCTCCCAGCAGATCGGCGGTGCGCTCGGCCTGGCCGTCCTGGCGACGATCGCCAACACCCGCACCGACGACGTCATGGCCTCGGCGGGCGGCGATCCCTCCGCGCTGACCAACGCGCTCACCGAGGGCTTCCAGGCGGCGTTCCTCGGCGGGCGCGGTGATCGCCGCGCTCGGCCTGGTGCTGACCCTGGTTCTGATCCGCAACCGCGACAGCCGCGCCCACGTCGAGCTGGGCTCCGCCCCGGCCGACCAGCACCTTGCCAAGGGAGCTGCCTGAGGCGCCCATCCGCGCCTCGCCGTCGGTCCCCGCACCGCCTAGAGGTAGGCCTCGGAGAATGCCTCCGAGGCCGCCTCGGCGGTGCGGTCGATCGCCTCCTCGTCGTGGGCGAGGGAGACGAACCAGGCCTCGAACTGCGATGCGGGCGGGTAGACGCCGCGGTCGAGCAACGCGCGGCAAAAGCGCCCGTAGGCATCGAGGTCGCACGCCGATGCACCGGCGAAGTCGCGGACCGGCTCGGCGCGGAAGAACGGCGTCACCAGCCCGCAGATCGACGCGATCTGAACGGGACGCTCTCCAGCCGCCGCCCGCAAGGCGCTCGCCAGTCGCTCGGTCAGGGCATCCAGCCTCGTGTACGCGTCGCGGTCGAGCTCTCGCAGGGTCGCCAGCCCGGCGGCCGTCGCGAGCGGATTTCCGGACAGCGTCCCCGCCTGATAGACGTCCCCGGCGGGCGCGACTCGCTCCATCAGGTCGCGGCGCCCACCGTATGCAGCCGCCGGCAAGCCGCCGCCGAGCACCTTGCCCATGATGGTCAGGTCCGCATCCACGCCGTAGAGCTCCTGGGCTCCCCCACGCGCAACCCGAAAGCCGGAGATCACCTCGTCGAGCACCAGCAGAGCGCCCTCGGCGCTCGCACGTTCGCGCAAGAACGAGAGAAAGCCATCGTCGGGGGGAACAAGCCCCATGTTCGCCGGGACCGGCTCGGCCAGGATCGCGGCCGGCTCGTGGGCGCTGAGGGCGGACTCGAGGGCGGCGGGATCGTTCCAGGGCACGATGATCGTGTCGGCCGCCTGCGCCTGGGTGACCCCGGGGCTCGCCGGAAGGCCGTGCGTTGCAAGCCCCGAGCCGGCCTCGGCGAGCAGCGCGTCGACGTGCCCGTGGTAGGCGCCGGCGAACTTCAAGACCTTGTCGCGCCCGGTCGCGGCGCGCGCCAGGCGCAGAGCGCTCATCGATGCCTCAGTCCCCGAGTTGACCATCCGGATCATCCCCACCGAGCCGAACCGCTCGCACACCTCCGCCGCGAGCTCGGCCTCCCGCTCCGTGGGCGCGCCGAAGCTCGTCCCCGCTTCGGCCGCCGCCCGCACCGCCTCCACGACCCTCGGATGAGCGTGCCCGAGGATCAGCGGCCCCCACGAGCAGACCCAGTCGACGTAGCGGTTGCCGTCGACGTCGACGAGCTCACAGCCCTCGCCACGCTCCACGAAGATCGGATGGTCGCGACCGACCGCCCGCATCGCCCGAACCGGCGAGTTGACTCCGCCCGGCATCAGCTCCACGGCGCGGCGGTAGAGCGCGGCTGAGCGGCCGGTGCTCGCCAAACCCCTACTGGTCGCGATCGCCGCCGGATCAGACGCCGGCGTGCTCCCGCTCCCAGTTGGCGTAGTCGTCGGTGAAGTAGAGCAGCCGCACCTTCTTGAACTCGGTCGAGGAATAGAGCACGGCCCGGTCCTCGCCGTGCAGCTCGTGCTGGTCGGCGATCCGGTCGAGGATCGCATCGCACTCGTCCTTTGAGCGGCCGTGCGCCATGGTGAACACCGAGTAGGGCCAATCCGGGTAGGTGGGGCGCTGGTAGCAATGCGAGATCCCGCGCACCGAGGCCATCTCGCCGCCCACCTCGAGCACCTGCTCAGCCGGCACTCGCCACACCCCCATGCCGTTCGCCGAGAAGCCGGCCCGGCGGTGATAGAGGATCGCGGCCACCCGCCTCAAGAGCTTCCGCTCGACCATCCCCTCCAGGTGCTCGAGGAAGGGCTCGGTGTCCATGCCGAGCTGGCCGGCGGCGCGGTCGAAGGGACGCTCCGTGACCTCCATCGGCCCTTGGATCGCGCGGATCACGGCGACGTCGCGGTCGTCGTAGGGCTGTCGTTCGAGCTCCCTGGGAGGTTGGGCATCGATTGCGGCTGCGAGCGCTTCGGTCCCCCGCTCCATCTCCAGGTTCATGTTGATCTTGAACAGGGTGAGGGTGGGCAACTGGCGAATCGAGGTCGCCCCCGTCGCCCGCTTCAGGATCTCGAGCGTCTCGTCGAGCCCGAGCCTCGAGTCCGGCGGTGTGGCGATCGTGAACCACAGATTGAACTCGTGGGTGCGCAGGTAGTTGTGGGACACCCCGGGGTGGGCGTTGATGATCCTGGCGGCGCGATGAGGATGCTGGTCGTCCACCTTCGCCGCCACGAGCATCGACTCGTAGCCCAGGGCACGGGTGTCGAAGATCGGCGTGATCTCGCGGATGATTCGCTGGTCGAGCAGTCGTTGCGTGCGAGCCATGACCTCGTCGAGGGGGAGATCCGCCTCGTCGGCGATCGCCGCGAACGGCGCGGGCTCGACCGGAAACCTCGACTGAAGCAGGTTCATGAGGCGCTTGTCGTCGTCGTCGAGCGGGATCGCCGCGCCGTCCGCGCGCGAGCGCACCTTCGGGCGTGGCTCCCTGAGCTCGGGATCGACGCCGCTCAGAGCCACCCGGCGGCCTCCTTTGCGTAATAGGTGAGCACCAGGTCGGCGCCCGCCCGCCTGATCGCGGTCAAGCTCTCGATCACGGCGGCCTGCTCGTCGATCCACCCGTTCTGCGCCGCTGCCTTCAGGGTCGAGTACTCACCGGAGACCTGATAGGCGCCGACCGGCGCGCCGGTCTCCTCCTTCACGCGCCTGATCACGTCGAGGCACGGTAGGGCCGGCTTGACCATCACCACGTCGGCGCCCTCGTCAAGGTCGAGCCTCGCCTCGCGAACCCCCTCGAGCGCGTTCGCCGGGTCCATTTGATAGCCGCGACGATCGCCGAACTCCGGCGTCGAGGCGGCCGCCTCGCGGAACGGCCCGTAGAACGCCGAGGCGTACTTGGCGCTGTACGCGATGATGGCCACGCCGGCGTGGCCCTCGTCGTCGAGCTGTCCCCGGATTGCCCCGATTCGCCCGTCCATCATGTCGCTCGGCGCCACCACGTCGGCCCCGGCCTCGGCGTGCGAGATCGCGGTCTTCGCCAGCAGTTCGACGGTGATGTCGTTGTCCACCTCGCCATCCCGGACGACCCCGCAATGGCCGTGTGACGTGTACTCGCAGAGACATACGTCGGTGATCACGAGCAGATCGGGGTGTGCCTCCTTGAGCGCGCGCACGGCCATCTGCACGACGCCTTCCGGATCGTAGGCTCCGGAGCCCGCCTCGTCCTTGGACGATGGAATCCCGAACAGGATCACGGCGCCGATCCCGGCCGCCTTCACGTCCTCGGCCTCGGCGACCAGCTCGGTGATCGAGAGGCGCTCGATTCCAGGCATGGACGGCACCTCCTCGCGCACGCCCTCGCCGGCGACGACGAACATCGGCTGCACCAGGTGGCGGGGACCGAGGTCCGTCTCGCGGACCAGCTCGCGCAGGGCCCGGGTTCGGCGCAGCCTGCGCATGCGGGTCGCCGGAAAGCTCACCCGCGTGATTCTAGGGGCGTGGGTGAGGCGCCCACATCCGGGCCCGATCGCGTCGGCGCCTACGAGAAGCGGCGAAGCGCCAGCCGGGCGAGCAGCCCGTACGCCGCCACGAGGATTCCCAGGTGAAGGAGCGGCACCCCCAGCGCCGGGCCCCCGGCATCGAGCCCACCGGACATCGCGTCCAATGCCGCATCGAATGGGAACAGCGCGCGTACGACCTTGATCACGTCGAAGAGCCCCGGGCTGACCGTGCCCGACTCAACGAGGGAGATGAAGGCGATCGGCAACGAGACCATGAACGCGAGCAGGGAGCTGGCGCGAACCTCACGGGCGGCGGCGCCGATCGCAGCACCGAAGGCGGCGAAGGCCGCGCCTCCGGCCACGATCGCGACGAGGATCGCGCCGAGCCGTTCCCATTCGATGTGGACGAAGAGCGACAAGCCGGCGAGCATGAGGAGCGTCACCGCCAAGGAGAGGATCACGCCGAGCCCGATCTTCTCGGCGAGCAGGGCGCTGCGGCCGACGAGGCCTCGCACGAGGCGTGGATAGGCGTTCTCCTCCCACTCGAGCGCGAGCGACCCGGCGACCAGGAGGACGGTGACGAACATCAGCGTCACGGTGGCAGCGACGGCGATCGCGAACGCGTCGAGGCTCGGGGGCGAGCCCGCGACGACCTCCTTTTCAACGTCGATCGGGTGGGCGATCGACGTCAGCAGCGGCGTCGCGAGGTCGAGGTTCTGGATCGCGAGCCGTGCGAAGCGGATCACCCTTTGCAGCTCGGCGGCATCCGGGTTGGCGGCCGGCAGGTCGGAGCGGAGGGCCTCGAGGATGTGCTGGGCGTTTCGCAGCCCGAGGATGTCGAGGGATTGGCCGAGCAGGCTGAACGTGCCGCCGTTGAGCAGGAGCTTGAGGTAGCCGGCTGAGATGCGCGAGACCTCCTTCGAGATCCTGAGGTTCGCCTGGGTGACCAGGGAGCCGATCCGATCGTCGACCAGCCCGGCCTTCACGGGGTCCTCCTCGTTGACGAGCACCCGAACGGTCGGCTGCGTGGGGTTGAGGCCTCCCAGCGACTCGAGCTTGGAGATCAGGTCAGGCGGGAGGATCAGCGCGGCCAAGGCGTCGCCGGACTCGACCATCTCGCGGGCCTCGGCCTCGCTGTCCACCGAGATGCAATCGATCCGCGCGCAGAGCTCGCTCTTGGCCCCGGTCAGGTCGAACTGCGTGCCGCCGAGCACGAACGGCGTTTCCTCCGGGACCTCGTTCAGAAACGCGACCCTGGGCTTCTCGGGGCCCCGCGACAGCGCGAACCCGATCAGCACGGCGATCGCAACCGGGTAGACCACGAGGAGCACCGTCACCAGGGGCGAGCGACGCAGGATCTGGAGGTCCTTCAGGAAGAGCCAGCGCATGTGGCCTCAGGCAGACCGCATGGTGGTCAGTGGCCTCGATCTCGAAGAAAGGCGACGAACGCCTGCTCGAAGTCGCGCGATTCCGCCTCCGGGGCTGCGGCGTGCAGGTCGTCCGGGGTGCCGTCGAAGACCGACTCGCCATCGGCGAGGACCAGGAGGCGCTGGCCGTAGCGCTCAGCCTCGGCGATGTTGTGGGTGGAGAAGATCACGGTGGTTCCACCGCCGGCCAGGGCGAGGACGAACTCCCAAAGGCGCTCGCGCTGTCGCGGATCGAGCCCGGCGCTGGGCTCGTCGAGGAGCAGCACCACGGGCTGGGCCAGCAGGCCGAGTGCGATGTTGATCCGCTGCTGGTTGCCCCCCGAGAGCGACCCCACCTGATCGTCGCGACGGTCCTGGAGCGCGGTCTGCTCGAGCATCCCCTTCACCGCCCCGTCGACGTCGGCGATCCCCTCCAGCCGGGCGAACAGACGGAGGTTCTCCACCACGGTCAGCCGTCGGTAGAGCGCCGCCTGCTGCGGCACCCAGCCGATCTCTCCCGGCGGGCGGCTGACCGAACCGGAGTCCGGCGCCCGCACCCCGGCGAGGATCGAGAGCAGGGTCGTCTTCCCGGCGCCATTCGGGCCGATGATCGCCAGCAGCTCGCCTCGATGCGCCTCGAAGCTGACGCCGCGCAGCGCCTGCCGCTCGCCGAATCGCTTGGCCAGCGCACGCGTCTGGATCACGACCTCTCCGTCGCCCTCCGCCCTCACGGACCGGAACGCTAGATGATCGGTTGGGCGCCCCCGACCAACCGAGGGCGCGCACGGCCCGCGCGGCTCTGGCGCCGCGCAGCCGGGCGATGCCGAAAGGTCTCCATGCCGGCGCTCGTTCGTTTTGGTGCGGAGGAACAGGGAGTGGTCGCTGCAAGCTCATTACGACGAGGCCAGAGGAGCCGCGCGGGGCAACGCCGATTGATTCAGCAGGCGAGCGCGTGGCTGCCGGCGCGTCCGCCCCACGCCACCCCCCTTCAGGACTTGGAGCGCTCCCCGGCGATTCGCTGGGTCGACCTGTACGGAGGCGACCTGGGCTGTGCCGAGGCGCTGGCGCTGCTCAATCCGGTGTGTCGCGGGCAACTCACCGCGGCGATGATCCGGGACTTGATCGACGCGGGGGGCTTTCCGGCCACCCACATTTATGACGGCGGGCGCATCGCGATCACCGCCGCCTTCCGGCTCCGTCACCGTCCGCTCCAGACCGGCGGGCTGATGTCGGCGTTCGAGCCCGTTCACATGCTGGAGGGCCCTGGCTGGCTCCTCAGCTGCTGGTTGCCGCCGCGGGTCTACCGCGGCCTGGCAGGTGGCCTGGACGGCCAGGACGACGCGGCGAGGGGGCTCTATCTCGCGGTCGCCCACGCGTGGGCCAGCAGCCGAGGCAGAACCGCCTCGGACCTGGGTGAAACCGTTCGCCGCGAGCTCGCCGTGGCCTGCGGCTACGGACCGGCTGAGCCGCGTCTTGGGGCCGCCGGGTGGGTGCGCCGGCGGCGAGGTTTAGGCTCCGTCGGCAGTGCGCATCCTCTTCATCGGCGACATCGTCGGCCGGCCGGGGCGGGCTGGCCTCGCGGCCGCGATGCCCGAGCTTCGCGAACGCCACTCGCCGGACCTGGTGATCGCCAACGGCGAGAACACCGCCGGTGGACTCGGGATCACCGAGAAGACCGCGCGGGAGCTGTTCGAGATGGGCGTCGGGGTGATCACCACCGGCAACCACGTCTACCGCCACCGGGATGCCTACGACTTTCTGGACCGAGCCGATCGGGTGATCAGGCCGGCCAACTACATGGCCGGCAACCCGGGCCGCGGGCACACGGTGGTGCCGGTGGGTGACCGCAGGGTGGGAGTCGTCAACTTGAGCGGCTCCGTTCAACTCCGGGCCGCCCGCTCGCCGTTTCCCGAAGTCGATGGGCTGATCGGACGGCTCGAGGACGACGCCGACGCGGTGGTGGTCGACTTTCACGCGGAGGTGACGAGCGAGAAGGTCGCGATGGGCTGGCACCTGGACGGCCGCGTCGCCGCATGCCTGGGGACGCACACGCACGTGCCGACGGCCGACGCCCGAGTGCTGCCGGGCGGGACTGCATTCATCACGGACGTCGGCATGACCGGCTCGCGGGCGGGCGTCATCGGGGTCCGACGTGAACAGGCGGTCGAGTCATTCCGGACCCAGATGCCGGTGAAGTTCGACACCGCCGACGAGGACGTGTGGATCAACGCGGTGGTCGTCGGGGTCCGTGACGACGGCCTGGCCGATTCGATTGAGCAGGTGCTGATGCCCGCGCCCGCCTGAGCGGCTTGGTCACTCTTCCCTCCTCACCGCATGCTCGGCGTCGCGGCGCTCTGAAGGGCGGATGACGGACCCGGTTGCCACCGTGGAAACCGGGGCAGCGCCGGCCGAGAACGCGAGCGCCGGGAGTGCGAGCGCGTAGAACCAGGGGATGTACAGATAGAACCAATGCTCCGCGGTGAGCTCGACCGCGATCACCACCGCGGCTGCCAGGGCGGCGATCTGCGCGGGGGATCTGTGGCGGGGGACGAAGGCGACGACGATCGCGAGACCGACGGCGAACGCCTTGGTCACGGTCTGGAGCCATTCGAGCGAACCGTCCTGGCCCCAGATGCTGAACGGCGACGTGCGGTCGATCTGGCTCTTGATCGTCCGCTCATAGAAGGTGGTGAGGCCCGGGTCGATGGCGGGCAGGGCGAGCATCAGCGCGAGCCCGGCCACAAACGCGATCGAGAAGAACGACAGCCGGCGAAGCCTTGGCGGCGACCACCGCGAGCCCTCGACCCGCGCGCCGAGGCCGGTCTCGCCGGTCGCAAACAGCGGCGCGAGCGCCAGGGGCGCGAACTTGGCGGCCACCGCGAACGCCAGCAGGATGCCGCGCCACACTGGCGTCGCGAAGAGCACCAGCGCCCAGACCAGCAACGCGGCCAACAGGGTGTCGTTGGAGTTCGACTGCAGCGCGTAGTCGGTGAACGGATAGGCCGCCCACCCGAACGCCAGGACCACTCCGAGGCCGGTACCCTCCCTACCCGGTCGCAGGCGACGCCCGAGAGCGAATAGGCCGGCGACCGTTGCCAGGTCGAAGAAGATCGCGGCCGCGTGAGCAGCCGGGAGGTCGTCCCATGACCCGCTCCAGGGAAGGACGAGCTCGAACGGGACGTAGGCGTAGTAGTTGAAGGGGCCGTACGTGTCGCCGAACGCATTGTCCGACGGGAAGCCTCCCCAGATCGCCTGGCCGTGGGCGAGGTGATCGGCTCCGATCACTCCCGCGTATCCAACGTCGATCACTCCGGAGTCGGCGATGTTCAGCGCGACCCGGAAGCCGAGCAGGAACGTGGTGATCACCGCCAGCCAGGCGATCGGCGCAGAGGGACGAAGGCCGGAGCCCGATCCCCGAAATCCCAGCCACAGCATCCGCCCGAGGAGGTAGACGAGGGGCGGATAGGCGAGCGGCACGCTGACGCCGATGTTTGCGGCGTTGAAGTAGATCTCGGACACGCCGAACGAGAGCAGGACCAGCAGATCGAGGTGAGCAACCCGCCGCCACCTCCGGAAGTCGAACAGCCCCAGGAGGAAGATCGCGGCGAGCGGGAACCAGACATACGGCGCGTTGAGCTTGTGCCCGAACTGGCCGCTGTATCCGCGAGCCATCCGCCACGCGATCTGGTCGCCGGTCCACGATTCCCGGATCTGGCCCGACGCATCGTCGACGATCACCTGCACGCGGTCGATGCCATCGGCGTAGAAGTCCACCTGCCAGGTGCCCGGTTGACCCTGGGCGGAGGGGCTCAGCGGGCCGTACCGGCTGCGCTCCTCGGCGACCTTGGGGTCGCTCCGCGCGATCCGGATCGCCTCGGCCTTGTCGACCGCGGGGACATCCGGGGCGGCGTGCTCTGTGCCCGGCGGGAGCGGTCGGCTGCGTGCTCCCCTGTGGCGTCGAGCCCGGTGCGGGCGGCTGCGCCGGGGACCAGAGCCGGGAACGCCAGGGCCGTAACGACGAGCGTCGCGGCTCCGCAAGCCATCGCTCGCGGAGAGAGGAACCTCAGCGGGTCTCTGGGCGGTGCGTCCACCGCAGAAACGCGGGTGCCCGCCGCCTCGACTCAGTCTCCGCACACCTGCTACTCGGGGCCTCGGTCGCCTGCGTCTGTCTCGGAGCCAAGCCCGCGCACCGACGCCGTCGGTTCATGGCGCCACCTCCATCTCCGGCTCGACCGCGCGACTCTCGCGTCCTCGACGCCAAAATGGTCCATGACCAGGTCACGCACGTCTCTGAGCGCCCATTGCCGGCGCGATCGTCGGCCCGGACTCGAGCCCGCAAGAACGAGCGGGCCGAGCGAATCCCCGGCCAGCAATGCGCCATGGCTGGCGCCGCCGACGTGGCTGGCGCCGCCCCAGTCCACGCACTCGTATCCCTCGGCGAGGGAGACCAGGATGTCGCCGGCGTTCGGGGCCCGGAGCGCAGACCAAAGCCGCGCCAGGCCGTCGGGATAGGCGTTGCTGGTCAGCCGCCCGTCCTCGGGCCCGAGCTCGAGGACCTCGAGCCGTCCGTCGACGTCCCACGGTGACGCCGCGCAGGTCGGCGACCTGCGATGCCGGGGCGGAACCGAAGCTCGCCGCGATCGCTCTCCACGATCGCTTCGGCGGGTCGCCGTTGGCCGATCGACAGCCTCGGCCACCAAGTCCACCCCGTCGAGCTCCCGAACGGCCGCCCAGACGCGGTCCAGCTCGCTCTCCCGTCGCTCGTCGTCACGAAGCACGTAGACGCCTGCCGCGCGGGCGGTCGGGCTGACCGCCAGCTCGGCGAGCTCCGGGCGCTGGCGTTCGGCTCCAGCACCCGCCATCGCTCGCCGAGCGCCGCGGCGAGCGGCAGCGCGCTCCGCACGTCGGTTTGAGCGTGGTCGGCCATCAGGATCACGGCGTGCGCCTCGCAGAAGGCGTCGATCCCGCCCGCCGCGTCGACGAGCTCACCGAAGCTGTGGTCGGCGTGGGCGATCGAGTCGCCGCATCGCGTAGACACCGTGCTGTGAGTGTGGTGATCGTTGTCGGGCAAGGAGAAGAGCAGGAAGTCGTAGCCGTCGTCGCTCACCAGCTCGCGACCGACGCAGGCCGAGTACGCGTCCCGGGTGCCCGGCCGCGCGAGGGTCGGCTTGCAGGGCACCCGCCGGCTCGCGTAGAGCTCGCCGTAGAAGAGCTCGTCCGGACCCCACACCGCGTGGCGGAAGTTGGCCGCCAGCGCAACCCGCCGCAAGAGCCCCTCGAGGCCAAGCTCGTGGCGGCGGCGCCCACGGTAGATCAGGAACGGCGTGCAAGCCGTTCGGACGCTCGGCGTCGCCGAGGGGCTCGAACACGGTCCTCCACCTCGTGGGAGAGGTGGGCCATGTTCATGTTGTAGACGGTGTCGTAGAGGGTCCGGAACATGCCGAACGCCCGAGTCGCCTCGAGCGAGGACCCGTACTCCACGTAGCGGCGCTCGGCGCGGTGGTAGGAGTTCATGCCGCTGATGTGGTGCCTTTCCGGGCCGACGCCGGTGGCGATCTCCGAGCAGGCCACCGGCGTCACCGAGGGGAAGGAGGACACGCAGTCCTCGATCAGCCTCCCGCGTTCGATCAGGGCGGCGAAGTTCGGGGCCAGGTCGTCGGCGATGGCGCGCCGCAGCATGTCGGTGCGCAGCGAGTCGACGACGATCAGGCAGAGCTTCCGGGACGACGCCATTGAGCGGAGTGTGACGGCGGCGTAAGCCGGGCGCTCACCTGAGCACGCGCAGGCCCTCGTACTTGCGCTGCGCGCGGCGACGGCGGGCGGAAGCGAGCCACAGAAGGGCCAGAAGGGCGACCAGCCCGACCGGCTCGACAAAGACCGACAGAGCCGCCAGGACGAGGGCCACAGCGGCGACGATCAGCCCGATCGAGGTGGCTCCCCCCGCCCTCGCCTGGGCGCCCGCGACCACCGCGCTGACGACGCCATAGGCCACCACCGCGATGATGATCCCCAGCGGCACGCCCGGCCAGGCCGGGTGATCGCGATTCGAGAGTGAGACGCCGAACAGAATGCGCGCCGGCGATCGCCGCGCCGACGGCGAGGACGATCCCGATCGCGTCGCGTCGCCCGGACGCGCCCGCGAACGCGCCTGCGGCGACCGCGAGACCGATGCCCTGGCAGGTGGCGAGGAAGAGGCTCATGGGCGCCAAGAGGCTAGAGGGTTGATGTCGAATCCGCCGGCGGGGGACGCGTCAGCCGTCGAAGCGGACGGCTGCGCTGACAGCCCGCGAGCGACAACGTCAGTGGCCCGTCCGTCCTCACGTCGAGCGTGGCCCGGCAGCTGAGCCGCGCGCGGGCGGGATGGACCACGACGCGCGAGAGGTTCTGCGCGTCCAGGTGCAGCACATCTCTCTTCGTGACGCTCGCCGCCGCGCGCCAGCTCTTGCTGCGCTCGCTGTATTCGAGCGGAGGCAGGTTGCCGCCCTGCAGGAAGTTGGGGGAGCTCGTCTGAGTGGGATTCGCAATCGGGTCGGCGCGACCGAAGCCGCGCGATCGCGCGTCCACCTGCCCGAGGGGAGCGTCGCCCGGTCGCATCGCGGACCCGTAGGCCGGAGAGCCAGTACGCGTGATCGGCGACGGTCCCCGCGGACCCGAAGTTCATCGTCGGGTTGACCACGTAGGAGACGTGTGAAGGATTGCGATTCACCCGATGGGTGCCAAGGAACCTCGCAACGGGCGCGTACTGGTCCTCGATCGCAAAGGTGAAGTGGTCCGCCGTCGTGAACAGGTCGAAGATGTACCGGTAGCCGAGGTCGTCGAACGTCTGCGCCTGAGCCACAGGGCCCGCAACGGGCACCAGCTCGTCCTGGGCGCCGTTCCAGATCAGGAACGGGACGTTTCGGACGGAGGCGAGCATGCGATTCGTGTTGCTCCGTGCGCCACCGGGCTGCGGCGGCGAGGGCGGCGCCCAAACGCCCAGCCCGGGGGGACCGACCACGGGGTTCGCGCGCGCGAAGAGGTCCGGGTACTGGGCGGTGAACTTGTACGTCCCGTAGCCGCCCATGGAGTAACCGGCGATCGCCGTCCATTGAGGATCGAGGTGGTAGCGACGAGCCACGTCGGCCCAGACCTCGAAGGTGTCGGCGCCCGCGTGCCCGTAGTACCAACCGTCGGGACCGCGGCCCTCCGGTGTGATCACGATCGAGCCGGGCCCGCGCTCGGCGAGCTGGGATTGGTTCCGGTTGTCGGAGAACTGGTTGTAGTTGGCGGCGAGGGAGTGCAGGAGCAACGTCAAGCCATAGCCGTTGCTCGGGGCGGGTTTCCTCGGCACGTAGATCGCATACGGCTGCAGACGGCCGCGCAGCTCACCCTGGCAATCCGTCGGCTGGCCGCAACCCGGCGAGTACTGCGCGCCCTGTTTTGTCTCGGTGTGGCTCACGAGGATCCGATTCATCGGGCCGCCTCGCGGGACCCCCGCCGGATTCCCGCGCAGGTCATCGGTGACGCGTCGCTTGAGCTTGCCGAAGTCGACGCGGGCTGCGAACGGGCTCAGGTCGCCGCGCGCGAGGGCGCCTCCCTGCTGGCGATCTCGCCACCACGCCGGGTCCGTGATCACCGAGCCGGGCGGGAATATGTGCTGGAACGGCTCGCCGAAGCGAAACGCGACGTTGAAGAAGGCGGTGGGGTTCGCGAGGCCGGCGGCGCCCCCCGGATGGGTGGCGTCGGCGGCCTCCCCAGGCACCAGATACCGATTGGCGGCCTGGTCCCACAGGCCGGTGCCTGCCGCAAGCCTGATCCTTCGGCTGCCCGGGTTCCACGCACGATGCGGGACCAGCACCTGGATCTGGCGTCGCGCCTTGCTGAGGGAGACCCTCGGAGCGGGGTTGATGGCCCGGCGGTCCCGGACCCGATCAGGTCGGCGTGGCGGCCGTGGACGGTCAGGAAGTACCTGGCCGGCGCCGTGGCATGTGCGCCGTGCGGGAACTTCCGCGGTCGCGCCGAGCCGCCGATGGCGATCGTGGTGGCGACCAGCGACGGACGCTTGATCGTGTTCAGGGTGATTCGAAAAGCGGTCGCGTTGGGAAGCGCCTTGACTCGAAGCTCCACCAGATCGGCGGCGTTGTCGGCGTAGGCGGGGTCGGTCGGATACGTGTAGGTCCCGTTGGGCAACGAGAAGGTGTCGCCGGAGGTGCGGGGATCCCCGGGATCTCTCGAGGTCCCCCTGGCCCCGTGGTCGTCGTAGAGGAAGTCCTGGTAGAGGTACTCGCCGTCCCGGTAGGCGCTGGCGCCCGAGACCAGGATCGGGTTGGCGTGCCAGATGCCGGCGTTGCGGAGCTGCGGCGCCTGCGCCGGCTTGCGATAGAGGACGTCGGGGCCCGGGCGGGGGGGCGGGCCGCGGTAGAGCGAGGGGGAGGCGGCGGCTGCGGTGCCCGGCGCGATCATCAGCGCAGCCGTCCCGAGCAGCACACCGATCTTCACCCGCGACCCACGCACCCCCCGAACGCTATTCGCTCATCACCTCCGGCGCGCTGATCCCGTGCGCGAGAGGCGGTGGGCGGGTCGTGAGTACCATCGGTCGCGCCCACTACCCGGTGATGGCGGAAGCCCCCCAACCCGCAGGCCCGGTCGTCCTCGCCGTCGATGACGACGAGGCGGCCCTGGCACGCATCGAGCACGAGCTGACGCACCGGTACGGCTGGCACTACCGCGTCATCTGCGAGCCCTCGCCGCGATCGGCACTCGAAGCGCTGCGAGGGCTTCGAGTCGATCGTGAACAGGTCGCGATCGTTCTCGCGGCCCAATGGATGGCCGAGATGGAGGGCACCGACCTGCTGGCCGAGACGGGCAACCTGCACCCGCACGCCAAGCGTGGACTGCTGATCGAGTGGGGCGCCTGGGGCCATCAGGCGACGGCCGAGGCGATCTTTGGGGCGATGGCTCGGCGGCAGATGGACTACTACCTGATGAAGCCGCTCCAGGTATCCGACGAGCAGTTTCATCGCACGATCGCCGAGTTCCTCCAGGAGTGGGCGCGGGCCCAGGCACCGGGCGCGAGTGAGATCACCCTCGTGGCACGGCAATGGTCACAGCGGGGCCACGAGCTGCGCAGCCTGTTGGCGAGGAACGGCGTCCCGCACATATTCCTGTCGGCGGACTCGGAAGAGGGCCGCCTGATGGTTCGCGATTCCGGAGTCGAGGCCACCGACGACCCGGTGGCGATCATGCACGACGGCCGGGTTCTGATCGATCCGACGAGGTCGGAGCTCGCCGCGGCCTTTGGAGTCAGCACGGAGCTTCGCGGCGAGCGGCACTTCGACCTGGCCGTGATCGGGGCGGGGCCGGCCGGCCTGACGGCCGCGGTCTATGGCTCGTCCGAGGGGCTCCGAACGCTCGTGGTGGAGCGCGAAGCGATCGGCGGGCAGGCTGGATCGAGCTCGCTGATTCGCAACTACCTCGGATTCTCCCGGGGGGTGAGCGGCGCCGAGCTCGCTCAGCGTGCCTACCAGCAGGCCTGGGTGTTCGGCACCACGTTCCTGCTGATGCGGGAGGTCGCGGAGCTCGAGGCCGAGAATGGCGGGCTCAGGCTCCGCATCCCGCAAATCGGCGACGTCACGGCCGACGCCGTGGTGCTGGCGACCGGGGTCTCGTATCGAAGAATCGGGATCCCGTCGCTGGAGGAGCTGGTGGGCGCCGGCGTCTTCTACGGCGCCTCCATCGCCGAGGCGCACCACCTGGCGGGCGAGCACGTCTACGTCGTCGGTGGTGGCAATTCGGCGGGCCAGGCCGTCATGCACCTGTCGCGCTACGCCAGAAGCGTCACCCTCGTCGTTCGCAGGGACACCCTCGCCGAGACGATGTCGCAGTATCTGAGGGGCGAGCTGGCCGCGGCGGCGAACGTGGACGTGCGGGTTGGAACGGAAGTCATCGGCGGCGGCGGCGAGCGGCGGCTGGAGCGCCTGCTGCTTCTCGACAAGGCATCCGGGGAGCGGCACGGGGTTGACGCGGCGGGTCTGTTCCTCTTGATAGGCGGCCGGCCCCACACCGAGTGGCTGCCGGCCGAGATCGAGCGCGACCGAGGTGGCTACCTGCTCACGGGCCCGGACCTGGTGCGAAACGGGCAGGTGGTCGAGTGCTGGGGACTCGACCGAAGCCCCCGGGTCCTCGAGACCAGCATGCCCCGCGTGTTCGCGGCCGGCGATGTGCGGCATGGCTCGATCAGCCGCGTCGCATCGGCGGTTGGCGACGGCTCCGTCGTCATCTCTCAGATCCAGCGCCTGATCGGCGAACCGCACGCCCGCGCGGATCGCGGCCTTCCGCTGCGTTCGCAACACTGAGTGCGTGTCGGAGCCCGAGAACAGCCCTGACTCGGGCCGACCGCCCGCGCCGGCCCACCGCCGCGCCCACCAAACCGCCCAGGACCTGAGGCGCTACGGGGACCTCTTCGCGCGACGAACGCGGGCCATGCGGTCCTCCGCGATGCGCGACCTGATGGCGATCACCGCGCGGCCCGAGGTGATCTCGCTTGCCGGAGGGCTCCCCGACACCTCGACCTTCCCGCCGGAGAGCTTCGCGGCCCAGATGACGCGGATCGCTCAGGAGTCATCGGCCGAGGCGCTCCAGTACGGGCCGACGGAGGGATTCGATGGGATGAAGTCGGCGATTCGCGAGGTGATGGGCGCCGAGGGAATGTCCCCGGACGTCGAGGACATCATCGTCACCACCGGAGGTCAGCAGGCGATCGATCTGATCGCGAAGACGCTGGTCGATCCGGGCGATCCCGTGATCTGCGAGGCGCCCACCTACCCGGGCGCCGTCCCGGTGTTCTCCTCCTACCAGGCCGACACCCACCAGGTGGAGATGGACGAGGATGGGATGAGGGTGGACGAGCTCGAGGCGCTGCTCGACCGCCTCGCTGCGGCGGGCAGACGACCGAAGTTCATCTACTCGGTGCCCAGCTTCCAGAACCCGGCCGGGGTCACGCTCTCGGAGGCTCGCCGAAGGCGATTGGTCGAGCTGGCCCGCGAACGGGAGGTGCTGATCGTCGAGGACAACCCCTATGGCCTCCTCAGGTACGAGGGCGAGCCGCTACCCCCGCTCTACCAACTAGACGGGGGCGATTACGTGATCTACGTCGGCACCCTGTCCAAGGTGCTCTCGCCCGGGATCCGGCTCGGCTGGGCGGTGGCGCCGCCCCCGGTGATGGAGAAGATCGCACTCGGCAAGCAGGCCACCGACCTCTGTACCTCGACGCTTTCCCAGTACTTCGCCCTCGAGTACTTCGCCGAGGGCCGGTGGCGCGACTACATCCAGAGCCTCTGCGACACCTACAGGTCTCGACGCGACGCGATGCTGGACGCGCTGGAGCGATGCTTCCCGGACCAGGCCACGTGGACCCGTCCGAGCGGCGGCCTGTTCGTGTGGGCGACGCTGCCCTCCTACATCGACACCTCGGACCTGCTCGCGAAGGCGCTTCGCGAGAACGTCGCCTTCGTGCCGGGCGCGGCGGCATACGTCGATGGAGCCCGGGGCAGCAATTCGATGCGGCTGAACTTCTCCGGCTCCACCGAGGACGAGATCCGCGAGGGGATTCGGCGGATCGGCAAGGTGCTGAACGAGCAGATGGCGCTCTACGCGACGATCACCGGCGAACACCGTGCGTTGGCGAGCGCGACGCAGAACGAGGATGCCACGGGCGATGCCGACGTCGTGCCGCTGCGTCGCCACCGCGAGCCGGAGTAGCGCGGCCGATGAGAATCGCGGTGCTGAAGGGGGGAAGGTCGCTGGAGCGACAGGTTTCGCTGCGCTCCGGCGCGCGGGTGGAGGACGCGCTGGAGGCGCTTGGGCACGACGTCATCCCGCTCGACGTCGGCGAGGCCCTCGTGCGGGGGCTCAAGGAGACCCGGCCCGATGTCGGCTTCATCGCCCTTCACGGGCCGGGCGGCGAGGACGGCACGACTCAGGAGCTGCTGGAGATCCTCGGCATCCCGTACACGGGACCGGGGGTCGCGGCGTGCATCCGGTGCATGGACAAGGTCCAGACCAAGCACCTGCTGCGGGCGGCCGGGATCCCGACGCCCGACTGGGTCGCCTTCAACTCAACCGCGTTTCGCGAGCTGGGCGCCGCCGACGCGCTCGAGGAGATCGAAGAGCGGCTCGGCTTTCCCCTCGTGGTCAAGCCGGCAGCCCAGGGATCGGCCCTCGGGGTTCGATTCGCGGGGGCCCGGGGCGACGTCCCGGAGGCCCTCGTCGCCGCGTTCAGCTACGACGACCGCGTGATCCTCGAGCGCCACGTCGAGGGTCGCGAGCTGGCCGTCTCGCTGCTCGACGGCGAGCCCCTGCCGGTGGTCGAGGTCAGACCGAAGGAGGAGGACCGCTTCAACTACGAGGCCCGCTACGAGATCGGCCGCACGGATTACGTGTCCCCGGCGGAGATCTCATCGGCCGAGACCACCGAGGTGAACGAGGTCGCGCGGGGCGCCTGGGGCGTTCTCGGCTGCGCGGGCTACGCGCGGGTGGACCTGATCCTCGCCGCGGAGGGAGCGCCCCAGGTGCTCGAGGCCCAGGCGGGGCCGGGCCTCACCGACACCAGCCTGCTCCCGATGGCCGCCGAAGCCGCCGGGCTCGCCTTCGAGGAGCTGGTCGCCAGGATCATCGAGCTGGCGCTCGCCCGCCCGGCGCCGGTTTCGACGGCTTAGGCTCCGCACAACCAACCATGCGGACCATGAGCTCGACCGCTTCCGCCTGGTCCAGCTCCTGCTGGAGCACCAGCGAGCGCCAGGTCTGGAAGCCGATCGCGTGCCCGATCGCGGCTGCGGCGCGAGCGCGAGCGTGCCCCCGTTCGCGACGGCCGTGGATCAGGACCGCGCGAGCCGACCTGAAGTACCCGAGAAATCGCTTCCGCGTCCGGCCGGGGACGTGCGCGCTGTCACGCTGGGTGTTGGAGAGCATCTGCTCCGTTTCCCCGTACCACGCATAGAGCTCGCCGAGCGCTTGCCGTAGCCGCTCATCGGGGTCGGGGATGCGCGCCCACTCCTCGGGATCCGGCCTCGGGTGAAGTCCGTAGAAGTGCGCCGTGCACGCGTCAAAGAGCGCTTGCTGGTCCGGGAAATGCCGATAGACCGTCGCCCGCTGGACACCGGCCTCTTCCGCGATGGCGCTGATCGTGGTGCGGGCCGGCCCAATGGTTCCGTGAAGTTCCGCGGTCGCCTCGGCGATTCGCCGCCTGGTCTCGAGCTCGAGCTCGGCCCGGCGACGCTTTCGGTAGGTGCGGGTGCGCGGGTGCGTACGTTCGGTGGACATAGCTGTTCACTCAATCTTGACAGGCCGTCCCCCCGCATGGTAGGTTCGGCGCACAGTATTGTTCAATCAATAGGAGTGGAAATGACGGAGACCTCTCAAACGCTGAAGCGATTCGACCCCTCCCAGGGACCACGGATCATCGGCCCGAGCGACGGCAAGGCAGTCGATTTGGGCTCAATCGGGGCCCGGATGATGGCCTGGACCGAGGAGACGGGTGGCGGATTCTCACTGGTCGAGCACCCGATGCCACCTCGGCGCTTGGCCGCGCCCATCCATAAGCACTCACGCGAGGATGAATACAGCTTCGTGCTGGAAGGGCGAATGGGGGCCCTGCTCGGGGACGAGGTGGTCTACGCGGAGGTCGGCGATTTTGCGTTCAAGCCCCGCGACCAGTGGCACACGTTCTGGAATGCCGGCGACGAGCCCTGCCGGATCCTCGAGATCATCTCCCCCGGCGGCTTCGAGCACTTCTTCGACGAGCTGGGGGAGCTCACGGCGCGACCCGACCCGGACCCGGCCCAGCTGGAGGCGCTAGGCGCGCGCTACGGCCTCGAGTTCGATCCCGAAAGCGTTCCTCGCCTGTGCGCCGAGCACGGGCTCACGCACCCGCTGCTGGAATCCGCCTGAGCGCCCCACGCGTGCCGGCCTAGGAGTCCTCGCCCTTGGCGAAGTCCTCCGGCGTTACCTGGTCGAGGAAGTCCTTGAACTTCTCGACGACCTCCTCGGTGTCCTCGACCTCGTGCTCGAATTCGATCGAGGACTCATCGATCACGTCGTCCGCCGCGAAGATCGGCGCCTGGGTTCGCACCGCGAGGGCGATCGCGTCGGAGGGCCGGGAGTCGATCTCGAGCTCCGATCCGTTGACCGAGATCGTGATCGAGGCATAGAAGGTGTTGTCGCGAAGCTCAGTCACGGCGACCCGCTCGCACTTCGCGTCGAGCTGGTCGAGCATGTCCGACAGGAGGTCGTGCGTCATCGGCCGCGGGGTCGAGGCTCCCTGGAGCTTCATCAGGATCGCGGCGGCCTCGGGATGTCCGATCCAGATCGGCAGGAAACGGTTCCCATCGACGGTCTTCAGCAAGACGATCGGCTGCTTGCCGACCATGTCGAAGCTCACGCCGTAGATCTGCATCTGCTGCAAGGTGGTCTCCCGAGCCCGCCGGGGGCTGCGCGCCATTATAGGTACGGGCCAGGGGGCCTCTGGGCGCCGCCCGGACCCGATTCCGCTGCGCAGCCGACCCTTTGAGCGGCGATAATCCGCCTCGATGTCCGAAGCGCGCCGACAGGCGTTCATAGCCGCTCCGGTCCAGGAGGTCTGGGGCCTGCTCGAGGACGTGGATCGCCATCCACAGTGGTGGCCTCGGGTGGTGGAGGTCCAGTGCGACGGGCTGGAGGCCGGCTGCACGTATCGCGAGGTGGTTCAAACGCCGTTCGGCAAGGACGAGATGAAGCTCAGGGTCGACCACCTCGAGGACTGCAAGGACCTCATGATCCGCTGCGTGAACACCGGCACGTTCGTGCACTTCGCCTTGACGGAAGCCCAGGACGGCACCTTCGTCGACGCGAGGTTCGGGATGGAGCCCTGGAAGCTCCAGTATCGGCTCTTCGACATGGTCGCCGGCAAGCGCTACTTCCGGTCCTGGCTCAACCAGTCGCTCGACGCGATGCAGGAGGCCTGCGCCGAGGGCGCGCGAGCCGACGCCCCGTCCTGACCGGTGTGAGAGTCCGCAGGCCGACCGCGGACGACAGCGCACGGCCGCTCTTCGGGGCTCAGGTTCGGTTAGTCGGGTGACGGTGCTTGCCACCACCAGGTGGCGTTGGTGTGATGCACGTCTCCCAGGGTTTCGCGGACGGCGCGGCGAACGGGCTTGCGCGAGTAGTCGTCGCCGACCATCACCCCGTTGGGAACGAGGTGGGGGGCGGCAGCGAGGATGTTGTCGTGAACCTCGCGGTACGTGTGCTCCCCGTCGATGTGTATGAAGCCGATCAGGCCGGTGTAGCTCTCGAAGAACTCCCTCCAGCCCATGACGTGGAGGTCGTAGTTTCCGCGCGTCAGGGTCTCCATGTTGCTGACGAACGTCGCCCGGACATCGCGCTGGCTGGCTTTGCCCGTCAGCACCGAGTCTGGGTCGGTCGGATCCCCCGCGAAGTGATCGATCACGTGGAGACGCCGTGGATGGAGGGCGTTGGCGAGTAGGACGGTGGAACGCCCTTCCCAACACCCGACCTCGATGCACTCCCCCTCGGGAGGCGCCAGCTTGGCGGCAGCCAGGGTGGCCTCGGCCTTGGCGCGCGGGAACCAGTTCTCATGGAAAACGGGCTCCTGCAAAAGCCGATCCTCATCGCGCGGGCGTCTCCGGTGTAGTCGGGCCGCGACCCTTCCCAGCACGTGGGGTTTGATAGCAAACGAGAAGCTGGCCGGCTTGACTTCCCCGCGTGAGCCCGGTGTGAGAGTCCGCGCGCGGGCGGCGGAGAGAGTGGGCGATCCTGGACTCCAGGGAGCCCGAAGGCGACCGGTGTGAGAGTCCGCACGCGGCCGGCGGAGAGAGTGGGCGATCCTGGACTCGAACCAGGGACCTCCTCCTTATCAGAGAGGCGCTCTGACCGACTGAGCTAATCGCCCTCGCGCGGGTCATTGTAGAAAGCTCGTCGAGGGGCGGGCTGGGCGCGAATCAGGTCAATCCGCGCCGGAGGGTCGGCGTGGATCGACCTGGTTCGGCGAACGGGCCGGCCTGACCCGTGAGCGATCCGCGTGGGCGGAGGCGACGTGATCTACGCTGGCGCCCCTCGTGCCGCGCCGTCCGGACATGCCGCCACTTCACCGCTTCGCGCTTGCGGCGGACCCGATCGAGCAGTTCCGTGAGTGGTACGAGCGCGCGGCGCGGGAGATCCCGCTGGCCCACGCAATGACCCTCGCCACAGTGGACGCGAAGGGGGCACCCGACGCCCGCATGGTCCTGATGAAGGGCTACGGGCCGGAGGGGTTTCGCTTCTTCACCAACCTCACCTCCGCCAAGGGCGCGCAGCTCGAAGCTGGAGGTCGCGCGGCGCTTGTCTTCTACTGGCGCGAGCTCGACCGGCAGGTTCGGGTCCGCGGAGGCGTGGAGAAGCTGGCCGGCGGCGAGGCGGACGAGTACTTCGTGACTCGCCCGCGGGATTCACAGATCGGCGCCTGGGCATCGCCCCAGAGCCAACCCCTGCCCGATCGCGGCGCGCTCGACGATCGCGCCCGCGACGCCGAGCGCAGGTTCTCCGGCGCCGAGATCCCGCGGCCGCCGTTTTGGGGCGGGTTCGCGCTCCACCCACACGAGATGGAGTTCTGGCAGGGACAGGCGGCGCGCCTCCATGACCGGTTCCGCTACCGGCGAGCCAACGCGGGTTGGCGCCTCGAGCGGCTGGCTCCCTAGAGCGCCGCTGACTCAGGCGCCGCGGGACTCGGCAAACGCCAGCAGCTCCTCGAGGTCGTCGAAGTGGAGCTCGGCGCGAATGCCCCGGCGTGCGGAGCGCACACGGACGCCGGTGCCGAACGCCTTCTCGAGCGCCTCTTCGGCACGGACCAGCGCGGCCTCCTGGTCCGGGTGCGGGACCACCTTCGAAAGCCGCCCGTTGCCGTTCTGCTTCGCGCGTCGCTCGGTCTCGCGCACCGACCAGCCCTGTGCAGCGGCGTCGCGAGCGAGGGAGCCGCGGGCCTCGGCGCCGCGGGCCACGAGGATGGCGCGACCGTGCCCCTCGCTCAGTTCGCCGGAGGCGAGCAACTCGAGGACGTCATCGGGCAGGTCGAGCAAGCGAACGAGATTGGAGATCGCCGCCCGGCTCCGGCCCAGCCGCCGCGCCAGCTCCTCCTTCGAAAGACCGAGGTCCTCCACCAGCGATGCGCAGGCCCGCGCCTCGTCGACCGGGTTGAGATCCTCCCGCGCCATGTTCTCCACCAGCGCGGTCTGCAAACGCTCCGCGTCGTCCTGGTTACGGATCAGTGCCGGCACCGTCTCGAGCTTCGCCTCGCGGGCGGCGCGCCACCGCCTCTCGCCGGCGATCAGCTCGTAGCGCCCGTCGGCGAGGGGACGGACGATCACGGGCTGCACCACTCCCGCATCCGCCACGGAGGCGGCGAGGCCCTTGATCGAGGCGGGATCGAACCCCGTCCGGGGCTGGTCCGGGTTGGCACGGATCAACTCGATCGGCACGTGGCGGAACTGCGGCTCGCCGATCCCAGACTCCGGCAGGATCGCCGCGAGCCCGCGGCCCATCCCTCTCTTTGTCATCTCTTAACCTCTACTTGAGCGTTAGATATGTGACTGGGGTCCTCCCCTGAACGTTCGACGGACACCGTCCCGGCCCCTTCCCGTTCTGCAAGCTCGATCGCCAGCTCACGGTAGGCCTCCGAGCCCCTCGAGGCGGGAGCGTGCTCGACGACGGGCAGGCCGAAGCTCGGCGCCTCCGCGACGCGGACGCTGCGCGGGATGACGGTTCGGAACACGAGCTCGGAGAAGTGGTCACGGAGCTCACGCTCCACATCGTGCGCGAGCCTGGTCCTGTCGTCGTGCATCGTGATCACCACCCCGGTCAGAACGAGTCCGGGGTTGAGCTCCCGGCGCAGGAGCTGGAGCGTCTCGAGGAACTGCACCAGGCCCTCGAGCGCGAGGTACTCCGCCTGGACGGGGACGATCACCCGATCCGCGGCGACCAGGGCGTTCACGGTCACGGGTCCCAAGGAGGGAGGGCAATCGAGGAGCGTGAGGGCGAACCGCTCGCGGACGGGCCCGAGCATCCCGCGCAGGTTGTGGTCCGATCCCTCGATCCGGGGGAGCTCGACGGCGGCGCCGGCGAGGTCACGGCTGGCCGGCACGATCCACAGGTTGTCCGGCCCCGCGGGACGGGCGGCCTCCGCGACGGAGCGCTCACCGATCAGGCAGTCGTAGGAGGAAGGGTGCACCTCGCGGTCCACCCCGAGGGCCACCGTCGCGTTGCCCTGCGCATCCAGATCGCAGAGAAGCACCTGGCTTCCCGAGGCGGCGGCGCAGGCAGCGATGTTGACCGCGGTGGTGGTCTTGCCCACGCCCCCCTTCTGGTTGGCGATCGCGTACACCGAGCCCATTCAGCGCTCGACCTTACCTACCGCACAGGCGGGGCCGACGAGCCTGCGCCGCAGAGGCCGAAACGAGCGGAGCGACCGCAGCGGCGACGTCATGCTCGCCCCAGGGGGCGCTTCTTGGCCATCCCGGGACGGCGTGGGAGGTTGGCGGGAGTCGGGCCACGCTTGCGGATGACGTGCAGGTGCCGGTGTCGTGACCCTGCATACGGCCCGACCCACGTGACCCCCTCGGGCTCCATCCCGAGTTGTCGCGCCGCGCGGCGAAGCTCCGCCTCCTCCTCGAAGTCGCGGCGGCCCTTCCAGGCGACGAGGACCCCTCCATCCGGGAGCAATGGCGAGGCCAGCTCCGCCAGCGTCGCCAACCGTCCCACGGCACGCGCGGTGACGGCATCGTACGTCTGGGCTCCACCCTCCGGCGCCGGCTTCTGCGCCCAGGTCTCGGCGCGCTCGCAGACCACCCGCGCGTTCGAGATCCCGGCCGCATCGATCGCGCGGCGCATGAACTCGCACTTCCGCCCGATCGACTCGATCAGGTCCACGCGAGCGGCACCGAGAGCGACGGCCAGCGCCAAGCCCGGAAAGCCGGCGCCGGCGCCGACGTCTGCGATCGTGCGCGCCGCCCTCAGCCCATCCACCTCGAGGCCGGCCAGCGAATCGGCGACGTGCACGCGCCATGAGTCCTGGGGCTTACGCACCGAGCTGGGCGCAGCCCGATCCCGCGCCAGAAGGTCGAGCACGGTCCTCATCGCCGCGCAGGCCTCGGCTGAAAGGCCGAGCTCGGCGGGCGCGTCGCTCAATCGCTGAGCAGCGGCGCGACGATCACGCAGCGCTCGGGCTCCTCACCCTCGCTGAACGTCTCGATCCCCGCCCGATCCTTCAGGTGCTGGTGCACCACTCGTCGCTCGGTCGGTGTCATGGGCTCCAGCTCGATCTCGTTGCCCGTCTTCTGCGCCCGGTCGACCGCTCGATCCGCCTGGCGCTCGATCGCCTCGCGCCGGCGTTCTCGATATCCCGCCGCGTCGACCACGACCCGCTTTCGATCCTGCCGCCCACGGAACGCCGCCCGATAGCAGAGCAGCTGGACCGCGTCGATCGTCTGGCCTCGGCGGCCGATGAGCAGGCCGACGTCCTCCCCCTCCACCCGTCCGACGATCTCCTCGGCGCCTTCGTCCACGTCCACGCTCGCCTCGACCCCGAGCTCCTCCACGACTCGCTCGAGGATCGCCCGGACGCGCTCGGAGGGTTCGGGCGGGACGCCGCCATGTCCGGCGATGGACACGATCGCGAGTGTATTGCGCGGGAAGCGGGAAGCTCGCCGAGGTCAGCGGCGGCGTTTCTTTCGCTTCCGCGGCGGTGGTGGGGGCGGTCTGGCCGCCTTGGCCTCCGTCTCGGTCGGCTTCGGCGGGGCCGGGATCACCTGCTTGACCACCCACTGCTGTCCCATCGTCCACAGGTTGGTCGTGATCCAGTAGACGATCAAGCCGGCGGGAAAGTTGATGATGAAGGGCGTGAAGACGACCGGCAGCGCGTACATGATCAGCCGCTGGTTGCCCTCGGCGGAGGCGGCCATGATCGAGGTCGAGCCGACCATGGTCACGAAATAGAGCAGGATCAGGATCACCAGCGCGGCGCCAGTCGCCTTCTCATCGAGCGGGAGGCTCAGGAAGTTGGGGTTCCCAGACGCGTGGATCTCGTCCTTGAACTCGTCGCTTCGCAACAGCTCGAACAACGCGAAGAACACGGGTAGCTGCAGGAGCAGCGGCACACAGGAGGCGAACGGGTTGATCTTGTTCTCGCGGTAGAAGTCCATCAGCTCCCGTTGAAGTCGCTGGCGGTCGTCCTTATAACGCTCCTGGATCCGCTTGATCTCGGGCTGATGCGCCTGGAGCGAGCGCATGGAGCGGATCTGCTTTATCGACAGGGGCAGGATCACGAGGCGGGTGACGATCGTCAGGAAGATGATCGCCAGGCCCCAGCTCGCATACACGTTGTCGTAGAAGAACGTGAGAACCGAGTTGGCGACGTCCTCGAGAGGCTGCAGGAAGCCTGCTATCGGCAGGATCAAGCGGTCACCCCTCGCTTGGGTCGAAACAGCGTCCGGGCTTCGACCGGGTCGTAGCCGCCATGGCTGAACGGGTTGCAGCGCGCGAGGCGCCAGGCGGCCAGGATCGTGCCGCGCATGACGCCCAGCTCGCGAATGGCCTGCATGGCGTACGCGGAGCAGGTTGGCTCGTACTTGCAGCGCCGCGGGAGCGCCGGCGAGATGAGCCGCTGGTAGAGACGGATCGGGGCGAGGAAGATCGCGAGCATCAAGCGTTTCACGTGTTACGCCCCAATTAGATCGTTTCGCCCGCGGGCCGCGCCTCTGCGACCAACTCCTCGAGCGCCGCGGCGATTCCCCGCATGCCGTCCCGCTCGAGCAGTCCCGCAACGTCCGGGCGAGCCACGAGCACGAAGTCGTGCCCCGGCGGCAGCGAGTCACCGAGCGACCAGAATGCCTCTCTCAGACCTCGCTTCACCGCATTCCTATCTACGGCGTTACCGACCTTTCGGCTCACCGAGATCCCGAGCCTGACGTCACTCGCCTCCTCCTCCGAGTCGCGGCGTGGAAACGCGTAGAGGACGAGGAAGCGGTTCGAGTGCGAGCGGCCCTCTCGGTAGACGCGCTCGAAGTCGCCGCTGCGCGATAGCCGGCCGCGCTTGCGAGGACCGCGCGGCGAGCCCCCGCTCACGGTGTCAGCCGCTTGCGACCCTTGCGGCGACGGCGCTTGATGACGTCGCGGCCGCTGCGGGTACCCATGCGGGCGCGAAACCCGTGCGTTCGGGCCCGCTTGCGCTTCTTGGGTTGATACGTCCGCTTCACGACCGGCGAGGCAGTATAAGCCGCGCCCACGGCGGCGACCGACTCGACCCGTGACTTGCCGAACCAGGGTCCTGCCGGTTCCTTTCTCCCGCGAAATGCGGGGTCGGCGCCGTCAGCCGGACTGTGCCCGGCGGAGCCGGTTCTATGATCGCGCGCCGTGCCCAGCCACCCCCGCCACGACGATCCGTCCTCGATCTGGGGGGTCGTCCGAGAGGAGCTGGCGGCTGGCCTCCCGCCATCCACTTTCCGGCTTTGGATCGATCCACTGCGGCCCGTGTCGGTCCAGGGCACCACCCTTTACCTGGCCGCGTCGGAAGCCACCTGCGCCTGGGTCGAGCGCCGCTACGCCGGCGCCATCGAGGCGGCGCTGCAACGCCACGACCGGGGCCTCACGCGGATCGTCCTGGTGCGAGCGACCGCCGAGCTCGATCACGTAGCGTCCCCTGCTGAATGGACCAGCCGGGTGGAGTCCCTGCCCCTCGATCCGCGGCACACCTTCGAGCGGTTCGTGATCGGAGATGGCAACCGTCTGGGCCACGCTGCGGCTCTCGCCGTGGCGGAGCTTCCGGGCGAGGCCTACAACCCCCTTTTCTTGCACGGCCCGCCGGGTTTCGGAAAGACACACCTGCTGGGAGCGATCGGCAACTATCTCCGCCACCATCGTCCCGATCTGAGCGTCCACTACACGACCGCCGAGCGCTTCACGACCGAGTTCGTCTCCGCCCTTCGCAAGGACGGGCCGGACCGCTTCAAGCAGCGGTATCGGGGTCTGGACGCGCTCCTGATCGACGACGTTCAGGCGCTGGAGGGCAAGGAGCACACCCAGGAGGAGTTCGTCCACACGTTCAACGCCCTGCACGTGGCCGGAAAGCAGATCGTCCTCTCGAGCGACCGCCCACCCGAGGCGCTCGCGCGCCTTGCCGAGCGACTCCGCGACCGCTTTCAATGGGGACTCCGCGCCCAACTCGAGGCGCCCGATCTGCGGACGCGCACCGCGCTTTGTGGAGGATGGCGCTGGAGGCGCCCATGGAGCTCTCGGAGCCCGTGATCGTACGGGAGATCGCGAATCGCACCGCAGGCAACGTCCGGCGGCTCGAAGGCGCCATGACCCGGGTGCTGGCCCTCTCATCCGTGCTCGGGAAGCCGATCACCACGGGACTCGTGCACCAGGCCCTCGACGATCCCCGGCGAGCCGAACCAACTCCTCGGCCAACCGACGACGCCGCTACCGTGATGGCGATCCAGGAAGCAACCTGCACCGTTCTCGGCGTCTCCCGCGACGACCTCCTCTCCCCCAGGCGGACCGCACGGGTAAGCCAGGCGCGACAACTCGCCATCTACCTCAGCCGCCAACTCACCTCTCTGTCCCTGGCCCAGATCGCCCGCCATTTCGACCGCGACCACAGCACCATCCTCCATGCGATCCGCACCACGGCCACAAAGCTCGAGCCGGGTTCGGAGACCGCCTCGCTTCTCGACCGCACCCGTGACCTTCTTCCACCGATCCAGCCAACCAGCGCCTCACCGGACGCCGCCCTCCAGGAACCAGCCGACTCTCAACCACCTCCCTCCACCAGCGCGATTCCCACCACTCAGCCATGAACGCCTCTTCTCCACAGCCATCCACCACCATCAATACATCTGAACCAGATAGGAAGATTCAAGGTCCTTTGATGAACTTTTCGATCTCTCGCGATTCGCTGCTCGCCGGCCTTCAACTCGCCGGTCGTGCCGTCTCCAGCCGCGCCAGTGTTCCCGCGCTGAGCGGCATCGAGCTGAACGCCCACGATGGCGAGCTCACAATCCGTGCCACGGACATGGAGATCGGCCTCACCGTGCGTCTTTCGGACGTGACCGTGAACACCGAGGGCGTCGTCCTCCTACCCGGCCGCCTGATCGGGGACGTGGTCCGAAGCCTCCCTCCAGGCGAAGTCAGCATCGCGATTCGCTCCGAGGAGCGTGACGTCGAGCTAACCGCCGGCGCTGCCCGCTTTCACCTGCGGACCCTGCCCACCGAGGACTTTCCCAGGTTCCCGGAGCTTGACGAGCGGCGCGCCAGCCTTCCGGCGAAGCCCCTCGCGGAGACGATTGACCGCGTCGCGCGAGCCGCGTCGCGCGACGAGGTACGCCCGATCCTGACCGGCGTGCTCTTTCAAACGGAGGGAACCACCCTCACCATGGTCGCCACCGACTCCTACCGGTTGAGCGTCAAGCACACGGAGCTCGAGAGCGCTCTTCCCGAGGCGATCGAGGTCAACGTGCCCGCCCGGGCGCTTCGAGAGCTGGCCCGGATCATCGCCCAAGAGGCTCCTGACGAGGTGGCGATGTCGCTGGCCCGCAACCAGGCCGTCTTTCAGGCGGGCTCGGTCGTCCTCTTCTCTCGCCTGATCGAGGGACAGTTCCCGAGTTGGCGTCAGCTGATCCCGGAGTCCTTCGAGCAGGAGGTGAGACTGCCTCGAGGCGAGTTGCTCGATGTGGCTCGCCGGATCAGCCAGCTGGCGCAGCGCAACGCTCCTCTCCGCTTCGCGTTCGCGGAGAGCGAGCTCACCATCGCGGCCTCCACTCCGGAGGTCGGCGACGCCAGCGAGTCGCTTCCGGCGCCCTATTCGGGCGAGCCGCTGGAGATCGCCTTCAACCCACAGTTCCTGATCGAGGGTCTGGAGAGCCTCGAGGACGACGAGTTGGTGATGAAGCTCAGCTCCCCACTTCGCCCGGGCCTGCTCGAGCCGGTCGGTCGCGAGGACTTCAGCTACCTGGTGATGCCGATTCGGCTCAACGTCTAGTCGTGCCCGCCGAAGCAGGCAGGACGCCAAGCGGGTCGGGCATGGACGTGACCCGGCTTCTCGTGACCGGATTCAGGAACCTCGCGTCGCAGGAGCTCGACCTCCACTCAGGGATCACCCTCCTTTGGGGCCCGAACGGAGCGGGCAAGACGAACCTGCTGGAGGCGGTATGTGCTGCGCTGAGCGGACACTCGTGCCGAACGCGAAACGATCGCGAGATGCTCGCCTTCGGCGAGTCCCTCGCTCGGGTAGAGGCCGTCGTGGACGGCGCCGGCGACGCGCACGAGCTGCTGTGGTCGCTGGGTCGCGACGGCGAACGGCGTCACCTGGTGGATGGACAGCCCGCGGGATCCGAGCTCACCGAGCTTCGACCCGCGCTGTCGATCTTCATCCCGGATCGACTGGCGCTCGTCAAGGGCCCTCCTGCGACCCGGCGCGCCCACCTCGACCGCTTCGTCGAAGCGCTGTGGCCCGCTCGTGCCGAAGCTCGCCGCCGGTACGGCCGCGCCCTCGCGCAGCGGAACGCCCTGTTGGCGCGAATCCGTGCCGGGGCGGCTTCGGTCGACTCCCTGGATGCCTGGGACGTGGAGCTCGGCTCGGCGGGCATGGAATTGGTCGCCGCGCGAAGCGCCGCGGTGACCGCGGTGACCGCCGAGTTCGCGCTCGCAGCGACGCAGCTCGGGCTCGCGGGCGAGGCCGAGCTGCGGTACCTCCCGCGCTCCGATGCGGCCGACGCCGCCCAGCTCACCGCCCAGCTTCAGACGAGGCGCGAAGCCGATCTCGGCCGTTGCCACACCACCCACGGGCCACATCTGGATGAGTTGGGGATCACGCTGGGAGGACGCTCGGTGCGTCGCTTCGGCTCTCAGGGTGAACAGCGGGTGGCTCTGCTGGCGCTCCTGTTCGCCGAGCGACGAGCCATCCTCGAAACGGGCAAGGCGCCTCCGCTGATGCTGCTCGATGACGTGATGAGCGAGCTCGATCCCGACCGCAGAGCGCTGCTCGGCGAGCGGTTGGCGGAGGGCGGGGGCCAGGCGCTGTTGACGGCGACCGAACGCAGCCAGCTTCCCGCGGCTCGCGGAGGGCGCCGAGCTCGAGGTCCGCGAAGGCCGTGCCGTCTCCTCGCCGAAACCGCAGATGGATGCACCGGAGGCGCCTGTGGCCGCGCCGGTCGTCGCGTGACCCGGCGCGCCGCCCCGCGATCGCTGGGAGCCGCGGTGCGCGGGGTTCGAAGCCAAGCCGCGCCGAGGACGCTCCTCGGGGCGGTTCAGGGGGCTTGGGCGGCGGCGGTCGGTGCCGCGATTGCCACGCAGGCGGAGCCGGTCGCCGAGCGGGACGGCTTGATCACGGTTGCGTGTCGATCCGCCACCTGGGCGCAGGAGCTGGACCTGCTCTCCGCCGAGCTCCTGAGGCGGCTCAACGAGGCGCTCGCCGCCGCGCCCAGAGAGGGGCTGGAGCCCGTCCTGGGGCTTCGGTTCACCGCCGATGGGCAGCGCCGCGTTTGACCGTAATTTGCAGGGCTTTCGTTGCAAAGAGGTGAGTTTTCCGCGGACCCGTCCTGATATCCTTGTATGAGCTTGAACCGACGCCCCGAACCGCCCGGGTCGCCTGCTTTTCGGCGCTTGGCCGGTCGGGGTTTCTCATGATGCCAGCGAGTGGAAAGGATTGAGTGGCCAGCAAAGCCCGAACCGGCGGTAACCCCAAGGCCGGCTCGAAGGGGACCAAGACCCCCAAGCCCGGAACCAAGGGCCGAGCCGCCAGCGACGGATACAGCGCCAAGGACATCACCGTCCTCGAGGGCCTCGAGGCGGTCCGGCGCCGACCCGGCATGTACATCGGCTCGACCGGCCCTCGAGGCCTGCACCACCTGGTCTACGAGGTCGTGGACAACTCCGTCGACGAGGCGATCGCGGGCTTCTGCGACCAGGTGAGCGTCACGCTGCACCCGGACAACTCGGTCACGGTCGTCGACGATGGCCGCGGCATCCCGGTGGAGGAGCACGAGAAGGAGAAGCGCCCCGCCGCCGAGGTTGTGATGACGACCCTGCACGCGGGCGGCAAGTTCGGGGACGGTGGCGGCTACAAGGTCTCCGGTGGGCTCCACGGGGTGGGCGTCTCGGTGGTCAACGCGCTCTCTTCGCGCCTCCACCTCGAGATCCGACGCGACGGGCACGTGTGGACTCAGGACTACGAGCGCGGGGAGCCGCTCGGCGACCTCAAGCAGGCTGAGAAGGCGAAGGGCACCGGCACGGCGATCACCTTCCTTCCCGATGACGAAGTGTTCGAGGACGTGGTCCTCGACTACCAGACCCTGTCCGAGCGCCTGCGCGAAACGGCCTTCCTGACCCGCAACCTGCGCATCGACCTGATCGACGAGCGCGGCGCGGGCCAGAGGGAGACCTTCCAGTACGAGGGCGGCATCGTCGACTTCGTCGCACATCTGAACGAGAACAAGGATTCCCTGCACCGAAAGACGATCTATTTCGACAATGAGGCCGACGACGGCCAGGTCGAGGTGGCCATGCAGTGGAACTCGTCCTACCAGGAGTCGGTCTTCAGCTTCGCCAACAACATCAACACCCATGAGGGCGGCTCGCACCTGTCGGGCTTCCGCGCCGCCCTGACGCGGACGCTGAATGCCTACGCGCGCGAGAAGGGGCTGTTGAAGGAGAAGGACGCCAACCTGAGCGGTGAGGATGTCCGGGAGGGTTTGACCGCCGTGATCTCGGTGAAGCTGCGCGATCCCCAGTTCGAGGGCCAGACGAAGACCAAGCTCGGCAACCCTCCCGTCGAGGGCCTCGTCAAGGAGACCGTCAATCGCAAGCTCGGCGAGTTCCTGGAGGAGAACCCCGGCGAGGGGCGGCGGATCCTCCAGAAGGCCGTGGACGCCGCCCACGCCCGCGAGGCCGCACGCAAGGCTCGTGACCTGACGCGCCGCAAGTCGGCGCTCGAGAACTCCACCCTCCCCGGAAAGCTCGCGGACTGCACCGTGAAGGACCCTCGCGACGCCGAGCTGTTCGTCGTCGAGGGCGACTCCGCAGGGGGCTCGGCAAAGCAGGCTCGCGATCGCAACACCCAGGCCGTGCTTCCGCTGCGCGGCAAGATCATCAACGCCGAGAAGAACCGGATCGACAAGGTGCTCTCGAACCAGGAGATCCAGGCGCTCATCACCGCGATCGGTACCGGGATCCATGACGAGTTCAACCTCGAGGACCTGCGCTACCACAAGGTCGTGTTGATGACCGACGCCGATGTCGATGGCGCGCACATCCGGACCCTCGTGCTCACGTTCTTGTACCGGCAGATGCCGGCGCTTTTCGAGTCGGGCTACGTCTACATCGCAAAGCCGCCCCTGTATGGAGTCAAGAACGGCAAGCAGGAGCTCTACATCGAGAAGGAGTCCGAGCTCGAGGAGGTTCTCCTGCGCGACAAGCTGGAGAAGTTCTCCTACACGAATGGCTCCAGCAAGAAGCGGTCCTGGACGGCTGCCCGCTGGCAGCGCTTCACCCGCGACTTCAAGGAGTACGACGGTTGGACCGCCTCGCTGCAGGCGTCGTTCGGCCACGAGGCGGTCAACTTCCTGCTCGAATCGCAGATCCTGGACGAGGGCGCGGCGAGCATCGCTGGGGTTCGCAAGCTCGTCGAGCAGCCCGATCCTGAGGAGGAGCCCTTCGAGACCGAGCTGGTTCGTGAGAGCAGCGAGGAGGTCGTGATCAAGGCGATCCATCGCGCCAGCGGCCTTGCGCGGACCCACCGGCTCCCGGCGCACCTCTTCAAGTCGACGGAGTACCGCCGACTGGCCGAGATCCATGCAAAGCTCACCAAGCAGGTGGGCCGGCCGCCGTTTCAGGTGACGCTCGGGTCGAAGCAGCGCGAGGCGCCTGTCGTTCGGCGAGCTGCGGCAGGTGACCCTCGATCTCGCCAAGGAGGGCATCAACCTCCAGCGCTTCAAGGGCCTGGGCGAGATGGACGCCGAGGAGCTCCGTGAGACGACGATGGATCCCGAGTCGCGCACGTTGCAGCGCGTAACGATCGACGATGCCGCAACTGCCGAGCGCCTGTTCACTGATCTGATGGGCGACAACGTCGCGCCGCGGAAGGTGTTCATCGAGCGGCATGCGAAGGAAGTCCGCTTCCTCGATGTCTAGAGCGGAGGCGCTGACATGGAAGGATCGCTCGAGGCCCTCACCGGCCGGATAGAGGACCGCCAGCTCGAGCACGAGATGCGCTCGTCCTACCTCGATTACGCCATGAGCGTGATCGTGGGCCGCGCGCTGCCCGACGTCCGCGACGGGTTGAAGCCCGTGCACCGCCGGGTGCTCTACGCGATGCACGACCTCGGGCCTTCAGCCCAACCGGCCGTTCCGAAAGTCCGCCTTCATCGTCGGCGAGGTGATGGGCAAGTACCACCCGCACGGCGACCAGGCGATCTACGACACCCTGGTCCGGATGGCGCAGGAGTTCTCGCTGCGCTACCCGCTCGTTGGCGGCAAGGGCAACTTCGGCTCGATCGACGACGATCCCGCTGCCGCCATGAGGTACACGGAGGCGCGGCTGGACCGCCTGGCCACCGAGATGCTGCGGGACATCGAGGCGGAGACGGTCGACTTCGGCCCGAACTACGACGAGAAGGCCCAGGAGCCGCTGGTCCTCCCGGCGCGGTTCCCGAACCTGCTCGTCAACGGCTCGTCCGGAATCGCGGTCGGGATGGCAACCAACATCCCGCCTCACAACCTGACGGAGATCGCGGCCGCGGTCAGCGCCTACATCGACAACCCGGAGATCGATCTCGCCGGACTGATGGAGCACGTGAAGGGCCCGGACTTCCCCGGCGGCGGCCTGATCATGCGCGGCGAGGGGATCCGCGACGCGTACGCGTCGGGCCGCGGCTCGATCCAGGTGCGCGCCAAGGCGCACATCGAGCCGATCAAGGGCGGCAAGGAGGCGATCATCGTCTCGGAGCTCCCGTTCATGGTCAAGAAGGGCGGCGACGCCGGCCTGATCACCAAGATCGCCGACCTCGTCCGCGAGAAGAAGATCACCGGGATCTCCGACCTGCGCGACGAGTCGGACCGGTCGGGGATGCGGCTGGTGATCGAGGTCAAGCGCGGCGAGATGGCCAAGGCGGTCCTCAACCAGCTCTACAAGCGCACGCAGATGCAGACCAGCTTCGGGGTCAACATGGTGGCGCTGGTGGACAACGTCCCGCGCACGCTGGGACTCCGCGAGCTCGTACACCACTACGTCGCGCATCAGCGCGAGGTGGTGACACGCCGTACCCAGTACGAGCTGCGCCGGGCAGAGGCGCGAGCTCACATCCTCGAGGGCCTGCTGATCGCCCTCGACAATCTCGACGAGGTGATCGCGTTGATCCGCGGTTCGAAGGATCCCGAGACGGCCAGAACCGGCCTGATCGAGCGCTTCGAGCTCTCCGACGAGCAGGCCCAGGCGATCCTCGACATGCGACTCCAGCGCCTGACGGCGCTCGAGTCGGACAAGGTCCGGTCCGAGCACGCCGAGCTCCTCAAGCGCATCGCCAACCTTCGCGCGATCCTGGGCGACGAATCACAGATCGATGGCCTGATCAACGACGAGCTCGGCGAGATCGCGACCCGCTACGGCGATGAGCGCCGCAGCGAGATCACGTTCGCCGAGGGCGACGTCGACATCGAGGACATGATCGCCGACCAGCAGATGGTGATCTCGATCACCCACTCGGGTTACGTGAAGCGGCTGCCGCTCGCGACCTATCGGCAGCAGCGCCGCGGCGGGGTGGGCGTCATGGGCATGGACCTGAAGGAGGGCGATTACATCGAGCACCTCCACATCTGCTCGACCCACGACTGGATGCTGTTCTTCACCAACCGCGGGAAGGTCTACCGGCTCAAGGTGTACGAGCTCCCGGAGGGCGCCCGGACGTCGAAGGGCAAGGCGCTCGTTAACGTGCTTCCGCTGCGGGACGGCGAGCGGGTGATGGCGGTCAAGCCGACTCGGGATTTCTCGGAGGGCAAGTACCTCGTTTTCGCAACCGCAAAGGGCCTCGTCAAGAAGACCGAGTTCCGCGCCTACAACACCCCCATCCGCGCCGACGGGATCATCGCGATCAAGGTCCGCGACGGCGACGAGCTCGTCCAGGTCCGGCTGACGTCGGGCGCCGACGATCTGTTGCTGGTGTCCAAGTCGGGTAACGCCTCGCGGTTCTCCGAGAAGGCAGTGCGCCCGATGGGCCGCGACACCTCGGGCGTCAAGGGGATGAACGTCGCCGGCAAGGTGGACCGCGTGCAGAACCGGGTGCTGGCGATGGACGTCGCCAGGGATGACTCGGAGCTGTTCGTGGTCACGGAGAACGGCTATGGAAAGCGGACCGCGGTGGCCGAGTATCCGGTCAAGGGGCGGGGCACGAAGGGTGTGCTGACGGCCAAGCTGACCGCCAAGAAGGGCGGCCTTGCCGGGGCGCTGATCGTCCGGGAGCATCAGGATCTCCTGTTCATCTCCGAGAACGGGATGGTGCAGCGCACCAATGCCGGCGGGATCTCCCAGATGGGCCGGGCGACCCAGGGCGTCCGGGTGATGAACATGAAGGAGGACGATCGGGTCAGCGCGGTCGCGCTCGTGGTCGAGTCGGGCGACCTCGCTCGCCGACGACGCGATCGCCGCCGAGGAGGCGGGCAACGGGATCGTCCTGGCCGGTGCCGACGACGGCTCGTCGGACGGGGCCGGCGAGTAGTCCTTTTCGAACGTCGGGACGGGCCGGAGTCGCGCGCGGCTGCGGATAGGCTCCGCGGCCATGGACCAGCTTCAGGGCCGCAACGCGCTCGTCACCGGCGCAGGGGGTGGGCTCGGTGGCTACATCGCCCGTGCGCTTGCCGCGGAGGGCGTCAACCTGGCGCTCACCGACCTCCCCGAGGCGCCTGTGGACGGGCTCGCGGCGGAGCTTCGCAATCGCGGGGTCGCCGTCGAGCACGTCCCGGCCGATCTCGCCGACCGGGAGGAGCGGCGGCGGCTGGCCACCTGGGCGCAGGAGGCGTTGGGCCCGCTGGACGTGCTCGTCAACAACGCCGGCGTCGAGTTCGGTGGCAGCTTCCTGCGATCGACGCCCGAGGAGCTCGAGTCCATCGTCGCCGTCAACCTCTTGGCGCTGATGGACCTGACCCGGATCGTTCTCCCCGGCATGCTCGAGCGCCAGCGGGGCCACATCGTCAATGTCGCCTCCCTGGCGGGCAAGACGCCCGCGCCCTTTCTGGCCACCTACGCGGCCACCAAGCATGGCGTGGTCGGCTTCACGCACTCGCTTCGCGCCGAGTACGGCGCCCAGCCCGTGGGCTTCTCGGCGATCTGCCCGGTGTTCATCAGCCGGGTTGGCATGTACGGCCGGCTCGAGCGGGAGATGGAGGTGGGGCCCAACCCGCTCGGGACGCTGCCCCCCGAGAGTGTCGGCGAGGCGGTCGTGCGGTCGATCCGGGAGAACGTCGCCGAGATCGTGTTGAGCAAGCGACGGCTGCGCCCGCTCATCCCGCTCTACGCCCTGTCCCCCCGGATCGCGGCCCGGCTCGCTCGAAACCGCCGCGCCCTGGAGTTCGCCGAGCGCTTCGCAAAGGCCCGAGGCCGAAGCTAGCGACCCGGGGTGCGGGAGCAACTCGACTTGCCGATTTGCTTCAATGGCTGTACCGGAGAAAGGAGGTGGTCCTAACTTGAGTCACATGCTTTTCGGGACACCGGAGGTGCAGGGCCGCTAGGAAGGCCGTGCGGGCCGCCCGGCGGAATCCAACCCGGGCACCGGCGAGATGGGGAGGCGGGGAGCGCGTCCCGCCCCGCTGTCAATTCCCACCTCGTTCATCCACCGCACCTTTTGCGTCGGGGCCGCCTCGATTCGTCGGGGCGGCCCCGTGCGCGTTCCGAGGCCGATCGACCACGGCTGACGTCTTGCGACCGCGGCCGGGCCGCTCGCTGCCGCGTCCCTAGGCGGTGATCAGGTAGGGCTCCCAGGCGACCGGGATCCGCGGACTCGCCAGGCGGATGAACACGGTCGGGCCCGGAGGGCGCGGATGGTGGCGCGGGTGCATGCGTGCCTCGTGTGGCGTCAGGTTCCCCTTCTTGCGGTTGCACGGTGCGCACGAGGCGACGATGTTCTCCCACACCGATTCGCCCCCGCGGCTTCGCGGGATGACGTGGTCGACGGTCAGCCCGGTGCCCTGGCTGCCGCAGTACTGGCAGGTCCACGCGTCGCGAGCCAGGACCGCCCTTCGCGTGATCTTTCGACGGTGGACGTCGCGCGGGATGCGTACGTAGCGGACCAGGCGGATCACGCATGGCCTGTGGAAGACGAGGCGCTCCGAGTGGAGCGCGCCCTCGCCCCGCTCCAGGATCTCTGCCCGCTCCTTCAACACCAGGACGGTGGCCCGACGGATGTTGCAGACGTTGATCGGTTCGTAGCTGGCGTTGAGGACGAGGACGCGACTGCCGACGTGGAGCCGTCGACCGTTGACCGTCCCCGCGCCGTTGGTGACCTGATCCCCCGCCGAGGCAACCCTTCCAAGCTCCGGGACCCTGCCGTCCCGGAGCCCTACATGAGGGTCAGCCGCTGTCTCCATAGCGCAAAGATTGTAAACGGCCCCCTGCGCGCTCCAAGCTAGATCCCGGGAATCCCGTTGCCCTCGATCGGGTAGGTCCCCATGATCCGCACCGACTCCGCCTTCTCCCGGAGCGCCGTGATTGCGTCGGCCACCGGCGGATCCTCCGCCGCTCCATCGAGATCGAGGAAGAACATGTATCTGCCGAGCCCACCACGCCGCCGCGGCCGCGACTCGATGCGCGTGAGGTTGACCTCGCGGCTGGAGAACTCCGTCAAGGCCTCCACCAGCGCTCCGGGGTGATCGGCGCCCAGCTCCGAGAAGACCAGCGTCGTGCGCCATGGGCCCGCGCCGGCGATCCGGGTTTCGGCGGGCGCGATCCAGACGAAGCGGGTGACGTTGTCGGGCGCATCCTCGACTCCCTCGCGAAGGACGACGCACCCGTAGATGCGCGCCGCCGAAGCGGCCCCCAGAGCGGCCCACGCTTCGGACGCCGTTGCCACCTCTCGAACGGCTTCCGCGGTGCTGGGAGCGGCGCGCACCTGCGCACGCGGGAGCTGCTCGCGGATGAAGCGCGCACACTGCGCGCTTGCCTGTGGATGCGAGAGCACCACTTCGATCCGCTCCAGCGGCAGGTCGGTTCGGGCGATCAAACTGTTGCGAATCGCATGGTCGTGCTCACCCGCGATCGTCACCGGGAAGCCCTCGAAGGCGAGCGTGTCCAGGGTGGAGCGCACCGAGCCCTCGATCGAGTTCTCGAAGGGAACCAGGGCACGGTCCACCTCACCCTCGCCGACGGCCCGTATCGCTTCGTACACCGTGGGTGACGGACGCGCGTCGATCGGGTCACCACCGGTGGCGGTGCGCAGGGCGTCCTCCGAGAAGGTGCCGGCTGGACCGAGGAATGCCACGCGGATGGGCACGCGCGGGATTATCCGTGTGGCACGCGCCGCGCGGAAGGTCCTACTTGAAGGTCACGGTGTAGGTCAAGCGGTTGTTGTTGGTGAGCTGCTCGCCTGGCACCGGTTGGACGGTCACCTCGAGGGTGAGCTGCTCACCCTTGTCGGGCGCCGGCTGGATCGGGATCGAGGCCGTCTGAATCGATCCCGCCGCGATCCGCGGGATCGTCCCGGTGTCGGTGATCGTCTCGGTGCCGCCCGTGAGCTCCAGGCTGACCCCCACGTCGCTTTCGTCCACGCTCCCCTGGTTCTGCACCTGCACGTCGACCTCAGGCCTCCCGTCCCCGCTGATCGTGGCCGTGCTGTCCGGGTCGAGCGCCACGTTGCCCGGCCTCACCGTCGTTTGCAGGAGGGCCAGCCCGTGGGTCCCGCTCGCTGCCTTGCCGGCGGAGATCGCGGCGAGGGCGGTGGAGACCTCGAGCGAGTCGAGCCAACGCTGCGGGTCGGTCATGAACACGCTGTCGGGGGCCTTCTCGTCGATTCCCTGCTCCCCAAGCACCGAATCGATCTCTCCCTTCGCGAGGCCGTACAGGACGTCGCTGGCGAGGAAGTACTGCATATAGCCGGCGATCGAGTTGACGGCATCCGTCCGCTGGGGCCCTGGACCGCCGAGCGCCGTCTTCATCTGGTTGGAGATCCCGGTGAGGGCGTCGCGGCGGAGGTCGAACGCGAGGTTGAGCTGATTCTCGGCGGTGTCGAGGTCGCCCGGCGTGTCGAGCGCGTGAACCCGGGTGTCGAGGCCCTCCGCGGTGCCACGATCGGCCGCGACCTGGGCTTCGAAGCTGAGCGGCGACAGGTTGCCCGGATCGTCGAGACGGTCGAAGAAGTCGCTCGAGAGCTGGTTCGTCTGGGTGGTGATCGAGGTCAGGTCGGAGACGTAGTTCTCATAGCTGCGCTCCTTGCGGGCGTTGAGGCAGCCTCGGATCCCGAGGATGATCAGGATCAGGACCACCACCAGCACCGCGACGCCCGCCGCGCGGCGGGCCATGATCTGCCGCTGCCGGTCGGGCTCGCGGCGATGAGGCGGTCCGCCGCCGCCGGATTCGGCTAGCGGTTCCTCATCGAGGAATGCCAAGGCTCGCCCCCTTGGGTGCCATCAACGCCGAGAGTATGACCCCTGCCTCGGGCGTGTCGGCCCCAGGTGCCGTCGATGCGCACGAACCGTTGCGGTGCCCGGAAGGGTCCACACGGTTTGCGGCGAAGTTGAAGTCGGAGATGGTGGGCGACTTGGTCATGGGACGCTTCCGGGTCCTCGAGCGCGTGGGATCCGGGGGCATGGGGACCGTGTACCGGGCGTTCGACGAGCGCCTGCAGCGCCAGGTCGCGCTCAAGGAGATCGCCAGCGAGGACGCTCGGCGGATACTGCGGGAGGCCCAGGCGGCCGCGCGCCTCAACCATCCCGGCATCGTCACCCTGTACGAGCTGGGGTCCGAGGATGGCCGGGCGCTCCTGGTCAGCGAGCTCGTGGATGGGGCGACCCTCGCCGAGCTCTCGCGGTCGGGGGATCTCTCCGATCGCGACGTCGCCGGGTTCGGGGCCGATGTCTGCGACGCCCTGGGACACGCCCATGCTCGCGGGGTGATCCACCGTGACGTGAAGCCCCACAACGTGATCGTCCAGGTCGACGCGGGCGCCGGACGACGCGCGAAGCTGATGGACTTCGGCATTGCGTCGCTGGCGGGGGCGCCGGCGCTGACCGCAACGGGTGAGGCTTTGGGCACGCTCGCCTACATGGCGCCGGAGCAGGCCGAGGGAGAGCTTGTCGGCGAGCCCGCCGACGTCTATTCGCTGGCCCTCAGCCTCTATGAGTGCTGGGCGGGCGCCAATCCCGTCGCTCGCGAAACCCCGGCCCAGACCGCCCGCGAGATCGGCGCCGTGCTGCCACCGCTTCGGGACTACCGGCCGGATCTGCCCGATTCCCTTACCGCGTGCATCGATGCCTGCCTCGACCCGGAGCCGGCGCGGCGCCCGTCGCTGGTCGAGCTCCGAACTCGGCTCGAGGGGGGCCTCCCGAGACTTGACGACAGCCAGGCCGTGCCCGATCCCGCGGTTCCTGCGCCTCGCGCCGAGCCCCGGCTGTCGTTGCGGATCAGCCAGCTCCTGGCCCTGTGCTGCTGGGCGCTCGCGGTGGCCGCCATCTCGGCGATCGCGGGGAGGCCGGGGCTGGCGCTGGTCGTGGGCGCTCTGAGCGCCCCCGCGATCCTGGTCGCCTCGCGACTTCCGTGGGCCGCCATCCCCCTGCTGGCTCCGGCACTCGGGGCCCTCTCGGCGGCGCCGATCTATCCGGCGATCGCCGGCTCGCGGGGCACGCTGCTGGAGCGGGCGGTGCTCGGAGCGCTCGGCTGGTGGACGCTCCTGATCGCGGCGAGCGCTGCGAGCGTGGGATCCCCGCTCGGATTGGTGGAGGCGGCGCCGCACGGTTGGGCACGGTCGACCGGGATCGCGAGCAACGCCCTGCTCGCTCCCCTTCTCGATCCGCAGGCGCTCTTGGGGGCCGTGGTGTTCGCCGCCGCCGCCGCGCTGCTCGGCATCGTGCTGCGCGCTCGGCACGTTGCGCTCGCGCTGCTCGGGGCGCTCGTGTGGGCGGCTGCGCTCGAGGCCGCCCTGAGCACGGTCGCGGGGGGCAGGCTCGAGGGCAGGCCGGCGTTGATCGCCGCCGGCGCGGCAGCAGCGGTGATCCTCGAGTTCCGCCGCCGCCGGCCCCGACCGGCGGGACGGCTGGCGCCGATTCCCGGGGTGGGCCCGGATCGGGGAGCACCCGGCCAGCTTCGACCCCCTGATCTAGAGTCGCGGGCCGCCTGAGTCCGAGCCTGCATCTCCCATCGTCCAGCCGACCTTTCGCCGGGGACCACTTAGGATTGTCACGCCGCGCACGTGGTAGGGCCGAGCTTGCACCCATGCCCGTGCGCCAAACGCGCCGGAGGACCACGAGATCAGCGTTCTGAGAAACCTGGAGCAGCGGATCGAGAACCTCGTCGAGGGGGTTTTCAGCCGCGCGTTCTCGTCTCAGGTCCAGCCGGTGGAGATCGCTCGGAAGCTGGCCAAGGAGATGGATGCCCACCGGACGGCCTCGGTATCCCGCGTCTACGTCCCGAACCAGTACACGGTCTGGCTCTCGGCCGAAGACCACCAGCGGCTCGAGGGATATGAAAGCTCGCTCGAGCAGGAGCTCTCCGGCTATCTGATCGAGCACGCTCGGCGCCATGACTATGCCCTGCTGACCCGGCCAAAGGTCGATCTCGAGACCGACGAGCGCCTCCGTCTAGGCGAGTTCGGGATCCAAACGCGGCTCGTCAAGCCGCCCGCTCGCCAGGGCGAAGCTCCTTCCCAGGGCGAGCAGGGCCACACGATGGTCTACTCGGTCCCGCCGAAGCCGTCACGCCGGGAGCGCCGGCGACCCGAGAGCCCTTTGGTCGGCACGAAGGCGATCGTCACCCTCGACGATCGGAGATACGTGCTCGACGGCCCAGTCGCGGTTCTCGGCCGCTCCCGCGAGTGCGACTGCGTGATCCCCGACCCCAACATCTCCCGCAAGCACGCCGAGCTTCATCGGGGCTCGACCGGCGACTGGCAGATCGTCGATCTCGGCTCGACGAACGGGATCAAGATCAACGACCGCCGTGTGGATCGATCGCGTCTCTCGCCGGGGGACGAAGTCACCCTCGGAACGACCAGGTTCACCTTCGACATCGAGCAATAGCCGCCGATGGACACCGAGCCGATCGCGGTAGCGCTCAAGTTCGGCTTCCTCGCCGTTCTGTACCTGTTCCTGTTCTGGGTGGCCCTGAGCGCATTTCGCGAGCTCCGCCGCGCGACGGTGCCGGCCCCGGAGGCGACCGGGGTCCATCCGATCGGGCCGGGAGGACGCGCCGCCGCCACGGACGCATGGCTGGTCGCGACCACGGGCGGTGGCCTGGACTCCGGAGAGCGGTTCGACCTGTTCGGCGGCATCTCGATCGGTCGCTCAGCGGACGCCGACGTGCGGATCGAGGACCGCTTCGCCTCCGGGCTTCATGCCCGCATCTATTCCCGCGGGGCCAGCTATTACGTTGAGGACATGAACTCGACCAACGGGACGTTCCTGAACGGGGGGCGTCTCAAGGGCGAGGCGGAGCTGAAGGACCTCGACGAGCTGCGGATCGGGGGCGCCGAGTTCCGCTTCGAGCTCGACGTACCCGAGAGCTGATGCTGCGGGTCGCCGAGCTGGCACATCGGTCCGACACCGGGCGACAGCGAAACGCCAACGAGGACTCCTATTTCGCTCGGCCGCCGGTCTTCGCCGTCGCCGACGGGATGGGCGGAGCGCAGGCCGGGGAGGTGGCCTCCCGGCTGGCCGCGGAGTCCTTCGAGAGCGTCCAGAGGGGGGAGGAGTCGCCCGAGGCCTATCTGAGGGCGATCGCCAAGACCGCGAACGCCCGCATTCACCGGCTGGCCCAGGCCGACTCCTCTCGCTCGGGCATGGGGACCACGCTGACCGCGGCGCTGTTCGAGGACGACGAGGTGGGCTTCGCGCACGTGGGAGACAGCCGGGCCTACCTGTTCCGTGACGGTGAGCTGAAGCTGCTCACCTCCGACCACTCGCTGGTCGAGGAGCTCAGGCGCCAGGGGCGGCTGACCGACGAGCAGGCGCAAGACCACCCCCAGCGCTCGATCATCACCAGGGCGCTCGGCCCCGACAGAGAGGTGGAGGTCGACACGATGACCTACCGCGCCCGGCCCGGGGATGTGTACCTGCTGTGCTCCGACGGCCTGACGACGATGCTGAGGGAGGACCGCATCGCTGCGGTGCTCGCCGATGCCGCCTCGCTCGACGACGCGGTCGATCGGCTCGTGCGGGAGGCCAACCAGGCGGGCGGGCGCGACAACATCACGGTGGTGGCGTTCCGGCTCGCCGAGGCACGGGCTCCGGCGGAGGCAAAGGAAGGCGCCACGTTGGTGGGCCCAAGCGCGGAGGACGCCGGGCTCACTCGAGAGCAGGTCGCCGCCGCCGGGGTGGGAGGTGGCGACGCAGGCGGTGGACGCGCGGCCCGCCGCACAGCGCCCGCCCCGCAGTCGGGCCGGGGGCGCTGGGTGCGCACTGGGGCGAAGGCGCTGGCGGTGCTCGCGGTGACGGTCGGGCTGGCGGTGCTCGCGGTCTGGGGGGTCAGGCAGATCTACTTCCTGGGCAGCGACTCCGGCGGCCGGCTCGCGCTCTACCGCGGGCTTCCGTACGAGCTTCCGTTCGACGTCACCCTGTACTCGGAGGTGTACGCGGCGCCGGTGCAGGTGAGCGCGATCCCGGGCGATCGCCGGGACACCGCCATCAACCACACGTTGCGCTTCCATGGCGACGCCGTCTCCTTGCTGAAGGACCTCGAGGGCGCCGCGGAGCAGCAGGCGAGCGCCAGGCAGCAAAAGGCCGGGAGGCGGCAGGGCAGCGAAAAGCGCCAAGGCAAAAGTGGCAAGCAGCAGCCGGCCCGCAACGAGGGTGGCAAGCAGCAGCCGGCCGGGAAGGGTGAGCGGTGAGCGCGAGAAACCGGGAGCTTTTGGCGCTCATCCCGGTCGCCGTCCTGGTCACGGCCGGCTTCACGGCGGTGTTCATCGTCGAGTCGAGCCGGATCGGAGACCTGAGCCTCATCTACGGCGGTTACTTCCTCGCCGTCTGCCTCGGCGTGCACGTCTTCATCCGGGCGCGCCTTCCGTACGCGGACCCGTATCTGTTTCCGCTCTGCGCGCTGCTGGCGGCGATCGGCCTGGTGATGCTCTTCCGGATCGACGACAGCCTTGCGCTCAAGCAGGCGTCGATCTTCGTCGGCGGCGCGGCCCTGTTGGCGGCGACGATCGTCTTGGTCCGTGACTACCACGCCCTCGAGCGCTATCGCTACCTGATCGCCACGGCGGGCATCCTGCTGCTCCTTGCGCCGCGGCTGCCGGGGGTCGGCTCCCAGGTCAACGGCGCCTACCTCGGGATCGACCTCGGGCCGCTCTCCTTCCAGCCCGCCGAGGTGGCGAAGATCTGCGTGGTCATCTTCCTCGCCAGCTACCTGCACGAGAAGCGGGAGCTGCTCACCGTGGCGGCACGGCGGGTCGCCGGCCTGACGATCCCGCCGCTCAAGCACTTCGGCCCGCTGCTCGTCGTCTGGGGAGCGGCGATGCTGATGCTGGTCCTGATCCGAGACCTCGGAAGCTCGCTGATGTTTTTCGGCGCCTTCCTGGCCCTCCTCTACGTGGCGACCGCACGCCTCTCCTACGTGGTCGCCGGGCTCGTCCTGTTCCTGGTCGGCGCCTGGGGGATGGAGCACGCGGTCGCTCATGTCGGGGACCGGGTGGACATCTGGCTCGATCCCTGGCACAGCACGGCCGTGGGAGCGGGCCAGATCCAGCAGTCGCTCTTCGCGCAGGCCGACGGCGGCCTGTTCGGGGAGGGCCTGGGGGAGTCCCTGCTGAAGCTGCCGGGGCCGTTCGCGCCCGACTGCGCGCAGCCGTTTCCCGATTGCGGCAGCATCCTCCCGGCGCCGCACACCGATGAGATCTATGCGGTGATCGTCAGCGACCTCGGCGTGTTCGGTGGCGCGGGCGTCGTCGCCGTCTACGCCCTGATCGCCGCGCGGGGGCTGAAGATCGCCGTGATGGCGCGCGACGGGTTCTCGAAGCTCCTTGCGGCGGGGCTCACGGCGGTGTTCGCGCTCCAGGCGGTGGTGATCATCGGCGGCGTCGTGCGGCTGATCCCGTTGACCGGGGTCACCCTGCCATTCATCAGCTTCGGCGGCAGCTCGGTGATCGCCAACATGATCCTCCTCGGACTGCTTCTGATGATCTCGAACGATGCCCGGCGCCCGCGCGTGGCGAGCGAGCCCGAGCCCGACCTGGAGGCGCTTCCCGCGTGAACCCGCCGATCGTCCGCCTCTACGGCCTGCTGCTCCTGCTGTTCGCGGCCCTCGTCGGGTTCACGTCCTATTGGGCCGTCTTCGACGCCGACAACCTCAGGGACAACGCGCAGAATCGCCGGCCCCTGATCGAGGAGCAGACGGTCAAGAGGGGCACGATCAGGACCGCCGACGGGGTCACCGTCGCCCAGAGCTTCCCCGAGGGTGGCGGCAAGGACCCGGTCTACGTGCGCCGCTACCCGCAGGGAAGCTAGTTCGGAAACCCGGTCGGGTACAGCTTCGTGCAGACGGGCCAGACCGGGATCGAGCGTTCGGAGAACGGCGTCCTCGCCGGTGAGCGGAACGAGTTCACCTCCATCCTCGACCAGATCCGAGGTGTCCCCCAGGAGGGCTCCGACCTCACCCTGACGATCGACGCGAACGCTCAGCAGGTGGGGACCCAGGCGCTCCAGCAGACGATCGCGTCGACTCGGGGGCAAGCGGTTCCGGCGGGGCGGTCGTGGCGCTCGACCCGTCCACGGGGGCGGTGAAGGCGATGGCCTCGGTGCCCGGATACGACCCGAACTCGGTCCAGGACGCCAAGGTCTTCAAGCAGCTGAATAGGGAGAGCTCCGGGGCGCCGATCGTGAACCGCGCCACCCAGAGCGTCTATCCGCCCGGGTCGACGATGAAGGTGGTGACCGCGGCCGCGGCCCTCGACTCGGGCCGGTTCACGCCGGACAGCGTGCTGAGCGGCGCGTCCCCGCAGACGATCGGGGGGGTTCCGCTGTTCAACGCGGGCAATGAACCGTTCGGCGACATCGACATGACGACCGCGCTCACCAACTCGGTCAACACCTACTTCGGGCAGGTCGGCGAACAGCTCGGGACATCGACCATGGTCCAGTACATGAAGCGGTTCGGCTTCTACAGCGACCCGGAGCTCGACTATCCGGACGGGCAGATGGCGCCCAGCGGCGTCTACAACTCCGACGGTGACCTGGTGACGTCGGCGTTCGACGTCGGGCGCGTCGCGATTGGCCAGGGTGGCGCCGAGGGCCAGGACCTGGCCACGCCGCTCCAGATGGCGGAGGTCGCGGCGACGGTGGCAAACGGCGGCGAGCTGATGCGCCCCACATTCCTGCAGCGGGTCACCGATCCCGACGGGCGGGTGACCGACGAGTTGAGCCCCAAGGTGCAATCGACCGCGATCAGCCCCGAGACGGCCGCCCAGCTGACCGAGATGATGACCAACGTCACCCAGGAGGGAACCGCCAGCGGCCTGACCGTGGACGGGGTGACGTTCGCGGGCAAGACCGGAACGGCTGAGATCGGCGACCCGGCGGACGGGATCAACCAGCCGTGGTTCATCGCCTTCGCTCCGGCCGAGGATCCCCAGGTCGCGGTGGCGGCGACCATCGAGCGCTGCGCGGGCTGCTTCGGCGCGGAGGTCGCGGGGCCGATCGCGACCCAGGTGATGGAGAGCCTGCTGAAGTGAGGCTGGAGGCCGAGACGCTGGTTGCCGGTCGCTACAGGCTGCTTGGGCGGCTTGGATCCGGCGGCATGGCTGACGTCTGGTGCGCCGAGGACACGATGCTCGACCGCAGGGTGGCGCTGAAGTTCCTGCACGAGCGCTTCGCGCAGGATGCGCAGTTCGTAGAGCGGTTTCGCCGGGAGGCATCGTCCGCGGCCGGCCTGCAGCATCCGAACGTCGTCGGCGTCTTCGATCGAGGCACGTACGACGGCACCCACTACATCGCGATGGAGTATGTGCAGGGGGCGTCGCTCAAGGACCTCATCGACCGGGGCCTCGAGGTCGGCGAGGCCTTGGAGATCGTCCGCCAGGTGTTGGCCGGGGCGAAGTACGCGCACGCGCACGGGATCGTCCACCGCGACCTGAAGCCCCAGAACGTCCTCGTCGATGCGGAGGGGCGCGCCAGGGTGACCGACTTCGGCATCGCCCGGGCCGGCGCGTCGGAGATCACCCAGACCGGCTCGGTGCTGGGTACCGCCCAGTACCTGTCGCCCGAGCAGGCCCAGGGGCTGCCGGTGACCGCGGCGTCCGACCTCTACTCGATCGGCGTTCTCCTCTACGAGGCGCTCACCGGGCGGGTGCCGTTCGAGGCAGATTCGCCGGTGACCGTTGCCCTCAAGCAGGTGTCGGAGCGTCCCCGCCCGCCGAGCGAGCTCAACCCTGCCGTCTCTCGCGCGCTCGACGCGGTGGTGTTGAAGGCCCTTGCCAAGGATCCCGCCAACCGCTTCGCCTCGGCAGGGGAGTTCCTGGCCGCGCTCGACGCGGCCGAGGCCGATCCTTCAGGCGCGGGGCTCGGCGACACCGCGTCCTACGCGGCGGTCGAGGCCGCGGCCGGCGCCCCGCCCACGGAGGTGCCGCCCGAGGCCCCCCCTGAGCGACGCGGGTTCTTCACCCCGGCGCGATTGGCGGTCCTGGCGCTTCTACTGCTGGCGCTCGCCGGGGTGCTCGCCTACGCGCTCACCAGGCCGGAGACGGCGCTGGTGCCGACCGTGATCGCCAAGAGCCAGCCGGAGGCGGAGGCGATCCTGGGCGACGCCGGGTTCGAGGTGGCGGTCAAGTCGGCGCCGAACGACGCTCCGCAGGGAACGGTTCTCGAGCAGGACCCGACTGCGGGGTCTGACGCCGACAAGGGCTCAACCGTGACGATCACGGTGTCGACCGGGCTGGGCACGGTGGTCGTGCCGGATGTCGCCGGACAGACCGAGAAGCAGGCTCTGCGAACCCTTCGCGACGCGGGCCTTCGTCCGAAGTCCAGGAGCCAGGCCTCGAGCACCGTGAGATCCGGGCTCGCGATCGGCACGATCCCCGCGGCGGGGGACGAGCGAGAGCGCGGCAAGCGGATCATCCTCCTCGTCTCGAGCGGCGCCAGGCTGGTGGAGGTGCCATCGGTGATCGGTATGGAGCAGGACGTGGCCGAAACCCAGATCCGGAACGCCGGGCTGATCCCCAACTTCGAGAACCGCGACTCCGACGCCCCCGCCGGTCAGGTGATCGCTCAGGACCCGGGGGGTGGGAGCAGCGTGAAGCAGCACACCACGGTGACCGTGGTCGTCTCGAACGGGCCCGCGCCCGCCGTGGTCCCGAACGTGGTCGGCGAGTCGCAGGACGCCGCGAAGGGAGATCTGAAGGCGGCTGGGCTCAGCGTCCGTATCGTCAAGCGAACGACAACCGATCCGAACGAGGACGGTCAGGTGCTGGACCAGTCACCCAGCGCGGGCACCCGCCTGGCGCCGGGCGAGTTCGTGACCGTCTTCGTGGGGGACTTCACGGCGCCGCCGCCCACGACCACGCCCACGACGACCACGACGACGCCGGAACCCTGATGCGCGTCGCGGTGCTCAGCGGCGGTCGCTCGAGCGAGCATCAGGTCTCGCTCAACTCGGGCGCCTCGGTTGCCGAGGGCCTTCGCGAGGCCGGCCACGAGGTGATTTCGATCCTGATCGAGCGGGACGGACGCTGGTGCGTCAACGACGACGAGATCAAGCTGCGGGCAGCCGGTGGGCTCCTCGGCGCAGAGGCGGCCTTCCCCGTCCTGCACGGGCCGTTCGGCGAGGACGGCACGGTGCAGGGGATGCTCGAGTGCCTCGACGTGCCCTACGTGGGCCCCGGCGTGCTCGCCGCGTCGCTCGCGATCGACAAGCTGGTCTGCAAGCGCCTGCTCGCCTTCCATGGGCTCCCCCAGGTGGACTTCTGCGAGGCCGGCGCGGAGGGCTGGCGCGAGGAGGTGGCCACGATGGGCCTCCCAGTCTGGGTCAAGCCCGCGCGACTCGGGTCGAGCGTCGGGATCACCAAGGTGACCAACCCCGAGCGGGGTCTCGAGGAGGCGGTCGAGCTGGCGCGCAGGCACGATCCGCGGGTGATCGTCGAGGCCGACGGCAACGGCAAGGAGGTCGAGTGCTCGGTGCTCGGGAACGACGAGCCGCTGGTGTCTCCGGCCGGCGAGATCGTCGCCCACGCCGATTGGTACGACTACGAGGCCAAGTACTCCGAGGGCGGCATGGACCTGATCATCCCGGCCCCGATCGGCGACGAGGGGATCGCCCGCGTTCGCCAGCTGGCCGCGGAGGTGTTCACGCTGATCGGCGCCACCGGGCTGGCCCGCTGCGACTTCTTCGTGCGCGACGACGGCGACGTGCTCGTCAACGAGATCAACACGATCCCGGGATTCACCGCCACCAGCGTGTTCGCGAAGCTGTTCGAGGCGGACGGGATCGCGTATCCCGAGCTCTGCGACCGCCTGGTCCGCCTGGCCCTCGAGCGCTACGAGGCCGAGCGGGCCTACCGGTTCTAGCTGTTCAGGGTTACCTCGTCGATCTCGAGGCTGTACCCGATGTCGCTGTGGGTCGGCGACACCTTGGTGACCCAGATCAGGAAGTAGCGCGCCGTCGTCTCGTCGAGCTGAATCGTCTGCTCGGGGTTGGCGTCGGTCACAGAGCCGATCGGTTGTCCGATCGGCTCTCCCGTCGCAGGGTCAACGGTCGGCATCGACTTCGAACCGTAGATGCGACCGTCCCAGCCGCCGTCGGCCGCCCGGATCGTCATCGTTCGGGCGGTGGCCGGCTTCTTGGTGGTTACCACCAGCCCGACCCCGGGTTTACCCGCTGCCTCCGACATCACGGGGCTGTCGTTGTAGGTCTCCGTCGTCCATCCGGTCCCGGGATCGGAATCAATCGCCAACGGGGCTTCGTCGCTGTGCTCCTGGTTGTCGCCATCGGGGTCGAACGCCTCGGCGCTCGCAAGCGGGATCAAAGCGCCCGATGCCACCGCATTCGGCGTGTCCCGGCCACCGCCGCCCGTCAGCGCCGCGATCAGCAGAGCGCCGGTGACCGCCACGAGCACGAGCACGATCCCGGCAGCGGAAACTCGCCGTCGGGTGAGCAACCGGCGCCCGGACGGAACGGCGTCGAGGACGTTGGTCGCCTGGCCGTGGCTCGACCCCGAGCGGGCCACCTCCACCTCGAGCGCGCCCTCCAGGTCGCGGAGGAACGCCGCCATGTCCGGATAGCGCTTCTTGGGGTCCTTGGACGTCGCACGCTCGATCACCGCCGCCAGCGCCGATGAGATCTCCGGGCGGGCGCGCTGCACGTCCGGCATCTCCTCGTTGACGTGCTTCATGGCCACGCCGACGAGGGTCTCGGCGCGAAACGGGACGTCGCCGGCCAGCATCTCGTAGAGCAGGACCCCGAGTGAGTAGACGTCCGAGCGCGAGTCGACCCCGTGTCCCATCGCCTGCTCCGGCGCCACGTAGTCCGTCGTGCCGAGGACCCGCCCGGTCTTGGTCAGGCCGTCGGACTCGAGCGTGCGGGCGATCCCGAAATCGGTCACCTTCGCCCTCCCGTCGGGATCGATGAGCACGTTCTGGGGCTTGACGTCCCGGTGGACCATCCGCCGGGCGTGGGCGGCGGCAAGCCCTCGGCCGATCTCGATCGCGTACGCCGCTGCTTCGTCCGCGGGGAGGCGGCCGAGCCGGTCGATCCGCTGCTTCAGCGTCTCGCCCTCGACGTACTCGAAGACTATGTACGGAAACCCTCCGTCCTCACCGGCATCGATCACCGCGACCACGTTCGGATGGGAGAGCTGGGCGACGGCCCGCGCCTCCCGGCGGAACCGCTCGATCTGATCCGGCTGGTCCGAGATCTCTCGGTGCATGACCTTCACCGCGACCCAGCGCTCCAGGGTGTCGTCGCGGGCCAGGAAGACGGTGGACATGCCGCCGGTCCCGAGCTTCGACTCCAGCCGGTAGCGTCCGGAGAGGACCGTTCCGATCAGGCTGCCAGCAAGCCCGGTTGTCGCATCGTCGGCCATCCAGTGAGTATTTTCGACACTCACCCCACGTCCCGGCCCACCGGGCGCCTTCGTGCATGCCCATGCCCGTAGAGGTCCGCTACTACACCGACCCTGCCTGCTCGTGGTCGTGGGGGACCGAGCCAAAGCTTCGGCGGTTGATGTGGGAGTTCGGCGATCAGCTTCGCTTCGTGTGGGTGATGGGTGGCCTAGCTCGAGAGTATGGACCCGATTATCGCGACGAGGAGGGCGATATCGGCTCGGGCGCCGACTGCTTCGCCGACCTGGTGGCCCACTGGCTGGATGTGGAGGCGGAGACGGGGATGCCGATCGACCCCCGGTTGTGGACCCAGAACCCGATCGCGTCCACGTATCCGGCGTGCCAGGGGGTGAAGGCCGCGGCCGAGCAGGGGCCGGAGGCGGCCGGCAGGTATCTGCGCCGCCTTCGAGAGGGGTTGATGATCGAGCGCCGCAAGCTCGATCACGTCGAGGCGCTCGTCGGCGAGGCGGGGGCGGCGGGGCTGGATCAGGAGCGATTTCGAATCGACCTGGGCTCCCACGCGATCACCGAGGCCTTCGCAGCCGACCTGGACGAGGTCCGAAGCCCGCCCGCAGAGGCACGCGAGGCCGGAGAGGTGAGGACGACAGAGCGCCACCTGCGGGTGAGCTTACCCGTCGGCGGTCTTCGTGGCCGCGGACGGCTCCCGGTCCGGGGTGTGGGGATGGCGGCCCTACGAGGCCTACCGAGAGGCGGCGCTGCGGCCGGCGCCGCAGCGGCCGCAGCAGCGCCGGCCCGAGCCCACCGAAGCGATCGAGCGCTTCGGCCGCTGCACAACGCAAGAGCTCGAGGAGCTCACGGGCAAAGCCGCGCCCGGTCCTGGAGGCCGAACTGTGGTCGCTCGCGCGTGATTGGCGCCTCAGGCCCGTTCCGGTCCTGGGCGGGACGATCTGGGAGATCGCCTGAGCGAGGATCAGCTCGACTGCGAGCGCTCGGTGGCGCGGACCAGATCGATCACCCTGGCGTCGGCCTTGGCGGGCGAGCCCGAGTCGAATGGGGGCTGGGGGTCGTACTCGATGCCGAGCTGAATCGCCTGCGCGACCTCATCGCCCGCGATCCGAGCGGCCAGCTGGAGGGCCATGTCGATCCCCGCCGCGACGCCCGCGGCAGTGACCACCTTGCCGTCCTCGACCACGCGCTCGGAGACGGGCTCGGCGCCGAGCTCGCCGAGCTTGTCGAGGTAGGCCCAGTGAGTGGTGGCGCGCTTGCGCTCGAGCACCCCCGCCGCCGCGAGCACCAACGAGCCGGTGCAGACCGAGGTCGTCCAGGTCGAGCCTTCGTGTGCCGCGCGAATCCAGTCGAGCACCTCCGACATCGGACATCAGGGGCCGGCTGCCACTGCCGCCCGGCACGAGCAGGACATCCGGATCGGGCACCTCGCCGAGCGCGAAATCGGCGTTCACGCCGAGGGCGCCGGTGTCGGTGCGCATCGAGGCCGGTCTCCGCCGCGACGAAGCGAAGATCCGCACCCGGCAGCCTGGAGAGAACCTCGTAGGGGCCGACGGCATCGAGGGCGGTGAGGCGGTCGAAAACGAGGATCGCGATCAGCACGGAGGGGACGCTACCAAGCGTTTCTGAGGCCCGAGCGACCTCTCCCGCGCGATCTGGTGACCCGGCCGATCCGCTTGGCATCGGGGTGGTGGCGGCGCAGAAGCTCCAGCGCAGCATCCCCGTCGGCCGCCGCCACCACGCAGCAGAACCCGCATCCCATGTTGAACACCTCGTGCATCTCGTCGTCGGAGACCTCGCCGAGCTCGCGGATCAGCTCGAACACCGGGGAACCTCGAATGGGTCGTCGATCTCGTAGCCGACCTCGGCCTCCAGGCGCAGGAGGTTGTCGAGCCCGTCTCCGGTGATGTGAACGAGTCCTCGGACGTCGGGGGGAGCGCGCAGCAGCTCCAGGATGGCGCGAACGTAGATCCGGGTCGGCTCGAGCAGGACGTCACCCAGCGGGCGCCCGAGCCGGTCGTCGTCGAGGGGCAGGCCCGCCAGCGCCCTGCGGGCCAACGTGTAGCCGTTGGAGTGCAGTCCCGAGGACGGGAGGCCGATCACCGCGTCACCCGGCTTCGCCGTCGCCCCTGTGACCACCGCGTCCAGCTCGACCAACCCCACGCAGGTCCCGCCCAGTTCGTGGCCGGAGACGATGTCCGCGACCTGCGCGATCTCACCCCCCGGTATCTCGACACCCGCAAGCTCCGCCCCCCGCGCCAGTCCGATCCCGAGCTGGGCGCAGATCTCCGGGTCCGCACGCTCCGTGAGCACGAAGTCGAGCATCGCGATCGGCTCCGCGCCGACGCAGATCACGTCGTTGGCGTTCATCGCCACGCAGTCGATCCCGATCGTGTCGTAGCGCCCCAACCGCTCGGCGACGACCATCTTGGTCCCCACGGTGTCGGTCGACATCGCCAGCCCGGTGCGATCGTCGATCCGCAGAACGCTCGCGTAATGCCCGGGCAGTGGCACTACGCGGCTCGGCTTGCCCGTGTCGATCTCGCGCAGGCTTCGAACCAGGGCCGCGACGGCCTCGTCGGCAGCAGCCTGGCTGACCCCGGCGCGAGAGTACGCGTCGGTCAGCTCAGGGTCCTCGGCGCGCGGCGGCGTCAACGCGCGGATTCAACCATCAACCGGCCGGCCGGCCCCATCCCCGGAGAGGCCCGGCGCGCCGGGCGGGAAGGGAGCCTCCGCGCGCCGCCGTTCCAATGCGGCGAATCTTCAGCAGCACCGCTGTCCCCAGCGCGATGCGGTAGGCGGCGTAGGGCCACAGCGCGCGGTCGCGCTCGACCAGCGTGATCAGCTTCTGGGAGGCGAGCGTTGACGCAAACGATGCGGCCACCCCGGTCGCCACCGCGCGGCCCATCCCCGGCTCGATCCCCCGCCGGCGAAGCCGCACGCCCTTGAGCACGGCGGCCCCCACGATCACCGGCAGGGCGACGGTTCGCGAGAGCAGGTTGGCATGCTCGCGGGTGAAGAGCCGCCATCGAGCAGCGGCGAGGGTCGCCCCGTTTCGGGAGATGCCGGGAGCAAGCGCGCCCGCCTGGCCGAGCCCGAGGGCGAGGCCGTCGATCGCGGTCGCCTCGCCCGGACCGCGTTCCTGGGGCCGGCGATCGGCGAGCGTCATCGCGAGCGCGCCGGTGATCAAGCCCGATCGCCGTCGCGCGTGGGCCACCCAGGCGGCGCTCGATCTGGCGCTCGAACCGATAGCCGACGATCGCCGGCGGGACGAAGGAGAGCGCGACGACAATCGCCCGCCGGGCATCGAACAGGCGCAGCTCCGCGGCGATCACTCGACGCTGGCCGATCAGCAGCGCCGCCGCGGCGCCGACGTGAAGGGCCACCTCGAAGCTCTTTCGCGCCTCGGAGTCCAGCTCGTCCCATCTCCAACCCGCCAACCAGGGGACGAGCGATAGATGGGCCGAGCTGGATACCGGCAGCAGCTCCGCCGGCCCCTGGACGGCGCCCAGGACGGCCGCCCGGGCGCCGGTGAGCCCCGGGGGCCGGCCGTCGGCGGTCAGGATGGAGGCGTCGTCTCCCACCGGGTGTCCCCCCGACGCCGTCGTATGAGCAGGTACACGACCCCGATCACGATCGCGGCGATCACCGCGTAGTCGAAGTAGTGGAGATAGTCCTTCCACTCCTCCCAGCGATCGCCGACCTCGCGCCCGATGATCGCCAGCATCAGGACCCACGGGATGCAGCCCGCCAGCCGTGTAGGCGGTGAACTTGCCGAGCGGCATCCGCGCCACCCCGGCGGGGAGGGAGATGAAGGTGCGGATGACCGGCAGCATGCGGGTGAAGAAGACCGTCGCCGCGCCGTGTCGCTCGAACCACCGGTCGGCCGACTCGAGGTGTCGGCGGTTGATGTGGATCCAGCGATTGCGGTCGAGCAGCTCGATCCGGCCGTAGTAGCCCACCGCGTAGGCGATCCACGACCCCACCAGGTTGCCCAGCACGCCGGCGGCGATGATCCCGAGCAGGGTCATGTTGCCCTCGGAGACGTTGAAGCCCGCGAACAGCATCGTCGCCTCGCTGGGGATCGGGATGCAGGCGCTCTCCAGCAGCATGAGCACGAAGATGCCCGCCAGGCCCATGGCGTCGATCACGTCGGTGGCGGCGTTGACGAGTGGTCCTGTGATGTCACCTGCCATGTGACGGCAGCATTACACTCGCCCAGATGTCGCGGGTGCGTGATCCTGTCTACAGGCGCCGCGCGCTCCAGTTCGGAGCCGATGCCGTGCTGGCGGCGGTCGCCTTCGGGCTGGCCTTCAAGCTGCGCTTCCTCGATGCCTCGGGTGGCATCCCGGATCGCTACTGGACCATGCTCACGGGCTCGATCGCCTTCGTCGCGCTCGGGAAGGCGGCGTGTTCGGCGTCCTGGGCCTGCACGGCAAGTGGTGGCGGTACTTCCAGCTGCCGGATCTCTGGCCGGTGGTTCGCGCCGCGGCCGTGGCCAGCGGCTTGCTGGTGGCGGTGTTCACGCTTGCGAAGCCCTACGCGTACAACCTGCCGCGCTCGGTCGTCGTGTTCGACTTCCTGCTCACCGTCTTCCTGCTGGGCGGCGCTCGCCTGGGGCGGCGGATGTTCGCCGAGCGGCCCGATCGGGCGACGCGACGGGGCCGCACCCGAGGCGTCCTCGTCGTCGGCGCCGGCTCGGGGGGCCAGATGGTCGCCCGAGAGCTGCGGTTGAACCCCAAGCTCGGCGCCCGGGCGATCGGCTTCGTCGACGACGACCCGCGCAAGCGCGGCATGACCGCGGCCGGCGTCAAGGTGCTCGGCGCGACGGATGAGATCGGCGACGTCCTCGACCGCAGGGGGCCGGACGAGGTGATGATCGCGATCCCCTCCGCCCCGGGCGTGCTGCGGGCGAAGGTCGTCGCGGCCTGCCGGGAGCGCGACATCCCGGTGCGGACGCTGCCGACCGTGTTCGAGCTCCTGCGGGGCGGGGTGCAGCTCACGAGGCAGCTCCGCGAGGTCCGGGTGGAGGATGTGCTCGGGCGTGACCCGGTGGTGATGGAGCTCGACCGCGTCGGCGCCTACCTGGAGGACAGGATCGTGCTCGTCACGGGCGCCGGCGGCTCGATCGGCGCGGAGCTCAGCCGGCAGGTCGCCCGGGTGCGGCCGAAGCTGCTCGTGCTGCTCGACCACGCCGAGGAGAACCTGTTCCGAATCGATCGGGAGATGCTCGAGGAGTGGCACTTCACGAGGGTCGAGTCGGTGCTCGCCGACTGCCGGGAGGCGGAGCGCATGCTGGAGGTCATGCAGCGCTTCAAGCCGGACGTCGTCTTTCATGCCGCCGCCTACAAGCACGTGTCGCTGATGGAGTCGAATCCTCTCGAGGCGGTGCGAAACAATGCGATCGCGACCCGGGTGACGGCCGAGACGGCGGCGGCGGCGGGCACGGAACGCTTCGTCCTGATCTCAACCGACAAGGCGGTGAACCCCGGCACCGTGATGGGGGCCTCGAAGGCGATGGCGGAGTGGATCGTCGAGGCGGCCGGCCAGCGCCACGCCCGCACGAGGTTCGTGATCGTCCGGTTCGGCAACGTCCTCGCCTCCTCGGGGAGCGTGGTGCCGATCTTCCGGGATCAGATCGAGAAGGGGGGGCCGGTGACCGTCACCCACCCCGAGATGACCCGCTACTTCATGACGATTCCCGAGGCGGTGCAGCTCGTGATCCAGGCCGGTGACCTCGGCGGGAGCTCGGGCGACGTGTTCGTGCTCGAGATGGGGGAGCCGGTGCGAATTCTCGATCTGGCTCGAAACATGATCACGCTCGCGGGCTACGAGCCCGATGTCGATGTCGCGATCGAGTTCGTCGGGCCGCGTCCCGGGGAGAAGATCCACGAGGAGCTCTTCAACGTCGACGAGCGCGCGCAGCCGACGACCGCGGAGCGGATCGTCCGGGCGGTCCACAGCCGCCCGCTCGACCCCGCCTGGGTCGAGCGGTCGGTCGAGCGCCTGCAGGCGCTCGCCGCGACCGGGGACGAGGCGGGCCTTGCCGAGCGCGTGGTCGAAGTGGTCTCGGAGCGCCTGGAGCGATCTCCGGTCGAGCTCTGAGCGGGAAGTTTCACCGGACGTAAGCCGCACCAGCCGCACCGAATCCCACCGAGGAGCCTCGGATGGCGCCCGTAAGATGCGCTCGCGTCGATGCACGTGATCGAGTCCATCGGGCCGCTGCTGGGCATCGCTGCCTTCCTCGGATTGGCGGTTCTGGCGTTCCTGCTCTTCCAGCAGTCGCGTGACATCCGCCGGTTGCGGGAGTGGGCCGGCCGGGCGCCCGAGCGGGCCCAGGACGCAGCCGAGGCGGTGCAGGCAGCGTCGGAGGCCTCTCGGGGCGGAACGGGCGAGGTCGAGCCCGCGGCCGAGGAGGCACCGAGCCTCCGTCGACGAATTGGCGCCGCCTGGAGCCGCGCCGTCGAGCCGGTGGGATCGTGGCTCCGGGCGGTGGACCGCCGACTCCCGGTGGATGGGCGATACCTGCTCGCGTTCGCCGCTCTCGCGCTCGCGGTCCTCGCCGTGGCGACCAGCGGGTTCGGGCTCGTGGGCGGCGACGGCGACGGCCAGAGCAACAAGCACGCCTCAGCCCCGAAGCCCGAGGTGGCCGTGCTGAATGGGACCTCGGTCACCGGCCTCGCCGACCTGGTGGAGCGCAAGGTGGTCGAGGCCGCCGGGTACAAGTCGGGCAAGATCACCAACGCGACGTCGAGCTTCGCCAACACGGTGGTCATGTACGCCTCCGGAGAGAGATCCGCGGCCAAGAAGCTGGCCAAGGCGATCAAGCCGAAGCTGGGTGACACCCCTGTGCAGGAGATGACGGGCGACGTGGAGGCCCTTTCGGCCGGCGCCCCACTGGCGCTGGCGCTGGGCCTCGATGACGCCGGCTTCGGAGGCGGCTAGGAGGATGCTGGCGGCCGCTGACATCTACGACACGATGCTGAGGCTGCCGGCCTACGTGTCGCTCGCGGCGATCATGGCGTTTGCGCTGCTCCTCGCCCTCTACCTCTCCCAGAAACGCGATCTGGAGCGGCTGTCCGCCTGGATGCAGCGCGAGCCCGGTCACCCGGCGGCGGACCTCAGTGCGAGCGAGGCGCTCATGGACCGCGCGGAGGCGGACCTGGAGGCTCTCCTCGGCGAAGGCCCGGCAACCGTCGTCGCGGAGGAGGGGGCCGGGGATGAGGCTCCCTCTCCCGAGCCCACGCTGGTCGCGCCGCCTGCGACGCCGGCCGCTTCGGCGACGCCGCCACCCCAGCCCCCCGCCGCACGGGTCACGGGGGAGCGCCCCGCTCTCGAGCGGATCACCACCGAGCGTGCGGCCCTCCAGCCCCATCCTCGATGGCATCGGCTCGTGCGACTCGTGAGCCAGCCCCGGGTGTTGGCGCTCGTCGCCGTCTGCGCCGTCGTCCTCGGCATCGCGGCGATCTTCGGATCCGAGCGACTCCTCCAGAGCGGAAACGAGTCGGGTCGCCACGCCAGGCCCGGGGCCATCGTGCCGGGCGACGTGGAGGTTGCGGTCCTCAACGGAACCTCGGTTCCCGGGCTGGCCGGGAAGGTCGGCGACGACGTGCAGGTGAACGGCTTTGCGCTCGGCACGATCAGCAACAGCCGCACGAGATTCGATCAGACCGTGGTCATGTACGAGCCTCACCAGCAGCGAGCGGCGAAGCGGGTCGCACACGACCTCGGGGTGAAGCCGGTGCAGCGAATCGATCGCCAAACGGAACAGGCGGCCGGGGGGGCCGACGTGGTCGTGATCGCCGGGGCGGATCGCGCCCAGCCGTGAATCGTGCAGGCCCCGTCTTGTTCGGCGCGTTGCTGATCGCGACGGCCGTCACCGCGGCCGTCGTCGTGCACGCGCGCACACCTGACCTGGCGCTCGAGGTCACCCACCTCACGCACAAGATCTCGCCCCAGGGCGGAGGTAAGTACGGCGCAGCACACTTGAGCTTCTTCGTCCGGGAGAGCGACCCGGACGCCACGGTCGAGATCGTGGGACCGAACCTCAGGTTGGTCCGCACGCTCTACCGGGGACCGCTGGCGGCGAACGAGGTGGTCTCGTACACCTGGAACGGGCGCAACGAGTCCGGGGCGATCCCGAACCCCAATCATCGCTTCCGCCTGAGGGTGATCCTTCCCAGCCGCGATCGCGACATGGTCTAGCCGCGGCGGATCGACATCGTCGAGCCAACCGGTCCGTGACGGCTTCGGCGCTCCAGCTCCTCGGGATGCTGGCCGCCAGCGGCGCCGCGGCGCTCGCGCTCCTGACGGAGAACCGGCGGCATCGCTACGGCGCTGCGGCGATTGCGCTGATCGTTGCAACGGCACTGGTGGCCGGAGACGTCTGGGACTCGTCCCGACTGGTGGACCTTCGCCACCATCCGGCGAAGCTGGCCGCCGCCGCGGCCGCGGCCGTGATCGCAGTGAGCTTGGCGGCCGCCCTCTTTCGACGGTTCGCCTGGGCGTTTCCCGTCTGCCTGTTCGCCGCGCTGCCGCTCCGCGTCCCGGTGCAGCTCGGGGGGGAGTCGTCTCACCTCCTGATCCCCCTCTACCTGGTGATCGCTGGGGGGCTGGCGTGCTTCGCCTACGCGGAGCTGACGGGAGGGGACCGAGAAGCGGTGGACCGTCGATCCTCGGAACACGCGGTCGGGAGCCTCGCCGGCTGGCCGGCGGCGACCTGGCTCTACCGGGATCCTGGCCCTGATGCTGATCCTCTACGCGATCCAGGCCGCCTATTCAGAGGACGTCTCGAACGCGATCGAGAACGCGTCCTTCTTCCTCGTCCCCTTCGCGGTCATGCTGGTGCTGCTCGGTGAGGTGCGCTGGACCCGCCGCATCCTGGGCGGGGTGCTCGTCGCGATCACCGCGATGGCGCTCCTGTTCGCCGGGGTGGGGTTCGGCGAGTATGCCGCCCGCGACCTGCTCCTGAGCCGGGGCAACCTGCTCGAATCCAACCAGCTCCACCTGTACTTCCGGGTCAACTCGCTGTTCTATGACCCGAACATCTTCGGCCGCGACCTGGCACTCGTCCTGGTGGCGCTCGGCGCCTATCTGGCGTGGTCGCACCGGACCCGGGCGGCGATCGCGGCCGCGTTGGCGGCGGGCATCCTGGTCGGGGGGCTCGCGCTCAGCTATTCGATCACAAGCTTCCTGGCGCTGTTCGCGGGGCTCTTGGTCGTGGCGGCGCTGCGCTGGGGGGTGCGCTGGGCACTCGCCGGCGGCGGGGTGGCCCTCCTCTGCGGGGCGATCGTCGTCCTGGCCATCGGAACCGCGCACACCGACGATCGCGTGACGGAGAGCAGCAGTGAGGCGGCGCGCGGCCAGGTGGACCTGGTCAAGGGCGGGTTCACGCTTGCCCGCCGCCATCCCATCTGGGGCTGGGGCTCGGGCTCGTTCGGCGCCGCCTTCTCCCGCCATATCGAGCGGGCGAAGACGACCGTCTCGCACACCGAGCCGATCACCGTCGCGGCCGAGCAGGGGGCGATCGGACTGATCGTCTACCTGGCGCTGGTGGTCATCGCGCTCATCGTCATGTTCAGCGGGGCATCCGTGTCCGCCGCCACGGCGGCGACGGCGGGCTGCTTCGTGGCGATGGTGGTCCACAGCCTGGGCTACGCGGCGTTCTCGATCGATCCGGCGACCTGGGCGGTGCTGGGCCTCGGGGTGGCGCTGCGGCGAGGCGAGCCCACCAACGGCCCGGTGGCCGGTCCCACCCGTGACGGCGGCGCCGGCCGCTCGGCTCACGACCCTCGTCCAGCGACCGTCTAGCGCGTGACGGCGCTGGCGAGGTAGCCCGCTCGATGTTCGAGTACCTGCGTCGGCTGGCGACGACCGGGGCCGCGTACACGGCCTCGAGCGTGATCTCGAAGGTGATCGCCGTCTTCCTGCTGCCGATCTACACCCACTACCTGACCCCGAGTGACTATGGCGCTGCCGAGGTGATGCTGGCCTCGGTGATCGCCGCGAGCATCGTCGTCCGCCTTGGCGTCATCGAGGCGATCCTGCGCTTCTACTACATCGCGGGCGAGCGCCCGGAAAGGGTCGTGTCGACGGGCTTCGCGTCGTTGTTCTGGGGAGCCACGGTGGTCGCCGCGATCGCCCTGCCGTTTGCGGCCCCGATCTCGCAGGCGCTGCTCGATCACACTGACGCCGGGCTGGCCCGGCTCGCGATCCTGGGCCTGTGGACCCTGACCCTGTACGAGTACGCGTTGACCCTGCTGCGCCTGGATGAGCGAGCACGGGCCTACTTCGGGATCACGGTCGCCAACGTCCTGGTGACGATTCCGTTCACCGTCTGGCTGATCGTGGTCCAGGGCGAGCGGGCGAGTGGCATCCTGCTGGGCACCTTCGCAACCGGCGCGGCGTTCCTGCTTGCGATGCTGTGGTACCAGCGCCGCCGCTTGTCCCTGGTGCCCGACTGGGCGCTGCTGCGGCGAATGTTCCGGTTTGGGCTTCCGACGATGCCGGCCGAGCTGTCGCTGTACTCGCTCAACTTCATCGACAGGATCATCTTGGTGCGATTTGCTGGCCTCGCCGAGGCCGGCCTGTACGCGCTGGCGGTGAAGTTCGCTCAGGGCATCAACGTGCTCGCCCGGGGCATCCAGCTGGCGTGGCCCCCGCTGGCGTACTCGATCCAGGACGACGAGGAGGCCCGGCGGGTGTACTCGGTGATCTTCACCTGGTTCACCGCCCTGCTTGCCTTCGGCGTGACCGGGCTGTGGCTGGAGTCGCGCTGGATCGTCCGGCTGCTGGCGGCGCCCGAGTTCTTCGGCTCCCACCGAGCGATTGGGCTGCTGGCGACCGGGATCGCGCTGTACGCCCTCTACCTCGTGATGGTGATCATCCTGGGACGCACCGGTCGCACCGAGTTCAGCTTTCCGGCGACGCTCGCCGCGATGGCGACCAACGTGATCCTCAACCTGGTGCTGGTGCCTCCACTGGGCATCGTCGGAGCGGGGCTGGCGCTGATCGCCTCCTACCTGGTGGTTCTATCGCTGATGTATGTGTTCACGCAGCGTCTGTTCCCGGTTCCGTACGAGTGGCGGCGCCTGGCGCTGGTCGTGCTCTCGGCGGCCGCGCTGGTCGGCGCCGGTGAGACGCTCCTGCCCACCTCGGGTTTCGCCGGCCTCGCAAGCCGCACTGTGCTGTGGCTGGCCTACCCGGCCGGTCCTGCTGGCGATCGGGTTCCCGCACCAGGAGGAGCGCTCCCGCCTGGGCGAGCTGCTCCGGCCATCGGCGATCGCGGCTCGCGCTCGGAGCCTGCGCACCGGGCCGCCGGCGGAAGCGGACACGGGTTCACCGCCCCGCGCTCGGCCCCGAGGTCTACGAAGCGGTCGCCCGTGACGAGGATCGCCCCGGGACCTGATCGCCCGCGTCATCCCCGAGCGCCACGACGCCGGTTGTACTCCTCAGCGGCTTCCTGCATGCCCTCGCCAGTGGCGGGACGCAGCGCCTGCTGGGCGTGGAGCCAGTACCTGCGGCGATCGTGTCCGGGCATGAACGTCGCCACGACCGCGCGAACCACATACGACCACGCCCACAAGACGCGGCACGCGAGGACCACCGCCCGCGGGTGGTGCTTCCGCATGTAGGTGTCGCGCCCGCGATGGAACTGCACGATCCGACGAGCGCCGGCCGAGCGGTCGGTTGCCAGCTGCTCGTGGTGGATCGCTCGCGCGGATGGGACGTGGAGGATTCGCCAGGCGGCGTCGCGCATCCGCCGCTGGAAGTCCACCTCCTCCGAATAGACGAAGAAGTCGGGGTCGAGGTATCCGACCTGCTCCGCGGCCTGCCGTCGCACGAGCATCGTGCAGGACTGCACCCAACCGACCTCTCGCGGGCCCGTGGCCTCGCCCGAGCCGCCGCTCTGCGTGACCAGGAGGCGATGCAGGAACAGTGCCTGCGCGATCGCGGTGCCAAGCCCTGGAAAGCGCCAGGCGCAGGGGATCGGACGGCCTTCCGGATCGACCAGCTGGGCGCCGGCGGTGGCGGCCCGGGGATCGGCCCGCAGCGCCTCCAGCAACGCCTCCGCGGCCCCGTCGAGGATCTCGGAGTCCTCGTTCAATAGGAGGCAGAAGCGCCCCTGCGCCTCGCGCAGCAGGCGTGAGTTGTTCTCCGCCAGGCCGCTTCGCCGCGATTGCTCGATCAACCGGACCTCGGGAAAGCGCGCGGCGACGGCCGCCGCCGATCCGTCGTCGGAGGCGTTGTCCAGCACCACGATCTCGTGATCCGTGCCCGGGGGATGGGTCCGGCGGATCGCCTCCAGGCAGCTGAGCAGGAGCTCGCGCCCATTCGTGTTCACCACGCAGTAGGACAGATCCATCGCCACAATCATCGAACCTATCGGAGCCATTGCCGATGCAAGTCCAGATCGTCGACCCCCCCGCCTACACGCCCCCGTACGATCGCTCGCTCTGCGCGGCGCTCGCTCGCTGCGGCGCCGACGTGGAGCTGGTCACCAGCCGGTTCGCCCACGGCTCGGTCCCGGACGCCGAGGGATATCGGGTCTCGGAGTTCTTCTACCGGCGCTTTGGCGGCCGTCCCGCCGGCGGGCCGATGCAACGGGCGCTGAAGGCGGGTGAGCACGTCGCCGACATGGTCCGCCACCGTCGAGATGGCGGCGCCGACGTGCTCCACTACCAGTGGCTCCCGGTCCCCGCGCTCGACAGCCGCTTGCTGCCCCCCTCGCATCCGCGCGTGCTGACGGCTCACGGGGTGCTGAGGGAGGAAGCCTTTCAGCGGCGCCTGCGGCTCGGCCTGCGCGCGCTGCTGGGGCGAATGGACGCCGTCGTCACCCTGTCGGAGCACGGAGCGCGCCGGCTCCGCGAGGAGGTTGGCGTGGAGGCCGACCGGGTGCGGGTGATTCCACACGGAGCTCTCGACTACCTCACCCGCCTGCCCGACGAGGCCCCCCTTCCGGACGAGCTGGCGGCGGTCGAGAGCCCGGTGATCCTGTGCTTCGGCCTGATCCGGCCCTACAAGGGAGTCGACCTCCTGCTCGAGGCTTTCCGCTCGGTGGAGAATGCCGAGCTGTGGGTCGTCGGAAGGCCGCTGGGCGTCTCGCTCGACTCCCTGCGCGAGCTGGCCAGCGAGGCGGAGGGCAGGGTCCGGTTCGTCCCGAGGTTCGTGCCCGATCGAGAGCTGCCGGCCTACTTCAGGCGCGCTGATCTGGTCGTCCTCCCCCATCGCGATGCCGAGCAGTCGGGCGCGCTGTACGCGGCCCTGGCGTTCGGCAAGCCGATCGTGATGAGCGACGTTGGGGGATTCGCGGAGGTGGCGGCCACCGGCGCGGGGCGCTTGGTTCCCCCGAATGACTCGCAGGCGCTTGCGGATGCCCTGAACGGCCTGCTCGCGGACCCCGATGCTCGCCAGGGATTGGCGGCGTCCGCCCGCGAGGCGGCCGCGGGCCGTTACTCGTGGGACGCGGTCGCGGAGCAGACCCTGGCGCTGTACGAGGAGCTCCGCAGTTGACGATCCTGGCGCCCTCTTCTGGGCGTCGGTGGGGCTCATCGCCTACACCCATCTCGGGTACCCGGCGGTGCTCTGGGCGTTGGCGCGGTTGCGGCGGCCGGAGCACGTCCGCCGAGGCGGCCGCCGACTCGGCGCCGAGCGTGTCCCTGATCGTCGCCGCGCACGACGAGGAGGCGAGCATCACGGCGTGGGTCCGGTCCGCCCTCGCCTTCGAGTACCCGCGGGATCGGCTGGAGGTGGTCGTGGTCTCGGACGGGTCCACGGACCGGACCGTCGAATGGGCGACGAAGGCCGGCGCCGATCTCGTCGTTGAGGTGCCACGCGGCGGGAAGGTGGCGGCGCTCAATGCAGCTGTGGCGAAGGCCCGAGGCGAACTGCTGGCCTTTTCGGATGCGAACTCGACCTGGGAGCCCGGCGCATTGAAACGGCTGGTGGCGCGTTTCGCGGAACCCAGCGTCGGCTACGTCTGCGGCCAGCTGCGGCTGGAGGGGGCGAACGGAGGCAACCAGGAGGGGCTCTACTGGCGCTACGAGATGAGCGTGCGGGCTCTCGAGTCCGCGCTTGCCGGCGTCACGGCCGGCAACGGGGCGATCAATGCGGTGCGGCGCGAGGCGTACATGGCGCTCGAGCCGACACGGGGACAGGACATCTCCTTCCCCTACGAGCTGACCAAGCGAGGCTGGCGGGCGGTGTTCGAGCCGGACGCGGTCGCCCGAGAGCCGATGGCGGCGACGCTCGGCTCCGAGTTCATGCGAAAGCGGCGCATGCTCGCCGGCGCCTGGGCGACGATGCTGAGGCACGGCATGCTCTCGCCGCGCGGCTACGGGCCCGCATACGCGTTCGAGATCCTCTCCCACCGCGGCCTCCGCTACTTCCTGCCGATCCTCCATCTCATCGCCCTGGGGACGAACCTCGCCCTCCTGGGTGAGGGCACGGTGTACGTCGTGAGCCTCGCCGCGCAGCTTGGCCTTCTCGCCGCCGCAGCCCTGGCTTCGTTGGCGCCGCTGCGCGCCTTCCGGATTGCTCGCTACTACGTCGTGGTGACGGCAGCCGGCGCCGCCGGGCTGTGGGACTACCTGCGCCACGGCGTCCCGCGGACCTGGGACAAGGCCGAGGGCACGAGGTGGGAGAAGGCCGAGGGCGCGAGGTGACGTCGGCGCTCGCCAGCCGATCCCCGGTGAGCGGCCCCGGTGGGTGACCCTGCGCGACCGGGCATCCCCCGGGCGCTCGACCTGGTGTTGGCGTCGATCGGCCTGGTGGTGACGAGCCCGTTCCTGCTCGCTGCCGCGCTCGCGATCAAGCTCGACTCTCGCGGGCCGGTCATCTACCGGCAGCCGCGTGCCGGCAGAGACGGCGCCACCTTCGAGCTTCGCAAGCTCCGCACGATGAGCGTCGGAGCCGATCCGGTCGGGGTGGGCACGCCGGTGCTGGAGGGGGATCCCCGCGTCACGCGCGCGGGCCACATCCTGCGTCGCTTCTCGCTAGACGAGCTTCCCAACCTGATCAACGTCCTCCGGGGCGAGATGGCCATCGTCGGCCCGCGGCCCACCCTGACCGCGCAGGTCGAGCGCTACACCCCGCGCCAGCGTCGCCGCCTCGAGGTCAAGCCGGGACTGACCGGATGGGCGCAGGTGAACGGCCGGGCGGGGATCCCGTGGGACGAGCGGATCGAGCTCGACGTCTGGTACGTGGACCACCGCTCGCCGGCGCTCGACCTTCGGATCCTCCTGCGCACCGCGCGCCTCCTGGTCACCGGCCACGGGCTGTACGGGTGAGGCCGAGACGCGATCCCGAATGGGTAGCGTACGTTCGGGATGCCCCCGACCGTCGAGCTTCGCGATTTCCGGCCCGAGGACGCCCCGGCCGTCCACCGCTGGTTCAACGATCCCCGGGTCACTGCGGACCTCGTCGCAAGCCGTGAGAGCTTCAGCGAGGACGAGGCCCGAGGTTGGGTCGAGCGGGCCATGGAAACAGGGAGCGACCGCAAGTGGGCGATCCTCCTGAACGGCGGCTCCGATCCGGTTGGGTTCGTGGCCCTCTTCGGACTCGAGCGCGAGACCGGTCCGGAGCTGGCGGTGCTGATCGGCGATCCCGCGGCCTGGGGAAAGGGGGTCGCCCGCGAGGCGGAGCGGCTGGCCTGTCTGCACGCGTTCGACGAGCACCGGGTCCATCGGATCCATGCCGAGATCCCGGCCACCAACAGCGCCGCCCAGAAGGTCGTGACGCACCTCGGCTTTCAGCGCGAGGGTGTGATGCGCAAGGCGATCCTGCGTGGAGGCGAGGCAGTGGACAACGAGGTCTGGGGCCTCTTGCCCGAGGAGTTCACCGGTCGGGAGGACGGGCGGCGCTGAGCGGCGATCGCGACGGGCCGATCGCCGAGCTGGTCGCCGACCGGGGGGAAGCGGCCGAGACGGACGACTTCTTTCGCTGCCGCGCGTTCTATGACGCGGAGGGCGTAAGCCACACCCTGCGAGTGCAGTCGGACGCAGCGACTATCGCGCTGCCCCTGGTGGTGCGCGAGATCGAGGGAACCGGGCTAGCGGACGCGACGTCTCCCTACGGCTATCCGGGCGCCGCCACTCGCGGAGCGGCCGGGGCGCCTGCGGATCCGGCGACGATCGACTGGTCCGAATGCGGCCTGGTGAGCGTCTTCTCTCGTGAGCGTGTGGGCAGCGATCCGTCGCTGGCGGGCGCGACCGCCCGCTCGAGCCTGCAGGTGCACGAGCCCCTCGCGCTCCCGCAGGCTCCGCGGACGCTTTCGCGAGCAGATCCGGCGCAACGCGAAGCTGGGGTACCGGGTCGAGGTGACGCCTGGGCCGGAGACGAGCGCAGGGCAGCGCGAGAGCTTCCACTCCCTCTACACGGAGACGATGGACCGAGCGAGCGCGGCGGAGCGCTACTACTTCGATCTCGCCTACCTGACGACGGTCCTCACCTTCGAGCGCTCTTGGCTGATCCTCTGTTTCGACGACGTCGGCGGGATGGCCGCGGGCGCGATCCTTGGGCTGTCCGACGGGCTGCTCCACTACTACCTGGGCGGGACCGCCGCCGCACATCTGGAGATGTCCCCGTTCAAGAACGTCGCCGACGAGATGGTCGGCCTGGCCGATCAGCTCGACGCCCCGCTGAATCTCGGAGGGGGCGTGCGCGCGGGAGACGGCCTGGAGGACTTCAAGCGAGGCTTTGCGAATGCGGAGCTCCCCTTCCGCACTCACGAGATCGTCTGCGACCACGACGCCTATGCGCGTCTCAGCCGGGGCCGAGACGACTCCGAGTACTTCCCCGTCTACCGGTCGCCGGGCTAGAAGAGCGGCCCAAACCGGGCCTCTGGGTGCAATTCGCGCGAGCCGCCGCCCTCCGAACCCTAGAATCGCCGCCGTGAACGCCATGCGTCGCACCAGCGCCACCGCCCGGGCTGCCGCCCTGCTCTCCCTCGGCGGGCTGGTCCTGCACCAGGTTCGCTACAGCCTCGCCTACGGACACGACGCCTCGAGGGCTCTCGCAGAGCAGGGGCACGGGTACCTCTCCGAGACCGGAGCCGCCCTTGCCACCCTGGCCGTCGCCACGATCCTCGCGGGCCTTCTCGGAGCGGCGCTTGCGCGTGCGGGGAAGTGGGAGGGCGGTCGCGGCCCGACCTTCCGCCGCACGGCGCCGTACTACGCGCTGGCCTTGATGGCCATCTTCTCGGCCCAGGAGCTGACCGAGGGAGCACTCGCCGCCGGCCATCCCGGCGGGGTGGCCGCGGTCTTGGCCCACGGGGGTTGGATCGCCGTGCCGTTGGCGCTCGCGATCGGAGCTGTCTGCTCCGTGGCATCGCTGGCGCTCGCGGAGGGTTGAGCGGAGGCTCGCCGGGCTCCCGCGGCGACCATCACCGAGGCGGCGGCCGACCGCGGCACCGAAGCCTGCGACAGGCATCCTGCGTACCCCCCTCGCGGCGGCCGGACTCGGCTTCGGCTTCGCGCGCCGCCCACCACCGCTCGATCCCGTTCGCTGACGAACGCCGGGGGCAATTGCCCCACGGCATCCGGATCGTGCGCGGACCCGAGCCGCGCGGAAGGGAGCATCGATGCAATCCAGAAGAGCAGGCCTGGCGCTGGGCGCGGTGGCCGTCGTCGTCGCGGTCGTCTTGTTCATCGTCCTGAGTGGTGGGGACTCGGACGATGCGAGCACGAAGTCAGAAGCGCCGACGGAGATCGCGGTGAAGAATGGCGCGCCGGTTGGCGGCGTGCGCGAGGTCGAGGCCTCGAAGGGAGAGCGCATCCGGTTGCGCGTCACCCCGGACGTTCCCTCCGAGGTGCACATTCACGGCTATGAGCTGTCGAAGGACGTGGAGGCCGGTCAAACGGCGAGCTTCGACTTCCCGGCGGACACCGAGGGCGTGTTCGAGGTCGAGGCTCACCACTTGGAGCACGGGGAAGAGGAGGAAGGCGTGCAGGTCGCCGAGTTGAACGTGGCGCCGTGATCTCGCTTTCGGTGCCGATCGCCCACGGGCTGCTGATCGGGCGGGAGGACCTCCCGATCCCGGAATGGCTGTTCGCCTGGGCCGCCTGCCTGGTCCTGATCGTCTCGTTCGTCACCCTGTCGATCGCCTGGCGCGACTCGAAGCTGTCGGATGATCACTGGCGGCCGATGCGGCGGGGGGTGTCGCGTTTGGTGGCCAACCGGCCGGTGGAGCTCCTCGCCGGAGCGATCGGCGTACTGCTGCTTGGCGCCGTCGTCTACAGCGGCTTTCGCGGGACCGACGAGGCGAACCTGAATTTCGCCGTCACGTTCGTCTTCGTGACCTTCTGGCTCGGCATGGCGGTGCTCAGCGTGCTGCTCGGCAACGTGTTTCGCGCCCTGAATCCATGGCGGGCGATCGCCCGAGTGGTCGGCGCCGTGTTCCGGCCGATCGCCGGACAGCGCCATCTGCCACCGGTTCGCTACCCGGAAGCCCTCGGCCGGTGGCCCGCCGTGGTGGGGATCGTGGCCTTCGTGTGGCTCGAGCTGGTCTACGGCACCTCGGGCGGCCAGGTCGTGGGCGTGTCGCCCGAAACGGTGGCCGTCGCGACCCTGGTCTACAGCGCCTACACCCTGGTCGCGATGTTCCTGTTCGGGACCGAGGAATGGCTCGATCGGGGGGAGGCGTTCTCGGTGTATTACGAGATGTTCTCGCGGCTGGCGCCCTTCGAGGTGCGCGACGGGCAACTGGGCCTGCGACGACCACTCGCCGCGTCCACGCGCTGGGCAGGGGCCGCCGGCTCTATCGCGCTCGTCGTCGCGACGATCGCGAACACGACCTTCGACGGGACCCAAGAGGGAATCTTCCAATCACCGATCCACACCCTCTTCGAGTGGTTGACCGATCTCGGGCTCGGGACGACGTTTGCGTTTCGCCTCTCGGAGTCGGCCTTCTTTGCGCTCACCCTGGCCGGCGTCGCACTCGTCTACTGGGCCGGCGTGCGGGGGATGGAGACGGTGCGCGGCTCCCCTAAGCTCAGGGCATTGGGCCTCTTGTTCGCACACACCCTGATCCCGATCGGCCTGGCCTACCTCACCGCCCATTACTTCAGCCTGTTCGTGTTCGGCGAGCAGGCCCAGTTCACGTACCTGCTCTCGGACCCGCTCGGGGACGGGTCCGACCTCTTCGGCACCGCCTCAGGCGGCATCGACTACGGGCTGCTCACCGCGACGACGATCTGGTACGCCCAGGTTGCAGCGCTCGTCGCGGGCCACGTCACCGGCTTGGTGCTCGCCCACGACCGGGCGATCACCGTATACGGCGACCCCCGCAGGGCTTCGCGCTCCCAGCGCTGGATGCTCCTCGTCATGGTCGCGTTCACCTGCTTCGGCCTCTTCCTGCTCTCGCAATCCAACGCATGATCGAGATCCCGCACTCGTGGCCGGCATTGGGCGTCGCGTACCTGCCGCTCGCGCACCTGATGCACTGGTACTTCATGCCGCTCTACGCGCTCCCGGTTCTGCTCGTACTTGGGTCGGCGATCGCGACGGCGATCCGCGAGCGTCGCGCCGATCGTCAGAAGCCGCGAAGGGCCAGGGGGCACGCTCCGTGAGGATCCGTCGGAAGGCCCTGGTCGCACTCGCGGCGTTGGCCGGCATCGTCTTCGCGCTGGCCGCCGGAGGGTGCGGCGGGTCGAACGATCCCGCGTTCTCCGACCAACCGGCTCCACCAGCGTCCGACTTTCCCTCGGCTCAGGGTCGGACCCTCGAGCAGATCGTCCGGCAAGCCGAGCCCGCGCGGGATCTGGTCGTGGCGCCCACAGGCCAGGTGTTCGGCGTCGGCCAAAACCGGTTCGGCTTCGGCGTGTTCACCACGGCACAGGATCAGGTGCCCGATGCACAGGTGGCGCTCTACGCCGCTCCGCGCGGAGGAGGAAAGGTGGAGGGCCCCTTCCCGGCTCGTTTCGACGATTTACAGACCGCCCCGGCCTTTCGCTCCAGGACGGTCGCCCTGGACCCCGACGCCGCCAAGGGGCTCTACCTGAGCGACGTGCGGTTCACCCAGGAGGGGAAATGGGACATGGTCGCCCTGATTCGGGATGGCGAGCACCTGCAATCCAGCCTGATCCCGACCGTGAACGTGGGCGGCTTCCAGCGGATTCCGAACGTGGGAGAGCGAGGCGCCGCGCATCCATACTCCGACCGTGGCCTCGGTTGGAGGCGACGTTTCGCGGATCGACACGCGCAGTCCCCACGACGACATGCACGACGTCGACCTGGCCGATGTGGTCGGCAAGAAGCCGGTGGTGTTGCTGTTCGCGACGCCAGCCCTGTGCCAGAGTCGCGTCTGCGGGCCCGTCGTGGACGAGGAGGCGGAGGCCAAGTCCCGGTTCGGGGACGACGTCGCGTTCATCCACATGGAGGTCTACAACGACAACAACGCGAGCAAGGGCCTCCGGCCTCAGATGAGGGCCTTTGGCCTGCCAACCGAGCCATGGCTGTTCGTTATCGACCGCGACGGGGTGGTGAGCACGCGGATCGAGGGCGCGTTCAGCCCGGCGGAGCTCGATGCGGCGATTCGCAAGGCGCAGGGCTGACGCCAGGCGAGCATCGCCCCCAAGAGGCGGCGCTGAGCCCGGCCGGGCCGAAGCGGCGGGCTACGGCGTGATCGGGACGGCCGTCTCTGGGCCGCGGCCGCGATAGGCGTCGCGAAAGTCACGGATCGCATCGAGAGTCTTCGCCCCGGCATAGCGCTTGCAGCCCATCAGCTGCGTCCAGGCCGTCGCCGCAACCTCGTAGGGCATCTTCGCGTTGGGGAAGAGCAGCATCCCGGACGGGCTCTCGTCGAACACGCCCTTGAGCGCCAGCTGGTCGGCATTGGGAAGGTTCGGGGCATACTGGACCTCGATCCTGCCGTGCTCCAGCGAGTGCACGTAATCGATCGCGGACGGGGTCGTGCTGTACGCCCCGTCCGCCTGCTGGTACGGGGTCGTGACGTGGTTGCCGGAGGTCGGGGGGTTGGTCTCGTACTCGGGCGACTCCGCGTTCGGCTGGAGGTGAACCTGTCCTTCGTTGGGGAGGTCGAGGCGAAGAGTGCACCCGGCTGCGGCGGCCGCTTTCTCCAGATCCGCCTGCTGCAGGGCGGGAGGCGGCGTTCCCTCGCGAGAGTCCGCCGGCACATCGTTCACGCTCCCGGTCTGGACGTCGATGTGGGCGCTCTCCGGCGAGTCATCGCCACCGCCACCTCCGCCGCTGCCTGCGACGACGACGATGATTCCGGCGACGACGGCGGCCGTCAGCACGCCCGCGACGCCGTAGCCGAGGATCATGCGCCGGCGCGCGGACTCGGCCTCGCGACGCTCGGCCTCCAGCCGCTCGGCGCGGCGGCGCTCCTTCTCCTCCTTGCGGGTTGCCATCGAGCGGGCCAGCCTAGCGAACGCGAGGCTCGCGACTGATGGGTCGTGCGCTAGCCGCTCGCCGTTCGGGCGGGCTTCACCGCAACGATGCCGGGTGCGTGGACGTCCTCGAGGAACTGAGCGAGCTCGGCGTTGAGCCGGGCGGGGGTGAGGCGCCACTCGAGGATCGAGTTGGCGTCTATCAGCCGGGCGTTGGGGAGCTCGTCGCCCAGCATGTCGGCGTCGGAGAACGGATGGAGCGGGTCGGCGGGGTGGCCGATGACCAGGGCGGGCTGCGTGATCCGCTGCCGCTCCTCGGTCGGCGGCGCTGCGCCCGCGTACAGGATCCCCTCGAGCACCGCCCGAGAGGAATCGGGGTCCCGGCGCAGCCAGTCGAGCACGATGTCGGCGAGGTAGTGCGAGCGCGGGACGCGACGAAGGGCCTCGGACAATGGGACCAGAACGGGTTTTCCGAACCGCAGGCCGAGCAGGATCGGGGTGAAGACCAGCGCCGCTCCGAGGAGCGCGTCCTCGAGCACGGGCATCTCGATGAACAGCCCGCCGGCGCTCTCGGGATGGTGCACCGCGAGCTCGAGGGTGACGTTGGCGCCCAGCGACGTGCCGCCGACCACGGGTGCGTTGAGGTCCAGATGTTCGATCAGCGCCGCGATCTGATTGGCGAACGAGTGCATCGAGTAGGCCCGCATGTCGAGCGGCTTGTCGGACTCGCCGTGTCCAAGGAGGTCGACGACGATCACCCGGTTCCCCCGGGAGGCCATCGCCGGCGCCAGCCTGTCGTACATGCGCCGGTTCATGAGCAGGCCGTGAACGAGGATGAGCACCCGATCCCCCTCGCCGTGCACGTCGTAGGTGATCCGGTGGCCGTCGTAGCGGAACGAGCCCTGGTCGGCCATCGCGACAGGCGAGTCTATTCGACGCTCAGGGGCGCCGACGGGTGCTCATCGCCAACCCGCTCCCACGGCCGGGAGGCCCGCAGCGCGCTCAGCACGGCCCGGGTCCCCGGGGCGCGGTTGAGCGCGTAGAAGTGGATGCCGGGCGCCCCGCCCGAGAGCAGCTCCTCGCACTGGCGCGCCGCATAGGCGACGCCCAGCAGCGCCTCCGCCTCCGGATCGCCCCCGAGCGCCTCCATGGCCGCCCCGAGCTCCCGCGGAATCGATGCGTCGCAGAGCTCGCAGATGCGCGAAACCTGCGCGTAGCTGGTGATCGGGATCACGCCCGGGATGATCGGGGCGTCGATCCCGGCTTCGCGCGCCGCCTCGATGAACTCGAAGTAAGCCCTGTTGTCGAAGAAGAGCTGGGTGATCAGGAAGCGCGCGCCTGCGTCGACCTTCGTCTTGAGGTACGCCAGATCCGCGTCGAGGCTCGGCGCCTCCGGATGCACCTCGGGAAAGCAGGCGCCGCCGATCGCAAAGCCGTACCGCTCCGAGATGAACGCTGCCAGCTCCGCGGCGCTGGAGAGCCCGCCCTCCGGCGCCCGGAACGAGCCCTCACCGCGGGGCGGATCGCCCCTGAGCGCGAGCACGTTGTCGATCCCGGCCGCCTCGAATCGGTCGAGGATCTCGATCAGGCCGTCCTGGGTCTCGCCCACGCAGCTGAGGTGGGCCATCGCCTCGAGCCCGTGGTCGCGCTTGATCCGGGTCGCGATCTCGACCGTGCCGTCACGGGTGGCGCCCCCCGCGCCATAGGTCACCGACACGAAGTCCGGCTCCAGGGGCTTCAGGGCGTCCACCGTCTCGAACAGGCTCTCGACACCCTCCGGCGTGCGCGGTGGGAAGAACTCGACCGAGAAAACCGGCCTGCTATTGGTGACGATCTTGTCGATGCGCATCGTCGGAGGATGGTAGAGGCCCCGAAACCATCACCAGACTCCCGAGTACCTGATGTCGTGGCCGCTGAGGTCCTCGAAGATGCGGTGAAGGCAGAGCGCGAGCCCAGCTTCCTGCTGGCGAAGCCGGAGCGGCGCCTCCTGCGCTGGGTGGCCGCCAGGCTCCCGCGGTGGATCCTCCCGGACGACCTGACCCTGCTCGGCGTGCTTTCGGCCTTCGCGATCTGCGCCGCGTACCAGCTGTCCAACCAGAGCGCCGAGTGGCTGTGGGTGGCCAGCGGGCTGCTGGTGATCCACTGGCTGGGCGACTCGCTGGATGGCACCCTGGCTCGAGTGCGTCGGATCGAACGGCCCACCTACGGCTACTACCTCGATCACCTCGTCGACGCGGTTTCCACTGCGGCGATCGGGATCGGGCTGGGCCTGTCGCCGTTCATGCTGCTCTCGGTTGGAACGCTCGTGGTGGTGGCCTATCTCGTGTTGTCGATCAACGTGTACCTGGAGAGCTACGCGTTCGGTCGCTTCAGCATTGGGTACGGCCTCATCGGGCCCACAGAGCTCCGCTTGGTCCTGATCGCCCTGAACACCGCCCTGGCGCTTCACCTCGGCCTCGACTTCACCATCGGCCAACTCCAGATGACGGTCTTCGACGTCATCGGGCTCGCGATCGCCGGGGTCATGGTGGTGCTGCTGGTCGGGCGGGTGGGACGGAACCTGCGCGAGCTGGCACGCCGCGAGCCGGCGACCTCGCGCCGCTGACCCTGCTCGCTCGAGCGGGCCACCCGCCAGACCTTCCCCTCAGCCCTCGTTCCAGCGACAGATGACGGGCAGATCGTGCTCGTATCCGAGGGTGCAGAGCGCTCCGGTCCCAAGCGCAAGCAGGCCGCCGTCCTCGGGCGGCAGGCCGACCCAGCGGGCGCCCAGGACCCGAAGCATGTGGCCGTGGCCGAAGGCGATTGCGTCGCCCGTGCCGCCCCGAACCTCGGCGATCAACCGGTCCGCCCGCTCTCCCACGTCGGCCGCCGTCTCGCCCCCGGGCGCTCCGTCTCGCCACAGGCTCCAGCCCGGCCGGCGCTGTTGGATCTGCGGGGTCGTCAGCCCCTCGTACTCGCCGTAGTCCCACTCGCGGAGGTCGTCGTGGGCCTGGGCAGCCTTCCCCAGGCCCGCGAGCTCGCAGGTCTCGGCCGCCCGGCGAAGGGGACTGGTGAGCACGAGCGCGAACGGGCGGTCGCCGAGCATCTGCGCCAGGGCGGACGCGTGCCGGCGCCCGGCATCTGTGAGCGGCAGGTCCGTGCGGCTCGTATGGCGCCCCCTGGCGCTCCACTCCGTCTCGCCATGACGCGCCAGGAGGAGCTCGGCCCCCGGGCTCAGGTTGTCGCCCTCAGCGACTCGACCAGAGACCGTGCCTCGGCGACGATCGCCTCGGCATCGATCCCGGCCTCGTGCAACAGCTCCGCCGGCGTGCCCGAGCCGACCAAGGACCCGACCGCCAGCTTGCGAACCCGCGCCGTCGCGTCCGCCTCCGCGAGCGCCGCCAGCACCGCCTCCCCGAGGCCGCCCTCCGGCCAGTGATCCTCGACGGTGACGATCGCACCCGTCTCGGCTGCCGCCGTGGCGAGCGTCTCGCCGTCGGCCGGCTTGATCGAGTACAGATCGATCACCCGGGCGCTCACCCCGTCGTTCGCCAGGGCGTCGGCCGCCTCGATGGCCTCGTGCACGGTGACCCCGGCGCCGACGAGGGTCACGTCGTCGGCCTCGGAGGCGCGGAGCACCTTGCTGCCGCCGATCGGAAACGCCTCGTCGTGGTCGTAGATCACCGGCGTCGGCCCGCGGCTCGTTCGGATGTAGGAGATCCCGTCAAGGTCCGCCATCGACTCGACCAGGCGAGCGGCCTGGTTGGCGTCGCAGGGATAGAGCACGGTGCTCGAATGGACCGCGCGCATCGCGGCGAGATCCTCGAGTCCCATCTGCGATGGCCCGTCCTGGCCGATCGACACGCCGGCGTGCGAGCCGCACAGGCGCAGGTTGGCGCGACTCACCGCGGCCATGCGGATGAAGTCGTATGCCCGGCTCAGGAAGGCGGCGAACGACGCGGCGAATGGCGCATAGCCCCGCACCTGCATGCCGACCGCGGCACCGACCATCAGCTGCTCCGCGATGTACATCTCAAAGAACCGCTCGGGATGCGCCTCGGCGAAGCGAAACCCGTGGGTGGAGTCGGCGACCTCGCCGTCGAGCACAACCACATCGGGGCGGGCGGCGCCGATCGCGGCGAGCCCCTCGCCATATCCCTGGCGCGTCGCCACCTCGGCCCCGAGCTCGAACCGCGGCGGCCCCATCTCGCGCGCCTCGAAGCGGTGTGGCTCGCCGTCCTTCTCGGGCGTCGTCACCTCCACTCGCAGGTCCCGAACGCCGCCCAGCTCCTCCACCGCGGCCGCGCTGTCCTTGAGCGCCTTGCCGTGGAAGCCCTCGAGATCCTCCACCGCTTCCACCCCCCGGCCCTTCCGGGTCTTGGCGATGATCGCCGTGGGCCGATCGGCTGCCTCCTCCGCGGCCTCGTAGGCAGCCTCGATCGCCTCGAGGTCGTGGCCGTCGACGATCAGCGCGCGCCAGCCGAAGGCTCGCACCCGCTCCGCGTAGGCCTCGAGATCCCATTCGTGACGGGTCGGGCCTCGTTGGCCGAGGCGGTTGATATCGACGATCGCGGTCAGGTTGTCCAGTTGGTCGTGCCCCGCGTGCTCGAACGCCTCCCACATGGAGCCCTCGGCGAGCTCACTGTCGCCGCACAGGACCCATACCCGGTACGGCAGCCGGTCGAGGCGCTTGCCCGCAAGCGCAAGGCCCACGCCGATCGGCAGTCCCTGTCCCAGGGAGCCGGTGCCCACCTCCACCCAGGGGAGGACCGGGACCGGATGGCCCTGGAGGGGGCTGCCGAGCTTCCGCAGGGAGAGGAGCTCGGCGTCGTCGATCACTCCCACAGCCTTGAAGGCGGCATAGAGAAGCGGCGATGCGTGCCCCTTGGAGAGGACGAGGTGATCGTTGTGGGGCTCGCCCGGCGAGGCGAAGTCGTAGCGGAGATGGCCGTCCAGGAGCACGGCGAGCAGGTCGGCGGCCGACATCGACGATGTCGGGTGCCCCGAGCCGGCGGCGTCGGTGGCTCTGACCGCGTCAACGCGCAGCTGCTGGGCGAGCTCGTGGCGGAAGGCGCTCCGGTCGGCCGTGTTGGAGCCTGCTGCGACCTGGTTCTGCAGCTGAGCCTCGTTCGACGGCATTCATTCACTCCTTTCGGTCGGGTCGCGAGAGCCGGACGACCCCTGGGCAAGCAACCCGGATGGGGGCCAGGCTAGTCAACTCATGAGATCCCTGACCTGAGCCGCGATCTCGAGCTCCTCCCTGGCGTTGACGAGGACGATTACTCCGGCGGCGCGTACCGGTGGTGGATCGCCAGGGCGTTGCCGTCCGGGTCCGCGAAGAACGCCTGGTGGCAGACGCCGGAGTCGAGGATGTCCCCTTCGAAGGTGACGCCCCGCGACTCGAGCTCCTTCTGGGCGGCCGAGACGTCCTCGACTCGGAGTTCGATCGGATGGTTGTTGGGGCGGAACTCGAGTCCGAAGGCGTCGGACTGCATCACCGCGATCGTCAGGTTGCCGGTCTCGAACTCGGCGCCCGGCATGTCGCCCCACCGCTTTGACTCCGCCAGGCCCAGAACGTCGCGATAGAAGGCGATCGCGGCGTCGAAGTTCTTGGTGGCGACGGTGATGAAGTCGGTGCCGGTGATCAGGGGGGTCGAGGTCGTCATATAGCTCCTTCGGGTTGCAGGTCAACGGCCAGAGGCCGTCATGTCAGGGGAGAATCGCCACCACCCGTGCCGGCGCCCCGCTGCCGCCGAGGAAGCGGAGCGGGAAGCAGGCGACGGTGAACCCCTCGGGGGGCAGCGAGCCGAGGTTCATCATGCGCTCGATCTGCGAGTAGGAGAGGTCCGCCTGGTGAGCCTCCCAGAAGATGCCGGGCCGGCCCTCCGCCTTCGCCCGCTCGGCTTGAAGATGCAGCGGCGCGTCCCAGCCCCAGGCGTCGATCCCCATCACCCGGACCCCCTGCTCGAACAGCCACCGCGTGGCATCGGCCGTGACGCCGGGCCCACGCGCCATGTAGTCGGGCTCCCGGTAATAGGCGTCGCGGCCGGTGCGGACGAGCACGATGTCGCGCGCAACGAGGTCGCGAGGGAGCCGCTCCCGGACATCGGCCGCGGCGAGCGCCTCGCCGTCGGCCCGATCGGTGGCGTCGATCACGAGCGCAGGTCGAAAGAACCAATCGAGCGGTAGCTCGTCGATCGTCTTCGCTCGCGCTCCGCCGATCGTCGAGTTGTAGTGCCATGGCGCGTCCACGTGGGTCGTGCTGTGGGTCCCCAGGCGGGTGAAGGTCTCGTTCGACCAGCCCTCGCCGTCGCGGAGCAGCTCCGGGCCGACCCCGAAGAGCTGCTCGATCAGCGCCGCGCCCGCCTGGTGGTCCTCGTACGTGACGTCGACCCGCAGCGCATCGAGTTGCTCGGGCGGCCCCTGCTCGATCGGCGCCGACAGGTCGATCAGCTCCATGTCCCATTCCACCTCGGAGAGATCAACGTAATGTAGGCGAGCGAGATGAGCCGGCGATTGCTGATGCGCGGCGCCCACGTAGTGACGATGGATCCCGAGGTGGGGGAGCTGCCCGTCGGCGACGTGTTGATCGCGGACGAGCGGATCGAGGCCGTGGCCGAGAAGATCGAGGCCGAGGACGCGGAGTTGCTCGACCTCTCCGGCCACGTCGTCCTGCCGGGCTTCGTCGACACCCACCGTCACACGTGGCAGACCCCGCTTCGCGGCCTGTGCGCCGACTGGACGCTGACCGATTACTCGCTCGGCGTTCGCCTGCGCATCGCGCCCCTCTGCTCGGCGGAGGACGTGTACGCCGGAAACCATCTGGGCGCCCTCGAGGCCCTCGACGCGGGCGTTACCACGATCCTCGACTTCTCCCACTGCATGAACACGCCGGAGCATGGCCCGGCGGCACTCGACGGTCTGCGCGATGCCGGCATCCGGGCCATCCTCGCCTACGGGTACTTCGGGGCGCCGGCCTCGGAGCTCGGCTTCACGGCGCCCGACGAACGGCTCGAAGACGCGCGTCGTCTCCGCTCAGGACCGCTCTCGGACGATGCGGGCCTGGTGACGATGGGCATCGCCCTCAACGAGTGCGGCCTGGTGCCGTTCGAGCAGACGATCGCCGAGGTCGACTCCGCCCGCGAGCTCGAGGTGCCGATCGTGATGCACACGGGCTGCAACTGGGGATCGTCGATCACCGAGGGGATTGCCGAGCTCGATCACCATGGCCTTCTCGGGCCGGACCAGGTCCACGTCCACTGCAACACGCTCGACGACCGTGACCTCGGGCGGCTGGCCTCACACGGCTGCAAGGTCTCCGCGAGCCCCGAGACCGAGCTCCAGATGGGGATGGGTCATCCCGTAATCGGCCGGGCGTTGGAGCTCGGCATGCGACCCAGCCTGAGCTGCGACGTGGTGAGCGCCTGCTCGGGGGACATGTTCGCCCAGATGCGGATCGGTCTGCAGTTCGAGCGCTGCATGAGAAACGACGCCTACAACTCGAGCAATCGGCTTCCGGACCGCCTCACTCCCACGGTTCGCGATGCCCTTCGCTGGGCGACCGCCAACGGTGCTCACGCCGCCGGCCTCGAGGACCGGATCGGCTCGCTGACCCCCGGAAAGCAGGCCGACGCGTTGGTCGTCGGCGGGGAGGGCGTCAACCTCAGCCCGATGGCCGACGCCGTCGGCTGCATGGTCTCGCAGGCCAACGCCGCCAACGTCCGACACGTCCTGGTGGCCGGGCGCTTCGTCAAGCGCGACGGGGAGCTGATCGCCGCCGACGTCGCCCGCGCCCGCTCGCTCGCGGAGCAGGCGCGCGACCGCGTCCTGGGCGCCGCCAGGTCCGAGGGACCGCTGCCCCCGGAGCCCACGCCCGAGCTCGACGAGCTGCTCACCAAGGCGGCCGCCGCCAACCTGGCTCGCGCCTGGGCGATGGACCCGCGCGAGCCGGCCGGCTAGGGAGGCCAGATGCGGGAGCGCGGGTCACATGGTTCGCCGGAGAAAAAGAACTCGGCCGCCGGCCCGAGGACGAGCTGACGCTGCCAGACTGCTTCGGCGTCCTCTTGGCCCAGGAAGGCTTCATAGGCTTCGTCGCTCGGCTTGCTCACCCAGCGGCCCCGATCGGGCGCTTTTGGCCCTCCGCGTATCAGCGAGTAAACCCCGCCCCACCCTTCCCGCACCAGGTGGGCGACTGCGTCGTGAGGGGCGGCGCGCTCACCACTCACGGCGGCGCGGTTGAGCTCACCGAGCGCCGCCCAGTCCTCGATCAGATACCAGTCCTCGTAGCCGCCTGCCTGCGTGAACGGGAGCCGATCAAGCTCAAACGCTGCCGACTCGACGACGACTCCCTGGATTGCGTCGTGAAACTCCACCAGCCGGCGCTCATACCCGTCCTGCCCGCTCGGTTCCCTGGGGCGGTGCCAGAACAGGTACGCGAGCACCAAGGGAGCTTATGAGGCATGGATGCCGAGCGGCGCTGCCGTCGGATGGAGCTAGGGGGACTCGAACCCCCGACCTCCTGGGTGCGATCCAGGCGCTCTCCCAACTGAGCTATAGCCCCGCGTCGGGACGCATACTTACGGGAGCGACGTCCCAGGGAGGCAAGGATAGCCGTACAAATGCCGATCTAAGCTGATGGATCCAAAATGAGCTTCCGCGGACGCCTAACGCTGTTCTTTCTCTTGATCGTCGTCCTGCCGATGATCGCCGTCGCCGTGCTCGTGACCCAGGTGACGACTCAGTCGAGGAACGACAAGGCGGACGCGCGGCTCGCCGCCGGCCTCGAGACCGCCCTGGCCGTCTATCGGGACGACGTCGCGGCGGCGAAGCGGGCTGCGAACCAGTTCGGTCGCGACCCCACGCTGGGGATCGCCCTTCAGTCGGGCGATTCCGCTGAGATCGAGAACGCCGCCCGAGCCGGCGTGGGTCAGCACGGAATCCAATCCGTGGTCATCCGCGATCCGAACGGCAGGCGGGAGGCGGCCGCCGGACGACCTCAGCTGGTCGCTCCGTACCAGCTGACCCTCCGCGGGCCCGACGGCGAGCTCGGAACGCTGGTCGTCTCGACGACGACCGCCTCCGAGTACCTGGCCGACGTGCACCGTCTGACCGGTCGGGACGCGGCGCTGCTCGGCGAGGCCGGCCCGATCTCCGAGACGGTCGACGTGGGCGACGCGAGCCTGCCGGCGAGCGGCCACTCCGGCGACGTGGACGTCGCCGGCACCACCTTCCGCGTTGGCACCACGGACTTGCCCGGAAACGAGGACCTGCAAATCGCCCTCTTGGGCCCGACCGAGTCGGGAGGCTTCTTCTCCTCGAGCCCCCTGGTGGCGGCCGTCCTGGTCGCCTTCTTCGCGGTGGCGCTGGTGTTCGTGGCGATGCTGCTGCGGGCTCTTGGCGGTCAGGTCGCGGAGATGCTCGACGCCGCGCGTCGAATCGGTCAGGGGGATTTCAGCCACAAGGTGCCGGTCGTCGGCAAGGACGAGATGGCGGGGCTCGCGAGCGAGTTCAACAAGATGAGCGACCGCCTCAGCGGACAGATGGACGCGCTGCGCCGTCAGCAGATCGAGATCGACCGCTCGGTGAGCCGGATCGGGGAGGCGTTCGCGTCCGGGCTCGACCGGCAGGCCCTGCTCCAGGTCGTGGTCGAGACCTCGCTTGGAGCGTGTCGGGCCGAATACGGGACGATCGCCCTCAGCGGTCGCGAGGGCAGCGAGGCGGAGGCGGGGCGAGATTCCCCGGAGCTGGAGGCCGTCGCCGATGCCGCCGCGCGGCAGGCCCTCGCCCGCGACGACTCGGTCTCGAATGAGGACGCGGGCTTCTGCGCGCTCGCCAGCCCGCTTCGGCGACTCGGGGAGACTCCCGCGAACGCGGGCGTGATGACCGTCGCCAGGGAGGGGGAGCCGTTCAGCCACGCCGAACGGGACGTGTTCCTGTACCTGGTGGGCCAGGTCTCGGCATCGATCGAGAACATCGCCCTGCACGAGCTGGTCTCCGAGCAGGCGGTGACTGACGAGCTGACCGGGCTCTCCAACAACCGCCGCTTCCGCGAGCTGATCACCAAGGAGGCGGCGCGTGCCCAGCGCTTCCGCCACAACCTGTCCCTGATCATGCTCGACATCGACGACTTCAAGCGCGTCAACGACACCTACGGACACCTGCAGGGTGACGAGGTCTTGCGGGCGATCGGCGCCGTCCTCGCCTCGGAATCGCGGGGCGTCGACGAGCCGGCGCGCTACGGCGGCGAGGAGTTCGCGGTGGCGCTGCCGGAGACGGGGCTCGACGGCGCGATCGAGCTCGCCGAGCGCATCCGTGCCCGAATCGAGTCGGAGGCGATCCCCCGGATCGACGGGTCGGGGACGCTCAGGGTGACGGCCAGCCTGGGGGCGGCCTCGATGCCCGCCTCCGCCGACAGCACGCAGGCGCTGATCGCCGCCGCCGACGCTGCGCTGTACGAGGCCAAGCGATCCGGCAAGAACACGGTCAGGGACGCTCCGGCGACGAGCGCCGCCGGGCGCTCCTGAGTCGCAGGGACGACGCGCCTCGCGGCGAAAGCGACGGGAGGATCGGGGCCGTCCGGGCGCTCCCGCCCATGCAGGAATGTGTGCCTACGCGCTCAGGAGCGCCCAGTACTCTTTTCACCCTGAACGTATGGGAATCCTCGACGACGCGATTCGCCAGCACCTGGAGCTAAAGCGGCAGCGCGGGGCGACCGACTCCGAGCTCGAACAGCTCGAGCACGAGGCCTTCGGGCCGTCCAGTCGGCCCGGAGAGCCTGACTTTCCGGATTCGGAGGGCGCGCACGAGCAGTCCGGAAACGGCGCGGCGGCCCACGCCACCGAGACCGCGCACGACCCGGAGCCCTCGGCGGGCCAGCATCCCGTGGTCGAGCCCTCGGACGAGGCCCGGGGAACGGAGGTCGCCGAGGCGCCGCCGGAGCCCGAACCGGTCGAGCCCGTAACTGGGTCGGAGGAGCAGACCGCGATCTTCGACCAGACGACCCACGCGGACCCGGAGCTCGAGGAGCCAGAGGGCGAGCAAGCGGAGCCGCCGGCCGAGGATGAGCCCGAGGAGCCTGCCCCAGAGGCTTCGGAACCCGGGCCCGAGGAGCCGAGCGGCGCCGGTGAGGAAGCGCCGATCGAGTCGCTCGACACCGTCGAGCATCGGCTCCCTGACGTCGAGCCCGAACCGGAGCCCGAAGCCGCCGGCGAGGAGCATGAGGACGCTCAGGACGCCGAGAAGGAGGAGGAGGCGGGCGCCGGCGAGGAGTCCGAGGACGACGATGAGGACGTGCTCGCCGACACTCCCGAGTTCCTCAAGGACGCACCCGAGGACGACGAGCTCTGGTTCGAGCAGGGCAAGCCCAAGGACTTCGACTTCTGAGACGCCGATAACCGTCGCACCTTCGTGTCCTCGCTCTGCGTCCTCGGACTTCTAGACGTAGCCGCGGGTCCGGGAGGCTTCGACGACCCGCTCGATCCCGACCGCATAGGCCGCCTCCCGAAGGTCGATGCCCGTCCTCCTTGGAGCGGGCGGAGACCTCGCGATAGGCGCGCCTCATGATCGTGCCGAGCTTGTCGTTGACCTCCCGCTCGTCCCAGCGGAAGTGCTGGAGGTTCTGCACCCACTCGAAGTAGGAGACGACGACGCCGCCTGCGTTCGCCATCACGTCCGGGATGATGTAGACGTCCTTGTCACGGAGGATCCGATCCGCCGCCGGGGTGGTCGGGCTGTTCGCCCCCTCGACGATCACCTTGCACTCCATGCGTCCCGCGTTCTGCTCGTGGATCATGGCCCCCAGGGCAGCGGGGATGAAGACGTCGCAGGGGACGGCGACGAGATCGTCGGCGTCGATCGTCTCGGCCTCCGGGAACTCGGTGATCGTGTTGCCCGCGGCGAGATGGTCCTGAAGGGCGTTGGCCTCGATGCCGGCGTCGTTGCGGATCGCTCCGTTGGCATCTGAGACGGCGACCATCTTCGCTCCGAGTTGCTGCATGATCCGCGCGCCCCACGAGCCAACGTTCCCGAAGCCCTGGACGACGAAGCTCGTGTCCGCGGGGGAGAGTCCCAGGTGCGGCGCCGCCTCGCGGAACATGTACACGCAGCCACGTCCGGTCGCCGCCTCGCGCCCGTAGGAGCCCTCCAGGGCGATCGGCTTGCCGGTGCAGATCGCCGGCGTGTGGCCATGGAGCTTGCCGTATTCGTCCATCATCCACGCCATCACCTGCGCGTTGGTGTTGACATCCGGCGCGGGTATGTCGCGCGTCGGCCCAAGCACCTTCTCCACCTTGTCCATGAACGACCGGGTGATCCGCTGGACCTCTGAGCGCTCGAGCTTGTCCGCCGGGCAGTTGACGCCTCCCTTGGCGCCGCCGAAGGGCAGCCCGACGACCGCCGTCTTCCAGGTCATCAGCGAGGCCAGGGCGCGCACCTCGTCGATGTCGACCTCGGGGTGGAAGCGGACGCCTCCCTTGTAGGGGCCACGGGCGCCGTTGTGCTGGATCCGGTAGCCGGAGTAGACGTGGACCTTGCCGTCGGCCAGCTTGACCGGGATCTGAACGGTGACCTCGCGATACGGGGTCCAGAAGACGACGCGGAGGTCGTCGGGAAGCTCGAGTCGATCTGCGGCGGCGTCGAAGTGGTGGCGGACGATGTCGAGGTTCGAAACCTCGGCCCGCTGGCCGGGCTTTGAGGCGCCCGCCGCCTTGGCATCGGCCTGTGCCTCCTCCACGGCCTGCGGAGACTTGTCCGGCTCCTCCCGCTCCCCCACGGCCTCTGTCGCCGTCTTCGTGTCGGCCACTCGCATCCTCCGAATCGGCTGCTTCGCAAATCCATCCTCGCACAAGCGCGCCGGCCGAGGTTGCCGCTACGCGCCTGGCCGATCGAGCGCCCGGGCCCGCCGTCAGGTCGTGGCCATGCGCGGTCCTAGAATGGACCCGCTGGGGCCATAGCTCAGCTGGGAGAGCGCCGGCTTTGCAAGCCGGAGGTCGCGGGTTCGAGTCCCGCTGGCTCCATCCCGTCGCCGCGGATTCTCACCCTCTGTCAGTGGAGTGAACGCAATGGCCGGCAAGACGTCCAAGAAGTCAACGAAGATCGCAAAGAAGGCCGCCGTCAAGCGGGTCGCTGCAAAGGCGTCCAAACCGCGCAAGACGGCACCGAAGTCTCAGTCCCGCAAGGTCGCAAAGCCGGCCCTCCTCGCAGGCGGCAACCCTCAGATCGCGAAGGCCGACGGCGACGCCCCCGTGCAGGCCTACGTTGCGGCCATGCCGGGCTGGAAACGCGACGTCGGGCGCCGCCTCGACGCCCTGATCGTGCGCAACGTGCCCAACGTCCACAAGGCCGTGAAGTGGAACTCGCCCTTCTATGGCATGGAGGGCCAAGGCTGGTTCCTCAGCTTTCATTGCTTCACGAAGTACGTCAAGGTGGCTTTCTTCCGCGGCACGTCGCTGCGTCCTGTCCCTCCCGGCGAGTCCAAGAGCAAGGACACCCGTTACCTCGACATCCATGAGGACGACCAGCTCGACGAAGCTCAGCTAGCCGCTTGGGTGAAGCAAGCCAGCCAATTGCCCGGCGAACGAATGTGAGCGGCGGGCGGCCAGCTCAATCCCGTCGTGTGCTGGCCGTCAGGGAGTCGGCTGGTTCACGTACGGCTGGTAGTCCCGGCACGGCTCGCCCCTGAGGCCCGGGCAAGGCGGGAGCCCGGTCGGAACGCTCACGTTCGGGACCACCGGGAGGATGAGGCTCGACGGCATGCTCTGGGAGTGGGCGATCGAAACCGTGGAGGGCCCCGTCGGCCGGGTCTGGCCGAACGACCAGATGGGCTGGTCGCCGTTGGGCGCCGTGATCGTCACGCGAATGCGTGAGCCGGCACGGTAGGTGTGCCCCTCGTAGTAGAGCGGGATAGTCACCTTGACGTAGCGGTCGCTCGGCAGCGGCGATACGTGGCTGGCCCGGAGGCTCAGCACGGGCTCGAGCAGGGTGCTCTTCTTGGCGTCCAGCCTCCGCTCGTTCCCGCGCACCCAGCCGCCCTGCACGAAGGTCTCCTTGCCGTCCGGCCTGACCTCGGTGACCGTGGCCTGCAGATCGACGTTGGGCGTCGAGGAACGTACCCAGGCATGCACGGCGCCGGCGCCGATGACGCGTCGTGTTGCCGCTCAGCGGGGCCGTCACGTACGACGCCGCGGTGCCGGCCGGGGGTCGCCGCCACTTGTAGGGCGGCGTCGCGGTCCACAGGCCGTCCGTGCCCGCGGCCGTATCCCCCTTGAAGTTGGTCAACGGCCGGGCGTGGGGCCTCCAGTCGAACGAATCCGCACCGGCGCTGGAGGGCGGCGTGCCGCCGAGCGCGCCGCCGTTCGAGAGGTACCAGAACCGGGCGGTGGTGTTTGGGATCGGGAACCTGCGAGAACGACTGCTCGAAGCCGGGCGCGGGCTGACCGGGCTGGGAGCCGCCCGCGCCGTTGTCGAACAGGATCCGAATCGGCTTGAGCTGCTCGAACGCGGCCTTCGCCCCGGCGTAGGTCGGCTGCTGCTGGATCGGATCGGGCGGCATCGTCACCCCCGGGACCCCCATCGCCTCCTGGTAGATCACCGGCCCGGCGGCCTGGATCAGCGCGGCGCTGGTGATCGGCGCCTGTTTGGCGACGTAGAGCTTTAAGAAGTCGTACCAGCGGTTGAAGGTCTCGGGAGCGAGCGAGTCGACGTGGGTCCCGTTCGTGAACGTGAACCACTTGCGCTGGGTGCCCGTGAAGTGCTCGGCCAGGGTCGGGCAGTGACCGCCCGTCTGCTCGTCCGTCCACTGGCAGGCCATGAACACCGGCGCCTTGATCTTCTTCACGAAGGTGATCGGCGCCAGCGGGTCCGCGACCTTCGGCACGTAGTGGTCGTTGGCCCGGATCTTGGCCAGGAGGTTTGCCGCCTGGCCGTGCAGGGCCTGGTTGGCCTTGCAGGTCTGGTCGCCGTTCTGGATCCGCTGGTACGCCCAGGCCTGCCCGGCGTTCGGTCCCGCCGGCTTGGCTTCGTGGACTCGCTCCTTTGCCCAGTTCAGGGCGAACCCGGTGTTCAGGATGCCGCCCGGATACAGGGTCGTCTGCGTTGAGTCGAGTACCGAGAGCGGCGAGATCGCGGCCAGGCTCGGCGGATTGAGTCTGAGCGGTGAAGAGCTGGCTGATCCCGCCGTAGGAGATGCCCATCATCCCGACCTTGTGGTGCATGGACCCAGGGCTGGCGGGCGACCGTCTCGATCACGTCGTACCCGTCGAGGTTCTGCAGCGGCTCGAAGAAGTCGAAGGCGCCGCCGGAGCAGCCGGTGCCGCGCATGTTGACGTCGACCACCGTGAACCCCATCAGGTTGGCGAGGATCGCGATCCCGTTCTGCGGACCCGCCGGATCCGCGTACCCGTAGCCCGAGTACTCGATCAGGGTCGGCGTCGGACCGGACGGGATCGGCGGAGGAGTCGACGCCGGGAAGGCGTTGGTCACGTCCGCCGGCGGGTGAACACTGATGCGCGAGCTTGGTGCCGTCGCGAGTCTTCAGGTACCCGTAGCCGTCGGTGGGGATCGTCTGGTTGTAGATGCTCGTACTGGGCGGAGCCGGCTGCCTCGATAGCACCTTGAGCGGCCCCGACGTCGCCCCTCCGTCCAAGCGACGCACGCGGTAGCCGGTTCCCGGCTTGACGTTCCGAAACAGGACGCCGCCCTGCGCGGTTGCTCGCTTCGTGGCGATCGACTGGCCCCCGGGATCGAGAAGCGAAGCTTGTGCGCCCGGACCCAGATGGGTCACGTACACCTGCTCGACGCTGCCGTGCGCGCTGAACGCAGCCTGGGCCACACCCGCTCCGCTCATCAACGCGATCGCCAAGGCCATTGCGCCCAGCGGTACCCGGACTCCTCCGAAGCATCTCGGTCGAACTTAATCACGACTCGGGCCTCGCGGTCGCAGTACGAGCTAGGCGACCGGGCTCTTCTCCTCGGCTTTCTCGGCGCTCGCGCCGGCGGTGGCCTCCGGCTCGAGCCCGGGCTCGGAGTGGGCGGCGCGGTCCTCGTAGGCGGCACGCTGGGCGCGGTCCGGCGCGGCCAGCACCTTGTCCGCCCGCATGAACCTGGCGACCGCCTCGCGGGCGCGACGCGGGGAGCGGATGGATCAGCTTGTCGATCACGGCGCTCGGGGCGGGACCCAGACGTCGAACTTCGGGAACCGCAGCGCATCGACGATCGCTTCCGCGACCTCCTGTGGCTCCAGTTTCTTGACCCCGCGGGTGTCGGACAGCCCCGATCCCAGCTCCGTGTTGACGACGGCCGGCATCACCACCGAGACCTCGATCCCAGAGTCGCTCAGCTCGGCACGGACGGCCTCGCTGAGTCCGACGACGGCGTGCTTCGTCGCGCAGTAGGTGGCGCCGCCGGGGAGCCCGACCTTGCCGGCCTGCGAGGCGATGTTCACGATGTGGCCGGTGCCGCGCTCCCGCATTCTGGGGATCGCCAGCTTGGTCCCGTAGATGACTCCGTGGAGGTTGATGTCGACCATCCGCCTGGCGGTCGCGTCGTCCTCGTCCACGAATGGCCCGATCGGCATGATCCCGGCGTTGTTGATCAGGACGTCGGGCGGCCCCAGGCGCTCGGAGACCTGATCGAGGAAGTTCGCGAACGAATCGCGACGCGTGACGTCGAGCTCGAGGCCCACCGCATCCCCCAACCCCGCGGCAGTCTGCTCGGCGAGGGACTTGTCGAGATCGCCGATCGCGACCCTGGCGCCTTCGCGCGCCAGCGACGTCGCCGTCGCCTTGCCGATTCCCCGGGCGCCGCCGGTGATCGCCACGACCTTGCCATTGAGTGAACGCGGTTCCTTGGCCATCTGCTCTCCTCCTGGTTGGTCCTCCGTAGGAGGGATCGTAAGCGAGGGCGAGCTCACGCGACGCCCGGCTGGTCGACCAGCCAGACGGCGCGGGCATCGCCGGATGGCATATTGTGCGCGGCCTCGCAGGGGAGTTTTCACTCGGACAAGGAGGAGCAATCGCATGCCGATGGATGTCGGGCCGTCGAGGGGGGCGTACAGGAACCGAGCTCTGGCGGGTGTGGTCGCCGGGGCGTTGGCGGTGATCGCAGCCGGGCTGATCGCGGCCCCCGTCGCGATGGCCGCGGCCCGGGCGCCAACTGCCAGCCGTTCACCAGCACGCCCTGCCTGCTGCCGTTCCCGAACAACCTGTTCACGGTCAAGGACCCGTCGAGCGCCACCGGCCTGCGCGTCAAGCTGCCCCAGAGCGCGATGCCCACCAATACCGAGGGCAGCCAGATCGAGGTCGACGAGTACAACCGCAATGACGGGTTCAGCCCCGGCAGCGACATCGTCGTCAAGGTGCCCGGCCTCGACAACACCGCGGCCTTCAACAACACCAACCCGGTGCGGCTGACGGACATGTCGAAGACCTACAAGCCAAACGCCCCGATCGTGGTCATCGATGCCGCCACGCATCGAGCGGCATCTGATCTGGGCGGAGCTCGACTCCAACGCGCCCGAACGCGGCGCAACACGACGCTGCTCATCCATCCGGGCAAGAACTTCACTCGAGGGGCATCGCTACATCGTCGCCCTGCGCAACCTGAAGAACGCAGGCGGGAACACGCTCAAGGCCCCGAGCTGGTTCCAGAAGCTCAGGGATCACCAGAAGCTTCCGCCGGCGGAGCAACCGCAGCGAAAGCGCTACGAGTCGATGTTCAAGTCGCTCGACCAGGCGGGCATCAAGCGGGGCAACCTGTACGTGGCCTGGGACTTCACGGTGATGAGCCGCCAGAGCCTCAGCGCCCGCATGCTCAAGATCCGCGACGACGCGTTCAGCCAGCTCGGCGACAACAACCTGAGCGACAACGACCGCCGCCGGCAGCGCCCCCCCGTTCACGGTGGACAACGTCACCCCGAACCCGGCGGCCGGGGATCATGAGCGAGGTCACCGGGACCTTCACGGTGCCGTGCTACCTGAACGCCACAGGCTGCACGCCGACGCCGACGTCGAGCGACAACGGGGGTGGCTTCCACTACAGCTCCAACAACCCCGACGCGCTGCCCACCCAGAAGCCGGGCAACACGACGACGGCGCAGTACGACTGCATCATCCCCAGCTGCCGCCGCGACCACCCCGGCCCGCGCGTCGCTCTACGGCCATGGCCTGCTCGGCTCGGCCAGCGAGGTGCATGCCGGAAACGTCGAGGCGATGGCGTCGGAGCACAACATGATGTTCTGCGCCACCAACTGGTGGGGACTGGCGGGCACCGACGTCCCCTATGACATCGCGGCGCTTCAGGACCTGAACAAGTTCCCGCAGGTCATCGACCGGCTCCAGCAGGGCGTCCTCAACACCCTCTATCTCGGCCGCCTGATGAGGACCTCCGACGGGTTCGCGTCCGACCCCGCCTTCCAGAACGGCAGCAGCCAGCCGCTGTTCGACACCGTCGCGCCTGTACTACGACGGCAACAGCCAGGGCGGCATCATGGGCGGCATGACGACCGCCGTCGCGCCCGACTACACCGCGGGCGGTCGCTCGGCGTCCCGGGCATGAACTACGGCGGAGTGCTGCTCCAGCGAAGCACCGACTTCCCGCTGTACGCGACGTTCCTGTTCGGCAGCTCGCCCGGCGGTGGCTACACCGACCCGTCGCTCCACCCGCTGATCCTCGACCTGATGCAGCAGCTCTGGGATCGCGGCGAGGCGGACGGCTACGCGCAGCACATGACGGACCGTCCGCTGCCCGACACGCCGGTGCACAAGGTGCTCATGCACGTCGCCTACGGCGACTTCCAGGTGAGCCAGTACGCGGCGACGGTCGAGGCGCGGACGATCGGCGCCAAGTACCACTCCCCGGCCCTCGACCTGCCGGCCCGCAGCCAGGACGCGAACCTGTTCTACGGGCTGTCGCCGATCACGAGCTACCCGTTCAATGGCTCGGCGCTCGTGGTCTGGGACAGTGGCCCCGGGGTGGTGGACTCGCCGCCGGTGACCAACACGGCTCCGTCAGGGGGTTCAGACCCCCACAGCCATCCGCGGAGCACGGTCGCCGCCAGGACGCAGAAGTCCGACTTCCTGATGCCGGGTGGAAGCGTCACCGACGTCTGCGGCGGGGCGCCCTGCCACACGGACGCCTACATGCCGTAAGGAGTGCCGCGGCGTCTAATCGCGGGGAGGATTGAGCAGGGCGCCGACGATGGCGATCATGAGCATGCCCACGATCACGAACGCGATGACCGAGAAGATGTCAAAGCTCGACTGAGCTGCGACTGCGGCGGTCATCCCCGCGAAGACCAGGCAGAAGACCAGCCCGACGAGCAGGAACGCGCTACGCATGTCCTGCGGCGATCGCGCGGTAGCGGTTCGCGAACAGCTTGATCGCCACTAGCCCGAAGGCGAAGCCGCCCACGTGCGCCCAGTACGCGACGCCGCCCCCTGACACCGCATCCGTGCCCACCTGTCCGATCGCAGGCAGGAACTGCAGGGCGAACCAGATCCCGAGCATGATCACGGCCGGGATCTCGATCAGGGTCACGAAGAAGATGATGATGACCAGGGTCAGCACCCGGGCCCGCGGGAACAGCAGCAGGTAGCCGCCCAACACCCCGGCGACCGCTCCGCTGGCGCCGATCGCCGGCACGGTCGTGTCGACGCTGAGCAGCGCTTGCGCGTAGGCGGCGACGATCCCCGCCAGCAGATAGAAGGCCAGGAACCGTGGCCTCCCCATCGAGTCCTCGACGTTGTTGCCGAAGATCCACAGGAAGAGCATGTTGAAGGCGATGTGCAGAAGGCCGCCGTGCATGAACATCGAGGTCAACACGGTGGCCCACCACGGCGGCGAGTCGAGTGGGGCGAACGGCGCGCCCTGGCCGGCGAGCCGCCTGGACTGCGAGTAGCCCGACGTTCCCTGGCAGACGACCTCGGCGCTGCTGGGGTGGGAGCTCGTCACCCCGACCGCGCAGTCCTTCCCGGGGTGCGTGAGGCGATACGGGATCGCCCCGTACTCGAGCGTGTTCTGGTCCTGCTCGGAGATCCCGAGCTGGCGAAACTGACCGTCGGAGGCCTCGCTGCCCGAGAAGTGGAGCTGCCAGCCGAAGACGATGACGTTGGCGACGATCAGCAGCACAGTGAGGATCGGAAACCGCGACGTCGGGATGTTGTCCTTGAGCGGGATCAGGGGGCGGCAAGCCTATTGGCGCGGTTCGTGGTCCCCTGACCCGGACGTCTGTCCGGTTGACGCCTTGAGGGAAGCCGGTTACGTTAGCGGCCCAACTAGCGGCCAAGGAGGAAGTCTTGAAGCCAAGGAAGCTCCCACTCGCGCTCGTGGCGCTCGCCCTCTGTGGCGTCGTCGCTCTCGCCGGGATGGCGTTCGCGGCGACGCCGACCAAGGTGACGATCACGGGTGATGGCAATGGCGAGTATCACGGCAAGGTGAAGAGCTCGAAGCGGAAGTGCAAGGCGAACCGCACGGTCAAGCTCTACAAGCAGCGGGGCTCCGAGCAGCGCCCGAGCACCGACAACCTCATCGGTTCGGATACCACGTCGCACACCTCCGACGGCTGGGAGTGGAACACCGGCAACACGGGGGTCCGCAGCGGCAAGGTGTACGCCCGCGTCGGCAGGATCCCCGGCTGCAAGCCTGACAGCAGCAGGACCATCCGGGCGAGTTAGCCAAGGCGAGCAATCCGCGCGTTGCGCCGGCGAGCTAGGCGGCGCGGCGCGCGGTGACCTCGCGGGCGCTCTCGTCCGCGTGGTATGAGCTTCGGACCAGCGGGCCGGCCGCCACGGACTCGAAGCCGAGCTCGTAGGCGGCTCGCTCCAGCCGGGAGAACTCGTCCGGGTGCCAGTAGCGGACGACCGGCAGGTGTTGCTCGGTCGGTCGCAGGTACTGGCCGACCGTGAGGATCTGGACCCGGTGGTCGCGCAGGATCCCGAAGGCCTCGACCATCTCGTCGAAGCTCTCCCCGAGCCCCACCATGAGGCCCGACTTCGTGACCACGTGGTCGCCACCCATCTCCTTGGCGAGGCGGAGGACCCGGGCGGAGCGCATGAAGTCCGAGCCCCGGCGCGCCTTGGGATACAGGCGCGGCACCGTCTCGACGTTGTGGTTGAAGACGTCGGGGCGCTCGTGGACCACCTTGGCGAGCGGCATCTCCTGACCGCGGAAGTCGGGCGTCAGGACCTCGACGGCGCACCCCGGAGCCAGCATCCGAATCGATCGGATCACGCCCACGAACGCGCCCGCCCCGTAGTCGGGGAGGTCGTCGCGATCGACGGAGGTGACGACCGCGTGCCGGAGCCCCATGCGGTTCACCTGCGCCGCCACCCGCATCGGCTCCAGCGGGTCGTTCCAGGTCGGCTTGCCGGTCTTGACGTTGCAAAAGCCGCAGCGGCGGGTGCAGACGTCCCCCAGGATCATGAACGTCGCGGTGCCCCGCTCCCAACACTCGCCGACGTTGGGGCAGTTCGCCTCCTCGCAGACCGTGTGCAGGTTGTCGGACTGGAACGCCTCCTTCAAACGTCGATACGTCGGGCCTCCCGGGGCCGGCACCTTGAGCCAGGGCGGCTTTCGCTCCCTGAACGGACGCCCGTCCACGACTCGCGTGCCGCCGGGGCTGGCCCGCGACCGGGTCACGTGAAGCTCCGCCCGCCCGTCCGGCGGGGGCGGAGCCGACGGCCCGGATGGCTGAATGGAGGCGCGGGGGTCCATGGCTCTAAGGTAGCGCCGCCGCTGGCTCGGCCAGGGCATCGAGCCCGGGGACCCGTTCGGCCAGCTCGCCGGCGGAGACCTCGATTGGGGTTCGACCGTACACGTCGCCGAACCGGTCGCGCACGGTGGTCGCAAAGGCGTCGAGGTCCTGCTCGGTGCCGAGCTCGCGCGCCAGCGAGCTCATCCGGCACGACTCGATTCCGCAGGGCACGATCCACTCGAACGGCTCGAGGTCGTTGTTCACGTTGATCGCGAAGCCGTGCGTGGTCACGCCGCGGCTGACGTGGACCCCGATCGACGCCACCTTTCGCCGCGTCGGCGTCCACACGCCCGTCAACCCATCGACTATCTCGGCGGCCACCCCCCAGGCCCCCAGCGCCTCGACGATCACGCGTTCCATCCGTCGCAGGTAGTCGACGACGCCCATGCGCTTCGCGGCCTCGGCTTCGACTACGGCGCCGCGGGCCTCGAGGTCGCCAAGCGAGACGATCGGGTACCCGACGAGTTGGCCCGGCCCGTGGTAGGTGACCCGGCCCCCGCGATCCGTGTCGCGGACCTCGATTCCCTGCATCCGGTACCAGTCCTCCGCCATTGGGAGCTCATCCGGAGTCGACCGCCGGCCCCTCGTGTAGACGGGCGGATGCTCGAGAAGGAGCAGGACGTCGGCGACCTCCCGGTCGAGGCGAGCGGCCTGAAGGCGCCTCTGGGCGAGGCGGGCCTCCTCGTACGGAACGAGTCCCGCGCGGACGACCCAGACCTCAGAGCTGGAGGGGCGGGCGCCGGTCGCCATGCTCGTCATCCTTTCACGCGTCGATCGGATCCCCGCGGTCAACCGCCTGGAGCCGCTCGCGCGCCAGCTCGCCGGCGGCGTCGAGTGGCGTGATCGAGCGCTCCCGCGCCGTCGCCAGGACCGAGCCCAGGTTGTGCTCGATCCCGAGCGCCAGTCGACGAGCCTCCTCCTCCGAGTAGCCCCGGAGCTCCCTGTAGACGTGGATCAATCCCCCGGCGTTGACGACGAAGTCCGGGGCGTAGAGGATCCCCCGTTCCGCGAGCACGGCCGCAAGGCCCTCGTCGGCGAGCTGGTTGTTGGCACACCCGCAGACCACGGCGCATCGAAGGAGATTGGCGTTGCCGGCGTCGATCGCGCCGCCGAGCGCGCACGGAGCGAGGATGTCGCATTCGGCGATCATCACGCTCTCCGGATCGAGCCATTCGGCCCCCAGCTCCGCGGCCAGCCGCTGCTTCTGGAAGTCGATGTCCGACGCGGCGACGTCGGCACCCGCCCGCGCGAGCCGCCGCGCCAGCGCGGCTCCCACGTGGCCCAAGCCGGCGATCACGACCCGGCGCCGGGCGAGATCGGGCGACCCGAACCGTTCCTGCGCGCAAGCCCGCATCGCGGCTTCCACTCCCATCGCGGTGAACGGGCTCGGGTCCCCGGAGCCGCCGAGATCCGGCGGGAGGCCGGTGACGTGGGCCGTCCGCTCCCGGATCGCGGCCAGGTCCGCCGGGGACGTGCCGACGTCCTCCGCGGTGATGTAGCGCCCATCCAACGATTCGACCAGGTCGGCGAAGTCCCGCAACAGGGCGAAACGAGTCGAGTCGTCGGGCTTGGGTCCCTGGGGCGCGCAGATCACTCCCTTGCCGCCACCGAGCCCGAGCCCGGCCGCCGCAGCCTTCAGGGTCATCCCACGCGCCAAGCGCAGCGCATCGCGCACGCCGTCGACCGTGGACGCGTAGCGCCACAGGCGCACGCCCCCGAGCGCCGGGCCGAGGGCGGTCGAGTGGATCGCGACGATCACGTGTTGCCCACTGCGGGGGCCCCGACGGATCACCAGCTCCTCGTGGTCGAAGGGAACCGGGGGGATCGCCGTCGTCTCGATCGCCGGGCCGGCTCGGACACCCTCGAGCGCCGCTGGCGTCGCACGGCCGTTTCCGGCATAGCGGGTGGCGACGCTCATCGGCTCACCCCTACGACTCCAAGCGGTCCTTCACCGCGCCCAGGAAGCGAGCCGCATCCACGCCGTCGAGCGCGCGGTGGTCCCAGGACATGCACAGGTAGGTCATTGGTCGAATCGAGATCGAGTCGCCTTCCTCGCCCTCGATCACAACCGGCCGCTTGACCACCGCCTCGAGGTCCAGGATCGCGACCTGTGGCTGGTTGATGATCGGCGTGGCCAGCACGGCCCCGAACTGCCCCGGGTTGGTGATCGTGAAGGTCCCGCCGTGCATCTCGTCCGGCTCGACCTGGTTCGTCCTGGCGCGCCCAGCCAGGTCCGCGATCGCAGCCGCCATTCCCTCGAGGCTCAGCCGTTGCGCGCGGCGGATCACCGGCACGACGAGGCCCTCGTCGAGCGCCACCGCGATCCCGAGATTGATGTCGTCGTGAAAGACGATCTCGCTGTCCTCCACCGAGGCGTTGAGCTTCGGGTGCTCCTGTAGCGCCTCAACCGCCGCAACCGCTACGAACGCCAGATAGGTGAGCTTCACGCCGCGGCGTCCCATCGACTCCTTCAGCTCCCGCCGTCGCGCGGCGACCCGTGAGATGTCCGCCTCGACGATGGTCGTGCAGTGGGCCGCGGTTCGCCGGCTCTCCACCATGTGTCGAGCGATCGCCTGACGCATGGGCGACAGCGGCTCGCGACGGGAAGGCCCGACGAGCTCCTCGGCCGACCCCGAGGGCGGAGGCGCCTTTGGCGCCTCCGCTGCCTCGGGTCGGTAGGGGGATTCGATATGGAGGACGGGCTCTTGAGCGACCCCGCCCTCCTGCTCCATGTGAGCCAGAACGTCCTTCTTGCGGACCCGGCCGCCGATCCCGGTGCCCGTCACCTGGTCGAGGTCGACCCCGTGCTTGTCGGCGATCCGCTGCACCACCGGCGAGTGGAAGTGGGATCGATCCCGCTCCCCGTTGGTCGGGGCTGGCGCCGCCGCCCCGCTCCTTGCTTCGGTTCCGTTGCGCTCGTCGGGATGGGCCTCGCCGGGTCTCGCGCCCGGGTTGATCTCCGCCAGCGGGGTGCCGACCGGGACCGTCGTCCCCGGCTCGACCATGATCCGCTCCAGGCGCCCGCTGCCCGGCGACGGGATCTCGACATCGACCTTGTCGGTCGTCACGTCGCAGATCGGCTCGTCGGCCTCGATCCAGTCGCCGGGACGCTTTCGCCACTCGACGATCGTCCCCTCGGCCACCGAGACCCCCATCTGGGGCATGTACACCGCGAGGGTCGTGCCTTCCGGTGATTCAGTACGCGAGGAGCTCACGGCAGGCCTCCTTGATGTCGTCGAGCTGGGGAAGCACCGCCTGCTCCAGTGGCGGGCTGAACGGGATCGGGACGTCGGGCGCGGTCACCCTGCGGACTGGCCCGTCGAGGTCCTCGAACGCGTCCTCGGTGATCAGCGCCGCCACCTCCGCGCCGACGCCACAGGACCGGGTGGCCTCGTGGGCGACCAGGGCCTTGCCCGTCTTTCGCACGCTGGCGAGGATCGCCGCGCGGTCAAGCGGACAAAGGGTTCGGAGATCCAGCACCTCGATGTCCTCGTCGAGCTCCTCGGCGGCCTGGAGGGCCAGGTGCACGCTCGACCCGTACGCGATCACGCTCAGCTCCCCGCCCTCGCGCGCGATGCGCGCCTTGCCCAGCGGGACGGCGTGCTCCCCCTCGGGCACCTCGCCCCTGACGTGGCGGTAGAGCCCCTTGTGCTCCAGGTAGCAGACGGGATTCGGGTCACGGATCGCGCTGACCAGGAGGCCCTTGGCGTCGGCGGCGGTCGCGGGAGCCACGACCTTCAACCCCGGCGTCTGCATGAACCACGCCTCGGGGTTCTGCGAGTGGAACGGACCTCCCGAGAAGCCGCCTCCCGAGGGCAGGCGGACGACCATCGGCACCGCGAGGCCCTGGCGATAGTGAAGCTTCGCCGCCACGTTCGCCAGCTGGTCGAACCCGCATGAGATGAAGTCCGCGAACTGCATCTCGCAGACCGGCCTGAGGCCCTCCACGGCGGCGCCGACGGCTGTTCCGATGATCGCGTTCTCGGCCAGTGGCATGTCGAGGCAGCGGTCCGCGCCGAACTCCTCGAAGAACCCGTCGGTGACCTTGAAAGCCCCCCCGAACGCCCCGATGTCCTCCCCGATGCAGATCACGGACGGGTCGCGCGCCATCTCGTACCGAAGCGCGTCCGAGATCGCCTGCAGATAGGTGAGCTCGTTGGTAGCGGGTGGCGATGGCGGTGGTCATGCCTGGCCCCCTGCTCCGTTGGCGCGACTCCAGTGCGACCACGGTGCGCGCCCGTCCCCGAGCGGCTCGCTCGCGTCGGCGAACACGCCCTCGGTTGCCAGGACGGGATCCGGCATCGGCGAAGAGAGCGCCTTGCCCGCGCATTCCTCCACGTAGGCGGTAACGTCGGAGCGGATGCGTTCGACCTCGTCGACGCCGAAGCCATGGTCGGCGACGAGGCGCTCCGCGTAGCGATCGATCGGGTCCCGCTCGGCCCAATCGGCGAGCATCTCGTCGGGGACGTAGCTCATGTCGTCGTGTGCGCCGTGGCCGTGCATGCGCATCGTCTGGCACTCGATCAGGGTCGGCCCGTCGCCGCCTCGCGCCCGAGCCGTCGCCTCCCGCGCCGCTTGGAAGACCGCCTCCACGTCGTTGCCGTCGACCTCGACCCCCAAGAAGCCGTAGGTCGACGCGCGCTGCACGGGGTCGACGGCGAACTCGAGGTCGTTCGGCGTCGAATACGCGAACCGGTTGTTCTCGAGCACGAAGACGACGGGCAGCCGGTGGATGCCCGCGAGGTTCATCGCCTCGTGCCACTGCCCATTGGCGGTCGAGCCCTCACCGAAGAAGGTCATCGCGACGCGCGGCTCGGCTCGAAGCTTGAACGTGAGCGCCATCCCGGTCGCCACCAGGGCCATGTCAGGCAGCATCGAGACCATTCCCACGCAGCCGAGGCCGGGGTCGCCGAAGTGCATGTTGCCGTCCTTGCCCCCGGTGACTCCACCGGTGCGCCCCATGTAGTTGGCGAGGTAGCGGTCCGGGGTCACCCCGCGCACGAGATGGGCACCGAGGTCTCGGTGCAGGATGCACATTCGGTCCCGCGGCCCAAGGACGAAGGCGGCGCCGACCGAGATCGCCTCCTGGCCGCGGCCGTCGTAGAACGACCCTGGGACCTTGCCCTGCTTGTACAGCTTCAGCGCCCGTTCCTCGGAGGCGCGCATCATCACGAGGTAGCGGAACAGGCTCGCGCGGTCCGCCCGCGTCAACGTCGCGCCCGCGACCTCGCCGACCTGCCGCTCCGCGACCACGGCGTCGCTCGTCCTCATCGGTGTCCGCCTTTCGTTCGGGCCGGGCGACGGGATCTCCGTCAGCCGGGCCGTTTGTCGCCGCGTCGGGATCTCCGAACACGACGCCTACGGACCAGGGAGGTGAGGGATCCGCCCCTCCTCCCCTATGTGTGAATCGCTACCCGATTCTACGCCGCATACACGACGTTGCAAGGGAGAACGTCGGAGCGATGCCCTTCGGGAGCGTCGAGGGCCAGCGTCGAGGGTCGCCGGCGATCGAGGTGGGCAATCGGGCTACAGCGCCAAGGCGAGGGGCTCGGTGAGCACGCTGCGGATGCGGTCGAGGAACCGGGCGCCGTCGGCTCCATAGAGGATTCGATGGTCGCAGGCCAGGTTGAGGGTCATGACCTGCGGCGACGACGATCTCGCCCTCGCGCACCACGGGCCTTTCGGTGATCGCCCCGACGGCCAGGATCCCCGCCTGCGGCGGGTTGATCACCGCCGCGAAGGAGTCGATGCCGAACATCCCCAGGTTCGAGACCGTGAAGGTTCCCCCGGAGAGCTCCGGCGGGGTGACCGTCCCGTCGCGCACCCGTTGCGCCAGCGCTCGGACCTCCTCCGCGATCTGCTGAAGGCCCTTGCGGTCCGCGTCGAAGACGGTCGGGACCACCAAGGCGTCCTGAGCGGCCACCGCGACCCCGACGTTGATTCGCGAGTAGAGCTCCAGGCGCCCGTCCCGATAGGCGCCGTTGGCCCTCGGGTGCTCTCGGAGCGCGATCGCCGCCGCCTTGACGACCATGTCGTTGAGCGAGGGCACCGACTGCCCCTCGGCGGCGGCCTCCTTGATCCTCCGCCGCGCCTCCACGCAGCGGCTCATGTCCACCTCGACCTGGAGGTAGAAGTGTGGCGCGGTCGCCTTCGACTCGGCCATCCGGCGGGCCACTGTCTGCTGGAGCTTGGTGAGCTCCTGGTGGGAGGCCTGCCCCTTGGCGGTCTCCGGTCGCTCGTCGGCGCTGGGCGGCGGTCTCGCCGGGGCGAGGCTCGGAGCGGCAGCGGGCGCCGGACCGGCGGCGATCGCCCGCTCCACATCCGCCTTCACGATCCGCCCTCCGGGCCCGGAGCCCGGGATCGCCCCGAGCTCGAGCCCGTTCTCCCTGGCGATCCGGCGCGCCAAGGGCGACGCCTTGACCCTTCCGTCTCCCCCTGGGTCGGGGCTGCGGGCGGGGCTCCCGGAGCCTCGCAGATTCGCCGGAGGCGGCTGGGTAGCGGAGGAGGGAGATGCGTCGGGGGAGCCTCCGCAGCATGGACGCGAGGACTCTGCGCAGCAGCCGACCCAGGGACGGGAGAGGGGCTCTCCCGGTCGCCGTCCTCCTCCTCCATCTCGGCCGACGCATCGCGACCGATCGCCGCACCGTCCCCCGACGGCGCCTCGCCCGCCTCCCCGACCCTCGCAATCACCTCGCCGATCGGCAGCGTGTCCCCCTCGCCGGCGAGGACCTCGATCAGCGTGCCGGCCGCGGGGGCCTCGTAGACCATGTTCGCCTTGTCGGTCTCGATCTCGACCAGCTCCTCCCCGAGGGAGACCTCGTCCCCGGGCGACTTCAGCCAGCGAAGGATCGTGCCCTCCTCCATCGAGTCCGACAGGCGGGGCATGACGACGTCGGCGCTCATGATCCCTCGAGCGTCGCCAGCGCCGCGCTCACCACGTGCTCGGCGTGGGGAATCGCGGCCTGCTCGAGCCGCTTGGCGTACGGCATCGGGACGTCCGCGCCCGTCACCCGCTGGGTCGGCGCGTCGAGGTGGTCGAACGCCTGCTCGGTGATCAACGCCGCGATGTTGGCACCCACGCCGCCGTGCGGCCAGCCCTCCTCGACCACCACGCACCGATTCGTCTTTCGAACCGAACGGAGGATGGTGTCGAGATCCAGGGGTCGGAGGGTGCGGGGGTCGATCACCTCGGCCTCGACGCCGTGCTCGTTGGCGAGCGTCTTCGCCGCCTTCTGCGCCACGTCCGCCATCCGGAGGATGCCCACGATGGTCACGTCGTCTCCCTCCCGCATCACGGCCGCCTCCCCGAAGTTGAGGACACCGTCCGAGTCGCCGTCCGGCACCTCTCCGCGGGATCCGTAGAGGGTCTCGTGCTCGATGAAGATCACCGGGTTGTCGTCGCGGATCGCGGCCTTCAGAAGCCCCTTGCCATCCGCGGGAGTCGATGGCGTTGCGACGAGCAGCCCCGGGATGTGCTGGAAGAGAGCCTCCAGCGAGTGCGAGTGGGTGGGGCCGAGCTGGTGGCCACCGCCGCCCGGCATGCGGACGACCATCGGCACCCGCACCTGGCCGTTGAACATGTACGGGATCGCCGCCATGTGATTGACGATCTGGTCCATCGCGAGCAGCGAGAAGTTGACCGTCATCAGCTCGACCACGGGTCGCAGCCCGGCCATCGCCGCGCCGACCCCTGCGCCGACGATCGTGTTCTCCGAGATCGGCGTGTCGCGGACGCGCTTCTCCCCGAACTCGTCCAGCAGGCCCTCGGTGACCTTGAAGGCGCCCTGGAACACGCCCACGTCCTCTCCCATGATGAACACCGACTCGTCGCGACGCATCTCCTCCGCGAGAGCGTCGCGGAGCGCCTCGCGCATCCGCATCACCGACATCGAGGGCCCCTCACCGCCTACCCCTCGTCCTCTGTCCTCGAGCGCCTCCGATGCATCCCGATCGCGAATCGCCTCCGCGTCGCTCCTGCGGTTCACCGCGATGGGCCCGGCGATCGCTCGCCGGGCCGCGGCCCCTGGGGCTCTGCCCCGCGTAGGCGGCGGCCGCCTCCGCGAGCTTGCGCGCCTCCCCCGCGGCCCCGACCTCTCGCTCCTCCTCTCCACGGTGTGGCTGAGGCGTGCGCTCGTCGACTGCGTACCAGCCCTGCACCTGGTCGCCGACCACGTAGAGATGATCGTAGAGCGACTCTAGCGGGGGCTCCGGCGAGTTGTCCGCGAACTCGACCGCCTCCATCACCTGCCGCTCGAGGCGCTCGCGCAGGTCGTCGAGGTATTCCTCGGAGATCACGCCGTCGGCGAGGAGCCGGTCGCGGAAGACCTTGACCGGGTCCTTCTTGCGCCACTCCTCCACCTCCTCCTTGGTCCGGTAGACCTCGGGGTCGGCGGCGGAATGGCCGCGATATCGGTAGGTGAACGCCTCCACAAGCGTAGGCTGGCGCTCGGAGCGGGCCACCTGGATGTGCTTCGCCACGGTCTCGCGCATCGCCAGCACGTCCATGCCGTCGACCCGGACTCCCGGAACGCCTAGGCCCTCGGCCTTTCGCGACAGGTCGGTGACCGCCGAGTGACGCTCGATCGAGGTGCCCATGCCGTAGAGGTTGTTCTCGACCAGGAAGACGAGCGGCAGGTTCCAGAGGGCCGCGAGGTTCATGGTCTCGCCGAAGTTGCCGGTATTCGAGGCACCGTCGCCGAACATGCACACGGTGACCGTGTCCGAGTCCCTGTAGTCGCAGGCAAGCGCCAGGCCGGCCGCAATCGGCAGGTTGCCGCCGACGATCCCGTAGCCGCCCATGAAGCGGCGCTCCCCGTCGAAGATGTGCATCGAGCCTCCTCGGCCTCGCGAGCACCCGTCCTCGCGGCCGAACAGCTCGGCCATCACCTTCCTTGGATCGGTCCCGCGGGCGATCGCGTGACCGTGGGTGCGATAGGTGCCGATCAGATAGTCGTCGGCGCGCATCACCGAGGTGGTGCCGACGATCGTCGCCTCCTCGCCGATCCCGAGGTGCAGGAAGCCCCCGGCCTTGGCCTGCTGGTACTGGCGCCCGGCCTCCTCCTCGAAGCGGCGGATCAACGCCATCGTTTCGAGCAGCCGCCGGCACTCCTCCGGGTCCGGCAGGGGATGAGCCGCTGCGCCCTTGCCGTCGCCGGCCAGGACAGGCTCAGGGGTCTTGGTGCGCTCCTGCGCCACCGTCGCCCAAGATAACCGAGCCGGGGATCACATCCGGCCCGGGCCGATGTTCGAGACTTCGCGGCCAGGGCTCGCGGCTCAAGCCTTCCGCAGGGCGGCAGCGCGCTCGGCGGCCTCGTGCAGTCGGTCGTCCCCCCAGAAGATCTCGGCGCCGACGGCCACGCTGGGCACCCCTCGTACGCCGAGCTCGCCGGCGCGCAGCGTGGCTTCAAGCAGGGTTCGCTTGACCGCGTCGCGCTCGACGGCGGCGAGCACGGCGCGAGGGTGAAGCTCCGCCGCCGCCGCCGCCAGCACCACGTTGTCGGGATCGGTCAGGTCCCGGCCGGCCGCGAACGCCTGACGAAACGCCGCCAGTGAGAATGAAACGGTGCGGCCGACCTCCTTCGCGTAGGTCGCGGCGCGCATCGCGAGCAGGGTGTTGCCGGGAAACGGCTGCGGCCAGCGGGGGGGTGGCAGGCCGTAGGCGGACGCGCGCCGCTCGATCTCGCGTATCCCGTCGGCTCGATCCGGCCCGTTGGCCCACGAGTCGCGGCCGAAGCTCTTGAACAGGCCTCCCAGCAGGATCGGCTGCCACTCGGGAGGCTCGCCGCTGAGCCCGGCGAACAGCGCGTTCACCCGCTCCGCCGCCAGGTAGGCATACGGCGATCCGAGGTCGTAGAAGAAGACCGGACGATCCACGTCCGCCATCAGGCGGGGTTCCTTGACAGCCACCCGACGACCTCGGCGGCGTTTCGGTCGGGCGGGAAGACCGGATAGAGGGCCTTGATCACCCGCGCGCCGCGAGCGATGAGGGTCAGCCGCCGGTAGAGGCGCATGCCGGCCACCTCGAACGTCGGCATGTGGAGAGCGTCGGCCAGCTCCAGCTCGGGGTCGCTGAGCAGCGGGTATCGAAGCCCGACACGCTCGGCGAACTCGACTTGGTCGGGCAGCGACTGGGCGCTCAGCCCCAGCAGGCGCGCGCCCAGCGCCTCGAGCTCCGCGAAGTGGTCCCGGAACGCGCACGATTGGGGGGTGCATCCGCGGGCGCCCGGGATCTCGTCCCATCCGGGCGGGAGGGGCTCGCCCGGCCGCCCGGTGCGGGGGTAGCAGTAGATCACGAGCGTGGCCCGCGCAGCCTCCGCCAGGTTGATCTCGCTACCCGAGGTCGAGGGCAGCGACAGCGAGGGGAGCGCCATCCCCTCCAAGTGGTCGGCCGCACCGTCGTCGACGGGGACCGGGAGGTCCGGCGGAAGCAGGTAGGGGTTGTGGGGATCGCTCACGGATCAGCCCGAGCCGATCCGCCGAACCAAGGTCGATCTACGCCCACCCCTGGGGCGCGGATTGACTCGATTCGCCGGGCTCGCCTCCCTACCCAGCAATTCCCGGCGCAACCTACGCGTGGATCGCCCAGCCGTCGACGGCGCGAGCGGCGTCGAGCACCGCCTCGGAGATCGTCGGGTGAGGGTGAACGATCCGGGCAAGCTCCTGGTAGCCGCCCTCGAGCGCCATCGTGTCGACCAGCTCGCTGATCATGTCGCAGGCGCGATTGCCGACCACGTGGGCGCCGAGGATCTCGCCGTATTCCGAGTCCGCGACGATCTTCACCAACCCGTCGCGGTCGTCGTAGACCGCAGCCGCGCCAACCCCGCCGAGCTTGAACCGCCCGACCTTGATGTCGCGACCGGCGTCCTTGGCCTGCGCCTCGGTCAGCCCGACGCTTGCGACCTGGGGCTGGCAGAAGGTCGCCCCGGCCACCAGATCCTGGTCCACGGGGTGGGTCTCGACCCCCGCCGCGTGCTCTACCGCAACGACGCCCTCCTCGGATGCCTTGTGGGCGAGCGCCTTTGGTCCGACCAGGTCGCCGATCGCGTAGACCTTCGGATTGGTGGTGCGCTGGTAGGGGTCGACCTTGATCTTGCCTCCGCCCTCGGTTTCGATGCCGGCCTCGGCGAGGTTCAGCGCCTCGGTGTCCGGGGCCCTGCCGCCCGCTATGCATAGGTAGTCGACCTCGGCCTCTGCGTCGCCGTACGCTGACCTTGACCGAGCTCTTGCCGGCCTCGACCGACTCCACCTTGGCTCCGGTGGAGACCGTGATGTTCTGCTTCTTGAACGCCCGCTCCACGACCTTCGCCATGTCCTTGTCCTCGGCCGGCAGGATCTGGTCGAGCATCTCGATCAGGATCACGTCCGTTCCGAAGCGTCCGTACGCGGAGGCGATCTCGGCGCCGGACGCCCCGGCGCCCACGACGGCGATCGATTCGGGCCGCTCGGGAAGCGACCAGGCGCCCCAGGTGTCGACGACGCGTTCGCCGAACTCCACCCCGGGGATCGGCAGCGCCACCGAGCCCGTCGCGAGGACCACGGCCCCGGCCTCGTAGGTTTCCCCTGCCGACCGCGACGTTGCCGTCCTTCGTCAGCGATCCCTCGCCCTCGATCAACGCGACCTTGTTTTTGTCCCAGAGCATCTTCACGCCGCCCGCGAGGGTCTCGGAGACCTTGGCTCGCCTGGCGCCGAGCGCTTTCCAGTCGATGCTCACTCCGTCGGCCTTGATCCCCAGTTCGGCGCCATGGCTCGCGTGGTCGTAGAGCTCCGCGCTGTGGAGCACGGTCTTGGCCGGAATGCAGGCGTAGTTGAGGCACCGGCCCCCCGGCTTGTCCTGCTCGACGACCGCGGTCTTGCGGCCGAGCTGAGCGGCGCGGATCGCGGCTACATAGCCGCCCGGGCCACCCCCGATCACTACCACGTCGTAGGTCTCAGCCATCGCTTCGACTCTATAAGACCCCCCGCCGCCCCCGGAGTCGGGAGCACAGGAGAAGAGCCCGAGCCGCGGGCGAGGGCAAGGTGTTCCGGGCGGAAGATGAGGAGGCGGCGGAGTTATTCCTGGCGAGACGGCATCTGAATCCGGGCCATCGCCCGGATCATGAAGTAGAAGAACGTCCCCGCCACCGCGATCAGGGCCAGGTTGCCGATCACCTGCAGCACGCCTCCGGCGATCACGAGGCCCAGCGTCGCCGCGAGGATCAGCAGCGCGAGGACGGCCTGGAAGCCGAGCACGGCCCAGTAGCGGACGCGCCACATGCCGACCGCCATCCCGCCCATCACCGCGGCCGTGAGGAGAACCTGAAGGACGCGGGGCCGGTCCCCGTTCACCGTTGCGCCCAGACCGTAAGCGACGACCACGGAGACGGCCACCGCGCCGGACAGGAGCGCGCCGGCCGTGATCACGGTCGGCCGCTCGCGCGGGGCCAAAGGCTCGAGCGTCTCGCGGGCGGCGCGGTTCCGCTCCTCGTAGCGAGCGGCGATCTCGGTCCGCTGCTCGGACGCGCGGGCCTTGCGCTTCCGGCGCTCGGCCCTCTTTCGCTCCCGGCTAGGCATCTGGCCGCACCGCCGGTTCCGCTCGATTGGAAGGGGTGCTCCGGACGAGAGCGCCGCGAAGCGCTCGCGCGGCCGCCTCCGGGTCGTCGGCGTCTCTGATCGCTCGCACCACGACAACCCTCGACGCCCCGGCGGCCACCACCTCGGCGACGGTGTCCAGCCCGATCCCGCCGATTGCGAACCAGGGGATCGTCGCGTGCCTGGCCGCGAACTCGATCAGCCCGAGCCCGGTCGCCGGCCGGCCTGCCTTGGTCGGGGTCCGCCAGACCGGCCCGACGCTGATCTGGTCGGGGCGCTCCTCGCCGAATGCTGCGCAGGCGGCCTCGATCTGCTCGGGCGAGTGTGTGGACAGCCCGACGAGCGCCTCGGACCCGACCAGTCCCCTGGCCTCGGCAACCGGCATGTCCTCCTGTCCCAGGTGGACCCCGTCGGCCTTACACGAGGCGACCAGGTCCGGCCGATCGTTGAGGACGAAGAGGGCTCCGTGCTCCGTGGCGGCACGTCGGAATGGATCGGCGAGGGCCGCGAGCTCGTCGGCGCACCGGGGGGACTTCTCTCGCATCTGCACGATGTCGGCGCCCCCGCGAAGTGCGGCATCCAAGAGGCCGGCCGGATCGCCTCCACGTGGCAGGGCGTCACAAACGAAATACAGGGCAGCCGACTCGAGGCGCTCGAGCCGCCACGCGCGCAGCGAGGCCTCTCCCTGGGCACTGCGGGCGTTCAAGGCATCGCGGTAGCCACGACCAGGTTCGCCGTGATGTTCTCGCACGTCCCTGAGTATCGCCCAGTGCCTCCCGGCCGCGCCTGGACGAGCTGAGGGTCCGTTTCCCCGCTAATGCGCCCGAGCATCATCTCGCGTTCGCCTGCCCGTGCGCGGGAGTACCATGGGCAGCGAGAACGGGAGCCCATGAACGAGGGCTGAGAGGGCGGCATCCGGGCCGCCGACCGTCTGAACCTGATCCGGGTAATGCCGGCGCAGGGATGGTGGCGCGGACCGCCTCGCCCGAAGTAGCGGCGATCGCAGAGAAGGCAAACCGTGGCCGACGAATCCCAGAGATCGAACCGAACGCACGATGACGTGGTCGTACCCCTGCACAGGCCGCGGGCGGATGACGGCGGCTCGGGGGAGCTCGACGCGATCGTCGTGGGTGGCGGCGTGATCGGGTTGGCGTGCGCATGGCGCGCCGCTCGACGCGGCCTTCGCGTGCGGGTGTTGGAGCGCGATCAGCCCGGCGCCGGCGCGTCCGGCGTGGCGGCGGGCATGCTCGCTCCGGTCGGGGAGGCGAACTGGGGCGAGGCGACGCTGATGCGGATGGCGATCGCCTCCGCCGGCGCCTGGCCGGGCTTCGCTTCCGAGCTCGCGAGCGACAGCGGCCTCGAGGTGGGATATGAGGGCTGCGGGGCCCTGCACGTCGCCCTCGATCGTGATCGAAGCGGATGAGCTTCGCCGTCGCTTCGAGTTGATTTCCTCGATGGATCTCGAGGTCGAATGGCTGCGCCCCCGCGCGTGCCGGGAGCTGGAGCCCGGGCTCGCGCCCACGTGCGCTGGGGGCGTCCACGCGCCGCAGGAGGCCGCGGTCGACCCGCGCCTGCTCCTGCCCGCCCTCGCGGCCGCCGTCACTCGCAAAGGTGGGGAGATCGTCGTCGGCGCCGAGGTTACGGATGCCCTGATCGAGGAGGGTCGGCTGGTCGGCGTCGCCACCGCCGAGGGCCGCGAGCATCGGGCCCGCCGAGTGCTTCTCGCCACCGGCGCCTGGGCGGGGACCACGCCCTGGCTGCCCACGCAGGCCCGCCCGCCCGTGCGTCCGGTCAAGGGCCAGGTGCTCACCCTGCGGGGAAGCCCGGAGTTGCGGCTTTGCGATCGGATCGTCGCCTCGGAGCGCGTGTACGTCGTGCCGCGCCCCGATGGGCGATTGATCGTCGGGGCGACGGTGGAGGAGCGCGGCTTCGACGTCCAGGTCACGGCGGGGGCTGTTCTCGAGCTGCTGCGGGAGGCCTACCGAGCGCTCCCCGACATCGCCGAGCTCGAGCTGGTCGAGACGCGGGTCGGCCTACGGCCCGGAACGCCCGACAACGCTCCGCTGATCGGCCCCGCGGCGTTGGATGGGCTCCTGATCGCCACCGGCCACTATCGCAACGGGATCCTCATGGCTCCCCTGACGGCGGAGGCGATCGCGGCGATGCTGAGCTCGGAATCGCCGCCGGCGGCGGCGAGGCTCGCGCATCCGGGGCGGTTTGCGGGTGAGGGGGCCTCCGGGCTGGCCGTGGCGCCCATGCTCGGGGGAGGCCCCTCGATGATCGTCGCCCTCAACGGACGCCCAGCGGAGCTGCCAGACGGAGCCACCGTCTTCGACGCGGTGAAAGAGGTCGGGGTCGACGGTGAGAGTCGCGGGGTCGCGGTGGCGGTCGACGGCGAGGTGATTCGCAGGGCCGAGTGGGGGGCTACGAAGCTCGCAGGCGATCAGGCGGTGGAGGTGGTCCGTGCGGTCCAGGGCGGATAGCGGCCAGCCGTCTGAGGCTCTCGCGGAGCGGCGCGATCAGACCGTTGACGAGGCTCGGCGGAGCGTCGAGCCCGAACCGGGCGCGGCGTTCGAGCTCGGCGACCGACGCTGGGGGTCGCGGCTGATCGTGGGGAGCGGCGGTTTTCGCTCGCTGGAGGCCATGGAGCAGGCGCTCGTGGCCTCCCGGGCCGAGATCGTGACCGTCGCCCTTCGCCGAGTCGATCCGGCGGCGCGCGGGTCGGCTCTCGAGGTGATCGACCGATTGGGGCTCTTCGCGCTTCCGAACACGGCGGGATGCTTCACGGCACGCGACGCCGTGCGGACCGCGCAGCTCGCCCGCGAAGCGTTCGAGACCGACTGGATCAAGCTCGAGGTGATCGGCGACGATCGGACCCTGTTCCCGGACGCGGTCGAGCTGGTCGACGCCGCGGAGAAGCTCGTCGACGAGGGCTTCACCGTGCTTCCCTACACCAACGACGACCCGATCCTCGCCCGCCGGCTCGAGGACGTCGGATGCTCGGCCGTGATGCCGCTCGGGTCTCCGATCGGCTCGGGCATGGGCATCAGCAACCCGTACAACGTCCAGATCATCGTCGAGCGGGCCTCCGTGCCGGTGATCCTCGACGCTGGCATCGGAACCGCATCCGATGCCGCCCTGGCGATGGAGCTGGGATGCGACGGCGTCCTGCTGTCGAGCTCGGTCGCCAGGGCCAAGGACCCCGAGCGAATGGCCCTCGCGATGCGAGCGGCGGTGGAGGCGGGATACGCGGCGCGCCGGGCGGGTCGGATCCCGCGCAAGCTGCACGCTCAGGCCTCGACGCCCGACGAGGGCACTCCGGACCTCGGCTGAGCTAGTCGCCCTTTCGCCGCGCGATCCGGCGATCGGTCCACTCGCCCACCGCTCCGAACGCCCAGGCCGTCCGGTGGGCGACCCTGCCGGTGGCTGAGCTGTCGAGGGGCTCGACGGCAGCATCCGGATCCGAGCCCAGTTGGATCGCCGCCTTGCGGACGGCGCCCACCTGGCGGCGAAGGCGCCGCTCCCAGGTGCCGCAGAACTCCGCCAGCTTGTGATCGCCCCGCACCTCGCTCACAGCGGCGAGATAGCCCAGCAGCGTGGTCACGTGCTCGAGGTCCTCGACGGCGAAACGAAGCGCCTGGTTGCGCTCGAGGAAGCGGTCGAAGACGGCACCGCGAATCGTTCCCAGATTGGCTCCGCCCGTCTGCGCCGTGACGCCTCCGTAAAGGTCGCGTCGCGCGGTCATCGGCCCCAGCTCGTCCAGCATCGTCGCGATCGATTGCGCCGCCTTGTCGAGGAGGTCGCGCGTCGGCGTGTCCCGGAATGCCTCCGCGAGACGGCCGAGCCGTTTCGCGGCCTGGCGACCCGTGAGGTAGAGCTCGCGATAGCCCCGGCTCTCGGCGGGATGGATGGGCACGCGGGAACGGTACACGGACGCGGGTGGCGCGCCCTCCGCCGATAGCTGCGTGGCAAGAACGAGTTAATGGAGCGCTACAGGGGTGAAGCAGTCGATCGCCGACCCGCCCTCCGATCCGTGGAGCCGGTGTGCTACGGTGCCGCGCTTCGTTTTGTCCACTAAACTAATCGGGAAAGGCAAGAACTCTGTATGAGAATCCGCTTCTGGAAGCCTGAGAATCGCCCGCGGGAGGGCGGCAGGGCCTATGAGCCGACGGCCAAAGGCCCTCCGTCTCACGATCGCCGGCGCGCTCGCGCTCGTGCTCGGCCTCGGGGTCGCCGCGTGCGGCAGCTCGTCAGGCGACGACTCAGGGCCGATCGACCTGATCGCCTACTCGGTCGTCGAGACCGTCTACGACGAGTCCCTGATCCCCGCCTTCCAGAAGACCTCGGAGGGCGATGGGGCGACGTTCAAGAATTCATTCGGTCCCTCGGGCGACCAGGCGCGTGCGGTCGAGGCGGGACAGCCGGCCGACTACGTCCACCTCTCGATCGAGCCTGACATGCAGACACTCGTCGATGCCGGAATCGTCGACTCGAACTGGAACCAGAACACCTACAAGGGGATCGTCCAGGACTCGGTCGTCGTGTTCGCGGTCCGGAAGGGCAATCCGAAGAACATCCAGACCTGGGATGACGTGGTCAAGCCCGGCGTCGAGGTCGTGACCCCGAACGTGTTCAGCTCCGGGGGCGCGAAGTGGAATCTGATGGCCGCCTACGGGGCGCAGCTCAACTCGGGCAAGTCCCCGGAGGAGGCGCTGGCGTTCCTGAAGACGCTGCTCGAGCACACCGTCGTCCAGCCGGGGAGCGCCGGCGACGCCTTGACCGCGTTCACGAGCGGCAAGGGCGACGTCCTGCTGGCCTACGAGAGCGACTCGATCGAGGCCCAGAACGCCGGCGAGGACATCGACTACGTGATCCCCGACGACACGCTCCTGATCGAGACGCCGGCCGCAACCACGGTCGACGCCTCCACCCAGGCACAGGACTTCCTCACGTACCTGTGGACGCCCGAGGCGCAGCAGCTGTTGGCGGACGGCGGCTACCGGCCGGTGGACAAGTCGGTGCTCGCGAAGAACAAGGACAAGTTCCCGACCCCGCCCGGCCTGTTCGACATCGCCAGCCTCGGCGGCTGGGAGAAGGTCAATGCCGAGTTCTTCGATCCCGAGAACGGCAGCGTCGCCAAGATCGAGGAGGACCTGGGGGTCTCCACCGGGTGACCTTCGCGCTTTCTGAGAGCCTGGGGGTGGCTACGGAGTGACGCCCGTAGCTCCGGGAGCCCGAGCGGAGGCGCCCCCGAGGCCGGTCGCATGGCCGCGTCTCGGGGGCGCCGCGCTTGGGCGCGGCCTCGTCACCGCCTACCTGAGCCTGATCGTCCTGATCCCGATCGCGGCCCTGGTCGCCAAGTCGACCGAGGGCGGGACTCGGCTGCGTTCTGGGACTCCCTGACCTCTCCACTGGCGGTGTCGGCCCTGAAGCTCACCCTGATCTGCTCGGTGATCGTGGTGGCGATCAACGTGGTAACCGGCACGATCATCGCCTGGGTCCTGGTCAGGGACAGCTTCCCGGGCAAGCGGATCGTCAACTCGGTGATCGACCTTCCCTTCGCCCTGCCGACGGTCGTCGCCGGGATCACCCTGCTCGCCCTCTACGGGAGCGACAGCCCGCTTGGGATCGACATCGCGTTCACCCGGATCGGCGTCGTCGATGGCGCTCCTGTTCGTCACCCTCCCGTTCGTCGTCCGGGCCGTGCAGCCGGTGCTGCTGGAGCTCGACCGTGAGATGGAGGAGGCCGCTGCATCGCTCGGCGCCGGGCCGCTGACCACCTTCCGCCGGGTCATCCTCCCGAACCTGACCCCGGCGATCCTGGCAGGCGCCGCGCTCGCCTTCGCCCGCGCGATCGGCGAGTTCGGCTCCCTGGTCCTGATCTCCGGCAACCTCCCCAAGACCCAGGTCTCCTCGCTGTTCATCTTCTCCCAGATCGAAAGCGGGAACACCGAGCGGCGCGGCGGCGGTCTCGGTCACCCTGCTGGCGATCGCGCTCGTCGTCCTGCTCTTGATCGGGCGCCTCACGCACTGGAGCCTTCGCCATGCCCGTTAGTCACAACGCCTCGAGGCTCGGCCTGCGGTTCTTCGCGCTCGGCTACCTGTCGATGCTGCTCCTGATTCCCGTCGGGATGATCTGCTTCCGCGCGTTCCAGGACGGCGCTGTCGCGGCCTGGGACGAGGTCACGACTCCCGAAGCCCTCCACGCGTTCTACCTGACCATCCTGATCGCCGCGATCGCGGTGACGGCGAACACGATCTTCGGGGTCGGCTGCGCGCTGCTCTTGGTGCGCACCAAGTTTCGCGGCAAGGCGTTGCTCAACGCGGCGATCGACCTTCCGTTCGCCATCTCGCCGGTGGTCATCGGGCTCTCGCTGTACCTCCTCTACGGCCGCGAAGGTTGGTTCGGCGGGTGGCTGATCGACAACGGGATCCAGATCCTCTTCTCCCTTCCGGGGATGATCCTGGCGACGATCTTCGTCTCGCTGCCGTTCGTCGTCCGCGAGGTGGTTCCGGTGCTGCACGAGATCGGCGACGAGCAGGAGCAGGCGGCACAAACTCTCGGGGCCAACTGGTGGCAGACGTTCTGGCGAGTCACGTTGCCGGCGATCCGCTGGGGGGTCGCCTACGGGGTCGTGCTGGCCACGGCGCGTGCGCTGGGTGAGTTCGGGGCCGTGGCCATCGTCTCCGGCCGGGTCGTCGGCGAGACGGAGACCGCGCCGCTGTGGGTATGGCGGGAGTTCGGGCAGTTCAACCTGACGGGCGCCTATGCCGCCTCCCTCGTGCTGGCCGCTGCTCGCGGTCTCGACCCTGCTGGCAATGAATGTGTTCAAACGTAAGGAGGCGTCCTGATGAGCATCATCGTTGAGGAAGCAAGGAAGCAGTTCGGGGACTTCGTCGCCCTCGATGACGTCTCGATCGAGGTGCCGGACGGGTCGCTTGACCGCGCTGCTCGGGCCGAGCGGGAGTGGGAAGTCGACGCTTTTGCGCGTCATCGCGGGGCTTGAGCAGCCGGACTCGGGCCGCATCCTGATCTCGGGCCAGGACGCGACCGCCGTACCCGCGCAGCACCGCGGGGTCGGCTTCGTTTTCCAGCACTACGCCGCCTTCAAGCACATGACGCGTATGGAACAACATCGCCTTCGGGCTGAGCATCCGCAAGCGCCCTAAGAAGGAGATCGAAGAGCGCGTCGAGGAGCTGATCCGGCTCGTCCACCTCGACGGGTTCGGCGACCGCTATCCGTCGCAGCTCTCCGGCGGGCAGCGCCAGCGCATGGCACTTGCCCGGGCCCTGGCCGTCGAGCCCAAGGTGCTGCTGCTGGACGAGCCATTCGGGGCGCTGGACGCAAACGTCCGCAAGGAGCTTCGTCAGTGGCTTCGGCGCCTCCACGACGAGGTCCACGTGACGACGATCTTCGTCACGCACGACCAGGAGGAGGCGATGGAGGTCGCCGGGCAGATCGTCGTCATGAACGAGGGCCGTGTCGAGCAGACCGGACAGCCCAACGACCTCTACGAGCATCCGAGGACGGAGTTCGTGATGGGCTTCGTGGGCCCGGTGAACCGGCGAGGAGCGATGTTCATCCGCCCGCACGACCTGGAGTTGCTGCAGGTTCCGGCGCCGGACGCCGAGGAGGCGATGATCGAGCGCATCGTGAACCTGGGCTTCGAGACCCGGATCGAGCTGCTGCTTGCCGACGGCGAGCAGCTCTGGGCCCAGATGACCCGGGACGATGCCGACCTCACCGAGCTGGCCGAGGGCCAGATCGTCTATGCGCGTCCGCGGCGGGCGAAGGTATTCGACGCGAATGGCGAGCCAAAGACCGACGAGCTGGTCTCGGCCGCCTGAGTACCCGCCTGCTCCAGCGCACCGTTCGCCAGCAGGCGCTGCGCTTCAAGCGCGGCCTCCTTGGTGTGGATCAGCTCCAAGTGAGCCTCGATTGCTTCGTCGAGAAGGCCCGCCGCGGCGCGTCGTCCCCGCTCGCCGAGAGCGGCGCGCAACGCCGCGACAGCGCGGTCCGCGTGGCGCTCCAGGCGCTGGAAGCGCTGGTCCGCGCGCCGGGCTGAGGCCACGACGGCCTCGATGGTATGACCCAACTCAGCCGCCGAGCCGGCGGCTGGCCTGTCAGCGGCCTTCCGAAGCAACGGTTTCGCGGGTTATGGGGAGGGGGATCATCGCCTCTTCCTACTTCTTGCCCGCCGGCACCAGGTGCATGCGAACGATCACGCCCCGTTTCAGGAGGCAGCGGGGGCATGGCCTCTCGGCGCCCGAGCCGCCGCGGTCGGCGAGCAAGACGCCGCATCGACGACAGGTCAGGTAACTCATCTGAGGCCCCGGCCCCTAACCAACGCGTTGGGCCTCGGCGAGCTCGCCGCAGATCTGGCGCAGGCGACGGTAGAGCGCGGTGTCCACGGCGCGTGTGCCCGGAAGCTGACGCCGAGTGGACGCCTCGTGCTCCCGGACGGCCGCGGCGAGCGCCGAGAAGCGTCGCTCCGCGACCCTTCGCTCGCCGGCCGCATCGAGTTGTTTGGTGCCCTCGAACATCCACACGGGACTCATGGCGTCTCCTTCCTCACTTTCTTGAGTTACTTACTCAAGAATATCACGCAGAAGAAAGAACCGAACGCTGAGGCGCCCCCGCAACCGAGATCGCATGGCGTAGGTGGATGGCGACCTGACGAGCGACGGCTAGCGCGTTTGCCAGACGTCCGGCTGGTCGGCGATCCGGCGGACCTGCTCGGGAAGCTCGCCACTGACCACGTCGGCCAGCGTGACCGATTCGAGGACCTCGCTGACGTTGGCGCGAAGGGCGATCCAGACCTGCTGAAGCGGCTTCACGTCCGCGGCGTAGACGAGCTCATCGGCCGGCTCGCCGCGAACGGTCGCCAGCGGTCCGTCGACGGCCCGGATGATGTCCGCGAGCGCGATCTGGTCGGCCGGTCGAGCCAGCCAGTAGCCACCGTCGGCGCCGTGACGGCTGTGAACCAGCCCGGCGTGCCGGAGCTCCGACAGGATGTGCTCCAGGAAGCGCATCGGGATGTCCTGGGATTGGGCGACCGGGTCGCCCTTGACCGGCGTCTCCTCGCCGCCACCGGCGAGCTCGATCATCGCCCGAACCGCGTAGTCAGCCTTCGCCGAGATCCTCACGCGGGCATCTTCCCCTACTCGCCGGGCGGCGGCGTCTGCACCCGCTCGCGGACGACCTCCGCCGGGTCCCGGTCCGGTCGCCGGCCCCTGTAGACGGGAGCGCGAAGCGTCCCGGCCGAGGTCCATTCCCGAAATGCGACCTCGACCACCAGCCGGGGCTCGGCGAATACCGCCTCCCTGGGCGGCTGACGACCCACGAATGGGCTCTCGGTGGTCCGCAGGGGCTCGAGGAGGGAGGCCATGCGATCGAGCTCGTCGTCAGTGAACCCGCTGCCCACCCGACCGGCATAGCGGAGCCCGGACTCCCCGGACGAGTCGTCGTGGTAGCCGACCAGGATCGCGCCGAGCGTGTCCGATCGCCGTCCTCGCCCCGGCAGCCATCCGCCCACGACCAGCTCCTGGCTGTGGATGTTCTTGACCTTGAGCCAGGCCCTGCTTCGTCGGCCCGGGAGGTATCGGCTATCCACCCGCTTGGCGACCAGGCCCTCGAGTCCCCGCGTTTTGGTCAGCTCCAGGAGGGCCTCTCCCTCTCCGCGGTGATGGCTGGGCGTCTGCCAGTGCGGCCCGTCGAGGCGGAGCTCCTCGAGCTGCCCTCGCCGGTCGAGGTAGGGCTCGTCCATCAGGGAGCGACCGTCGAGATAGAGGAGGTCGAAGGCCAGGTAGGTGACCGGGCGATCGGCCATACGGCGGCGAACTGCGGCATCGGACGCGAGGTTCATGCGCCCCTGGAGACGCTCGAAGCTGGGCCGTCCCTGATCGTCGAACGCGACCACCTCCCCGTCCAGCACCGCCTGGCGGGAGCCGAGCTCGGCCGCCAGGGCTCGAAGCTCCGGGTAGTGCGAGGTGATCTCCCGGAGGTTGCGGCTCTCGAGCCGTAGCGTTCCCCCCTCGCAGTAGGCGATCGCGCGAACCCCGTCCCACTTGATCTCGTAGGCCCAATGCTCCTCGTCGCGCGGAAGGGTTGAGAGGACGGCGTTCATCGGCTTCAGGTTGTGGGGCATCGGCTCACGCCCCGGGTCCGCCGGTGGGTCCATGCGGTGGATCATCCAGTTGTCGCCGTCGGTCTGAAACAGGGCGTACTTGCCCTGCACTCGCTCGCCTGCGAGCGTGGCGATCACCTCGTCGTCGCGAAACTTCTCCGCCTCGAAGGTGCCGCGGTCCCAGATCTCGACCTTCCCAGCGCCATACTCTCCCTTCGGGATCTCGCCCTCGAACTCGAGGTACTCGAGCGGATGGTCCTCGGTGCGGACCGCAAGCCGGTTCTCCTTCGGGTCCTGCGGCACGCCCCTGGGAAGCGCCCAGGAGGCGAGCGCCCCATCGTGCTCCAAACGCAGGTCCCAATGCAGCCGTCGCGCGTGGTGCTCCTGGACCACGAACCGATTGCCCTTCGACTTGCGGCGAGCCCCCTTCGTGCCGCGCGGCTCGGGGGTCTTGTCGAAGGACCGCTTCCGTTCGTACCCGGTGGTCTTCCCCGCGGCCATCAGCCACCGATCCTAGGCGGATCGATCACGCGCCCGGAGGCGCGAACCTGCGAACGGCCATCGCGTGCACGTTCGAGGACGCCCGTGAGGGGTCCGAGGCCGCGTAAGCTGGCGTTGCCCCCGTGGCGCAATTGGCAGCGCGCTCGGCTTTTAACCGATGAGGTTGTGGGTTCGAGTCCCACCGGGGGCACTCGTCAGGCTGGCTCGTCGAGCTCCCGCACCTCATCGAGCTCAACCCGCCCGCCGATGTCAACCATCCCGTCTGGACGGGGCCGGGCGATGATCTGCGACCCGATGCCCTGGCGGATGTCGAGCTCGCGGTCGAGCCGAGCGGACAGCTTGATCGCCGCCGACCCCGTGGCCTCGTCCTCCGCGATCCCGTAGCCCGGTGCGAACACTCGCGCCCGCACCAGGCCGGCCTCCTCGTCCAGCCAGGCCCAGGCCTCCACCGCATCCCGGTTGTCCGGCGGGCCCTCCAGGGCATCAACGTCGGCGGCGGAGGCCAGCTCCACGAGATCCCAATCGGGCGACCACTGGGGCCGCCCGGCGGCGAAGGTGAGGCCTCCCTCTTCGTGCAGCGGAACGGAGCCCGCCGGCGGGTAAAGGACAGCCAGCTCACCCCTGGTGCGCGCCAAGAGCCAGGCCGTTCCCACCACCGGATGGCCCGCGAACCCGAGCTCTGCCTGGGGGGTGAAGATCCGAATCCGGCCGCTGTCGGCTGCGTCGACGAACACGGTCTCGCTGAACCCGAGCTCCCTGGCGACTGCTTGGCGGCGTCCCTCTGGGACCTCGCCTCCATCGAGGAAGACGCCGAGCGGATTCCCCCCGCCGGCAGGGCCGCAGAAGACGCGAAGGACGTGGAGCTCGGGCATCGAGGCCTTCCAGCGAACCGGGCGGCGTCAGTGCCGGAAGTGCCGGCGCCCGGTGAACACCATCGCCACTTCGGCCTCGTCACACGCGGCGATCACGTCCGAGTCGCGCACCGAGCCTCCGGGCTGGATGAACGCTGTCGTTCCGGCGTCGATTGCCAGCTGTGGCCCATCGGGAAAGGGAAAGAACGCATCCGACGCGACAACCGATCCGCCGAGCAGCCCCTGGGCGTCGCTCGCCGCGCGCCTCGCGCGCCTTCTCGATCGCGATCCTCACCGAGTCGACCCGGCTCATCTGCCCCGCGCCGATGCCCAGGGTGGCCCCGTCCTTGGCGATCACGATCGCGTTCGAGCGGACATGCCGGCACACCTTCCACGCGAACCACAGGTCCTCCCATTGGCTCTCGCCGGGACTGTGGGTGGTGGCGATCTGCATCGACTCGCGCCGCTCGTCGATCCGGTCCGGGTCCTGCACCAGGAGCCCTCCACGCACCCTCTTCACGTCCCGCTCGCGTGGCTCATAGCCTCGCTGCTCGGATGACTCGAGGATCCGCACCGCCTCCTTCTGCTGCAGGACCTCGAGCGCGTCCTGGTCATAGGCGGGCGCGATCAGGGCCTCGATGAAGTGCTCGTGCAGGCGCTCGGCGAGACCACGGTCGACGGGACGATTGAGGGCGATCACGCCGCCGAAGGCGGACAGGGGATCGCACGCGAGGGCCTTCTCGTACGCGTCGGCGATCGAGTCGGCGATCGCCACCCCGCACGGGTTGTTGTGCTTGACGATCACGCACGCGGCCTGCTCGAACTCGTCGAGGAGGCGTCGAGCCGCATCGAGGTCCAGCACGTTGTTGAACGAGAGCGCCCTTCCGTGGAGCTTCGCCACCCTTGAGAGCACGTGGGAGCGGGCTCCCACCTCCACGTACAGCGCCGCGTTCTGGTGCGGGTTCTCACCGTAGGAGAGGTCGAGGAACTTCTCGTACGCCATCACCCAGTGGCCGGGAAAGGCCTCGTAGCGCATCCCGAACCAGCGGCTGATCGCCCCGTCGTAGCGTGCCGTGACGCGCGAATGCCTCATTCGCCAGCCAGTGACGCGTCTCTGCCGAGACCTGGCCGTTCGACTCCTCCAGCTCGGCGAGCACCGCGTCGTAGCTCTCCGGCTCGACGACCACCGCCACGAAGCGATGGTTCTTGGCGGCGGCGCGGATCATCGTCGGACCCCCGACGTCGATGTTCTCGATCGCGTCGGCCTCGCTGACATCCTGCCTGGCCACCGTCTGCTCGAACGGGTACAGGTTGACGCACACGAGGTCGATCGGCTCGATCCCCTCCGCCTCGATCGTCGCCATGTGATCGGGGTCGTCCCGCACCGCGAGCAGCCCGGCGTGGAGCCTGGGGTGGAGCGTCTTCACGCGCCCGTCGAGGATCTCCGGCGAGCCGGTCAGGTCGGCCACGTCCCGGACCTCGACCTCGGCCTCGCGCAGGGCCGCGGCGGTGCCGCCCGTCGAGACCACCTCGATTCCCAGGCGAGACAGCCCGCGCGCGAAGTCCACGATCCCGGTCTTGTCGGAGACCGAGATCAAGGCCCGTCTCACCTTGACCGCTCCGTCCCCCTGAAAAGCCGGGTGCTCGCCGTGGGCCGTGGTCGCGGGATCAGCCATTGCTATTGCTCATCGACGTGAACGAGTCGCGGGTTGTCGCCATCGACGCGGACCGCCCCGGTGGCGATCATTCGTATCGCCTCCGGGAGCAACTCGTGCTCCACTCGGTGGATCTCCGTCTCCAGCTGGGAGCGGTCGCGAGTGTATGGCACCTCGACGGCGCGTTGCAGGATGATCGGGCCCGAGTCGACTCCCTCGTCGACGAAGTGGACGGTGACCCCCGTCACCCTGACGCCGTGCTCGAGCGCCCTGCGCGATCGGATCGAGCCCCGGAAAGGAGGGCAGCAGCGCCGGGTGGACGTTGACGATTCGGTTTTGAAACCGGCGGACGAACTCGGACGACAGAAGCTCCATGTAGCCCGCCAGCACGATCAGGTCGACCGTCTCCGCGTCCAGCCACTCGGCGATCGCCGCGTCCCGCATCGCGCGATCCGCATGGGCGGCGCGCTCGAACACGCGGGTCTCGATGCCGGCATCTCGGGCGCGCTCGAGCGCCTTCGCGTCGGGCTTGTTGGAGGCCACGGCGACGACCTCGATGCCGTCGCGCCCGTGCAGGCGGTCGAGGATCGCCTGCAGGTTGGTGCCTGCGCCGGAGGCCAGGACCGCGATGCGAAAGCTCGTCACTCAGCCCGAGTGCCGGAGACGAGCGGAGCGGTGGTGGCGTCCTCGAGGGCGAACTTGCCGTTCCCCTCCCCACCGTCCCCGAGCGGGTAGGAGCCGGTGAAGCAGGCGTCGCAGTGGTGCGCCGCCGGCGCCCCGATCGCCTCGTAGACGCCCTCCATCGACAGGTAGGCGAGCGAGTCGGCGCCGAGCTCCGCCGCGATCTCGTCCACCGAGCGCCCGTGGGCGATCATCTCCTCGGCCGTGGACATGTCGATCCCGTAGTGACAGGGATGGCGGATCGGCGGAGAGGAGATCCGCAGGTGCACCTGTTCCGCGCCGGCGTCCTTCAGCATGCCGACGATCTGCCGGGTCGTGTTGCCGCGGACGATCGAGTCGTCCACCACGACGACGCGCCGGCCCGAGACGATCTCCGGCAGCGGGTTGAACTTCATCCGCAACCCGCGCTGGCGCAGCTCCTGTCCCGGCTGGATGAAGGTGCGGGCGACGTAGCGGTTCTTGATCAGCCCGTCGTCCTGCGGGATCCCGGAGGCCTTGGCGAAGCCGTTTGCCGCCGGGTTGCCCGAATCCGGCACGGAGATCACGAGGTCGGCGTCGACGCGGAGCCTCCCGCCACAGGATCTCTCCCATGCGCCCCCGCACCTGCTGCAGGACCCTGCCCTCGAGCCGAGTGTCCGGACGGGAGAAGTAGATGTGCTCGAACACGCATTGGGCCGGGCGGTCCGACGGGACCACCTGGCGCGTCTCCAGGCCTTCCTCGGTGAGCGAGATGAGCTCGCCGGGGGCCACCTCACGCATCAGCTCCGCGCCGATGATGTCGAATGCGCAGCTCTCCGAGGCGACGACGAAGCGATCGCCGAGCTTGCCGAGCGAGAGTGGGCGCACCCCGTAGGGATCGCGGAACGCGACCACGGCCCGCTTGGTCATCACCACGGTCGAATATGCACCCTGCAGCCGGGGCATTACGGCCTCGACCGCATTCTCGATCGGGCGCGCTTCCTCCACCGAGAGGAGCGCGGCGATGATCTCGGAGTCGGACGTGCCCCGAAACCGCAGCCCCCTCTCCCGCAGCTCGTTGTACAGCTCGACCGCGTTCGTGAGATTGCCGTTGTGAGCGAGGGCGACCTCGCGACCGTCGTCGCGCCAGACGGGCTGCGTGTTCTCCCAGGACCCGCCGCCGGTGGTCGAGTAGCGCACATGCCCGATCGCCATGTCCCCCTCGAGCGCCCGAAGCTTCTCTTCGTCGAACACCTGGGAGACGAGCCCCGTTTCGCGCAGAGTGGTGATGTGACCGCCCTCGCAGGTGGCGATCCCCGCCGACTCCTGCCCGCGATGCTGCAGCGCGTAGAGGCCGAAGTACGCGAGCCGTGCCACGTCGTGTCCGGGCGCGTAGACGCCGAACACCCCGCACTCATCGCGCGGGCCGTCGCGGTCCGGAAGAGGCCGCTCGGTGGAGATCATGAGGGCTTCGCCTGCTTGCGGAATAGCTTGCGAGGCAGGCGGGAGCCGCCTGCAACGGCAGGGTAGCAGCGGCACCGGATCCGCTCGGTGGCGCTGCTGGCTGCCGCACCCTGCTCTGCTACGTGAATCACGTGCGGGCGCCTTCGGCGCCCTGACACGCCTGTTGAGGCGCTAACGCCTCCTCACTCCCTGAATCATTTGCGGGCGCCTTCGGCGCCCTGACACGCCTGTTTCGGAGCTAACGCTCCTCATTTCACCTCTGCTACTCGCAGAACGGTCGTCCGTTCACGCGGTGGTCGCGGCCACGAACCCCGGCGCAGTCGCGAATCTTGCTCAAGCGGGTTTCGAGATCGGACTGGGTGCTGCCGCGGGGACAGTTCCCGGCCCTACCGCCGAAGCACAGGTTGTGAAGCTCGTAGCGATCCCGCTTCAGGTCATAGCGCTCGACCTGGTCGCTGGACACGCAGTGGCTGGTCGCCGGATCGACCACACGCGAGTGCTCGACGTAGATCGCCCCCTTGGTCAGGACCCCGGCGAACTGGCAGGTCGCGTATCTGCCGGGGTTCTGGGACCTGTACTCCGTCAACAGACCGCGATGCTTCGGCCAGTTGCCGGAACGCTTCAGCAGCGGAACGAGCGATCGGCCGTCCATTACGCGGCAAGGGCCGCTCGCGGGACAGGGGCGCGCGTGTGCGAGATCGAGGATCGTTGGCGCCAGATCGATGTTCCCCGCCGGCCGGCCGACCTTCTTCGCCCGTTTGCGCCCGCCCAGGTAACGCCGGGGCGCCTTGATCGCCAGCGGAAGGCGGAGCGCCTCCGAGTACGGCAGGACCTTCCCCTTTGCTATTCGGTGCTGTCCGTAGAACTGTCCGTTGTCGGAAACGAAGATGAACACGGTTCTTCCCAGCTGACCGGTGGCTTTGATCGCGCGATAGACGCGCGCGACCGCGCGATCCACGCCTTTCAGCGAGGCGAGGGCACAGCGCCAGCGCCGGCGCACCTTGTTCGTCTCCGCCCGACCCAACTTGGGCGCGCCCCGGAGGAACGCCGGCTTGTCGCTCATGGCTCCCTCGTTGAAGGACGGCGGACGGGGTAGACCAACGTCATTGAACGCCCCCTTGTCCTGGCGCTCCGGGATGGGCGCGCGGCCGCAATGGCCGAAGGGGTCACGCTGGGAGGCTATGTGGGGCGCCGGCGTGTCGAGCTGGAGGTAGATCGGCAGCGCCTCCGATGCGTAATTTCGAATCAGGTTCACCGCCTTGCTGGTGGCGACCCGCGTGGCGTTCGCGGCGGCCTGGCTGCCGCGGTGCACGACGTGCCCGTTGATGTAGAGGTTGTAGTCGTAGTACCTGGTGCCGCCGAGGAAGCTGTACCACTGGTCCCAGCCCGGGGGCACCCTCGAGGGAGGGTCGGCGAATTTCTCGTAGCCGTTCATGAACTTGCCGACGTGGAGCGTCAGGTAGCCGGCCCGTTGCAGCCACACGGGAAGCACGTTGCCCTTGTCGACCAACCCCGGGTAGCCCACCGAGTTCGAGGTGACGCCGTCGTTGTGGGCGTACTGGCCGGTGATCAGCGAGGCGCGCGAGGGACAGCACTGGGCGGTGGTGGCGATGTAGCGGCGGAACGTTGTCCCATGATCGGCGATCAGCCGCTTGGTCTTCGGCATCACGCCGCGTGTGAATTGGTTGTACGTCTGATCGTCGGCCTGGATCAAGACGATGTTGGGCTGGCCCCCTCTGGCTGCCTGGGCGGCCACCGGTCCACCCGGAACGGATCCCGACGTGGCCAGCGCTGACCCCCCCGCTGCGAGCAGGGCGGCGAAGCCGAGCATGATCCTGTGGTGAGATCGAAGCATCGGGAGCGGCTCGGGTGCGAGCGGGCGAGGCGGCGTGCGGCACCACGGCGCGCGGGCGGATGTATCCCTGCCACCACGCCTGCGAGCGGGGCATGGTAGCGAACGGGGGCCTGGCTACGCGGGATTCAGCGAGCGCCAGGCGCGTTCGGCGGCCTCTAGCGGCAGCGAGACCTCGGCCTCGGCGGCGGCGATCTCGATCCGGTCGCCAGCGGCTTCGCCGATCGGCATGAGGTCGACGCCTCGACGCCGCGCAGCCTCGGCCAGGCGAGCCCACCTCGGCAGCCGGGCCGGAGACGACGAACCCGCCCGGACCTTCCCCGAACAGGCAGGTCTCTCCCGAGGCGCCCCGGAGCTCGACCAGCCCATCGAGGTCGACGCGGACGCCCACGCCGCCCGAGATCGCGCTCTCGGCCAGGGCGCAGGCAAGCCCGCCGTCGCTGACGTCGTGCGCGGCCCGGATCCGTCCCGTGCGGATGGCGTCGCGGACGAGCTCGATCGCCGCCCGCGCCGCCTCGATCGCGGGCGCCGGCAGGCCGAGCCCGAGGTCGCCTCGCAGCTTCGCCAGCTCGGAGCCGGCCAGGGAGGGCGCGAAGGGCCCCACCAACGCGAGCGCGTCGCCCTCGTGGAGCGCGATCCCGGGCGCCCGGCCCGGATCCGGCAGCTCCCCGACCATGCCGACGACGGGGGTGGGATAGATCGGTCCCGCCTCGGTCTCGTTGTAGAGGGACACGTTTCCGCCCACGACCGGCACCTCGAGCGCCGTGCACGCGTCCGCGAGCCCCTGAACGGCGCGGTCGAGCTGCCACGCCACATGCGGGCGCTCCGGATTGCCGAAGTTGAGGCAGTTGGTCAGTCCCAACGGCTCGGCGCCGACACAGGCGAGATTCTGTGCGCATTCGAGCACGGCCTCGACCGTTCCCAGATAGGGGTCGCACGCGACGCGGCGTCCATTCCCGTCGATCGCGACGGCGATCCCCCGGCCGGTCTCGTCGAGCCTCAGCACGGCCGCATCGCCCGCCCCGGGCCGCAGCACGGTGCGCGACTGGACGATCGAGTCGTACTGCTCGAACGCCCAGCGCTTGGATGCGATGCTGGGAGAGGCGAGCAGGGAGGCCAGCAGGTCATCCGGCTCGACCCCGTGCCCGAGCGGGCCCCGGTTGCCGTACAGCCAGTGGTCCGGTTGCGCTGGCTCCAGCTCGTAGAGCGGACATTCGTCGATCAAGGCCGAGACGGGGACGTCGGCGATCAGCTCGCCGTCGTGGGCGACACGGATCAGACCGGTGTCCGTGACCTCGCCGATCGCCGCCGCAGCGGTTTGCCAACGCTCACAGACCGCCATCACCTCGTCGAGGCTCGCGGGATCGAGCACCGCGAGCATCCTCTCCTGGGACTCGGAGATCATGATCTCGAACGGCTCCAGGTCGGCCTCCCGCAGCGGCACCCGGTCCACTTCGATCTGGATCCCCACTTCGCCCCCTGCCGCCATCTCGGCGGCGGCCGAGGTGAGGCCCGCGGCGCCGAGGTCCTGGAGAGCGACCAGCAGGCCCCGATCGAGGAGCTCCAGGCAGCACTCCATCAGCTTCTTCTCCTCGAACGGATCTCCGATCTGGACGCTCGGCCTCTTCTCCTCGCCCTCGGCGAGCTCGGCAGACGCCAGCACGGAGGCGCCACCGATTCCGTCACGCCCGGTGGACGCGCCCAGCAGCACCAGCGCGTTGCCGGGCCCCGCTGCCGCCGATCGCACCATCCGGTCGGGCTGCCCGAGTCCCACGCACATGGCGTTGACCAGGCAGTTCTGTTCGTAGGGCGGCTCGAAGTAGATCTCGCCCCCCACGGTCGGCACGCCGATCGAGTTCCCGTAGTGCCCGATCCCGGCGACGACCCCGTCGAGGAGGTAGCGGGAGCGCTCCGAGGACAGCTCGCCGAATCGAAGCGAGTCCAGGATCGCGATCGGACGCGCACCGAGCGCGAAGACGTCGCGCAGGATGCCGCCGACGCCGGTCGCCGCCCCCTGAAAGGGCTCGACGGCGCTCGGGTGATTGTGGGACTCGACCTTGAAGGCGACCGCGTAGCCGTCGCCGACGTCCACGGCCCCCGCGTTCTCGCCCGGGCCCATGAGCACGCGAGGCCCCTCGGTTGGCAGGCGGCGAAGGAGCATGCGGGAGTGTTTGTAGCCGCAGTGCTCCGACCACAAGAGCGAGAACATCGCCAGCTCGACGGGGTTGGGGTCGCGCTCCAGGAGCTCGGTGATGCGCTCGTATTCGGAGTCCGTGAGCCCGAGCTCGCGGTGCTTGGCCTGGCCGGTGATGCTCACCACGTCAGTATCGTGGCTCGCTCGGCGGGCGGGCGGCCAAAACTGGCGCGTCCTGGCTGCTCAGCCTCGCCGGAACGACCGCCGGGCCTGAGCCTCGCCCGAAGGACTCACTACGGCCGATTCACGAACACGTCAGCGAGCGACGCGCCAGCTCGTCCCAGACCTCGAGCGCCCCCTCGAAGACGACCTGCGAGCGCCATTCGTCCACCTGCTGTCCCACCAGCCCGCGGTCGAAGAAGCTCGACTCGGTGCCGGCTTCGAGCCCGTGAAAGGCGAGCGCCGAACGGATCTGAGCGTCGAGCTCTGCGTGACGATCGAAGTCGATCACGGGAAACGCGCCTCGTTCCAGCTCCTCGAGGAGCGCCCGGTTGTAGGTCGTCCAGAGCTCCTCCCATGCCCTGGACGACAGCTGTGGGTGGCGTTCCCCCCGCTCATGGGCTCGCCTCTCGAGCGAGTTTCGGACCGCCACCGGGTTACGGATCACCCCGATGGGCTTCGAGTCGAGATCCCGCCAGAGGCCGAGGAGCAGCAACATTCGCGGGTCCTTGACGCCGATCGTCGCTCCGGGGATCGCGCCCAGGATCTCGTCTCGCCTGCCGAAGTCGCCGCGCTCGAGGCGCGGCTCGGCGGGCGGCTCCCACCAGGAGCCGCCGCTTCGCGCGAGGATCGCGTTGTGCAGCTGATTGAGCTCCCTGATCTCGCGGTTGCCACGCGCGTTGAAGCGTGCTTGCTCGGAGACGGGGCCCAGCTCGATGCCGTGCTCCTGGAGCACCCCGGCGGTCGCCGACGTGCCGCTGCGGTGCATGCCGAGGATCGCGACGACGGTCTTCTCGCGCAATCCCGTCGAACCCCGGGGCCGCCGAAGCGCGGCGCCCAGGGCGGCCAACGGCCGCCTCCCCCGGTTGGTGCTCACGTCGCGACGCCGCAAGGGGGAGACATCGGATTTAATCTAGCGCCCCGAACGGCCGCGCCGCCGGGCCCACGCGCAGCGTCGCCCTTCCGGAGATCCGAGCCTCCGCGGCCCCGTCCAGTCCGATGATTCACATAGCCACCGTGCACTGGCGCTCCGCGCGCTGGATCGACATCCAGCTCCGCTACCTGGAGCGCAACCTCGACGAGCCATACCGGGTCTACGCCTGGATCGACGAGGAGCTCCGGGGACAAGCGCACAGGTTCTTCTACTCGACCGACGTCCCGGTCGACCGCCACGAGCTCAAGCTGACGCTGCTCGGCGACCTCGTCTCCCACGCCGCCGAGGAGGACGAGACGATCATGTTCATCGATGGCGACGCCTTTCCGATCGCCCCGATCGGCCCCTACCTTCGAGCCGAGCTCGAGCGCTATCCCCTGATCGCGATACGAAGGGACGAAAACCACGGTGACCCGCAGCCGCACCCCTCGTTCTGCGTGACCACGGCAGGCTTTTGGCGCCGGCTCCCGGGCGACTGGCGGCGCGGCCGGACCTGGACGAACCCTCAGGGCAAGGAGGTGACCGACGTCGGGGGCAACCTGCTCGGCCTGCTGGAGGATGCCGGGATCGAGTGGCACCCCATGCTTCGCACGAACAAGGTCAATCCGCATCCCCTTCAGTTCGGCGTCTACGAAGACCTCGTCTACCACCATGGCGGGGGCTTCCGGCTGACCGCGGGAGGAAGGCTGTGGAGGGCGTCGGTCGAGGACAAGCTCAACTCGAGCCTGCGAGGCCGGCTGGCGGCGCGACTTCCGCGCCATGGCCTCGCCGGCCGCATCCGCAAGCGGATCGACCCCCTGCGCCGTTATCGGAGATCGCTCGGCGGTGAGCTTGCCCGGGTAAACGATCAGGTCTTCGAGCTGATCCAGCGCGACGAGGAGTTCTACCGTCAGCTGATCGAGCCCGAGCGTGGGGGGGAGCTGACCACGCTGAGAGCGCCCGTGCTGCTGGAGGACGCGAAATAGCCTCGCCTACGCGTTGAGCGGCTGCGCGCCCCCGCCTCCGAGCCGAGGCGATCAGGGAGCGGAAGATCGCAAGCCCGTCCTGCGACCCGGTGAGCGGATCGGAGGCGTGCTCCGGATGGGGCATCAGACCCATCACGTTCCCTCGCTCGTTGACGATCCCGGCGATGTCGTTTGCGGAACCGTTCGGGTTCTGGCCCGGCGCGTAGCGCAGGACCACGCCACCTCGCCCCTCGAGCCCCTCGAGCTGCTCGGGCGGCGCGAAAAAGCGGCCCGACTGGTGCTTCACCGGGATCGAGAGGCGCTCGCCGGGGGCGGCCTCGCTGGTGAAGGGCGTCTCGGCGTTCTCCACCACGACCTCCACCTGGCGGCAGACGAAGCGAAGTGATTCGTTCGGAAGCAGCGCGCCGGGCAGCAGTCCCGCCTCACAGAGCACCTGGAACCCGTTGCAGATCCCGAGCACGGAGCCACCGGCCTCGGCGTGCCTCGCCACGGCCTCCATGGCGGGCGCGAACTGCGCGATCGCCCCAGCCCGAAGGTAATCGCCGTACGAGAATCCGCCCGGGACGACGACGACGTCGAGGTCATCGAGGTCCACCTCCTCGTGCCAGACCAGTCGGGCATCTCCCACCCGGCGGCAGGCGAGCAGCGCATCGCGGTCATCGCAGCTCCCCGGGAACTGGATCACGCCGAAGATGCCGGCCACCTCCCTTTCAGGACTCCCGGCCCGGCGCGGTCCCCGGCGGGTCGCCCCCCGCCGGGTCGCCGTCCAGCTCGATCTCGAAGTCCTCGATCAGGGGGTTGGCGAGCAGCTTCTCGCACAGCTCGTCGAGCCGGTCGGGCGTGCCGGCCTCGAGCTCGACCAGGCGTCCGACGCGCACTCCGGATACCCCCTCGAAGCCAAGCGCCGGGAGAGCCCGCTCGATCGCCTTGCCCTGCGGATCGAGAATCCCCTCCTTGGGGCGGATCAGGATCTTCGCCTTCACTCGACCAACTTAGTGATCCTCTCGGCGCTGCCGTGGCAGCCGTGGGCGGAGCCGCCACCATCGGCTCTGCTCGACCTTCTCCAGTCGCCGCGAACGTCTCTCGAGGCGCTTCGATCGCCTCTGAAGCTCGCGGAGCTCGCGCTTCGACTCCTTCTTTTCGGCGCGCAACCGCTTCAGCTCGCGCGCCTTGACCTGCCTTCTGCGCTTCTTCGAGGCGATGGTCTGCATGTAGCGGCTGATCAGGTACATGCCGTCCTCGCGTAGCGCGGCCAGCGCCGCGTCACGCCGCTCCTGGGGCCAGGCGCGAGCGCCCGGCGGCGCTTCGCCATCCTCGAAGACGCCAGGGCAGGCGAGCATGTAGTCGCGAAACTCGGTGTCCTCCACCAGCCATTCCGCCGACACTCCCCGGGCGATCGCATCGTCGTCCAGCAGCAGGTGCTGGAACACCTCCTCGAGACGACCGGACTCGTACGCGTCGTGGAGAGCCCTGGCCTCGGCGTTTCGCTCCCAAAGTCGGTTGACGTCGGCGAGGGCGATCTTCTTTTCGTATTGCTCGAAGGAGCGCAGCGGGAAGTGAAGGACACCCACGGGGAAGATTGGCGCCATCACGAGGTCGAGCTCGTGCTCCTCCTGGTGGGTCGCCTCGACCCGCAGCGCCGGCTTTCCCGCCAGTTGGCCTCGGGGCGGGGCCTCCCGCTTCACCCAGATGTCGATCGGATGGGCGGTCCACAGCTTGACCGCAGGGTGCGTACGGTGGGCTGTCTTCGGCGGCCGGCGAAACCGGGCCTCCCGGATGGTCAGGCGCTCGGCGAAGGACCCCGGGCCGTCGGGACGTGGGATGAACTCGGTTCGGGGCGCGAGCACGATCCCCATGTTGTCGGGAATCCCCTCGAAGGCCTCCTTGAGGTTCCCGTTCACGGGCCACCAGAACTCGTCCGCGTCGTTGTGGAACACCCAATCGGCGCCCAGCTCGTGGGCCAGCCGCGCGATCTGCGTGTGACCCTTTCTCTGGATCGTCAGCATGGTGCCGGGCATCCGTACCAGCGTCAGGATCCCCGCTCGCTCATAGGACTCCAGGATCTCCAGTGTCCCGTCGGTGGAGCCGTTGTCGAGCGCGATGAAGAAGTCGACTCCCTGCGCGCGGTGGTAGCGCAGGTTGTCCTCGAGGATGTCGGCCTCGTCGCGAATGATCAGGGTCATCGCGAGCTTCACGAGGGAGCCTCCGGTCCCTCCGGTGGGACCTCGCCGCCGGTTGGGCCCCCACGTCTCCTGGTCCGCCTCAGCCGCCGGCTGATGATGTGGGTCCGCGGGCGCATCCGCCACCACCAGCTTGACTCGATCCGCTCGATTCGCTGCACCGCCTCCCGGGCCTCGGCGCGCAGCTCCCGGTCGCTCAGGCGGCGATAGGCGATCGTCTGCAGGTAGCGACTGAGGGTGTACATGCCGTCGGCTTGGAGCTCCGCCAGCTCGTGCTCCCGTCGCTCGGGTGACCAACCCAGCACGTCCGCCGGCGGGCCCGGGCCGTCCCCGCCGGAAATCGGGTCGGGGCATGCGCGAAGGTACTCGCGAAAGCCGGTGTCCTCCGCCAGTCGCCCCGCCTCGATCCCGTCCTTGACGTCGTCGGCCGAGAACGCCATCTCGTCATAGATGTCCGCCAGACGCCCCGCCCGATAGGCGTCCCGCACCCCGCGCGCCTCCTCGTCACGACCGAGGTCGCCGTTCGCCACAGCGAGGCCCACCAGGCGCGTGTACTGCTTCAGGGAGCGCACCGGGAAGTGAAGAACCCCGATCGAGAACGTCGGCGACAGCAGCAACTCCAGCTCAGTCGCCTCCGAATGGGCCTCACGGGCGCGTCGCACCGGCCTGCCGACGAGCCCGTCGCGGGGGGAGCCGCCCTGGTCGATCCAGATGTCCACCGGGTGGGGCTGTCTGATCCTCACCTGGGGATGGGTGCGGTGGACGATCTTCGGGGGGCGCCGAAAGCGAGCCTCTCGCACGGTGAGCCGCTCGGGCCAGAACTCCTCGCCCGGCCTGGCGACGAACTCGGTGCGAGGGGCCGAGACCAACCCGAACCGCTCGGGGATCGCCGCCAGGGCCTCCTTCAAGGTGCCCGCCATCGGCCACCAGAACTCGTCGTGGTCGTCGTGGACGACCCAATCCGCCCCCAGCTCGTACGCCTTGCGGGCGAGCATGGTGCGACCCTCCGACCACGCCTGGCGAGCGTCTCCCTCGATGTGGTCGAGCTCGACCAACCCGGCGTCGCGGTAGGGCTCCAGGATCTCGAGGGTGCGATCCGTGGACCCGTTGTCGCCGATCAGGAAGAGGTCGACCCCCTGCGCGCGGTGGTAGCGCAGGTTGGTCTCGATCAGGTCCTCAGCGTCGCGGACGAGGATGGTCATTGCAAGGCGCATGCCGCGGCCTTCTTCAGTCGTTGTCCGGCCCGGCGGGAACGATCGCCCCGCGCGGCCTCGAGCATGCTCGCGAGGCCCTCGCGGAGCTCGATCGCCGGAGCCCACCCGATGCTCGGCGCGAATCCTGCGACGTGTCGGCGAGGGTACGGTGAACGTCTCCGGCGGCGACCTCGCCGTAGCGAACGTCGAGGCCTCGGCCTGCGAGCTCCTCGAAGATCGCCACCGACTCTCGAAGCGTCGCCTCGCTTCCCCCGCCGACGTTGTAGACCGTCCCCGCCGTGCCCTCGCCCATCGCGAGGATGGTTGCGCTCACCGCGTCCTGCACGAAGGTGAAGTCGCGCGACTGGTGGCCGTCGCCGAAGACCTCGAAGGAAGAGCCCGAAGCCAGGGCGTCGACGATCCGCGCGAACGCCATGTCCGGCCGCTGGCGCGGCCCGTAGACCGTGAAGTAGCGCAGGGCCACGTATTCGAGCCCGAAGTTCCGAGCATGCGCGCGCAGCAGGTGCTCGCAGGTCAGCTTCGTCACCCCGTAGGGCGAGACCGGGGCCGGCGCCGCGTCCTCACCGGTCGGGTGGGCGAGCGCGTCCCCGTAGACGGACGAGGAGGAGGCGAACACCAGGCGCAGGCCGCGCTCGGGCGGCGCACTCGGCGACCGCGTGCGTGGCGAGGACGTTGTCGTGGACGTACGGCTCGAATCCCGAGCCCCAGCTCGCGCGCACGCCCGGCCGGGCAGCGAGGTGGAAGATCCCGGCCACCCCCTCGAGCGTCTCCGGGGGCGGGGGCGCCTCGCCGAGGTCGTGCTCTCTGAGCTCGAAGGCCGGGTCCGACCGCGCCTTGGCTATCGCCGCCTCCTTGCGGTCGCGCGGGTAGTAGTCCGTGAACGCATCGATGCCCACGACCTCGCTGCCCTCGGCGAGCAGCGTGTCGACCAGCGCCGATCCGATGAATCCCGCACAGCCCGTGACCAGGTACCGCGACATCGGCGGAACGATAGCCACTGGGTGAGCGGTGGCATTGGCGTCCGGCGCGCCGTATCTAGCCGCGGCGTCGCCCCAGAGTGCGCCGAATCCGCGTCCAGACGCCCGCTCCCCGGCGCCGCTTGCGTCGCAGCCGTTCCTCTCGCGCCTTGGCCGCGTCGCGCTGCTCGATCACCTTGGCGAGGCGCTCACGGTTTCGATCGCGGTTCACCATCAGCCAGCGGGAGGTGCGGGCCAGGGTGTGCATCGCGTCGAACTCGAGCTCGGCACGGTCCCGTTCGAGCTCCTCGTCGGACGGGCTCGACGCGAAGCGTGCCCGAGGGCCCGCCGGCGAGCGGGTCCGGGCAGCGGGCCAGCAGTCGCGCGAACCTCTCGTCGACGACCAGCCGCCCCTCATCGAGCCCCGCGTCGACCTCGGACTGGTCGAAGATCAGCTCGCTGTAGAGCTCCTCGAAGCGACCCGCCTCGTAGTGCTCTCGCAGGCGCCGGAATCGCCCGCGGTCGGGGAACATGCCCTCGAAGATCGCGATCTGGGTTCGGCGCCTGAACTGAGCCGAGGAGCGGACCGGGAAGTGGAGGATCCGGACCGGCCACCATGGCGCCCACACGAGCCGCATGTCCTCCTCGGCCGCAGCGTCCGGCGTCCAGTTCCTTGTTGCGGATCACGCGGTGAACCGGGCGACCCGGCGGCCTGACCGAGTCGGCCACGTCCCCCGATGGCCCGAGGGCCGCGACGTCGTGCGGACCCCGATCCAGCATGACGACGTTCGGGTCGGCGCGATGCGCCACCTTGGGCTGATAGCGCGCCCGCGCCTTCGCGGATGGTCAGGCGCTCGGCGAACGACCCGGGGCCGTCGGGCCTGCCGATGAACTCGCAGCGCGGCGCGACCACGACGCCATAGCCCTCGCCCACCGCCGCGAGGGTTTCCTTCAGCGAGCCCTCGATCGGCCACCAGAACTCATCGGCGTCGGTGTGGACGACCCAGTCGGCCCCGCAGCTCCGTGGCGGCAATCCGCGCCATGTCCGTCATCCACCGCGCTCCCTGCTCCCGGTAATCGGTGTCGGGAGCTCTGATCACCGTCAGCAGGCCCGCCTTCGCGTAGCGGGCGAGGATGTCCACGGTCTCGTCGGTGGAGCCGTTGTCGGTGACGATGAAGTGGTCGACGCCGAGCGCGTGATGGAAGCGAAGGTTGTGCTCGAGGACGTCACCCTCGTCGCGGATCTTGAACGCCATCGCGACGCGCACGGGCTTGCTCTTCGGGCGCCTCTGGCAAGGGCGGCATTGTAGGGCCGCCCAAGCGCCTCCTCGGTTGCTCGCGATCGAACCAGGCGTAGGCCCGTGGCGAAGGAGGTGCTAGGAATCACCGGCGTGAAGCTGTTCATGACCCTCCTCCTGCGCGACGAGGAGGACATCGTCCGCGAGAACCTCGACTTTCACCTGCGCGCAGGGAGTCGACCGAGTCATCGTCACCGACAACGGGTCCGAGGATCGCACGATCGAGATCCTGCGCGCCTACGAGGATCGAGGGCTCGTGCGGCTCGTCCTCGAGCCGGCCGACGACTACTCACAGGGTCACTGGGTGACGCGGATGGCCCGGCTCGCCGCGGAGGAGGGCGCGGACTGGGTGATCAACAACGACGCGGATGAGTTCTGGTGGCCGCGGTCGGGCACCTTGCGGAGCGACCTTCGAGGGGCTGGGCGACGAGGTGGGAATGGTGGTCGCCCATCGGACCAACTTCGTGCCGCGCCCCGAGGACGGACGCCCGTTCTGGGAGCGGATGACGCTCAGGGAGCGCGAGTCCTTGAACCCGCTGGGCAAGCCTCTGCCGCCGAAGATCGCCCACCGAGCCCATCCCCGAGATCACCGTGGTCCAGGGCAACCACCGGGTCGAGGGCGTCGACCTCGGAGAGCGGCGTCGACGACGGGTCGATCGAGATCCTCCACTTCCCGATGCGCACCTACGCCCAGTTCGAGAACAAGATCGTCAAGGGCGGGCGCGCATACGCCCGCAACCGCGAGCTCCCGGACCGCACCGGCCGCACCTGGCGGCGCCTCTACGAGCGCTGGGAGGCGGGGCGAGCTTCGCGACTACTACGACGAGCAGGTGGTCGCGGAATGACGGCCAGCGACGACCTGCTCGAGGACACGCGGCTGCGGGACTACCTGGCGGGACTCGAAGCGCGTGCCGGAGCCCGCGAAAGCTGAGGCCGCCGAGCTATCGCAGCGCCGCCTCGGCCCCGGATTCCGCCGGGCCCGACCCTGCCCCGTGACGCTCGTCCACAGCGACAGGTCGATCTCGGGGCACAGCTCGGCGAGCCGCGCGGAGTCCTCCCGGTAGCGCTCGGCGAGCTCGGCGCTCACCTCGAGGCTCGAGCTGGGGGGTGCCCCGCCCGGCCTGCCTGTGCTTCAGCAGGCGCTCCGGAGGCTCTTCCGAGCGGGTCCGCCCCGACGAAGCGCCAGGTGCGCTCCATCTGCCCCACCGGGTCCTGGACGCAGCGCTCGAACTGCAGGACGAGCACCTGCTCGCGAGGGAAGAACTCGAACACGTGGCGAAGCTGCTGGAAGTAGAAGCCACGCCAGACGGCGTCGCCGATCGAGGGCATGCGCACCCGGTCCCCCTGCTCCTCGGCCATCCGCTGGAGCCTCGCGACGGCGGAGCGGTAGCGGGCCACTGGATCGCGGAACATGACCAGGATGCGGGCGTCGGGGGCCGCCTTTCGCAGCAGCGGGATCGACCAGAAGTCGGCGAGATAGCGCGGCGTCCATTCGCCGACGAGCTGTCCCGGGCGTCGTGGGAACAGCGATGCGTACTCGGCCGCGATGTCCTGCGGCGCGTCGCCGCGCCAGAAGCGGTCGAAGTAATGGACCTCCTTGCCGAGCGGGGACCGCCTGATCCGCGGGTGGCGTCGCATCGAGTCGTACCACCAGCTGGTTCCGCAGCGCTGGGAACCGATCCCGACGTAGCGTCGGGGGCCCCGTCTCCCATCCGCGGGGGCAATCGGGTACCTCGAGGGGCGCGTTCCAGGGCCTGAGCCGGTCCACCAGACGTGAAAGAGTAACGACGCCCATGGGACTGCTCGACGGCATTCGCCGGCGGGGGATTCGCCGACCACGAGGCATGGAGCGTCGTCGCGGACGCGACACGGAACGGGTTCCGGCGCCATTCGTGGTCGGGATAGCCCGTTCCGGTACCACCCTGCTCCGCTTGATGCTGGACGCGCATCACGAGCTGACGATCCCGCCGGAGACGCACTTCCTGCCGCGCCTGTTCACCCACTTCGATCGCTGGGTGAAGGAGGGCGTGCAGGGGGTCGAGCTCCAACGGCGAGCGCTGGAGCTGATCACGACCCACCCCCGTTGGGGGGACATCGACCTCGACCCGGAGGAGGTCGGTCGCCGGATGGCCGCAGCACGATCCGCTGACCGCGGGGGACGCGGCCCGCTCCTTCTATGAGGCGTATGCGGCGCATGAGGGAAAGCCCCGCTGGGGCGACAAGTCGCCCCCCTACACGTGGAAGGCGAAGCGAATCCAGCGCGCCCTTCCGGAGGCCCACTTCGTGCACCTGATTCGTGACGGCCGCGACGTCGCACTGTCGCTGAGCGAGGTGAGCTGGGGGCCCGGAGACGTCCAGGCGGCGGCGGCCAAGTGGGTCGACGAGCTCGGGCGCGCGCGACACCGCGCCCGTCGCCTGGCCCCTGGGACCTACATGGAGCTCCGCTACGAGGACCTGGTCGCCGACCCCGAGCCCCTCCTGCGAGGGATCGCGGATTTCGTCGACCTGCCCTGGGACCCCGGCATGCTCTCCTATCACCGTGGCGCCGAGGACCGGATGAAGGAGGTGATCCGCGACTTCCATCCGCTGGGAGGCGGCACGATCACCGCCGAGGAGCGACAGCGCCAGCACGAGCTGGTATCGAGCCCGCCGAGCTCGAGCCGGGTCGGACGGTGGCGCACGGAGATGTCACCGGAGGACCGGGAGGCGTTCGAGGCGGTCGCCGGAAAGCTGCTTGCCGAGCTGGGCTACGAGGTATGACCGGTCAGTCGAGCGTCCGGCCAGTGATCCGCTCGAATGCGTCCAGGTACCTGGCGCGCGTGTTGGCCACGACCTTTTCAGGCAGCTCGGGCGCGGGCGGGCTGTGGTCCCAGCCCACCTCGTCGAGCCAATCGCGGAGGTACTGCTTGTCGAACGACTGCTGGGCGCGGCCGGGCTCGTAGTCGTCCGCGGGCCAGAAGCGCGACGAGTCGGGGGTGAAGACCTCGTCCGCGAGGACGACCTCCGCCCCGGGGGAGGCGCCGAACTCGAACTTGGTGTCGGCGAGCAGGATGCCGCGATCCGCGGCGTGGGCGGCCGCGTGCGCGTAGAGCGCGATCGAGACGCGCCGAAGCTCCTCCATCAGCGGGCGGTCGCCGATGATCTCCGCGGCGCGCTCGAAGTCGATGTTCTCGTCGTGGTCGCCGACCTCGGCCTTGGTGGCGGGTGTGAAGATGGGCTCCGGAAGGCGCTCGGACTCACGAAGTCCGGTGGGGAGCTCGATCCCGCATACGGCGCCCGACTCGCGGTACTCGCGCCAGCCCGACCCCGAGAGATACCCGCGGACGACGCATTCGACCGGGTACATGTCGAGCCGCCTGACTCGGATCGCCCTCCCCGCGACCTCCTCCGGCACCTCCTCGGAGACGAAGTGGTTGGGGCATAGGCCCTCGGTGCTCTCGAACCAGAACAGCGACATCTGGGTCAGCACCCGGCCCTTGTCGGGGATCGGGTTCGGCATGATCACGTCGTAGGCGGAGATCCGGTCCGACGCGACCATCAAGAGGTCGCCGTCGAGCTCGTACATCTCGCGGACCTTGCCGGTCGAATGGAGGCGAAGTTCGGCGAGGGCGGTGAGGTTCGGCATCGGGCCCGGCCGATGCTAACAATCGGCCCGGAGCCCGGCCGGCGGACCCAATACCCCCTCCCCGTATATACTTTTCGCACAATGAAGCTCTCAGGCCACCCATCCCGGTTATCTCGAGGACAAGGACGCCGTTCTTCGGCGGCTGTCGAGGATCGAGGGGCAGGTCCGTGGGCTGGGGCGCATGGTGGACGATGAGGCCTATTGCATCGACGTGCTGACCCAGATCGCCGCGGTCGAGCGGGCGCTTGACGGAGTCGCCCTGAAGCTGCTCGCCGACCACACGAGCCACTGCGTGGGCGACGCCGTGAAGGCGGGCGGCCCCGAGGCGGATGAGAAGGTCAGCGAGCTGATGGCGACGATCGAGCGATTCGCCCGGACTCGCTGATCGTGGCCGGGCCGGCAACCGCGAGCGCGGCGCCGACGGCGACCGAATCAAGACCGGCCATCGATGGGCTCCCGCCCGGGCCTCGGCTTCCTGCGGCTGTGCAGACGGCTCGGCTGCTGGCGCGGCCGGTTCCATTCTTCGAGGAGTGCCGGCGACGCTACGGCGAGACCTTCACGGCTCGCATCCTGCGCGCGGGAACGATGGTCTTCATCTCCGACCCGGGCTCGCTCAAGCGGCTGTTCGGGGCGGATCGCGAGAACACGATCGCGCCCGGACGCAACGTTGTCCTGGTGCCGGTGCTCGGGCGGCGCTCGCTCCTCGTCCTCGAGGGCGAGGAGCACCTGCGCCGGCGCAAGCTCATGCTCCCGCCCTTCCACGGCGAGAGGATGCGGGCGTACGAGGAGGTGATGGCGGAGGCCACCGAGCGCGAGGTCGCATCCTGGCCGGTCGGCGACCCCTTCCGCCTGCACCCGCGGATGCAGGCGATCACGCTCGAGGTGATCCTGCGCACGGTGTTCGGCGTCGAGGACGATCGCCGCCGCACGGACCTCCGCCGAAACCTCGTCGGCATCCTGGCGACCACGCGGTCGCCCCTGGCGATCGGGATGACGATCGACCACATGCGCCGGCTTCCCACCTACCGCCGGGTGGCCCGCATGCTCGCGGAAGCCGACGCGATCCTGCTCGCCGAGATCGCCGAGCGTCGCGCAGATCCGGGGCTCGACTCGCGCCAGGACATCCTGTCGCTGCTCGTCGCGGCGCGCTTCGAGGACGGCTCGGGGATGGAGGACGGCGAGCTGCGCGACCAGCTGATGACCCTGCTGATGGCCGGGCACGAGACCACCGCGACCGCGCTCGCATGGGCGTTCGACCTCCTGTTTCGCGCTCCGGACAAGCTCGAGCGCCTGCGCGCCGAGATCGCCGAGGGCGCCCACGCCTACCTGGACGCCGTGATCGAGGAGACGCTTCGAGTGCGGCCCGTGGTTCCGTTCGTGGGCCGCCAGCTCAGGGGCGCAACCGAGCTGGCGGGCCACCTGCTCCCGGCGGGAACGGTGGTCATGCCGGCGATCTACCTCGCCCACACGCGGCCCGACACATATCCCGACCCGCACGCGTTTCGACCCGAGCGGTTCCTGGACGGCGGGCCCGACACCTACAGCTGGATCCCGTTCGGCGGCGGCACCCGGCGATGTCTTGGCGCGGCCTTCGCCCAGGTCGAGATGCGGGTCGTGCTCAGCACCATCCTGAGGCGAGCCGATCTGCGCCCCGCCAGCAGCCGTCCAGAGCGCATGGTGCGGCGAAACGTCACGCTTTCGCCGCGCGGGGGCACGCCCGCCCTCCTCGCGGCCCGCATCGAGCCCCCGGGCTCCTAGGAGCGCCGCAGGGCTTCCAGCCGCTCGAAGACGTCGGGGACGTGGGCGAGGTAGGCCCCGGGGTCGAACACGGCGTCAAGGTCAATGCCCGCCGCTCCCTCGTCTTCGACTCCGAGGTCGGCCGTGATTCGCCGAGCCAAGAGGTCGCGGAAGCTGGTGCCCTCGTCCCACGCTCGCTGGGCCGACTCCTGGACGATCCTGTAGGCCGCGTCGCGCTCCATTCCCGACTTCACGAGCGCGGTCAGCGCTCGCTGGCTGTACAGGGCGCCGTGGGTAAGCTCGAGGTTCTCGCGCATCCGCTGTGGGTGAACCGTCATCTCCCGGGCGAGGTGCGCGCCGAGGTGCTGCATGTAGTCGAGCAGGATCGCGGCGTCGGGCAGCACGACCCGCTCGGCCCCGGAGTGCGAGATGTCGCGCTCGTGCCAGAGCGCCACGTTCTCGTATGCCGCTTGTGCGTACCCGCGCAGGACGCGGGCCAATCCGCAGAGCCTCTCGGCGAGGATCGGGTTGCGCTTGTGGGGCATCGCGGACGAGCCCTTCTGCCCGGCTCCGAAGGGCTCCTCCACCTCCCGCACCTCGGTCCGCTGGAGGTTGCGGATCTCCGTCCCGAAGCGCTCCAGCCCGGCCCCTGCGAGCGCCATTGCGCCGACCAGCTCGGCGTGACGGTCGCGGGGCACGATCTGGGTGGAGACGTCCTCCGAGCGAAGGCCCAGCGAGTCCATCACCCGTCGCTCGACCGCGGGAGGCGCCGAGGCGTAGGTGCCGACCGCGCCGGAGAGCTTGCCGACCCGCACCGCCTCGAACGCCCGCTCGAGGCGGCGAAGGTTGCGCTCGGCCTCGAAGGCGAACCCGGCAAGCCGAAGGCCGAAGGTCGTCGGCTCTGCGTGGACCCCGTGGGTGCGGCCGACCGAGACCGTCTCGCGGTGCTCGAGCGCCCGCTCGATCAGGGCGTCACGGTAGTCGCGAGCCCCGGTGAGGGCGATCTCGCCCGCCTCGCCCAGCTGGAGAGCAAGTGCCGTGTCGAGGACGTCCGAGGAGGTGAGGCCGTAGTGGATCCAGCGCCCCTCGGAGCCCACCGAGTCGGCGACGACGTCGACGAAGGCGGCGACGTCGTGGCCGGTGGTGCGCTCTCGCTCCTCGACGGCCTCGAGGTCGAACGACGCGCGCTTCCGGCAGGCCTTCGCCGCCTCGGGCGGCACGACCCCCTCCGCGGCCCAGGCATCCGTCGCGGCCAGCTCGACCTCGAGCCAGCGCTCCATGCGCCGCTGGGCGGTCCACAGGGCCCCCATCTCGGGGCGGGTGTAGCGCTCGATCAACTCAGACCAACCTTGCCTTCGCCGCGGGCCCGGAGGCGGGAGAGCCGCTGGCGTCCTTGTCCATCAACAGTTGATTATTCGCGCTGCCAGCAGGCCGGCGTTCTTTGACCCGTCGATCGCGACGCACCCAACCGGCACGCCGGGAGGCATCTGGACGGCGGAGAGCAGGGCATCCAGGCCGCCGAGGGCCTTGCCCGTCAGCGGCACCCCGAGCACCGGCAGATCGGTGTGCGCCGCGGCGACGCCGGGCAGGGCGGCGGACATCCCGGCCCCCGCGATGATCACCTTCAGGCCCCGCATCCTCGCCGCGTGGCAGTACTCGCGCACCTTCTCGGGATCGCGGTGAGCGCTCATCACCCTGACCTCGTAGCGAATCCCCTTGGAATGGAGCGCCTCGCCGGCGGGCTGCATCTTCGGCTTGTCGTTTGCCGAGCCCATCACGATGCCCGACCAGCGGGGCGTCGACCTCGATCTCCTCGAACGCCGCCTCGACCTCCGGCATCGGCTCCGCGGTGGCGGTCTCGGCCTCTCTCTTCTTGGTGCCCTCCGGCTCCGCTATCTCCATCGACCCTCTCCTGTCGCTTTGCGGGCATTCTCCCGCCGCTTCCGGCGGTCTACCCGCCCTATGTCGCGGCGACTCTCTCCACCGCCCGCGCCGCGATGTCGCTTCGCACCTGCTTGCCCTCGAAGGAGATCAGCCCCGCGGCCTCGTAGGCTCGGTCGCGGGCCTCCCCGGGACTGTGGCCGAGCCCGGTGACGTTCAGGACCCGCCCGCCGGCGGTGACGACGTCCCCGCCGGAGAGTGCGGTCCCGGCGTGCGTGACCTCCACCCCGTCGATCGACTCCGCCTGGCCGAGGCCGCCGATCACGTCACCCGTCGACGCGGAGTCCGGATAGCCCTTCGAGGCGAGCACCAGGGTCACCGCCCAGTCGTCGTTGAAGTCGGCGCTCGCGCCGGCAGAGCCCCCGGGCTCGCATGCGGCGGTGCACAGCTCGACCAGGTCCGAGCGAAGCCGCGGCAGCACAGCCTGCGTCTCGGGATCGCCGAAGCGGCAGTTGAACTCGAGCACCTTCGCCCCGGCTTCGGTGATCATCAGGCCCGCGTACAGCACCCCCCGGTAGGGGGTCCCCCGACGGGCCATCAGGTCGACGATCGGCCGGTGGACGGCATCGGCGATCTCGTGCGTACGGGTGCCGTCGAACCCCGGGACGGGGGAGTAGCTCCCCATTCCGCCGGTGTTCGGCCCGCGGTCGCCGTCGAAGATCCGCTTGTAGTCCTGAGCGGGGGCCAGGGGCACCACGTTCTCGCCGTCGCAGAGGGCGAGCAGCGACAGCTCCTCGCCGTCGAGGTGCTCCTCGAGCACGACCTCGGTGGTGCCGAAGCGGCGCTCGACGAAGAAGACCTCGACCGCCTGCCGAGCTTCGGCCTCGTCGGCGGCGATGATCACGCCCTTCCCCGCCGCGAGCCCGTCGGCCTTGAGGACCGCCGGGTAGGAGGCGCAGGCCAGCTGACCCAGCGCCTCCTCGCGCGAGCGAAGCACGGCGTGCGAGGCCGTTGGCACGCCCGCCGCCGCCATCAGCTCCTTCGCGTGGACCTTGGATCCCTCGATTCTCGCCGCGTCGGCGCTAGGCCCGAAGGCGGCGATTCCCCGTCGCCTCCAGAGCGTCCACCAGCCCGGCCACCAGCGGCGCCTCGGGTCCGACCACCACCAGGTCCACCCGCTCCGCGGTGGCCAGCCGGGCGATCGCGTCGACGTCCTCGGCGCTTCCGAGCAAGACAGCGGGCGTCGGCGGCGATGCCGGCGTTGCCCGGGACGCAGACGAGCTCCGGGCAGAGCGGGGACCGCGCCAGCGCGCGCACGATCGCGTGCTCGCGCCCGCCCCCGCCGACGACGAGGACCTTCACGGGCTCACAGCCCCTGGGGTTCGCGCTCGGCCAGAGACACTCTCCTCTGGAGAGCCTCGCGCTCACAGCCACTTGAAGTTCGCGCTCGGCCAGAACAACTCTCCTTTGGAGAGCCTCGCGCTCACAGCCACTTGAAGTTCGCGCTCGGCCAGAACAACTCTCCTTTGGAGAGCCTCGCGCTCACAGCGCGTTCGTGAACTCCTCGGCCGGGATCGCCGACATCGTCTCGTTGGAAGTCGTGCCGCGGGAGCCCAGCTCGACGGACACCTTCGCCATCGTCCTCTCGTCGGGCGCCTCGACGACGCTCACGAAGTCGTACTCCCCGAGCGTCGCCCACTGGTTCAGCACCTTGACACCCAGCTGCTCGACCTCGTTGTTGACCTCCTTGACCCGGCCCGGATTGTCCTTCAGCGTCTTGACGCCGTTGGAGGTCAGGCGGGTCAGCATGATGAATACGGGCATCTCCTCCTCCTATCCGGTGATCGCGCCTCGCTCGGCGACGATCGCCAGGGCGTTCGCCGGCGGATGCCGGCTGGGACAGTCTGAGCCTATCTTGCGGGCACGCACATCTCGCCCTGCCGGCAGGACGGCCGCCGTCTAGCCTCTGGCGAGCGGGAGACGAGGGAGTCCGGTGAGGAAGCTCGAGCCGATTGCGCTGAAGCCGTGGATGCTGCCGCTGATCGTGGTCGCGCTGGCGGTGCCGATCGTTGCCGCCTTCGCGCTCGCCGGACCCGGCGCCGGCCTGGCGGTCGGGGCGCTGGCCGCGGCGGTGATCCTGGTGCTGGCCGCTCGCGCGCGGTTCGACGAGCCGATCGAGGTCGGCCCCTCGCCGGGCGATCGCTACATGCTGCTGGTCGTCCTGGTCTCGTCCCTCGAGGATCCCGGGTTGGCGGGGGCGATCGCCGAGATCGCCGCCGCGGGCGCGCACGCCACCGGCACGGCCGCCGGCCATCGCCCCGACGTCCTGGTGCTGGCGCCGGCGCTCAACACGACCATGGCCCACTGGCTGTCCGACCTGCGGAAGGCCCGTCTCGATGCCCAGCGGCGGATTGCACTGGCGCTCGGGTCGCTGGCGACCGCTCCGCTCGAGGCTCGGGGTCAGGTCGGGGACTCCGACCCCGTGCAGGCGGTCGAGGACGCCCTGCGCGTCTTCCCGGCGCAGGAGGTCGTCTTCGTCGCGCCGGCCGACAACGAGCGTCAGGTCGAGGAGGTGCGCCGGCGCCTTGACCGTCCCGTGCGCATGCTCGAGACCGACGCGCCCGTGGGTGGCGGCTCCGGCTGACCGCGGCCGGCGAGCCGGCTACGCGGCGGCGGCCACCTGCTCGCCGGCCTTGGAGAAGGTGAGCGCGCCGCCCTCGGCGTCGACTCGGACCACGTCTCCCTCGCGGAACTCGCCCTCGAGCAGCTTGAGCGCCAACTTGTCGATCAGCTGCTTTTGGATCACCCGCTTCAGCGGCCGGGCGCCGTAGGTGGGGTCGTAGCCGAGGTTGCCGAGCAGCTGCAGGGCATCATCGGTGAGCTCGATCTCGATCCCCTTCTCTCGGACCCTGCTCGCCAGCTGATCGACTTGGAGCTCGACGATCCGGCTGAGGTCCTCGCGGCCGAGCCGGTGGAAGATCACCGTGTCGTCGATCCGATTGAGGAACTCGGGCTTGAACGTCGTCGCGAGGACCTCCTCGATCCGCTCCCGAATCCGCTCGATCTTCGATCGAACCCGGCCGCTCCGGAGTCGAAGGCGAGGAACGCCGGCTCTGTTATCTCGTCGGAGCCCACGTTCGAGGTCATGATCAGGATCGTGTGCTTGAAATCCACGGTGCGTCCCTGGCCGTCGGTGAGCCGCCCGTCGTCCATGATCTGGAGCAGGACGTTGAACACGTCGGGGTGCGCCTTCTCGATCTCGTCGAGGAGCACCACCGCGTAGGGGCGCCGGCGGACGGCCTCCGTGAGCTGTCCCCCCTCCTCGTACCCGACGTAGCCGGGCGGAGCGCCGATCAGGCGGGCCACCGTGTGCTTCTCCATGTACTCGGACATGTCGAGCCGCACGATCGCCTGCTCGGAGTCGAACATGAACTCGGCGAGCGCCCGCGCTAGCTCCGTCTTGCCGACGCCGGTCGGCCCCAGGAACAGGAGCACGCCGATCGGGCCGGTTGGGGTCGCCGAGCCCGGCGCGCGAGCGGCGAAGGGCGTTGGAGACCGCCTCCACCGCCTCGTCCTGGCCGACAACCCGCTCGTGCAGTCGCTCCTCCATGTGGATCAGCTTCTCGACCTCCCCTTCCATCAGCCGCGAGACCGGGATCCCGGTCCACTTGGAGACGACCTGGGCGACGTCCTCCTCGGTGACCTCCTCGGTGAGCATCGAGCCTCCCTCGCGGTGAAGCTCGGCCAGCTTCGCCTGCTGCTCTGCGCCCACCCTCTCCAGCTCGGGGATCTCCCCGTAGCGGAGCTGGGCGGCGCGCTCCAGGTCCGCGTCCCGCTCGGCGCGCTCGGCCTCGCGGTTGGCCTCCTCGAGCCGGGACTTGGCCTCCTTGATCGCCTCGATCGCGCCCTTCTCGTTCTGCCAGCGAGCCTTCATCTCGGCGGAGCGCTCGCGCAGCTCCGCGAGCTCCGCCTCGATCGCCTCGCGGCGTCCCACCGACGCCTCGTCCTTCTCCTTCTTCAGCGCCTCGCGCTCGATCTCCAGCTGCTGGATGCGCCGCTCGACCTCGTCGATCTCGGTCGGCATCGAGTCGATCTCGATCTTCAGCCGTGACGCCGCCTCGTCGATCAGATCGATCGCCTTGTCGGGCAGGAAGCGGTCGGCGATGTAGCGCTCGGACAGGGTCGCAGCCGCGACGATCGCGGCATCCGAGATCCGAACGCCGTGGTGGACCTCGTAGCGTTCCTTGAGGCCGCGCAGGATGGCGATCGTGTCACCGACATCGGGCTCGTCGACGAGCACCGGCTGGAAGCGGCGCTCGAGCGCGGCGTCCTTCTCGATGTGCTTTCGGTACTCGTCCAGCGTGGTGGCGCCGACGGCTCGAAGCTCTCCCCGCGCGAGCATCGGCTTCAGAAGGTTTGCGGCGTCGACCGCGCCCTCCGCCGCCCCGGCGCCGACGATCGTGTGAAGCTCGTCCATGAACAGCACGATCTGCCCCTCCGACGCCTGGATCTCCTTCAGCACCGCCTTCAGCCGCTCCTCGAACTCCCCCCGGTACTTCGAGCCCGCCAGGAGGGCGCCGATGTCGAGCGCGATCACCCGGCGGTCGCGCAGACTCTCGGGGACGTCTCCCGCGACGATCCGCTGCGCGAGGCCCTCGACGATCGCCGTCTTCCCGACCCCGGGGTCGCCGATCAGCACCGGGTTGTTCTTGGTTCGCCGGGACAGCACCTGGATCACCCGCCGGACCTCCTCGTCGCGGCCGATCACGGGGTCGAGTTTGCCCCGCTCCGCCTCGGCGGTCAGATCGCGGCCAAACTTCTCCAGCGCCTGCATCGTGTCCTCCGGGTTCGGGGAGGTGACGCGGTGCGGCCCGCGCACCTCGGCGATCCCGTTGGACAGCGCGGCGCGGTCGGGCAGAAGCTCGGAGACCCCGGATGACTTGTCGGCGAGGGCGAGCAGGAGGTGCTCGGTGGAGATGAACTCGTCGCCGAGGGCGCTCATCTCCTTCTCGGCGCGCTGCAGGGTGCGCACGAGGCTCTGAGAGGGGCGGACGTCCGGCTCTTCGTCCCCGCCGAGCTTCGGCAACGCCTCGAGGGCGGCGAGGGTTTCGCGGCGGACGGCGGCGAGGTCGGCGTCCACCTTCTGGAGCACCGGCGCCACGAGGCCCTCTTCCTGGTCGAGGAGCGCCAGACAGGAGGTGCGGGGGGGCGACCTCCGGGTTGCGCCGCTCGGCGGCGAGCCGCTGTGCGGCCGCGACCGCCTCCTGGGACTTGATCGTGAACCGGTCCGGCTGCATCTAATCTGCCCGCCCGCTGCGCTTGTCGTCCGTGCTGGGCCGCCGGACGCGGATCCTGACCGGCGCCGGCTCGTCCCGCGCCGGGATGATCTCGCGGGCGTCGTACGCGCCGTACGGGACGATCTCGGCCCGGAAGGAGCGCTTCACGCGCTCGATCTCATCCAGCATCCGGCGCTCGAGCTCGGCCGCTCGCGCGCGCATCCGACCCAGCTCGACCCGCGCGCGGTCGAGCTTCGCCTCCAGGTCCAGCACCGTCTCGACCCCGGCAAGGTTGAGGCCCTCCTCGGCCGTCATCCGCTGGATCCGCCGCAGGCGCTCCACGTCCTCGAAGGAGTAAAGCCGGGTGTTCTTGGGCGAGCGCTTCGGCGTGATCAGCCCCCGAGCCTCGTACATGCGCAGCGTCTGCGGGTGCATGTCCGCAAGCTCGGCGGCGACCGAGATCATGAACACGCCGCGCTGCTCGTCGAAGGTCGCCTCGACGCGAGCTCGGCTGCGACCGCGCCTCGAGTCTCTGGCGTCGCTCATGACGTGTCCACCTTGCCCCGGCGCCCGGACGCATCGCGCAGCAGCCGTTCTCTCGGATCGTGGTCGTTCATGGCGGTCGCGAACTCGCCGAGGGCCGCCTTCTGGTCGCGGGAGAGGTCTCTCGGCACCTCGATCTCGAGCCGGTACAGGATGTCCCCTCGGCCGCGGCCGCCGGGCTTGGGCGGCCCCTCGCCGCGCAGCCGCTGGATGGTTCCGTGCTGCGTCCCGGCCGGGATCGCGAATCCTCTTCGTCCCGTTCAGGGTGGGGACCTCGATCGTCCCGCCCTCGATCGCCTCGGCGATCGAGATCGGCGTCACCACCTCGAGGTTGCCGTCGGGGCGCTGCTAGAAGACCGGCGATGGGGTCACCCGGGTGATCACGTAGAGGTCGCCAGGCGGTCCACCGCGTGGCCCGTCCTCTCCCTTTCCGGCCACCCGGATGCGGCTTCCGTCCCGGACGCCGGGCGGGACCTTCACCCGGTAGCGCTTTCGCTGCATGGTCAGCCCCGAGCCCGCGCAGGTCTCGCACGGGTCTCGATCACCTCGCCTCGGCCGCCGCACTGCGGGCACGGCTGGCTGATCGAGAAGAAGCCCTGGCTCTCGGAGTCGATCCCGCGCCCGCCGCAGCGCGGGCAGACGGTCGGAGACGTGCCGGGCTTGGCGCCGCTGCCGCCACAGGTCGAGCAGGTCGCCTGCTTCGGGACCGTCGACCCGAACCTCGGCTGCCCTCCATCGCCTGCTCGAAGGACAGCCGCACCTCGGTCTCGAGGTCGCGACCGCGTGCCGGAGCCTCCTGCGGTCCTCCCCTTCGCCCGAAGACGGTCGAGAAGATGTCGCCGAGGTCCGAGGTGAAGCCGCCCCCGCCGAACCCTCGCGGCCCGAAGCCGGAGAACATCCCCCCGGCGTCGTACTCTCGTCGCTTCTCGGGATCCGACAGGGTGTCGTAGGCCTCCTGGATCTCCTTGAAGCGCTCCTCGGCCTCCTCGTCTCCGGGATTGCGGTCGGGGTGGTACTTGCGGGCCAGCTTGCGGTAGGCCTTCTTGATCTCGTCGGCGTCCGCCTTGCGCGAGACGCCGAGCACCGAGTAGAGATCGCGGTCGGCCACCGAGCCCCCTATTCGCTGACCACCACGCGAGCCGCCCTCAGCACCTGACCGTCCAGGCGGTAGCCCTTCTCGAGCGTCTCGATCACGACGCCTGGGTCGATGCCGTCCTCGCCCGATCGGACCGAGAGCGCCTCGTGCTGGGTGGGGTCGAAGCGCTCGCCGGTCGGGTCGTAGGTCTCCACCCCGGCTCGCTCCAGGGCGGCGCGCAGCTCGCCGTGGACGAGCGCCATGCCGCGTGCGAACGATTCCTCCGCCGAGACCTCCTCGCTCAGCGGCTCGCCGTCGCGATCGGTGGGCGCTCCCGCATCCGGGTCGATGCCCACGGCGCGCAGCGCTCGCTCCAGGCTGTCCAGGGCCGGGAGCAGCTCGCGGGCGAGGGCCGCCTTGCCCGCGGCGCTCGGCCTCCTGGGCCTCACGGCTGGCGCGCTTGCGGTAGTTCTCGAAGTCGGCGCGCGCGCGCTGGGCGATCTCCAGGTACTCGTCGCGCTCGCGTCGGACGTCGGCAAGTAGGGCATCGAGATCGGCATCGACCGCCGCCGCCGACTCCGCTCTCCGCGTCGGTCGGACGTCCTTAGGCGCCGTCTGTCGCGGCCGCTTCCGTCGGCTTGCCCGCCTGGTCGGAGCGCAGCCGGCGTCGCCGTGCGGCGTCGCCCGCCGGGTCTACGAGCGCTCGTCATCCACGACCTCCGCGTCGACGACCTCCTCCTCCGGCTCACCCGCACCGTCCGCGGAGGCGCCATCGCCGCCGTCCGACTGCGCCGCCGCCTGCTGGTCGGCGGTCGCCTGGTAGATCTGCTCGGAGACCTTGTGGAAGGCCGCCTGGAGGGCGTCGGTCTTGGCCTTGATCTGCTCGGGGTCGTCTGAGGTGAGCACGTCCCTGGTCTCCGCGATCGCCGCGGTGATCTCCTCCTTGGCGGAGGCGTCCACCTGGTCGCCCAGCTCGCTCGAGCTGCTTCTCGGCCTGGTAGGCGGCGTTCTCGGCCACGTTCCGGGCCTCCGCGAGCTCACGCTGGCGCCGATCCTCGTCGGCGTGCGACTCGGCGTCCTTGACCATCTGCTCGACCTCCTGCTCCGAGAGGCCCGAGCCACCCTTGATCTCGATCTTCTGCTCCTTGCCGGTGCCCGAGGTCCTTCGCCGAGACGTTGAGGATGCCGTCGGCGTCGATGTCGAACGTGACCTCGACCTGCGGCATGCCGCGGGGAGCCGGCGGGATGCCCGTGAGCTGGAACTTGCCCAGCGACTTGTTGTAGGCCGCCATCTCCCGCTCGCCCTGGAGCACGTGCACCTCGACCGAGGGCTGGTTGTCCTCGGCGGTGGAGAAGATCTCCGACTTGCGGGTCGGGATCGTGGTGTTGCGCTCGATCAGCTTCGTGAACACGCCGCCCTTGGTCTCGATTCCCAGAGACAGGGGCGTGACGTCCAGCAGCAGCACGTCCTTGACGTCGCCCGCGAGCACGCCCGCCTGGATCGCGGCGCCGATCGCCACCACCTCGTCGGGGTTGACGCCCTTGTGGGGATCCTTGCCGGTCAGCTCCTTGACCTTCTCCTGGACGGAGGGCATGCGGGTCATCCCGCCGACCAGGACCACGTGGTCGATGTCCGTCCCGGAATCCGAGAGCGCCCGCTTGAGCGGCGCGACGATCCGGTCCAGGAGGTCGGAGGCGAGCTCGTTGAGCTTCGCCCTGCTGAGCTTCATCTCCAGGTGCTTCGGCCCGCTGGCGTCAGCGGTGATGAACGGCAGGTTGATCTGCGTCTCCTGGGTCGTGGAGAGCTCGATCTTCGCCTTCTCGGCGGCCTCGTAGAGCCGCTGGAGGGAGTTCTTGTCCGCCGACAGGTCGATGCCCTGGTCCTTCTTGTACTCCGCGACCATCCACTCGACGATCGCCTTGTCCCAGTTGTCGCCGCCCAGGTGGTTGTCGCCGGCGGTCGCCTTGACCTCGAACACGCCGTCGCCGATCTCGAGCACCGAGACGTCGAAGGTGCCGCCGCCGAGGTCGAAGACGAGGATCGTCTGGTCGGCCTCCTTGTCGAGCCCGTACGCGAGCGAGGCGGCGGTCGGCTCGTTGATGATCCGCTTCACCTCGAGGCCGGCGATCTTGCCCGCGTCCTTGGTGGCCTGGCGCTGGTCGTCGTTGAAGTACGCCGGGACCGTGATCACGGCCGAGTCGACCTTCTCGCCCAGCTTCGCCTCGGCGTCGGCCCGGAGCTTGGAGAGGATCATCGCCGAGATCTCGGGCGGCGAGTACTGCTTGCCGCGCACCTCGACCCGGACGTCGCCGTTCGGCCCGGCGACGACCTTGTACGGGACGATCGTCTCCTCCTCCTTGACCTCGGCCTCCTTGCGGCCCATGAACCGCTTGATCGAGAACACCGTGTTCTCGGGATTCATCACCGCCTGGCGCTTGGCCACCGTCCCCACGAGCCGGTCGTCCGAGTCCGTGAACGCGACCACCGACGGGGTGGTGCGGCCGCCCTCGGCGTTCTCGAGCACGGTCGCATCGCCGCCCTCGAGCACCGCCACGCACGAATTGGTCGTCCCGAGGTCGATGCCGATCGTCTTTGCCACTTAGCGTTCTCCTTCTCAAGTCGTTCGCGAAAGAAATCTAAGTCGTGAGGCTAGCAGATCGTGTGCTGCAGGCAGGCGTGGGACCCGGATGCGGCCCTACATGGGTCGCCGAAATGGGCGCCTGGCCCGCCGAGACTCGAGCGGCCGGGCAGCGGCGCGCCCGCCCCGGCGAGACCGGGGCGGGCGCGCGGAAGCGTTCGCGCCTACTTGAAGTCCAGGGCGCTGAAGATGCCGGCGTGGTCGGAGTCCCAGAACCCGTTGTGCGGGAACCGGCCGGTGACCAGGGAGTCGACCAGCTTCAGGTGACGCGGGTCATCGGTCATCACGTGGTCGACCTTGTGGTCGAACTGCGACACGTTCCCGCCGCCGCCGGCCGTCAGGACGTCGGCGTTCAGGCAGCAGCTCAGCGGGATCGTAGGTGCTCTTCTCCTTGAACCCCGCGTTCAGCAGGTCGCGATCCGCCAGCTCGTCGCCGGGGATGATCGGCGTCTTGGTGTCCGAGTTCAGGTCGCCGAGCAGGATCACCGGAAGGGTGCCCGGCCGCCGGCCCGCCGGTGGCGATCAGCTCGTTCGCCTGAGCCTGGCGCACCTCGCCCGTTGCCGACGTCGGTGCCCTGGTTGGTGTGGTTGCTCGGCTGGTTGTCGAACGCCTCCAGGTGCGTGTTGACGAACCGGAACGACGGCGTATCGGCGAGCTTGCTGGTCCCCTTCACCTTGGCGTTGACGCTCGTCCACCCCCGGGTGATGTTGAGCGGGAACCCGCCGGGGGTCACCTGCAGCAGGGTGTCGAAGGTGCCGGACTTGGCGTTCGAGGTCTGCACCCTGCCGACCCGCGCCAGGATGGCGTCGCGCATCGTCAGCCGGCCCTCGATGTCGCATCCGAAGGGGGTGCCGGTGTTCTCGTCACCGTCCGTGTTGGCCCAGGTCTGGAAGTCGAACTCGGGCTTGGAGATGACCAGGCGATAGCGCTGCCCGCCCTGGTTGAGCTCGTTCATCAGCAGCGCCAAGGAAGTTCCCGTCCGGCCGGACGTGGGTGGCCGAGGGAGGCACCGGGTTGTCCGTGCACGGCGCGTCGCGCCACAGGGCCGCCTCCTGAAGTCCGACGAGATCCGGGTTGCGGTTGAGGATCTCCTGGGCAAGTCCCTTGGCGCGGGTCCCGAAGTCGTTGTCGTCGACCTGGTGCAGGATCTGGCCGGCGGCGTTGACGAGCTCCTGGAAGTTCGCCGCGTTCGTCCCGGGTCCAAGATCCGCCCCGAGGAAGAGGTTCCTCGTCATCACCTTCACCCTCGCCGGCTTGGTCGCCTGCGCCGTCACCGGCGCGAGCAGCCCGATCGCCGCCAACCCGATCAAGGCGACACCCAACAGGCCCCGAACGCTGCGACGGGGCACGCGATCAACTCTCTCCACCACCGAACTCCTTCCCTGCCGACGGCCAGCTTCGACCCGGCTCTGCTTTCACTGGCCGCCGACAGTACCAGGCGGACGGAGCCGAAATGGGAACGATTGAGGAGCTTCAGCTCCGCATCAGGCGCGTCAGTGCGTCGTAGGCGCCCGCGAAGTACTCAGGCTCAGGTATGTCAATCCGTCCGGCGCCGGGCTCATGGGCCGGAGCCTATGTAGGCGACGTTGTCGGCGACGAAGTGGGCGACCTGTTTCGCCTGTGCGCCCTGCAGGATCCCCTTTGGCATCCGGCCGTTGATCCCAGTCTCGATCGCGTTCAAGACGCGCGATTCGTTCGCCTTCACCGTGTCGCCGCTCTTCGGGCCCGTGCCGAGCAGCTCATCGAGGTTCGGGCCGACGACCCCGTCCGTTCCCGCGGCGGCGAGCGTGTGGCAGGCGCCACAGTTGATCTGGAAGAGCTCCAGGCCCTGGCGCTCGGCGACGGGGACCGAGCTCCCGGCCGAGGCGTCGCTTCCACCCTTCTTCGTCAGCGCCCAGGCCGGCAGAGCGACGATGCAGATGGCCGCGAAGATCCCGAAGATGGCGAGGGGCCGCTTGCTCATTCGCTTTCGCCGGCGCCGATGGGCGGCGGCGGCGCGAAGATACTAACGCCAGGTCGGCTGGGCGAGATTCGCGCGACGGACGCCCGCCCCGACCGTCCGGCCGAGCTCCGCGCCGAGGCGCTGAGGCTGGAGGAGGCGTCGTCAGCCCCAACGATCCTCGACGCGGAGCTCGCGCCGGCGGCGCTTACCGCAAGCGCAACGTGCTGGTCTCGCCGGCCCGAACAGGCACCCCGAATCCTGCTGATCGGACGGGCGTGAAACTCAAGCTGGCCTCCTGTGGTCGGAGCTCGGTGCGTGTGAAGCCTGGTCAGCGATCTGCCGCCGAAGCAACACTACTGCGCTTCGTCTATCGGCATCCGGAGGAGGATTCCTTAGCGGCCGGCGGGAGCCCCTGCGGCGGACGCCCCGAGTCGTCGCCAGTATGGGCACATGCGGCGCAGGGCGCATCGATCGCACCGGGGGCGCGGACGGCACACGGCACGCCCGTGCCGGATCAGATTGATGTGGAGCTCATAGGCGTCCTCGGGGTCGACGACGCGCAACATCTCGTCGTGGGCCTCATCGAACGAAGCGCCCTCTGGAAACAACCCCAGCCTTCCCCCGACCCGGTGGACGTGCGTGTCGACCGGGATCTCGGGCCGACCGAAGGCGAAGATCAGCACGCAGGCGGCCGTCTTGCGGCCGACTCCGGGCAGCGAGGTGAGGAACTCGAGCGCCGGTTCGCGGGGCGCGTCGGCCAGCCAGTCCAGGTCGGGATGCTCGCCAAGCTCTCCGAGGATCGCCTGGATCCGCGGTCCCTTGGTGTTGGCGAGGCCTCCGGGGCGGATGGCCTCGACCACGTCGTCGAGCCGGGGCGTCGCGAACCTCCTCCCAGGTGGCGAAGCGCTCCCTGAGGCGCCCGTACGCGACGTCGCGGTTCGTGTCGGAGGTGTTCTGCGAGAGGACCGTCCGGACGAGCTCGGCGATCGGGTGGCCGTGGGGATGGTTCACCGGCCGGCCGTAGAGCTCCCGAAGCCGGTCGCGGATCGCCCGCACTCGCCGCTTGGGGGGTCGCCTCCAGGTCATCCCGCGAGGATATGCCGACCCGAGCTGGAATCCAGGCTCTGTTTACAATTTCGCAACCCTGGTGCCCCGCCTCGTCCACACTGTCGGGCGTCGACTGCCCCGCGGCTGGCGTGACCTGCTTCGTCAGGGCGTCCTGTTCTTCCTTGTCTACAACGGCTACCAGGTGGTGCGCGGGATCGCGGACGGGCGCCAGGCGGTTGCGATCGCGAACGGCCTCCACGTGATGCATCTTGAGCGCTCGCTCGGCACCTTCTTCGAGCCCGGCTTCCAGCAGGCCTTCCTCGCGCATCACTGGGTGATCGACATCGCCAACTGGATGTACTTCAACAGCCACTTCGTGATCACCACGGCGTTCCTGGTCTGGCTCTACCTGTTCCGCAACGACAGCTTCAACTTCGTGCGCAACATGTTCCTGGTCGCGATGGGACTGGCCCTGCTCGGCTACGCGCTCTTCCCGACCGCGCCGCCGCGCATGTTCCCGAACTCGGGCTTCACGGACACGATCGACGCGTTCACGAACGCGAACCAGGACTCGTCCTTCACCAGCCTGCTCGTCAATCCCTACGCGGCCGTGCCGAGCATGCACATCGCGTTCTCGCTGATGGTCTCGGTGCCGGCGATGAACCTGGTGCGAAGCGCGTGGGCGCGGGCCCTGTGGTCGATGTACCCGCTGGTCGTCTTCTTCGTGATCGTGGTGACGGCGAACCACTACTGGTTCGACGCCGCCGCCGGAGCCGCGGTCGCCTGCATGGCTGCGGTGACCGCCCACCAGCTGGCGCGGCTTCGGCCGGACGCCTGGTCCTGGCGCGACGAAGGGATCGACGAAGCGACCGCCTGACATCGCCGACGGCTCGATTGCCGACGGCACACCGTCCGAGCCTGCGGGGGAAGCGATCGTCTAGCGTCTTGCGCGTGGCAGCCGAAGCTCCCGGAGGGCAGCTCCGCGACGTGCGAACGGCCGACGAGCTGCGCTCCTACGCGCGAGGGCGGCTGATCGAGTCCCGCCTGACGTCCAAACGCGATCTCCCTCAGCGGCCTGATCCTCAACCTGGCCGCCGCGGCCCTCGTCACCCAGCGGCTGTTCTTCCTGGCGGGCGTCGCGTTCATCGTCGGCTCGGTGATGGACACCCTCGACGGACGCTACTCGCGCATGTCGGGCAAGGGAACGCTCTTCGGCGCCTTCCTGGACTCCACGCTCGATCGAATCGAGGAGGGCATCGTGCTCACCGCCGTCGCCTGGTACTTCGCCGACACGGGCGACGCCGCCGCCGCCGCGGCATGCGTGATCACCACGCTGGGCTCGCTGATGGTCTCCTACACCCGGGCCCGTGCCGAGGCGCTCGGCGTGGAATGCAAGGTCGGGATTGCGACGCGCCCGGTGCGGGTGGTTGTCCTGTCGATCGGGCTGGTGTTCGCGAAGGGCGCCGGGATTGGCGATTTTGAGCTGCTCGCTCCCGCCATCTACGCTATGGCGGCGCTCACGGCGATCACCGTCGTGCAGCGCGTCTGGCACGTCCGGCGCGAGCTCGGTGCGCAGGGCGTCTGACCGCCCGCCCCTCGGAGAGGGATGTAACCCGAATGAGACTGCGGCATATTAGGAAGCTCGACCCGCCGCGAGGAGGACTTCGCACGCAATGAGCACGGACATCGAAACCCCGCAGAACGGCGCGCACGGCAACGGACACCTGGTCGACGACGGCAAGGTTCGCGTCGCGATCGTCGGCGTGGGCAATTGCGCCAACTCGTTCGTCCAGGGAGTCACCTACTACAAGGACGCGGACCCGGCGGAGCAGGTGCCCGGTCTGATGCACGTCGACCTCGGCGGCTACCACGTCCGCGACATCGAGTTCGTCGCGGCCTTCGACATCGACTCCGAGAAGGTGGGCAAGGACCTCTCGGAAGCGATCTGGTCGGGACAGAACGACACGATCAAGTTCGCCGACGTTCCGGAGCTCGGGGTCCCCGTGCACAGGGGGATGACCCACGACGGCCTCGGCAAGTACCTGAAGGAGAAGATCACCAAGGCCCCCGGCCAGACCGATGACGTGGTCGGGATCCTCCAGGAGACGAAGGCCGACGTGATGGTCTGCTACCTGCCGGTTGGCTCCGAGCAGGCCACCAAGTGGTACGTGGAGACTGGCGATCAAGGCGGGCGTCGGGTTCGTCAACTGCCTGCCGGTGTTCATCGCCCGCGAGGACTACTGGGACGAGCGCTTTCGCCGCAACGGGCTGCCGATCATCGGCGACGACATCAAGTCGCAGGTCGGCGCAACGATCGTCCATCGGCAGCTCGCCAGGCTGTTCCACGACCGCGGCGTGCGCCTCGAGCGGACCTCGCAGCTCAACGTTGGCGGCAACATGGACTTCTACAACATGCTCGAGCGCGAGCGGCTCGCCTCGAAGAAGGAGTCCAAGACGAACGCGGTGACGTCGATCGTCGGGCACGACCTGCCCGCGGACGACGTCTACATCGGCCCCTCGGACTACGTGGCCTGGCTCACGGATCGCAAGTGGGCGCACATCCGGCTGGAGGGACGCTCGTTCGGGGATGTGCCGCTGAACTTGGAGATGAAGCTGGAGGTGTGGGACTCGCCCAACTCGGCCGGCATCGTGATCGACGCGACGCGGATCATCAAGTTGGCGCTGAACCATGGGATCGCCGGCCAGCTCGACGGTCCATCGAGCTACCTGATGAAGTCGCCGCACACCCAGCGGCCGGATGACGAGGCGCGGGAGCTGACCGAGGCGTTCATCGCCGAGCACGCTCGAAAGCCCTCCGGTCAGCGGGCGGCTGAGCTCAAGGCGGAAGCCTAGGCTCCGACGCCGGGCCGAGCGCGTCGCCTCTTCGGCGGAGCGGTCGGCGGTCGATGGGTCGCGCCGCTTCTATGCTGCGACGGTGAGCAGCAGCGAGCGCCTCTCGATCGCCCACGTGAGCCCCCATCCGTGGGGCGCGGCGCATGAGGTGAACGAGTTCACGGAGAGGGTCTCGGCCGGCCTCGCTGCGCGGGGGCACCGAGTGTTGGTGGCGGCCCCGGCGAACTCCAGGGCCGCCGTCAGAGAGTCCCGCCGGATGCTCCGCGCGGCGCACGAACGCCCGGCCGCGCTGTTCGACGGGTCGTGGAAGGGGGCGCGGGCCGGGGGCGACTCCGGGCCGTTGGTGCTGGCCGTCGGATCCAGCCTGCCGATGCCGCGAGGCCCGCGTCCGCGCGCCGCCCCCGTCCCGCTGGATCTCAGCCGGACCCTCGAGGAGCTCTTGAGCCGGGTGGAGCTCGACGTCGTCCACGTCCACGATCCCTTTGCTCCGAGCGCCGCCTCGGTGGCCCTGCGCCACTCGCACTCGCTGAACGTGGGCAGCTTTCACGAGCCCACCGAGCGAATCCTGTCCACCCAGGTGGCACGCCCGCTGGTGGAGATCTTCTTCGGCCGCCTCGACGCCAGAACCGCCAGCAGCCGGACCACGTCGGAGCTGATGGAGAGGTTCTTTCCCGGCACCTACGAGCTCGTTGCGCCCGGCGCCGAGCCGGGGTCGGGCGCGTACTGGCCTCGGGCGGGGAAGGAGGACTCGAGCCGCGGCTCTGAGGACCCCGTCCGGATCGTCTTCTGCCTCGAGGAGGAGCGCGGCGCGTTGCGCCTCTTCCTTCGCGCCCTTCGACGCCTGCCGGTCGACCTCGGGTGGGAGGCGGCCGTCTGGCTGCCGGATGCCGGCGAGGTGCGGATCGGGCGCCGCCTTCGAGAGCGGGTTCACACGGTGGGTCCCCGACAGGCATCTCCCGAGGAGCTGATCGCCGCCGCGGACGTGGTCTGCCTGGCCTCCGGCGGCCCGCGGGTCGCCCCGGGCCTGGCTCGAAAGGGGCTCGCCTCGGGGACCGTTCCCGTCGCATCGCACCTGCCGCTGTATCAGGAGCTGACCGGCGACGGACAACGCGGGCTTCTGTTCCCGCCGGGGGACGCGATCACCCTCGCGGGCCAGCTCGAGCGCCTGATCACCGACTCGCGGCTGCGGCGCGAGCTCGCCCGACGGGGCCGCGACGGCATCCGGGACTGGGATCAGGTCACCGATCAGGTCGAGGAGATCTACAGGCGAGTCTGCGCTCGCCGCCACGCCGCGGGTGGAGATCCGACGATCCGGCGGCGGCTGTCGGCGCGCCGGAGCATCTTCGTCGATCTGCACATGCACACGGACCACTCGCCGGATTGCGCAACACCGGTTGAGGTGCTGCTGGCCACTGCTCGCGACCGAGGGCTGGGCGCGATCGCGGTCACCGACCACAACGAGATCTCCGGCGCGCTCGCGGCGCGGGAGGTCGCCGAGGAGATGGGGGACATCAAGGTGATCGTCGCCGAGGAGGTGAAGACCGCAGGTCAGGGCGAGGTGATCGGTCTCTTCCTGGAGGAGAAGATCCCGAGGGGCATGACGATGGAGAACACGATTGCCGAAATCCGGCGCCAGGGAGGCCTCGTCTATGTCCCGCATCCGTTCGATCGGCTGCACTCCGTGCCCGACTACGAGCACCTGCTCGAGATCGTCGAGGAGATCGACATCCTCGAGGTGTTCAACCCGCGGGTGGCGCTGACCGCGTTCAACGAGGAGGCGGAGCGATTCGCCGCCAAGTACCGCATCGTCCCCGGGGCGGGCTCTGACAGCCACGTCGCGCAGGGGCTGGGCAGCGTGATGATCCGCCTGCACGACTTCGACGGCCCGGAGGAGTTCCTGGAGGCGATGCGCAACGCCGACATCGTCCGCAAGCACAAGAACCTGATCTACGTCCAGGCGTTGAAGCTGCTTCAGACCACCGGTCGTCCAAGCGCCGCCCGGCGGGCGGCGTCAACGCCCGCGCGCCCCGTGAAGGGCGGACGGCCGCGGGCGCGCCGATCCGCCTCCGCTCGCCGGGCGGAGCGGCGGCGCGCGCAAGGCAAGGGCTGATGCACGCTGAAGGAGCGGCGCGCGGGCCGTCAAAGAAGGCGCCAGCCCGCGACTCAGCCAACCCCGCGAACCGGAGAGCAAGCTTGCCCACCACCGACGACGAGATCCAGGAGAAGTACCTCGAGCGGGCGATCCGCGAGCTCAACCAGCTCACCCATCGCCTCCAGGAGTGCTCGGATTGCCCCCGGGGGAATCTGATGCCCGTCCTGGGCTCGGGCCATCCACAGGCCGACATCTTCCTGCTCAAGTACGCCCCGACCGCCGCGGAGATCGAGGAGGGGGTGGCGTTCTACGGGCGAGCCGGCAACGCGCTGAGAAGGAGCTTCAAGCGCCTCAACATCGATCCGCTGGTCGTCTACGGGACGTTGTGCGTCAAATGCCCGGTTGCGGACCCCGGCTTGGCATCCGGCGAGTGCCTGGAGAGGGTGGCGGAGGAGCTCGACATCGTCCAGCCGCGGATCGTCGTGACGATGGGAGAGCAGGCCCTCGAGACGCTCAACGACATCGAGGTGCCGCTGGCGAGACACCTCGAGCCACAGCCCGGGCGCATCCAGCAGCTGACGCCCGACGATCGAGGCGCTCTATGTGTCGGACATCGACGAGTCCCTCGACTCGGAGGAGTCCAAGCGCGAGTTCTGGACCGCATTCCGGTCCCTCGGCGAATGGTATTCCGAGCTGCCGCCGTACTAGTCGACGTATTACCCTGATGTCATGGAGCTCGAGGAGCGCTCGATCGACGAGTTGCCCGAGCGATGCACGAGCTGCGGCGCGACCCTGACTGGCGCCGAGAAGCAACGAATCCTGGACGAGGGCGCAACCCTCGTGGTCTGCACGATCTGCGCCGGGGAGGCCGCTCCCGTCGCCGACGAGGAGTCCGAGGAGGGCGAGGCGGCGTACTGATCAGCCGCCGTTCGCCTGGCCGGGAGCTGCGGCCTCGGCGACCGTCGCCATCGCCTCCAGCGTTGCGCTGGCCAAGCCGCGGACGACCACCACGTCGAGGGCCTTGTAGCGGCTGAGCTCCGCATCGACAGCCTCGCGGTCCGCACCTGCGACGCCGACCGTCCCCGGCGGCGCGCCGAGTCGCGCGAAGTGGCTCCTGTAGCCGTGGTGCAGGTCGCGGTAGAAGGACTCCTCCTTTGCGAGCCGCTCCGCGGCGTCGTCGCCGACCGCCGTGCGGACGTAGCCGAGCACCGGGGGCGGCTCGCGCCCCGCTTCCCGGGCCCCGGCGTGCACGCGCTCGCGAGCGCCGGCGGCGAACTCGGGGAGCATCCAGTTGAAGAACGCTCCGTCGAAGCCGCTCCCGGCGAGTGCGCACATCTTCGGGCCCATCGCGGCGAGCACGAGTCGCACGCCTGGGATCGCTTCGCGGAGCTCGGGCAGCGCCCGCTTCATCGACGTCAACGGCTTCGGGTCAAAGCCGGCACCGAGCCCCACCCAGAGGCGCTCTCGGTCGAGGCCCAGCTGCTCGATCCTCGCGTTGATTTCGCGTGGCCCTTGTCGGTCGAGCGCGATCACCGCGACGCCCAGCTCGAGCGCAGACGAGCCCTCGGCAAACGCCGCCGCCGTTTCCAGCCCCTGCGCTCCGGGGTGATCGTTCGACCACACGGACGAATAGCCGAGCTCCTCGCATCGCGCGGCGAGTGGAGCGGCCACGGCCGGGTCCAACCCGGCGGCGACCCCGAAGCCTCGAGTCACTTCTCCAGCAGCGCGACGCACTCCACGTGCGGTGTCTGCGGGAACATGTCGATGGGCTTCACGCGCCGGAGCCTATAGCCGGCGTCTTGGAGCTGGGCTGCGTTGGGGGCCAGCGTTGTCGGGTTGCACGAGAGGTAGACGATGCGCCTGGAGTCGCACTCGATCACCCGGCGCGCGACCTTCTTCGAGAGCCCTGCCCGGGGGGGATCGACCACCACCACGTCGGGCTTGCCCGCTCGCTCGAGCAGGGGTCGCACGCCCAGCCGGACGTCGGCCACCAGGAAGTGCGCATTGGCGATCCCGGCTCGCGAGGCGTTGCGCTCCGCATCGGCCACCGCCCCCGGCACGGTCTCGATCCCCCACACCTCGCCCGCCTGGCGGGCGAACGCAAGGGCGATCGTTCCGATGCCGCTGTAGAGATCGAAGACCCGCTCCCCTCCGGACAGCCCCGCGTAGGCGGCGGCGAGCGCGTAGAGGCGCTCCGCCATCGCGGTGTTGGTCTGAAGGAATGCGGTGTGTGAGACCGAGAGACGCAGACCCGCGACCTCCTCCTCCAAGAGCTCGGAGCCGAGCACGCCGGTGGGTCCTTCGGTCCCGTCACCCGGGCCCTCGACGACGGTGTGCAGGTCGACCGGAGGCTTGGCGAAGCTCGCGGGGGATGTCACCAGACGGGTCTGCACCTGTCCCGTTTGCATGCCCTCCCGCACGACGAGGTTTCGCAGCACCCCGGAGCGGCGACGCCGGTCATAAGGTGGGATTCGCTCGCGGCGCGCCCATTCGCGGACCTCGTTGCGGGCGGCGTTGTTGGACTTCGAGGCGAGCATGCAGTCCTCCGCGTCGATCACCTCGGCCCAGCTCCCGCGTCGGTGAAACCCGAGGACCAGCTCGCCATCGCGCTCGCCGAAGGAGTACTCCAGCTTGTTGCGGTACCGCCAAGGCTCGACGGCGGGCTCGATCTCCTCGAGCTGGAATCCGTCCAGACCGCCGAGCCGGCGAAGCGCCTCGTCGACCTGTCGCGCCTTCTCGGCGAGCTGGCGCTCGTACGGCAGGCCCTGCCACGGCGCCCCCGGACACGGCTCGCCGTCGTGAAGGCAGCGGTCGGGGACCCGGTGGGGCTCGGCTCGATGAGCTCCAAGACCGCGCCCCTCGCCGAAATCTCGCCGCGACTTCTCGAGCCGCGCCCGGACCCGGTCGCCCGGGAGCCCCCCCGAGACGAAGACGACGTAGCCGTCTGCCCGGGCAACGCCGCGCCCGCCCTGGGCAAGCGACTCGATCTCCAACTCGAGCTCCTCGCCGCGGCGCGGCCGCGGGGCCCGCTCTGTCGCCGGGGTGGGCATGCGCCCTATCGTTGCAGCCCGTGTCCTTGGAGCTCGACGAATACAGGCGCCGGGCCGAGGACTTCTGCGAGCAGCTGAGTCGCGAGTACTACCTGCACCTGGCCGGGACGAAAGCTCCAGCTGGAGATCGAGCCGATCTACGATTCCTACGCGGACCTGTTCACCCGCGACGCCGTGGGTCGACTGCGGGAGCTCGAGGCGGAGTCGGCCGGCGCCGAACGGCGCCGCATGCGCTACCTGCTGCACTTCGCCTTCGACGGGCTGCTCGGGATGGAGACGAGGAGGGAGTCGGCCGAGCTCGCCGGCTTGGAGGCCTCGCTTGAGGTCGACCCCGGTGACGGGCCGATCCCTTTCCGGGCGGTTCAGATCGAGCAGGCGAACGAGCCGCGGGCCGAGCGTCGCGCCCTGCTGGAGGAGGGGCGAAACCGGATTCTGGCCGAGCGCCTGAATCCCCTTCATCGCGCCGCGCTCGAACGCTCCCACGAGCTGTGTGGATCGTTCGGTTGGGAGAGCTACGCGGCCGCCTACGCCGAGCTTCGGGGCCTCGACCTCGGGGGGCTCGGGCGCCAGACGGAGGCCTTCCTCGCCGCCACCGGTGAGCGCTACACCGAGCTGCTCCAGCCCCGGCTCGACTCGCTGGGGCTCGGCCCGCTGCCGAAGTTGCGGAGATGCGACCTGCCGCGCCTGTTTCGCGCCGAGGATCTGGATGAAGCCTTCGCGGCCGAACGGCTGATCGGTTCATTCAGATCGACCCTCGAGGGGCTGGGCGTGGACCTCGACCGCCAGGACGGCATCCACCTGGACACCGAGTCGCGTCCGACGAAGTCGCCGCGAGCGTTCTGTTCGACGCCCCGCGTGCCAACCGAGGTGTATCTAGTGATCGCGCCGCACGGTGGGCGAGACGACTACGTCGCCCTCTTTCACGAGGGGGGGCACGCCGAGCACTACGCCCACACCCACCAGGATCTCGCCTTCGAGTTTCGCCGACTCGGCGACAACTCCGTGACCGAGTCGTTCGCCTTCCTGCTTGAACACGTGGTCGAGGAGCCGACCTGGCTTCGTGATCGCCTCGGTATGGAGGACCCGGGGTCGGCGGTCGACCACGCTCGAGCGTTCAAGCTCTTGATGCTGCGCCGCTACTCGGCCAAGCTCGCGTACGAGCTCGAGCTCCACGGGGCCTCGTCCGCGCTCGACGAGATGCCTGGCCGTTACTCGGCGCTGCTCACCGACGCGCTCGGCATCCCCTGGCCGGCCGAGAGCTGGCTGGCCGACGTCGACGAGGGGTTCTACGCGGCCTGCTACCTGCAGGCATGGGCGCTCGAGGCTCATTGGCGGGTTGCGCTCCGGGAGCGCTTCGGCGAGCGCTGGTTCGAGTCGCCTGCGGCTGGTGAGTGGCTGCGGGGGCTATGGCGCCGGGGGCAGGAGCTCGACGCGCGCGAGCTGCTCGCCGAGGCGACCGGCGGGGAGCTCGACTTCAGCGAACTGGCCAGGAGCTACGGGCTCCCCGACCATTGAATCCCTTGCGGGCGCCTTCGGCGCCCTGACACGCCTGTTTCGGAGCTAAAGCTCCTCACCAAACAAGCTCCTTACTTCAGGCGGCGCTCGATCTCGTCGAGCACGCCCTTGCGCGCCTTGCCGCGTTTTTCTCGGGCGCGGACCTGTCGCAGCTCGGCCGGGCTCAGCTCGCGCAGCCTCGACTTGACCTGGTTCGCGGTCAGCTGGTCGTAGGCGGTGATCGGGCCGCCGGCGGTGACTCCCGCGCGCCGCCGAAGACGGTCGGCTTGAGCAAGCGGCGCGTCGGCGACGTCGCGCGCCGCCCGCCTGGCCCGGCCTGCGGCGGCCGTTGCTCGGCGCCGGGCGGGGGCGGTTCGAGAATCGAGCTCCTGTCTGGCCTGGTCGAGGAGCCGCTCGAGCTCCTTCACCAGGTCGTCGGTGTACTGCCGGCCGCGCGTGACCAGGTTGCTCACCAGCTCGTTGGCGTCGCCGCGAGTCATGCGACCGCGTTCGACGGCGTCGTCGACGACCTCCTGCAGGCGATCGCGCGAGAGCGTCACGCTGCGCTCCAAGGCATCGCGAAATGCCTCGACGCTCTTGTCCGTGCCCTCCGCGGGGGAGCCGGACCGAGTCGTGGAACGGCCGCCGCTTGCCCGCGGTCGGCTCGAACCCGAGCGGGTCGAGCCGCCCGACCGGGAACCGCCTGATTTGCTCGCCATAGGGTTTCCTCCTGGTCGCGAATCTGTGCGGGAATGACTATCTCAATTCCAGGACGCCCGCGGGGTCAACCGCTGCCCGCGGGCGGATCTCGGTCGCCGGCCCGGCCGGCGAGCCGAAAGCGCGCGCTGACGGGCGCGTGGTCCGAGAGGCGGATCAGGAGGCCGTCGGATGGAATTTCGCGCCGCTCGGGGGGCAAGGCTGCAGGGGGCTCGATGGTCTCCACTCCCCTGACGAGGAGGTGGTCGATCGCGGCGGCGTCGGTCGGGCTTGTGAGGCCGAACCGCTGGGCGAGCTCGGCGTACAGGTCGCTGTCGCGCGAACGCAGGTTGAGGTCGCCGCCCAGGATCAGGGGGTCGTCCTCGGCCCAGCCGACGGCGGCTTCAGCCGCGCGGCGAACGTCGGCCTCCGCGAGCTCGTCCGGGCCGCTGGCGTGCAGGTTGGCGACGCAGAGGCCGGGCCCGGTCCGGATGAAATCGACTTTGCGCCGCTCGGGGCGCTGGCGGAGGAGGAGCTCGCGACGATCGCGCGCGCCATGACGAAGCGGCCCACGGAGGAGAGTCAGGTTGGAGCCTCCCCCCCAGGAGCCGAGGAGATCGGGATTCCACCGCGCCAGCGGGCCCCGGATCGAGGCGAGCCAGTTGCGGGAGGTGAGGGTGCGGTGCATCTCCGCGTCGCACGCCGCGGCCAGCCGAGGCGCCCATCGCGGCGGGCATTCCTGCAGGAGTGCCACGTCCCAGCGTGCGGCCGAGACGACCGCCGCGAACTGCTCGACGAGGTCGCGGTTGACCTGGACATGGGTGTCGTTGCGTTCCGCTGTGCGAAGCAGCGTCGAGCGCCACGTGACCAGGCTGGGATCCGGCGGAAAGTCGCGCCCGTTGAACAGGTTCCATGTGATCGCGTCGATCTCCACGCCATGAAGTCTCCCGCCCTCCGCTGCGGCTCGGCGCGTCGGCCTGGGGCGTACCATCTCCGGCTTCCCGTGACCCGCGACTTTCTCACCGGTGAGGAGCTGACGCGCGATGAGTTGATCGCGCTCACCGAGCGCGGTCTCGAGCTGAAGCAGGGACGCGCGAGCGGGGAGGGGAGCGGAGTGCTGGGCGGGCAGAGCATCGCCCTCCTGTTCGAGCAGCCCTCTACGCGCACCCGGGTGTCGTTCGAGGTCGGGGTTGCCGAGCTGGGAGGGACGCCGATCGTCCTTCGCGGAGACGAGCTCCAGCTCGCCCGGGGTGAGTCGGTCGCCGATACCGGCCGGGTGCTGTCCGGCTACGTGAACGGGATCGTCCTCCGTGCGGGGTCGCACGGAGTCGTCGCCGAGCTGGCCGAGGCGGCGACCGTCCCGGTGATCAACGGCCTCACCCCGGAGCATCATCCATGCCAGGCGCTTGCCGACCTCCTGACCCTTCGCGAGCGCTTCGGCGAACTCGACGGATTGAAGGTTGCGTACGTGGGCGACGGCAATAACGTCGCGCGCTCCCTGTCGCTGCTTGGTGGGACAGCCGGGGTGGAGGTGAGGGTCGCATCGCCGGAGGGGTATCGCCTCGAGCCCGGCCTGGCCGCGCTCGACACCACCGATCCCCGAGAGGCGGCGGAGGGCGCCGATGCCGCTCTACACGGACGTCTGGGTGAGCATGGGGGACGAGGCCGAGGCGGCAGCGTCGGCGCTCGGACCTCGCCCCGTACCAGCTCAACGCCGATTTGCTCGCGCACGCCGCCGACCGTGCGATCGCCCTGCATTGCCTGCCGGCCCACCCCGGAGAGGAGATCACCGAGGACGTTCTCTACGGCGAGCACTCCGCGGTCTGGGACCAGGCCGAGAACCGCCTCCACGCGCAGAAGGCGCTGCTGGAGTGGTTGCTCGGGCGGGGACGAGCCTAGACTCCGACCAGTCGAAGAGGCCCCGTGGTGTAACGGTTAGCACGCCAGGTTTTCAACCTGGAAGCGTGGGGTTCGACTCCCCCCGGGGCTATCGCACGCGCTAATCAACCAGTAAGGAATGCAGCGGACAACGGTCACGTGCAGCCCGAGATCCACCTAGGCCCCCTCACCCTCCAGACCTTCGGCATCGCCTTCGCCTGCGGGTTCATCGCGGCCGGCGCCCTGGTCGCCAGGCGCCTCGGCGAGCTCGGCAAGCCCACCGACTGGGCCTACGAGATGATCCTGGCCGCGCTGATCGGCGGGATCGTCGGCGCGCGCCTCGACTTCATCATCGAGAACTACAGCGCTGTCAAGGACGACCTGCTCGGAAACCTCTTCTCCGGCTCCGGCCTGGTCTGGTACGGCGGCGCGATCGGCGGGGCGATCGGAGTGACCCTTTGGGCGTGGTGGCGGCGAATGCTCAACGTCGCCCTCCTGGACTTATCCGCCGCCCCGCTGGCCCTCGGGTATGCGATCGGCCGGGTCGGCTGCCAGCTCTCCGGCGACGGCGACTACGGCAAGGCCTGGCACGGCCCATGGGCGATGGCCTACCCGGACGGCACCAAGCCGATCGACACCACCGTTCACCCGACCCCGATCTACGAGACCGTGGCCATGGGGCTCGTCGCCTACCTCCTCTGGCGCCTCCGCGACCGCTACCAGGCCGGCGTCCTGTTCTCGATCTATCTCGTGCTGGCCGGTCTTGAGCGCTTCCTTGTCGAGTTCGTCCGCCGCAACGACCACGTCGTCCTCGGCCTGACGGAGGCACAGCTCCTGAGCCTGGCGATGATCGCGGCGGGCGCCACCTGGCTGGCGGTTAAGGCAAGCCGGGGCACCCTGGCGCGGGCCCCCGCCTGAGCGCCCACGAGTCGGAAAGCGTCAGGCGGAACGCAGCATCCCGCCGTCGAGCGGGATCACCGTCCCGGTGAGGAAGGCGGCTCGCTCGGAGCTGAGGAACGCGACCAGGTCACCGAACTCCTCGGGCCGTCCCAGCCTGCCCGCGGGCACTCCCTCGTGCGCGCGCTTCTCCATCTCCTCCCAGGAGCCGAAGTTCGACGCCAGGCGATCTGTTGCGAAGCGGCCCTGTGGCGACCGTGTTGACCGTCACCCCGTCGCTCGCGACCTCGGTCGCGAGCGTCTTCATGAAGCCGACGGTGGCCATCCGGTGAGCGTTCGAGAGCGTCAGGTGGGGGATCGGCTCAACCACCGAGCTCGAGCTGACATTGACGATCCGTCCCCAGTGGCGCTCCCTCATCCCTGGCAGCACCGCCTCGACCAGCGTCCGTGGCGCGAGCACCAGCGACCGGTACGCCTGCTCCCATTCCTCGCGCGGATTGTCGAGCGCGCCCCCCAGGGGCGGCCCTCCCGTGTTGGTGACCAGGATGTCGACGGGGCCGAGCGACTGCTCGACCTCGCCCGGAAGCGCCGCCAGCCGTTCGAGGTCCGACGTGTCGGCCTCGAAGGCGAGGGTCTCGCCGCCGATCTGGACCGCCACCTTCTCCAAGTGCTCACGCGAGCGGCTGGCGATGGCGACGCGCGCACCCTCGCGAGCCAGCGCCGCGGCGATCCCGCGGCCTATCCCGCGACTCGCCCCCATCACCAGCGCGGTTCTTCCCGAGATGCCCAGGTCCACTTCGCCCGGACGCTAGACGATGCGCTAGCTCGGCCGTCTGGACGCGCCACGACCTTGGCTGGGATACGGTCTCTTCGAGATGGGGAGCGGCGACCTCTACGAGCAGATCGTCGACGCAGCGAACGCGATCTACGGGGCGCATCCGCATCGCCGCGCTCTGCACGCCAAGGGCATCTGGTGCTCCGGGGCCTTCACCGCATCGACGGAGGCGGCCGCAATGTCGCGCGCGGCTCACTTCCAGGGTGATCCCGTTCCGGCCCTGATCCGGTTCTCGAACGGCAGCGGGAACCCCGACAACCACGACGGGCAGCGCGAGTCGCGGGGGATGGCGGTAAAGCTCCGGCCCTCCGGTGGGGAGGAGTCGGACATCCTCGCGGTCACGACTCCCGCCTTCGTCGTCCGCACGCCCGAGGAGTTCCTGGAGCTGATGCGGCTGCGAGAGCCGGACCCGGAGAGCGGCCAGCCTGATTTCGAGAAGCTGGGCGCCTTCCTCGCCGCACACCCCGAGTCGCAGACCGCGGTCCAGGCGGTCCTGAACACCGAGCCGCCCGAGAGCTACGCCACCCTCGCCTACCACTCGCCGCACGCCTTCAAGCTCGTCGACCCCGACGGCGAGGGGACGTGGGTCCGCTACCGGTGGCGCCCCGCGGCGGGCGAGGCGACGATCCCCGACGACGACGCCCAGGAGCGCGGGCCCGACTACCTTCGCGCCGAGCTCGAGGAGCGCCTTGGCGACGGGCCCGTCGCGTTCGAGCTGATCTTCCAGCTCGCGGGTGAGGACGATCCGCTTGAGGATCCCACGGCGGTTTGGCCGGACGACCGCGAGCGCGTCCCCGCCGGCCGGCTGGAGATCACCGAGGTGATCCGACGATCCCGAGAGCCAGGACCGAATCGACGTCTTCGATCCCACCCGTGTGGTCGACGGGATCGAGCTCTCCGACGACCCGATTCTGCACGCCCGCGCACGGGCCTACTCGGTCTCCGCCTACCGGCGCATGGGGGTCGAGGTGGAGAATCCGTCGACTCCGCCCCCCAAGGCGTAGCGCCCGGCAGCCAGGCCCCACCGCGCGCCTGCGGCCATAATCCGCACCCGGGCGGTTAGCTCAGCTGGGAGAGCGCCTCGTTTACACCGAGGAGGTCGCCGGTTCGAGTCCGGCACCGCCCATCCGAGAAGCCACACAGAAAAGGGGAAGCGATGTCCGTTGAGCAGGCGCTGGCGCAGTTCAAGGAGACCGAGGGTGGCGAGCCGTTCCGGCTTCAGAACTCGAAGCTGCTCAAGGTCGAGCTCGCCGGGGTGACGATCCAGGCCAAGCTGGGCTCGATGGTGGCCTACCAGGGCGACGTGAAGTTCGAGCACGCGGGCTCGGGCGGCGTCTCGCGGATGCTCAAGAAGGCGATGACCAGCGAGGGAATGGATCTGATGAAGATCTCGGGCACCGGCGAGGTGTTCTTGGCCGACATGGCCCAGGAGATCCAACTGCTGAAGCTGGAGGACGACCGGATCACGGCGAACGGCGCCAATGTGCTGTCCCTTGACGATGGGATCGATTGGGACATCAAGCGGGTCGAAGGGGCATCTGGAGCACTGGCAGGGGGCCTCTACAACATGGAGCTTTCGGGTTCCGGATGGGTGGCGCTCGTTTCCGACGGGCCACCGGTGCTGATCGAGGTCGACGGGACCGAGACCTATGCCGACCCCCAGGCCGCGATCACCTGGTCGAGCGGACTCACGAGCTCGATCAAGACCGATGTCAATTTGAAGACGTTCATCGGGCGCGGCTCCGGCGAGACCCTCCAGGTGTCGTTCTCCGGCTCCGGCTGGCTGTTGATCCAGCCTTCCGAGGGACGCGTCGCAGCCGCCTCGGGCGGCGCCAAGGGTGGCCTGGGCAACCTGCTCGGCGGCTAGGCCACCTCGTGGGCATGCCGACCTGCATGCACCCGGGCGGCGCCGCATCCGGCGCCGGTTGACGCGATACTGAACGGAAGGCGAGCGGAGCCGGCACTCGCTCCGCCGCCCTTCCGCACATATGCGCGTTCTCAGGACCATTTCAGGGCCGGCAGGCAGGCGGCTCGTTAATACCTTGCGGGCGCCTGCGGCGCCCTTACGCGCCTGTTTCGGAGCTAAAGCTCCTCAGGGCTTCTCCTTCATGCGTTGGCATCGACGGAATGCCGTGCGGGCACCGGTTGTGGTCGCGACCCTGATCGCAGCCTCCCTGCTGGCGGTCGGCCTCGTGGGCACATTCGAGAGCGGAGCCAGCGCGTCCGGCGGCGGTACCCGGTCGGGACCGGGCGGCACGGGCCACGGCGGCGATCGCGCCAACCCATATCGCGGCAATGGGATGTGGATCTGGTACGTGAGCAGGTCGAGCCGCGGCGATCCGGCGCGGATCGCCCGCAAGGCCCGCCGCCACCGCATGCGCACGGTCTTCATCAAGAGCTCCGACGGGGGCGACGCATGGAGCCAGTTCAATCGACGGCTGGTGTCCAACCTTCACGCTCGCGGCCTCCGCGTTTGCGCCTGGCAGTTCGTGTACGGCCGTCATCCGTCCGCCGAGGCAAAGCGCGGCGCTCAGGCAGTCAAGAAGGGAGCGGACTGCCTGGTGGTCGACGCGGAATCGCACTACGAGGGCCGCTACTCGGCGGCCGACAAGTTCGTCGACAAGCTGCGCCATCGGATCGGCTCAAGGTTCCCCACCGCCCTGACCAGCTTCCCGTACGTCGACTACCACCCGAGTCTGCCCTACTCCGTGTTCCTCGGCCGTGGCGGCCTTCGTTTCAACCTGCCGCAGGTCTACTGGTACACGATCGGCGTGGGGGTCGGGAAGGCCGTCAAGCACACCTTCGTGTTCAACCGGGTGTATGAGCGGCCCATCCGTCCGCTCGGCCAGACTTACGCCGACCCCCCGATTCGCCAGATCCAGCGATTCCGTCGGATGGCGATCAGCTACCGGTTCCCGGGCCTCAGCTGGTGGTCCTGGCAGGAGACGAGCAAGAAGGAGTGGCGCGCCCTGGGGCGGAGGGTCAAAGGGATGTCGGGCGTGCGCCGTCCGCACAGCTACCCCACCCTCGGCAAGGGCAGCCGGGGCGACCTCGTCGTGTGGGCCCAGGAGCACCTCAAGGGCGCGGGCAAGTCGCTGCGGGTGAACGGCGTCTTCAACCGTGCCACGGTGAGGGCCGTGCGGGGCTTTCAGCGCTCGAAGAGGCTCTCGGCCGATGGAACGATCGGCGCGAAGACATGGCGCCGGCTGCTGCGGGAGAGGCCGAAGATGGTGGACTGGTCGAGCCGGTCGCGGAGGAAGGCCGGTGCATCGCCCAACGCCCCACGCTCGGCGTCGCTGCCGGCGGTTCGCGATGAGATCCCGCCCCCGCCACAGCGCTAGGTAACGCCTGCGCCGTGCGCTCGACTTGCTGATCGCCCTCTGCGCGCTGGCGCTGGCATTGGCCGCGCCTGCGCAGGCGAGCGCAAGCGAGAACCTCGCCGATCAGCCTCCGTTCGGCGGCGAGCTGCCGCCGCCGCTCGTTCGCCCGCCGTCCGAGCACCGTCCGCCGGCCGGCTTCCGGCTCAGCCCCCTCGAGGCGATCGAGGTAGCCGATCAGGCGCCGGCCGTGGGCGACGAGCGTCGCCAGAGCCCCGACATGCGGGCGACCGCGTTCGAGCGCGGCGACGACTGGCAGGTGAGCTACTTCACCGGCATCGGGTCGAATCGCACCGAGGTGGCACAGGCGATCGTCGACGACGCAACGGGGAAGGTGCTGGGCGCATGGCACGATCACCAGCTTCACAACCCTCTGGCCCGCGGGTACTCCGGCGCGATCGCTCAGAAGGTGAACGCGCCCTACGTCTGGCTGCCCCTGTGCCTGCTCTTCCTGATCCCGTTCTTCGACCCGCGGCGACCGCTGCGGCTGCTTCATCTCGATCTGCTCGTGCTCCTCGGGCTCGGCCTCTCGCTCCTCTTCTTCAACCGCGGCGAGATCACCACCTCGGTTCCGCTGACCTACCCCGTGCTCGGATACGTGTTCGGGCGGATGCTCTGGATCGGGTTTCGGCCGCGGCAGGGGCAGGGTCCGCTGGTGCCCCTCGTGCCGTTGAGATGGCTCGCGGTCGCGGCGATCGTCCTCGCCTGCGGCCGGATCGCGCTCAACGTGGTCGACTCCCACGTGATCGACATCGGGGTCGCCGGGGTCGTCGGGGCCGATCACATCGCGCACGGGCGGGATCTCTACGACGGGGGCTTCGCCCCGGGCGTCGGGATCCGCGGGGACGTATATGGGCCGTTCAACTACATCGCCTACGTGCCGTTCGAGCTCGTCTTCCCCTGGCATGGACACTGGGACGGCGTCCCGGCGGCCCACGCGGCGGCGATCGCCTTCGACCTGCTGACGGCGATCGGTCTGCTGGCGTTGGGGCGTCGGCTCCGCCCGGGGCAGGCAGGGCGGGGCCTGGGGATCGCGCTCGCCTTCGCGTGGCTGGCGTATCCGTTCACCCTCTACACGATGAACGCGAACGCGAACGACTCGCTGGTCGCGGCGATCGCGGTGGGGGCGATGCTGGCGCTCGCCTCGCCCCCCGCCCGAGGTGCGCTGCTGGCCCTCGGATCCGCGGCCAAGTTCGGATCCGCGGCGCTGGCTCCCCTGTTCGCCACCGGGACCGGCGAGCGCCGCTGGCGCTCGGCGCTCGTGTTCTCGGTCGTGTTCCTCGTCGTCTGCGCCCTGCTGGTGCTGCCCTTCCTTCCGGATGGCGGGCTGCGGGAATTCTACGACCGGACCCTGGGCTACCAGGCCTCGCGCAACTCGCCGTTCAGCGTCTGGGGACTGGCGCCTTCACTCGACTTTCTCCGGCCCGTCGAGCGCCTCGCGGCCGGGGCGCTCGCCGTGGCGGTCGCCTTGTGGCCCCGTCGAAAGAGCGCGACCCAGGTCGCGGCGCTTGCGGCTGCAGTGGTGATCGCCGTCCAGCTGGGGGCGACACACTGGTTCTACTTCTACGTCGTGTGGTTCCTGCCGCTGGCGCTGGCGGCCATGTTCGTGGCGCAGTCCGGTGGGCTCAGCCGATCCGGGTCTCCAGCAGCCCCAGGCTCGGAGAGCTGATCACGATCTCGTCGCCGGACGAGAGCCACACCGTGGGATCCCGGGTAGAGCCCACCCCGGAGGGCGTCCCGGTGGAGATGATGTCCCCGGGCTCGAGGGTCATCAGGGACGACAGATGAGAGACGAGCTCCGGGATGCCGAAGATCAAATCGTCGGTGGACGCGGACTGCATTGGCTCGCCGTTCAGAGAGAGCGAGAACGAGATGGAATCCTCAGCGAGCGCCTCATCAGGTGTGACGAGCGCCGGCCCGCAGGGGGCCGAGCCGTCGAACACCTTGCCGGGCATCCACTGGGGGGTGGCGAACTGGAGGTCCCGCGCCGAGAGGTCGTTGAGCAGCATGTAGCCGGCAACGCAATCGGAGGCGTCCGACTCCGGCACGCTCGAGCATCGCCGGCCGATCACGATGGCGACCTCGGCCTCGTAGTCGACCTTGTCGCTCGTCTCGGGCAGCGGGACGGTGGCCCCGGGCGCCGCCAGGGCGTTGTCGAACTTGGCGAAGAACGTGGGCTGAGAGGGCGGATCAATGGCGGCCTCGGCCGCGTGCTCCGTGTAGTTGAGCCCGATGCAGATGATCTTCTTGGGATCGGGCACCGGGGGCAAAAGCTCGACGACGTCCAGGGGCACCACGCGAGCGTTGGGGATGTCGGCGACGTCGGAGAGGCGGTCCGATTCGAGGAGGTGGCGAACGCTCGTGCCGGAGCCGCCCATCGCGCTCCAGACGTCCACCACGGCTCCGTTGCGAAGCAGCCCCGCCCGCATGCCGCGATCGGACCGGTAGGTCACGATCCTCATCCCGCCGGAGACTAATCTCCGCCCTAGAATCAGGTAGCGCGGGCCGGGCGCCCGCGTTTGTCGGGGGCGTAGCTCAGTTGGTTAGAGCGCCGGCCTGTCACGCCGGAGGCCGCGGGTTCGAGTCCCGTCGCTCCCGTTCGACGTTCTCCCTGCATGGCACGCCCCGTTCGGCGTCGCCCGTGGCCAGGTCCATCCGGGCCGCGACGCCACTACAACGCCACTACGAGCGGGCCGGGGCATGACCCAGCCCACCCGGCTCGCCGAACCCGACCCCCCCTGGTGGCGGTCGCGCTACTTCCGCCGCCAGCGCCGCACCCGCAAGTGCCAGACCGCCTACCGCTTGCGGCGCTTCGGCCTCTTGTCCTTCGGCAGTGAGGGGATCGGCGTCACCCGGGTTTTCCTATGCGCCGGATGCTCCGAAGCCTTTTTGCGATTCACCCTCAGGGTCAAGCTTTCTCCTGCGACATCGCCTACTCCCGCAGCCCGGCGGCTTCGAGGGCCTCGCGTCGTTTCACCGATTTGCTCGCTTCTGTCTCTGGCTGCGAGCCACGAGCAACGGCGTGAAGACGGCTTGGTCGAACACGAAGCAGACCAGAAGCACGAGCCCTGGCACGACCGCACCCACGAGCAGGAGCGCAAACCCGGCGGGTACCAGCACCGTCCAGAAGGCGAAGTAGAGGCGGGTGCCAAGTGGTAGCGCGTTCCAGAATCGCCGCATTCGCTTGATGCTAGGCGGGCGAGCTTCTATCTGCGCCGCATGCGTCACGGGGGCGGAACTGTGGGGCTATGTCGCGGCTGGCGCAGGGATGAAGTCGCTACTCCCGCAGTCCGGCGGCTTCGAGGGCTTCGTTGCGGTCGGAGAAGTCTTTCTGCCACACCGCGCGGCCGCGCCTCAGCCTGAAAACCTGGAAGAGGGGGATGTCGACGGGGACGCCACTCCCAGAACCATGTCCCTGGTAACGAGTCGCGACGAGGAGGCTGTCGCCGAGGTCGAAGACCTCCGCTGGTTCAGCGCGGAAGTCCTCGAACGCATCAATCAGCCCTCGCCACACTTCCCGAACGCCGTCGTGTCCGTGAAACACGGCGTCCATGTCCGGGGGGAGCTGGTCGGCGGAGGGGTGGTATTCGATCTCTGGGTCGTAGGCGAGAACCCAGAAGTCGAAGTCCCGGCGGTTGATCGCCGCGTAGGCCCGCGAGATCAGCCGAGAGAACACCAATCTACGAAGGCGAGAGCGAGGTGGCAGCCGCATCAGGGCTTCGCCAAGCGAGCGGTAAACGGCAGGAAAGCGGACGAAGAAGTGCTCGTCCAGGGTTCGGCGCTGCCCCGCTGTCTGACTAGGAAGGGAGACGCGGTATTGGACACCGCGCACAGCTTCCACGTTCTCCTGCGACATCGCCTACTCCGACAGCCCGGCGGCTTCGAGGGCCTGAGACTGGTCGTTGTAGTAGCCGATCCGCACGATGCTGCCGTCCCGAAACTCGGCCAGCACCGCATCGTTCCGCGTCAGTTCAATGCCGCTTCCCTTGCCCTTGACGATCATCTTGAAGAGGGAGATCGTGCGGTCATCTCCGACTGCCCGAACCTCAAGGTCCACGATCCTCCAGCTCTCCCAGCTTGCATCCCATCGGGCCAGCCAGGCGTAGAAAGAGTCGGCCCCGGTGGACTCCGGAATGTCCGTGTCGTCAATCTCGACGTTCGGAGCAAGATCGGCGGCGGCGGTTTCGTAGTCGCCTCGGACGAGAGCCTCCGTAAATCGGCGCGTCACTTCCACGTTCTCCTGCGACATCGCCTACTCCGAAAGCCCGGCGGCTTTGCGGGCCTCGGCACGTCGAGAGAACATCTCGACTCGGGCAAGACCGCCGTCACGAAAGGTCAACACCTGCCACCAGCGACTCTCCACTTGGATGTCGCTTCCCCGTGGGCGGCCTCGTTGGAGGACTGCGGACACGACTTTGTCATCGGCGTCGATGATCTCGGTCGCCTCTTGGGCGAAGCCGTCGAAGGAGTCGATGTACGCCCGGATCCAGTCCCCTGCTTCCTGGCCGTGATAGGTCCCCGCGTCGGGCATTTCGGAGGCGGTTACAAACTCAAAGTCGTCGGTGATGCCCGCGAACAAGGCGCTGAAGTCGCCGCGCGAGTACTGCTCGTAGGCGGCCCGTGTGGCGTCCACGTTCTCCTGCGACATCGCCTACTCCCGCAGCCCGGCGGCTTGCAGCGCTTGGGCGCGGTCACAGGTAGTAATCGGCTTCGACGATCAGTCCCGTCGCGCAGACGGTGAACGACGGCGAAGGATCTGGATGTTCGCCTCAAGGCCGTGGCCCGCACCTGCCAGATGATCCTCACGACGAGGCGGCCATCGCCCACATCGATCAAGTCGTCGAGGCGCACCTCGATCGGCCCCAGCAGATCGATCAGGCTTTGCATGCGTGCCAGGGCCTCGGCACGCCCTCTGAAGGCACCGGCATTGGGCCAACCCGGGTCCCTCGCGGTAGACCGCATCCTCTGCCCAGAACGGCGTCACGACGCCCTTCGGACCCGCTCGTTCCAGACCTCATAGGCCCGCCGGATGCGGTCTGCATCTTCCTGCGACATCGCCTACTCCCGCAGCCCGGCGGCTTCGAGGGCTTGCTCGCGGCTGAAGAAAGCCTCCAACCGCGCCAGCCTTCCATCCCTCAGCGTCAGAAGGTTGGCGGCCTCCACCGGCATCTCCACCTGATGGGTCTTGGACCGCGCCCGAACGTCCAACATGACAAGGACACGGTTCGCATCGACATCGATGAAGCCCGCTGGAGTGATCACCCAGGTCTCCCAGGCGCTCAGCCAGTCACCGAAGGCGCTGACGAAGCCATCCACCCCGTGGACCACCTGGTGCGTGTCCTGGGCGCCAACACCGCCAAATGGAACCTGGCCAGGAACGGGGACGGTCTCAAAGTCCGGGTGGACGAGCGACTCCACCAGCGCGGCCTCAAAGGCTCTCGGGTCCTCGAGCAGAGCGACCAGATCCAGGGGACCGGGATAGAGCAGGCGCGCAACCTCCACGTTCTCCTGCGACATCGCCTACTCCGGGAGGCCGGCGGCTTCGAGGGCCTCGGCTCGGTCATAGAAGAAGCGCACGCGAGCGATGCGACCGTTTCGGAGCGTCCACAGCGCAAACCAGTCCGAAGACACGTCGATGCCGCTCCGCTCGCCTTTGGCGTGCCACTCCCACCACGCCAGCACGCTGTCGCCTGCCGGCCACATCTTCTTCGTGGTGACCGCGCTACCGCCCTCCCAGCCTTGATGCAGTCCGGCGATAAAGCGCCTGACCGACTCCCGCCCGGTAAACGTCCCGCCCTCGGGAAACCGAGGGTCTGTTTCCACCTCGCCGTCGTCGGCGAACAGGTCCACGAAGGCATCCACGTCGCCGGTGTTGTAGAGGTCGAGGGCGTGGCGGACCAGCTCGATGTTGTTGTCGGCCAGGCTGTCCACGTTCTCCTGCGACATTGCCTACTCCGAGAGTCCGGCGGCTTCGAGGGCCTCCGAGCGATCGGTGAAGTCCTTTTGCCAGACGATCACGCCCCGCTCGAGCTTGAACAACTGAAAGAGCGGCAGCTTGATCGGCACGCCGCTTCCGGATCCGTGTCCCTCATATCGGATGGTGACGAGAAGCCGCTCTCCCAGATCGAGGAGCTCCTCGGGTTCGGCGTGGAAGTTCTCAAACGAATCGATCATCTGCCGCCAGAGCTTCTCGTAGCCGTCATGCCCGTGGGACACCTCGTCCATGCCGGGAGGAAGCTGGTCGCCTGCCGGGTGATACTCGATGCCGGAGTCAAAAGCCAGAAAAAACACCTCGAAGTCACGACGATTGACGGCCGCCAAACCCCGCGCTGCGCTACGGGTCAGCATCAACCGTCGAAGGCGCGAACGCGGCGGCAGCCGTACCATGCGGTCGGCGAGCAGGCGGTAAAGGGCGGGGAATCGGAGGTACAGGCGCTCGTCCAGGCTCCGGCGCCGACCGGCTTTCTCACTGGGAAGAGAGAGCGCGATTCGGACTCCGCGCACGATCTCCACGTTCTCCTGCGACATCGCCTACTCCGAGAGCCCGGCGGCTTCGAGGGCTTCGGTGCGTTCCAGGTACTCGTCCATTCGGATGATCAGGCCGTCCTCCACGGTGACGAGCGAAAAGATGGTCGTATTGACGTCGATGTCGCTTGCCTTTCCCTTCATCGCCAATTGCACCACCGCGAGGACCTGGTTGCCCCCGAGATCAGTGACCTCCTGGGCCTTGATCCGGTAGTCCTGGGCGGCATCCAGAAACTGATCAACGCCGTGGGCCGTGTCCCCGTAGCCGCGAGCGGTGATGCCGATAAGGGCCGACTTCCACTCGATATTCGGGTGCAAGTAGCGCATCAAGTCCGCGATCTCGGGTTCGACCTCGCCCGCCCTGACGCTGTCCGCCACGGAGCGAGGGCCTTGCCAGTAGGCCTCATAGAATCGTTCCACCGCCTCGAAGTAGCGGCGCACGACCTCCACGTTCTCCTGCGACATCGCCTACTCCGACAGCCCGGCGGCTTCGAGGGCCTCGGCGGCATCCAAGAAGGTCCGAACCCGAATCGCTTTGCCATTTTCGAAGTCGCAGACGATGCCGTAGGGCGACTCCACCTCGGCGCCGCTCCCCTTGCCGCGTACGTGCAGGCGACCGGTTGCCAGGACGAGGTCGCCGAGGTCGCGGATCTCTGTGTACTCGACGCGCCTCTTTTCGAAAACGTCGTCCAGATCTCGCCACAGATCGCGGACCCCTTCATGCCCCCGATACATGGTCGCCTCTCCTCCGAGCAACATCGGAACCGCGTCATACCACTCGACGGCAGCGTCGAGTTCCTCAAGCATCGCTTCGAAATCTTGGCGGTCGAATGCATCAACCGCCCGGTTGAAGGCCTCCACGTTCTCCTGCGACAATGCCTATTCCCGCAGCCCGACGGCTTCGAGGGCCTCTTCCTTGTTGCGGAAGGTCTGTTGTCGGACCATCAACCCGTCCTTGATCGTGATGAGGAAGGCGATCCGGGCGTCAAGGGTGATCTGGCTAGTGCGCCCGGCTCCGCCCAGGCGGGCCACGGCGATCACGTCGTCACCGGCGTCGATCAATTCTTCGGGGTCGAGCCTGTAGCCGGACAAGGTGGTGCGGTTCTCCTCGTACAGCTGACGGATTGCCTCTTTGCCGCGGTGGTTTCCCAGCAGGAGCGTTTCGAACTCCACCGCTGGGTCATACGCCTCGATCAGGTCGTCGAGGTCACCGCGGTTGTACGCGGCGAAACCGGCCCGCACAACCTCGATGTTCTCCTGCGACATCGCCTACTCCGAAAGGCCCAGAGCCTGGCGGGCTTCTGCGTGGTCCCAGTAGAACTGCACAAGGACGACCTTGCTCTTGCGCACGGTGAAGACGCCAGTGAACTCCATGTTCGACTCAGGTCCCTGGCCTACGCCGCGCCAGATGAACCTCACGACAACGTGGTCGGCAGCGGGGATGAAGTCGCCGGTCGGTTCCAGGGCGTCGGCATCCCAGGTCTCGCGGAGCTGCTCAAGCCAGCGCATCGCGGCCTCCCGGCCAACGAACGGCCCCGGCTCCGGCCATCCCTCCACAGGGCGCAGGATGACGTGGGGCTCGAACGCCTCACGAAATCCATCCATGTCCCCCGCGCCTCAAAGGCGCGACGGATGACCTCGACGTTCTCCTCCGACATCGCCCGCGCAGTATCTCGCGTGTAGCTGGCCTACTCCCGCAGCCCGGCGGCTTCGAGGGCTTGGTCGTGATCCCAGAAGAACTCCTGACCGACGTTCTTGCCGTTGCGCACTGTGTAGATGCACGACAGCTCCGTGTTCACCTCGGGGCCGTGGCCGCTGCCGTGGTAGGCGAACCTGCCGACGACTCGGTCGGCGGCGTCGAGGAAGTCCCCGATCGGTTCCGCCGTGTCGGAGTCCCAGGCGTCGCGAAGCCGCAAGAACTGGCCCAGAACCGCCTCACGGCCTACGAACGGCCCTTGCTCCGGCCACTCGGGAGGCGCGTTGACGACCACATCCGGGTCGAGCAGTTCACGATACGCGTCCATGTCGCCCGCGTTCCACGCCTCGAAGAGGGCCCGTACAACTGCCACGTTCTCCTTCGACATCGCCCGCGCAGTATCTCGCTACTCCGGCAGCCCGGCGGCTTCGAGGGCCTTCTCCCGGTCGCTGTAAAGCTCGACCCGCACGATCTCTCCGTCGCGGAGCGTGAAGATGTTTCCGAGTTCAAGCTCCGCCGCCACCCCGCTGCTCGCGCCCCGACCCCGCTGGCGGGACATAACGATCACCCGATCTCCACGGTCGATCAGCTCCTCGACCTCAACCTCCCACTCCTCGAAGGGAAATGCTCCGAACCAGTCCTTCTCGAAGAATGCCCCCACCTGGTCAGAGCCGCGATAGACGCCGACCCCGGGAATCCCGGCCCGGGAGGCATCAAACACGAACTCGGGCGAGAACAACCTGCTGGCGAAGGCCTCGACACCCTCCCGGTTGAACGCGTCAAAGGCGGCTCGCACGACCTCCACGTTCTCCTGCGACATCGCCTACTCCGACAGCCCGGCGGCTTCGAGGGCTTCGGCGTGCCTGGAATAGAAGCTGAGCTTCGAGACTTTGCTGCCGGTGAACTCGAAGAGAAACCAGAAGTCCTCCTCCACTCGTATGCCGCTGCTTCTCCCTCGCGCCACCTGGCGGACCCGAACCAAGACCCGATCACCCAGATCGGTGAACTCCTGGGGAAGCAGCTGCCACTCGCTGAAATCCTCCGTCCACTCGGCGGTCGCGGCGAGGAATCCGGCCTGGCCTTCGTAGGTCGCTCCGTCCGGGTCGGCGCGGTAGGTGATGACATCGTCGGTGAACAGATCGAGCATCACGTCGAGTTCGCCGCCCTCGAAGGCCTCGGAGCCCTGACGGACGATCTCCACGCCCCGCCCGAAGGCCTCGAAGCCCTGACGGACGATCTCCACGTTCTCCTGCGACATCGCCTACTCCGAGAGTCCGGCGGCTTCGAGGGCCTTGGCGTGGTCGAAGAAGTATTTGAGCTTGACGATCTGGCCGTCCCGGACTGTGTAGATGACAGTCAGGGTGGAGCGCAGGTCGATCCCGCTCACCCGACCTGTGCCTCCCCAGTCCGCTCGAACCACCACCCGGTCGCCCGCCGGGAGGACTTCCTTGATCTCTGCCCTGCCGCCGCCCTCCCAGCTCTCGTCGATATCGGCGATGAAGCGCCTGAACTCCTCGCGGCCGCGAAACGGCGCTGTCTCGACGAAACGCGACGCGTCAGGGCAAATCTCGACGTCCTCTGCCATGGAGTCGAGGTACCCGTCGATGTCCCCGGCGGCGTAGGCCTCGGCCGACGACCTGACCAGTTCCACGTTCTCCTGCGACATCGCCTACTCCGAAAGCCCGGCGGCTTCGAGGGCCTTCTCCCGGTCGAGGTAGCTGTCGATCCGCACGGCCTCTCCATCGCGCACTGTGTAGATCTGGGCGAATTCAAGCTCAGTCACCGCCCCGCTCGTCGCGCCCCGACCGTACTGGCGGGCCACGGCGATCACCCGATCCCCTACGTCGATCACTTCTTCGAGCGTGACCTCCCATTCCTCAAACGGAAACGCCTTGAACCAGTCTTCCTCGAAGAACGTCTTGACCTCTTCGTGGCCGGAATAGGCCCCGAGTCCGGGGATGCCGGTGAGGGTGGCATCCCAAACGATTTCTGGCGACCAGACGCCTTCGCTGACGCAGGCATCGACTCCTCCCCGGTTGAAGGTCTCGAATGCGCGGCGAGCCAGCTCGACGTTCTCCTGCGACATCGCCCGCGCAGTATCTCGCGAGCTCGCGAAACGGCCCCGTGTCGGGCTTTACGTCCCCATCGTGGCGGTGCCGTAGACGAAGCTGGTTCCGCCGTTGTTCGCCACCGCATTGAAGTCCACCTGGACCAGCTTCCCTCCGGTTCTGAGCATCGCCGTTCCGGCCATCCGGCGGTAAATGGTGCCAGCGCCGGTGCTGATGTGCGCGAACTCGGTCGCCGTGTTGGCCGTGATCGCCACGCCATGGGACTCGGTGCCGAGGTCGGTGGAGTCGTTCTCCGTCCGGTCGAACATGACGTCCGCCGTGCCAGCGGGGCCCTTCGCGTAGAGCGTGATCGTCGTGGAGAACGTGGACGAGCGCTCGGCGATGATCTGGTAGGGACCGACGGTGGCGAGGTGGACGTCTTCCCCATTGTTGGGGAAGCCCGTCCGGTCCAGCTTTCGGGTGCGGGCCGCGGGCGCCAGATCCACACTATTGAGGCTGCTGTCCACGACGTCGGACCCGTTGACCGCGTTGGCGGCGACGTCCGGCGCCTTTACCTGGGCACCGGGGCCGAGGTCGTCGGACTGCACCGTGTTCGCGCCATTCAAAGCGACTGCGGTGCCCCCGGTGAGAACGATGAACGCGAGGATCGTGACCATCACGTTCGCGTAGGTCAGGTGGGATCCGATACGGCGCATGCTTCCTCCCTAGGTTGGACGGCTCGTGACGACCCTATCCCGGACTCGCTCGCGAGGTCTGTGCGGGTCGGCACACTGGACCCCCGGGGGGAGGCTCGAGATCGCAAATGCCCGTTCCCGTGTGACCGCCGAGCGGCAGACCGCGCGCGCACCAGAAAACAGAAAGTGGGACACATGCACCTGATTGAAGAACAACTGACACAGGCCGTCGAGGTGGCCCGATGGGCCCTCGAAGAGGCACGTCAGCGGCCGACCGTCAAGTCGAAGCGGGGCCACGACATCGCCAATCCGATGTTCCGGGTCTATTTCGAGGCGAGCGGGGTCGCGACCCGCTGGGCGCGCGAGCTGCGCCACGTTGGTGGCGAAATCGAGTCCGTCGACGATGCGCTAGCTCGAATCCTCGGCGACGAGGCACCGCAGCGCTAGTAGAGCCCTACTCCCGCAGCCCGGCGGCTTCGAGTGGCGGCGCTGCATCCGGCGGTTGCATACCCCAAACGCGACGCGCCGCCCGGAGGCGGCGCGGTCACGAGTGGGTCTGGAGGGCCTCAGCGTCCGTTGCGCTGGTCCCGCTCCTCGGTGTAGGGCTCAGAGGAACCCGACTTCGCGAGACCCCGGCTAATCAGGTATGCGGCTGCAACGATGGAGACGTAGAGCCACGCCTGACGGGCGATGAACTCGTCGGTTCCACCGGTGTCGCCTCCCTTGATCACGGCCGCGCTGACCAGGATCGCGGCGATTACACCGGCCATGGCCCAGAACTCGGTCGTCTTGAATGCGTTCTTCGTCTCGGTCGTGAGACGACGGACGCGGCCAACCACTTCGCTATTGGGCGGCGTGGCTACGCGTCCAGCGGTACGAGCTTCCATGCGGAAGACTCCCTTCTTCGTAACTGCTTCCACAGACGCTGGGACGCCTTGCGTAACGCTCGACAAGCCAGCAAGCTGCGCGGAGGGATCAAGTACCCGAACCAAAAGATCCCTAAACGCGAGCTTCGCCTCGAGGTCCGTGTTCTGACAGGGGGGGAGAGCAGGCTGGCCCCATCGCTTCGCAGACGGCCTCGTCCACGTGCGTCAACGTTCTCCTGCGACGTCGTCCGCGCGGTATCTCACGAGGACGGCGGAGACAGTCGGCCAACGAGAAGGTCGCCTCCAGGCCGCTGACCTCGATCAACCGCTGGCAGCTGTGCGACGGCCTCTTGCGCCTGCCCGGCGCAACTGGGAATCACTCTGCGTCGCCACTGGTATCGGGGCATGCACCCTTCCTAACGGCCCTTACCGGGCTGGTGCGATCAGCGCCTGACGAAAAACATCACCAACGCGACAATCGCAAGCGCGAACAGGACCGGATGGATGATCGCCCCACCGGCGATCGCGATCACCAGCAGGATGACTCCAAGAACCAGCCAGAGCATGTCTCCTCCCTCCGTACGGCTGAGATTCAGATTCGAAACGGCTCATACCCGGAAACGAGCGACGCAGTCATTTGCCGACGGTTACTCCGACGCCCCGGCGCTCGAGGGTCAGACAACGGCGGATGCGGTGAATCCTCAGCCTCCGATTGCGGTTGCGAAGGTCGACGATCGCGTCGTCGCCAGGGAGCGAGCTTCGACTGCAACGCTCGTCGGCGGCGATCCAGCGGGCGATCGAGTGGGCCGGTATAGAGCGTCGGCTGGGATGGGTCGAGTCGGACGGCCCAAGTCTCGCGGGCTAGCCACGGCACCGCGGCCAGCGCGACCGGCCCAAGCTCGCGCAGTCCCCGCGTGGACGTGGACGACCCGTCATCCGCCACTGTGCCGCAGGCGCGTCTTGAAGGCAAGCACAGGGACTCAACGCCTCCTCGCTCGAAGACTGCGGTCACGAGCGGCGACTTGCAGGTCGACTTCGAGCGCCGAGTGGTCGCTAAGCCCCTGGTCCCTCCATGCGTGGTGGTAGGTGGCTGCGGTGGGGCGAAGCTCCTCCGATGCGAAAAGGTGATCCAGCCGCCAACCGCTGTCGTGGCCGGCAATACGCCGCCAGGTCCAGCTCGGCTCGCGCATCGCGTAGCCGTGCAGCGCTCGGAACGCGTCGCCGTAGCCGAGCTCTCGCAACCGTGGGACTACGCCGAGCTCGGCGTCATCCCACTCGGTCCCCCGCTCGGGCCGTAGGCGGCCTCGGGAATCGCGCGCGAACGAGATCACCTCGCCGTCAGGAAGCTCGCGGCGGGGGGTGTTGAGGTCGCCGCAGAGCACCCGCGGCCCCCGCGGCGCGGCCGCCAGGCCGCCGCGGATCGCCTCCAGCGTTCGAATCTTGACCCAGCCGTTGGCGGCGTTCGGGACATGGACGCAATGGAGCTCCACGGGGCCGGTGGCCACGGACGACGCGACTGCTGCGATAGCGGTCTCCGGCCAGGGCACCGGCAGGGCCGCCGAGGCGTCCGCGAGCGACGCGCGCGAGCTCAGGAGCACTCCCGTGCGGCGCCGCGCCGCCGGCACCCGCGCCGGGTCGGCGCCATCCAGGGACGCCCGCGCATGAGCCAGCCCGATCGTCTCGAGCGCCGCCCTCCACAACGGCACGGTGCGGTCGGTGACCTCCTGGAGCGCGACCACGTCGGGCTCGCGCCCGGCAAGCGCGGCGGCCTGCTCGGCCAGACGCGAGCTGCGCCGAGCCACGTTCCAGCACACGATGCGCACCTATCGAGCCTACGCGCCCTCCCGCCATACAGAGGACACTCTGCGAGACGTTTGCGGCTCGCTCCTGCCTTCGCGTGAAAGCAGAAGTGAAGGTCCAAGGCCATGCTCGTCAGACGAAGAGCGCAGGAATAGCGTTGACCACCACCGTTTCCTTCTGGGCGGCCAGGCGGCCGCGCTCCCGTGGGCAGAATGCTGGTCTCTCTGCCCGAATCCCTGGTAATCGGAAGGGCAAAGCTACTCGGGCAGATAGCGCCGTATATCGCTTGTTGATGCGGTTTCTGATCTCCTTAGGATCGCCGCTTCACACGCGAGAGGTCGCTGGTTCGAAACCAGCCGCGCCCATTGCAGGCGCCGGTCGGGCTAGGTGAGAGCCTCGACATCCTCGGCGGTCAGCTCGAGATCGAGCGCGGCGAGGTTCTCTTTCAGGTGGTCGATCGAGCGGGTCCCGGGGATCGGGGCGACGACGGGGGAACGCCCGAGGAGCCAGGCGAGCTTCACCTGGTTGGCAGTCGCCCCGTGGCGATTGGCCACCTCCGAGACCGCGCCGGAGTCGCCCCGCAGTGGGAAGTACGGAACGAAGACGATCCCCTCTGCCTCGCAGTGGTCGATCACCGGATCCCACTTGCGCTCCTCCAGGTTGAACTCGTTCTGGACGGCCGCGATCGGGGTGACGCCCCGCGCGCGCTCGATCTGCTCGACCGAGACCGCAGAGAGTCCCACGTGCTTGATCCGCCCGTCGTCCACGAATTGCTTCAGCACCCGGACGGACTCCTCGATGGGAATCCCGGAACGGACGCGGTGGAGGTAGTAGAGCTTGATGCGTTCGGTGCGCAAGCTCTCGAAGCTCTGCTCGATCTGTGAGCGCATGCCTGGCGTCTGCCGCCGGGTCCGGCGGAGACGACGACACAACTCCCGGATTGGGGTGCTGCTGTAGCCGGCCTTGGTGGCGACCACGAGGTCCTCGGAGAAGGGCGCGAGCGTGGCGCCGATGGTCCTCTCGCTCTCGCCGTCGGTGTACACGTGGGCGGTGTCGATGAAGTCGAGGCCGGCGTCGACCGCTTCCCCGAGGAAGGAGCGGTTGTCTTCCGTGTCGGTGAGGCGATTGGTGCCGAGGCCGATGCGTTTGATGTCCCTATCGCCGAGCTTGACCGTCGGTACCTGTCGCGTGCGGGTCATCTCCCCCCTCTACCCACTTTGGCGGCTCCGACGAACAACTCCCGCCTTGGCCGCGTGGCATGGCGCTGGGCGGGGGCAGAGAGCCGCAGTCTCTGCCCGAATCCCCGGTAATCGTGCGTAATCCACGGCAATCCACCGCGAAAAAACAGCTGGAGAATAGCAGCAGATACCGCTTGATAATGCGGCTTCTGACCTCCGCGGGCTCGTCGCTTTACACGCGAGAGGTCGCTGGTTCGAAACCAGCCGCGCACATTGGCCAAACCGCCTCACGGTGCATAGCCGCAAACGCCGGACCAGCCTCTTAATCGCAATGTTGAAGGTTCGAGTCCTTCTGGGCCCCATCGGGCCACCGCACCAAGACGATGCCCAGAGGCGGGCCTGCTCCCGCTCGCGCTCGCTCGACTCACGACGCGATAGCGCCGGCCGTAGCGGCGACGGTGGACTATCGCACCCACAAGGCCGAGCGGCAGCGGTAGCCAGTATGAAAAAAGACGATAGGGAAGCGTTGCGAGCACCGCGTCGCCGGCCTTGACCCCCGCCAGGACCAGGGTGGCCGTCAACCCCGCCTCGACGAAGCCGAGCCCGCCCGGCGTAATTGGGATCTGAGCCAGGACCTGTGCGGCACAGAAGGCAAGCAGAACGAGCGCCGGTCGCGGGTGGGAGCCAACCGCCGCCAGGGCCGCGAGAAGCGTTGCGTAGTCGAATGCCCAACGACCCGCCGCCGCAAGCAAGGCTCGCTTCCAGCGCGGACCCAGGGTGCCGAGCAGCCGATCCGCTCCCGCATCAGTCGTTGCGGCAGGCGCGTGAGTGGCGGAGCGTGACGCCGCAAACGGTTGCGAACGCGCTGCACCACCCGGCCGATCCAGGCGAGCGGGCTGTCGAACGCGAGCACCGCCACCCCGGCCGCCAGCAGGACCGCGAAGGCCACCAGGCCGATCACCGTTGCCTCGACCAGGCTTCTGTGCACCGCGCCGCGGA
>CAVWWY010000005.1:0-148052 GCA_963758865.1 uncultured bacterium | reverse complement strand
GAGACGAGGGACGTGCTTCCGGGAAGGTCCGTCTGGGAGATCACGGCGACCATGGAGAGGAAGGCGAAGATGGCTCCGGCGATCAGCGCGCCCGAGATGCCTCCGCCGAACAGATACGGATGACGCGTCGGAGTGAGCTTGCCCATCGGGATCAACTCTGCCTCCCGCCCGCGGGTCGCAGAATCAGGAGCGGCGCCGTGGACGGGCGTGCTAGTCAATCCAGGTATCGGCGTCGCGCGGCGAGTCCTGAAACGCCTTCATCGGGTCCAGCACACCCGTCCAGCCGACGACTCCCCAGGTCGTCCATGTCGACCCCGCGCGCCCGAGCGCTGAACTCGACCGCGAGCACGAAGAGGCTCAGGTCTGCTCGAGTAGGCGGGCCTCGCCGGTTACCAGTGGCTCCACGATTGAGGGCGCCTTCGGCATGCTCCCCGCTCGGCGTCCATGACCTCCAGCGGGGAGGCGCCGATCGTGGCCAGGGTGTCACGGTTAGGATGGCAGCCGCGGCCGAACCAACCCCAGGGACGCTCGAGCCGATCCTGCCAGCGCGCCGTCTTCGGGTCGCTTGCCCGGACGTGCTCCAAGAAGAGAAGCCTTCCGCCCGGCTTCAGGACGCGAGCGATCTCCGCCAGGGCTGCCTGCGGATCGGGGATCGTGCAGAGAACCAGGGTTGCCACCACCGTGTCGAAGCTCGCATCGGGGAAAGGCAGGCGCTCAGCGCCAGCATCGACCACCTCAGTTCCGACCGGGCCCTTCTTTTCGAAGCCGGTAACGCATATGGAGGTCAGGCTCCGTCAGGACCAACTCGGAGGCCGATTCTGGGTATAGCGGAAGGTTGGTCCCGGTCCTAGTGCCATCTCGAGCGTGCGGCCCTCGGCGCGTGCGAGCAAGGAACGCCGCTGGTCGCGCAAGCCGGCGTCTTCCGTGCTCTTGATGAAGCGGTCGTAGCCGCGAGCGAACAGGGGCCCCCACAGCAGATCGGACAGCTTGCCAGGCACAACGAGAACCTAACTTGCCTGCCGCTTTCATGTGGAGATGGGCGCGGCTGAACGGTCCGCCGGAGCGACTTCACGGGGCGCCGTTTCGGGGATTCGCGCGTTCTCGACCCACGTCGACAGCCGCTCGTCCCCGCATCGCTCGCCTGGGGCCGCGCTGTCCCCAGCTTGTTGACCACCTCGCAGTTGGCGGGGCTGGCAGTGACCGGGTCGTTCGGGGAGAGGTCGGCGTTCACGGTGTCGCTGTCGCCGGCGTTCTCACCGCAGCTGAAGCTCGTGTCGACGTCCTCGTTGCGGGCGCTGATGGTGTCATTGCCGGTCCCGGCGGTGAAGGCGTCAGCGGCGGTGCCGCCGATCAGCAGATCGCCAGTCGTGCCGCCGGTGAGGGCGTCCAGGCCAGCGCCGCCATTGAGCGTGACCGGGATCGTGATCGTGCCGGCGTTGAGGGAGTCGTTTTGATCGCCCCCGTTCAGGACGATGCGAGTGACGCCTGCGACGGGGCACTTGACGGTGGTGTCGTTGACGCGCGTGCATCCCGCGCCTGGATTGATTCGCGATCCGGACTGCTGGGCGGTGGAGCTGGTGGAGTAGGGATCGGTGATTCGGTACTTGGGCACGCCGGCGTCGATGAATCGCGTGGCTGTGACGTTGTTCTTCTGTCCAGCCCCGGCGGCGAAGGTGAGCACGCCGCCGGATACGGCCGCAGTCGACTCAGCTCCCGCCTTGTAGAGGTTGAGGCGGCCGCCGGTGGCAACGTCACCGTTCAGCGATGGCTTCTTGTCGACGCTGCGCAGGATCTTGTCTTTGACCTGGGCCACGGTCGCGGTCGGGAACTTCGTGAACAGGAAGGCGGCCGCCCCGGCGACGTGCGGAGCCGCCATCGAGGTGCCGTTGAAGACTCGTACGACGTCGCGTCGAAGGTGCTGATGAAGCACTTGACGGCGACGTCGTCCACGTAGACGCCGTCGTCCTGGACTGAGCTATCGCTGTCCAGGCGGAAGCGGACGAAGACGCCGGTCTGTCCGTTGAACGCCGCTGGCACGAAAGCTGTCACGGTGCCCTGGCCGGTTCCGTTAAAGAGGAACATCTGCTGCCAGCTTGCGGCATTCGCGGGGGTGCGGGTGAACTCGACTGTGAAATCGTCGAAGCTGTTCTCGGTGTCGATCTTGGCCTGGGCTGTGACCTTGCAGTTGCTGCCCCCGGTGAGATTAAAGCCGGTGGTGTTGCGCGCCCAGTTGTCCTGGTTCGCCACGTAGTTGCCTGCCGGCGAGTCGGTGATGCTGTGGGTGGGGCTCGTCGAGAACAGGTGGTGCGCGCCCAGCGCGGCGTCCCTGTCTGCCCGGCGTCGTTCGTCGTCCAGCGGCCCGAATCGGCGTCTCGAAGTTATCGGTGAAGACCGTCTTTGTTGTTGGGACGGTGCTGAGGATGTCGACCCCGGGGGCCGCGAGGTCGACGTTGACGGCGCCGAAGCTCGAGAAGCTTGCGAGCGCGTCGCTGGAATCCGTAGCCGCCACGCAGACCTTGTTCGCCGCGTCTGGGGTCGTGGCGGGGTTACAAGGCGAGCGTGGCGCCGTGTCGTTGTTGGTGCCGGTGTCGCCGGCGGTGACGACGTACAGCGTGTTGGGCCTGCTCTTGATCGCGGTGTCGAGGGTCGTGGAGGTGCCGGACACGCTGAGGCTGGCGTTGGCGGCCTTGGCGTTCATCGTCCCCGCATAGACCATCCCGTCGGCGACGTTCGCGAGGGTGCCCGAGCCTTCTTCGTCGAGCACCTTCACGGCCAGGATCTTGGGCCCAAGCCAATTTCCGGCGGTGGTCGGGAAGCTCGCAGTCCCCGCGACGCCGAGGTTGTTGTTGGAGCGGGCCGCGATCGTTCCGGCCACGTGCGTGCCGTGCCCGTCGTCGTCGGCCGGGTTGTTGTCGTTGTTGACGAAGTCCCAGCCACGGAAGTCGTCGATCTTGCCGTTGCCGTCGTCGTCGACGCCGTTGGTCTCCTTGCCGCCCCCGCTCTCGCCGGGGTTGACGAACATGTTGGCGGCGAGGTCGGGGTGGGCGCGGGCGACCCCGCTGTCCACGACGGCCACACGCATCGAGGACCCGAGGCCCGCGCCAGATTCCAGCCCTCCGGGCCGTCGATGTCGGCATCGGCCGTGCCCGCGGCACCGTTGACCGTCTGCCCGGTGTTGTTGAGGCCCCAGAGATTTGTGAAGCGCGTGTCGTTGGGCGTCGCGTCGGCATGGACGACCCGGTTCGGTTCCGCGTAGCCGACGTTCGGGTCTCGCTCCAGCTTTGCCACGACCTCTCGCTCCCGTGCCAGGTGCAACCCGCACCAGTTGGGCGCGGGGCAGGAGGAGCTCGCGCTCCAGGATGCCGCCAACGTCTGCCTTCACCGCTGCGCGGTCGGAACTCGATGCGCCCCGCTCGAAGCGGACGATCACCTCGCCTTGAACGATTCTCTGGCCGAAGAGGCTTTTGTCCTTGGTGGCGTCGGGAGGAGGAGCTGGCTTTGCAGGGGCGCTCGAAATCGTGATCGACAGCAGTGCCACAATCGCCGCGACGAGCACAACCGGTCGCCCTCGTTCCTTCACGGGCCTCCCCGAGGTAGTCGCTGCGACCCTACACCCGGCGGGCCGTGTGTCAAGGGCTTGTTCTGTTCGCTGACAGGCTTAATAGGGATGGGCGCAGCTCGTTTCGAACCAGCGACCTCTCGCGTGTGAAGCGAGGAGCCCGTGGACCGCCGAGGAACCGCATCGTCGCGATACGCCTGCGGCGCGGCTCAAATGGGGCGGGATCCCCGGGGGACCGCAAGCCAGTCGCCATTCGCCCGGGATCCCCTTCAGCTCGTGCCTGCCGCGGTCGTTGAACTCCACGCCGGACCCCGTCACCAGGTCGCGAACCGTGCTGGTGACGAGCACCTCGCCGGGGCCGGCGAGGCGGCCGACCCTTGCGCCGATGTGCACAGCGATGCCGGCAAGGTCATCGCCGCGCGCCATGCACTCTCCGGTGTGCAGCCCGGTTCGGATCTCGAGTCCTATGTCCGCGGCCTTGTCGGTGATCGCCGCGCGCACCGGATCGCCCGGGCCGGTCCGTCGAAGGCCGCGAGGAACCCGTCGCCCATCGTCTTCACCTCGTGGCCGTGGAACCGCTCCAGTTCGGCGCGTACTGTCGAGTCGTGGGCCTCGAGGACCTCGTGCCACCGTCGGTCACCCATGCTCACGGCCCGTTCGCTTGACCCCACGATGTCAGTGAATAGGATCGTCTTGAGGACCCGGTCGATCTCGTACTCCTGTCGGGTTCCGGTGAGGAATTCCTCGATCTCGTCGAGGACCTCTTCGTCCTTGCCCCGCGCACTCTCGGTGAAGTCGCCCGGGTAATCCGCAGAATTCGGGCTCCGCGAAAGTCATCGGCGAGGATTCGCCCGGTGGTGTGACTGACCAGGGTCTCCAGTGCGGCGGATGACGAGCGTCGGCGGAGATATCGCGTTCGACAGCGTCGTCGCACGTCGAGGTGCAGGGCAGAACCGAACCCCCGCCGCGGCCATCGCCGGGGCTGCCGAGCTCGGCCGAGCCGCGACATCGCCGGCCAGGTCGGCCCCCCATCCGGCGCGTCCTGGGTCGAGATCAGCGGCATGACGCGGCCGTGCCCCCAGTTCTCCTCGATCTGATCACAGAAGCGCGCCATATCCGGACGACGCCGAATGGACGACGATCACCACCGGGCCGTCAGCGCCCTCGACTGCCTGCCAAACCGGTTCAACGCGCTCGTCCCAACCAGCCTCAGGATCGTCGATTGGCAGGTCGGGCGCGACCGCCTCGTGGCCACGCGCCCGCAGCGGACCAACCAACCGCTCCCACGAGGAGCCGTCGTGCCAGTTGCCGTGGATCAGACAGAAGTTCGCCACGGCACGTATCTAGCACTCGCGTTGAAGGAGGCTGCAAAGTTGGCTCCCCAAGGGATGGGCGCGGCTGGTTTCGAACCAGCGACATCTCGCGTGTGAAGCGACGAGGCTGCTACGGCCGGAAACCGTATGAGCAAGCCGTTTGCGCCATTAGAGCCGGTGGCGGCTTTGCCCCGCGCCTTGCCGTGGATTACGCCCGATTAACAGGGATTTGGGCAGAGAGTGCTGCATTCTGCCCATTGATCACCCGAGCCGCTTGAGCGCCGCCCGGATCCGCTTCTGACTCTCCTTATCCAAGACCGGCTCGTTCTCGAGCCACAGAACGAAGGCGTGGAGCCAGAGCAGGCGGACGTCCATGTCCAACTCGCTTGCGTAGGCCATCAGCACCTCCTCGGGGCGCGCGGCCAGCGCGCCGTCCTCAAACCGCGCGATCGTCGCCTGGTTGACCTCGATCGCGGCCGCGATCTTGACCTGGACGACCCCCCTTTCCTCTCGTGCCTGGCGACAGGCACGGCCCAGCCAGGGAAGGAAAGGTCGGGGAATCTCCTCAGCCTTCATGCCCGGAGTTCTACCCGACCCGCAGGCCCGGCGAGCCAGGCGGTATCGGCCGGGCACGGTATGCGTAGCGCATCATTATCCAGAACGTAGATACGCTATCGCTCATCTCTCGTCAATATGGTATAGGGTCCGACTCGACCGCGGCGACGGGGCACGCAATCAGAGCCTGGCACGGCGGAGTCGCACGAGATCAGAGGGAGGGACCCCTTGGTTCCCACAGCGCTCAACGCGGATGGACCGGAATCGGACCTCTCGCCGCATGGGCGACGCTCTGGTGGCAGCGAGCTACGGTCGCGACTGGTGGGCGGCGCCCCGAGAACGGAGGCCGCACGGCGCTGGCCAACGGTGACCACCTGTACCGCTGGCGCGCCTTGACGCGCGTCTTGAAATCGGCCTGCTCGGAGCGCTAGCGACCGCCGCCATCGCCTTGGCGCCGGGCGCGCAGGCACTCAGCTCGACCCCGGCCAAGACCGAGGTCACCAATGGGACCGTCAACGCGGTCGTCCCGACCGCAGACGCGATCTACATCGGCGGCAAGTTCACCAAGGTCGGCCCCCGCACCGGCGAATGGGTGGGAATCGACTCCTCGACCGCCAAGATCACCGGCCTCCCGCCGGTGTCGGGGGGAAGCCAGAATGGAAGCGTGATATACCCGACGGCAGTCCGCGCGGCGGCCCCCGATGGGTCCGGCGGCTTCTACATCGGCGGCGAGCTTCACCCACGTCGGCGGCCTGGCCCGACACAACCTCGCCCACATCCTCGCCGACGGCAGCGTCGACCCAAACTTTGCCCCAAACCCCAACCGCGAGGTCGACGCCCTCGCCGTCTCCGGCTCGACCGTCTACGTCGGCGGCGGCTTCACCTCGATCGGCGGCCAGCCGCGCAACGGCATCGCCGCCCTCGACGCGGCCACGGGCAACGCGACGAGCTGGAACCCGAGCCCGACCGCCCCAAGTCGACGTCCCTCGCCGTCTCCGGCTCGACCGTCTACGCCGGCGGCGTCTTCGACCACATCGGCGGCCAGGACGCGCCGTTGCATCGCCGCCCTCGACGCGACCACCGGGCGGCGACGAGCTGGAACCCGACGCCGAGCCACGCCACCGACTACTGCGGGGTCCGCACGATCGCCCTCGCCCTCTCCGGCTCGACCGTCTACGCCGGCGGCGACTTCACCACGATCGGCGGCCAGGCCCGCAACAACATCGCCGCCCTCGACGCGACCACCGGGCGGCGACGAGCTGGAACCCGAACGCTCAGGCGGAGCCTGCGGCTCCACACGACTACACTCAGTCGACGCCCTCGCGTCTCCGGCTCGACCGTCTACGCCGGCGGCCGCTTCACCTCGATCGGCGGCCAGGCCCGCAACAACATCGCCGCGCTCGACGCGACCACCGGCGCGGCGACGAGCTGGAACCCGAACGCCAACGGCGACGGTCACACGCGCTCGCCGTCTCCGGCTCGACCGTCTACGCCGGCGGCTTCTTCACCTCGATCGGCGGCCAGGCCCGCAACGGATCGCCGCCCTCGACGCCACGACCGGCGCACGCGACGGGCTGGAACCCGAACACGAGCGAGCCCGTCCGTTCACGCCTCGCCGTCTCCGGCTCGACCGTCTACGCCGGCGGCGGCTTCACCGCGATCGGCGGCCAGGCGCGCAGCCACATCGCCGCGCTCGACGCCGGCGACGGGCACGGCGACGAGCCTGGAACCCGAACGCCAACGGCGCCGTCGACGCCCTCGCGGTCTCCGGCTCGACCGTCTACGCCGGCGGCAACTTCACCTCGATCGGCGGCCAGGCGCGCAACCGGATCGCCGCCCTCGACGCGACCACCGGGCCGCGACGAGCTGGAACCCGAACGCCGAACGGCGACGTCGTCGCGCTCGCGTCTCCGGCTCGACCGTCTACGCCGGCGGCGAGTTCACCTCGATCGGCGGCCAGGCGCGCAACCGGATCGCCGCGCTCGACGCGACCACCGGCGACGCGACGAGCTGGAACCCGAACGCGAAGGTCGACCGACGGTGGCGCCAACCATCGACGCGCTCGCCGTCTCCGGCTCGACCGTCTACGCCGGCGGCGACTTCGACCACGATCGGCGGCAAGGCCCGCAACAGCATCGCCGCGCTCGACGCCGCCACCGGGCCGCGACGGGCTGGAACCCGAACGCCAACGGCGCACGTCGAACGCCCTCGCGCGTCTCCGGCTCGACCGTCTACGCTGGCGGCGACTTCTTCTCGTTCGGCGGCGCCGGGAGACTCGATCGGCGGCCAGCCCCGCGACAGGCATCGCCGCCCTCGACGCCGCCACCGGCGCCGCGACGAGCTGGAACCCCGCCCTTCACCTGCTTCTACTACACGCCGTGCCCCGTAATCCGCGCGCTCGCCCTCTCCGGCCCCACCGTCTACCTCGGAGGCCGGATCGCTACACCCACCTCCGGCTTTCAACGCGACCACCGGAACGGGACCGGCTGGAACCCGAACCCCTTTGGCGAGGTCCGCGCCCTGGAATTTGGACCGGATGGCTCGCTGTGGGCCGGCGGCGAGTTCTCGGGCTTCGACGCGGCGCCACAATCAGGCATCGCTAGGTTCACGCCCTGACTTCAGGAGTTGGCTTGCCCGTTGCTAGGAGGAGGTGGAGAGCCTGCGCACGGCATCGGAGACGCTCGCTCGAAGAGCGACAGAGCACGCTCGGCTATGAAGAACTCTGGTCCAGGTACGCATGAAGACGCGCCTAATCGGTTCGGTTGGCATCCTGGCCGCGACGCTCATGACGGTGTTCGCTAGCCCTGGGGTCGCCCATACGATCAAGCAGAGGGACGGCAACGATACGAAGGGACCGCTAGATCTCAGTGGCGTTGTTGTCAAAGAGGTAAAGGGAGGTAATTCCTTCCAGATCACGACCAAGCAGCGGTTACGGAACGCGGACGTTGGCTTGAAAAACCGCAAGCTCGCCGGGTTCTTCGAGGTCCTGTTGGACACCAACGCCGACCGTCGCTTCGACTACTTCGCTGAGGTGTTCCATTTCAAGGGCCGTTTCCGCGGCGTGTTTGCCAAGCGAAGCGGCGACATCATCGCCTTGCTCAAGGCGTCCCGCGTCTCCCGCCGGACCGTGAGGGTGATCGTGCCGCATTCGAAAGTCCCCAACAGGGGCAGCTACGACTTCGGAGTGCTCTCCGCCTATCTCGGTTCTCCGTGTTCTAGGAAGCACCCGTGCGTTGACGTGATCCCGAATCGCTTCCCCCTGCTGCGCCTCGACTTCACGCCGCCGACGGTCACTGGAAGGTGCCCAAGTACGCCAGTAATGCCTCGGCGACCCTCACCATCCCGGTCTTGTTCACCGTCAAGGACGATCCCTACGGCTCCGGCGTCAAGAGCTGGACCCTCCAGGAGAAGAAGGTAGGGACGTCTGGTTGGGTTGACGTCAAGAGCGGTTCAGGGCCTTCCGCGACCGTGAACGTCCATGGCGTGGAGGGCGCGACCTACGACTTCCGCGTGAACGCGGTTGACCGAAAGGGGAACACGAGGACCACGACCACGAGGGTGTCCCTCCCCTATGACGATCGAAACGCCCTGTTCACCTATTCGTCGTCGACCCAGACCGACAGCGTCTCGGGCGCTTTCCTCGGAACGACCTCCAGCTTGCCGTCGGGCGGGTCGCAGCGCCACATGATGTCGTTTACGGCGCCCTTCGATGCCACCGTTTGCCTCCTGCTCGGGCCAGCGACGGGCTCGACCCACGTGGAACTCTGGTTGAACAACGAGCCTACGGGCGGCCTCACAATCAACGAGGACGGGAGCACACGGGCCCGCGCTACTCACTGCCTCGGACCGATCGCACGCGGGACAGAGGTCGGGTTCCTTGCCGCCGGAGGGGTGCCGGACTTCGTCTTCGACGGCGTATCTGGCGCGGTAGAACCCGCAAACGAAACTCGGCGCGCGCGGGGTCTGGCCGAGCGGCAGTCGAGGACGACCGGCAGGGCGTCGCCGCTGATGCGCCCAAATCCGAAGACTCGCATGGCGAGCGTCATTCGATGGGCGCGGCTGGTTTCGAACCAGCGACCTCTCGCGTGTGAAGCGAGCGCTCTCCCACTGAGCTACGCGCCCTCGGCGCTGATCATAGGTCGCTCGGCGCTCGCCGAGCGCTGCCGCTCGCGCGGCCGTGCCAGGTTGCCCTGGGGCCTATCGGTGGTCGGGGATCTGGACCGCCTGCTGGAAGGTCGGGCGGTTGACCCAGGGGATCCTCGGCTGGGTGATCGCGCCGACCGCGCTGAAGCCGATCCGGTCGTGGGCCGCGGCCGTCTCGCCGCCGTAGAGCTCGGCGTTCGAGTTGTGCAGGAGCGCGTCGCTGAGCGAGCTGAGCAGCGCGCTGCGGCAGGCGCTCAGGTTCCCGTTCCCGCAATAGACCCTCGAGTAGCGGCCCTTGACGGGCGCGCCGAGCAGGTCGCGGAGGTCCTTGTGGACGTAGCCGTACGAGCTCGAGTTGAAGGCCGAGCCGACCGGGCCGGGCGCGTCGTGGCCAAAGGGGGTCTGGTTGAACAGGGCCTGGCCAAGCGTCGGCTTGAACTGCGCCGCGATCAGGCGTGGCCACCAGGCGTCCATGATCCGGATCGCCTCGATCCCGCTCATACGTCCCGTCCTTGTTGCGGTCGATGCGGTGGGCGCCGCTCGCCTGCCACGCCTGGAGCTTTTGCAGCGCGGCCTGCTGCGTGGGATTGGTGACCGGCTGCTTGTTGATCACCTTCAGGATCCAGGGCAGCGACGCGGTCGCCCCGCAGGTCGACGGTCCCGGCGTCCTCCATGTCGCTGATCAGCTGCTGGAGGTTGACCTTCTTGGGGCCGGCGATGTGCTTCCGGATGCGCGCATCGAGCGGCTGCGACCGGTAAAGCGAGGAGTAGCCGGTGTTGTAGTCCGGCGCCTGCCGGTTGTTCCAGCTGGTCAGGAAGCTCTGGTCGACGATGTGAGGATGCGCCGCCTGCGGCGCGATCGCTGAGGTTGCGTTGTTCGGGTTGAAGTTCTTCCACAGGAACGGGCTTTCTGCCGAACGTTGGGAGGTTCGGGTCGACGTTCGTCGGCCGCACGGGGTTCGCCCCCGAGTTGAAGTAGGCGATGTGCTTGTCGTCGGCGTAGAACCAGTTGAACGTGTAGGAGATGCCGTTCGCCGCCTTCATGAAGTCCTGGGGCGATGCGCATCTTCCGGGGGTTGTTGAAGTCCGCGAAGCCCTGAGCGGACGGATCGACCTCGTGGAAGTAGGTGGCGCGGAGCTTCGTGTACGCGTACGGCTTGCCCTGGATCCTCGCCCGCGCGACGACGACCCCGAGCTTGGTGCGAAGGGTGGTCAGCGTCTCGCGTAGCCCGCGGGACGTCTGGTCGGCGGGGGTCGGGATCCACGAGTTGGTGCGGGTCAGGACGTCGAACGCCCGGCACTGGCCGTTGAACTCGTAGTGGCTGGAGGCGAGGGTCGGCTGGCTGCCGTTCGGGTTGCAGAGCTTGACCGCGTAGGTGTCGATGATGTCCTGGCCCGCGGAGGTGGCACTCCATGCGTAGTCGCGTCCTCGCCCGAGCTGGACGTAGAGGTTGGTGCCCGGGAAGGAGGCGCCACGGGCGTCGATCGGCGGCCCCTTGCTGGTCGCCGGCGCGTGGATGTCCTGCTCCATCAGGATCTGGGGCGACCAGTAGCTCACCTGCGGCCCCATCACGGCGACGGGGTGGCCGCCCTGGGACTCGCGCGCCGAGGCCAGGAGCGCGTTGGAGGCGCCGTTGATCTCCTCGAAGGGATTCAGGATCCCGGCCGGCAACTGGCCCCCAGAGCCCTCGCGAGGCACTCGCGGCCTCGATCACCGACTGAACGTTCTCGGACTGAAGCGTGCCGGGATCGGGCAGGGCGACCCCCTCGGGTTGGCCGGCGGCTGGCCGTAGGGGAAGCTCTTGCCGCGGATCGTGGTCGGCGCCTCGGGGTCGTTGAACGCCTGGAAGTCCGCCCAGACCTTTCTTCCGGCGCCGGCGCCGAACCGCTGCTTGGCGGTGACCAGGGCCTGAGCGGCACCGACCTCCCCGCCCCCGCCCTTGCCGAAGATCCCGGCGACCAGCGAGGCGATCGCGATCACGTCGCTGACCTTCCACTGATGTCCGGGCAGGCAGATGCTCTGCGATGGGTCGATCACGCCGTACTCGCCGGGCAGCTTCGTCGGGTTCAGCGCACGCCTCCGTGATGTAGTCGTTGACGCCGGCGACGTAGTTGTTGACGTCCTTCTGGAGCTGGACGCCCCGCTGGCCATAAAGCTCGTCCGCCCTGTCGTACTGCTTCTGCAGCTCCGCTTCCCTGTAGGGCGTGTCGGCCCAGACCGACTGGTCCATCGCCGCGTTGGAGCCGCCGGCGAACGAGGAGAGCTGGGCGCGGCCGGCGTGGCGAAGCGCGTCGATCATGAACAGGCGGTCCTCACCGGCGACGTAGCCCGCTCCGAACATCGCCCCGGCGCGGTTGGCGCCCGTAGATGTGGGGGACGCCGTAGTCGTCCCGCTCGATCGTCACGTCGCCGCGCGGGCTGTACGTGTCCACGATGAGGTGTCGGCTTGACCCCGAAGCTCGCGTCCTTGTAGAAGTTGCTGGATCTCGGAGCCCTTCAGCCCGGGGGTGGCGTAGATCAGGTTCTTGTACATCGTCGAGCTGCCGGCCGGTGGTGAACGGCGGGTAGGTGCCGTTGGCCTGGAAGGCGGCGACCTCGGCCGCGTTGGCGTTCGCGCCCTGCGCCGGCGGCAGGATGTTGCGGAAGCCGCCGTAGTCGTGGTCCTGGTAGGCGCCCGGGATGGGGGGCGCGGCGCTCGCGCTCGCAACCGAGACGGCGAGCAGCGCGGTCGTTGCCACAGCGACGGTACTCAGACGCCTGAAGCCCTTCAAACGACCCTCCTCCTCCGGAAACCGGTCGGCCGCCGCGTGTCGCGCGCGTCAGCCGGACGAGCGACGCGAGCATATAGCGGGCTTTGCGGGCGTGCGCTGGTTCATTTGGAAGGATGCCGTCCATGAAGGTGACCATGCTGCTGGCCGACGCCGCGCAGGCGGTCGAGGGGAAGCTCTACGTCCTGGGCGGCGGCTGGTCGATCACGGGTCCGGACCCGACGCCGTCGGCGATCGCCGTCTACATCCAGGTGCCCTGGGATCGCACCAACGTCGAGCACGGCTTTCGGTTCGACCTGATCGACAGCGATGGGGACCCCGTGGAGCTCGAGACCGAGACCGGGGGCGAGGAGGCCGTCGTCATCGAGGGCTCATTCGAGGTCGGACGGCCACCCGGGGTGAAGCCCGGCACCTCGATCGACGTGCCGCTCGCGATCAACGTCGGCCCGCTCCCGCTGCCGCCGGGCGGCAGGTACGAATGGCGGCTGTCGATCAACGAGGAGAGCCGGGAGGACTGGCGGCTGCCGTTCTCGACGCGCTCCGCGCCACCCGGCGCCTAGCTCAAACGATGCAGCGGTACCCGGGAAGGGCTCAGCCGGTCAGAACGTAGGGGCCGCAGGGGGTCGAGCCGTCGGCATCCATGAGGATGTCGCCGTTCTCGTCCTTGTAGGCGACCTTGAGCGTGCCGCTCCTCACCGTGACCTCGGCGTAGCTGTTCTCGCCGCCCTGGGCGCAGGCCATGCCCATGCCGCCGCCCGGGGAGGTCCCGGTCGCCGGCGGCTTGAAGAAGGCACCTGAGATCACCTGGCCGCTGCCGTCCGTGCCCGTCACCTCGTCGATCTCCTCCCAGAAGGGCGTCGTGCCGACGGGACCGATGACGAAGTCCTGGTAGGGGGTGTCGGAGGGAGCCGCAGCGGCCGGCACGTTGCTCGGAGCCACGTCGCCGGTGAGCGTGCGGTAGCGGACCACGTTCGCGAGCGCCGCGTGGACATCGGTGGTCAGGAACACAAGGCGGTTGACGTTCGCCTTCTCGAGCGCCTTCAGCACCTTCACGCGCTCATGCGCATAGCCCTCCCAGCGATCGTAGGGCAGCGCGTAGTACTGCTGGATCGGGAGCTCGTTCATGACCACCTTCCATCTGGCGGTCGAGCTCTTGACGTCGCTCAGGAACCGATTGAACTGGCGCGTGCCGAGGTAGGTGCGGTTCGGGTTGTTGATCTTGTTCTTGCAGGCCTGCGAGACGGGCTGGTCGAGCGAGGGGACGATCGCCGAGAAGAAATTGCGAGTCGTCTGGGGAGCCGTTGGCGCCAGGTCCGGCGAGCCGGTCTCCGGGTTGTCGCAGGTGCCGTTGGCCGAGGCCTTGCCGCTTCGGAAGGAGCGCTGGTCGAGGAAGAAGAGCTCGAGGTTCTTGCCCCAGCGGAAGGTCCGGTAGATGCCGTTCTTGCTGCTGAAGGTGACCGGCGCGTAGTTGCGGAACGCCCGGACGCTGCGGTCATACAGCGCCCGCCCGTTCTCGGGGATCGAGAAGTCGTTGATGAACTCGTGGTCGTCCCAGTGGCTGTAGAGACCGGTCGCGCCGCGGATCCGCTGCGCGTTCTTGACCGCCAGCTTGTCGCGATACTTGCCCCACTTCTGAGCCACGGTGGAGGCTATGGGAGCACCCGGCACCTCGGGGTCGGAGTAGATCGTGTCGCCGAAGTCGATGTTGAAGTCGTTGTTCTCGGCGACCATCGAGGCGAAGGCCTTGTAGGTGCCCCAGAACGGCGTCTGCTGGCCCGGGAGCCGCTCGCCCGTCTCATCACCCGAGTAGGCGAACCTGATCGTCTTCGGATCGGTGACGCGGGGCGCGGTCAGGAACTTGCCGGTCGCGCTACAGGGTCCACCGTTCGGGAATGCAGAAGCGGTAGCTGTACCTCGTATTCGGGGCGAAGCCGCCGAATTTCGTCCGAAAGGTGTTGTTGTTGCCGGCGGTGGCGTTGAGGGTCCGTGTCCTGACGACGGTTCTGGAACCCTGCACCCTTGGCGACCTTGGCGACCACCGGCCCCGGTTGGGCGGCGCGGCCCCAGACGATCGCCGTGTTGGAGGTGATCTCCGCGGCGGTCACCCCGCTGGTGAACTGGCCGGCCGCGAGCGCCGTACCGGGAACCAGCATCGCCGCCACGGCCATTGCCGTTGCCACTCCGACCAGGTGGCGTGTACTCCTCCCCACTGGCCGCGAGTCTAATCGATCGGGGTGGGGCAGGGGAGAAATCTCCCGCGGCGTGCCTGAGGGACTAGGTCGCCCGGCATCGGCGCGCCTAGTGCCCGCCGTCCGAGGAGTAGGCGAAATCGGACTCATACCCGCAGCTTCCGGTGAGCTCGAAGGCGAGCGGCCCATCCTCGACGGCGAGCGTCTCGGCGACCACCTCGCGCCCGGGCTGATGGTGGCCGGGGATCACGCAGGTGACCGGCTCCTGCTCGGCGACCGGCCGGGCGATCCGCACCGACACCTGCCCGCCCGCGCGAAACCAGCCGCGCCCGGGAACGTGTTCGATCTCGATCGGCGCGGCCCGGACCCCGAGCAGGTTGCTGTCCTTGAATGCCCATGGGAACTGCTTCAGCGGGGTCCCGCCGAGCTTGCCGAGGAAGATCCCGGTCAGCGCCTCGCGCTGGCGCTCGTCGGCGCGCTCATCCAGGTAGAGGAGAAAGTCCCATGGCGAGCCGGGCTCGTCATCGTCGTACCGGCTGGCGAGGACCACGTTCAGGCCCGAGAGCGCCACCTCGCCGGCCCGCCCCTCCTCGATTCGCCACGACAGCGCCCCAAGGCAGATCCCGAACGTCGATCGCCCTCCCTTTCGCCCGCCGATCGTCCTGCAGGGACAGATCGCCTCGCAGTTGCACGACTCGAGATAGGTGCCCGCGATCGCCCACGGCGTGAAATCGCTCACCGGCGCGAGCGTACCCGTTGCGTATAGCGGCTCAGGCCGGCCGCTGCGAGGACCGCGAGCGTCGAGCCCGCTTTGCCCGGTGCGAACGGTGGCGGTTGTGCTTCGGCCTGTGGGCCGCGACGGCTCGAGCCCGGCCGGCGCGGTGGGCTCGAACGCCCCTCGAGGAAGCCGCACTCGCGCCCCGAGCAGCCACGCTGTACCGCATCTCCGAGCGGGCCGAGATCGAGGGCGAGGTGTTCGGGGTGGGTCGCTCGGCGGGCGGAGACGACTGCTCCGGTGGGCTCGACTCGCATCCGGCCGACGGGTCGCAGGGCGCCAAGACGCGAAGCTGGCCCCAGTCGATCCTCCGGAAGAGGTAGAACCAGGTCTCGCGCCACCCGTTGTGGTTGTAGTCGCCCACGTCGTCGCTGGGGGTGGCCGTGGTCGTCGGGTCGGAGTGACCGAAGTCCGTGTAGGTGGCCGCGCTCTCGAGGCTCGGCCCCCACTGGCTCTCGTCGCCGGTGGTGTCGTTGACGTAGGCGCCGTAGTCGCGCATGGCGCGGGCGATGCCCCGCTGCCAGGTGGGCAGCTTGGCGAGTTCGGCATCCGAGATCTGAAGCTGGACGTGTGAGCCGAGCGCCAGGCGGCCGTCGGTGGGCATGTGGTGCTGAGCGCAGTCGAACGCCGAGCCGGTGGCCGGCCACACGGTTCCGGTGACGCAGGGGACGGCGATCGTCAGAGCGTGGTCGACGTGCCCGGAAACGAACTCGGGTGCGCGGATGATCCCGGCGAGGTTGCCGAATCCCGCGGCGACGCCCCCGGAGCCCAAGCCGTCCCCGTCAATCCTCGTGCGTCCGCCCCAACCGATCAGAACCTCGCCGCCGGCCTTCGACTGCACGGCCCAGAAGTCGTACTCCCAGCCAGAGCCCTGGTCGACGATGGTCATGTGGGCGTCGTGGTCCCAGTCGCCGTCGTTGACGTTGCACCCACCGCAGTCCTTGAGGCGGGCGTAACCGCCTCTCGGCACGGCGCGGTTGGGGATGTGGACCTCCATCCCCGAGATCGGGCACCGGGTGCCGAACGAGTTGCACCTGATCCGATACAGGGGGTCGTCGGCAGTGGACCAGAACGTCGGGCTCGCCCCGCGATCCGGATCTCCGGCGACCAGCGAGTTGATGTGACCGCCTCGGTTGAGGCGATCGACTATCCCTCCCGAGCCGGAGACCACCTTGGGGTCGGCGCCGATCCTCGTATTGAAGGGGCTCGAATCCGAGTACGGCCGCCAGTCCGCGCATGGCCAGTTGCCGACCTCGAAGCTTCCCAGGGCGCACGACCCCGCGGCGCTGGCCCCACCGGGAGCGACGAGCAGCGCACCTGCGGCGAGCAGGAGCGGGACGAGAGACCTACACCCAGTGAGCGCCCTCCTAGACATCTCACTTCACGCATCGGCCGCTGGCGCCGAGCATTTAGCGCTCTGGCCGTTTTGCCGACCTTCCTTGCGGCCCCCCGTGGGCTACGATCCCCGTGGACCGTGCTAGGCGGGGAGGTAGCGGTGCCCTGTCACCCGCAATCCGCTCTAGCGGGGCTGAATGCCCGTTCGAGGGCCGCGGCCTTCGGGGTCGGCACGCCGCGGGCGGCGTTGACGGCCAGGTCCCGCGCAATGCGCGTCCGCGAATCAGGTCAGGTCCGGAAGGAAGCAGCCTTAAGCGGTAGCGGGCATGTGCCGCGGAAACGCCTGGCCCGAGTCAGCCCACGACGCAAGCGCCCGGGGACCGCTCTCGAGATCGGGTTGCACGGTCCTGCCCGGACCGGCGCTAGTGCTCCGGGACCGCCGGGGCGAGCTTGGCGCTCGCCGGGATGCCGCCGTTGGAGCCGCCGCCGGAGCCCCCGGACGGACTGGTGCCCCCGCTAAAGCCACGGTGGCGGCGGTTGCGACGATCGCGGGACCCGTCGGGAGTCGCCGGGCAACGACGCGTGTAGACGACCCGAGCCGGGTGGCGCGGCCGGGTCGGCGAGTGGAGCCACGACAGGTGCAGGTGATCGCCTCGCCCGTGGCCGGCGTCGCCGTTCCACCCCACCCAGCGCCAGGGCGGGATCGGCTTATTCCGCTTCGGCTCCGCGATGTGCGCGAGCTTTCCTAGCTCGCCCCAGGTGCCGCCCTTGGCGCGGTTGGGGACGATGTCGGCCGCCAGGCCGATCGGGTGCTCGCCGTTGGCCGCGTGGACCGGATCGGTCGAGTACCCGTCCGTGATGAAGATGTCGAAGCGGCGCTTCATCCAGCGGATGTCCGGGATCAGCCGGCGGTCGATCTTCTCGCCGGGAAAGCCGGGGATGGGGACGAAGCGCCCGCCGTGGACCGTCTTGCAGAGGTGCTTGGCCAGGTGGGTGGTGCGCATCCGGCCGGCGGCGGGGGAGGAGGCGACGCCCGCGATCAGGATCGCGAGCGACACGGCGATCCAGCCGAGCTTCGAACACATGGTCTTCCCCGCCATTGCATGGAGGATCGGCAGCCCGCGCCGGATGCTGAAATAGTTCGTGTTCATGGCCGACGCCCCCCCTGACCTTCAAGCTGTGACCCAGGTCCAGCAGAAGGTCTGGTCGGAGGGAGACTTCGCGAAGATCGGCAATCGGGCCCAGATCGTCGGCGAGCGGCTCTGTGAGGCGGTCGACGTGATGCCGGGCGAGCGGGTGCTCGACGTCGCGTGCGGGTCGGGCAACGCGGCGATCGCGGCGGCGCGACGCTTCGCCGAGGCGGTCGGGACCGACTACGTTCCCGATCTGCTCGCCAACGGACGCCAGCGCGCAGCCGCCGAGGGCTTCGAAGTCGAGTTCGTCGAGGGCGATGCACAGGAGCTGCCGTTCGAGGAGGCGTCGTTCGACGTCGTGCTCTCGACCTTCGGCGCGATGTTCGCGCCGAACCAGGAGCAGACGGCCTCGGAGCTCATGCGCGTGTGCAGGCCCCAGGGCCGCATCGGGATGGCCAATTGGACGCCGGAGGGCCTGGTCGGCGGCGGGATATTCGCCACCATCGCCAAGCACGCCCCGCCGCCGCCGGGGATCAATCCGCCTCCGTTGTGGGGCACGGAGGAGCGCCTGCGGGAGCTGTTCGGCGCCGGGATCTCTGATCTGAGGGCCGAGAGGCGAACCCTGACCTTCCGCTTTCGCTCGCCGGAGCACTGGCTCGAATACTTCCGGACCTACTTCGGTCCCATGAAGATGGCCTTCGCCCGCGTCGGAGAGGACGGCGCCGAGGCCCTCGAATCGGACCTGCTGGAAATGATGCGGGCTCACAACCGCGCCGGTGACGCGGCGCTCGTCGCTCCGTCCGAGTACCTGCAGGTCGTCGCGACCCGGGCCTGATCGCCCCTTCCAGCGGTTCGACGCAGCGAGCGGGAACGCATCCGGGCGCGCCCTGACCCGTAGCTAGACTGGCTCGTCGTGGCCGAATCGTCCCTTTACCGCCGCCACCGCCCTCAGACCTTCGACGACGTAGTCGGCCAGGAGCACGTGGTCCGCACGCTGCGAAACGCAGTCGAGCGCGACCGGGTGCACCACGCCTACCTGTTCGTCGGCTCGCGCGGCACGGGCAAGACGTCGGTCGCCAAGATCCTCGCCCGGTCGCTCAACTGCGTCGAGGGTCCGACCGTCACCCCGTGCGGGGAGTGTGAGTCGTGTCGGACGATCGCCGCCGGCAGCTCCCTGGACGTGATCGAGATGGACGCCGCCTCCAATCGCTCCGTGGACGACATCAGGGAGCTCCGGGAGCGCGTCGGATACGCCCCAGCCGCGGGCAGCTGGAAGGTCTACATCCTGGACGAGGCCCACATGCTCACCCGCGAGGCGTGGAACGCGTTCCTGAAGACCCTGGAGGAGCCGCCCCCGAACACGGTCTTCGTCCTCTGCACCACCGAGCCGCACAAGGTGATGCCCACGATCGTCGACCGGTGCCAGCGCTTCGACTTCCAGCGTCCCTCCCTGGAGCAGATCGCCGAGGTCGTGCGAAGGGTCGCGGCGGCCGAATCGATCGAGATCGAGGCCGGAGCCGTGGCGGCGATCGCGCGGGCCGCCGGCGGGAGCTTTCGGGATTCCCTCGGGACCCTCGACCAGCTGGTCGCCTACGGCGGCAAGCGCGTGGTCACCGACGACGTGCTCGCCGTCCTCGGCGTCGCCGAGGCCGAGCTGATCCTGGCGGCGGCGGACGCGATCGCCGCCGAGGACGGAAGGGCCGTCCTCGAGACGAGCGAGCGCCTGTCGCGCTCGGGTCGCGACGTCGCCCAGTTCGGCCGCGACCTGCTCGCCCACCTGCGACAGCTGCTGGTGGTCCGGACTATCGGCGAGGTGCCCGAGACGTTCAGCGTCACGGCGGCCGACCCGGAGCGCCTGCGGGTGCAGGCCGAGGCGTTCTCCGACCTGGCGCTGGCCCGGGCGATCGACACGATCGCGGCGGCGCTCGCGGCGATCAAGGAGGGGGATGAGCCACGGATGACGCTCGAGCTGGCCATCCTCCGCGCCGCCCGGCCGCAGCTCGACCCCACGCGCCAGGCCCTTCTTCAGCGAATCGAGGGGTTGGAGCGGCAGGTTGAGGGCCGCCCTGGGGGCGCTGCCGGTGAGGCGTCGTCGGCGACGGGGCCGCATGCCGCCCCTGCCGACGACCAGCCTTCCCGGCCCCGACCCCAGGGCGCCCATCGAGAGGAGACCGGTTCCTCCGATCCCGCGCCCGGCCCCGGCGACTCCCCGGCTCATGCCGAGCCCGCTACACCGGAGGATCGCCCAGCTCCCGCGCCCTCCGCTGTGGCGGAGAAGGAGGGTCGCCCTCCGCTGTAGCGGAGAAGGAGGGGTTGAACCTCGAGCGCATCGGGGGCCTGTGGCCGGCCGTGCTCGATCAGATGCGCGACTCTGGCTCCGAGCTGCTCTCGACTGTGTTCTCGGTCGCGCGACCGGTGTCGGTGGACGTCGAGCGACGAGTGCTGGAGGTGGGCTTTCCCCCAAGCGCGGCGTTCAACAAGCGCAAGGCCGAGGCGCAGGAGGCGCGCGAGCAGTTCGCGGAGGCGGTGATGACGATCGTCGGCGAGCGCATCCGCCCGACGTTCGTCCTGCTCGACGGCGACGACGAGGAGGAGGACGCCGGCGCGGAGCCACGGTTCACCGAGGACGAGCTGGTGGAACGGCTGAAGTCCGAGTTCGACGCCGAGGAGTTCGAGGAAGCGGAGACGCTCGACGCGGAGGAGGCGAGATGACCAGAACGCCCCAGGGTCCGGGTGGAATGGATCTGAACGCGATGATGAAGCAGGTCCAGCAGATGCAGGCGGAGATGATGGAGGCGCAGGAGAAGCTCAAGGACGAGGTCGTGGAGGCGAGCGCCGGCGGCGGCATGGTGAAGGTGAAGATGAGCGGGGATCTGCGCCTGCTCGAGATCGCCATCGACCCCGAGGCCATCGATCCCGCCGAGGCCGAGTTGCTCCAGGACATGGTGCTCGCCGCGGTCAACGAGGCGCTCCGCTCGGCGCAGGAGCTGGCCACGAGCAAGATGGGCGGGATCGCGGGCGCTGGCGGGCTGGGCCTGCCAGGGATGTAGGCGCCGGACACGGCATTACCCGGCTGTCAGCCCAAGCAGACCCTCGCCGGGCAATACCCGCACCCGTCGCCGCCCGCCGAACAGAGCGCTAGGTTCAGGCTGTGCATCCGGGGCCCATCCAGCGCCTTATCACCGAGCTCTCACGCCTGCCCGGGATCGGTCAGCGGACGGCTCAGCGGCTCGCCTTCCACATCCTGCGCTCCGAGGACGCCGACGCCTTCGGGCTCGCCGACGCGATCCGGGAGGTGAAGGAGAAGGTGGGGCTGTGCGAGGTCTGCTTCAACCTCGCCGAGGAGTCGCGCTGCCAGGTCTGCCAGGACGAGCGGCGCGAGCGCTCGCTGATCTGCGTCGTCGAGGAGCCGTCTGACGTGATCCCGATCGAGCGCACCGGTGAGTACCGCGGCCTCTACCACGTCCTGGGCGGAGCCCTGTCGCCGATCGACGGGATCGATCCCGACGACCTGCGGATCTCGGAGCTCGTGGGACGGGTGAACGAGGGCGGCGTCGATGAGTTGGTCCTGGCCACCAACCCGACCACCACCGGCGAGGCGACCGCGCACCACATCGCGGAGCTCGTCCGCGACCGGGTCCGGATCACCCGGCTGGCGAGCGGGCTGCCCGTGGGCGCAGACCTCGAGCACGCCGACGAGGTCACGCTCGGCCGCGCCCTGTCGGGCCGGCGCGCGCTCGCCGGCCAGGACTGACCGCAGCCGATCAACCGCCGCGGCTTGGTCCCAGGGACGGCGACTGACCCAGAGTCGGTTCCGTCTCGCTCAACCCGATGCGCTCGTGCAGGCGGCGAAGCGGACCGGGCGCCCACCAGTTCCACTTGCCGAGCAGCTCCATCAGCGACGGGACGAGGAGCGCGCGAATGATGCTGGCGTCGATCAGCACCGCGAGGGCCGTGCCGATCCCGTTCTGCTTGATGAAGATGATCTGCGAGGTGGCGAACGCGCCGATCGCGACCGCGAACAGGAGTGCCGCCGCGGTCACGATCCGGCCGGTTCGCTCGAGCCCGATCGCGACCGACTCGGAGTCGGATGCCCCATTGTCGCGCGCCTCCTTGATCCTCGACAGCAGGAAGACCGCGTAGTCCGTTGACAGGCCGAAGGCGACCGCGAACAGCAGGATCGGCATCGTCTGCTCGAGGGCGCCCTGGCTCGTATAGCCGAGGAGCCCCTCCAGGTTCCCGTGCTGGAAGAGGAGGACGAGGATCCCGAACACAGCGCTCAGGTTGAGCACGTTCATGATCAGCGACTTGACCGGCAGGATCACCGAGCCGGTCATCACGAACAGGATCACGAGGGTTCCCACGACCACGATCGCAAGCGCCAGCGGCAGGTGCGCCTCGAGGCTCGACTGGAAGTCGACGAAGTGTGCCGAGGCCCCGGTGACGAGGACGGTGGCGCCGGGAGGGCTCGGCAAGTCGCGGATCCCCCTCACGGTCGACTTCGCGCGCTCCGAGATGAAGGGCGCCTTGGCGATCGCGTCCACCGTGGTCACCTGGTCCGAGAGCCGCTGTGGGCGACCGACGGCGGCGACCCCGGGAACGCGCGCCACCTCGGAGGCGAAGGCCTCGTTCTCCTTCCTGCCCCCGCCCTCGATCGCGAGCCGGATCGGAGTGTCTCGGAAGGGCGGGAAGTCCGCTCTCATCGCGTCGTCGACCTGGCGCGCGCTGGCGCTCGTCGGCAGCACCTGTGCGTCGACGGAGGTGAACTTGATGCTGAAGAAGGGGATTCCCAGTGCGATCAGCGCCGCGGCGCTGATCGTGGCGACGGGGATCGGCCGCCGCATCACGAACCGCGAGAGCCGATACCAGAAGCCGGACTCCGTCTGGGCCGCGTCACGCTCGGCGCGGCGCTGGAGGAAGCGCGGGGCGAGCGCGTTGACCCTCGGGCCGAGGATGCTGAGGACGGCCGGCAGCACCACCAGCGCGACGGCCGCGGCCAGGACCGCCACCAGCGACCCCCCGATCCCCATCGAGTAGAGGAAGCGCTGCGGGAAGACGATCAGCGAGGCGAGCGCCGCGGCCACCGTGAGCGAGGAGAAGAGCACCGTGCGACCGGCGGTCTTCATGGTCGCGCGAAGCGCCTCCCAGCGCTCGGTTCGGCTGCCGGGGCGATCCAGGTCGACCCCGCGCCGTGAGAGCTCCTCCCGATAGCGGGAGACGATGAACAGGCTGTAGTCGATTGCCAGCCCCAGCCCCAGCCCGGTGGTCAGGTTGAGGGCGAAGATCGAGATCGACCCCAGCTCGCTGACCACCCTCAGGATGAAGAACGTGCCCACGATCGCCAGGCCGCCGATCAGGAGCGGCAGGAGCGAGGCGATGAGGCTGCGGAAGAAGAGTAAGGAGAGTAGGAAGAGGAGGGGGAAGGCCAGCATCTCCGCGCGCCGCAGGTCGGACTCGACCTGCTTGTTGACCTGCTCCTGGGCGAGCGCATAGCCACCCACGGTCACTCCGCGCTCGCCCTTCAGCTCGTCCGCGATGCCCTCGGCGCTGTCCTGAAGAGCCTTGTCGTCGGTGGGCGTCAGGGCGACCGATATGTACGTCTGGCGCTGGTCGGTGGAGACGAATGCGCCGGAATGGGTGTCGTAGTAGCCCTTGACCCAGGCGACGTCGTCGCGGGAGCGAAGCCGACGCTCGATGTCCTCGACTCGCTGGCGGGTTCCGGGCTCGTTGATGGGCGCGTCGCGCACCCAGACGATCACGGATGCATCGCGAAAGCCGCGGTCCTCGAGCAGGTTGTCCGCCTTGACGCTGTCGGTGGCGGGATCCTCGGCGCCGTAGGGGTCGAGGTGGTCGGCCACCGACCCACCGACCGCTCCCGCAAAGACGAAGAAGGCGACCGCCCCGATCGCCACCAGGCGGCGACGGCGGTACACGAATCGGGCGAGTGCATCGAGCATCAGGCGATCCTCCTCTCGTTTGCGGCCTCCTCCTCGAGGGCGCGCCGCGTCCGCTCGCACCAGGCGGCGTTCCACTCGTGGAACTCGATCCCGTAGCGCAGGACGAGGAACGCGAACCCCTCCGGGGGGCCCTCCGCCTCGATCTCCCTGAGCTGCTCGACCATCCGAGCGTGGCCGTGGCGCATCGCCTCGAGGGTCCCCGCCGCCGACGCCCCGTCGGTGCTCGCGGCGAAGAAGAGCTTCAGGAGCCCCTCGTCGCGGAACTCATAGACCTCGGGATCCCTATCCAGCCAGGCGCGGAGCTCCTTGCGGCCGGCGCGTGTTAGCCGGTAGATGTTTCGTTTCCGCCCACCCTGCGGGCTCGCCTTGCCCTCGATCAACCCCGCCTGCGAGAGGCGGCGAAGCTCGGGATAGATCTGGCCGTAGCTGGCGGCCCAGAAGAACCGGGTGGACCGGTCGACGATCGACTTGACCTCGTAGCCGCTCATCGGACGCCAGCCGAGCATCCCGAGGATCACGTAGGCGGTGGGGGAGAGCTCCATGTATCGCGCAGATATATCGAGGCCCGAGAGCCCAGTGTGTGCACGGCGTCACAGACGGCCGCCGGCGGGGTTGACACGGCATCCGGTGGGCAGATAGCGTCGGTCCGGCATTCAGAGGGCCACGGACGGAGGGAAGATGAAGGCCAGGTATCCGTTGATCGCCGTTTTCGTCGCCGCGGTGGCGTTCGCCGCGGTCGCTTCGGCCGGTGGGGGAGGGCCGGAGACGAAGCTGATCAGCAGGAACTCCAACGGCGCTCCCGGCGCCAACGGCTCCAGCTTTTCCGGCGGGATCACCCCGAATGCCCGTTGGGTGGCCTTCGACTCCACCGCGAACAACCTTCCCGGGTGCGTCGACCAACAACAACCAGGTCTACGTGCGCGACCGCAAGACGGGCAAGACCAAGCTCGTCAGCAGGAGCAACAACGGCGGCCCGGCCGACGGAGGCGACAGCTTCGACGCCACGATCTCCGACAACGGCCGCTTCGTCGCCTTCGAGTCCAACGCGACGAACCTTCCGGGTTCGATCACGCCCGACGCTCAGGTCTACGTCCGCGACCGGAAGAAAGGCGAGACGAAGCTGATCAGCAAGCTGAGCGGCGGAGATCCGGCGACGGGTGGTTTCAGCACCGATCCCTCGATCTCCGGCAACGGCCGTTGGGTCGCCTTCGAGTCCGACGCCACCAACCTGCCCGGCGAGCTGTCGCCCGACGACCAGGTCTACCTGCGGGACCGCAAGGCCGGCACGACCAAGCTGATCAGCAAGACCTCGGGCGGAACCCCGGCCAACGACGACAGCGAGGATCCGGCCATCTCCCCGAACGGCCGGATCCTCGGCTTCGAGTCGGAGGCCACCAACCTCCCGGGCGGGCTCGGCACCGACGACCAGGTCTACGTTCGCGACCTCCAGGGCAATAGGACGCTCCTGGTGAGCAGGAACACCGCCGGAAGCCCGGCCAACGACGACACCGAGGAGGTCGCGGTGTCCCGCAACGGCCGGTTCGTGGCGTTCGAGTCCGCGGCGTCGAACCTCCCCGGCTCGCTCGCCCCGACCTACCGCCAGACCTACCTGCGCGACCGAAAGCAGGACAGGACCACCCTGATCAGCAGAAACAATGCCGGCGACCCGGCGGCCGGCGGATACAGTGAGGAGCCCTCGGTCTCAGCCAACGGACGCTTCGTCCAGTGGGAGTCAGAGGCCACCAACCTGCCAGGCGGGACTGGGTCGTACGCTCTGGTCTACCTGCGAGACCGGGACTCCGACAAGACCAAGCTGGTCAGCAGGTCGAACAACGGCGATCCGGCCGAACGACGACAGCTACACGCTGCGGAACAGCAACCTGATCAGCCGCGATCCGCGGTTCGCGACCTTCAGTTCCTACGCCACGAACCTGCCGGGCGGAATCGGACCGACCTACAGCCAGGCGTACATACGCGGCCCCAGGCCCTAAGCCCCGACTAACTCTTATCCTCAGTCGCCTGCGTGGCGCCTGAGAGCGAGATAGTGGTGATGAAGTTCGGCGGCACGTCGGTCGCCGGCGCCGACGACATCAGGCGTGCCGCGAGGCGGATCGTCGACGCCCGCGAGCACGGGATGCGGGTGGTCGCGGTCCTCTCGGCGCGCGGCAAGACGACCGACCAGCTGGTCGGCATGGCGCACGAGGTGTCGGAGCGCCCGCTTGCGCGCGAGATGGACATGCTGCTCTCCACCGGGGAGCGGATCTCGTGCGCGCTCTGCGCGATGGCGATCCACGACATGGGCCACAACGCGATCTCCCTCACCGGGTCCCAGGCGGGGATCGTCACCGACTCCTCGCACACGAAGGCCCGCATCCTGGACGTGCGCGCCGATCGGATCCGCGAGGCGCTCACGGACGATCGGATCGTGCTCGTGGCCGGCTTCCAGGGGGTCTCCGGCGACAGCCACGACGTCACCACCCTGGGCCGTGGGGGCTCGGACACCACCGCGGTGGCGATCGCCGCCGCCCTCGGGGCCCGGGTGTGCGAGATCTACACGGACGTGCGCGGCGTGTTCAGCGCCGATCCGCGGCTGGTGCCCGACGCGCGGCTGCTGTCGATGGTCTCGTTCGAGGAGATGCTCGAGATGGCCGCCTCCGGAGCGAAGGTGCTCCAGCTGCGCTCGGTCGAGTACGCGCGAAACCACGGCATCCCGATTCACTGCCGCAGCTCCTTCGAGGATGGCACCGGTACATTCGTGCTCTCAGAGGCCGAGACGATGGAACGACCCCTTGTAACCGCGGTGACGCACTCCGAGCAGGAGGCTCGAGTGACGCTGAGCGGCGTTCGCGACCAGCCGGGCGTCGCCGGGCGCATCTTCGGCGCGCTCGCCGACGCGAACGTGAACGTCGACATGATCATCCAGAACGAGCCGATCTCGTCCGATCACAGGGCCGACCTCTCGTTCACCGTCGATCGCGACGACCTCGCGACCGCGACCGAGGTGCTCGACCGGCTCGACCTGGGCGAGCGGATCCTGACCGACGAGCGGATCGGCAAGGTTTCGATCGTCGGCGCCGGGATGAGAAGCCACCCGGGCGTCGCCGCCAAGGTCTTCGAGACCCTCGGCGAGAGCGAGATCAACATCGAGATGATCTCCACCTCGCCGATCAAGATCTCCTGCGTGATCGACGCCGGCGCAGGTGCCGAACGCCGTCAAGGTGCTGCACGAGGCGTTCGACCTGGGCGCGGACGCCGTCCGTCGCGAGGAGCCGACCGGCCCGAGCACCGGCCCCGCGTCGCGCCGTAGCATGGCGGCGCGCCTACAGGGTCGGCGTGGTGGGCGCCACCGGCGCGGTCGGCTCGACGATGCTCCGGGTGCTCGCCGAGCGCGGGTTCCCCGCCGCGGAGGTGGTGCCCTTCGCCTCGGAGCGCTCGGCCGGGGTCAAGCTCGCCTTCGACGGGACCGAGCTGGAGTGCCGGCCGCTCTCGGCATCGGCCGATCGACGGCCTCGACCTCGTGCTCTCTCGGCCGGCGGCACGGTGAGCGCCGAGTGGGCGCCGCGTCTGGTCGATGCCGGCGCGGTCGTGGTCGACAACACCAGCTACTGGCGCATGCACGAGGACGTCCCGCTGGTCGTCGCCGAGGTCAATCCCGAGGCGCTCGACGCGCACAAGGGGATCGTCGCCAACCCGAACTGCTCGGCGATGCAGATGCTGGTCGCACTGGCCCCCATCCATCGCGCGGTCGGGATCGAGCGGATCGTCGTCTCCACCTACCAGCCGGTGTCCGGCACCGGCCGGCGGGCGATGGCCGAGCTCGAGGCCCAGACCCACGCGATGCTGCACGAAACCGAGCCCCCGGCGGCCGAGGTCTATCCCCACCGGATCGCGTTCAACATCCTGCCCCAGGTGGAGACCTTCAAGGAGGGAGACGACTACACCACCGAGGAGCGCAAGATGATGGCCGAGACGCGAAAGATCCTCGGGGCAACGGAGCAGGAGCTCAAGGTGTCGGCGACCTGCGTGCGCGTTCCCGTGCTGATGGGGGAGTCGGAGTCCGTCAACGTGCAGACCCGCGAGCAGCTGTCGCCGGAGGAGTGCCGCGCGCTCCTCGCCGACGCGCCCGGCGTGGTGGTCGTCGACTCGCCGGCCGACGGCGTCTACCCGCTCGCCAGCGATGCCGCCGGCCGCGACCAGGTGCTGGTCGGTCGCGTGCGAAGCGATCCCTCCCACGAGCGCTGCCTGAACATGTGGATCGTCGGCGACAACCTGCGAAAGGGCGCCGCGACCAACGCGGTCCAGGTTGCCGAGCTGCTCCACGAGCGGGGCCTGATCCGCCCGGCCGCAGCGCCCGCTCGCACCTAGCCGCGGCCCCTCCGGGCGGCGCGTCTACGATCCGCGCCCTTGCTCGGCGCGTACGGATCCGTCGCGGTCCTCTGCGCCGCCTCGCTCGTGGTCGGCCAGGCGATCCTCTCGCTGAGCGGAAAGCGCGAGCCCAGCTGGCTGGCGGGGCCGGTGGGACTGGCCGCGCTCCTGGTGGCGAGCGGCATCGCGATCAAGCTGCCCGGCCACGGCACCGCGGTCGCGATCACGCTGGCCGTCCTCATCTTCTTTCTCTGGCGGCGCTTGCGCTGGGCGGCGAGCGCCGGGTGGGGCCCGGGGAACGTCCGCAGCACGCGCATCGCGCGCGTCCGCGCAGCCCTCCTGCGGACGTTCTGCCGGGCGCGACCCGGCGCCGCCGCCTGGCCTCGCCGCCGCGGTACTCGCCGTCCTCGATCGCGTCGATCCCGTTCATCGCCAACGGGCGCGTCGGCATCCTCGGCGTGGGCCTCGTCAACGACGACATGGCGAGCCACCTGGTGATCGCGGACTGGCTCGGACACGAGGGTGGGGCAGATGCCGGCGCTGATCGACCAGGGCTACCCGGTGGGTCCGCACGCGATGGTGGCCGGGCTGGTCGAGGGACTCGGCACCGGCCCGATCGAGGCCTTTGCGGGGCTCACCCTCGCGATCCCGGCGCTCACGGCGCTGGTGGCGTTCGAGGCCCTCGACGGGCTTCGCCGCGTTCCCCGCGTGATCGTCGCGGCGCTCGTCGCGGTGCCATACCTCGCCGCCGCCTACCTCGCCCAGGAGGCGTTCAAGGAGCCGATCATGGCACTCCTCCTGCTGTCGTTCGCGCTGCTCCTGCCCGCCGCGACCGATGCCCGGCGCGCGATCCCGCTCGGCGTGATCGCCGCCGGCACCGTCTACGTGTACAGCTTCCCCGGCCTCTTCTGGCTGGCGGGCACCGCGGCTCTCTACGTGATGATCAGCTGGGCGAGGAGGCGAGCGCCGGGTGCGCACCCGGTGATCCCCGCCCTGGCGGCGCTCGCCGTGCTGCTCGTCCTGATCGCGCCCGACCTCGGCCGGGTCGTGGACTTCACCGACTTCCGCGCCTTCAAGTCGTCCACGATCAGCGCCGGCCTGGGCAACCTGCGCCATCAGGTCTCGCCGCTCGAGGCGCTGGGGATCTGGCCCGCCAGCGACTTCCGACTGTCCGCCGCCGATGCGAGCGGGCCGGCGGCCGCCTTCTACCTGGGCGCGCTCCTCGCCGCCGCGGCGCTGGGATTCGGCCTGCCGCGATGGCTTCGCCGCCACGGCCCCGCCGTTCCGGCTGCCCTCGCGGCCGGCGCTCGTCATCTACCTCGGCGCCCGCCTGTTCGGCACCGTCTACACGAGCGCGAAGGCCCTGGCGATCGCCGCCCCCCTGATTTCCCTCATCTCGTTCGGGGGCCTGCTGGTGGGCGAGGCACGGGCGCGGAACGGATCGCCGGGCCGTCGCGCAACTGGGCTGGGTAGACGGGGGACGGCCCCCTACGCCGGTTGCTCGCCCTCGCGCTCGCTCTCGGGATCGCCGCCTCGAGCCTCCTCGTCCTCCGGCAGGCCCCCGTAGCGCCCACAAACCACGCCGACCAGCTCGCGGAGCTTCGCCCGCTCGTCGCCGGCCACGACGTCCTGTTCCTCGGCCGCGACAACTTCGTCGCTTACGAGCTGCGCGGGGCGCGAGCCTTCACGGCGGTGCGCAACTACTACGACCCCAACTACGTGAAGCCGAACCTGCGGCTTGCCGACGTGTTCCGGAAGTTCGACTTCGACTCGGTCACGCCGAGCACCCTGGCCCGCTTCCCGTTCGTGATCACCACCCGGGCCGCCTATGCGAGCGGGCCGCCGCCGGGCTTCCAGGCTGCTGCGACAGACCCCCGACTTCGCGCTCTGGGAGCGGACCGGCCCCATCGGGCCGCGTCGCACGCTCGACGAGGGGGCCGACCCCGGCGCCCTCCTCGATTGCCCGTCCCGGCTCGCGCCCCGAGATCAGCGGCACCGCGACGGTGTTCGCGGCTCCACCGGTGGTCGGCGGGCGCTGGTCGCCCGAGCTCGACCGTGGAGGACGGCTCCCCCGCTACCCAGACCCTGACGCTCCCGGCCGGGCGCTGGGAGATCTCGATCCAGTACGACGCCACCCGGGCCCTCGTGGTGACGGCGCCGGGCCTGGCCGCCACCCTGCCCGGCCAACCTGGACTACCGCGGCTCGGTGCCCTACTACCCGGTTGGCGAGCTCGCCGTGCGACGCCGCGGGCCAGTCCGCTTCGAGGTCGGCGTCGAGCGCCCGCCGCTCGTCGGCCGCCTGCTGGGAACGACGTCGACGGCCCACCTCGGCGCGATCGCCGCCAGCCCGGCGGGGCCGGGCGGCCCGATCCCGGGCCAGGCCGAGCGGCGGGTTCCGCTCGACGAGGCCTGCGGCGACTACGTGGACTGGTACCGGCCCACCCGCGCGGTCGCTGAACCGAATATAAGCCGGCCATGGAGATCGGGTTCGGGGATGCCCTGCTGATCGTCGGGGCGCTGCTCGCCGTCGCGGCCGCATTGTCGGGAGTGATGCGGGGGACGGTGCTCTCGATCTCGGTGCTCTCCGTGGGGCTGGGGATCGTGCTGGCGGCGACCGACGTGGTCTCGGTCGACGCGAGCGACCGGACGATCATCGACCTGGTCGAGCTCGCCCTGATCCTCACCCTGTTCTCGGACGGCCTGTTCGTGGAGCGGGAGCTGCTTCGGGTGCACTGGGGGCCGGTCACGCGGGCGATCGTGCTGGCGATGCCGGTGACGCTGGTGCTCCTCGGCGTCTTGGCCGCGGTGATCTTCCCGTCCCTCACGTGGGCCGAGGCCTTCCTGCTCGCCGCGGTGCTTACGCCGACCGATCCCGTCGTTACCTCGACCGTCGTCACGGCACAACGCGTCCCGGCCACCGTTCGCCACACCCTGAACCTCGAGTCGGGCCTCAACGACGGCCTGGCGCTTCCGTTCGTCCTCTTCTTCCTCATCCTCGCGCAGCCGGGCGGCGATGCGGGCGGCGAGGCCGCGAAGCTGCTCGGCGAGGCGGCGTTCGGCGCCGTGGTCGGGTCGCGCTCGGCGTCGTCGGGGGCCGGCTTCACCACCACCTCCCCGGTGGCGGCATCACCCGCCGCTACGAGGGGATCTATGCGATCGGGTTCGGCCTCGCGGCCTTCGGCCTGGCCGACGTGACCTTCGGCAACGGCCTGATCGCCGCCTTCGTCGCCGGCATCTCGATGGGAGTCGCCGAGCACGAGATCCCGGACGCCTTCGTCGAGTTCGCCGAGAACGTCAGCGCGATCTTCCAGGTGATCACGTTCTTCGTCTTCGGGGCGCTGATCGTCGCGACCGGGTACGACCGCGACGTCTGGCCGCTGGTCGCCTTCATCCTCGCGGCGCTGCTGATCGCTCGCCCGGCGGCGATCCTGCTCGCGTTCGTGAACAGCCGCCTGCCGACGGCCGCAGAAGCTGTTCATCGCCTGGTTCGGGCCGAAGGGCGTGGCGTCGATGCTGTTCGCCCTCTTCGTCCTCAAGTCGAATGTCGGCGCCTCGGAGACGATCTTCGACGTCGCCGCATTGACGATCCTGTGCTCGATCGTCGCCCACGGGCTGACCGACACCGTGGGGGCGCGCTGGATCGAGCGGCGGATGCAGCGGACGGCCCAGGCCGGGACTCGACTCGCCGGTGCCGGCCGAGCTCGCTAGGCTTCCTCCTCGGCGAGCTTCTCGACCACCGCCCGGGCCGTCTCCTCGTCGACGTCCATGTGGGTGACGTAGAGGCCCACCGCCTCCTCGAGGTGGCCGAGCATCACCGCCTGCTCCACCTCGGGCGGCGGGGTTGGTCGCGGCTCTGGCGTTCCCTCGCTCCGGCGCCATCCGGTCAGGCGGGCACGGCGCCCGCGAGTCGCTCGCCCACCCACTCCGTCGAGGCGATGTGCTTGCTCATCCCGAGCTCCTTGGGCTCGAAGCCCAACGCCAGCCCGACGAGCTGCGGCAGGTGCAGAACCGCAAGCCCCAGCTCGCGCCCGACGACCTTGGCCGCCTCGGGCTGCTGCATGTCGAGGTTGAGATGGCAGAGCGGGCACGGCGTGACCAGGCAGTCCGCGCCGGCGTCGAGCGCGTCCGTGATGTGGGTGCCGGCCTGGCGAAGCGAGGTGTCGCGGTTCAGGGTGATCACGGGAAAGCCGCAGCACTTCCGCGCCCCGTCGTACTCCACCACCTCGCCGCCGAGCGCCTCGATCACCTGCTCCAGGTACAGGTCGCGCTCGGGGTGCTCCTCGTAGCCGATCCGGCTTCTGGGCCGGATCACGTAGCAGCCATAGAACGGGCCCACGCGCAGCCCGGCGAGCGGCCGGGTGACCTTGGCCTTCAGCTCGTCGAGCCCGTAGTCCTCGACCAGCACCCAGAGGAAGTTCTTGTTCTCGAAGCCCTCCTTGTCCTTCGCGTACTCGAGCCCCTCGTCGGCGAGCGCCTCGTTGATGTGGGCGCGGTAGGCCGAGTCGGCGTCGAGGCGCTGCTGGCACTCGGACTGGGCGCCCTGGCAGGTCGAGCAGATGTTCATCATCGACAGGCCGGTGCTCTGGGCGAGCGCAAAGGTGCGAGCGTTCAGCGTGTCCGCGAGCTCCTGGTTGTGCTCGGCGATCACCCCGGCGCCGCAGCAGTTGGCGCGATCGAGGGTTACGAGCTCGAGCCCCAGGCGGTCGGCGACCAGCGCCATCGAGCCGTGTAGCTCCGGGGTGAAGCCCCGCGATACGCAGCCTGGCCAGTAGGCGAGCTTCAGCCGCTCACTCGCTCGCCTCCTCGTCCGGCTCCGGCTCCACGCTGGCCTCGGGCGTCGGGCCATCCCTCTGTCGCCCTCAGCCTCGAGCTCCTCCTCGCCCGTGATGTAGAGGTTGAGCTCCTCCCGGTGCTCCTCGGCGTGCGAGTAGAGGCGCTTGACGTGCTGCTGGGCGTCGTCGGGGAGCTTCGGATGAACGCCGGGGATCAGCTTCGAGAGCGAGCGCATCTTGCCGGTTCTCAGGCCCCGGACGGCGGTGGGCAGGGAGCCGACCAGTCCCTTGATCGCCCCCGGCGTGGGGATCAGCTTGCCCTTCACGCCCTGCGCGTAGGACTCCTGGAGCAGGAGCGACTCGTCGAGAGTTCCCTTCTTCTCGATGATGCTGGTGAAGGCGGCCTCGTGGCGGTGGCCGTTGTTGACGTCGTCGATCTCGTGCTCGTGCGTGGCGAGCCGCCGCAGGCGCATGATCTGGTCCATCGGGGCGACGTCCTTCGGGCACGCGTCGATGCACGAGAAGCAATGGGTGCAGTCGTAGATCCCGTGGGGGTCCTGCGCCAGGTCGTAGAGGCGCTCCCTTGCCTCGGCGTCGCGCGGATCGCCGACGAACCGATAGGCCTTGGCCAGCGCGGCCGGGCCGATGAACTCGGGGTCGGCCTCCATCGACAGGCACGACGACACGCAGGCGCCGCACTGGATGCACGCCATCGACTGCGTGATGTCGATCATCGACTCGGGCGGCACGACGTACTCGCGCTCCGGGGGATCGCCCTCCGGCAGCAGCCACGGCGTAACCCGGCGGATCTTGGTCCAGTGGGTGGACTCCATGTCCGTGACCAGGTCCTTGACCACCGGCATGTTCGCCATCGGCTCGACCACGATGGGCTGCGCCGCCTGCTCGGCTCCGCCTCAGCATCCGCGCCGTCCCCGTTCGAGCCCTGGCGCCGATTGGCTCGCTCGTGCGCCTCCGCGATCTGCGTCTTGCAGGCGAGCGTCGACTGCCCGTTGATCTTCGTCCCGCACGAGCCGCAGATGGCCGCCTTGCAGGAGCAGCGGACGACGAGCGATCCGTCCTGTTGGTCGCGGACCTGGAGCAGTCCGTCGAGCACCGAGAGGTCGGGGTCGAGGTCGACGGTGAACTCCTCCCAGTAGGGCCCCTGGCCCGTCTCCGGCTGGTAGCGCCTCACCTTCAGCGTGTACTCAGGCATCTGGAAGCACCCTAGCTCAGTAGGTCCGCTCCTCCGGCTGCCACTGGGTGATGGTCACCGGCGAGTAGCTGATCTCGGGCCCCTCGGCGTTCCGGGTGAGGTCGACGTGCTTGAGCCATTCCTCGTCGTTTCGCTCCGCGAAGTCCGTTCGGAACTGGGCTCCGCGGCTCTCCGTGCGGTGAAGCGCGGCGACGCAGCTGCACTCCGCGCAGTCGAGCATGAAGCCGAGCTCGATCGCGCCGAGGACGTCCTGGTTGAAGACCGTGCTGTGGTCGTCGATGTAGGCGGTCTTGGCCTCTTCCTGGAGGCGTTTGACGGTCTCGAGCGCCCCCTGGATCCCGGCGGCGTCGCGGAACACGGCCACGTGCTCGTCCATCGTCCCCCCGAGCTCCCTGCGGAGCTCGGAGACGCGCCGTCCGTCGCCGCGATCGCGGCCGAGAAGCTCCGAGATCCGCCGCTCCTCGTCGTCGAGCGCCGACTTCGGGCCCGGCCCGCCTCGATCTGCTTCGCGCGGGTGGCGGCGTGTTGGCCCGCGCGGCGGCCGAAGATCAGGGTGTCGAGGAGCGAGTTGGCGCCCAGCCGGTTGCCACCGTGGACCGACACGCAGGCGACCTCGCCGGCGGCGTACAGGCCGGGGATCGTCGTCGCGCCGTGGACGTCGGTCTTCACGCCGCCCATCGTGTAGTGGTTGCCGGGCTTGATGCGGATCGGCTCGCGTGTGATGTCGACGCCCGCGAAGTCGCGACCGACGAGCACGATCTCGCGCAGCGCCTCGTGGATACGCTTGCGAGGGACGACGGTGATGTCGAGCGCCACGGTCCCGTCGGGGAAGCCTCGCCCCTCCAGGATCTCGGTCTGCTCTGCGCGGGAGACGACGTCGCGCGAGGCGAGCTCCATCTTGTTGGGCGCGTAGGTCTCCATGAATCGCTCGCCCTTGGCGTTCAGCAGGTGGGCGCCCTCGCCCCGGGCGCCCTCGGTGATCAGAAACCCCTTCTTGGCGAGCGTAGTCGGGTGGTACTGGACCATCTCCATGTCCATCAGCGGCGCGCCGGCCCGGTAGGCCATCGCGATCCCGTCGCCGGTGCAGATCAGGGCGTTGGTGGTCGGCTGCCACACCTGGCCGTTGCCCCCGGTGGCGAGGATCACGTTCTCGGCCTCGAACAGCTCCATGGAGCCGTCGGAGACGTTGCGCATCACCGCCCCGGCGCAGTTGCCGTCGTCGTCGAGCGCCAGGCCGGTTGTGAAGTACTCCTCGTAGCGCGAGATCGCCGCGGAGTGCTTCATCAGCTGTTCGTAGAGCACGTGCATGATCGCCTGGCCGGTGATGTCGGCGACGTAGTACGTGCGCGCCTGGGAGGCGCCCCCGAACGCTCGGGTGCCGAGCCGCCCCTCGTCGTTGCGATGGAAGGTGACGCCCAGGTGCTCGAGGTGCAGGAGCTCCTCCGGCGCCTCGCGACACATGATCTCGATCGCATCCTGATCGCCCAGGTAGTCGGAGCCCTTGACCGTGTCGAACGCATGCGACTCCCAGGTGTCGCCCTCCTGAAGCGCCGCGTTGATCCCGCCCTGGGCGGCGTTTGAGTGGGAGCGCACCGGATGCACCTTGGAGACGATCCCCACGGACACGCCCTGCTCCGCGGCGGCGAGCGCCGCCCGCTGCCCGGCGAGCCCCGCTCCGATGACCAGTACGTCGTGTCTGGGCACGCGCGCGATCCTATTGATTCGGCACCCGCGCGCTGCCCGGCCCGCTAGGCCCTGGTGAGGGCGTTTCGAAGCGCGCGACCGACCTGGTCGGCCGTCACCACGCCGCTCAGGCGGCCATCGGAGTCGACCGCCATCAGGGCGCCCAGGCGCCGCAGCGCGTCGTTTCCGAGCAGAGATTCGAGCGGCGCGTCGTCGCGCACCCGGAGCGTCCCCGTGGAGTCCGCCTCGAACACCTCGCGCACGGTGGAGGAGGCTCGGGCCGGCTCGGGAACGGCGTCGGCGGCGCCGCGCTCCACCAGGCCAACGAACCGCTCGTAGGAGTCGACCACCGGGAACCACGGCCACCGGTAGCGCAGGAAGAACTCGTCGAGGGCGCGCTCGACGCTGGCGTCCTCCGGGATCGCCACCGGCTCCCCGTCCATCACGTCGGAGACACGGATGCCCTCGATCCGGCTCGCGAACTCCGTCTGGACGACTGCCCCGCGAGCCGACTGGCCGAGGATGTAGCCGATCAGGGCCAGCCAGATGCCGCTGACGGGGTCGCCGGCGATCAGCAGGGCGATGCCGAGCGCGATGAAGAGGTAGGAGAAGCCCTGGCCCATACGGGCGGCCGTCCGCGTTGCCCGGTTGCGGTCGCCGGTCAGCTTCCACGCGATCGCGCGCGCCACGCGCCCGCCGTCGAGGGGGAAGGCGGGGATCAGGTTGAAGAACAGCACGAAGGCGTTGATGCTGGCGAGCCAGGCGACGAGCGCGGTGAACGCCGAGGTCTTGGCCTGGTCCTGAAGGCGCATCGCCTTCCAGAACTCCTCCGAGCCGGCCACCGCGACGCCGACCGCCGTGCAGGCGAGCGCGATCACGAGCGTGACCACCGGTCCCGCGATCGCGATCTTGAACTCCGTGCCGGGCGAGTCGGAGTCCCGCGTCATCCGGGCGACGCCGCCGAACATCCACAGCGTGATGTCCGAGATGCCCGACTCCCCGCCGCATGGCCACGAACGCGTGACCCGAGCTCGTGCAACAGGATCGAGCCGAAGAAGGTGAGCGCGCTGATCACCGCGAGCAGGTAGGGGACGGCGTCGTCGTTCGGCACGTCGAGCACCGAGCGGTAGAAGCCCGAGAGCAGGAGGATGATCAGGAAGAGGACGAAGAACCACGAGTAATCGACCCCGATCCGGATTCCCCGGACGTGGAACAGCGTTACTGCGCCTCTGGCGGGCATGAAGCCATCTTAGGTAGCGTTCGCCGGCCACAATGGCCGGCGGCGCCACAAACACATCTGCGCAGGCGGCCTCTCACCTGGATCAGGAGTGGCTGCGGAGCCTGGTCGAGACGCTCGCCTCGATCCACCGGCCGACCGCCTCCCGAGGCGAGCGGGTGGCGGCCGAATGGGTCGCCGAGCGCCTTCGCGACCAGGGGGCGCGGGACGCGCGGGTCGAGCGGGAGCAGGTGCACGGCACGTTCTGGTGGCCGCTCGGGCTTGCCGCCGGCGCGGGCGTCGCCGCCGGGATCGCCGCGCTGTGCGGCCGGCGCGCCCTCGGGGCGACGCTGGCCGGGGTGGCGGGCGCGGCCGCCGTGGACGACCTGCCGCCCGGGGGTCGCAGGCTGCGCTCGATGCTGCCCCAGCGCACCGCGACCAGTGTCGTCGCCGAGCTCGGACCGGCCGACGCGGACCGAACCGTCGTCCTGGTGGCCCACCACGACGCCGCGCACGCCGGCCTCCTCTATCACCCCGCGATCCCGGAGCTCGTCTTCGGCCGGTTCCCGTGGCTGATCGAGCGGGTCGACACCAGCCCGCCGCTGATGGCCCCCGCGGTGGCGGTTCCCCTGCTGGTGGGGGTGGGCGCGGTGACCGGAAGTCGCGCCCTGACCAAGGCGGGGATCGCGCTCGCGGCCGCGTCGTCTGGCGGCGCTCGCGGACATCGGCTCGCGGGACACGGTCCCGGGCGCAAACGACAACGCGACCGGGGTGGCGGCGATGCTGGCCCTGGCCCGCTCGCTGGCCGACCGACCCACCGAGAGCGTCCGCGTGATGATGGTCTCGACCTCGGAGGAGGCCCTGTGCGAGGGGATGCAGCGCTTCTGCGAACGCCACTTCGCGGAGCTTCCGCGCGAGAGCACGTTCTTCCTCGTCCTCGACACGCTGGGCTCGCCCCATCTGCTGGTGCTTCGGGGCGAGGGCATGCTCCGGATGCGCGAGTACCCGGCCCGCTCGCTCGCCCTGCTCGACGGTCTCGCCGAAGAGCTCGGGATCCCCCTGTTCCCGAACCTTCGCCTTCGCAACGCGACCGACGGCATCATCCCGCTGGCAGCGGGATACGAATGCGCCTCGCTCTGCTCGTGCACCAGGCTCAAGCAGCCGGCCAACTACCACTGGCCGACCGACGTCCCGGAGAACGTCGACTACGGCACGCTGGCCGACGCCGTGCGGCTCACGCGAGGCCGTGGTGCGTCGGCTGGACGAGCGATGGTTGTGAGCCTCCAGCGTCGAGTCGGCGGGTTAGGCGCCTTCATGGCGGCTCAGGCGGCACTCGACACGGGAGAGCCGTGGGCCGCTCCGCCACGCCAGCTATAGCCCGGCCGAGCCCGACTAGCCGGCGCCTTGAGCGCTACAGACCCCCGGCGCGTGGCGCTCGATGATCCGCCCGAAGTCGGTCCCCGCCGGCAGGGTGCCGAAGGCAAGGCCCGATTCGCCGGCCAGGCGTGAGGCGCAGAATGCGTCGGCGACAGCCGGGTCGCCGTAGCGAACCAGCAGCGAGGCCTGGAGCGCGAGCGCCATCCGCTCGACCACCACCCGGGCGCGAGCTTCGATCGACTCGGTGTTCTGAAGCTCGCGTCCGAGGTCGGCGACCGCCGCCTCGACGCGCGGCTCGGCGCTTCCGGCCTCCGCCGACCTCGGTCAGGAAGGCCTCGACGGATTGCGGGTCTCGAGCCATCGCCCGCAGGACGTCGAGGCACTGGACGTTGCCCGACCCCTCCCAGATCGAGGCCAGCGGGCTCTCGCGGAAGAGGCGGGGCATCCCCGACTCCTCCACGTAGCCGTTGCCGCCCAGGCACTCGAGCGCCTCCACCGCGTGAGAGGGGGCCCGCTTGCAGCTCCAGTACTTGAGCACCGGCGTCGCCAGGCGCCGCAGCTCGACCGCGGCTTCGTCGCCGGCGTGGGCCTCGTCGAAGGCGCGGGCCAGCCACATCGCGCCCACCGTCGCCGCCTCGGACTCGATCGCCAGGTCCGCGAGCACGTTTCGCATCAGCGGCTGCTCGACCAGCGGCTTCCCGAAGGCGGACCTGTGGCTTGCGTGGTGGATCGCCATCGCGGTGCCCCAGCGGAACCCGGCGCTGCAGCCGATCACGCAATCCAGCCTGGTGTGGTTGACCATCTCGATGATGGTCGGGACGCCGCGACCCTCCTCGCCGACGAGCTGTGCCCACGCGCCCCTGAACTCCACCTCGCTCGAGGCGTTGGAGCGGTTTCCCAGCTTGTCCTTGAGGCGCTGGATGTGAAAGCGGTTGCGCTCGCCATCCGGGGTGATGCGCGGCATCAGGAAGCACGAGAGCCCACCCTCGGCCTGCGCGAGGACCAGGAACGCGTCGCACATCGGCGCCGAGCAGAACCACTTGTGGCCGGTGATCTCGTACTCGGCCCCGGGACCGCCTCCGTTCAGCGGCGTGGCCGTGGTGGTGTTCGCGCGGACGTCCGAGCCGCCCTGCTTCTCCGTCATCGCCATTCCGCACAGCGCACCCTTCTTGTCGGGCGCCGGGACCAGCCGCTCGCCGTCGTAGGAGAGCGACGTGAAGCGCGGCTCCCACTCCCGGGCGAGCTCGGGCTGCTTGCGAATCGCGGGGATCACCGAGTAGGTCATCGAGATCGGGCAGCCCACCCCCGCCTCGACCTGCGAGAGGAGCACGAACTTCGCCGCCCGCGCCACGTGCGCCCCGGGTCGCGGCTCGCGCCAGGGCGTGGCGTGGAGGCCGTGAGAGATCCCGACGCTCATCAGCTCGTGCCAGGCGGGGTGGAACTCGACCTCGTCGATCCGGTTGCCGAAGCGGTCGTGGGTGCGGAGCCGGGGTGGGTTCTCGTTCGCCTGCACGCCGCGGGCGATCACGTCGGGCCGCCCACAGATCCCGCCGAGCTCCCGGGCCTCGTCCTCCGCCCATTCGCCTCCTTCACGCCGCAGCGCCTCCGTCAGGACCTGATCGGCCTCGAAGACGTTGTATCCCTCGAACGGGGGCGGCTGATTGGAGACCACATGGGTGGTCGCTGGCGCGCGCTCCTCAAGCTTCGACACTGGCGAGCTCCTTTCCGGTCACGGAGCGAATGCAGAAGTCTCTCAACGAGGCGATCACCGAGTCCTGCCCCTCGGCGGCTCGCGGTCGGCGAGACGGGGCCGACGCAGCGCCTCGCCGATCGCCCCGACGAGCGCTGCGGCGCTGAGCTCCGGGTCCTGGCCTGGGAGCTCGCCCGACTCGACGCCCTCCTCGATCACCTCGCGCGAACACGTCCCGGTAGGCGCGGCGGAAGACGAGCCGCTCGGCCTCGACCGCGGGATCGACCGGCTCGGCGATCAAGGCCCAGGCCAGGCGCCGGCCCCTCAGTGCGCGCCGTGCGAAGGTCTCGACGGCCGCGGCGATCCGAGCGGGCGCAGAGTCGCCCGACTCGCGAGCGGCGGCGGCGACCGCGTCCACCTCGCGCTGCGAGGCCTCGCGAAAGACCTCGGCGAACAGGTCGGCCTTCGACGGGAAGTGGCGATAGACGGTGCCGGTGGCGACCCCGGCACGCGAGGCGACGGCCGCGACCTGGGCCTCCGCGTAGCCGCCCCTGGCGACCAGCTCGCGAGCGGCCCCCACGATGCGCCGCCGGGTTGCGGCGATGCGGGCCACGGTCCTCTCGGTGGGGCGGTAGGGCACGGAAGAAGTGAATCAAAGTTCACTTCTTCCGTCAAGCGGGCTGGCGCGGGCTTCGCCCCAACCTGCTCAGAGCCATGCCGCCTATAGCATCGCCCGCAGGTATGGGCGTGAGGAGCTTTAGCTCCGAAAGCAGCATGTAAGGGCGCCGCAGGCGCCCGCAAGTAATTCATGACCAAGGTCAAGCTCTCAAATCCGATCGTCGAGCTGGACGGCGACGAGATGACCCGGATCATCTGGGCGTTCATCAAGGAGCAGCTGATCCTCCCCTACGTGGACGTCGAGCTCGTCTACTTCGACCTCGGGATCTCGTCTCGGGACGCGAGCGACGATCAGATCACGGTCGACGCCGCGAACGCGATCAAGGAGCACGGAGTCGGCGTCAAGTGCGCGACGATCACGCCGGACGAGGCGCGGGTGAAGGAGTTCGGCCTGAAGCGGATGTACCGCTCACCGAACGGGACGATCCGCAACATCCTCGGCGGGGTGATCTTCCGCGAGCCGATCGTGATCTCGAACATCCCGAGGCTCGTCCCGGGGTGGCGAAAGCCGATCATCATCGGCCGCCACGCGTTTGGCGACCAGTACCGGGCCACCGACACCAGGATCCCGGGGGCGGGCAAGCTGATGCTCACCTTCACCCCCACGAACGGCGCGGATCCGATCGAGCTCGAGGTCTTCGACTTCCCCGAGGGCGGCGGGATCGCGATGGCGATGTACAACCTCGACGACTCGATCCGCGACTTCGCCCGCGCCTCGTTTCGGTATGGGCTGGACCGCGGATACCCCGTCTACATGTCGACCAAGAACACGATCCTGAAGACGTACGACGGGCGGTTCAAAGACCTCTTCGCCGAGGTATTCGAGAGCTGAGTTCCAGGCCGATTTCGAGGCGAAGGGCCTCACCTACGAGCACCGGCTGATCGACGACATGGTGGCTGCGGCGCTGAAGTGGGAGGGCGGCTACGTGTGGGCCTGCAAGAACTACGACGGGGACGTGCAGTCGGACACGGTCGCCCAGGGCTTCGGCTCGCTCGGCCTGATGACCAGCGTCCTGATGACCCCGGACGGCAAGACCGTCGAGGCCGAGGCCGCGCACGGCACCGTGACCCGCCACTACCGCCAGCACCAGGAGGGCAAGCCGACCTCGACCAACCCGATCGCCTCGATCTTCGCCTGGACCCGCGCGCTCGCCGCGCGCGGGCGGCTCGACGAGACCCCCGACGTGACCCGGTTCGCCGACACCCTCGAGCGCGTGTGCATCGAGACGGTCGAGAGCGGCAAGATGACCAAGGACCTGGCGCTGCTCGTGGGCGGCGACCAGGGGTTCCAGACCACTCAGGAGTTCCTCTCCTCGATCGACGAGAACCTGAAGCGCGCGATGGCATAGCGTCCCGCGAGCCGGGAACGGCCCATCGGCGGCGAGCGACCCATCAGGAGGCTGCGAATTGAGTCCAACCCCAACTACGGTCACGGTCACCGGAGCCGCCGGCCAGATCGGCTACGCGATGCTCTTCCGAATCGCCAGCGGGCAGCTGCTGGGACCGGATGCGCCGGTTCAGCTGAACCTGCTGGAGATCCCGGATGCCGTCCGGGCGGCCGAGGGGACCGCGATGGAGCTGGACGACTGCGCCTTCCCCCTGCTGGTGGGCGTCGACGTCCACGACGACCCGAAGGCCGCATTCGAGGGCGCGAGCGTCGCTCTGCTCGTCGGCGCCCGCCCGCGCACCAAGGGCATGGAGCGCTCAGACCTGCTGGAGGCGAACGGCGGCATCTTCAAGCCCCAGGGGGAGGCCATCAACGAGGGCGCCGCGGATGACGTCAGGGTGCTCGTGGTCGGCAACCCGGCCAACACCAATTGCCTGATCGCGATGTCGAACGCGCCGGACGTGCCTCGGGAGAGGTTCACGGCCATGACGCGGCTCGACCACAACCGGGCGATCACCCAGCTCGCCAAGAAGACCGGCGCCGCCGTCCACGAGATCACCAACATGACGATCTGGGGCAACCACTCGACCACCCAGTACCCGGACCTCTTCCACGCCAAGGTGCGGGGGGAGATCGCGGCCGAGGTGGTCGATGACCAGCAGTGGCTCGAGGACGAGTTCATCCCGACGGTCGCCAAGCGCGGGGCGTCGGTGATCGAGGTCCGGGGCGCCTCGAGCGCCGGCTCGGCGGCGAACGCCGCGATCGATCACGTCCACGATTGGGTGCTCGGCACGCCCGAGGGCGACTGGGTCTCGATGTCGGTGCCCTCGGATGGCTCCTACGGAGTCGAGGAGGGGCTGATCTCGGGCTTTCCGTGCACCTGCTCGGGCGGCGAATGGTCGATCGTCCCCGGCCTCGAGCTGAACGACTTCTCCCGCGAACGCATCGACGCGTCAGTCAACGAGCTCCAGGAAGAGCGGGACGCGGTCAAGGAGCTCGGCCTGCTCTGACGTACCCCCGTCGAGTGGCGGGTTATTCGGCTTGGGGGCGATTTAGGCGCCACTCGACGGCCGGGGGAGCCCGAACGCGGCGGAGCGGCTACATGTAGGCCCGGGCTAAGTGGCCGTATAGGAGCGGCCGGACTTCTTCACCCGGCCCTCCTTTTGGAGGTCGCCCAGCACCCGGTACAGGTAGTTGGGCTTGATCCGCATCTTCTTCGCGACCTCGGAGGCGCTGATCCCGGGGTTCGCCTTGATCAGCCGGACGGCCTGATCCGCGCGCGTGCCGCGGCGTCGGCGCCGCGTGGGGGCGGCCTTGCGGCCCGATCCCGGTGGGCGGCCCGGCCCTCGGCGGCCGATGCGTCCCCCGGTCAGGTTCGAGAGTGCCCGCTCGAGCTTCTTGCGCTCGGTGTCGAGCTCGCGGATCCGGTTCCGCAGCAGCTTGGCCGCCTCGTCTAGTGCACTCGCCATCTGGGGTCATCCTTTCCTCGCCAGCTTGGCGAAAGGTGTGTGAGTCTGCCGGCCCGGCAGTGTAGTCACTTGCACACCATGGGGATTGGTGGGCAGAAGTGTGTAAGTGAGTTCTAGCTTCGGCGGATCCGGGGCAGGGTTCGGAAGATCACGTCCCACAATGGGGACGAGACCCCGAACCCGTAACGATGGTCCTGAAAGTGGTGGCGCATGTGCTGCTCGCGCAGCCGCTTGCCGAGCTGGGTCTTCGGTGTGTGATGGTGCAGGTGGTAGTGCGTGTAGTCGTAGGTCAGGTACCCGACGATGAAGCCGGAGAAGATCGGATAAGCGGCCGGGGTCCCGAAGATGAGCGTGAAGACCCAGAGGAAGAGGGCGGCCAGGGGCACGCTGACGACCGGCGGCATCACGAGCCGGAGCCTGTCGTTTGGATGGTCGTGGTGGACCCCGTGGATGATGAAGTGCAGGCGGCTGCCGATCGGATGGTCCGGCTCCCAGTGGAAGACGAGCCGATGCAGCCAGTACTCGGTCAGCGTCCAAACCAAGAGCCCGGCGGCTACTAGCAGCACCAGCTCCACCGGGCCGTAGCCCTGGTCAGCGGCCAGCCACACGCCGGCCACGACGACCGGCACGAAGATGATCGCCGGCACTGAAGGGTGGATCCTCGAGAAGAAGTCGAGGAACCGGTTCTCGAACAGGCGCGGCGATGCGCTGAGTCGGGCTGTCCGCTGTCCAGTCGCCATCAAGGCGATTTTAGCTTCCCGCAAACCGCGGAAAAGCCCGCCCGTGCCGCTTCACCGAAGTTGCGGCGCTTTGCGGGAATGCTCCCACGGGAGCTCCGTTCCGCTGGCATGATCATCGCCGGCTCGACGGAGCGGAGCGCCGACCGCAATGGAACGCAACCGGATAGGGGAAGGGATTGATCGAAATGGAGCAGGGCGCGATGGAGATGGCCGATGCGATTGGGGTCGGCCGGCGCCGAGCCGGGAAACGCCGCAAGGGGCGCCCGAGCTGTGAGGAATGCTTTTTTCACTGCCACATGCTCTGTGCGCTGGATCTCGATGAGCCCTGCTCGACCTTTCGCCCCAACAGCGCCGATGGACTCGTCCCGCCGCGTCAGCCGGCGCTGCTCGTCCGCCAGCCGGCGAGCGCCTCGGCGGGCTAGGTGAAAACATCAGCCCCGATGGCCGACGTCGTCGAGAGCCTGAGCCGCGTCCCGCTGTTCGCCGGGATCGAGCGCGAGAAGCTCTCGAGGCTCGCGAGCCAGATGGCGGAGCGCAGCTTCTCCGAGGGGGAGAGCGCCACTGAGGAGGGAAAGGGCGGGGCGGCCTTCTGGGTGATCGAGGAGGGCGAGGCCACGGTCGCGATCAAGGGTGAGATGGTGCGCACGCTCGGCCCCGGCGACTACTTCGGCGAGATCGCCATGCTCGACGAAGGGGTTCGCACCGCGACGGTCACCGCGGCGACGGACATGCGCTGTCGCGGGATGGCGCCCTGGGAGTTCAGGGCATTCGTGGACGAGAACCCCGACGCCGCCTGGTCGATGCTGCAGGCGCTCGCGCTTCGGCTGCGGCAGTCCGAGGAGCGGCACGCGGGCTGACGCGGGGTTGGCTGCCGGATCAGTCGGCCGGGGCCGTTGCGCCCAGGCGATCGAGGGTCGCCTTCGCCTCGGCCCGTTCCTCCCCGCCCAGGATCCAGCCGGTTCGAGCGGCCTGGTAGGGGCACTCGCTGCGCACGAAGGCGGCGAGGGCCCTGCGGAGGAGATCCTCGTCGTGGTCCATCTGCCCACGAGCGCGAAGAAGGACACCGCTTGCGTACGCGTGATCGCCCACCGACGCCGTCGCATCCGCGAGGGCCTTCGACGCGCCCTCCTCCCCGGCTCTCACGAGCGCCTCGGCGCGCGTCGCCGCGTAGGTCGTGCGCCACCACATCGCGGCCCCGGGGGTTCGGCGAGCCGAGCCGCCGCCTCCGCCACGCGCCCGTGGTGCAGGTCGACGTCGGCCTGGAGGAGGAGAACCCCCGACACCTGGCCTCCTGCATCCAGTTGCCGCTCAGCGAGACGATCTGCCCGAACCTGCGCGACCGTCTCGGCGAATCTGAACCAGTCCGCGCTGGCGCCGTCCTGTCCCCGGTAGCCGAGGATCGCCCCGGGGCAGGCGAGTGCCGCGGCCAGCGCGTGGATCGGCGGGCGCTCGTCCGCCGCCCAGGCCTCACGGACCGCGTCGGCCATCTGCAGGGCGCCGTCCCAATCGCCGACGAAGAACGCCGGCAGCAGCCCCCGTCCCCAGCCCGAATAGACCGTTCCGACCGAGAGGTCCAGCTCTCGTGCCTGCGCTGCGTATCGTCCCGCCTCGCGGAAGTCGCCGAGCGCAACGAGGGACTCGATCATCATGTGGAGCGCGTCGCTTCGCTCGACGCCGACGTGGGCACCCCCGCGCACGCCATCGAGCAGCTCGAGCCGCTCGCCGATGATCTCGACCGAGTCCTGAAAGCGGGACTCTCCCCAGGCGACCGCGGTCGCGGCGTCGAGCGTGCTCGAGAGGAGCGTCACGTCATCGGTCTGGCGGGCCAGCTCCAGGGCTGCTTGCGTCGGCGTGGCCATCTCCTCGCTGCGCCCGAAGCGCCACGCCATCCACGCCTCGTCGACGAGCAGGCGCGCGCGGGTCACCCGATCGTCTTCCGGGGCCAGCTCCCGGCCCCGCTCCAGCATCTCCTGTAACTCATCCTCCGGGAGGTGGCCGCTCACTCCCCCCATCCGCGACACGACCTCCACCAACCTGGCGAGGGCGCGAGCGGCTTGAGCGGTTTCGCCCGCCCTCTCCGACACCGCCGCCGCCTCGCGGAGCAGGTCGATCGTCTCGTCGCCTCGCCACCGCTGAAGTGCCAGCTCGGCAGCGAACCCCAGGGCATCGGCGCGACCGCGATCGTCGGCGGCCAGGCGAGCCGCCTGCTCATACAGCTCCTGCGCCCTGGCGGTGGCGCCGCGCCTCGCCGCGATCCTGGCGGCGTCGATGCTGGAGCCGCATGCGGCCTCCCCCCGCCCCGGGGTGGGATCGAGCTCGGCAGCTCGAACGCGGTGGTAGGCGACCAGCTCGGCGAGCTCCGAGTAGCGCTCCGCGGCGCGGTCGACGATCCCCTGTGCGGCGCGCTCATGAAGCCGTGCCCGCTCCGTTCGCGGCAGCGAGGAGTAGGCGACGTCGCGGATCAGCTGGTGGCGGAACCCGTACCTCCCGGGACCGATCGCCAGCCGCTCCTGGATGAGCGCCTTCTCCATCAGGGATCGAAGCGCTTCGGTGGGCAGCGCTCCGGAGAGCTCTTCGAGCGCGGGCTCGAGGAAGTGCTGTCCGAGAACGGCGGCGTACTGAAGGGTGCGCTTCTCCGCCTGAGGCAGGAGGTCGAGTCTCGCCGCGATCGCCGCTTGGACCGTGTCCGGAAGCTGGTCGCTCCCTCGCCCTTCCGCGATCGCGCAGGCCACCTCCTCGGCGAAGAACGGGTTGCCTCCCGAGGCCTCCGCAACCCGTGGCGCCAGGGCCTGCGTCTCCTCCGGCAGGAGGGACGCGGCCAGCGCGTCCGCAGCCTCCCGCGTCAGCGGGCGGAGCTCGATCTGGGTCACGTTTCGCGCCGCTCGGCCAAAGTCCGGACGACGCTCCAGGAGCTCGGGGCGGCTGGTGCAGAGGACCAATAGGGGAACGTCGTCCGACCTGAACACGACCTCCTCGAGCAGGTCGAGGAGCCCGTCGTCCGCCCAGTGCGCGTCGTCGATCCCGATCACGAGGGGACCTTCGCTCGCCAGCAGGGCGACCAGACGGCGCCAGGCGTGCTTCAGCTCGTCCTCGATGTCGCCCTCGATCGCATCTCCGCCGAGCGCCGTGCCGAGCGCGGCGGCCAGCTCCTCCGCCTCGGGCGCCCCCAGGCGCGCGAGGCGCCCGGCCAACGCGGCTTGGACCTCCGCGACCGAGTCGTCCGCGCTCGCCCCGGCGGCGTCACGCAGGATCTCGCCGAGCGCCCAGAAGGCGATCCCGCGTCCGTATGGGGGGTTTCGGCCGAGCAGGATCTGGGGTGGGGGGTCGGACGCCTGGAGCGCCTCGGTCAACTCCGTCGTCAGCCTGGTCTTGCCGACGCCCGCGTCGCCCGTGATCGTCACCATCTCCGGCACCCGGTCCCGCACGGCGCGGCGATAGACGAGCTCGAGCAGGGCGAGGTCGTCGTCTCGGCCCAGGAACGGCCCGCCGCCATCCCGCGGCTCGGCCACGACCCGCACGGCGCGCCACGCCGGCAGCGGCGACGGGAATCCCTTGGCGTTGACGGGTTCGAGTTCCTCGACCAGCGCGGCGCGACAGGCGCGCGCCGTTCGCTCGCCCACCAGCACCTCCCCCGGGTTGGCCGCCTGTTGCAGCCGCGCGGCCGCGTTCACCGCCTCACCGGTTACCGAGAGGTCGCCGCCGCGATCGAGTGCCAGCACCTCGCCGGTCTCCACGCCGACTCTCACGCTCAGCCCTTGATCGAGTCGAGCCACTCGATCGACGAGCTGAAGCGCCGCCGCGGCCGCGCGATCCGGATCGTCGGTGTTGGCGCGAGGCACGCCGAACACCGCCATCACCGCGTCGCCGACGTACTTCTCGACCGTGCCGCCGTGCTCCTCGAGCGCCGACCGCGCCACCTCGAAGAACGGCGCAAGCCGCTGCCGCAGCGCCTCGGGGTCGAGGCTCGACGCCAGCTCCGTCGAGCCCACGAGGTCCGCGAAGACGATCGTGGCCAGCTTTCGCTCCGCCCCCTCGAGTCCGGATATCGGAGCGCCGCAGGACGGACAGAAGCGGGCTTCGTCGCCCGCGGATCCTCCGCAGCGCGGGCAGCTCTGAGCCATGGCCTGACGATAGCGCCGGGGCCCGGCGGGTCCCGGGCATTCGGGTGAGGAGCTTTAGCTCCGAAAGGGGCATGTCAGGGCGCCGAAGGCGCCCGCAAGTTATTTCGGGTGAGGAGCTTTAGCTCCGAAAAGGGGCATGTCAGGGCGCCGAAGGCGCCCGCAAGTTATTCACGGGCAGCGGCTGCACACGAGCGATCGACCATGACGACGCGCTTCCGGGCTAGAGTTGATCGTGACGATGCGCATCACTGTGTTGGGGAAGTCGCCCTCGTGGCAGGACGCCGGAGGGGCCTGCAGCGGGTATCTGGTCGAGGACGGCGAGACCCGGCTGCTGCTCGACTGTGGGAACGGGGTGTTCTCGAAGCTCCGCCAGCACCTCGACTACATCGAGCTCGACGCGGTTCTCATCTCGCATCTGCACGCCGACCACTTCCTGGACCTCGTCCCCTACTCCTATGCGCTGGTCTACGCTCCTCGCCAGCAGCCCGTCCCCGTTGGCGGCTACCCGGGGACGGACTCCCCGGCGCGCCCACGGTTGATCGCCCCCACCGGGGCGCGGGAGTGCTTTCGCCGGGTCGTGGGCGCCTGGGGCAAGGAGGACCTGATCGAGAAGGCGTTCGCGCTGGAGGAGTACGACGCCGGCTCGACCGTCGAGGTGGGCACCCTCAGGGCCCAGTTCCAGGAGGTCCCGCACTTCACCACCACCTACGCGATCGACTTCACTTCGGCCAACGGCGGCGGCAGGTTCACGTACGGCGCCGACTGCCGCCCGGGCGACGAGCTGATCGAGATCGCGAGGGACACGGATCTGCTGATCGTCGAGGCGACTCTGCCGCGCCCCGAGCGCACCGGCATGCGGGGCCACATGACCCCGGCGGAGGCCGGCGACCACGCTCGCCGCGCGGGGGCCCACCGCGTGGTGCTCACCCACATCTCCGATGAGCTCGACCACGACTGGGCCAAGGAGCAGGGCTCGGAGGCGTTCGGCGAGGCGGTCGAGATGGCCGCCGAGGGCGCCGTCTACGACGTCTAGAGCGGAGTCGAGGCGGTCGGCGCCCGGCCTCTTGGCGCGTATTGACTTGGCTCCCGCTTCGGGGCCCTACCAACCGCGGCCCGTGGTTGGCCTCTAGCTAAGGTAAGGCCGTGCCCAGGAACCGCGATCTCCTCGTGAACTTCGAGCGGATGCGCCGCGAGATGGACGAGCTGTTCGGCGACGCTTGGGGGGAGGGTGGCTGGTGGTCGAGCCGCCCGCAGACGGGCTTCTCGCCCCGCGTCGACGTCTACTACTGCGGGGGCAAGCCACCGCGGGCCGTGGTCAAGGTGGAGCTCGCGGGCGTCAACCTCGACACGGTCGAGCTCGAGATCGCCGGGCGAGAGCTGGTGGTTGGCGGCGAGCGGCCGGTGCAGGAGACCGAGGGACGCGTTTACCAGCAGGTCGAGATCGAGGCCGGGCCCTTTCGCCGCGTGATCGAGCTGAACGCGGACGTGGTGGCCGAGGAGGCAAAGGCCACCTACGACGACGGCGTCCTTCGAGTGGAGCTGCCGCTGCGCGCGAGCGATCCGGCAACCCGTCGGGTGCCGATCCGGCCGAAGGAGTAGCGATGGATCCCCCGGGGGAGCGGCCGGACGTCCGCGTGCAGCAGGAGGACGGCCCCCCGACGATCGAGGTCGTCGAGGCGGCGGACTTAGAGGAGGCGATCCGGGAGCGGCGCGGCCAGCCGATTCCAGCGGCGCTCCCGGTGCTCCCGCTGAAGGACATGGTCACCTACCCCGACACGCTGACGCCGCTTGCGGTGGGGCAGGAACGCTCGGTGCGGCTGGTCGACGACGTCCTCTCCGGCGGGCGGATGCTGGTGCTGGTGGCGTCGCGGGATCCGGAGCTGGAGGAGCCCGGCCCCGATCAGCTCTATGAGATCGGCGTGGTCGGGATCGTCGCCCGGATGCTGAAGGTGCCTGACGGCACGATCCGGATCCTGGTCCAGGGGACCGAGCGGGTGCGTCTCGGCGACTACGTCGCGGAGGATCCCTATCTGGTCGCGCGGATCGAGCCGGTCCCCGATGTCGTGGAGCCCTCGCCGGAGCTCGAGGCGCTCACTCGCAACGTCCAGCGCACCTTCACGGAGATCATCGAGCAGATCCCCTACCTGCCGGAGGAGCTGCAGCTTGCGGTCACCAACGTGGACGACCCCTCCGCGCTCAGCCACCTGATCGCGGGCGCGCTTCGCATCTCGACCGCCGAGAAGCAGGAACTCCTCGAGCAGGTGGACGTCGCCAAGCGCCTCCGCCGCCTCTCAGAGATCCTCGCCCGCGAGCTCGAGGTGATTCAGATCGGCTCCAAGATCCAGTCGGAGGTCCAGTCGGGGATCGACAAGGGCCAGCGCGAGTACTACCTGCGCGAGCAGCTGAAGGCGATCCAGCAGGAGCTCGGTGAGGGCGACGAGCAGCAGGCCGAGGTCAACGAGCTGCGCGAGCGCATCGAGGCCGCGGGGTTTCCCGAGGAGGCCAAAAAGCAGGCTGAGCGCGAGCTGGGACGCCTCGAGCGCCTGCCGCCCGCGGCCGCCGAGTACGGGGTCATTCGCACCTATTTGGATTGGATCATCGAGCTGCCCTGGAGCGTGACCACCGAGGACGACCTCGACATCGCCCACGCCCGCGAGGTGCTGGACGCGGACCACTACGACCTCGAGAAGGTCAAGGACCGGATCCTGGAGTACCTGGCGGTGCGCAAGCTGACGCGGGAGACCGCCGCCTCCTCCGGCTCGGGATCGACGACGGGGTCGGTGCCGGGGCCCATCCTCTGCTTCGTCGGGCCGCCCGGGGTCGGGAAGACGAGCCTCGGTCGCTCGATCGCCAAGGCGCTGGGCCGCAAGTTCGAGCGGATCTCAGTGGGCGGTGTGCGCGACGAGGCCGAGATCCGCGGGCACCGGCGCACCTACATCGGCGCGATGCCGGGGACGATCGTGCGCGCCCTGCGCGACGCTGGGTCGGCGAACCCCGTGTTCATGATCGATGAGATCGACAAGATGGGAGCCGATTTCCGGGGAGACCCGTCGAGCGCCATGCTCGAGGTCCTCGACCCGGCCCAAAACGACAGCTTCCGAGACCACTACCTGGACCTGCCGTTCGATCTCTCGGAGGTGCTGTTCATCACCACGGCGAACACGCTCGACACCGTCAGCCCGGCGCTTCAGGACCGGATGGAGGTGATCGCGCTCGCCGGCTACACCCTGGACGAGAAGGTCCACATCGCGAAGCGCTACCTCGTGCCTCGCCAGATCGCCCAGAACGGGCTCTCCAAGAGCCAGATCTCGTTCAGCGACGCGGCCCTTCGGGCGATCGCCGAGGAGTACACGCGGGAAGCCGGCGTGCGCAACCTGGAGCGCGAGATCGGCACCGTCTGCCGCAAGGTGGCGCGCGACGTCGCCGAGGGCAAGGCGACGGGCAAGGCGACGATCTCCGCCAAGCGGGCGCGGGAGCTGCTGGGCCGGCGCCGGTTCTTCGCCGAGCAGCGGCGCCGCACCAAGGTGCCCGGGGTCGCCACCGGCCTGGCCTGGACCCCCGTGGGCGGCGAGGTTCTGTTCGTCGAGGCGACCGCGATGCCCGGGGCCGGCAAGCTGACGATCACCGGCCAGCTCGGAGAGGTGATGCGCGAATCGGCCCAGGCGGCCCTCTCCTGGGTCCGCGGCCACCAGAAGGCGGTCGCCGCCGACCTTCCAGAGGACTGGTTCGCCACCCACGACGTCCACATCCACGTCCCCGCCGGTGCGGTGCCCAAAGACGGTCCTTCAGCCGGGCTGGCGATGGCCACCGCGCTCGCGTCGCTCGTCGCGTCGAAGCCGGTCAGGTCCGACGTTGCGATGACCGGCGAGGTGACGCTGACGGGCCAGGTGCTGCCGATCGGCGGGCTGAAGGAGAAGTCGCTCGCCGCTCTGCGGGCCGGGATCAAGCGGATCATCGTCCCGGAGCGCAACGAGGGCGATGTCGCGGAGATCCCAGAGCACGAGCGGGAGGGTCTGGAGTTCATCTACGTGGACAGCATCGAGAAGGCGCTCGAAGCCGCGTTGTAGCTTCCGCAAATACGGGTATATGCTCCGCGAACACCCCGAACGCGACGAGGAGAGTTTTGGCGATGGCAGCAAAGAGCACGAAGGCCGATAAGGCGCGCCAGGCGGCACAGTCGGCGGGCTCGAATCCGTATGTACGGCGCCTGATCGAGGACGAGGAGCTTCGCAACAACGTCAAGGACGCCTTCGCGGCGGCCCGCCACGCCTACCAGCGGATGTCGAACGGCAAGGGCCCGGTGAAGGCGGTCACCGAGGACAAGAAGGTTCAGCGCGACCTGAAGACCGCCGCCGAGTCGCTTCGGGACGCATCCGACCGTCTGCGCGGGAAGGTCAAGAAGCGCCGCTGGGGCAGGCTGCTGGTCCTCGCCGCCGTGGGCGCGACCCTGGCGGTCGTCCTCAGCGAGGATCTGCGAAAGGCCGTCCTCGACCGGCTGTTCGGCGCCGAGGAGGAGTTCGAATACACCTCCCAGACCGCGCCCACGCCCCAGCCCACGGCTACTGAATAATCGCCGTTTGCATAGCGTCCACGTTCTCCTTCCCGCGCAGCGGCACGTCTTCGCCGTGTCCAACGGCGAGGCGGAGGTGACTGCGAGCGACGACTCCGCGGACGGGTTTCGTCGCTACAAGGAGCTTCAGCGGGGCGGCCGCACCGCGGGGATGGTCGCCTTCCCCAACACGCTGCTCGTTCGCGGCGAGCGCGACTACCTGGTCGATCCGGGGCTGATCATGCAGGGCGGCCCCCTGCTCGGCGCGCTTCAGGAGCTCGGGGTGGAGCCGCAGGAGATCAAGGACGTCATCCTCACGCACCTTCACTTCGACCACGCCGAGGGCCTAGCCGCGTGGCCCCAGCGCCGCACCTTCGTTCACCGGCTCGAGACCGAGGCCCCCTACGCCCAGATCGTCTCCGGGATGCTCGAGATGGCCAACCTAGAGGTGCTCGACGGCGACGAGGGCGAGATCGAGCCCGGTATCCGGTGGCTTCGGACGCCGGGGCACTCCGATGGCTTGATCTCGTTGTGCGTGGACACCGACGACGGCCTGGTGGTGATCGCGTCAGATTGCGTCGGCCCGCTTCCGGAGTACTTCGAGGACATGGATCTCCCAGAGGACTTCGGCCCCGAGCGTGAGGAGCTTCTGGAGCAGTGGCAACGGATCCGCGAGCTCGAGCCCGCCGTGGTCATCCCCGGCCACAACCCGCCGGTCGCGCTCGGTTAGTGCATCCACGCTGGCAGCCGGATCCTGATCTCCGGGCCAAAGGCGGTTCGGTGGATTACACTCGCCGCACGTCCACTTGCTGACCGGACTGAACTGGGAAGGGAGAGATGGTGGAGCTCAAGACCGCTCGTGACGCGGAAGCCCGCGAGCGCCCCGAGGGCGAGCCGGGCCGCCTCAGCGGCGAGAAGGCCGATCGGATCGTTGATGCGATGCGACACTGCGTCGCGGAGCGCGGGATCGCGGGCGCCACCTTCGAGCATGTCTCCCGCGAGGCCGGGGTGAGCCGGGGGCTCCTCCACTACTACTTCGGCACCAAGGAGCGCCTGCTGATCGAGGTGCTGCGCAGCGACGCCGAGACCAGGATCGCGATGCTCGACGAACCGCTCGCTCGCGCGAAGACGGTCGATGAGGTGATCGCGCGTACTCGTCTCGGGGGCGGAGGCGGTGCTCGAGACCGACCCCGGCTTCTACGTGATCCTCTACGAGCTGTTCACCGCCGGCCGCCAGAACGCGGAGATCCGGGAGGAGCTGGCGGAGCTCTACCAGCTGAACCGCCACCACATCGCCGAGATCCTCCGGCGAAAGGAGGCGGAGGGCGTCTTGAAGCTGCGCTTCGATGCCGAGGCGGTCGCCACCTACATGTTCGCGGCCGCGGACGGCGGCGCGTTGCAGCGCCTGACCGACTCCGACCGGGACTTCTCGGCCGCGGTCGAGACCGGGGCCGAGGTGGCGCGCTTCCTGCTCAGCGCGCCCTGACCACTTCCTAGCGCGGGAAGATCCGCTGCATCCGCAGAAGGGTGCGCAGCGAGCCGCGCGGACGAAGCTTGCGACGGAGCATCGCCTTGCGCGGATCGCCCCGCGGATCGAGAGGTCGATCCAGTCGCGCCATGACGTCTCCAGCGTCACGTCGGGATCGGTCGCCTCCCCCTGAGCGGCCTCGGAGGTGCCGTTGTCGATCCGCACGTACCAGGGAGCTGCGTCCTCGAAGCGCCACTGGATCGTCACCGGGCGCCCGTTGACGGCGTCCTTCTGCGCCGATCGCGCGATCACCTCGAACAGGAGCGCCTGGACCTCCGGTGAGGAGTCGGGATCCGGCACCGGCTCCCCGGCGACCCCCGCGCGCATCAGCGTGATCGCGCGCCGCGCCCGCTCCTCGTGTGGCATCGAGAGGTCGAACGGATAAACGTCCGAGGGCATCTCGTCGATCGGGAAGCCCGCGGCCTTCCACTTGGTCTCCACCGAGCGCATCCCGAAGGCGTAGATGTCCTCGAGCTCGAAGCCGTAGCACCGCGTGTATTCGAGGTCCCATCCGGGCGGGACGAAGACGGCCATCGAGTAGCGCATCACCTCGCGCAGGATCTCGACCACCGCGGCCTTGCACTCATCCGACTCGCGGAAGCAGTCGGCCAGCGTCTTGACGCCGAAGCCGATGTGTCGCTGCTCGTCGCGCGAGACGTTGTGCATGCCTTCGCTGAACCCCGGCATCGTCCCGGCCTTGGTGAAGAAGTCCTCGATGAAGTGCTGGCCCGGCTGGGCCAGGGTCGCCTCGACGACCATGTGGTACAGGGCGATGGCCTGCGCGAACTTGGGCAGGGATCGGTCGTGGCGGAGCTCCTCGCCCATCTGGTCGAGGCGGTCGAAGACGTTCCGGTATCCCCAGCCGAGCTGGGCCTCGGTGTAGGCGAGCGTGGAGCCGATCGAGTCGCCGGCGCCGATCACGTCCTTGAAGAAGCGATGGAAGAAGACGGAGTGCCGGGCCTCGTCCACCTGCTGGGTGGCGAGGAAGTACTTCTGCTCCTCCTTCGGGGCGGCGTCGATGTAGGGAGAGAGGTTGTCGGTGACCGAGTCCTCGCCGTAGAAGAACATCGAGTAGGTCCAAAGCGCCGAGCGCCGCTGGATCTCGCTCAGTGCCCTCCCAGCCCTTGCGGTCCTCCGAGAAGTCGATCTCGTAGGCCCTCCAGTTGCCCTCCTCCCAGCGCTGGTAGAGGTCCTCGTAGGTGATCCGGTCGGTGAAGGACCGCTGGTCGATCCCATCCTTCTGCGCAACGCTCATTCCATCCTCCTCGGGGCGAACCGCCGGGCTCGCTTACACCATTTGATGTAATCGTCGAGCATAGTGGAATCCTGGCCGGCTGGCCAGGGGGTGTGTGACGGATGTCACGGATCGCCTGGCTAGCCGAGCTTCGGGCTTCGCCACTCCGCGGCGAGCTTCGCGGCCAGGAGGTCGGCGACCTCGGCTGCCGGCACCCGCTCCTGCTCGAGGCTGTCGCGGTCGCGAAGCGTCACCGTGTCGTCGTCCATCGTCTGCCCGTCCACGGTGATCCCCCAGGGCGTGCCGATCTCGTCCTGGCGGCGGTAGCGCCGTCCGATCGAGCCGCCCTCGTCGTACTCGGCCGGGACGCGGCGCCGCACCTCCTCGTAGACCTCCCGAGCCCGCTCCGGCATCCCGGCCTTCGAGACGAGAGGGAGCACGGCGGCCTTCACGGGGGCCAGCCGGGGGTGCAGCCGCAGCACGGTGCGCTTTCGACCCTCGAACTCGTCGGTGTCATAGGCGTCGACGATGAAGGCGAGGGTCGCGCGATCGGCGCCGGCCGCCGGCTCGATCACGTGCGGGACGTAGGCCTCGCCGGCATCCTGGTCGAAGTACTCGAGCTTCTCGCCGGAGAGCTTCGAGTGCTGAGTGAGGTCGAAGTCGCCGCGGTTGGCGATCCCCTCGAGCTCCGACCAGCCGATCGGGAACAGGTACTCGATGTCCGAGGTGGCGGAGGAGTAGTGAGAGAGCTCTTCGGCCGGGTGCTCCCGCAGTCGCAGGTACTCCGGCCGAATGCCGAGGTCCACATACCAGCGCTCGCGCTCGCCCAGCCAGTACTCGAACCACTTCTGGGCCTCGTCCGGCGGCACGAAGTACTCCATCTCCATCTGCTCGAACTCGCGGGTGCGGAAGACGAAGTTGCCCGGGGTGATCTCGTTGCGAAATGACTTCCCGACCTGCGCGATCCCGAACGGGGGCTTTCGGCGGGCGAACTGGAGCACGTTCTTGAAGTTGATGAAGATCCCCTGCGCCGTCTCGGGCCGAAGATAGGCGAGCGCCGCGTCCTCCTCGACTGGCCCCATGTGGGTCTTGAACATGAGGTTGAACTGGCGCGGGTCGGTGAGGTCGCACTCGGAGTGCTCACCGGGATGAAGCGACGGCTTTCGTCCGCAGTGCGCGTTCTCGAGGTCGTCGGCGCGAAAGCGGAGCTTGCAGGCGCGGCAGTCCACGAGCGGGTCGGTGAACCCCTCCAGGTGGCCGGACGCCTCCCAGACCCGCGGGTGCTGGAGGATCGCCGAGTCGAGGGCCACGATGTCGTCGCGCTCGCCGACCATCGCCCGCCACCACTCGGACTTGACGTTGCTCTTCAGCAGGACGCCGTAGTGGCCGTAGTCGTAGGTGGAGGCAAGGCCGCCGTAGATCTCGGAGGCCTGGAAGATGAAGCCGCGCCGCTTGCACAGGGCAACGATCTCGTCCAGGGTCACGTCCGGGGCGGTGGTGGGGGTCGCTTCGGCCATCGGGTCGCCGAGGCTAGATCATCGCTGCGCCGGGCGCGCTTTCAGGGTCGCCGGCGCGTCGTGCCCGAAACGTCTCGGGCACGACGCCGGAGAGGAGCTCGCTGGCCGGGCTAGCCGCAGCCCTTGATCGTCGCGGGGACGTTCGCCCCCGCTCCCTTGGGGTTCCAGCCGATGAACGCGGATTGGAACACCGGCGGCGGTGACGTGCACAGGTCGTCCGAGCTCGAGACCAGGCCCCCGTTGCCCCCGTGGAAGTGGAGCGCGAAGCTCGAGATCGGGATGTCGGGCAGGTTCGTGAACAGGTTGCCGGGGCCCGGGTCGAGCAGAAAGCTGCCCAGGACCTGGAGGGCCAGCGGCCCCCGGAGGTCGACCCCCAGCCGCGGGAGGAACTCCCCGGCGAGCGGCTTGACGATGTATACGCCACCCTTCAGCGCCGCGGGCAGGAACGGCGACCTCGCCGTGCCCGATCCGACCTTGCTGGCGGCGGGACAGGTCGTGGCGTCCGCCCGGAACTTGGCTGGGGCTGCACTGGTTGACCAGGACCGCCAGGTTCGCGCCCACCGTGGGCGCCAGCAGCACCCTGGCGTTGCGGAGCCCCGCCTGCGCCGTTGCCCTGGGAGATCGTCGCCGTCATCGGCAGGTTCTGACCCGGCTTGGTCGCCCCCGGGCCGCCGAGCGACACCGCGAGGCTCGGCGAGAACGGCAGCGCCTCGCAGTTGGTCGATGTGTAGGACGCCTGTCCGGTCATCTTCTGGCCGGGGTTCGCGTAGGAGTCGGCGGTGAACTTCGTCGTCTTCGTGCCACACGACGTCGGGTTGCGCATGAAGCCCTGGCCGCCCACGGTCCCGTTGAGGCTGATGTCAAGCGAGTTGATGTCGGTCGGCACGCTGATCCCGCCACCCGCGGCGTGCGCCACGTTCGGGATGTCGCTCAGCACGGTGTTGAGGCCGAAATCGCTCTTTCGGAGCTGCACGTCCGAGGTCTGGATGATCTTCTCGAACGCCGGAAGCGGATCGGACCCCACCGGCCTCAGCACGATCCCGAACCGCGCGGGCTGTCCGGTCAACGCCACCACGTTGTAGAGCGAGCCGTTGACGGTCAGGGGAAGGGTCAGGGGAAGGGGGTCGAGCAGGTGCGCCGTGACGTTGGCGGTCACGGTGCCCACCTGACTCGCCGCGGGGCAGGCGTCGCCCTGGAGCTGGGTGAGGGTGCACGTGGGCGCCGCGGTCGGGTCGCCGACCAGGCCGGGCGGGAGGCCGACCGTCAAATTCTTGACGTCGGCGGTTGGGTCCGTGAACCCGATGTGGATGTTCACGTTGCTGTTGGCTCCTGCGGCCGTGCTTGCGGGCGCGGCGGAGAGTCCCTGAAAGCCGAGGGCCGCGTGTGCCGCAGGCACCATCGCCAAGCCGACGACGATCGTTGCCGCGAACGAAAGCCATGCACGACGAACCAGACCCATTTCGCCTCCTCGTTTCTTCTGTTGGCCGACCAGCCAAAGATTAGGCAGGCTCGGCCTCAAGTGTCAAACGGCAACCGTCAGCTTACGACGCGTCTGCCGCGACTCCCACGGCGGGAAGCCGCAGCCGCTCGCGCTGCAGAACGAGTCGCGCGTGCGAGCGGACTGCCGAGAAGGCGCGGAACCGGCTGCGATAATCGACCTCGATGCCGATTTACGAGTACCGCTGCAGCAACGGCCACCAGTTCGAGGTCTTCCAGGCGATGTCGGACGAGCCGGTTTCGGCCTGCCAGGAGTGCGGCGCGCCCGTCGAGCGGCTGTTCCACCCGGTCGCGGTGCACTTCAAGGGCTCGGGCTTCTACACCACCGACTATGCGCGAAAGGCGGCCGCCACGGCATCGGGAGACGGCGGTTCGGACTCCAAGGGATCGAAGGAGTCCACGGACTCGAAGGACTCAAAGCCGGCCAAGTCCGGCGAGAAATCCGCCGCGGCTTCGTCCAAGAAGGACGACTAGCGGGCCCGCGATCAGGCCGGCGGCGGCACCCGCCCTAGCTCGGCGGCGAGCAGGTGGGGTTGCGGGGCGGGTTGGAGTCCAGGAAGCTCTTCACCGCGCGCTCGCATTCCTCCGGCGGGATGATCAGGTTGCCGGCCGCGGTGGTGCTCGTCGGCTTCAGCACGTCGGTGCCCCCGCTGCCGCCGATGACCGCCGCGAACATCAGCTGGGGCATGGTCCACGCGCCCATGCTGGAGACCATCGCCTTGGGTGCGTTCCAGCCGATGAATGGGCCCTTGATGAAGTTGTATGGGAGGCGAAGGGGGGAGGTGAGCCTGCCCTTGATCCCGTCGAGGATGAGCTGCTGAAACTGGGCCCGCTCGAGGTCGGTGCCGGTGAACTGGCCGGAGCCGCAGCTGTTCTCGCGCGTCCTTGCGAGGGTGATCGCCTGGAAGCCGTTCAGCGTGTGCTCGCCGGCGCTCAGCTTCAGGTTGAACGCCCCTCCGGAGACGGTGGAGCAGACCTTCGTGGGGAGGTCAACCGTGACCCCCCCGATCGTGTCGATGAACCGGCGAAAGCCGTCGAAGTCGACGATCGCGACCTGATCGATGTTGATCCCCAGGAAGCCCTCGATCGTGCGGACCGTGAGCTTGGCGCCGCCGAACGCGTAGGCCGAGTTGATCTTGTTCTCGGCTTGGCCGGGGATGGCGGCGAGCGTGTCGCGGGGAATCGAGAGCTTTCGAAACGCGCCACCGCCCGCGCGGATCAACATCAGGGTGTCCGACCGGTACGGGGCGCAGTTGCCCGGGGGCGCCTCGCCGCTGCCGGCCGCATCGAGGCAGTTCTTCGAGGCGGCCTCGTCCGGGCCCGCGAACTGGCCCGAGCGGATGTCGGTGCCGATCACGAGGATCGTCTGCGGGCTGACCGCCAGGAACGGGTTGCCGTGAGCGTGTCGCCCATGTCCGTCAGCTTCCCCTTCTGGATCTGAGACGAGATCTCGAAGGCCAGGAAGCTGATCACGAGCCACACGAGCGCCGCGATTCCCACCCACTTCAGCGCCCGACGCCAGAACGGCCGCTCGCCGGGCGGCCGCTTCTCCCGCCTCTCGCGTGGCGGCCGCTCGGGGCCCTTGCCCTTGGCTCGCTCCCTGAGCTTCGACAGGTCGGGAGCCCGCAGGCGGCTGAAGAATCCGGGGCGGGACTTGTAGACCTTGTAGTCGGGGCGCTCGGGAGGCTGTTCCCCTTCGGCGCTCACCGAGGCTGGGTTCGCCTCTGTGTGCGCTGGTCCTGCATGTGCGGGTAATACTGCCGCATGGCCTGCCCGGGGAATCGCTTTCGCAATGCCTGAAGCCGTCGGCGTCGACCTCGGCGGGACGAAGATGCTCGTTGGGGTCGTGGACGCGGATAGCCGAGTCGTCTATCGCTCGACGGCCCCCAGCCACGGCCTGCGACAGGACGAGTTGCTCGACACGCTCGAGCGCCAACTCCGGTCGGCGATCGACGCGCATCCGACGGTGGCCGCCGCCGGCCTCGGCGTCCCGTGCACCATCGACTGGGAGCGCGGCGTCGCGATCATGGCCGTCAACCTCGAGCTCGCCGACGTGCCGCTCCGGGACCTGATGACCGAGCGGCTCGGGATCCCTGTGCTGGTCGACAACGACGCCAACGTCGCCCTGCTGGCGGAGCAGCGCTTCGGTGCTGCCCGCGGGGCCCGGAACGCCGCCATGCTGACGATCGGAACCGGGATCGGCGGTGGCCTCATCCTCGACGGACACCTCTACCGGGGATCGACCGGGGCGGCGGGGGAGCTCGGCCACGTGGTGATCGAGGCCGATGGACCCCGCTGCCAGGGCAACTGCCCAAATCGCGGCTGCGTCGAGTCGCTGGCGTCGGGCACCGCGATCGCGCGGGAGGGCCTGGCGGCGGCCGAACGCGAGCCGGGGTCTGCGCTCGGCCGAGCGCTCGCCGCCGGCGAGGCGGTCGATGGACTGGTGGTCACCGATGCAGCCCTCGAGGGGGACGAGACGGCGCGCGAGGTGCTCGCCCTCGTGGGGCGACGCATCGGCGTTGCCCTGTCGAGCCTCGCGAACGCCCTCGATCCCGAGGTGATCGTGATCGGCGGGGGAGCGATCCGCGCCGGCGAGCTCTTGGTCGGGCCGGCGCGGGAGGAGCTCGCCGCCCGCGCCCTTGCGCCGATGAATCGCGCCCGTGTGGCCGCCGCGGAGCTGGGCCCCGACGCAGGGATGATCGGGGCGGCGGCGATGGCCGCAGCGGAGCTGGAAGGAGTCGGCTAGACGTTGGTGCGCACACCCCCCGAGAGGTGCCTCTAATGGCGGGCCGGCTGACCGTGTGCCCGACGCCGATCGGCAACGTCGAGGACCTGAGCCCGCGTGCCCGGCGGGCGCTGGCCGAGGCCGATCTCGTGGCCTGCGAGGACACCCGGCGCGCAGGTCGCCTGTATGAGCGCCTCGAGATCGAGCGCCCGCGCTTCGTCTCCAACTACGACGGAAACGAGGCCGAGCGGGCGGCCCAGCTCGTCCAGCAGATCGAGCGCGGCGCCCGCGTCGTCCTGATCAGCGACGCCGGGACGCCGGTGATCTCCGATCCTGGATACCGGCTGATCCGGGCGTGCATCGACCGCGACCTCGAGATCGAGGTGCTGCCGGGACCGTCCGCGGTCACCACCGCCCTGGTGGCCTCGGGACTGCCCGCCGACAGGTGGACCTTCGAGGGGTTCCTGCCGCGCCGGGCGGGGGAGCTGGAACGTGTGCTGCGCTCCGCCGAGACGGTGGTCGCGTTCGAGTCCCCCCGCCGCCTGCCGGACTCCCTTGCCGCGCTCGCGGCCCTGGCACCGCACCGCCCCGCGGCCGTGTGCCGAGAGCTGACCAAGCTCCATGAGGAGGTCGCCCGAGGCTCCCTCGGCGAGCTGGCGAGGCGGTTTCGCGATCAGGTGAAGGGCGAGATCGTGGTGGTGATCGCGCCGGGCGGGTCGAGCGCCACGGGCCCGGACCTGGCGTTCGCTGTCGATGCGCTTCGCCGCCTGGTCCAGTCGGGAGCCCGGCCTCGGGCGGCCGCCTCGGTGGTGGCGGCGCTCACCGGGACCAGGGCGAACGACCTCTACAAGGCGCTCACCGGCCGAGAGCCGCGGGAGTAGCGGCCTCAGACAGCGACGTGGCCCGCGAACCCTGCTGGAGCCGCGGATGAAATTCCCCATCCGTCTTTTTAGGTTGAGTGCCCCCAAATAGCGATCCGCGCAATAGGATTCCTCGAGGAGAGAGCCTCGCGCCGGGAACTGGATAGCCGGTGCGGCGAGGAGAGGATGATTCCGCAGGAAAGCGTGAGGCAGCGGTGATTCGGAGACGGAGGGGGCGCGCGGCCCCGATCACGTGACCCCGGAACGGCAGTCCGTTAGACCCGGGCGCGGCGCCATGCTCGCCCGAGTCGCCAGCGGCGGGGCCCTCCTCGTCGGGTTGGTGCTCGTCCTCGTCGTCCTGTTCGGAGGGTCCAGCGGCCACACCTATCACCTGCTGTTCGAGAACGGCGGCCAGCTGCTCTCGGGGAACCAGGTGCTGGTCGCCGGTCAGCCGATCGGCAAGGTCGACAGCGTCGATCTGACCGAGGACGCGCAGGCCGAGGTGACGGTCTCGGTGGATGAGCCCCTCCACGAGGGGACCAGCGCCATCATCCGGGCGACCTCGCTCTCGGGGGTCGCGAACCGCTACGTGTCGATCACCCCGGGGCCCGACAACAGCCCGGAGCTCGACGACGGGGCGACGCTGAGCGGCGACCGCACCATCTCCCCGGTCGACCTCGACCAGCTCTTCGACACCTTCCGGCCGCAGACGCGGGCGGCACTTCGCAACGTGATCCAGGGCTCGGCCTCGCTTTATGACGGCAACACCAAGGGCGCACAGGAGACGTACAAGTACTTTGCCCCGTCGCTGTCCGCGACCCGGCGACTGTTCGAGGAGCTGAACAGCGACAGTCGCGCGCTCAGCCAGTTCCTGGTTCAGGGATCGAAGGCGCTGGGCGCGATCGCGGACCGCCGCGACGACCTCGCGTCCCTGACCTCCAACGCCAACCAGGCTCTGGGCGCGATCGCGAGCCAGAACCAGGCGCTCGACCGCTCGCTTGTGGCCTTGCCGCCGACCCTTCGCCAGGCCAACACCACGTTCGTCAACCTGCGGGCGACGCTCGACGACCTGACGCCGGTCGTCAACGCCACCAAGCCGGCGACCAAGGACCTGGCACCCTTCCTCCGCAAGCTGCGGCCGGTGGCCGAGCGCTCGGTGCCCGTGGTCACCAACCTGCGGCTCTCGCTCAACCGCCCCGGCAAGTCGAACGACCTCACCGACTCCCTGCGCGAGCTGCCGAAGGCCGAGCGCAAGGCGAGCAGGGCGATCCCGCAGACGATCACCGGGTTCAACGCGTCGCAGCCGGTGATCGAGTTCGCGCGGCCCTACATGCCCGACGTGCTGGGCTTCGTGTCCAAGTTCGCCGAGGTGTCCGCCTACTACGACGCGAACGGCCATTACGCCCGTGTGTCGACCGCGCAGGCGAACCTGTTCCACTACTGCGCGCCGGGTGACGGCAACTCGCACTGCGCCAGCGGTGGCGGTCCCTACGCGACCGGGGAACTGGCGCCGATCCCGCCGAGCGAGCAGTTCGACGACCTCACGTTCCAGGTCTCCACTCGCTGCCCGGGCGGCGCGACCACGCCTATCCCCGGCTCCAACCCGTTCACCGACGACGGAAGCCTGCTCACGGGCGGCCAGCCCCCGAATCCAAAATGCGACACCTCCCAGGTGCCGCCGGGCCCATGAGGCGCGTCGCGGCGATCATCGGCCTCGTCGGGGTGGTGGCTCTGGTCCTCTTCGGGCAGGCGGCCGGCGGCAGCGACGACACCTACGAGGTCCGCGCGATCTTCGACAACGGCAACTTCCTGGTCACCGGCGAGGAGGTCCGCATCGCGGGCGCCCGCGTCGGGTCGGTGGACTCCGTCGACGTGACGACGCCGGGCGAGTGGGTGCACGACGACCACGCGGACGACCCCGGCAAGGCGGTCGTGGTGATGAAGATCACCGACGACGGCTTCCAGGACTTCCGCGAGGACGCCTCCTGCCTGATCCGACCGCAGTCGCTTCTCGGCGAGAAGTACGTCGACTGCGACCCGACCCAGCCTCGGGCGCCCGGGAGCCAGCCGCCGCCCGCGCTCGACGTGGTCCCGGATGGCGACCCCGGCGAGGGCCAGCACTTCCTGCCGCTCGAGAACAACGGCCAAGAGGTCGACCTCGACCTGGTCAACAACATCATGCGCCAGCCCTACGCCGACCGCTTCAGGCTGATCCTGAACAGCCTCGGCGCCGGCCTCGCCGCCCGCGGGAAGACCCTCGATGCCATCGTCCAGCGGGCGGACCCGGCGCTGCGGCAGACGACCCGGGTGCTCGCGGTCCTCGCCAAGCAGAACCAGCAGCTTTCGAGGCTCGCCGTCGACTCCGACACGATCCTGACGCCGCTGGTCCGCGAGCGCCAGCACCTGGCCGGGTTCATCAACAACTCCAACATCGCCGCCGAGGCCACGGCGGAACGCAGCGCCGACCTCGAGGCGGGGTTCCAGAAGTTCCCGGCCGCCTTCCACGAGCTGCGCCTGACGATGGCGAAGCTGCGCGGCTTCTCCGAGCAGGCGACTCCGGTGTTCGCCCAGTTCCGCTCCGGCGCGCCTGCGATCGCCCGCGCAACTCGGGCTCTTGGGCCCTTCGCCCAGTCTGCGAGGCCGGCGCTGACCACCCTCGGCACCGCCGCCGCGCAGAGCCAGCAGCCGATCGTCAACTCCGATCCGCTCCTGAAGAAGGTCCGCGACCTGGCCAAGAAGACCGCCCCGGGCGCGAAATCGCTTGCCCGCCTGCTCGCCAGCTTGCGCAAGACCGGCGGCTATGAGGACCTGATGAAGTTCCTGTTCAACACCACCGGCGGGGTCAACGGCTACGACCAATACGGGCACTTCCTCCGCGCCTTCCTGACGATTCCCCCCGGCTGCATCCAGACGTCCGCGACCCGGACGCTCGGTTGCGAGTCCAACTGGCCATTCGTCGGCTCGAGCGCGAGCAAGCGCGCTGCCTTGAAAATGGCAGCGGGCGCCGACGCCGCGGTCGCCAAGGCCCAGGCGAAGGTTGAGTCAGACGACGGGGGAACCCCCGCCGGCTCCACCGGGACTGGCGGATCGGGCGGCTCCGGTGGGATCCAGCCCGGCCAACCGCTTGATGCCCAGGGCCAGCCGCCCGCGGGGACGACCACCACGACGACCACTCCCGTGGCCCCCTCCGCGCGACGTCCCTCGCTCCGGGCCGCGCGCGACCTGCTCGACACGCTGATCGGCAGGCAACGGTCTGATCGAGGTGAGCGCCCGTGACCCGCCGTGGAGTGGGCGCCCTTGCCGCGAGCCCCACCCTGGTGGGAGCGATCACGACCCTGATCGTGATCCTCGCCGTCTTCCTCGCCTACAACGCCAACAAGGGGCTGCCGTTCGTTCCCAGCTACCGGATCTCGATCCAGACGCCAAACGCGGAGACGCTCGTGCCCGGCAACGACGTGCGAATCAGCGGGGTGCGGGTCGGCTTCGTCGAATCGGTGGAGCCGCTTCAGGATCCTCAGACCGGTGCCGTCCACGCGAAGGTGGACCTGAAGCTCGACAAGACCGTGGACCCGCTGCCCAGGGACTCGAGCGTGATCGTGCGGGCGAAGTCCGCGCTGGGCCTCAAGTACCTCGAGATCAATCAGGGGGAGTCCAAGGCCGGTTACCCGGAGGGGTCGATCCTTCCGCTGAAGGCCGCCCACCCGCAGCCAGTCGAGATCGACCAGGTGCTGAATACCTTCGACGCGCCCACGCGGCAGGGCATCCGCGGCAACCTGATCGCCTTCGGCGATGCATTCGCGGGTCGCGGGCCGGAAATCAACGCCCTGCTGGGTGAGCTCGAGCCACTGGTCCGCAAGCTCGAGCCCGTGGCTCGCAACCTCGCCTCCAAGAAGACCGGCCTGGGGCCCTTCTTCGACGCGCTGGCTGACACCGCCGCCGAGGTGGCCCCGGTCGCCGAGACGCAGGCCCAGATGTTCGTCGCCCTCGACTCGACCTTCGCGGCCTTCGCCCGGGTGGCGCGGCCGTTCATCCAGGAAACGATCTCCGAGACGCCGCCGACGCTCGACACGCTGATCCGGACGGCACCGGAGCAGAGGGTCTTCCTCGCCCACAGCGCCGCTCTGTTCGCCGACCTGCGTCCCGGGGTCCGGGCGCTCAGCGAGACCTCGCCGATCATCGCATCGTCGTTCGAGACCGGCGCCAGGGTGCTGCCCGACGCCCCGCAGCTGAACGCCCAATTGGCGCCGACCGCGAGGACGCTCGAGGCCTTCGCACTGGACCAGGGCGTCAAGGCCGGGGTCCGGCGCTCCACCCAGTTCTTCGACTTCCTGACCCCCACCGTCCGGTTCATCGCTCCCGCCCAGACCTTCTGCAACTATCCGTCGCTGCTCCTCCGTAACGCGCAGGACCTGCTGCGCCTGGGCGACGGCATCGGCACCTGGCAGCGGTTCATCGTCATGTCCACGGGGCAGATCGAGCCCTTCACCGGGATCGCCGCCCCCAACAGCGAGAACAGCCCGTCCTCCGGGCCCGCGAGCGGCCCGGTTACCGCCACTCCCCCGAACTTCCTCCACGTCAACCCCTATCCGTACACGGCGGCGCCGGGGCAGCCCCGCGTCTGCGCGGCGGGCAACGAGAAGTACATCCCGAACCGTGTCGTGGTCGGCAACCCGCCGCTGCTCCAGGCCACGACCAAGGAGGGGACGCAGTGAGCCTCCTGCGTCGAAAGCGGCGCGCCCCGGTGAAGCGGGACCCGAGCAAGCCGGTGCCCGACGAGCGGATCTTCGGCCGCCACTACCACGGGGTGGGGCCGCTTTGGATCGGGCTTTTCCTGGTGATCCTGTTCGCGGCCGGCTTTTACCTGGCGTTCTCGAAGCACATCCCGTTCACCGGCCAGGGCTACGAGCTGCACGCGACGTTCGAAAACGCGACCACGCTGAAGCCAACGTCGCCCGTCCGCATCGCCGGGGTGAACGTGGGCGAGGTGACCTCGGTCGAGGCCGACGGCAACAAGGCGGACGTGACCTTCACGGTGTCCGACGAGGGGCTGCCGATCCACAGGGACGCCACGATCATCATCAGGCCGCGGCTGTTTTTGGAGGGCAACTTCTTCCTCGACATGCAGCCCGGAAGCCCGAGCGCTGCGGACCTGTCGAGCGGGTCCACCATCCCGGTGACGCAGACCGCCACCGCGGTGCAGATCGATCAGATCCTCACCTCGCTGCAGAAGGACTCCCGGGCGAGCCTCAAGCGAGCCCTCGCCGGCTACGGGGATGCCCTCAACAAGCCGCCGACCGCGGCCGAGAACACCACCCAGGATCCTGTGGTTCAGGGATTGACCGGCGCGCAGGGGATCAACAAGACCTTCCAGTACGGCGGCAAGGCGGGGCGAACGACCGCGATCGTGAACCAGGCGCTCCTGGGCCTGCGCCGGCACGACCTCTCCAACCTGATCCGAAGCCAGCGTGACCTGTTCACGAAGCTCGCTTCGACCGACGGCTCGCTGAGCGACCTGATCACCAACTTCAACACCACGGCCGGGGCGTTCGCAACGGAGTCGGCGAACCTCTCGGCGACGATTCGCGAGCTCGCCCCGACGCGTGGAGCGGGCGCGGCCCGCTCTGCTTCACTTGAGCAACGCGCTGCCTCCGTTCCGGGCGCTGGCCCGCGAGTCGCTGCCGGGGATCAAACAGCTTCCGGCGACCATCCAGGCGGGCTCGCCGTGGCTGGTCCAGTTCGGCAGGCTCCTGCGCAAGGACGAGCTTGGTCGCACCTCCAAGCTGCTGGCGGCCTCCGCGCCCCCGCTCGCCCAGACCACCCACGAGTCCATCAAGCTCTTCCCGCAGCTCGGTCTTACGGGTCAGTGCGTCTCGCACAACCTGATCCCCGCGGGCAACCAGGTGATCGACGACGCGGGCGGCGCCTACCCGTTCAGCACCGGCCAGCCGAACTACCGCGAGTTCTTCTACAGCACCGTGGGTCTCGCCGGCGAGAGCCAGGGGTTCGACGGCAATGGACCGTTCGTGCGCTTCCAGGCCGGGGGCGGCCCACAGCTCGTCAGCATGCCGCAGACGGGATTCGCGGGCGACCCTCAACGGCAGTCCGTGTGGGCCTTCAACATCGACGCTCCGCTCGGCACCCGGCCAAGACTTCCGGCGTCGGGCCAGCCTCCATTCCGGATGGACGTCCCGTGCCACACGCAGGCGGCGCCCGACCTCAACGGGCCCGCCGGCGCAATCGGACCCCCAACTCCGAAGGCGGTCCCGTGAGCCGCGCCATCAGAGAGCACCTGCGCGACTTCGTGGCGATCCTGGTCCTACTGGTCCTGGCGATCGTCACCACGGGCGTCATCCTCGTCCAGCAGTCGGCCAACTTCCCGTCCTGGGTTCCGATTCTGGGCAGCGACACCTTCGAGCTGAAGGCGGAGTTCACGACCGCACAGGCGATCACGCCCGGCCAGGGCCAGCAGGTGACGATCGCCGGGATCAAGGTCGGGACCCTCTCGGGGGTGACCCTGGAGAACGGACGAGCTGTCGTGACCATGCAGGTGGAGGACAAGTACGCGTCGCTCATCCGTCGGGACGCCAGCCTGCTGCTGCGCCCGCGCTCGGGCCTTCAGGACATGACGATCGAGGTCGACCCGGGAACCGACGGCAGCGAGGTCAACGAGGGGACGGTCATCCCCTTGGCCCAGACGCAGCCCAACGTCCAGCCGGACCAGATCCTCGCCACCCTGGACGGCGACACCCGCTCCTTCCTGCAGCTCCTGCTGCAGGCTGCGGGCCAGGGCCTGCGCGGGAACAACGGCGCAAAGCTGGGGGCTGCCCTGAAGCGCTTCGCGCCCACGGCACGAGACCTGGCCCAGATCGGCGGCGCGTTGGAGACCCGGCGCAAGAACATCAGGCGCGCGATCACCAACTTCGGCCTCCTGAGCAAGGAGCTCGGCCAGCGCGACACGCAGCTCGCCGGATTCGTCCGCAACTCCAACGCGGTTCTGGGCTCGTTCGCGCGCCAGGAGGCCTCGCTCCGCGCCGCGTTGCAGGAGCTGCCGGGAACCCTGCGCGTGACGCGGGGCGCGCTGGGGAGCACCAACCGGCTGTCGCTCCAGCTCGGCCCGGCGTCGCGCCGCCTGATTCCCGCCGCGCAGGCGCTCGGTCCCGCCCTGCGCCAGACTCGGCCGCTGTTCCGCGACACGCTCGGCTCCGTCAAGAACCAGATCCGGCCGTTCACGCGTGCGGTGCAGCCGCCGCTCAAGCACATCAACCAGGCCGCCAGGCCGCTCGCCAAGAGCACCACCCAGCTCACCAAGGGCTTCGGCGACCTCAACCGGCTGTTCAACGCGCTTGCCTACAACCCGCCGGGGTCGGCCCAGGAGGGCTACCTGTTCTGGCTCAGCTGGCTGAACCACGACACCAACACGCTCTTCTTCACCCAGGACGCGGCCGGACCGCTTCGTCACGGCCTCGTCGTGGCGGACTGCAGCACCGCGGCCTCGGCCGAATTCGTGGCCGGGACCGTCGACCAGTTCCTGAACACCCTCCGCCAGGTCAGCGGGGTGCCGACCTCCGACCAGATCGATGCCGCGGGTGGGTGCGGCTGATGGAGACACGTCCGCCGACAATCACCCGGATCCTGGTCGCGATCGGCTTCGCGCTCTCCTGCTTCGCGCTTGGGCTCTTCCTGTGGATCGCCTTCGGCGGGCCGCTGCCGCTGAAGCCCGAGGGCTATCGCATCACGGTCCCGTTCAAGGAGGCCACCCAGCTCGCGGTGGAGTCCGACGTGCGGATCTCGGGCGTCTCCGTCGGCAAGGTGAAGTCGATCGAGCTGGCGGACAACGGCCTGGCCGACGCGACGGTCGAGATGGACAGCAAGTTCGGGCCCATCCCCTCGGACACCCGCGCGATCCTGCGCCAGAAGACCCTGCTGGGGGAGACCTACGTCGAGCTGACGCCCGGCGACCGGGACGGGCCCACCCTGCCGGAGGACGGCACCCTGGCGGTGGCGCAGGTCTCGAACGCGGTGCAATTGGACGAGATCTTCCGGACCTTCAACGCCCGCACTCGTCAGGCGTTCAAGGTCTGGATGACGGGGACGGCGGCCGCGGTCCGCAGCAAGGGCCCCGAGCTGTCCGCCGCGATCGCGGAGCTTGGCCCGTTCGCGGAGGAGACGAACCGCCTACTGCGGGTGCTCGACAGCCAGCATCTCGCCCTGCGCCAGGTGCTCCACAACGGGGGCGAGGTCTTCCACGCCCTCTCGGAGCGAAAGGATCAGCTCAGCGGGCTGATCGAGAACTCCAACGCCGTCTTCCAGACCACCGCCCGCAGAAACGCCGACCTCGAGCAGCTCTTCGAGGTCCTGCCGACGTTCCAGCGCGAGTCGCGCGCCACCCTGGAGCGGCTGGACAGCTTTGCGCGCAACACCGACCCGCTGGTCCAGCAGCTGCGCCCCGCCGCGCGCGAGCTCAGCCCGACCCTGGTCGCTGCCAGCAAGGCGGCGCCGGACCTGCAGAAGTTCTTCGTCGGCCTTCGCGGGACGATCAACGCGTCCGGCACCGGCTTCCCGGCGCTCCGCAGGCTGCTCAGCGACGACCTGACCCCGTTCCTCGCTCGCCTCGGCACCACCGTCGATGGCCGCGATCCGTACCTCGCGCACCTCAACTCGATCGTCGAGGCGCTCCGCGACTACAAGCACGAGATCACGGCCTTCCTCGGCAACGCGGCGGCCGCGACCAACAATGAGCAGCCGATCAGTGCCACGGGCGAGGCGTCCGCCAAGCTCCTGCGAACCACCAGCCCGTTCAATCCGCAGACGCTGGCTTCGTTCTCGTCAAGGCTGAGGCCCGACCGTGCCAATCCCTACTTCAAGCCCCTCGGCTACAACAAGGTCAAGAGCGGCCTGGAGGCCTTTGCCAACACCCCATGCGCGGGAATCAACGCCACCTTGCCACCCGCTTCCCAGGTGGCCAGCGATCCCAACTTCAGTTCCCGGGTCGTCGGCCAGCCGGTCGGTGGCGACCCGCTCGACTTCTTCAACCGGGTCAAGCGGTACGCGTTCGCCGACTCGAACAACACCAACAATGTGCCGGCGCCTGAGTGCCGCAGGCAGGGCAAGTTCCAGTCGATCGGCGAGTTCCCGGAGTTCACGAACTACCTGCACGTGCGCCAGCAGCCCTAGCGGCCGGCGCCCAAAATTTCGGGAATCCTTAGGGAAATCCCCGGCGCGCTCAGGGATTCGCTGCTAGACTGCTCGCATCATCCCGTCCGGGGGGAGGTTGGGTCGATGGCCCGTAGCCTCTTGTGCCCATCGACGGGAGATGGCAAGGGCGCGGACAGGAGAGCCGCGCTATTTGCGCGCTACGCGCACTCGACAAGGAGGAGCTACTACATGCGTATCAAGAGGCGGTTCGCCGTCATCTTCGCGTTGGGGACGGCCGGGGCATTGACCATGGCCGGCATCGCCCTCGCGGTACCGAACTCGACGTCGGTGCACAAGTTCACGCCGAGTAACGTGCCGACGAGCACGTTCCAAAACGGGGCGCTCAACGTGCACACGCACACGACCTATGCCTCGGGCTCGGAGTTCACGGACAAGGCCGTGCTGAACTTCGACGACGACTTCAAGGTCAACATTGCCGCGACGCCGAAGTGCAACAAGTCGCAGATCTCCGGCACGAAGACCATGGCTCAGGCGATGGCCGCGTGCGGGACGAAGCTGATCGGCAAGGGCACGGCGAACCGCCGCGGCGGGCCCGAACGTCGTGCACGCCTGCGTGCTGGCGTTCAACGGCGCCGGGACCGGCGGCCACGTGCTGCTGTTCACCCGCGCCAACGCATCGCCCCCGTTCACGATCAGCTGTGCGAATCCGGGGTCGAACACCCAGGGGAACACCAACGTGCTCCTCGACGGCCTGTATGCCGCCAACCCGACCTCGCTCGGTGGCGACTACTCGGGCGGCAAGCAGCTGACGTTCGCGGGTATCCATGCGGCCTCGCCGCTTCCGCTGACGGACTTCAACGTCACCGTCGGCAAGCCGCACTCGGGCAACTACGTCGCCGCAAGGTGCGCCGACACCAACAAGGTCTGGAACATGAAGACCAAGTTCACCTACAACGGTGGAGCGACGCAGACCAAGAACGCGACTCAGACGTGCTCGTAGCGCAACTGTAGTCTCGGGCTCTCAGAGCCCAGGACGCACCGAGAGGGGCGGCGAATGCCGCCCCTCTCGCGTTTCTGGGGCGGCGATCGCCACCCTCTCGCGTTTGTGCGGCGGCGATCCTGCGCCCCGTTCCCCTCCCGTTACTGCCCCTCGGTTTACTGGCTGGTCGCACAGCCAAAAGCGGCGGGGAGAACCTGCGCCTTGTTGCATCGATCCGTGTAACGTTCCGCTCCGGGACAGGGGACGGTTGGATGCCGCCCCGGGAACAAGGAGGAGATTCGATAATGCGCACCCGCATGCGTTACGCGGCTCCGTTTGCACTCGCGGTGATCGCGGCCGTAACTCTCGTGGGCATCGCGATCGCGGCGCCCAACGGCAACAGCTCGTCGCTGACGGGCAGCAAGTTCACACCGAGCAAGCTCCCGAAGACCACGTTCAAGAACGGAGCGCTGTTCGTCCACACGCATACGAACTACGCCAACCCCGGGAACGCCGGCCAGGGTGGCTACACGAATAGGGCGCAGCTCTACTTCGACGACGACGGCAAGCTCAACACGACGGGGATCCCGACGTGCGCCAAGTCGAACGTCTCGGGCACGAAGACCATGGCCCAGGCGATGGCCGCCTGCGGCCCCGCCCTCGTCGGCAAGGGCACGGCGAAGGCGTTCGCCGGCGTGAACGTCGTCAACGCGTGCGTCCTGCTCTTCAACGGCAAGAAGAACGGGGCCGGCCAGCCGACCAACCTCGTGTTCACGCGCGCCAATGCGGCGCCGCCGTTCACGATCAACTGCTCGAACCCGTCCTCGAACACGGCGGGGAACACGAACGTGCTCCTGGAGGGCACCATCAAGCCGAACCCGTCGACCCTTGGGGGCGACTTCTCGGGCGGCAAGATGGTGGACTTCCCCAACATCCAGGCCGCGTCGCCGCTGCCGCTGATCGACTTCCAGGTCAATGTCGCAGAAGGGGGGCTTCATCAGCGCTCGTTGTCACGACACTGACAAGAAGCTCAACTTCAAGGGCAAGTTCACCTACAGCGACGGCCAGTCGGACAACGTGGGCACCTCGCAGAGCTGCACGGTGGGCTGATCGCCATCAGGCTCTGACATAGTCGCGCCGGACCTAGCGTCCGGCAGATCATTCGAGAGGGGCGGCGATTGCCGCCCCTCTCGCGTTGCTCACCCGGGGCGCTGGTCGCCGCCGGAAACCGCATCGATCGCGACACGGGCGTGTTGCTACATTCAGAAGCTCGGGACCAGGGGCGGCCGGAAGCCGTCTGACACGAGGAGGATGGATATGCGAATTGGCAGGCGCAGCCTCGCCATGCTGGCGGTAGCGACCGCGGGTGCTTTGGCAGTCGCGGGCATCGCGATGGCCGCCGGGAGCTCGACGGCGACCTTCAAGTTCACCCCGGACAGGGTGCCCAAGAACACCTACGAGAAGGGCAAGCTGTTCGTCCACACGCACACGAGCTACACCGGTGGCACGAAGACGGACCGCGCCCAGCTCTACTTCGACGACGACATCAAGATCAGCGCCAGGGGCATCCCGCGGTGCAGCAGGTCCGACATCTCGGGCACCAAGACCTTGGCGCAGGCGATGGCGGCCTGCGGCTCGGCCAAGGTCGGCAGCGGTAAGGCTCAGGCGGCTGCGGGCGCCAATACTGTCAACGCCTGCGTGCTGGCCTTCAACGGCGTGCCGTCGCGCCGCAGGCCGACGATCCTGCTGTTCACGCGGGCGAACGCCTCGCCGCCGTTCACGATCGACTGCTCGAGTCCAACGACGAACACCGCCGGGAATACGAACGTGCTTCTCGCGGGCGTGCTCAAGGGCACCAGCGGCGACTTCGGCAAGCAGCTGGTGATCAGGAACATCGTCGCCGCCAGCCCCCTGCCGTTGACCGACTTCAGGGTCACGGTCAAGCGCGGCCGGTACGTCAGCGCCAGGTGCCACGACGTGAACAAGCGGTGGAACCTGAAGACGAAGTTCACCTACGTGAGCCCGGCCAGCTCGGAGACGGTGCGGGACTCGCAAGAGTGCAGACGGAGCTAGCCGCCCGGCGAGCTTCGTCGAGACCAAAGGACGAGTCAGAGGGGCGGCTGGGGATGCCGCCCCTCTCGCGTCGTGGGCGCACCACTCTTTCCGCCGCCGGCTGCGGATAGGTTGCTTCGATGCGATTGGGGTCGGCTCGGAGCGCTGGCGCTGACTTGCTGCCTCGTCCTTGGCGTGGCGGGATGCGGCGGTGCCGGCGGCGGGATCTCCGATTCGAAGCTGGTCGAAGCACTCGATCTCAAGCAGACGGATCGAGGCTATGAGGTCGGGGGCGATCCGTTCTGCGCCGTCGAGGAGTTGCTCAACGACGGCGACGAGGTTTCGCAGGCGAGCGATGACGCGGGTGCCGCCGTCTTCGTGATCACAGGTCCGGACGGGGACGTAGGCGTCGTCGCCAAGCGCCCGTTCGCCCCCGACTGCACTCGGAAGGCCAAGCACAGGCTGAAGCGCCTGGAGCTGAAGTCCGAATGAGGCGCACTAGGCTTTGCGGGGATGGCTGCGAAGCGTGAGCCACGGCTGATCTCCCTGGGCTACGGCAAGCTCGCCCGCGCGGACCGCATCTATGCGCTGGTCCCGCTTGAGCCCGAAGAGCGCGGAGACGGCAGGCGCACCTACGTCCACGTCGACGGGCTCGCCGAGCCCTTGGTCGCCTCGCGCTCCGAGAAGGCGATCCTCGCCGACATCGAGGCAGCGCTGACCGAGGCGGCGGGCATCCCCCGGCGCCGCGGCACCGCGAAGGGCCAGGAAAGCCTGCTGTAGCCGCCCCTCTCTCAGGCGGCGCGCAGGAGGCCGTGCCGCGCGCCGGGGAATCGGTGAACGAGCGCGGGGAGGACGGGCAGGAGGCGACGGATCCCTGCCTGGGAGCCGGCAAGCAGCCGATCCCGCCCCGGCCCCCATTCGAGGCCGAGCTCGTCGCGCAGGCCGCCGGGGAGGGTGCCGACGGTGACCAGTCGCAGGAGCTCCGTCGCCGGCCAGGCGAGCCATGGCAGGTCGGGATGCAGGACGGCATCGGCGACGTCGCGCGTGGTGGGGGTGACCCGCAGCCCGCCGGCGAGCATCTCATCCCAGTAGGTGCGGAACGCGGTGTAGTCGGCGGGCATCGCCGGGCGCGGGATGGAGTAGGCCTCGCCGAGCGCCCTCATCTCGTCGTAGTAGCGGTTGCGACTCCCCGGGGGTGAGCGGCGCGACGTAGCGCTCGAAGATCGTCAAAGAGGTGTCGATCAGCGTCGCGTGCACCCAGAGAAGCAGCGCGGGGTCGAGCGCCCGGTAGGGCTCGCCCCGATCATCGCGGCCGGCGACGCGCTCGTGGATCCGGCGAAGCCGCCGTGAGGCCGCCTGGGAGTCCTCCGGCTCGCCGAAGGCGATCGCCAGGGTCAGCTCGAGGGTGCGGTAGAGGCGACCCCAGGGATCACGGCGGTAGTCGGAGAACTCGGCGACCCCCGCGGCGACCTTCGGGTGCGCCACCTGGAGGATCAGGGCCCGCCCGCCCCCGAGCAGCAGGAGCGCCTCCCCGTTCACCCGCCAGGTCATCGATCCCGGCCCGAACATGCGCTAACTATCCTCCTTCGCCCCGTGTCCTATTACGTCACCACCCCGATCTACTACGTCAACGCGGAGCCTCACCTGGGCCACGCGTACTCGACGATCGCCGCCGACGTCCTCGCCCGGCACATGCGTCAGCGCGGCGAGGACGTGTTCTTTCTCACCGGCACGGACGAGCATGGCGAGCCGGTCGCCCAGGCGGCGGAGAAGCTGGGGCTCGACCCGCACGTGCTCGCCGATCGCAACGCGCCGAAGTTCAAGCAGCTGATGCCCCGCATCAACGCCTCCAACGACTTCTTCATTCGCACCACGGACCTCCAGCATCAGGCGAAGGTGCAGGAGGTCGTCCAGCGTGTGCACGACAACGGCCACGTCTACGAGGGGGCGTATGAGGGCTGGTACTGCCCGCGATGCGCCGACTTCAAGACCGAGTCGGAGCTGGGGGAGAACAACAGCTGCCCGATCCACAGGATCCCGCTCCAACGCGAGCGCGAGGAGAACTGGTTCTTTCGCCTGTCGACCTTCCAGGAGCCGCTCGAGCGCCTGTACGCCGAGCGCCCGGACTTCGTCCGTCCCGACGCGCGGCGAAACGAGGCGCTCTCGTTCATCAAGGGAGGGCTGGAGGACGTGTCGCTGTCGCGGCCGAAGCTGACCTGGGGCGTGGAGCTGCCCTGGGATCGCAGCCAGGTGATCTACGTGTGGTTCGACGCGCTGCTCAACTACGTGACCGCGCTGACCTATGCCCGTGAGGGCGAGGACCTGACCGAGCGCTACTGGCCCGCCTTTCACATCATCGGCAAGGACATCCTCAAGTTCCACGCCGTCTACTGGCCCGCCTTCCTGATGGCCGCCGGCTATGAGGTACCGAAGCGAATGTTCATCCATGGGTATCTCTTGATGGAGGGCCACAAGATGTCCAAGTCGCTCGGCAACGTCCTCGACCCATTCGAGGTCATCGACCGCTTCGGCGCCGACGCGCTTCGCTATTACTGCTTTCGCGAGGTGTCCTTCGGTCGGGACGGCTCGGTTTCGCCCGCCGGATTCGAGGCGCGGTACGAGTCCGAGCTGGCGAACGAGTACGGCAACCTGGCGAGCCGGACGCTGGCGATGGTCGGCCGCTACCGCGACGGCGTGGTGCCCCAGGCGGAGCTCGACCCGGCGCTGCTAGAGGGTGCGGACGCCCTCGCCGGGATCGACGGGGTGGTCCGCGAGCTGCTGGACCGCGCGGAGCTGACCCAGGCGCTCGAGGAGATCTGGGCAAGGGTGCGGCGCCTGAACCGCTACGTCGAGGAGACGCGCCCGTGGGACCTGGCGAAGGAGGATTCATCGAACTCAGGCGACCGGCTCGATGTGGTCCTCTACAGCCTCGCGGAGGGACTACGCGTGCTGACCCTGCTGCTCCACGCCTACATGCCCGAGGCCGGGGACCGGCTGCTGGCGGCGCTCGGGGAGAGCGACCGGGAGCTGGGCGCGTTCGGCTCCAGAGCGGGCGGTCAGCGTCTTGGCGAGCTCCCCCCGCTGTTCCCGAAGATCGAGGTGGCGCCCGCCTAGCGGCATCCGCTGGCCGGCGCCCACTTCGCACCTAGACTCCGCGCCGATGGTGGACACCCACGCCCACCTCGGCATCTGCGAGCCCCCTGAGGCAGAGCTCGTCGGCCACGCGCGCCAGGTGGGTGTGCGCCGGATCCTCACGGTCGGCATGGACGAGGAGTCGAACCGCGAGGCGATTCGGGCCGCCGAGTCCCATCCGGAGGTGTTCGCGTGTGTGGGGCGGCACCCGAACTCAGCGGATGGCTTCGATGAGGACGCGGCCGCCGACGTCGAGGCGCTGGCGGCCCACGAGCGGGTCGTGGCGATCGGCGAGACGGGGCTCGACTACTACCGCGACAGCGCCGATCGTGATGCGCAACGGGTGGCCCTCGAGGCGCAGATCGGGATTGCGCGCCGGACGGGCCTGCCGCTGGTGGTGCACCTGCGCGATCCGCGGGGCTCCGATGTCGCCCTGACGGAGGCGTTCGCGACCCTGGCCTCGGCGGCGGAGGGCGTGCCGGTGGTGCTCCACTGCTGCTCTGCGCCGCCCGACCGGGTCGGGGAGGCGGTCGAGCGGGGTTGGTACTGCTCGTTCGCCGGCAACGTCACCTTTCCGAACGCCGGCGAGCTGCGCGAGACGGCGCGGCTCATTCCCGAGGAGCTCCTCCTGGTCGAGACCGACTCGCCGTTCCTGGCGCCGCAGCCGGTTCGCGGCAAGCCCAACCAGCCCGCGCACGTGGTGGAGGTGGCCGAGGTGGTGGCCGCCGAGCGCGGCACTTCCTACGGCGAGCTCGAGCAGGCGGTGGAGGCCAATGCCGCGAGCGTCTTCCGATGGTGAGCCAGCCGGAGGGCGGGCCCGGCCGTTCCGCGGGGTCGAAGATGAGGAGGCGGCCGGCGAAGCTGGGCCAGCACTTCCTCGCCGACTCGAACCTGCTGGAGGCGATCGTCCGCGACGCCGCCGTGGATCCCACGGACGTCGTGCTGGAGATCGGCGGAGGGGAGGGGGCCCTCACCCAGGAGCTCGCCCCACGGGTGGCGCACCTCCACGTGATCGAGCTCGACGGGCGCCTCGCCGAGGGGCTGGGCGGGCTGGCATCGCGCTTCGAGAACGTCAACGGTGGTGCGTGGCGACGCGATGCGGGTGGACCTCGAAGCGCTCGATCCGGCCCCCACCGCGATGGTCTCCAACCTCCCGTATTCGATCGCCACGCCGGTCCTGCTGCGGACGATCGCCGAGCTCGGGGGGATCACCGCGTGGACGGTGATGATCCAGCGGGAGGTCGCCGACCGCCTGCGGGCGGGCCCGGGCTCGCGGACCTACGGCGCCCCGAGCGTGCTGGTGCAGCTCGCTTGTGAGGTCGAGCTCCTGCGCGCGGTGGACCCGGCGGTGTTCACGCCGCGTCCGCGGGTGGACTCCGCGCTCCTCAGGCTGGAGCGCCGCGGCGCGGGGGCGTCGCCGGAGCTGGCCGGATTCGTGCGTGCCGCGTTCGCCCACCGGCGAAAGCCCGTCGCGGGGTCCGTCGAGCTGTCGGGTGGGCCCTCGCGGGAAGCGGTCCGCGCGGCTCTTCGAGCCCTCGGCCTGGACGACAACGCGCGAGCGGAGGCGCTGGCGCCGGAGGATTTCGCCCGCCTGTTCGCGAGCCTGGGGCCCGGATGACGCTCCGGGCGCCGGCCAAGCTCAACCTGTGCCTGTACGTGGGTTCGCGGCGTGCGGATGGCCTGCACGAGATCCGCTCGATCTTCTGCCCGTTGACCCTCGCCGACCGGATCGTGGCGGTCGACGCCGAGCGGGACGCGGTGGCCTGCCCCGGGGTGGAGGGGCCGAACCTGGTGGCGGACGCCCTGGCCGCGCTTCGCGCGCGCGGGTGGAGTCGGCCGGGATTGAGGGTGGAGATCGAGAAGCGGATCCCCGTCGCCGCCGGCCTCGGCGGGGGCAGCGCGGATGCGGCGGCCGTCCTGCGCCTGGCGGAAGGCGAGGTCGAGGGGCTCCCCGAGCTCGCCGCGGGCCTCGGGGCGGATGTCCCGTCGCAGCTCGACCCCGCCTTTGCGCTGGTCGGGGGAGCGGGGGAGACGGTCGAGCCGCTTCCCGCCCCCGCCGACTTCGGGGTGGTGCTGGTGCCCGGGGACGAGGGGTTGGAGACGGGCGACACCTACGAGGAGCTCGATCGGCTGGGTGCCGGACGAGGCGCCGCGGAGCTTGACGGTCTCGCGCAGCGGCTCCGCGCGGCGGCGACGGCCGGCGCCTCGCCCCTCGACTACCCAGAGCTCCTCGTCAACGACCTGGCGGCGGCGGCGATCTCGCTGCGGCCGGCGATCGGCTTGGCGCTCGCGGCTCTTGAGAAGGTGGGGGCCGGTGCGACGCTGGTCGCCGGCTCCGGGCCGACGGCGGTGGGGCTGTTCGAGGACATCGTGGCGGCGGATCGAGCGGCCGCCGAGCTTGGGCCGAGATATGCGGGTGCGATCGTCACGGCCCCCGGGAGGGGCCGATGAGCGAGCGCGGCGAGCGCAGGCGCAGCTCGCACCTGTTGCAGGTGGCGATCGTGGCCGCGGTGATCGCGGGATTCTTCGTCCTCAACCGGGTGCTGCCCGACATCGACCTGCAGAAAGCGCTCGAGGACGTCTCGTCGAGCCTCGGCGACTTCACCTACGTCCTGGTCGGCTTGGCCGCCTTCCTGGAGACCGGGGCGTTCGTGGGGCTCGTGCTTCCGGGTGAGACGGTGATCATCCTGGGCGGTGCGGTCGCCGGGCAGGGGGAGACCTCGATCGTGCTGACGATCGGGTTGGTGTGGGCCGCAGCCTTCGCCGGCGACTCGACCAGCTTCCTGCTGGGTCGACGCCTGGGCCGGGAGTTCATCCTGCGCCACGGCCCGAGGGTGCGAATCACGCACGAGCGCTTCGCCCGGGTGGAGGAGTACTTCACGCGCCACGGCGGCAAGACGATCCTGATCGGGCGCTTCATCGGACTGGTGCGAGCGCTGGCCCCGTTCGTAGCCGGTAGCTCGGGGATGCGCTACACGTACTACCTCCCGTTCAGCGTGCTGGGGACGGGCTTGTGGGCGGCGACGTTCTCGCTGATCGGCTACTTCGCCTCCCAGAGCCTCGACGCCGCCGCCAGCGCCGCGGGGGAGGGGACGCTCCTGTTCGGGATCGCCGTGGCGGTGATCGTGGGGATCGTCGTGGCGGTGAGGTTCCTTCGCGAGGCGGAGAACCGTCAGCGGCTGGTCTCCGAGATGGAGCGACGGCCCGCACTCCGTCCGCTGGTGACCCTCGGCCGCAGGCTGGCGCCGCAGGCGCGGTTCGTGTTTGACCGATTGACCCCGGGTGGGCTCGGACTCGAGTTCACCACGCTGGTCGCGGTGCTGGCCGTGGCCCTGTACGTGGTGATCGCCTACACGGGCACGGTCTTGAACGACCCGGGGCCGACACCCGGGGACCGCACGGCCGCGAATCTGGCGGCCGACCTGCGCGCGCCGTGGCTGACGGACATCGCCAAGGTCGTGACCCAGCTCGGCTCGGCGGCGGTGACCCTGCCGCTGACCGCGCTGGCGGCGGTGCTGCTCTGCCTGCGGCGTCGGTGGGTCGAGGCCGCCGTGGTGGTGGTCGCGACGGTGATCATCTATGTGGGGGTGCAGGAGTTGAAGGATGCGACCTCGCGCCCTCGTCCCCCGGACCCGCTGACCGACGCGCCCGGCTCCGGGTTTCCAAGCGGCCACGCCGCGCACTCGGTGATCTATCCGTGGCTCGCGCTGACCCTGACGGTGCGCCTGCGCCCGGGGATGGCGGGGGGCACGGCCCTGCTCATCGCGGGGGTGGCCCTGGCGGTGGTCGTGGGGCTGTCGCGCGTCTACCTCGGCGTCCACTACCTGAGCGACGTGAGCTCGGGATGGGCGCTCGGGGTGGCCGCCTTCGCCTTCTGCGCGGTCGTCTCGATGCTCGTCACCCACTTGCGCCAGAATTCACGAGATGGCCCGCTTGGGGATCGGGACTGAGTACTTCCTGTTCGGCGGCGCAGGCGCGGTCAGCCTGCTCGCCTTCGGCGCCCTGATCCTGGTGCCGGCGCTGGGTTCCTACGGGCGCACCTGGGAGAAAGCGACCGCCGCGCTCCTCTCCGTCTTCGTGCTCCTCGCGCTGGCGATGATCGGGGTCGCGATCGGGGTCCTGATCGTCTACTTCTGGCCTCAGATCACGGAGATCGTTCCGGGGCTCGACTGAGCGCCGGACGGAGATCGTTTTCGCGCTCGACTGAGCGCCCATCGTGGGCGTTCTCCCTCGTGTGGCGGCTGGCCCGCGACTAGAATTCCGGGGTGAGCTCGAAGCCGGCGAGCCGTAAACCTCCTGCAAAAGAGGCAGATCAGGCGACGCTCGAGGCCCTCTCCGGGGCGATCGAGTCGGGCGCGGGGCTGCCCGCGGTGGCCCGCGCCGCGGCCAAGGCGCTGGGCGCGAGCGTGGCGCTGATCGATCGCTCGAGCGCGGTGCTCGCGGTCGCCGCGTCGTCCGCGGCGGAGGAGCGGAAGCTGCTGTCGGAGGCGGAGGGGGTGGCCTCGGCGGAGCTGCGCGTCGCCGACGCCGTGGTCGGCGAGCTTCGCTTCCGAGCTCGGGCGGGGGATCCGGCGCCGACGACGACGCGGATGGTCGCCACGCTGCTGGCGCTGGAGGTGGAGCGCTCCCGCGCGCCGGAGTGGGCCAGCGACGAGGCGGCGAGCGCCTTCGTACGGGCGGTGCTGTCCCGCGCCGTCACCGACCGCGGCGACCTGGTCGCGAGGGCGGCGGAGCTGGGGGTGGATGTCGGCGGTGGCGCGGGCATCGTGGTGGCGCGGGCGCTGCCGCACGCGGCCCAGTCGGGCGATTGGCGCGCGCGGGTGCTGACCGTTGCGCTTCGGGCGCTTGCGCGCGGCGGGCGCGGGCTCGCTGGGCACCCTGGGCGAGGGGGATGCGGCCGAGGTGACGGCGATCGTCCCGGCTGCCGACGATGCGCATCTCGCGCGCGCGGCGCAGAGTCTGGGGAGGGAGCTGGGGACCGCGCTGCCGGGGTTCGCGGTGATCGTGGCTCACAGCCGGCGCACGCAGGATCCGGTCGACCTCTATCGCGCGGGCAAGGAGGCGCTCCTGGCCGTCAACGTCGCCGAGGCGGAGGGCCACTCGCTGCTGGCCTTCGAGCACACGGGGGCGTACCGCCTGCTGCTCCCGGCGTTGAGCGAGGATCCGGGCGAGCTGGAGCGCTTCTACCAGGAGACGCTCGCGCCGCTCGCCGCCTACGACGACCAGTACGAGACGGACCTGGTGGCCACCGTGGAGGCGTACCTGGAGAACGACGGCAACGTCGCGCAGACGGCCGGGCGCCTGTTCACGCACAGGCACACGGTTCGCTACCGGCTGGAGCGGGTTCGGGAGCTGAGCGGACACGACATCTCCTCGAGCGAGGGCCGGGAGAAGCTCAGCCTGGGCCTGAAGGCGATGCGGGTGCTGGGCATCGCCGCGCCGCGCGGGCCGGCCACCGAGCCCGGCACCGAGGGCGGCAAGGTGCCGCCGCCCTACGGACGACTAGACGCCGGCCGCGGCGCCCCGGGAACGCGCGTAGGGCTCGAGGCCCTCGATCGCCCGCTTGATCGACCAGTTGTGGTTCCAGCGGAAGACGGGTCGAAGCACGGGGGTGAGCACCCGGAGGAGCGGACGATCGGCGATCACCCGCCAGTCGAAGTGGATGTGGACCTTGCCGTCGGCAGGGGTCAGCGTCCAGATTCCCTTCCCCGTCAGGTCTCCGACGACCTCGACCTCGAACTCCCGTTGCGGCTCCATGCGAACGATCGTCGAGCGCGTCTTCAGGTGGTAGGGAAGGCGCCCCTTGAACTCCTGCTCGGTGACGCGGCCGACCTCGGGCGGCCCGTCGCCCTCCACCTTGATGTAGACCGGCAGCCACCACTCGGGATAGGTGCGGGCGTCAGCCAGCGCGTCGAACACCGCCTCCTGCGGCGCGTCGACATCCCACTCGTCGATGAACACGTATTCGTCTGCCAAGGTATGCCCCCTTCTGCGGCCGTCACGCGGTGCCGGATCAGCTGGTGCCACTGCGCGGCGGTGAAGGCCTGTCGTTGACGCGGGTTACGCTATCCGCGCCAGCCTTGGGGAGTCGTCCAATCGGCAGGACTCATGGTTTTGGTCCATGCAATCCCGGTTCGAATCCGGGCTCCCCAGCTCTCTCGTGGCGCATTGCGCTCTACGATTCCGAAGGTGAGCGGCCCCACGGTCCTGATCATGGCCGCCGGCGAGGGAACCAGGATGCACTCGTCGGTGCCGAAGGTGCTGCATCCCGTCTGCGGGCGGCCGATGATCGCCTGGCCGGCGATCGCGGCGCGAGAGGCCGGCGCCGAGCGGGTGTGCGTCATCGTCTCGCCCGAAAAGGACGTCGGCGCCGCCCTTCCCGATGGGACCGAGACCGTCGTCCAGCCGGAGGCCGACGGCACCGGGGGCGCCGTTCGCGCCGCCATCGACGTCATTCGCGACTCGCAGACGGTGGTGGTGCTGAACGGCGACCATCCACTGGTCTCGGCCACGGTGATCGAGGAGCTCGTCGACGCCCATCGCGGCGCGAGCGCCTCCGCGACGGTGATGAGCGTGGAGCGCGACGACGCCGAGTCGCTGGGGCGAATCGTCCGTGATTCGGGCGGCGAGTTCGACCGGATCGTGGAGACCAAGCACCCGGAGGGCATCCCCGCGGAGGTGCTCGCTATCCGCGAGGTGAACACGAACCAATTCGCCTTCGACGCCGAGGCGCTGGCCGACGCGCTGGCGCGGCTCGGCAACGACAACGCCGCGGGGGAGTACTACCTGGGCGACGTCCTGCCGCTCATTCGCGAGTCCGGCGGCCGGGTGATCGCCCACCGAACCGAGGACCTCACCGTCAACTTCGGCGTCAACAACCGGGCCGAGCTGGCCGTGGCGAGCTCGATCGCCCGCCGGCGCATCCTCGAGCGGCACATGCTCGCCGGTGTCACCGTGACCGACCCCGAGGCAACGTGGATCGACGCGGAGGTGCAGATCGAGCCCGACGCGGTGATCGAGCCCGGGACGACCCTCCGCGGGCGAACGCGGGTCGGGCGCGGGAGCGTCGTCGGCCCCCACACCACCCTGATCGACTCGGCGCTCGGCGCCGGCGTGCAGGTCCCGCACTCCTACCTGGTCCAGTGCGACGTGGCCGACGCCTGCAACGTCGGCCCCTACGCCTACCTGCGGCCCGGCGCGACCCTCCGCGAGGGAGCGAAGGCCGGAACCTTCGTCGAGGTCAAGAACTCCGAGATCGGCGAGGGCGCCAAGGTCCCCCATCTCTCCTACGTCGGCGACGCCGAGGTGGGCCCAGGCTCCAATCTCGGGGCGGGGACGATCACCGCGAACTACGACGGTTTCCGCAAACACCGAACGAAGATCGGGCGCGACACGCGCATTGGGGTTGACACGATGCTCGTGGCCCCCGTAAATGTCGGCGACTCGGCCTACACTGGGGCCGGCTCGGTGATCGACGAGGACGTTCCGCCGGGAGCGCTTGGGATCAGCCGGGCGAAGCAGGACAACGTCGAGGGCTACGCCCAGAAGAAGGCGCGCGAGGCGAGAGAGGAATCGGAGGCTGATGGCAACGCTTGAGGAGCGTCCCCAGGTGGTCAGTTCGATCCCCCAGGACTACACCAAGCGGCTCATGGTGTTCGGCGGTCGCTGCTCCATGGAGCTCGCGGCTCGAATCGCGGGCAAGCTGGACGTCGACCTGGGGCAGGCCGACCTCCGGACCTTCGCTGACGGCGAGGTCTATTGCCGCTACGAGGAGTCGATCCGCGGAGCCGACGTCTTCCTCGTCCAGTCGACGGCCGCCAACGCGGGGCACGACATGACCCCGAACGACGCGCTGATGGAGCTCCTGGTGATGATCGACGCCGCCCAGGGCGCCTCCGCCCACCGCATCATCGCCGTGATGCCCTGGTTCGGCTACGCCCGACAGGACAAGAAGTCCCAGCCGCGCGAGCCGATTTCCGCCCGCGTCGTCGCCAAGGCGCTCGAGGCCGTCGGGGTCGACCGGGTGCTCGCGATGGACCTCCACTCAGGTCAGGTGCAGGGCTTCTTCGAAGTGCCGGTGGACCACATGACCGCGATGCCCATGCTCACCCAGTGGTTCATGGACCAGGCGTTCACCGAGGAGCTCGTGATCGTCTCCCCGGACGCCGGCCGCGTGAAGGTGGCCAGGAACTTCGCCCGCAAGATCGGCTGCCACTGGGCCGTGATGGAGAAGGAGCGCCCCGCCCAACAGGTGGCGGAGATCGGCTACATCGTCGGTGACGTCCAGGGCAAGACCGCCGTGCTGGTCGACGACATGATCGACACCGCCGGCACCCTGCGGGCGGCGGCCCGCACGGTGCTGGACGAGGGCGCCGCCCGGGTGATCGCCGTGGCCACCCACGGGATCTTCTCCGGCCCGGCCTTTGAGCGGATCGCCTACGAGGAATCGGGGATCGAGCGGATCGTGGTCACCGACACGATCCCGCTGCGCCCCGGCGCCCCCGACAACATCACGGTGCTCTCGACCGCTCAGACCCTCGCCGACTCGATCCGCCGCATCTTCGCCGACGACTCCGTCAGCGAGATCTTCGCCGGCGAGAACCAGCTCTTCTAGCTTCACCCGCTATTTCAAGCGGTTTCCGACCCCGAGCGGGCACGAAACGGTCGCGAGCGGGTCACGGCTCGGGGCTGAGCTGCTCGGCCAGTCCGATGATGATGCCCTCAGGGCCACGTAGGAAGCAGAGCCGGTAGATGTCGACCCGCCGGCCCGACCGGTCGATGTAGCCACTCTGCCACGGCCTCGTACTGCGCGATCTCGCCGACCAGTTCGGCACCGTGGCTGCGCAGGCGGGCAACGACGTCGTCGACGTCGTCGACGGTGAACATGATGCGGCGCATGCCGAGCGCGTTCGACGGCGCGTCTTCGGGCTCGGCTCTGACCGCCGGCGGCGTGTGGAACTTCGAGAGCTCAACCTTGCCGTGGCCGTCCGGGGTCCGCATCATGGTGATGTCGGCGCGGACGTCGTCGAGCCCGATGACTTGGCCAGCCCAAGGCCCCTCGACCGTCGTCTCTCCTCCCCCTCCCTTCTACCTCCATGCCGAGCTCGATGAAAAACGCCTTGGCAGCCTCCATGTCTTCGACGTTGATCAGGACGTTGTCCATCCGCTGAATCGTCATATCCCCGCAGCATAGGGTCGGATGTTCGCTGTGCGGCAACCGGCCCTAACCTTGGCCGCGTGACGCGTCGGTGCCGGTACTAAGCGGACACTGGACGTGGACACGAACGTACCCGGAACGACCGGAACCGCCAACATGGAGGGTCGGCCGAAACCGGCAATTAGCAGGTTAATCGCGTAGCGGCCAGAACCGGCGGCACCCGCCAACACGGGGGGCATACAACCAGCTCTTCTAGCGCCACCCGCCACTTCAAGCGGTTTGCGGCCCAGAGTGGGATCGGACGCGAGTTCGTGGCTCAAGCCGGCCGGCCTCGAAGCCGATGCTGACCAAGAGCGTCCAAGCCGATGCCGACCAAGAAGCTACTCGCCGTCCCCCTGCTCGCCCTCGCCTTCACCGCGACGGCGCACGCGTTCTCGCCCCCCGACACGACCGACCTGCAGATCATCACCGGGGAGGGGCATCAGGTCACCGCGACGTGGCGCTCCACCGAGCCATCCCACTTCCACTGCTGGCTCTCGGGCAAGCGCCGGCTTCCCTGCGCCCCGCCGTACCACCTCGACGGCCTCGCCCCCGGCAGCTACGAGTTGCACGTCAGAGCGTTCGGGAACGAGTCGGGCCTGTACGACAAGAGCCCGGCCATCGGCACGTTCCGGATCGCTCCATGAGCCGAGCACCCGCTCTTCTGATCGCGGCTGCGTACCGAAGTGGTGCGCGTCCCGCCCCGCTCACGAAGCGCTAACCGGCGGTCGCGGCCGGTCTCACCGCGCATCTCTGAGCGGAGTCCACGGTCTGCACGCTGTCCGGATGCGCGTAGCGAACCTTGGTCCGCAGTTGCCATGTGCGTGAGAAGTCCTCGAAGCACCGCGCTCTGACGTAGCGGGTCCTGCGAAGCGTCAGGTCGAGGTCGGTGACCGGGATAGGCGTCGCGCTGGTGATGTGGTTGAAGTCGATCTGGGTCCCGTAGTCGGATCCCGCCGCGCTCTTGCGCAGGTCCCCCAGTAGGAGCAGGGTGACGTTGCCGTTGTGGTTGGACCGTGGGTTCGAGCAGTCGATCGTGGTGGACGATGGCCCGACCTGCGCCCGGGTGAACAGCAGAAGCGCGCGACCGCCCTCCAACGACCGCGCGTTGAAGGCCAGTACGCAGGCGCTGGAGATGCTCGTGTCGTTCGTTGCCTGTCCGGTGCCGCTCCCGACCTTCGCGGATCCGCACCGCGCCATCGCCTGGGCCAGGTCGAGCTGGCCCACGATGTCCGCCAGCTTGCAAGTCGGGACGGCCCCTGGGCTGAACCGAAAGTCGTCGTCGAAGTTGAACCGCACCCGATCCGTCTCGCTATCACCGGTGACGGCCGTCGCAAGGTGGACGTGGATCTCTCCGGCGTGAAACGCGCGCTTCGGCACGACGCTCGGCGTGAACGAGAAGCTGACCGTCGAGCTCCCTGCGGCCAGCACCAGGCTCGTCAGCAGGGCGGCTACTCCCGCCGCCATCACGGTCGCAAACAGGACCACGATCGACGTTCGCTTCACTCGGCTCCCCTCAGCTCGTACCGGCGTGAGGTTCATCTTCCCGCACGACAGCGGCCGGAGCCACCCACCCTGGGGGTGGAGAGCCGACACCTACATTCACGAAGCGGCCCTCGCCAGCGCGAGCCCGCTCTGGGGCGCCGAACTTCGGCTGAATCCGAACTGACGCTACGCGGCGACGGGCTGCAGCTGAGGCGTCCGTCCGTGCCCGTTCAGCGACGGGCCGATCGGGAGCATCAGCAGGTCCATCTTCACCGCGACGCCGTCGCGCTCCCAGCAGTGCTGGCAGGCGAGATCGACATCCCTCGGCACGACGCGCTCGCAGCGCGGGCACGAGGAATACGCGGAGTCAGCGTGGGTCGACGAATAGGTCACGTCTGTGATGGTCATCGTCATGGCAGTGGCCTACCCCCAAAATAAGGGGTCAAACATGCGTCCAGGCCTGGGAGGGGCCAAAGAAAATCGATCCTTAACAATGCGAACCGCCCGGCTACAGGCCCGTGTGGCGGCGGTGCCCGAATATGGTGTCGCGCTTGAAGCGGATCGGGCACAAGGGCGCGGACTCGATCCTGCCCGGGAACACGATCGAGAGCTTCCAGGCGGCGGTCGAGGCGGGCGCCGAGATGATCGAGCTCGACGTGCTGAGGCCGCGGGCGGAGTTCGCCGATGGGGCCGACTGGCGGCGCGCGGCGGCCGGACCCGTCGGCCCGGGTGCGCCCCCGCTGCTCGTCGCACACGACTGGGGCGACGCCGCCCGCCGTCGGCCGCTGACGCTCACCGAGACGCTCGACGCCTTCGCTCGCGCGCCGCTCGAGGGCGTCGAGATCGACTGCGACCTGAAGATCGCCGGGCGTGAGGACGAGGTCGCGGCGGCGCTTCGGGCCCGCGGCCTGATCGAGCGGGCGAGGGTCTCGACGATGGAGGTCGCAAGCCTCGAGGTCCTCGCCGAGCTCGAGCCGGGCCTCTCGCGCGGCTGGACCCTCCCCAAGGTGACCCGCGACTGGAACTCGATGCCCTGGGCGAAGCCCATGGTGCTCGCGGCGCTCGTCTCGCTGAGAGCGCGGCTCCCGGGAATCGTCCGCCGGCGCGCGCCCCAGCTGGGCGTGCGATCGATCTGGGCATATGAGCCCGTGATCACCGGCCGCCTCGTCCGTGCGTCCCACGAGGCCGGGCTCGAGTTGATCGCCTGGACCGTGGACGACATCGAACGGATGCGCGCTCTGGCACGCCTCGGCGTCGACGGGATCTGCACCAACGACCCGCGTCTTTTCGCGCAGCTCGGCCGAGCTGACCCAGTCCCGCTCGCCGCCCTGAAGGCGGCTCCGCCATCTGTCCAGGCCGTCGTTGACGCCCGAACTCGCGGGTACATTGCCGCGGGTGCCGGTCGGCGGATCTCACCACGGCCACGCGGCGATAGCCGACGCCAAGCCGGCCCCGACCGACCCCGACCGGATCGAGCCCGGCGCGGTGATGGCCCTGGTCGCGATGGGCCTCGGCGTGCTCGTGATCGCCAACGACTTCACGGCGCTCAACGTCGCGCTGCCCGCTATCGAGCAGGACTTCGACGTCGACGTCGGCACGGCGCAGTGGGTGATCAACGCCTATTGCCTGGTCTTCGGCATGGCGATCGTCACCGGCGGACGGCTCGCCGACATGTTCGGCCGCCGGCGCGCGTTCTTCCTCGGCTCGGCGATCTTCGCCGCCTTCTCGCTGCTCGGGGGCGTGGCCCAGGACGCACCCTGGCTGATCGCCACCAGGGTCGGGATGGGGATCGGCGGCGCGCTGATGTGGCCGGCGATCCTCGGAATGACCTACGCGGCGCTGCCCGAGAGCAAGGCCGGGCTCGCGGGCGGCCTGATCCTCGGTGCCGCCGGAATCGGCAACGCCATGGGTCCGCTCCTCGGCGGCGTCCTGACCGACGAGCTCAGCTGGCGGTGGATCTTCTTCCTCAACGTCCCGATCGCGGCCTTCGCCGTCCTGGTCACCTCGGCGAAGGTCCACCAGCCGCGCCCGGAGGTCGCCGATCAGCGAATCGACTACCCCGGCATCGTCAGCCTGTCGAGCGGCTTGCTGCTGCTCCTCCTCGCCTTCGACCAGGCCGCCGACTGGGGGTTCGGCGACTGGCGGGTGATCGCGATGCTGGTCGCGGCGTCTCTCCTGGTCCTCGTGTTCAGCCGCATCGAGCCGCGGATGAGGGAGAGCGCGCTGATCCCGAGCGACGTGATTCGCAACCCCGAATTCCGCTCCGTCTGCGCCGCCGTCCTCTTGATGTCGGCTGTCTTCTTCGCCACCGTGCTCTACGTCCCGCAGTTCATGGAGAAGATCCTCGACTACTCGGCGCTCGAGGCGGGGGTGGGCATGGTGCCGATGCTGGGGAGCTTCGCGATCGTCGCGTTCATCGCCGGGCCGCTCTACGGGCGCCTGGGCGCCAAGCTGGTGATCACCGCGGGCGCCGTGGCGTTCACGCTCGGGCCCTTCCTGCTCTCCATGATCGACTCCGACTCGAGCTACGGCTCGCTCGTCGCCGGCCTCATCGTCACCGGGGTGGGAGCGGGCCTGTTCATTCCGTCGGTGACCACCGTCGGGGTGACCGCCCTCGACCCCGCCCGCGCCAGCCTCGCGGGCGGGTTGATCTACATGTTTCAGATCGCCGGCGGCGCCCTGGGCCTTGGCATCACCACGGCGATCTTCACGATCACGTCCGAGAACAAGCTCGACGAGCAGGCGAGCGCGGCCGGCGCCAATCTCACCGATCACCAGGTGGCGGTCATGCACGGCGCGCTCGCCGGCACCGACTCCGCCGAGGCGGCGCTCGCCCAGGTTCCCACCACCGCGCGCGAGGCGATCGTGGCCGCCGTGAGCGACTCGTTCGCGGCCGGCATCCAGGCCGGCTTCCGGTTCGTGACGATCGCCGCCCTGTTCGGGCTCCTGATCTCCCTGTTCTTCGTCGGCGGCAAGCTGCTCGGGCAACGCACGGCCGAGCCCGAACAAGCCCAGGCCTAGAGGCCGAGTCCCCAGGACCATGCCGCGGCGCCGCTAGGCTGCGGGCGTGAAGTTCCGCAGACGGGCGAGGCTCGACCCGTCGCAGGTTCAGGATCGTCGCGGCACGGGCCGCGGTGGAGCGATGGCGATCGGCGGCGGAGGCCTCGGCGATCGTCGGGCTGGTCATCGTCTTGATCGTGAGCCTGAGCGGCGGCGGAGGCTCGACCCTCGACGCGCTGAACCAGCTGAACGGGCTGGACGGCGTCTCGACCAGCCGACCGGGGGCCGGCAATGAGGCCCTCTCCGAGTGTCGCACCGGGGCCGACGCCGAGCGCACACAGGACTGCCGCATCCTCGCCGACGTGAACAGCATCCAGGCGTATTGGAAGGGCGCGTTCCGCGGCTACGAGGTGGTGCCGACGGTGTTCTACAGCGGGTCCACGCAGACGGGGTGCGGTGCGGCCTCCTCCGACGTTGGACCCTTCTACTGTCCCGCCGATACGCGGGTGTACATCGACCTCGGGTTCTTCGAGGATCTCAAGACGCGCTTCGGCGCATCGGGTGGCGCCTTCGCGGAGGCCTACGTCCTAGCGCACGAGTACGGGCATCACGTCCAGGATCAGCTGGGTGTCCTCGACCAGCCGGGAGGCCAGGGCCCGGAGAGCGCCAGCGTCCACACCGAGCTCCAAGCCGACTGCTACGCGGGGGTTTGGGCCGCCCACGCAGTCGACACCGGGTTCCTCTCGCAGGTCTCGCAGCAGGACGTGGCCGACGCATTGAGCGCGGCGGCGGCTGTGGGAGACGACCGGATCCAGGCGGCAGCCCAGGGAGCGGTCAACCCTGAGACCTGGACCCACGGGTCCTCCGCGGAGCGGCAGCGATGGTTCACGACGGGGTATGAGACCGGGGCCCCGAGCAAGTGCGACACGTTTAGCTCCTAGCCGCGGCCGGCGAACTAGGCCGGTTGCGCGAGCCCCGGAATGCGCCGCTCGCCGCGCTCCTCGAAGTAGGCCCACTCGAGCTCGCCGAGCGCGGTCGCCGGGGGGTCGCCATAGATCCACTCGCGGCTGATCCGGTGCCAGTTTCTCTGTGCCCGAAGCTGTGCGAGCACCGCCAGCACACCGGTCTCCATCCGCCGTCCCATCAGTTCGTCGGCGGGAACGCTCTCTCGCCGCATCAGGTCGTAGTACTCCGACCGGGGGTCCGAGGTCGACTCGATCACCTTCATCACCCGCTCCGGCGTCAGCTTGACCTCGCGGTCCTCCATGTACCAGCCGCCCACGGCCATCACGTGGTCCATCAGCCGCTCGGCGTCGAGCTTCGACGGGTGGTTGATGAAGCCGAGGTCGTGGAGCGAGGTGCGCAGTGCCTCGGGGTCCCGGCGCGCCGCGGCGTCGATCGCGCGCTGCTCGAGCTCGATCTGCTCGATGTCGAGACGCTTGGTCATCCCGTAATCGAGGAACGCCACCCGGCCATCCGGCATCAGCAGGTAGTTGCCCGGGTGGGGGTCGGCGTTGAAGTGCTGTAGGTGATAGATCGACCCGAAGCTGAACCGGAAGACGATCTCGCCGAACCGGTCACGTTCCGGTTGTGGCTGCTCCTTCACCTCCTCGAACCCGGTCCCGTCCACGTACTCGGTGACCAGCACCCGACGGCGCGAGAGGCGGGTGAGCACGTCGGGGACGTAGATGAACGGGTGATCTCGGTAGGCGCGCGCGAAGGAGCGCTGGCTCTGTGCTTCGTACTCGTAGTCGAGCTCCTCCATCACGCGCAGACGCAGCTCCTCGGCGACCGCCTTCGCGTCCAGGCCGGGGGCGAGCGCGCGGGCGAGCCGCACGATCATCCCCGCGTTGCGAAGGTCGGACTCGAGCGCCTCCGCCACCCCCGGGTATTGGATCTTGACCGCGACCGCGCGACCGTCGCACAGCGTCCCCCGGTGCACCTGGCCGATCGAGGCGGCGGCGAAAGCCTCCGGCTCGATCTTCTCGAACAGCTCCTCGATCGGCTCCCCGCGATACTCCTCGTCGAGCACCTTGCGGACCTTCTCCCAGGGCATCGCCGGCGCGTTCGTGCGCAGCTTGGCGAGTTGCTCCTGGTAGAGCTCCGCGTACTCCGGGGGCAGGAACTCGGTGTCGATGAATGAGGCGAGCTGCCCCATCTTCATCGCCGCGCCCTTCATCTCGCCGAGGACGGAGGCCATCTTCACCGCGGTCTCGAGGTGCCTCGCCTCCAGGTGGCCCTCGGCGGCCTTGTTCGAGCGCGCGACGTTCGCGGCCTTGGTGCCGGCGTAGCGGGTCGCCTGGGTGCCGATCGCCGAGCCCAGCTTCGCCGAGCGCCGGATCCTGCCCTTCGGGATCTTGTCGTCGGCCATGGGGACCAGGGTATCCTCCGAAACCCGTCATGGCCTCCGATCGAGCCACCCTCAACGTCGAGCGAGCGCACCGACTTCGGCTCGCGCACGAGCCGCCGCCTGCGCCGCTCGGGGCTGGTCCCCGGGATCGTGTACGGCGGCGGCAGCGATCCGCGCCCGTTTCAGGTGCCCGAGCGCGACGCGCGCACCGTCCTCATGCACGGCGGAGCGCTGATCGATGTGGCCTTCGACGGGTCGTCGCCCACCCCGGTGGTCGTCAAGGAGCAGCAGCGTGATCCGGTGCGCGGGCAGCTCATCCACCTGGACCTGCTCGAGGTGAAGCTCGACCAGCAGATCCAGGCGGAGGTCCCGATCGAGCTGCTGGGAACCGAGGAGGCCCCGGGCGTCAAGGAGGGCGGCGTGCTCGAGCACGTCACCCACCAGATCACGATCGAGGCGCTCCCCACCGAGATCCCGGAGAGCATCCCCGCCGACGTCTCCGGGATGTCGATCGGCGACACGCTTCAGCTGAGCGCGATAGCCGCGCCCCAGGGAGTCGAGTTCGCCCTCGGCGAGGGCGTCGACGCGGACGAGGTGACGATCGCCACCCTCTCGCCCCCGCGCGTCGAGGAGGAGCCCGAGCCGGAGCTCGAGGAGGAGGCCGAGCTGGTCGGCGAGGAGGGCGAGGTGCCCGAGGGCGAGGAGGCCCCGCCGGAGGGCGAGGGCGAGGGCGAGGCGCCCGGCGAGTCCGGCGAGTCCGGCGAGGGAGAGTAGCCCCCACTGTCGCTCCTGGACCGGTTGCGCCGCCTGGGAAACGAGGACGAGGCGGGGTCTTCGCGCGTCCGCCGAACGCGTGCTGATCGTCGGGCTCGGGAACCCGGAGCGGCGCTACGCGGCCACGCGCCACAACCTCGGCTTCGAGATCGCGTCGGAGCTATCCCGCCGCTGGGAGCTGCCGCGGGCCAAGCAGCGCTATCGGGGATTGATCACCGAGGGCCGGGCGGGGCCGGGCGGCGCAAGGGTCGCGGTGCTCCTGCCGCAGACGTTCATGAACGAGTCGGGGACGTCGGCGGGCCCGGCTCGGGGCGCCCTCAAGGTGCCGCTGGAGATGGTGGTCGTGCGTGCACGACGAGATCGACCTGCCGTTCGGGGATGTGCGCTCGAAGCTCGGCGGGGGGGTGGCCGGTCACAACGGGCTGAAGAGCCTCGCCCAGGGGTTCGGCGGCCGGGACTTCTGGCGGGTGCGCGCCGGGGTCGGGCGCCCCGAGTCGACCGACCCCGAGGTGGTCTCCGCGCTACGTGCTCTCGCGCTTCGCCGAGCCGGACGAGCAGGTGCGTGAGCTGATCGGCCGCGCCGCCGACGAGGCCGAGCGCCTGGTGCGAGAGATCGCCGCGGAGGAGGCCGACCCGCTTGGCGAGGTGATCGATTGAGCAGCCTTACCACCTACGACGTCGACCAGCAGGGGGTCGCGCTGCTGCGGCTTGATCGCCCCGACGTCGCGCAACGCGATGAACACGCGATGCTCGAGGAGATCCTCGAGCACCTCGATGCGGCCCGCCGGGACGACACGGTGCGGGTCCTGGTGCTTTCGTCGACCGACCACATGGGCCTCTCCGCCGGAGCCGACGTCCGCGAGAAGCTCGACGACGACGGCCGCGTCCGGCGGATGGAGCTGTTCGCCCGCGTCTACGACGAGCTGACCGGCTTTCCCCACCCCACGGTCGCCGCCTGCCACGGCTCGTGCGTGGGCGGAGGGGCCGAGGTCGCCGTCGCCTGCGACCTGCGGGTCGGCGGGTCGAACCTCAGGCTGCGCTTTCCCGGCGGGGCGCTGGGCGTCCCGGTGGGCCCCGCACGGCTGGTGACGCTCTGCGGCCTCTCGGTGGCCAAGTACCTGCTGCTGACCGGCAAGGAGGTGAGCGCCGAGCAGGCGCTGCGCTGGGGCCTCGTCCACAGGGTCGCCCCGGCGCCCGCCACCGAGGAGCACGCGCTCGACCCTGGCCGCCTCCGTCGCCGAGCATCCGCCCGAGGCCGTCGCCCGCCTGAAGCGCATGCTCCACGAGTGGGACGGCGTCGAGGCCCGCACTCGCGCCGAGGGCGAGGGGCAGGTGGAGTGGCAGCGCTCCGGCCCCGGGCTTCCGTACAAGCCCTGAGCGTCCACCGTGACTCGCTCCCGGCGCCTCGAGAATCGAACGCCGGCCGGGCCGATGCCCGGCGATGTGCTGCCGGACCGCCGTGTCCGGTTTCTTGCCGTGCGGGAACGCCGCTACCTAACAAGCACCACGATGAGCCTTCGACCCCTGCTCGACGTCGCGCTCGAGGACGAGCGATTCCGAGTCCCTGGCCGGCTCGCTCGGGGACGGCCGGATCGGTGCCCGTCCACATGTCGGCCTACGTGCGCCCCTACCTGCTCGCCGCGCTGGCGGAGGCGGAGGAGGGCTTCGGGGGCGGCCCGGTGCTGGTGGTGGCGGCCGACGACATCGGGGCTCGCGACCTGGCGAGCGAGCTTCGCGCCTACCTGGCGCGGCGGGTGCGCTACTACCCGTCGCGCGGCACCGGCTACGCCTCGCACGTGACGCCGCCGCCGCACCTGATCGGGCTGCGAATCGCGGCCCTGGACGCGCTCGCGGGCGCGACCCGGCGACGACGGCCCGCCCGTGGTGGTGGCGAGCGCCGTGGCGCTCGCCGAGGCTGTCCCGGACGCCTCCCTGCGCCCGGCGGGCTTCACGCTCGAGCGCGGGCGCCGAGGTCGATCTGGGCGATGTCGGCGGGCTGCTGGTCGAGGCCGGGTACGAGCACGTCGACCAGGTCGAGGAGCGGGGGCAGTTCGCGTATCCGCGGGGGATCCTCGACGTCTTCCCGGCCACCGAGGAGCGCGCCGCCCGGCTGGAGCTGTTCGGCGACGAGATCGAGCAGATCCGCTGGTTCTCGACCTTCACCCAGCGCTCCCTGGGCGAGGTCGACGTGATCGAGCTCTCGCCGGCGGCCGAGCTCTCCGCCGAGCACCGCGAGCTGGCCGAGGTGGCGCTGGAGGACGAGGACGAGCGGCTCGACATCGCCGATTACCTGCCGATCGACCGGTACCGGGCGATGCTGGACCTGGTGCCCGCCCGAGACCGCGATCGCCGTCTCGGAGGACGTCGAGGCGCGCGCTTCGAGACCACTGGGACGACGTCACGGCGACCATGCCCGACGCCGACGCGCGCCGCCTCTACGTCGACGTGGCCGAGCCGCTTGGCCGAACGCGCCGCGATCTCGATCTCCACCGTGCTCGCCGACCAGAAGCTGCTGGTTTCGCTCCTGGGCGCCGAGCTCGGCCGCGCGCAGCCTCGCCGAGGCGGAGGGAGGCCTCCAGCGGGAGCTCGACGCCGGCTACCGCGTCGTCGTCGCCTTCGAGCGCCGCGGCGAGGCCGAGCGGGCCCGCTACAACCTGAAGCGGCTCGACGCGCGGTTCCTGGACGACCCGTCCCTGGGCGACCCGCTCGCCACGGACGCGGAATCGAGCAAGCGAGCGGCCTATGTTCTGTTCGCCGAGGCGTCGGCTCTCCGAGGGGTTCATCGCGCCCGAGTTGAAGCTCGCCGTGATCCCCTTTCGGCGCCTGGTCCACCGTCGCCGCGCCGCCGCGCCGGCGCCCGCCCGGGGGCGGATGGCGACCTTCGCCAACCTGCGGGTCGGCGACCACGTGGTCCACGAGGACCACGGAATCGCCCGCTTCGCGGGCTTCGAGACGAAGACCGTCGCCGGAGTCACCCGCGACTACCTCGAGCTCAGCTACCGGGGCGACGATCGCGTCTTCGCGCCCACCGACCAGCTCGCGAAGATCACCGGGTACGTGGGCACGGGAGGCGAGGCGCCGCAGCTCTCGGCGCTGGGCTCGAAGCGCTGGGAGGGGGTCAAGGCCCGGGCCCGCCGCGCCGCTCGCGAGCTGGCCGGCGAGCTGCTCAACCTCTACGCGGAGCGCCGCGCTCGCCGCGGCCACGCGTTTCCCCCCGACGGCGAGTGGGAGCTGACGCTCGAGCAATCCTTCCCCTATCGCGAGACGGCCGATCAGCTCGAGGCGATCGAGGCCGTCAAGGGAGACATGGAGGCGGAGCGGCCGATGGACCGCCTGATCTGCGGCGACGTCGGCTACGGCAAGACCGAGGTCGCCCTGCGCGCCGCCCACAAGGCCGCCTCGGAGGGCAAGCAGGTGATGATGCTGGTGCCCACGACGATCCTCGCGCAGCAGCACCTGGGGACCTTCCGCGAGCGGCTTCGCGACTTCCCGATCGAGGTGGACATGGTGTCGCGGCTTCGCCGCCCGGCGGAGGTGCGAGCGACGCTGGCGGGGTTCGCCGACGGCAAGGTCGACATCCTGATCGGCACGCACCGGCTGCTCTCCCGCGACGTTCGCGCGCCCGACCTGGGCCTGCTCGTGGTCGACGAGGAGCAGCGCTTCGGGGTGCGCCAGAAGGAGCTCCTGCGGCAGCTGAAGCTCAAGGTCGACGTCCTGTCGATGTCCGCGACGCCGATCCCGCGGACCCTGCAGATGAGCCTCGGTGGCCTGCGCGACATCTCGGTGATCGAGACGCCCCCCGAGGGCCGTCGGCCGATCCGCACCTACGTCGGCCCCTACGACGAGGAGCTCATACGGCGCGCGATCGAGCGCGAGAAGGAGCGCGGCGGACAGGCGTTCTTCCTCCACAACCGGATCGACTCCCTGCATGAGGTCGCGGAGCGGCTGCGGGCGATGTGCCCGGACGTCCGCTTCGCGGAGGCGCATGGGCAGATGGACGAGGTCGAGCTCGAGCGCACGATGCTGGAGTTCCTGCGCGGCGAGGCGGACTGCCTGGTGGCGACGACGATCATCGAGTCCGGCCTCGACATCCCGCAGGCCAACACCCTGATCGTCGAGCGAGCCGACGAGCTCGGCCTGGCGCAGGCCTACCAGATCCGGGGCCGGGTCGGGCGCTCGCGCGAGCGTGCCTACGCCTACCTCCTGTATCCGTCCGAGGAGGCGCTGAGCTCCGAGGCGGCGGCTCGCCTGGCGACGCTCTCCGACTACACCGAGCTCGGGTCGGGCTTCGCGATCGCGATGCGCGACCTCGAGCTCCGCGGCGCCGGCGACCTGCTCGGGGACGAGCAGTCCGGCCACGTCGCCGCGGTCGGGTTCGAGCTCTACGTGTCGCTCCTCGACGACGCTGTGGAGGAGCTTCGCTCCGCGGACGGCGCCGGGCGGGCCGAGGCGGGGGTGAGGCTCGACGTCGACGTGGACGCCTACCTGCCCGCCGACTACATCCCGTTCGAGGCGGCCAAGATCGACGTCCACCGCCGGGTGGCGGGGGCCCGCGAACCGGGCGAGCTCCGGGCGCTGCGGGACGAGCTCCGCGACCGCTTCGGCCCCCTTCCGGAGCCGGCGGAGAACCTGCTCGAGCTTCAGCGGGCGAGGATCGAGCTCGGGGGCCTCGGCGCGCGGACGGTCGAGTTCCGCGGCGGGCGCCTCTCCGCCACCCCGCTGGAGCTCGACGCCGCGGCGGTCGGGCGGCTGCGGGAGGGCATTCCGGAGGCGATGTACGAGTCGAGGGTGAAGACGCTGTCGCTCCGGGTGCCCGACGAGCCGAAGGCGCGACTCGCCGCGGTGCTCGGCCTGGCCGAGGCCGTGGACGCCGCGCTCGGAGAGCCCGTGGCGGCCTAGGGCGTCGCCTCCGGCGAGTGGGTGCGTCCCTGGCTCAGTTAAGGCCGCCTTAGCCCGGCTCGTTATGCTCCCGCCTCTTGCGCAAGCGCATCGGCAACAGGTGGGTCGTGCTGGCGGTCTTTGGGGGGCTCTTCATCGCCCTCTTCGTGGTCGTGGGCGTGGCGGACGGCATCGGCCACCCCAGCGTGCCCTCCGGGGACGTCGCCGTCGTCGAGGACGCGCCCGACGGGACGATCACCCAGGAGGACTTCGACGCGGCCCTCGCCCAGGCGGCCGCGCGGCAGGGCCTGCCCAAGGCGCCCGAGCCGTCCGACCCGCAGTACGCGACGCTGCGTGACTCGGCGATGTCCGCGGTCCTTCAGGCGCGCTGGTTTCGCGGTGAGGCGGAGGAGCGCGGGATCACCGTCTCCGACACCGAGATCACGCAGCGGCTCCAGCAGTTCCAGAAGCAGGTCGGGAACCGGGCTCAGTTCGAGAAGTACATAAAGAAGCTCGGGTTCACGCCCGGAGCAGGCGCGCGACCAGGTCGAGCTGTCGCTGCTCGGCACCCAGATCCAGGAGGACGCCCTGCCGCAGGAGGCCACCGTCTCCGATGCCCAGGTGTCGGACTTCTACGAGGCCAACAAGACGCAGTTCAGCCAGCCCGAGACGCGCGACGTGCGCCAGATCGTCAACGAGGATCAGGCCCAGGTGGAGCAGGCGAAGTCGCTGCTGGAGCAGGACGACTCGCCGAAGAGCTGGAACGAGGTCGCCGCCAAGTACTCGACCGACAAGGCGACCAAGGACAGCGGCGGCCTCCGCCAGGGGGTCGCCGAGGGCCAGGGCGACCCCGCCCTGGACGCAGCAGATCTTCGATGCCGCCGAGGGCGCGCTGGTGGGCCCGTTCCAGGCCCAGGGCGGCTACTACCTGATCCAGGTCGAGAAGGTGACCCCCGCCGAGACGACGCCCCTCGACGAGGTGAGCCAGCAGATCAAGCAGCAGCTCAGCCAGGGCGTGCAGCAGCAGGCGGTCAGCGACCTCCAGGCGGACTTCCTCGCCAAGTGGGTCCAGCGGAGCTTCTGCGCCTCCGACTACGTGATGGACCAGTGCGCGAACTTCACCCCGCCGGACTCCTGCAACGGGGACGACTCCAAGGGCGAGTCGGGCAACCTCGACAAGACGCGGTGTGCCCGGCGAGCCCCTGTGTTCCCTGACAGCCGATCCCGCCGCTGCCGCAGCGGCCATGTGCCCCGGCCAGCCGGCCCGGAGCTCCCCGGAGGCCGACTGGCCCAGGCGCCGAGCCCGCGGCGGCGCAGCCCGGGGTGCTCGGGCCCGGCGGCGCGCCGCAGCTTCCGCCGGGCGCGCGCGCCCCAGACGGCGCCCCAGGCGGCGCCCTGAGCGCCGCGGCTCGCCGTGAGCCCGAAGCGCCCGCAAGCCGCAGGCGGGGATCACGAGCAATCGCTGGAGGCGCTCGAGCGCCTCGATCAGATCACGCGCCGGCTGCGCCGCGATTGTCCCTGGGACCGCGAGCAGGACGAGCGCTCGATCGTCCCCCACACGGTCGAGGAGTCCTACGAGCTCGCCGACGCGGCGGCCAGCGGCGACGACGCGAAGCTGGTCGACGAGCTCGGCGACGTGCTGTTCCAGGTCCACTTCCTCGCCCTGTTGCTCGAGGAGCGCGGCGCCGGGAGCCTCGCCGAGGTCGCGGAGGCGATGTCCGAGAAGCTGATCCGCCGCCATCCGCATGTCTTCGGTGAGGAGGAGGCCGAGACCGCGGGGAGGTGCTTCGCAACTGGGACCGGATCAAGCGCGAGCAGGAGGGGAGGGGCGCCACCGAGCCGTTCGCCGACGTGCCCGAGAACCTGCCCGCCCTGCTCTACGCGCGAAAGATGCAGCGCCGCGCCGCCTCCGCCGGGCTCGAGGGGGACGAGGCGGGAGAGCGGCTTGCCGAGCCAGAGCTCCGGGAGGCCGCCGATGTCTGGGTGGGCGACGCCCTGTTCGCTCTCGTCGACCTGTCGCGCCGCCTGCGCGTCGACCCGGAGCTGGCGCTTCGCTCCGCGGCCCACCGATTTCGCGACCGGCTCGAGCGCGACTAGCCTGGCAAACTTCCGCGACCATGCCGACGATCGAGCGGATCCACGGGCGCCAGATCCTCGACTCGCGGGGGAACCCCACGGTCGAGGTCGAGGTGGCGCTCGACACCGGGGCGACCGGCAGGGCCGCGGTGCCGTCCGGCGCCTCGACCGGCGAGTTCGAGGCCGCGGAGCTGCGTGACGGCGGCGATGCCTGGGGCGGGAAGGGCGTCGGAAAGGCGGTGTCCCACGTCAACGAGGACATCGCCGCCGCGCTGCTCGGCGCCCGCGCCACGGAGCAGGGCGCGATCGACCGCACGCTGTGCGACCTCGACGGGACGCCCAACAAGTCCCGGCTCGGCGCAAACGCGATCCTGGGCGTCTCGCTCGCCGTGGTCCGGGCGGCCGCTGCCGAGGCGCAGGAGCCCCTCTACCTGTTCCTCGGCGGCTCGGACGCGACGACGCTCCCCGTCCCGATGATGAACGTGCTGAACGGCGGCGCCCACGCCGACAACAAGGTGGACTTCCAGGAGTTCATGGTGGTGCCGGTGGGGGCCAAGAGCTTCGCCGACGGGCTCCGGGTCGGGGCCGAGGTCTTCCACGCGCTCAAGGGAACGCTTCGGGAGCGCGGCCTCGGGACGACGGTCGGCGACGAAGGGGGATTCGCCCCGGACCTCGACTCCAACGAATCCGCGCTCGAGATGCTCATCGCCGGGATCGAGGCCGCCGGGTACGAGCCGGGGACCGACGTCCTGATCGCCCTCGACCCGGCCACCAGCGAGCTGTACGAGGACGGGAAGTACGTGCTCGAGCACGAGGGCAGGTCGCTCGCCCCCGCCGAGCTCGCCGAGTACTGGGCCCGGATCCGCGACGACTACCCGGTCGTGTCGGTGGAGGACGGCATGGACGAGGAGGACTGGGACGGCTGGAAGGAGCTCACCGAGCGGATCGGCGACCGCGTCCAGCTGGTCGGGGACGACCTCTTCGTCACCAACCCGGAGCGTCTTCGACGAGGGATCGAGCTGGGCGTCGCCAACTCGATCCTGATCAAGCTCAACCAGATCGGGACGCTGACCGAGACCCTGGACACGATCGCGATCGCCCAAGACGCCGGCTACACGACGGTGATCTCCCACCGTTCCGGGGAGACCGAGGACACGACGATCGCCGATCTCGCCGTCGCCACCGGCGCCGGGCAGATCAAGACCGGGGCGCCGTCGCGCTCCGATCGAGTCGCCAAGTACAACCAGTTGCTGCGGATAGAGGAGGAGCTCGGGGACCGCGCCAAGTATCCGGGAATCGGCGCCTTTGCAGGAAAGTAGAGCGGCGCCGCCGAACCCATGAGGCGTGAGCGCGCGTGCCTATCGGGTAGCACCGCGAAGCCGAACCCAGGGACGGCCGGCGAGCCGCATCCGGTGGGATCGGCTGGGCCGGGTCGTCCTGGTCCTGGTCCTGTTCGGCGTCCTGGCCTCGTACGTGAATCCACTGGTCAACTTCGTCGATGCCTGGCACGGGTCACGCGAGGAGCGCAGCCAGCTCCAGGAGCTGAGCCAGGAGCACAGCCGGCTGGTCGCCAAGGCCGCCTCCCTGAAGAGCCCGGAGGCGGCCTCCGAGGAGGCGCGGAAGCTGGGGATGATCGTCTCCGGCGAGCGCGCCTACGTGATCCAAAACCTCGGCCACTGAGCCCGGGGCAGGGGGCGTGCCCGTGACCGGGGTCGCCGGGTTCGTCGAGGCCTCCGCCGACGAGCGAACGCTCGACGCCGGCGCCTACCTGGCGGGGGCGGTCGAGCTCGGCCTGGTGTGCGCCGCGCTCGCCTTCGGCGCCTACAGGGTGCGCGCCCTGCTCTTGCCCGGGTGGTCCGGCGCCCCCGCGCGCCTCGCCGAGGTCGTGCTCGGCGTGGTGGGGTTGGTGTGGGTCTCCGAGGTGCTCGGCACCTTCGGCGGGTTCACCCGCTGGGCGGTGCTCGCCGGGATGGTCGTCGCCGGGGTGGGCGCGGGACTGATCGCGCCCAGGCTGCTCGCCGCGCGGAAGGTCGATCCGCCCGCGCCCGGCTCGTGGGGGCTCGCCAAGCTGGTCGCTGTGGGCGCCTGCGCGGCGCTCGCCGCGGGATGGATGGTGCCGACCCTGGGCACCCTCGCCGCCGGCATGGATCGCGCCGACAGCCTCTGGTACCACATGCCCCTCGCGGCGAGGTTCGCGCAGACCGGCTTCCTCGGCCACATCTACTTCTTCGACCCGATCTTCCTCGCCTCGTTCTATCCGGCCAACTCCGAGGTCGTGCACGCGGTTCCGCTGCTCTTCTTCGATCGCGACCTCGTCTCCCCGGTGATCAACCTCGGCTGGCTGGCCGTGGCGCTGCTCGCCGCCTGGTGCATCGGGCGACCGTACGGGCTCGCGCCGCAGGCGCTGATCGGCGCCTCGATCGCCCTCGGCTCCCAATCGCTGGTCGAGTTCCAGGCCGGCGAGGCCCTCAACGACATCACAGGGGTCGCGTTCATCCTCGCGGCCGTCGCGATCCTGGTCAACGGGTACGCCAGCGCCACGGCCGGGTCGCCGGTGCCCCTCTCCGCGATGCGTTCGCCGCAACGGCGGCGCATGCGCCGCCTGCGGCTCACCAGCATCGCCGACCCGGACACCGACACCCCGGCCCTGGTCACCGGGCGGGTCATCGCGCCGCCGGCGCTCGCCGTCGCCGGGCTTGCGGCGGGTCTCGCGGCGGGGACCAAGCTGTCGTTCCTCGCCCCGGTGGCGGCGCTGACCGTCGCGGTGATCGCGATCGCGCCGCGCTTCTCCCGCCTGCGGATGGCGGGGCTGTGGATCGTGCCGACGCTCGCCGCGGGCGGCTACTGGTACGTGCGCAACCTGGTGGCGGTCGGAAACCCGATCCCCTACATCGGCTCCGTCGGCCCGATCTCGCTGCCCGCTCCCGTTCGGGACTTCCAGCTGCGGCCCGACTTCGCCGTCGTCCACTACTGGAACGACACCGACGTGTGGCGCCACTGGTTCTTCCCCGGCCTGCACGAGTCGTTCGGGACCCTCTGGCCGGCGACCCTGGTCGGCATGCTGGCGGTCGCGGTGTTCGCGATCCTGCGCGGCCGCGAGCCCATCCTGCGAGCGCTCGGCGCCGTCGTGCTGGTGACCGCGGTCGCCTACGTGTTCACGCCGCTGACCGCCGCGGGGGAGGAGGGACAGCCGATCTCGTTCGTGTGGAACGTCCGCTACCTCGCGCCCGGCGGTGGCGGTGGGCCTCGCGATCCTCCCGTGCCTGCCCGCGCTGCGAGCCACCCCGCGCCGCCAAATGGCAGTCCTCGGGGTGCTGACCCTGGTGCTCGCGTTCACCGTCGGCTCGCTCGTCCAGTGGCAGCAGGGCCACGTCAAGGGGGCGATCGGCGCGGCGCTGATCGTGCTGGCGATCGGCGCGGTGATCCTGGCGCTGGGATTCCGCGGAACGCTCGGCCCGCTCGTGCGGACACCGGTGCGCGTCGCGATCGCCGTCGTCGCCATCGCCGTCGCGGTCCTCGCCGGCTATGGCGAGCAGAGGCACTACCTGGCCCATCGCTACGAGAACACCGGCGGGGGCCAGAACCTGGCGGGGGCCCTGCGCTGGGCGCGCGACATCCGCGACGCCCGGATCGCCCTTGGCGGCATCCGCGCGGTGTTCACGCAGTACCCGTTCTACGGCACCGACCTCTCGAACCACGTGCAGTGGCTCGGGCTGCGCGGCCCGCACGACTCATACGTGCGGATCGCCGACTGCGCCGAGTGGCGCCGGGCGGTCGACGCCGGCGGCTACACCCACGTCGTCACCACGTTCGACCCCTACCTGCCCGGGACGCTTCGCAACTCACCGGAGGGGCGCTGGACCCAGTCCGACCCGAACGCCCGGGTGATCCTGCGCGACGGCCCGGTGCGCGTCTTCCGCATCCGCGGGCCGCTCGATCCCGCGGGCTGCGCCGGCCAGCGCCCGCTGACGCAGGCCCAGCTCCATAGCGTGCCGAACCTGAACGGCACCTCGAGCAAGTAGCGCGCCCGAGCCGTCGATCCGGACTCAGCGAACTCCCTCGACCAGGACGGCCGAGCGCTCGTGCAGGACCCGGTCGTCCGCAACCTCGTCGGGCGTGACCAGGGTGCGGCGAGGCGCGCGGTATCGCCACAGGATGCAGCAGGGCGCCAGCCCCTCCTTGTGGATCAGCCGGAAGCCGTTGCCGGGTGGTGAGATCGCGTCCAGCTTGCCGAGCACGTCGATCTCGTCGACCCGCTCACCCGAGAAGTAGGGGGCGCGGAACTCCCGAGCATCGCGGTAGTAGGCGATCGGGGCGTTGCCGTTCTTGGCGACCACCAGGACCCGTGGCCCCGACGGCGGGCCCATCGCCGCGGCCGCGCCGCGCCAGTCGGGGCGCTGCAATTGGGCGCTCTCGTAGATGGCGACCAGGACGACGGCGAACAGGACGACGGAGGCGACCGCCCCCGCGATGCCCAGGCGGCCCGCCGCCGCGCAGCCGAATCCCACCCCCGCCGCCACCAGGAACGGGACGAGCGAGCCGATCAGGTTGCGCGGGTCGATGAAGTCGAGCCCGACGGCGGCGAGGAGGAAGGGGACGGCGATCGCCGCGAGCCCCACGCCGGCGACCGTCAGCCCGCCCTCGCGCTCGCGCCGGGTCGCCCTGCGCACGAGCAGCACCAGCGCCGTCGCCGCGAGCGCCAGGCCGATCGCGACCACCGAGTAGCGGAAGAGGCGAATGTCCGAGTTGCCGGCGAACGGCCCCGGCTCCTGGCTCGCGAGATAGCCGAACACCGTCTCGGCGGCGCGGCGGATGAGCGGGTTGTCGGTGAACAGGTTGCTCCTGCCGGTTCCCTCCTGGGCGATCGCCAGCGGGATCAGCGCCAGCCCCACCGCCGCGGTGGCGCCGAGGGCGACCATCGGCGCCCGTCGCGGCCACCCGCGGAGGACGAGCCACAGGCCCTGCGCGCCGACCACGAACGCGGCGAAGTAGTGCGAGCAGATCGCGAGCGCCGAGGCGAGCGCCCAGAGCGCCAGGTTGCGGCGCGAGGGATCGCTCAGGCAGCGCGCGAAGAAGTAGAGCCCCCAGGCGGCGAAGAGGACGAAGAGCGCGTACGAGCGGGCCTCCTGCGAGTACCAGACCAGGTAGGGGTTGAAGGCCACCAGCGCCGCGGCGACCAGGCCGGCGCGAACGGACGACAGCTCGCGGGCGGCGAGGTAGGCGGCCGGGACGGTGAGGCACCCGATCAGCGCCGACATCGACCGAAGCCCCACCTCCCCGGTGCCGAACAGCTTGCTCCAAACCCACGCGAGCATGTAGTAGAGCGGGGGGCTTCGCTCGCTGTTCGTCACCACGTGGAGCGTGTCGCCGAGGCCGCTGTGGAGGACCCGCCACGCGGTGACCGCCTCATCGTGGTCATAGCTCTGGTGGTCCAGGGTGGCGAAGCGGACGACCGCCGCGGCGCCGATGATCCCGGCCAACAGCCAGGCCTGCCGGCGAGTCATGGACGGGGAAGCCTCTCAGCCACCTGGCGAGCCTAGTTTGGTTTGAGGAGCTCTAGCTCCGAAACCGGCGTGTCAGAGCGTCGCACGCGCCCGCAAGTGAATATTGACTTGACCTGTGCGGGGTGAGAGGCTCGCGTTTCCGGCTTCCCAAATAGCTCCATGGAAGGAACCATGCGCAATACCCCCAGTCATCAGCCCCTCAAGAACGGGCCCATGCGCGTCGTGAGGCGGTCCGTCGTCGTTCTCGCTCTCGCCACGGCCGGTGCCTGGATCGCGGCGGCGGTCGTGCTGGCGGAGGGGGACTCGACGGCGACCGTGGACTTCAGCCCGAGCGCCCTGCCGCCGCCCGGGACCGGGTACACCTCGGGGAAGCTCGCCATCCACACCCACACGAGCTACAGCAAGCCGGGTAGCGCCCAGGGGGGTGCGACCCAGAGAGGACAGCTCTACTTCGACGACGACCTCAAGTTCAACACGAACGCGGTCCCGAAGTGCAGCGCGGGCAGCATCTCGGGTCAGATCACGCTTCAGCAGGCGATGGCGGCATGCGGGAGCTCCCTGGTCGGCAAGGGGACGATCAAGGCCATCGCCCCGAACAGCGCGCCGGATCCCGCCGATAACTCGTTCATCGTCAGGGGCTGCCTGCGGATCTTCAACGGCCAGGGTTCGACGTCTGAGCTCTTGCTGTTCACGCGGACCCAGATCTCTGACCCCAGCGCCATCAACTGCTCGACAAACGGCACTCAGGGCAATTTCACGAACCTGCTGGCGGCCGACCTGACGGCCAACCCGACCTCAGCCGGCGCGGACTACGCCGATCCCGACAACTGCTCGGCGCCGTCCCGGCTCGGCTGTCAGCTCGACATCCCCAACATCACCTCCGCGACACCGCTTCCGCTGTCGGATTTCAACGCCAGCCTTCAGCAGGGCAGCTTCGTCGCCGCCAGGTGCGACGACACGCCGCAGCAGCTGAACCTCAAGGCGAAGTTCACCTACAACGATGCCACCACGCAGACCGTGAACGCGTTGAGCTCCTGCAGCTAGCAGGCTCGGCCAAAAGCTCGTAGCGGTCGCTCCTACGTCGGCGCGGTTACGCTGCCGCGATGCTCGGCGTCTATGCGTCCGCCGTGGCGATCCTGCTGGCGTCGCTCGTGATCGGCTCGGCGCTCCTTCACCTGCTCGGGCGCACCGTCCCGAGCCTGCTCGCGGGGGCCGTCGGATTCGCGGCGCTGACCGTCGCCTGCCCCCTGCTGATCCGCCTTCCGGGCCGAGCCATCACCCTTGCCATCCTGCTCGCGCTGGCGATCATCGCGGCGGCCCTCTACCTGTGGCGGAGAACGGACCGCGCCCTCATGCCGTGGGGCCGGAGGTGCGGGTACGCCGTGCTGGTCGGGCTCGATCGTGGTCGCCGCTGCGTCGCTTCCGTTCGCGTTCAACGGCCGCAACGGCGTGCTCGGGCGAGGGCATCTACACCAACGACCAGGCCGCGCAGCTGTTCTGGACCGACTGGCTCCAGCAGGGGGTGGGCCCGGAGCCGAAGGCGGTGCGCGTCGGCTATCCGACCGGCCCGCAGTCGGTCGCCGCCGCGGCAGCGGAGGCGACCAGCGCCTCGCTGCTCGACGCCTTCAACGGCCTCCTGCTCGCGATCCCGGTGCTCACCGCGCTGGCGGCGCTGGCGGCGCTCGGGAGCCTCTCGGTCCCGCCGGCGGGTGGTCGCCGCCTCGCTCACCGGGCTTCCCTACCTCGGCGCCTCCTTCCTCGCCCAGAGCGCCTTCAAGGAGACCGCCATGGCCCTGCTCGTGCTCGCCTTCGCGGTCGGGCTCGGCGAGCTCGGGCGGCGAGCGCCCTCCGACGAGGCCCAGCCCCACCGCCGGCGGGCGATCGCGGTGGCGCTGATCCTGTTCGTGGTCGCGAGCGTCTTCGTCTACAGCCTCCCCGGGCTCGTCTGGTTCGCGCTCGCGGTACCCGATCTGGCTCGCGCTCGAGCTCGCCACCGGGCGGCCTGCGGCTCGACCTGGAGGCGGTCCGCGATGCCGCTCGCAGGCCACCGCAGGGCGATCCTCGCGGTGGGGATCGTGCTCGTCGCCGTGGGCGCCTTCTCGGCCGCCCAGCTCTCCGGGTTCGTCGGCAAGGTGGGCGACGTGCAGGCGTCCGCCGGGCAGGCTCAGCTCGCCGGTCTTCCCGGGCGAGGCGCTGGGCATCTGGCCCGAGGGCGACTTCCGCGATCGTCCGCGGCGACGTGTCCGGGCGCCTATCTCGCCGTGGCGCTGGGCCTGCTCGCCGCCGCGATCGGGGCCTTCGGCGCGATCCGCCGCCGCGACTGGGGCCTGGTGGCGATGGGGGCGAGCGCGGTGCTCGTCTACGCCGGCGCCAGGGCCTTCGCCTCGATCTACGTCGAGGCCAAGGCCCTCGCCGTCATGGCCCCGCTCGTGGTCCTGGCCGCCCTGTACGCCCTTTTCTCCCCCGGCGTGGGGGTGGGGAGGGCGGGGTGAGGAGGAAGGCCGAGCCGAGCGGACGCCCGCCGCTCCCCAGCGGAAACCGCGCGACTCGCCCTCGGCGTCGTCGTCGCGATCGCCTTCGCCGCCTCCAGCTTCCTCGCCCTGCGCGCCGCCCCGGTCGGGTTCGACCAGCGCGCCAACGAGCTCGAGGGCCTGGCGGGGCTGATCCGGGCCGACGGTCGCCTTCCTCGGCGTCGACCGCTTCTCCGGCTACTGGCTTCGCGGCACGCTGATGCGAAGCCCCGGCGGCTACGTCCCCTCCGAGGTCAAGGCGCGCCCGAGGAAGGTGTGGCAGCAGGGGCTCGCGATGGACTTCGACACCCTGTCGCGCGGGCCGCCTGGACGAGTTCCGCTACGTGATCACGACCCGGGCCGGCTACCAGAGCACGCCGCCGCCGAACTTCAAGCCGGTGGTCCGCACCGCCTCCTTCGTCCTGTGGAAGCGCATGGGCCCGACCCCCCAGCTGGGGATCATCGACATCGACGGCACGCCCGGCGCGGTGCTCGACTGCGCGAGCCCGGAGGCGCGCCGGGTCGTGTCCCGCGGGCAGACCGCCACCGTGCTCGCCGAGCCGGTCGCCAACGGCTTCCACGCCTGGAGCCGGCGCTCCCCGTTCGACGCCCCGGGGACGGCCACACCAGCGGCTCCGCCTTCGGCCCGGGGCGCTGGGCGCTGTCCCTCCAGTACCACAGCCAGGTGTCGCTCACCGTCTCGGTCGACGGCAGCCGGGTCGAGCTGCCGCCCTCGCTCGACCGGCATGTACCTGACCCACCAGGGGCGGGCGTCGTTCTGGTCGGCCGGGAACGGTGCAGGCAAAGGGTGGCTCGGCGACCACGGTCACGGTGAGCGCCGCGAAGCCGGACCGGCTCCAGCGACTGTTGGGCGTCAGGCGCCAGGTGTGGCTGGGCGAGCTCGCTGCGACCCGACCCGGGTCCGGCGGAGGTCCCGATCCGCCGTGCCTGCGGGCGCTTCGTGGACCACTTCACGCTTCCGAGGCGGCAGCGGGAACGGGAACCGCTAGCTTCTTTTCGATGAACGACAACGCCGGAACCCAGGTCCCACGAGCGGCGCCCACGACGACGCCGGACGCCCGATCGGCAACCCGCCGCCGATCCTGTTCGTCGGCGGAACCGGCCGCAGCGGCACCCACGTGCTGGCGAAGCTGCTCTCCCGGCACCCCCGCCTGGCGATGGTCCCGCTGGAGGTCCGCTTCCACGTCGAGGAGCGCGGCTTTCCCGGGCTGCTGGCGGGCCGGGTGTCCAAGGAGCAGTTCGTGCGCCGCCTGCGCGGCTTCTGGTGGAAGGGATTTCAGACGCGGCGGATGCGGGGGCTCTACCGGTTCGTGTCCGAGGAGACGCTTCGAGCGGGCGGTGACCAGCTTCGAGGCGGGCTTCGACGCCGACCCCGAGGGCGCTTGCCGGCGGCTCTTCTACGACCTGCTCTGGGAGCGGGTGGAGCGCACGGGGCCGACGGCCTCGTCGAGCAGAGCTGCGACACGGTGGCCCAGGCGCCGACCCTGGTGCGGCTGTTCCCGGAGGCGAAGTTCATCCACGTGGTGCGCGACGGCCGCGACGCCTCGGCCTCGCGGGTGACCCAGACGCGGGGCCTCGTCTACCCGCGCACCCGCAGCCAGGGCCTCGAGTGGTGGGAGGGGCGAATCCGGGCGATCGACGCCGGCGCTCGGGCGATCCCCGCCGAGCGCCTGCTGACCGTCAGCCTCGACGAGCTGCTCCTGCTCGGCCCGCGCCGCGGGCTGAAGCACATCTGCCGCTTCGCCGGCCTCTACGTGAATCGCAAGATGAAGCAGTTCTTCAACCGCCGGATGAGCTCCGAGCTCGCCAACACTCCGAGCGCTGGCGCGGGGGGCTCAGCGACGCGCCGGGCCGCCAAGCTTGAGCGCCGCTACGACGAGATCGCTGAATCGCCTCGAGGCCGACGGGGTGGGCTGCGCGCTGCTCCTGCGGCGCACGCTGGAGCGCTCGCAGGGACGCGGAGGTGCGGCGCTCGCGTCCGCTCGCCTTCCTCGGCGGCGACGGCAAGCCGGTGGGGGCCCGGGTTTGACGCGCGCCCGCCGACCTCGTCTTCGTCGGCGGCACCGGCCGCAGCGGGACGACCGTGCTCTCCCACCTGCTCGACCGCCACTCGCGCTTTCTGCGGCGTGCCGATCGAGTGTCGCTTCCACTGCAACCCGAAGGGCCTCGCCGACGTGGTCGCGCGGCCGGGCCACGGCCGAGGAGTTCGTGCGCAAGCTGCGCACGTACTGGTGGTACCGCATCCGGGTCGGCGTCCGTGGCGCTGGTGCCCGCGGGGGTGGTCGGCCGCGCCCGGGTCGCCCTCCATCGCGCGGGAGCCCGCCTTCGGCCCGCGGGCGCGGCGGCGCCGAGCCGAGGGTCCGCGGCCTCCACCAGATCGTTCGAGCCGGAGCGCTTCGAGGATGCGGTCGACGCGGTTCGAGGAGGGCGTCGGCCACGACGCGGTCCAGGCGTCGCGCGACCTCTTCTACGACCTCCTTCGGCCCCTCGCCGACGACGCCGGAAAGCCGGCCCTGGTCGAGATGAGCTGCTTCACGATCGCCGCCGCGCCGGAGCTGGCGCGGATCTTCCCCGAGGCGCGCTTCGTGCACACGGTGCGCGACGGGCGCGACTCCGGCGTCTCCAAGGTGTCGCTGCGCGAGAAGCCGCACCACCCAACCGACGCGGCGTCCGGGGTCGACTTCTGGGCCGATCGGCTGGCGATGGCCGAGCGGGGCGTGCGGGGCCTGGAGCCCGCGCGATCGCGAGCGCCTCTCGCCTGCTCAGCCTCGACGAGCTCGTCTGGGGAGACCGGGAGGGCGCCTACGCGGGCCTGCTCGACTTCCTCGGCGTCGGCGACGAGCCGGCGCTGCGCGAGTTCTTCGACCACGAGATGACCCCCGACGCCGCCCACCGGGAGCGCTGGCGCGAGGGGCTCGACCCCGCGGCGCAGCGCGAGATCACGGCGCGCTACGAGGCGACGCTCGAGCGGCTCGAGCGGGAGGGCTATCACTGCGCGCCCGGCCCTGCGGCGCTCCTATGAGCGCACGCTCGCCCCGCAGCCGAGCGCCTGAGTTGACCCGGCGCCGCGGAGGTCATCTTCGTGGGCGGGGCCGCCCTCTGCGGATGCGCGATTGGTGGCCGGCCTCCTGGGCGCACATCCCGGCCTTGTCGCGCTGCCGGTCGCGGCGCGGTTTCACTGCGACGATCGCGGCATGCCGGCCCTGCTGGGAGGCCAGATCGGCCTCGACGACTTCCTCGCGCGGCTGCGCGGGGACTGGTGGGAGGGCTCGGGTGGCGAGCCGGGCCTGGGCGAGGTCGTCGCCACGGGCCCGGCTGGAATCGGCGATCGAGTCGCTTTCGCGGCTCTTATCACCGCGACCCGCTCGTCGCCTGCCGCGAGCTCTTCTGGTCGCTGCTGGGCCCGCTGGCCGGCGGGGAGTCCGGGCTGGTGGAGGCGAGCGCCGCGAACCTGCGCCAGGCGCGCAGACGCTCGTCGAGGATCTTTCCCGAGGCCACGCTTCGTTCACGTCGTGCGGGACGGCCGCGATTTCGCCTGCGGCGAGCGCCAACTCGTCGCGCCGCGGGCTGGGGGCGGGCATCGGGCGCTGGACCGGCGAGCTTCGCGAGATCGAGGCCGCGCGTCGCGGCGAGGAGGACGGCGCGTTCCATGCGATCCCGGCGGAGCGGTTCGTGCTGGTGGTCCTCGACCAGCTGGCGGACGGCGAGCGCGAGGCCTCCTATCGAGGCGCTGCTCGCGACGCTCGTCCCTGGACGGACGACGCCGCGACGCGGGCCTTCCTCGAGCGACGCCTGACCCCTCAGGAGGCCGGTTGCGGGCGCTGGCGCGAGCGCGCGCGGGGGCCGGCGGCGTGGGGCGCTCGGGCGCCGCTACCGCAGGGCGCTCGGCGAGCTCGAACGGGAGGGAAACCACGCCGCCGCGCCCTTGATCGAGACCTATGAGCGACTCGGGTGAGGAACGTGGCATGAGCGGCGACCGACGGATCCTGTTCGTGACCTCGAACGGCACCGGCCTCGGCCACGTGACCCGCTCGATGGCCATCGCCCGGCGCCTGGGCCCGGGGGTCGAGCCGCTCTTCTTCACCCTCTCCCAGGCGGCCTCGGTGGCGCGGGACCTCGGCTTTCCGGTCGAGTACATGGCCTCCCACGGCAGCCCGGGGGCCGGAAACGACTGGCGCTGGACGCGCCGGCTCGGCCCCCGCCTGCGGGCGGCGATCGCGGAGGCCACGCCGAGGGCGCTGGTCTTCGACGGGATCCTGCCCTGGGACCCGCTGGTGGCGGCGATCGAGGACGTGCCGCTGACGATCTGGTGTCGCCGGGGCCTGTGGAGGAGGGGAGCCAGCGCGGTGCCGCTCACCCGCAGTGACCGGTTCGACGCCGTGCTCGAGCCGGGCGAGTTCGCGGCGGCGGAGGATCGGGGGCCGACGCGCGAGTGGCGCGACGGGCGCCCACCAGGTGGCGCCGATCGTCTTCTGCGAGGACTCCGAGCTCCTGCCGCGGGCCGACGCCGAGCGCGAGCTGGGGCTGGAGGGGGGGAGGACGAACCTGCTCGTCCAGCTGGGGCAGGGGGCGGAGGTGGCCGGGGCGGCGGAGCGCTGCCTGCGGGCGCTCGCGGGCAGGGAGGGGGTCCAGGTGGCCGCCGCGTCCTCCGCCATCGAGCGCCTCCCGCGGGTGCCCGACGGGGTCGTCCACCTGCGCGCCGCCTACCCGATGAGCCGCTACTACGCGGCCTTCGACGGCGCCGTGTCCGCCGCGGGCTACAACGCCTTTCACGAGCTGGTGCGCTTCGGGGTCCCGAGCGTGTTCGTGCCGATGGAGCGCGAGACCGACGACCAGGCGGCGCGGGCGAGCTTCGCGGATTCGAGCGGGCGTCGGGGTGGCCGCGAGCGGGCCCGGACGACCCCGAGCTCGAGCGCCGCCTCGACGCGCTCCTCGACCCCCAGCGGCGCGCCGCGATGCGCGAGCAGGCTCGGCGAGCTTCGCCCCGCGAACGGGGCGGCGGAGGCGGCCGAGTGGCTGCGGGAGCTGATCGCGGATTCGCCCTCGGGGGGCACGCGGGCGCGCGGCGGGCGGGTGCGGGAGGCGAACGAGCTCGCGGGCCCTCGCCCTGGCAGCGCCTGCGCCGTGCCGGAGCCTGGCTCGCGAGCGTGCCGCGGACGCTGGTCCGGCTGGGTCGGCAGTCGGTCTCCAACCCGCATCCGCGGACGCTGGTGGTGGCCCTCGGCGTCAGCGGCGCCGAGCTCGAGCGCGGCGTCGCCGCCGCGCTCGACGAGACCCCCGATCCGCCCGAGCGGGTGCTCGTGGTCACCGACTCGCTTCGGATCGGGCCCCTGCGGGCGCTGGGCGTGGGCGTCGAGCACGTTCCCGCGCCCGGCGAGCGCCAGGCGGCGCTCGCCGGCGGCGACTACGAATCCTTCCTGCGCCGCCGCCTGGGGCTGATCCTCGCCCGGCGGCCGCGCCTGCAGCGGGCGCTCGCCGTCGGCGAGGTCCCCGACGACCTGCTGGAGGCCGCCACCGCACGCCCGCGCCGCCGCGCCCGCCTGCTTCGCTGACGCCCGGCGCGCTGGCGCCGGGGGTGCTGACGCCCTGCGCGCTGACGCCCGGCCCGTCCAGTGGCGGATTAGTCGCCTTGAAGGCGATTAATCCGCCACTGGATTGGGTGTATCGGCTTCTCCAAGGCCGCTTTCGCGGCTTGTACCCTCCGGGGCATGGAGTCCCGGACGGGCACCACGCCGGCGCCTGGGGCGCCCGCGGCCACGCACGCGCCCCGCGACGCCGGCGCGAAGGCCGCGCCCGCCCGCACCGAGTCGGGCGCGCTCCCCAACCTGATCGTGGTCGGGGCGCAGAAGTGCGGCACGAGCGGGCTTCACTACTACCTCGGCCTGCACCCCGAGACGTCGATGTCGAAGCCCAAGGAGCTCAACTTCTTCATCGCGGAGCGCAACTACCAGCGCGGCCTCGAGTGGTACCGGGCGCACTTCGACGCCCGGGCCAAGGTCCGCGGGCGAATCGTCGCCCAACTACTCGGCCTACCCGCAGCACGTCGGCGTGCCCGAGCGGATGCACTCCCTCGTCCCCGACGCGAAGCTCGTCTACGTGGTCCGCGACCCGATCGACCGGATCGCCGCGCACTGGGTCCACAACTTCGCCAAGCGCCGCGAGAAGGGCGACCTCCACGAGACGCTGATGCACCCGAACACCTCCTACCTCACGCGCAGCCACTACTACATGCAGCTGCAGCGGTTCCTGGGCGTCTACCCACGGGAGCAGGTCATGCTGCTGGAGCAGGAGGATCTTCGAAACCACAGGCTGGACACCCTGCGCCGGGTGTTCGAGTTCATCGGCGTCGATCCCGACTTCTCGCACGCGCGCTTCTCGGACGAGCGCCACAAGACCTCACGCAAGACGCGGGCGACGCCGCTGGCGATGCGCCTCGAGCGGATCGGGGAGAAGCCCAGTGGCCGGGCGATCCCGCCGACCTTCTGGCGGGCCGTCGGCAACCTGTTCCCCTTCCGGCGCACGATCAAGGTGCCGGACGTGCGGGCGGCGCTGTCGCCCGAGGCGCTTCGCTCCCTGCGCGAGGACGCCGAGCGCCTGCGTGAGCTGACCGGGCGGGAGTTCGCCACCTGGTCGATCTGGGACACGTGACCGAGCCCTCGGACAAGTCGCGAAGGAAGAAGTCCTCCGGCGGCCCGCGAAGGCCCGGCCGGCCCAAGGCGCCCGAAAAGCGCGAGCACACCCATCCGGGCGGCGCGGGCGCCCTGCTCGGCACGCAGCTGGCGCGGTTCTCGGGCATGCAGGGCTTCTCGCTGCTGCTCACCAACGTCCTCCACTACGGCTCGATCGTGGTCGTGGCCCAGATGCTCGGGCCGGGCAGCCTCGGCGCCTACGCGCTGCTCTTCTTCCTCACCGCGCTGGTCACCCAGGTCATCCACATCGCTCTCCAAGCCGGGGACGATGATGCGGACCTTCGGCGTCTCCGACGACGATGACGAGGACGTCGAGGGGGAGGACGAGCGCGAGGAGGCCTCGGTGGAGCCCACCTACACGCTCGGCGTCGGCCTGGTGTGGACGGTTTTCCTCGCGTGCCGCCGCCGTCGGCCTGGCGCTCGCCTTCCGGACCCAGATCGCGGAGTTCCTCCTGGGCGATTCCGGCCAGGCCGACGCGGTCGTCTTCGCGACGATCACCGGCGCCATGTGGGCGATCTTCAAGCTCGCCGAGATGGTGATCTGGTTCGAGGGACGGGGGCTGACCTACGCGCTGATCGAGGCCGCCCGACCCGCCTTCAACCTGATCGCGATCATCGCCATCCTCTCGGCCGGCGGGGGCGTGAAGGGGGCGATCGTCGGGCAGGCGATCGGCACCACGATCGCGACCGTGCTGTGCGTGGCGCTGATCGCGCGGAGCTTCGACTTCGGCTTCTCGTTCGGCGAGCTGAAGCAGATCCTGTCGCGCGGCGCGATCCGGGCGCCGATCGCCTCCTCGCTGTGGGTGGTCCAGAACATCGACCCGTTCATCCTCTCCCGGTTCGTCGACCACAAGGACGTCGGCCTCTACAACCTCGCCTCCCGGACGGGGTTCATGGTCGCCTTCCTCCCCCAGGGGTTCCGGATCGCGCTGCGCCCGATTCGAAAATCGGCCGCGTACGAGGCGTTCATGCGCGAATACGGGATGCCGGTCGCCTACGGGCAGATGCTCGCCTACTTCTGGCTGCTCACGCTGACCGCGGTGCTGGCGATGGTGCTCGGCGGGGAGATCCTGATCCAGATCGGCGGCGATGCGTTCGAGTCCGCCGCGCCGTTGATCCCGCTGACCGCGGCGGCGATGTCGATGCCCGCGCTCTACCGCAGCGTCAGCCAGTACTCGAGCTATCCGAACAAGCGGCGTAACTTCGTCCTGGCGACGATCGGAGTCGCCGTTTCCTACGTCGGGATCATGCTCCTGCTGCTGAGCACGACCGGGATCGGCATCTACGCGGCGCCGATCTCGATGCTGATCGCGTTCATCGCTCCCGATGACCGTGATGTTCCTGCGGGGCCAGCTCGGCAATCGGCCGATCGACTTCCCCTACGTCGCGATGGGGCTGGCGACCCTGGTCGCCGCGGCGATCGCGGTCGGCTTCCACTTCCTGCACCCGGCGGGCGAGTGGCAGAAGCTGCCGGTGATCGCGGCGCTGATGGTGGTCTGGTTCGCCTCGCTCTTCCTGCTGCGGATCATCCCGCGAGTACCACTGGCACCCGATCCGGCACATCACGACCTCGGCGCTCAAGCGGGGATCGGCGCTCAAGTTCGACCCGAAGGCGGGCCTTCGCTCGCTCGATGCCCCCGACCGAAGGGCGCTTCGGACCGCGGTCGTCGACCGGCTGCCCCCGGCGACCCTGGGCGAGGACACGGAGGGCGCCCGGCTCGTGCGCCTGCTCCGCGACACCGGGCGCTCCGGGGGGATCACCGTCGCCGAGCGAAGCGAGCTGGACGGCGACATCTCGCTGTACCTGTTCTCCGACGAGCCGGTCGCCGTGCGGCTGAAGAAGATGCGACAGCTCCTGTCCTCCGGGGCGGACGCGCACGAGCTGCGCGTCCTCGAGGGGCTGCGCGACGACCTGGCGAAGGTGTCTTCGGAGACCTGGGGCGTCGAGCCCGGGAAAAACGGGCGCCCGCGCTCGCCGGGCCGGCTCAGGCGCGCCTGATCACGATCCGGTCCGGCTCGATCGTCACCTCGACCGGCCGGTGCCCGGCCCAGTGCTCGGCGTAGACCGGGTCGTCCTGGACGGCGGGGTCGAGCCACAGGCCGTAGCCGTCCTCGGCGCCGTGGTCGAACGTCGCCTGCATGCCGGCGCCCGCGCGCCCGCTGCCGCCCCTCCTCCGGCGGCGCCGGCGCCGGCGCTTGCCCGTGCCCGCCTCGCCGTTGCGCGCGCGGGCATCGGCGGGCTCGCCTTCGGCCTCGTCCTCGGCCGCCTCGTCCTCTTCTTCTTCCTCTTCCTCTTCCTCTTCCTCTTCCTCGAGCTCGTCCTCGCCCAGGGTGGCCTCGATCTCCGCCTCGATCTCGTCGCGGAGCTCGACCTCGCCCTCCTCCTCGCCCGGGGCGAGCTGGTGGCGGCGCCGAAACTCACGCAGCTCCGAGGCGGGGACGTCGAGCTGATGCGCGATCCAGGCGTCGGTGCGCCCCTGGCGCACCCAGGCGCGGATCTGGTTGAGCTGTGAGCGAAGGGGCCTTGGGGCCATGGACATGCCCTCGGTGGGCGCGCGTGATGCTAACGAACGGTTGTGGGTGGCGTACCAGACTTCCAGTAGCTACCCTGCATCTTCCGGCCATGACGCCGGGAGAGACCCGCTCGAAGGAGGCGCGATGCTGGTCCTGACACGCAAGACCAATCAAAGCATCATGATCGGCGACGAGGTCGAGGTGTCCGTGCTCGCAGTATCGCGGGACAAGATCCGGCTTGGGATCACGGCCCCGCGAGAGGTTCCGGTGTTCCGCAAAGAGGTCTATCTCTCCATCCAGGAGGAGGAGCGGATGAACTCGAAGAAGCCCGCGGCGGCGACCAACAACGCGCAGCGGGTCGAGGACGCCCTCGACGACCTCTCGAGCGAGCCCAGCTCCAGCGAGGCCTCGCCCAGCGCCAGCGAGACCTAGCCCATCAGCCAGGCGAGCGTCTCGAACATGACCACGGTCACCGTCACGACGGTGAGGGTGAGCGCGACCACGAGGACGCCGAACGCAACCCGGCCGTGCTGCTCGGTCCGCTGGATGCGGAGCGCGCGGGAGCGGGCCGCCGCACGCTGACGAAGCTGCTCGCGACGGCGCCGCTCGGTCGCCGCTTCCTGCTCGAAAGCAAGCTCGAACGACTCGATGCTCTCACGCATTCTCATCGGGGCGAACTCCCAGGCACGGGACGTTCCGTGCGTGCGGGGCGGCCGCGTGGCGTGGACGGCGCCGAAACGCGGCTGGTCGGAACCTAGCAGACGCCGTGGCCTCAACAGGCACCCCAGAGGCCCCGGCCCGCCTGGCCGGCGCGCTCCTGGAGCCGATCGAAGAGCCCGGCGTGCGCGGTGTTGGGAGCGATCGTCAGCGTGCGCGCATAGCCGCCGCGGACCAGCATCGCGTTGACGAACCGCGAGCCGCCGCCCCGCACCGTGTACACGTAGGCGAGCAGCCGCCCGTAGACGTCGTGCCGCTCACGGTCGAAGACCAGGCGCACGGTGCGGCCCTCGACCAGGCGATGGTTCTCCTCGCTCGCCTGGCGGCCGAAGCACTGGACGGGCGTCCCGGGCTTCACCGTCTCGGGCGTGTCGACGCCGATGTAGCGCACGTAGGCGTCCTCCCCGCCCACCGAGGCGACGATCGTGTCCCCGTCCACCACCCGCACGACCCGCGCCTCGACCGACCTGCCGGTGGGCGCCGGCGCCTCATCGCCCCCACCGCAGCCGGCAAGAAGAACCACAACGACCCCGAGAACTCCACCCGACGCCCGCTCTCACGTTCCCCCTAACCCCCCTCGGGCGTGACGCGCTCCCCGACGCGGGCCGCGGAAAACGGGCTGGGTGGGGGAGCGGTGGCATGAGTGGACGTCGGGATCGGAGCCCGGCGAACGTCCGCAGCATGGATGTGAGGACGGTGCGATGCACGGATGCAGAGCGTTCGCCGGGTGCGACCCCGGCGGCCGCCCCTCGCTGGTTCGATCGCGGGCGTCCGCCGCACGCTACGGGATGCGCGTGACGCTCGAGAGCATGATCTCCTTGATCTGCTCGATGATCTCCATCGCGTCCGAGTGCGGGCGCTGCCACACGTTGCGGCCGTAGATGACGCCCGAGCCGCCCGCCTCCATGATGAAGCGGGTCTGCTGGAGAAGCTGGTCGTCGTCGATCTTGGAGCCCCCCGAGAGCACGACCAGCGAGCGGCCGGCGGATGAGACGACCTGCCGCACCGCGTCCTCCTGCGTGACGTCGAGCTCGTTGTAGGGGGCGGGGGCGTCCTTGTCCTTCTCCGGGTCGATCTTCGGCAGGTTCAGCTTGACCACGTCGGCGCCCATCTCCATCGCCATCCGGGCGGCGTAGTCGATCGCGTAGAAGGAGTGCTGGCCGCCCTTCTTCTCGATGAACGCGCCGCGCGGGTAGGCCCAGATGATCAGCGGCATGCCGTAGCGGTCGCAGTCCTCGCGCACGCCCTTGAGCTGGTGGAGGTCGGCGTCCTGGCGGGGGGAGCCGACGTAGAGCGTGTAGCCGACCGCGTCGGCGCCCAGCCGCACCGCGTCCTCGACCGAGGCGTTGGTGGTCGACAGGGCGTCGTCGGAGGGCGGGACGTCGGTCTTGCCGTTGACCTTGAGGATCAGCGGCACCTGGCCCGCGTAGTCGGGGTAGTACTTGGTCGCCAGGCCGATCTGGCAGGCGATCGCCGAGTAGCCGGCCTCGGCGGCGAGGTGGAACTGGTACTCGGGGTCCTTCGAGGCCGGATTGGGGAAGAAGTCGCGTGGCCCGTGCTCGATCCCCTGGTCGATCGGCAGGAAGAGGAGCGTGCCGTGGCCGGGGCCGAACTCGAACAGCAGGCGCCGCAGGCGCGTGCGCTTGCCCGGGGCAAGCGTGGTGAGAAGGGACTTCTGCTCGGTCGCGGTCTTGATCTCCATTGGCTCGCGGTTCCCTCCGAATCCGTCGCGCTTGGTCTCGATTACAGCTGGGCCGACCCGGATAATAGCCGTGGCCTCGTGCTCGAACACCGCTTCAACGGGCCGCCGTTCACGATCGGGATCGAGGAGGAGCTGATGATCCTCGACGCCGACAGCCTCGCTCTGGCGCAGGAGATCGAGCCGATCCTCGAACAGGTGCCGCCCGAGCTCGCCGGCCAGGTGAAGCCCGAGCTGATGCAGTCCGTGCTCGAGATCGCCACCACCCCGTGCGCCGACGTCGCCGCTGCGGGCGCCGAGCTCCGGGAGCTTCGCGGGACCGTCGCCGAGATCGCCGAGGAGCGCGGTCTGCTGCTGGCCGCCTCGGGCACCCACCCGTTCGCGCTCTGGGAGGACCAGGCGATCGTCGAGCGCCCGCGCTACGAGGAGCTGGTCGACGAGCTCGGCTTCATCGCCCGCCAGGAGCTGATCTTCGGCACGCACGTCCACGTGGCGATCGAGGACCCCGACCGGGCGATCCACGTGGCCGACGGGCTGCGGCGCTACCTGCCGCTGCTGCTTGCGCTGTCGGCCAACTCGCCCTTCTGGCGGGGGATGAAGACCGGGATGATGTCCTCGCGCACGCCCGTGTTCCGCGCCTTTCCGCGAGCCGGGATCCCGCCCCACTACGGCACCTGGGAGGACTACTCGAACCGCGTCGAGCAGATGATGCGCGGCGGGTCGATCGAGGACTACACCTTCCTGTGGTGGGACGTGCGCCCGCACCCGAACCTCGGCACGGTGGAGACGAGGATCTTCGACCAGCAGACCCGCCTCGAGCACACGCTCGGGCTCGCGGCGCTGACGATCTCGCTCGCGCACCGCATGAGCAGGCTCTGTATGAGGCCCAGCAGCCGCTGGTCGCGTACCCGACCGAGCTGGTGGACGACAACAAGGTCCGGGCGGCCTTGAGGGGAACCGAGTGCCGCCTGATCGACTTCTGGCGCGGCGAGCAGGTGCCCGCGGAGCAGATGGCGCGCGGCGTGCTGGAGGAGGTCGCCGACCACGCGGAGGAGCTCGGCTGCGCCGCCGAGCTCGCCATCGTCGGCGATCTGCTCGGCGGCAACACGGGCGCGCACCGCCAGCTCGCGCTACTTCGACCGCGCGGCGACATCGCCGATCTCGTCGGCGAGATCGCCGCCAAGACCAGACCCTGACGCGATCCGCGGGAGTTATTCTCGTGGTCGTGCCCGAGGCTGGCCCCGAGCTGAGCGTCGTCTGCAAGAGCTGCGGCTCCGAGGTGAGCCCATACGTCACCGAGTGTCCCTACTGCGGGACCCGGCTTCGCAAGCGGGCGCCGAAGCTGGAGCGCCGGGGCGACGAGCTGACGCCGCGCGAGAGCCGGCGGGCGAAGCGGCGTCGGCGCGCCGCCGAGCGGCGCACCGCCGCCAGCGAGCGCCTCGCCTTCGCGACCGAGCGCCCGTACGTGACCGTCGCGGCGATCCTCGCCCCCGCCGTGCTGCTCCTCGTCCAGCGCGCGTCCGACGTCAGCGTGTTCGAGCTGGGGGCGATCGCGGGCACGCCGTTCACCAACGAGTGGTGGCACTACCTGACCGCCCCGTTCGTCTACGACGACCTCGGCTACCTGTTCGCGATCGGCATCGCGATGGTGATCTTCGTGCCCGGGCTGGAGCGCCGCCTGGGCCCGGTGCCGACCGCCCTCCTGCTGATCGCCTGCGGAGCGCTTGGGGCGCTGGCCGCCCCCCGGCTCGACGACGCCTTCGGCGACGGGATCACGGTCACGGCCGGGGGAAACGGCCTGGCCCTCGGCGCCGTCGGCGCCTGGTTCGTGCTTCGCCGGGCCGAGGCGCACGGCGACCCCACCGAGGAGTTCGACTGGATCCCGGTGACGGTCGCCGCCTGCGTCTCTGCTCCTGCTGCCGCTGGTCGAGGACTTCGCCAACCCGTGGGCGGCGCTCGTCGGCGGGCTGGTCGGGCTCGGCGCCGGGTACTCCGCGACCCTCGCCCGCCGGGCCTGATCGCCTGATGCCGGACAAGTACACGGAGCTGACGCCCGAGCTGTACGCCTACGCGGTCGAGCACGGGGCGCGCCAGGACGACCTGCTGCGCCGCCTCGCCACGGAGACGGAGCGCGAGCTCGGCGACGTGGCGATCATGCAGATCGGCCCCGACCAGGGCGCGTTCATGACCCTGCTGATGCGCCTGATGGGCGCCCGGCGGGCGCTCGAGCTCGGCACCTTCACCGGCTACTCGGCGATCTGCATCGCGCGCGGCCTGCCGGACGACGGCGTGCTCGTCACCTGCGACCTGAACGACGAGTGGACGGGGATCGCCCGGCGCTACTGGGACGAGGCCGGGGTGAGCGATCGGATCGACCTGCGGCTGGGACCGGCGCTCGAGACGCTCGCCCAGCTCCCCGAGGACGAGCCGTTCGACTTCGCGTTCATCGACGCCGACAAGTCCGAGTATCCCGACTACTTCGAGGAGTGCACTGCGCCTGCTGCGCCCGGGCGGGCTGATGATGCTCGACAACGTCTTTCGGGGCGGCTCGGTGCTGGACACGGACGACGACGACCCGGCCAACGTCGCCACCCGGGTGCTCAACGAGCGGCTCGCCGCGGACGAGCGGGTGGACGTCGCGATGATCGCCGGTGGCGGACGGGATCACGCTCGCGCGAAAGCGCTGAGCGGCAGCCGCCCTGGCGATGGAACGGCCCTGACCAGATGGATCGCGCCGCGGCGATCGAGCTCCAGCGGCGCAGCCTGACCGCTCTTCGTGCGCATGCTCGCGGCGGGGACGGAGTCCTCGACGCTGTTCGAGCGCGACGGGGTCGTCGCCTCGATCGTTCCCACCGCCCCGGAGCGCTCGGTGCTCAACTCGGTCATCTATCGCGACCGCGGCGCGCTCGTGGAAGCGATCGACGATCTGGCGCACGCCTACGAGGAGGCCGGTGTGCGCGCCTGGACGGTCTGGGCGCCGGAGCCCGACCGCGACGCAGTCTCGCTCTTGAAGGCGGCCGGGCACCGCCTCGACACCTCGCCCACGGCGATGGTGATCGACCTCGCCGCCCTCGGCGAGCCCGAGTCGGACGGCCTCGACTGGGACGCGTCGGCGACGCTCGAGGACGTCGCGCGGATCAACGATCTCGCCTACGGCTTCGACCTTGGGACCTTCGGCGCGGCGCTCGAGCGCACGCCGCCCGAGCTGCCGTTGCGCCTCTACCAGGCGCGCGTCGACGGCGAGCCCGCGACCGTCCTGGCCACGCATCGACGCGGGTGAGGACTGCGGCATCTACCTGGTCGCGACCACCAAGGAGCACCGGGGCGGAGGGCTCGCGCGCCGGCTCCTCCACGCCGCCCTGGCCGATGCCCGCGAGCGCGGCCAAGAGACGTCCAGCCTTCAGTCGACGAAGCTCGGCTATCCCGGTCTACGCGCGTCTCGGCTACGAGCCGATCTGCCTGATCGAGATGTGGGAGCGGCGCAAGTGAATATCGTCCGCGGCCATGCCCATTGACGAGGCCCGACTCGACGCGGCGATCGAGGCGCTCACCCGGCCCGAGCGCATGCGCGAGGCGGAGGACGGTGGTCGGCGCTGCGGCGCCGAAGCTCCAGCGGGTCCTCGCCACGGCGATGGAGGAGGGCGGCTGGTTTCGCGACGCGCACGAGGACCAGATCCGCAAGGCGGCCACCGAGGCCGATGAGGAGGAGCGCCTGACCGCCGTGCGAACGCTTCTCGCCGAGGAGGCCCGCATGGGGATGATGGTCGGCGTCGCCGTCGGCTGGGCCCTCGCGGAGGAGCTGCGACCGAACGAACCCGAAGAGGAGGAATGACCCCGATGGAGATCCGATTCCTTGGCCACTCGTGCTTCGAGCTCACGGAGGGCGACGCCCGCGTGCTCGTCGATCCGTTCCTGAAGCCCAACAACCCGGCCTCGCCGGTCACCGCCGACGAGCTCGAACCCACGCACATCCTGATCACCCACGGGCACGCCGACCACATTGCGGACGCCGTCCCGCTTGCCAGGCGCACCGGCGCCCACTGCGTGGGCATCGTCGAGCTCGCCAGCTGGCTGGAGGGAAAAGGGGTCGAGGCGGTCAGCGACCCGAACCTCGGCGGGACCGTCGAGTTCGACTGGGGATGGGTGAAGCTCGTCCAGGCCTGGCACACCAACACGATTCCCGGCTCGTCCGAGACGCCGTTCAGTGCCGAGACCGGCACCCCGATCGGGACGGCCGCCGGCCTCGTGATCAACATCGGCGACACCACCGTCTACCACCTCGGCGACACCTGCCTGTTCAGCGACATGAAGCTGATCGCCGAGCGCACGCCGGTGGACGTCGCCCTGATCCCGATCGGCGGCCACTACACGATGGACCGTCACGACGCCGTCGTCGCCGCGGACCTGATCGGCGCCGCGACCGTGATCCCGATGCACTACAACACCTTCCCGCCGATCGAGACCGACGACGCGGCGTTCAAGTCCGACGTGGAGTCGAAGACGAGCTCGAAGGTCGTGATCCTCCAGCCCGGCGAGAGCCACACCGCCTGACGCGGCCTGACGCGTCGTCGAGTGGCGGATTAATCGCCTTCAAGGCGATTAATCCGCCACCGGACGGGGGCCGGGCCACGACACTGGCCGACTGGCCAGTCAACGCGGTAGCCTTCGCGTAGCGGCGCGGCGGCAGGCGTCGGAGAGCTAGGAGAGGAGACGTCAAGTGGAAGCAGGTACGGAGCGCACCACCGCGGAGAGCGCCCGGAAGACGGCCTCGACGCTCAGCGAGATCGCCGATCGGGAGGGGTTTGCCGAGACCTCGGACCCGGCGCTTGAGGAGTCCGCCGACATAGGCAAGGCGAAGCTCCTCGACTACACCGAGCTGTATGAGCTCTGGGAGCGCCAGCAGTGGCGCACCCAGGACCTGGACTTCAGCCGCGACCGCACCGACTGGGAGGAGCGAATCGAGCCCGAGGAGCGCTTCCAGCGGATGTACGGCCTGTCGGCCTTCTTCATCGGCGAGCAGCGGGTCACCGACGAGCTCGGCCCGATCATGCGCGCCGCGCCGACCGAGGAGCAGCGGATCTTCCTCTCCACCCAGATCGCCGACGAGGCCCGCCACGTGCGGTTCTTCAACCGCTTCTACCAGGAGGTTGGGGTGCTCGAGGGGGCCGACGACCTGGCCGCGCGGCTGCGCGCCACCGAGGAGCACCTGAACCCCGCGTTCGGCGACCTCTTCGACGGGATGCTGAAGAGCAAGGTCGACAAGCTCGCAAGGGAGCCCGAGAACACCGAGCTCCTGGTCGAGAGCGTGACCCTCTACCACATGATCATCGAGGGCGCGCTCGCCCTCACCGGCCAGCACTTCATCATCGAGTACAACGAGGACCAGGACACCCTGCCAGGGTTCGTCGAGGGCTTCCAGAACGTGGCCCGCGACGAGCACCGGCACATCGCCTTCGGGGTCCGCTTCCTGACCGACATGGCCAACGAGGACGGGCGCTATCGCGAGGCGATTCAGCGCACGATGGCCGAGGCGCTGCCGATCGCCGACCAGGTGCTCGACCCGCCGTGGGCCGAGGAGGACGACTGGGACCTGTTCGGGTACTCGCGCGACGAGACCCACGCCTTCGCCGCCCAGTGCCTGACGCGGCGGCTGAAGGTGATCGGCCTGGCGTAGCCCGGGCTTCGCGGCTAGTTCCGCCGGCGGGTTCTGCGCCGGGGGCGGTGCTCGGTGGTGGCGGCTCCGTGGGCGGAGGATCCGTGGGCGGGGGCGGGTCAGTCGGCGGCGGAGGAGTCGGGTCGGGCGGCGGCGGCGTCGGATCGTTCCCGGTTCCGCCGGCCGAGCTTCCCGACGCCGGGTTCCCGTTGCCATGGCCGTTGTAGTCGGTGGCGGGTGGGGGCGGCGGGGATGCCGGCGTGGTGGTCGTGGTCTGCTGCTCGGGCGGCGGGGTGGGCTCGGCCGGCGTTTCGGTGGCCGGGGCGCGATCCGCCCGCTCGGGGCGCTTGGCGGTCTGCGCGTGGCCGTGGTGCCGGTCGGCGGCGCGGTGGTGGGCCCGGTGATGGGTGGCCGCGTGGTGGTGCGCCGGCGAGTTGTGGTGGTTTCGCACCGCGTCCGGGCCCCGGGTGGCGGCGGCGGAAGCGTGGGAGCCCTGGCTTTGGCCCGTGGTCTCCATCTTCTTCACGCCGACGGCTCCGGCGGTGAACAGCGCGGCAGTCGCCATGCCCACCGCGGCCTTCGCGCCCAGGCCGCCGGCGGCTCCACCCGCGGCGATCGCGCCACCGACCGCGCCGGTGCCGCCCGCGGCCGCCGCGGCGCCACCGGCGGCGCCCGCGCCGCTCCGCGGCGCCCGCGGCTCCTCCGCCCGCCGCTCCCGCCGCCCCTGCGGCTCCGCCCGCGCCGGCGGCTCCGCCTGCGCTTCCTGCCGCTCCTCCTCCGGCAACGCCGCCTCCAAGCTTCAGCCCGATCAGCTTTCGCACCAGCGACAGGAGCCCGATCGGCGCCAGCGCCGCCATCGCCCTGGAGCTGGTGCGGAGCTGGCGGCGGTAGCGGCGACAGGCCGCGCAGTCGCGAACGTGCCGGCGCGCCGGGCCGGAGGCCTTGGCGAGGCCCTCGGCCGCCTCGGCGAGCTCCAGGCGCACCTCGCCGCAGGTGAGCAGGCGCGCCTCGCTCGCCTCGGCGAGCGACATGCGCGCGCGCACCAGGAGCGACTTCACCGAGGGCAGGGTGGTGCCCATCGCCTGGGCGATCTCCGTGTAGGAGAGGCCGTCCATCTCGCGCAGGACCATCGCCGTGCGCTGGGTCTCCGGCAGCTCGCACATGTCGGAGACGACCGCGCGCAGCTCCTCTCGCCGCTGTACCTGCTCGAGCGTCGTGACGCCGTTCTCGTGCGGGTGGACGTCCATCGAGTCCTGGCCCTCGCTGACCGGGCGCCGCAGGTGGTTCAGGCAGCGGTTGCGGGCGATCCGGTAGAGCCAGGGCCGCGCCTTGATCGGCCGCTCGTCGGCGACCATCGCCGTGTGCGCCGCCACGAACACCTCCTGCAGCACGTCCTCGGCGTCCTGCGTGGAGGCCAGGAGGTGCCGGCAGAAGGCCAGCAGGCGCGACTGGTAGCGGTCGAAGAGAACCTCGAAGGCCCGCTCGTGCCCATCACGGATCAGAGCGACGAGGCGCTCGTCGCTCTGCAGCCGCAGAAGCGGCGATCGCCGCGCGAGCAGGCCGCTGTGAGATGCGGTTGTGAGGGCGGAGGCCTCCATGCGCCCGTATCCGAACCAACACGCTACTCCGCCATAAGTTGCTGTTCAACCGCAGTACCCACTTTCGTGGAGGGCCGGCGTCGGCGGATACCCGGGGCGGGACTCGAACCCGCAACGCCCCCGAAGGGGCCACGCGTTTTAAGCGCGCTGACTTTGCCAGTTTGTCTACCCGGGCGGCCCGATCGTAGCGACGCCTCACGCACGCGTGGCGGCGCCGGCGCTCGGCTCAGTCGCCGCGGACGATCGCGATGTTGAACGCGCCGGTCCCGAGGCCGCCGTACAGGCGCAGCCACAGCGGCAGGTACATCTCCGTGCCCCGGGCAGCCGACATGTCGCCGAGATCCATCACCTGCCCCTCGCCCCACCCGAAGCTCTCGAGCAGCTCCGTGACCTCGGCCTTCGCCGCCTCGTCGTTGCCGCAGACGAAGACGTTCGTCGGTTCGCCCAGCGCCCCCGGCGAGACCATCACGCCGGCGTTCATCGTGTTCAGCGCCTTCACGACCCGCGCCTCCGGGAACGCCCGCTGAATCCGCTCCGCGAGGCTGTCGTCGTTGCACACCGACAGCGTCGGCGGCATGCCCTGGCTGAAGTCGAGCGGGTTCGCGACGTCGATCAACACCTTCCCGGACAGGTTCTCCCCGCCCGCCGCCTCGAGCGCCTCCAGCGACGCCTCGCCCGCGGTCGCGTTGACCACCACCTCGCCGAACCCCGCCGCGTCGGCGAACGACCCCTCGCTCGCCCCCTCGCCCGCCTCCGACGCCCAGGCCACCGCCTTCTCGTTGCCCGCCTGCCGCGAGCCCATCTTCACCTCGTGACCCAGCTCGACCAGCTTGCCGGCAAGCGCCTGCCCGACCATCCCGGTTCCCAGAACCCCGAACTTCATCGTCCCCGCACCCTACAACCGCCCCAACCCCCGCCGGCCACGCGCGGGTCGGTGGCGATAGGTTGCGCAACGTGCCGCAGCTCGCACCTCAAGCGCGCCGGCGAGACCGCCTATCGGGAGGCGGAGCCATCGGGGGCATCGAACCGCCTGCCGGTGCTATGCGTCCACGGGTGGCCGCAGAGCTCCTACATGTGGCGCCACCTGCTGCCCGAGCTCGCCTCGGCGGGCCACAGGGCGCTGGCGCCGGATCTGGCCGGCTTCGGGGATTCGCCGCCCGATCCGCCCGCCACCTTCGAGCGCCACGTCGAGGAGGTCGAGCGCTTTCGCCGGGAGCTCGGGCTCGACCGGGTGATCCTCGCTGTCCACGACACCGGCGGCTTGATCGGGCTGCGGTGGGCATGCGATCACCCCGAGGCCGTGGGCGGCCTGGTGATCACCAACACCGGGTTCTTCCCCGATCACGAGTGGACCGAGATCGCACAGACGATGCGAACCCCGGTCCAGGGCGAGGCCCTCGTCGACAGCGTCTCCCGCGAGGGGTTCGGGACCCTGCTCGCGGAGGCGTCCACGTCGTTCGATCAACCGGCGCTCGACGAGTACTGGAAGGCCTTCTCGACGCTCGATGGGCGCCGCGGCATGCTCGAGCTCTACCGCTCCTTCGGCCCGGACGAGCTGAAGCCCTACGAGGGGAGGCTCGCCGCCCTCGGGGTCCCGACGCTGATCCTGTGGGGCCAGGGGGACCAGTACCTGCCGATCGACTACGCGTCGCGGTTCGCGCGGGAGATCCCGGGAGCGAAGCTCGTGCTGCTCGAGGGCGTTCGCCACTTCCTCTTCGAGGACGAGCCCGAGCGCTGCGCCCGGGAGATGACCGACTTCCTCGAGCAAGCGGGCCTCTGAGCATGGCCAAGCTGATCTACTCCGTACTCGCGTCGCTCGACGGCTACATCGAGGACGAGCACGGCAAGTTCGATTGGGCCGAGCCGGACGAGGAGGTGCACAGGTTCGTCAACGACCTCGAACGGCAGGTCGGCACCTACCTCTACGGGCGCCGGATGTACGAGGTGATGGCCTACTGGGAGAAGCCACCCGCCCTCGCCGACCAGTCGCCCTATATCCGGGACTACGCGGAGATCTGGCAGGCGACCGACAAGGTCGTGTACTCAAAGACGCTGGAGGCGGTCTCCAGTGCCAGGACGCGGATCGAGCGAGCGTTCGATCCCGAGGCGGTCCGGCAGATGAAATCGTCGGCGGAGCACGATCTCAGCGTGGGTGGTCCCGACCTCGCCGCCCAGGCGCTCGAGGCCGGGCTGGTGGATGAGCTGCACTTCTTCGCGGTGCCCGCCGTGGTGGGAGGCGGCAAGGCCTGGCTCCCCGAGGGAGTCCGCATGAGGCTCGAGCTGCTGGACGAGCGCCGTTTCGGCAACGGCACCGTCCACCTCCACTACGCGGTCAGCCCGTGGTCTGAATAGATACGCCCCGGCAGCCCGTCAGAGCTGCACCCAGACCATCTTGGTCTCGAGGTAGGCGTCGAGGTTGGCGTGGCCCTTCTCGCGGCCGATCCCGGAGGACTTGTAGCCGCCGAAGGGCGCGGCCGGGTCGCCGCCGCCCCAGGTGTTGACGTAGACGTTGCCGGCCTGGAGCATCGCGGCGAGCTTGTGGGCGTTGGAGACGTCGCGCGTCCACAGGCCGGCGGCCAGCCCGTACTCGGTGTCGTTGGCGCGGCGGGCGACCTCCTCGAGGTCCTCGAAGGGCATCGCCACCAGCACCGGCCCGAAGATCTCCTCGCGGGCGATGCGCATCGAGTCCTCGACCCCGGTGAACAGCGTGGGCGAGACGAAGTAGCCGCCGTCGCCGTCCGCCGTTCCGCCGCCATCCGCTCCGCCGACCACCAGCTCCGCCCCGTCCTCGACCCCCGAGTCGATGTAGCCCCTCACCCGCTCGAGCTGCTCGTCGGAGACCAGGGGGCCGAACTCGGACTCGGGATCGAGCCCCGGCCCCACCTTGGCCTCTCGCGCGTAGGAGGCAAGCCGCTCGGTCACCTCGTCGAAGAGCTCGCGCGCCACGAAGAGGCGCGAGCCGGCGTTGCACGCCTGGCCCGAGTTGGAGTAGATCCCCTGGTAGGAGCCCGGGATCGCGCGGTCGAGGTCGGCGTCGGGAAGGATGATGTTGGGGCTCTTGCCGCCGAGCTCGAGCGTCACCCGCTTCAGCGACTGCCCGCACTTGGCGCCGATCTCGCGGCCGACGACGGTCGACCCGGTGAACGCCACCTTGTCCACCCCCGGGCTGTCGACGAGCGCCGCGCCGGTGGTGCCATCGCCGGTGAGCACGTTCAGCGTCCCCTCCGGGAACCCCGCCTCCAGCGCCAGCTCGCCCAGCCGAAGCGCCGTCAGCGGCGTCTGCTCGGCGGGCTTCAGCACGATCGCGCAGCCGGCCGCCAGCGCCGGGGCGACCTTCCAGATCGCCATCAGCAGGGGGTAGTTCCACGGCACGATCTGCGCGCACACGCCGACCGGCTCGCGGACCGTGTAGCAGAGGACGTCGCGGGCGGAGACCGGGATCGTCTCGCCCTCGATCTTGGTCGGCCAGCCCGCGTAGTAGCGAAGGTGGCTGACCGACGCCGCGATGTCGCCCTTGGCGGAGGCGAGCGGCTTGCCGTTGTCGAGCGACTCGAGCTCGGCGAGCTCGGCCCCGTTCGCCTTGATCAGCTCCGCGAGCGAGTACATGAGGCCGGCGCGCTTCGACGGGCTCACCTTGCGAAGCGGCCCCTCGAGCGCCGCCCGCGCGGCGCCCACGGCGCGCTCGACGTCCTCGGCGCCGGCGAACGCCACCTCGCAGATCGGCTCGCCGGTGGCCGGGTCGATCGTCTCGAAGGTGCGCCCGTCCGCCGCCTCGACCCGCTCGCCGCCGATCACCAGGAGCTGCGGCCGCTCGACGAACTCGCGCGCGGCGGGGGAGAGGGCCTCGGCGGTGGCGGTGGGCATCGCCACGGATCGTAGAGCGGCGCGGCGCCGGGCGCGCGGCCGCGCCGACGGCGCGCCCAGCAGCCGGCTCGATCAGCTCTGAATCAGGATCAGGACGGCGATCACGACGGCGGCGGCGATCGGGATGCTCAGGTAGCGCCAGGCGCGGGCTGTCGGGGTCCGAGAGCCAGTCGGGCACCGCGAACCTGGGCGGCGTGGGGTCGATCACGCCGACGTCGAGAACGCCCTCGCCCTCGCACTCGTACGCCTGGCCGCACCCGTCGCACACGACCCGCCGCACCGCCTGCGCAGAGACGACACTCGGCAATCGCACGCGGGTGTCGGCGCCGCAGGCGTCGTGGCGGCAGCGCACCAGGCGAACGGGCTCGCCGTCCCAGGGCGCGGGGAACCCGCCATTCGTCGTCAGTTCCACTGTCAGAATGGTGTCATGGCGCCGATCCTGACTCGGCTCTATCGTCGGCTCGGCCGGTCCTACCCGTACGTCTTCCTGACGGTCGAGCTGCAGAGCGCGTTCGTGATCACCGCGGCGACGCTCGGCCTGTTCAGCTTCTACTACGACGCCCCCACCGAGGACTACCTGAAGATCCTCGCCGTCTCGATCGCCCTCACCGCGCTCGCTGTGTGGATCACCCTGCTTCGCACTTATCCGCTCGTGCGTCCGATCAAGGAGTGGCTGGCCGGCTCCCGCGACGCGGAGCCCACGGAGAGTGCATGGAGGGCGGCGATCAGCCTGCCGCTGGCACTGATCCGCCGCGACGTCTCGGTCCCGATCGTGGTCACGATCATCCCGGCCTGCATCTGGGCGGTGATCGTCCTGGGCATCAGCTGGCTCGCCTTCTTCCCGTTGTTCGCGGGCTCGATGGTGGCGCTCGGCTACTCGGCGATCCTCCATTACCTGATCCTCGAGACGGGGATGCGGCCGGTGTTGCTCGACATCAGCGAGTCCGGGATGGCGCCGCGGGTGAGCAGGGGAATCCCGGCGATCCCGCTGCGGGTGCGCCTGATGACCGCCCTGCCGCTGATCAACCTGATCACCGGCCTGGTGGTGGCCGCGCTGACCTCCTCCGGCGGGGGTGGAGAGGCGCTGGGTGCCGACGTGCTGATCGCAGTGGCCGTGGCGACGACGATCTCGCTCGAGCTGACCGTCCTGTTCTCGAAGTCGATCCTGCGGCCGATCGCCGACCTGAGACGGGCGACCAACGCGGCTGCGCGAGGGCCGCTACGACGTCGCGGTGCCGGTGACGACCGGCGACGAGCTCGGCGAGCTGGCGGCCTCCTTCAACCAGATGGTCGAGGGGCTGGCCGAGCGAGAGCGGCTGCGGGAGGCGTTCGGCGTCTATCTCGACAAGTCGATCGCCGAGTACATCCTCAGCGAGGGGTTCCCCGAGGAGGGGGAGGAGGTCGAGGTCTCGGTGCTCGTCTGCGACGTGCGCGACTTCACGAGCTTCGCCGCCCGCTCGAGCGCCAAGGAGGTGGTCAGCCGCCTGAACGAGCTGTTCGAGATCGTCGTGCCGATCGTCGGCCGCCACACGGGCCACGTCGACAAGTTCCTCGGCGACGGCCTGCTCGGGGTGTTCGGCGCGCCCGAGCCCTACCCCGACCACGCCGATCGGGCGGTGCTGGCCGCGTGCGAGATGGCGGCCAAGGTCAACTCGAGCGAGGACCTGGGGCTCCGGATCGGGGTGGGGGTGAACACCGGGCCGGTGATCGCCGGGTCGATCGGCGGCGGCGGGCGGCTCAACTTCAGCGTCATCGGCGACGCCGTCAACGTCGCCGCCCGGGTCGAGGCGGCGACCAGGGAGGTGGGCGAGGACGTGCTGATCAGCGAGCGGACCCTGGAGCGCCTGACCTCCAGGATCGAGGTCGTCGACTGCGGCGAGCGGGAACTGAAGGGGATCGACGAGCCCCTGCCGCTGTACGCGCCGCGCGTGGAGTCCGCCGGGCAGCGCCCGGGCGAGGAGCCACTGTCGGCCGCCCAGGAGGCCACGCCACATCGCGAGTACGGCGACTCGCGGCGCGAAACCGGCCTCGCGCCGCTCTAGCCCGCGAAACCGCTGCCGCTGCTTTAGAGCGGCGCCCGGCTAGCGCCGCGCGCGCCGCCCGCCGACCTGCTCGAGCGCCGCCCGGGCGTCGTCGCTCAGGCCGCGCACGATCTCGGCCGCCGGCATCTCCTTGGCGAGCATGTGCGCCTGGCCCGCCCAGAGGTTGAACCCGTTCGCGTCGCCGCGCTCGCGCGCCGCCTCGCGGATCGGCGCCGTCGCGTGGTGGACCTGCGGAAAGGCGATCGGCGCCGCATGGGAGTGCTGCAGCAGGAAGCGGTTGACGATCCCACGCGCCAGGCGGCCGCTGAAGGCGCGGGTCAGCGCCGTCGGCTCCTCCTCGGCGAGCGCCTCCCGGTGGGCGGGATGGGTCCCGGCCTCCGGGGCGAGCAGGAAGGCGGTACCGAGCTGCGCGGCGCGGGCCCCGTCGGCCAGCACCGCGGCGATCGAGGGGCCGTCGGCGAGGCCCCCGGAGGCGATCAGCGGCAGGTCGATCTCGGCGGCGACCAGGCGCAGGAGCACGAGGATGCCGAGCCCCTCGACCCCGTCGCGATCCACGAAGGTCGCCCGGTGCCCGCCCGGCCTCGATCCCCTGGAGGATGAGGGCGTCGGCGCCCGCCCCGGCGGCGGCGTGCGCCTCGGCGACGTCGGTCACCGTCACCCACGCCTCCGCGCCGGTGTCGTGAAGCGAGGCGATCACCTCGGCCGGCGGGCAGCCGAAGGTGAACGAGACCACGGGCACGCGCTCGCGGTGAAGCACGGTGAGCTTCGCCCCCCATTCGTCGTCGTCGTAGCGCGCCTCCCCGACCTCGACGTGATAGCGGTCGGCCTCCACCTGCAGGCGCTCCAGGTACGCGGCGAGGCGACCGGAGTCGACCGAGGCGGACCCGGGGACGAAGACGTTGACGCCGAACGGCGCCGAGGTCAGCTGGCGGAGCTGGCGGATCTCCGCCCGCATCGCGGGGGCGGTCTGGTATCCGCCGGCCAGGAAGCCGAGCCCACCGGCGCCACCGACCGCCGCCGTCAGCTCGGGCGTGGACGGTCCCCCCGCCAATGGCGCCTGAATGATCGGCTGGTCCAGCTGGTTGAGGATCATCGCCCTGAGTCCCTTCTGGTTCGCTCCTTAGCCTCCTTCTCGGGACTCGATGCCTAGTCTAAGCACGACCGCCGGACCCCAAGCACCGATACCGAGGTCGGCCGGGGAATTACCGCGTTTTGGGGGCCTTCGGAGGGATCCGGAGGAGGCGGGGAACCAGGTCCGGTCCTACGGGACCTCGAGGACCCACTCGCACTGGTGCGCGGTGTCGTGGTCCGGGCCGCCGTTGCAGGTGTCGCGGGCCGGCCCCCCGTAGAGGTCGTCGTCGCCGGTCCAGCCGCCGATGAAGTCGTGGGCGCCGCCGGAGGTCTCGCCCTCGGGGCTGGCGGCGTAGTTGTCGCCGTAGGCGATGTCGTTGCCCCACAGGGAGTGGAGCTGGTCCTCGCCGGACCCCCTGGCGAACCCGGTCTTCGTGTAGCTGTCGCCGATGAAGAAGTCGTCCTTGGGGCCGGCGTTGATCTCGTCGTCGCCGCCGCCGATCGCGGTCCCGTGGGGCGAGTAGCTGTCGCCGACCTCGAAGTCCACGTCGGAGGAGCCCTCGAAGTGGTCGTTGCCGCCGCCGATCGCCGTGCCGTCCCCGGTCACCTCGCTGTCGCCGACGAAGAAGTCGTCGTCCCGCTGGCCGCGGATCTTGTCGTGGACGCCGCCGCGGGCATCGAAGTTGGACCAGTTGTCGCCGACCACGTGGTCGTCGCCGAACTGGCCCTCCAGGAAGTCCTTGCCGACGTGCCCGATCGCGTCGCCGGAGAGGTTGGCGTTGTCGCCGACGATGAAGTCGTCGACGAAGCCGCCGCTGACGTAGTCGTTGCCCGGGCCGCCGATCAGGACGCTCGGGTCGTCGCGCTTCAGGCGGCTGGGGTGGCTGCCGCCGAGGATGCGGTCGTTGCCGGGCCCGCCGCAGATCACGTCGCGCCCGCCGTTGCTGAAGATCTTGTCGTTGCCGCCCAGGCCGACGATCACGTCCTTGTGGCCGGTGCCCATGATCCGGTTGCCGTGGCCGTTGCCGACCATCGTCGCCGGCTGGTCGAAGCAGGTGGGGCGCTTCGCGGCGGCGGATGCGGGAACTCGCGATCAGGAGGAGCGCGGCCGCGGTCCCGAGGAGCTTCGCCGGGCCGCGGCTCACGGCAACGCCTAGGCCGAGGAGCGACGCCAGCCAGCGGAGCAAGCGGGTGGACGGGCCCTTCGCGTCGCGCACGTCCACCGGCGTACTTGCTTCCTGGTAGTCCTGGTACCTGGATTCATCAGTAGTGTGGTCGGCCGGTTGGCCGTCGCGCTTGAACGGCCCAGGGCATAGGCTTCGTGCGTGGCGACCACGGGCAGAGGACTGGCGAGGCCGAGCAGGCCGCGCCGAGCGCGGGCGATCAGGCGTCGGCCACGCCTGAGAGCGAGGGCGGAGCGGTCCACGGCGGGCGCCTCGTCGCCCGGACGCTTCGCTCACGCGGGGTTGGACGTTTGTTCACCCTCTCGGGTGGACACCTGTTCTCGATCTACGACGGCTGCCGGGAGGAGGGGATCGAGGTCATCGACACCCGCCACGAGGCATCGGCGGCCTGGGCGGCGGAGGGATACGCCAAGGCGACGCGCGAGCCGGGCGTCTGCGCGCTGACCGCCGGCCCCGGGGTGACCAACGGGATGAGCCCGATCGCCGGCGCGCAGCAGAACCGCTCGCCGCTCGTGGTGCTCGGCGGGCGGGCGCCCGAGATGCGCTGGGGCTCGGGCTCGCTCCAGGAGATCGACCACGTGCCGTTCGTCGAGCCGCTGACCAAGTCGGCGGTGACGGCCAAGGAGACGGCCGCGGATCCCGGAGCTGACCGCGGCGGCGATCGACGCCGCGCTCGCCCAGCCGTCGGGCCCGACCTTCGTCGACTACCCGCTCGACGTCGTCTTCTCCGAGGCCGAGGCGGAGGTGCCCGCCGCGCCGGAGCGGTCGGCCGGCAAGCCGGCCGATCGCTCCGAGGAAGCCGCGGCGCTCCTGGCCGGCGCCGAGCGCCCGGCGATCATGGCCGGCACGGGCCTCTACTGGGCGCGCGGGGAGGAGGAGCTGCAGGCGCTCGCCGAGGCGCTCGGGATCCCCGTGTTCCTGAACGGCATGGGCCGCGGCTGCGTGCCCGCCGACCACGAGCTCTGCTTCTGCCGCGCCCGCGGCAAGGGGCTGAAGGAGGCCGACGTGGCGCTGGTCGTCGGCGTCCCGCTCGACTTCCGCCTCGCCTTCGGCGGCTGCTTCGGCGAGGAGACGAAGATCGATCTCGCTCGACGTCGCCGAGTCAGAGCTGACCGCGACCCGCCAGCCCGACCTGGCGCTGGTCGGCGACATCCCGGCGACCCTGGCGGCGCTCCGCGAGGCGGCCGCGTCCGCCGGCGGCGACCGCGACCGCACCGACGGCTGGCTCTTCGTCCTCCGCGAGCACGAGCACGAGAAGCGCGAGGCCGAGCAGGCGGAGCTCAACGACGACCGCGCCCCGCTCCACCCCGTCCGCGTCTACAAGGAGCTCAACCAAGTACTAGACCGCGACGCGATCGTGATCGGCGACGGCGGCGACTTCGTCTCATACGCCGGCCGCTACATCAACACCTATGAGCCCGGCTGCTGGATGGACCCCGGGCCCCTACGGCTGCCTCGGCGCCGGCCCCGGCCAGGCGATCGGCGCGGCCAAGGCCCACCCCGACCGCCAGATCTGCCTCCTCCTCGGCGACGGCGCCTTCGGCTTCAGCGGCATGGAGTTCGACACCATGGCCCGCCACGGCCTCCCCGTCGTCGGCATCATCGGCAACAACGGCATCTGGGCCCTCGAGCACCACCCGATGAAGTTCCTCTACGGCTACTCGATGGCCGCCGAGCTCCGCCCCGCCACCCGCTACGACCAGATCGCCGAAGCCCTCGGGCTGCCACTCGGAGCTCGTCGAGCAGCCCGACCAGCTCCGCCCGGCGCTGGACCGCGCCTTCTCCGCCGGCAGGCCCGCCCTCGTCAACGTCCTCACCGACCCCGAGGTCGTCTATCCGCGGAAGGCGGTCTTGGCGTAGCGCGGGTGACCTCCGGGCTCATAACCCGGAGGTCGCAGGTTCAAATCCTGCCCCCGCTATGACCAGATCGGCTTGATCAAGCGCCTTCCGGAGTGGAGGGCGCTTCTGAGTCGGGGCGCGTCTAACACCTGGCAAACGGGGCGCCGGCGAAAGAGGTCGCGGCCGTCGCCGCGAGGCGAGCGGACGTTGCGCACAATGGCCCATGTGGCTGTACCGCAGCAGATCCGGCGGGCGTTCACCGATTGGAAGGCCCTGGGCCGTCCGGCGCAGTCAAGCGTTGAGTGGCAGCGCGAGCGGTGGCTGGAGAAGCTGCCCGATCTAGCGCCCACGTTCAACGCCCTCCCGGACCGACTCGATCGGCAGGCGGTGCGCGCGATCGTTCTCGGAGCGCCGGCGACCGCGGCCGGCATGTTCGACGCGATGGTTGCGGTGTACGCGTGGGGTTGGTCAACGACACCCGTCGGGGTCGCCCGTGGGCGCACGGTGCTGCAGGCTGGCCACGCCCATGTCGGGGCCCGCCTCTATCGCTCCGGGAGCGGCTACACGCTGAGGGCCCCCTTGAGGGGTATTGGGCATTGGCGCGCGAGTCACGCATCGCAGGTCTTGGCCCATCGTTTGGCACCAACGCCTCTACTTTGCGTCGGCGGACGAGCCGCGGGCGCTGATCCTCGACGGCTCGTCTACGACTGGCTCCACTCCCGGCTCGACATCTCCTTTGCTCCGACGCGCTGGGTGCGACGCGGCTACAAGCGCTACCTCGACCTCATGGCGGGGTGGGGCGAAGAGCTCGAGGTCCAGGCCCACGTACTGGAGGAGGTCGCCAGCTAGCGAGGCAACCCGGCGAGGCCTACCCGGCTGGAGGCAAATCCCGGCCGTGGGCGACTAACGGTCCTATCGACGATGGTGCTGCGAACGGCTCGATGAGAAGCAACGTCCCAGGGCGAGATCCGGTAGAACGACTGGGACGCAGCTGGGATGGCCGACCCTGCCAAGGTCGACAACGGACGGAGCGGGACGAGGCATTGGGCGATGAAAGCACTCGAGCTTTGGGCTGACAGCTTCCACGAAGGCGAGTGGGCAGGTCGCGAGATCGCCATAACGATTGAGGCTCTCGGGGGCTCAGCGGACCTCGAGTTCGTTGCAGGTTTCGTCCCTCGGTTTGAGTACCGCCTAGAGAACGAGGCGTTCTCGCTCACCGTCTTCGGGTCGTACGGATCCTGGAGCCCGCTGCCAGCTCCATCAAGGAGCTCCTCGAGTGGGGCAAGCCGGACTTCATCGGTTTCGATGCCGACACCCAGCAGATCCTGTTGCGGTTGAGGAGACCGCCGCAGTCCCCACCGGGAACCAGGCGCTACAACGATGCGAACGGCTTTACGGTGCGGCCCGGGCGAACGTCGCGTTCTGGTACCTGCTCAGCGAGTTTGGTGTTCACCTCGATGGGGGCGTGAGGCGTGATTCCATCTGGCCGACGGTGGCGGCCCTGAAGCTGACTCAGGACAAGGAGGTCATCTCCGTCGTTCTTCACTACTCGGACGTCGACAACCCAGAGAGCTATTCAGCGGGCACGGGCGTGCGCGCCCTCTTCGCCTCACTTGCGCACATGCTCGTCAATCACGCCGGCGGCCGGCCTCCCTACGAGTATCTCGAGGACGAACTCACAGACCAGTACTCGACGATGCTGATGTTCCTCAGATCCCAATGGGCAGCGATCTTGAACTTCTTGCCCGGGGAGGAGGTGCTCACGGATCCTGAACTCCCGAGGCAGTATGCCCGTGCCGCGACGCGCCATCCCGATGCCCGCGACGTCATCTGGTCCAGCACATTCCTACGCTGGCCGACGGTCGCTGAACTTCCTGAGAACGTGCGAGATGCTCAGGCCGCAAGGTTGCTGATGAAGGACGATGCGCTGCGTCGTTTGATGGAGACTGACGTTCAGCGGGGGAAGGCGTACGGCTTCGGTTCTGCCACCGGTTCCCGACCGCAGGCTGAAACGAGTCTGGCCAGTTGGATCGCGGAGCAGCGCGCTGCTGTTGCCGCAAATCCGCTCGAGCCGCCGGTTGAATGGAACCACGAGGTCGAGGACTTTCCGCTCAGTGGCGGCGGCAACCGGCATGTGACCACCGCTCCCCGCATCGTTTACCTCTACGACGAGTGGCGGTCCGTGGCCGCTGCTCTGGAGTCCGCGTTTCCGCGACTACGGGATCGCCTCCCCGGCTTCACGGTAGACCAGCCTGTGCTGGTCTACGTCAGCAATAGCATCAAGCCTGGTCGCGTACTCGGCGACCCGTTCGTTGGGCAGCTCGCCGCTTACGCCGTATCCTTCGGCGCGCTTGATCCGACCCCAAGGCTCGTGGTAGCGGTTCCTTCCCCATCAAGCCCATCCATATCTCGCCCGCGTGCCGAGCGGGTTGGGGAAGGGGCCCGGCGGTACTGAGAGATCTGACGGATCTCGTCGTTTGTGCCGGCGGCGTGGCCCTTGAGGCCGGTGCCGGTTTGCCATCTAGCGTGGAACTTGGCTACAGCTTCCGACTGACCCAGGAGATCCACGCTGGTATTCGGATGTTCATCTGGCAAACCACACCGATTGGTGGGTGGCATTCGCCAATCCGACGGCTGGACCGTGGAAGTTCCTACAAGGCCATAGCCCCGACGGGGAGCCGGGGGAGGTGAAGCGGTTTGGACGCGAGGAAGATCGCCCAGACCTCGTAGTCGTCAACGACGAGATCCGAACAATTCTGATCGTGGAGGCAAAGGACGCGCTCGCGAAACTCCTAAACCCGACCCAGATCTCGAAGTCCGCAGCCGTGATCGATGAACTCGCATCGGAGCTCGCGAATGCTGGTACGAGCGCGTACTGGGGCGAAAGAGCCCGCTCAGACGCATCCCGGACTCCTCTGGGCCTCCGACGCTGCAGACGATGAAGCAGCTTGTGTGCGACTAGCACAGCTGTACGTCGACGAGCTAGCGCGGCTCGAATCCCGGTTCAGCTGGCCGGTCGCGTGCCTGCAAGTTGTCGGAGACGCCAGCGGTCTCAATCCGCTTGCAATCACCGTGGGAGAAGACGGTCAGTTGCAGGGCGACGTCCTCTCGCGCTCGTTGATGGGCTCGGATCTGGTTGCTGACTAGTTCGAACCCTGAGCCCTCAAAGCGGGCTAGTCCTCCGAGCCAGCGACGTACCTCCGCGGGATCGGGCACACCCAGGCTTCTGGCCTCCATCTCCTCAGCGACGCGCCAGTAGAGACTCGGCCATGTGTTGTTCTCGCCAACTGCGTCCAGATCGAGCGCGGCCTCAAGCGCGACAACCTGGGCGCTGGCGCAGCTTGTATCCAGCGCGCCGCGCCAGACAAGCAAGCCGTCAAGGTACGCGAAGTGCTCCTGAACCACAGCATCCCGGCTGTCGAGGAGTTCAACGGCGACGTTGTGCCGAGAAGCCATGCCACAAGAAGCACTCGGTACGCCGTGCTGGTCGGCATTGCTCCTTGAGGGCGGGCGCTTGCCGCACGATGGAGGTCCGCCGCAGCGGCGACAGCTGACCGTTGATACTCCTCTGGACCACCATGCGGTAGACCGCGACGATGTCTCCGCCATACGAGCCATTTGGGGCAAGTTGGGCTTTGGCTGAGACGACGGCCGGCACTTGATAGATGGCTCGATCACACAAAGGCCAGCGGCGTGCAGCGCGCCGAGTAGCGCCGTCCAGGCTCGCACGTCGTGGTTGTTGAACGTCAGCACTATCCGGCCGTCCGGCGCCAGGAGGGCGGTGAGCTCGCGGATCACGCTGCTCAGGTAGTCCGCGTACCCGCGCCAATCACCTCCCCCCGTTCGGCCGATCGCTGATGCTGATATCCGCGTCTGGTGTCGCTGGGGTGCGGAGAAACGCGTTCCAGAGCGTGCTGAACTCGACGAAGGGAACGCTGTCGCCGTAAGGCGGATCCAGGAAGACCAGGTCGATCGGCTGCGCATCGCGACGATCCTTGCACCGCCTTACAAGCGTCCGGGCGTCCGACTGAGTCACCGATGCTCGTGGCCTTCCGTCGTACTTATTTTGGAGCGCCTTGAGACCACGCAGGAAGGTGCGCATGCGGGCGTCAATCGTCACTGAGGGGTTCATCTCAAGATGCGTCGGGGGAACCCAGAAACCGGGTACGGTCCAGGCTGGCCCGCCCGTTTGTCAGACCCTTCCGGAACGCGATCAGCCGTGACATTTGGGCCACGCTCGCGGTGAGCATGAGCAACGCCGCTCGACGGGTGGCGACATCTCCGATCGCGTGAAACTCGTTTGCGAGGGAAGAGGCGAGGCGGAAGTTGCGCGGAGTAAACAGTCGGCCTACGGTGAGGCCGGCGAATGCCAGCGTGCGCGGATTGGGCTCGAACGGCAGGTCGTATCCGCTCGTTTCACCTGAGCCGTCAGCGCTCAGATCCTGCTGTTTCTCCCTCTCGCTAGGACCGGCACTCTGGCCTTGTGCGAAGCGGACATCGACAACCTTCGTTGCGACCAGTGCCTTTAGGTTGAATGCGAGCCTTGCACCGCAATCGGGGCAAGCGCGACGTTTCCCCTCCCGTGCGAGCTGCAGAGACGCCGACATCCGACGCGCACCCCGGACATTCGACAACTGTTTCATGCACGACTAGTGGACGTCGGGCGTTTGGCTATCGCTCGCATACGCTTGCCTGCATTCGCTGGCGAAGGTCTGCAGAATCGGCGCCACGATCTCTGCGAAGTCAGTGGCGGGAGAATCAGCCCGTCAGTTGGGCGAGCTCCGCGGATATTGGATTGACGTCTCCACCGATCGCTACTCGCCCACGGGCCCGTGCCTCGGCGAGGAAGATGCCGCTGCCCGCGAAGGGGTCCAGCACGTGACTGCCAGGAGTTGAGTAGGCCTCCAGGATCGCAGCGAGAACGTTGTGCGGTTTCCAGAGACCAGTACTTGTGGAGGCGATACTCGGCGGATGGGCCGATGCCCTAATGAGCTGGAGTGGTCCCGAGGTCATGCACGCTCGAAGATGAGGATGTAGTCCGACAAGCGAATTCCAAGTTGTTCGCTGTTTCGCCTTCGTCGGCCACCCACGACGCCTCGGTGAAGCGCGGCGTCCGGATCACCAGCTTCTTCAGGCTGAGCCCAGCCGGAAGTTGTCCTTCCCCAGTAGAGAGCGCACCACTCGAATGTGCTCTCCCCGGAGGACGGTATCGCCGATCATCAACGCTAGAACTGCGCCGGTCGTCATGCCACGGGCCAGCCGGGCCAAGACCCGGGACATGTCCTCGAGGTAGGACTCAACCTTCTCGGGTCGCCCAACCTTGAAGAACTCCCGGATTTCGCCTTGTCGCACTTCAGCGGGATCGATGCCGAGCCAGGCCAACTCCAACGAGTTGACAGAGCTGAACTTGTACGAGTTGAAATACGGAGGGTGGACGATCACCAAGCGCGGGTGATGGCCGTCCGGGAACAGGGCTTCGGCTGTGTCCCTTAAGTCCTGCTGAAACACCTGGCCGCCAGCCGGCCAGCGCGGCGGAAGCGAAGCAAACGCTTCCATGAGACGCTCCGTGCGCCTGGGAAGGGGGCAAGTGCGTCGGCCTGGGCGGTGTCTACATCGAGGAACAGACGGCCCTGCTGCGTGGTGGCCCGCAGAAACAGGCCGAACCGTCGCAGCGAACATCACCATCAGCCACTCTCGCAGCTCGGTGCTCTCTTCGGATTCGATGATCTGCCGGAGTCCTCGAAGCGACTGTTGGGTCGAGGGCAAGAACCAATGGTCGGGATTACGAAGCCCAATCGGAGACGGGCCCTTCGACCGCGGGCGATAGCCCACCCTGACTCGTTCAAGAGCGGCCTCCATCGCGTCGTTCGAAAGCTGTCTTGTCTTCACGCGCGTTGCAAGCACGAACAGCGGGTTGACGTCACTCAGACGGCATTCGCGATTCAGCAGCAGGGATTCAACGCCGGTCGTGCCACTTCCCGAAGTTGGGTCGACGACCAGATCGCCTGCGTCGGTGTAGTCCTGAATAAGCGATCGAGCGATCGGCGGCGGAAACTTGCCGAAGAATCGAAACGCTTCATCGGTGGGCACATAACCCAGCTGCCGGTTTGTGCCCACGACGGTCCAGGCCTCGACGGGCCCGAGGCTCTGCAGACCGGCGCTTCGCAAGAGCGTTCTCTCCTGGGATTCGAGTTCTTCGGCTGATCTGACGTCGACGCCCGTTTGCGCGTGAGGCTTGCTGGCTACCACCATGCTCCGCATGCTATGGCCGCAGTACGGACGAACCTCCGAAGTTGAGGGATTCGTCACGGTCTTGGTCCAGCTTCGTCGGTGCAGCGTTCAGCTTGATCAGCGCTGTGCCTGTCAACAAGTTGCGCGATGCGCATAGCGGCGTCCGCTTGCATGCCCGGCACCACGTGGCGTATTGCTTGAGGGTGAAGGCCGGCGATTCAGCCCGATCCGCTCGCTTACGACTTCGAGCGGGATGCCCGTCCTGACTGCGATAGTGGCGTGCGTGTGCCAGAAGGTCGTGAAGGCCTATCCGGCGTAGCCCGGCCCGCTTAACGAGCCTGTCGAACGCCTGGCCGAAACTTGCTGCGGGTGGTTCGGCTCGCCGTTCTCTTGGGGACGACGAGATCGCGGTCGTGGTAGTCGGCGGCCCATCGTTCCCCTTCGTGCCGCTGGCGCTCGCGGTGGGCACGGAGAAGCGCGGTTGTCTCCGGGTCGAGGTCGATCACCCTGGCTTGATGCGACTTCGGCGTCGGCTCGCATCTGCGAACGCCTTGTAGACGAGTTCCCCACCAGAAGGCTCGGGCGGGCTCGCCCAAGCCCGAGGAGCTGAGCGGTTTCCGCGATAGTCATCGTCGCTCGTCCGCTGAGTTGGTCGAGCCGCGATCACGTCGCCTGTTCATGCCGGGACCTCCTTCGTAGGTCTCGGCCGGGCCCCGGGTGTTCCAGCGCCGCCGGGGCCGTCTGTAGTTGTCTACGAATGGAAATTAGCCCGCCGTCGGACGGAAATGTCAACGCTGTAGACGGGAGTGACGTCCTCATGGGCGCACGCGATCTTGATCGATGCGCACGAAGGTCGCCGAGATCCTTGGTCTGGCTCAGCGCAATTCGGTCAGCCTGTGCCAGCGGCGGTACCCGAGATGCCACGGCCGGTCGTGGAGCGGGGGAGCGGGAGGACGAAGCTGTGGCTGCGCTCTGAGATCGAGCGCTGGGCTGAGGCGGCAACGGCTGAAGGACGCGCAACCTGTGGAAGCGCCCGCCGGTCGTCGCGGCTCAGAGCTACAACGACCTGCGCGTCGTCGGCGAACCGGCACAGCGCATTCACGAGTCGCATCTGCTCCACGGTGTTGCAGCGCGCCCAGAGCAGCGAGGGCGAGCAGACGACCACCGACAGCGCCTGCGCACGCGACACCGCCACGTTCAGGCGGTTGCGGCTGAAGAGGAAGTCCATGCCGCGGGGTACGTCCTCGCCGCTCGAGCTTGTCATCGAGAAGAAGACGACTGGCGCCTGCTGGCCCTGGAACTTGTCGACGGTGCCGATCCGCGCCCCCTCGGGCAGATGCTCGCGCAGGCAGCGGACCTGCGTGTTGTATGGGGCGACGACGAGGATGTCGTCGAGCGTGAGCTCGCGCGTCGACCCCTTCGCAGTCGGTGAAACGTCCCGCCGTCGAGCAGGCGCTCGACCTCGGCTCGCGATCCGCTCGGCCTCCTCGGGCGCGCGCTGTCGGTTGTCGGCGTGCTCGACGTAGAGCATCCGCGAGCCCGGTCCCGGACAGGCCTGGCGATTCGACTCGCTGGCGCTCGCGGCCCGGCGCCGAGGACAGCCGGCCCTCGTACATCGCCTCGGAGACGAAGCGGCAGACGTCCGGGTGCATGCGGTAGGTGAGGTCGAGAAAGACCCCGCGATCCGGCGGGACAGTCTCCGCGTCGCCCAGAAGGTGCTGGAGAACCGAGCAGCCCGAGCCTCGGGGATGGGTGCCCTGGGAGACGTGGGCGAGCTGCTGGGGGTCGCCGAGCAGGACGATGCTCTTGGCGCCGTGGGAGACCGCGAGTGCGTCGGCGAGCGCGACCTGCCCGGCCTCGTCGACGAAGAGGACGTCGACCGCCTCGCGCATCTCCTCGCGCGACCAGAGCCACGCCGTGCCGGCGAGGAGCTGGTGCTCGTCGCGGGTCGCCCGGGAAGTCGTCGTTCTTCGTCGACGACTCGATGTGGTCGCTCTCGTAATGCGAGTCGGGGTTGTCGCCGGAGGCCTTCTTCAGGCCTCGGAACGAGACGCCGGATCTCGCGCGGCCGCCTCCTCGATGTCGTCGAGAAGCTTGTGCGATCGCCTTGTGCGCGGTGGCCGTGACCCCGACCCGCAGCCCCGCGTCGATCAGCCGCGACGATCACGCGCGCCGCCGTCCACGTCTTCCCGGAGCCCGGCGGGCCCTGGACGAAGAGCGCGCTCGAGTCGAGCGCCGCGACGTGCTCGGCGAGTCGACTCGAGCGTCGACGCGGCCGTCCTGACAGCGGCTCGCCGGGTTCGAGCCCGTCGATCCGCGGCGCCCGCGCGCGCGAGCAGATCGCACGCCGCGTCGAGCTCGCCCGCGGGATCGAGTCCCGCGCTCGCAGACGCGCAGCGCGAGTTCGCGCAGTCGCGCCTGCTGTTCGGTCTGCTGGATCGGCTGACCCGGGCGATCAGCGCGCGGGGCAGCGGCTTGTCGTGCGACTTCTTGCCGCGCTTCAGCCAGAGGATCCCCTCGACGTCGTCGACCTCCCAGACGTTCGACCGCCCCCTCGGTCGCCGGATCCATCGCCTTTCCCGGCCCGATCTTGTGCTCCTGCGCCTCGAACCGCAGCGGATAGAGCCACGACTGCTTCTCCTCGCCGAGCGGGATCTCCTCGGCGAGGCTGCAGGCCGCCGATCGCCTCGGTGTCCTCGCGGCGAAGCTCGTCTGGCGTCTTGGTCAGTCGCTCGAAGTACGCCCACCACTGCGGCTTCTGCCTCGCGGTGGTGGTACTCGAGGAGGTCGGCGAGCAGTCGGCGGGCGCGCTGGTCGCCTTCGAGCTCGGCGTCCTCGTCCTCGGGAAGGCCGGCGGTGAGCCTCTCCGACAGCGCCGCGAGCTCGTCGAGCAGCGCCTGGTTCTCCTCGCTCACCGGCTTCGCGGCTCGGCGGCTCGAGCGCGGCGATCTCGACGCCGAACTCCCGCTCGGCCTCCTCGCGCTCTGCGAGCAGCCAGTCGCGAAGGCCCAGCGTCGAGCGGCAGTCGTCGGCGTTGTAGTCGGCGATCGCGCTGGAGCTTCTCGTCCGTCGCGCGACTCGATCCACTCCTGGTAGGCGAGCATCGAGCCGCCGGCCTCGGTCACCTCGGCGTCGCGCTCGAAGCCGTAGAAGTCCTCGACCGCCTTGAGCGAGTAGCTCTCCTTGCCGATCCGCATCGCCTGGCGGACGACGGCGTAGAGGTCGACGAAGACGTGGCGGCGAAGCAGCTCGTCGACCTCGTGCTCGCGCGTGCCGTAGCGCGACATCAGCTTCTTGACGGCGGTCGGCTCGTAGGAGTTGTAGTGGTAGATGTGCATGTCCGGGTAGCTGGGCGAGCCGCTCGGTGATCCAGTCCATCCACTCCTCGAACATGCGCCGCTCCTCGTCGCGACCGTGGGCCCAGAGCTCGTGTAGGTCCCGTCCTGCGTGACCGAGCCGAACAGGTACTCGAGGCCGTCGTCGCCCCAA
>CAVWWY010000004.1:0-116637 GCA_963758865.1 uncultured bacterium | reverse complement strand
TTCGAGGCACCGCTACCGGGATTCGAACCCGGGTTTCCGGACTGAGAATCCGGCGTCCTAGTCCCCTAGACGATAGCGGCGAGTCGGCGGGCCAGGATACCAACGGGCCTTCGCCATTCACCGGTCGGAATCGCATGCGGCTGAGAGGAGTCGAACCTCCACGTCCCAAGGGACACGGCGACCTGAACGCCGCGCGTCTACCAGTTCCGCCACAGCCGCGGGGAGCCCAAATCTAGCGCGCCTGGGACGCCCGATCGCGCAAATAAGCTCCTCGGGATGCGAATCGGACTGGTCCTCGGGGCGGGCGGCATCCAGGGGGGCGCCTGGCTGACCGGCGGGCTCGACGCGCTCGCCGAGGAGACGGGCTGGGATCCTGCCGAGGCCGACTACGTGGTCGGCACCTCAGCTGGGTCGATGATCGGGGCGCTCTGCGCGTCGGGGATACCCCCATGGTTCATGGTCGCCCATTCGCGCGGCGAGGTGTTCGACGGCGTCGTCGACGCCGGCGGCCGCCCCGCGGCGGACGCCGACCGGACCGCCGGCGCCCGCTTCGAGCTCGAGCGCACGCTTCCCGCCATCGGGCCCGGCTCCTGGCGGCTGGCGCTCCGAACGCTCACCAACCCGCGTCGCTACCGACCCGCCACGATGGTCACCGGCTGGCTTCCCAGGGGCATCTTCTCGACCGAGGCGTTGAAGGAGACGGTCCGCCGTGTGGTCCCCACCGGGTGGAGCCCCCACCCCAACCTGTGGATCGTCGCCTGCGACTACGCGACCGGCCGTCGGGTGGCATTCGGCCGGGCGGCGGCCCCGGACGCCGATCTCGCCGACGCCGTCGCCGCATCCTGCGCGATCCCGGGGATCTACTACCCGGTGACCGTCGGTGGCCGCCGCTTCGTGGACGGCGGCATCTACTCCGCCTCCAACCTCGACCTCCTGCGCAACGAGGGCCTAGACCTGGTGATCTGCCTCAACCCCACCTCCACCCTCCACCCCATCCATGCCCTGAATCCCCGCGAGTGGTTCAACCTGGCGATGCGCCGCGCCTCCGGACAGCGGCTTGGCAGCGAGACCAAGCGGCTGCGTGGCGGGCGGGACCGACGTGGTGTTGGTCCAGCCGGTCGGCGAGGATCTCGAGGCGATGGGCCCGAACCTGATGAGCCCGCGCAACCGCAACCGGGTGATCGAGATCGCCCGCCACACCGTCGCCGAGCAGCTTCGCGAACCTCGCAACCGCGAGCTGCTTGCTCCCCTCCCGACCGGCGACCCGCTGAAGGTGCGCCGGCCGGAGGGATCACCAGCGGAATGGCCGGGCCTCGACCAGCTCCAGCCGCGTCGCACTCACGCCTCGTAGGGATGGGCCGGCTCCAAGGCAGCTAGCGTAAGCGGTGAATGCCGCTCGACGCCCGCATATCGGCCGAGGAGCTCTTCGCATGACCGAGCCCGGGACCCATCGCGTAGTGGTCGTGGGCGGGGGCTTCGGAGGCCTGCAGGCCGCGCTCAAACTGCGGCGAGCGCCCGTCGAGTTGACGCTCGTGGATCGTCGCAACTTTCACCTCTTCCAGCCGCTCACCTATCAGGTGGCGACCGGGGCCGTCTCACCCGGGGAGGTCGCCTATCCGCTGCGCGCGATCTTCAAGCGCAACCGAAACGTCCGCGTCCTGTTGGCAAAGGTCGAGCGCTTCGACCTCGAGCGTCGGGAGCTGCTCCTGGAGCCCGTCGAGCCCGATGCGCCGGTACCACCGCCTCTGCCCTACGACACATTGATCGTGGCCGGAGGCTCGCGCTATTCCTACTTCGGCAACGACCACTGGGCGCGCTTCGCGCCCGAGGTGAAGTCCCTGGAGAGCGCGCTGGGCGTTCGGCGCCGGATCCTGAGCGCGTTCGAGGCGGCCGAGGTCGAACAGGACCCGGACGCCCGGAGGGCATGGCTGACCTTTGTCATCGTGGGGGCCGGCCCCACCGGAGTCGAAATGGCCGGCCAGATCGGCGAGATCGCCCGGGACACGCTGCGGCGAGACTTCCGAACCGTCGACCCGCGTGAGGGGCGCATCCTCCTGCTCGAGGCGACCGACCGGGTGCTCCCGACCTTCCCGCCCTCGCTGTCGGAGAAAGCCGCGCGCCAGCTCGAGGAGCTCGGCGTCGATCCCCTCGTGGGCCGAATGGTCACCGACATCGACGGGGAGTCCGTCGCGGTGGAAATGGGCGGGGGGACCGAGCGCATTCCGGCGCGAACGGTGATCTGGGCCGCCGGGGTCACGGCCTCGGGCATGGCCGGCAGCCTGGCGGAGCTCACCGGCGCCGAGACCGACCGGGCGGGACGCGTCACCGTCGGGCCGGACCTGACGCTGCCGGGACATCCGGAGGTCTTCGCGCTCGGGGACATGGTCCGCGTTCGAGGCGCGGACGGCGCGATGCTGTCACTTCCCGGGGTTGCTCCCGTCGCGATGCAGCAGGGCCGGTATGCGGCGGCGGCGATCCGCGATCGGCTGGCCGGCCGTCAACCGGCCACGTTCCGCTATCGCGACAAGGGCAACCTGGCCACGATCGGGCGAGCCCGCGCGGTGGCCGACCTGAAGGGCCTGAAGCTGAGCGGCCCGTTCGCCTGGCTCACATGGCTCCTGATCCATCTCTGGTACCTGATCGGGTTCCAGAACCGGCTGATCGTGCTCATTCGCTGGTCGTTCAGCTTCTTCACCCACGGGCGAGGCACCCGCCTGATCACGGGTGATGTCGCCGAACCGCGATCGTCGGCGCTCCAGCGCTCAGAAGTCGTCTGAGCCAGGAGGGCGGCCCGAGTGGACGCAGTCGCGGCGGACCACCACCTTCAGCCGGGGGGCCGGGATCCGCCTCCGGCCGCAGCGGCATCCTTGGCCCTGAAGTAGTCGTCGCCCTCGATTCCGACCCGTGGCAGCAGGCGGGACGCCCATCCCGGAAGCCACCAGTTGGCGCGGCCCAGCTTCACCATCACCGCGGGTACCAGCAGACAGCGCACGATGGTCGCGTCGACGGCGATAGCGGCGGCCAGGCCGAGGCCGAACTGCTTCACGGTCGGGTCGCCGCTGAGGACGAAGCTGGTGTAGACGCTGACCATGATCAGCGCCGCCGACGTGATCACCCGCGCGCTGACCGCGAGCCCGTCCACCACCGCCTCGTGGTTGTCCTGGTTCTCCCGGTAGTGCTCCTGGATCCGCGTCAGCAGGAACACCTGGTAGTCCATCGAGAGCCCGAAGAGGATCGCGAACATCAACAGCGGCACGTAGCTGACGATCGGGATCGCGCCGTCGAGGCCGATCAGCGTCGCGCCGTGTCCTTCCTGGAAGACGAAGGTGAGGATGCCGTACGCCGCGCCGACCGAGAGCAGGTTCATCAACCCGGCCGTCAACGGCACCACGATCGACCGGAAGGCCACCAGGAGCAGTAGGAAGCTGAGCACGAGCACAGTCGCGATCACGAGCGGAAGTTTGTCGCTGATGCGGTCGGCGAGGTCGATGTAGCCGGCCGTCTGCCCGCCGACGTAGGCGGTCAGCGTCGTCCCCTTGAGCGCATCCGGGATCACCGGAGCGCGTAAGTGGCGCACGAGGTCCTCGGTTGCGTCGGCGGACGGCGCCGTCGTCGCGATGACCGTGAAGACCGCCGTGTCACCCGACTTGTCGAGCGTCGCCGGCGAGACGTCCTTGACGCCCTTCGTCTTGCCGATCTTGTTCTCCAGCTTGACCAGGCGCGGGTCGCTCGCGGTCGTCTTCAAAAACGCCTCCTCCTGGGAGGCCTGCTTCTCCTGCTTTGTCGGAGGCTGTGATTGCACCTCCTGCTTCGCTTCGGAGGAGGCCTCGTCCGGTGGCACTCCCTGGGCCTCCAGCTGCGCGGTCGTCTGCTCGACGGCCTGCTGCTCCTGCTGTTGCTGTTGTTGGGTGACCTGGTTGAGCTTCTTTTGGTCGTTGTGGGCCGGGCTTGCGCCGAAGTCCACGGCGACCAGGAAGGGCCCATTGATGCCCGGCCCGAAGCCCTGCCTCAGCAGGTCATACGACTGCCGCGCCTGGGTCGACGTTGGCATCTGGCCGTTGTCCTGCTGACCCAGCTGCAGGTCGAGCGCCGGGATCGCGAGCACGAGCAGGATGCCGACGCCCAGGACCATGGCGGAGAGCGGCCGCTTGCCGACGCCACGGGCCCACCTCGCCCATCCGTGGGGGCGGTGGTCGTGGGCAGGCGGACGGAGGAATGGAACGCGGAGGGCGTCGATGCGCTGGCCGAGGATCGACAGCAGCGCCGGCAGCAGGGTCACCGCGGTGATCACCGCGATCAGGACGACGATCGCCGCCGAGTAGCCGAGCGCGCTCACGATCGGTATCTGGGCCACCGCGAGGGAGCACAGCGCGATCACCACCGTCCCCCCGGCGAAGACAACGGCCCCGCCGGCGGTTCCCACTGCGCGGGCGGCGGCCTCGTCGACCGGATGCCCCTGCTCCATGAAGCCGCGGTGGCGGGTGACGATGAAGAGCGCGTAGTCGATCCCCACGCCGAGCCCGAGCATCGTCCCCAGCGTGGGGCCCACGGTCGGCACGTCGATTCCGTGACCCAGCAGGCCGATCGCGGCCAGCCCCGTTACCAGGCCCACGATCGCGGTCGCGATCGGCAAGCCCATCGCGGTCGCGGTCCCGAACGTGAAGAGCAGGATGACGATCGCGGCCGCGAGGCCCACCCCCTCGCTCGACTCGGTCGATGGCTTGGAGACCGCCTGCCCCAGATAGCCCCCATTCGCCACTTCGAGCCCGGCGTCGGTCGCCGGCGTCTCGGTGTCGATGATCGCGTTCGCCTCGTCCTCGGTGAGGTCGCTCGGGCTCTGGTCGAGCGTCAGCGAGATGTAGCCGATTTCCTTGTCCTTGCTGAGCGCGTCCGAACCCTGGCTGCTCAGCGGGCTGACGGCCTTGATCACCCCCGGCGCCTTGCGCAGCGAGCTGACCGTCGCGTTGACGGCCTTGGCGTTCGCGCCGGCGTCCAGCGTGCCGTGCGGCGCCTTCATGACCACCGGATTGGTGCCGTTCGCCTGATTCGGGAGGTTGTCGGAGAGCAGGTCCTGCGCCTGGGTCGATCCGGTGCCCGGCAGCGTCAGGTTGTTGCTCGTCTGCTTGCCGACCACGTTGGCGATCAGCGCCGTCGCAACCATCAGCGCGATCCAGGCGACCACGACGTAGTAGCGGTGGCGCACGGAGAAACCCCCCAGCGAGTAGAGGGCGGCGCTCATCCAGCCGACCTACCCTCCAGCCAGTCGGCGATCAAGCTGCCGATCTGCTCGCCGGCGTCCTCCTGGAGGAAGTGCGACGCGTTCTCGATCCTGCGAGGAGGGGGCGCACCGATCAGGTCGGCGAACGCCTCGCCGACCTTGAACGGCAGCACGGGATCGGAGTCGGCCCACAGGACAAGGGCGGGCCGATCGTCACCGCGGAGCGCCTCGAGCGTTTTCCTGCCCGCCGCCGCACCGGGCATCTCAGGCGAGGTGGGAAGGATCAGTGGGAAGGCGCGGGCGCCGGCCTTCGACGCGGGGTCGGGAAACGGCGCGTCATACGCGGCCGCCACCTCGTCGCTCATCCCCCGCGCGCAGGCGTTGCGCACCAGCATCGAGATCGGCAGGTCCTCGGTGCGCTCGACGAAGCTCCGGAACACGTGCCAGGCCTCCGACATCGGCTGCTCGCCGGTGAACAGGCCCGTGTCCATGATCACGATCCGAGAGACCCGGTCCGGATGCTCGATGGCGCACCGCAGCCCGATCGGCCCGCCCCAGTCGTGTACGACCACCGTCGCGTCCCGCAGGTCGAGGTCCTCGAACAGGGTCGCCGAAAGCGCGGTGTGGCGGTCGTAGGAGTACCAGTCGAAGTCCGTGGGCTTGTCCGAGCGGCCGAAGCCCGCGTAGTCGGGCGCGATGCAACGATGGCCTGCGTCCCTGACCGGCGGGATCACCTTGCGCCACAGGTACGACCATGTCGGCTCGCCGTGGAAGAAGACCACCGGGTCCCCGTCGCCCTCGTCGACATGACAGAGGCGCATCCCGTCGACCTCGCGGTATCGCGGCTCGAACGGGAACTCCGGCAGCGCCTCGAAGCGCTCGTCGGGTGTGCGGAAGACGTCCGCCACGCGCCGATCCTATGTGAGCGAGCGGCGATCGATGCGGCGGCGAGGGCTCAGGCTGCCGTGATCGCCCCCGCGGTTCGCCGAGCCAGGGCCATGATGGTCAGCATGGGGTTGACGCCCGACGCGGTCGGGAAGGCGCTCGCGTCGCCGATCCACACGCCCCTCGTGTCGTGGAGCTGGCCCCAGGGGTCGGCGACCGTGGTCGCTGGATCCCTCCCCATGCGGCAGCTGCCCATCTGATGGGCGGTGAAGATCGCGTACTCGCGTGGTCGAAGCGAATGCGATTCGACAGCAGCGATGAATCCGTCGAGGTCCTCGCCTCGCTCCCAGATCGGCCCCCTGCGCCCGCCGGCGATGATCTGCGTCGCGCCCCCCGCCTCGTGGAGCCGGGCCGCCTCCGCGACCCCGCGGCGGAAGTTGCGGATGTCCAGCTCGTCGTGAAGGGGATACTGGGGAACGGCGTTCCCTGCGTCGTCCACCGACACCCGCCCGTGGCCTCTGTCGCGGGTGAGGTTGATGAACGGCGCGCAACGCGGCCAGGCCAGCATCCGCTCCTTGTGGTCGCGGCCCGACAGCCATGGCGAGGCGGCCGCGAACAACCCGGTCGTCGCCTGAGCAGACTCGACCAGGAAGCCGTAACCGTCCTCGAGGTCAGCGAACTCGTGCGAGATCGCCGATTGGGGTGGACCCCACCACCACCGCTGATCGTCCTCGTAGACGCCGGTGATCGCGCCGGTCGGATGCAGTCGAAGGTACTCGCCGACCGCGGGTCCCCCGATCCCGGAGCGACGCAGCAGCGCCGGCGACTCGATCGAGCCGCAGGCGACCACGATCAGCGGCGCGTGGACGATGACCCGGGTGCCGGCGCCGTTGGCACCCGTCTGCTCAGGCTCGATCCAGCGCGCCTCGACCCCGGACGCCCTGCCGCTCTCGACCAGGATTCTCTCGGCCCGGCAGTCGGCCACCAGCTCGGCGCCGTGGTCTTGGGCGTCGGCGAGGTAAGTCTTCTGGGTGGAGAGCTTCGAGCCCGACGCATCGCCGAAGCCCATGAATCCGGCGCTCTCGGGATCATAGGAATCGCGGTCGGCGTTTCGGACCGTGAGCCGGAAGTCGTACCCCAACCGCTCGCACGCCTCGTGCAGCCGCTCGTGGACCGGGTTCAGGTCGCTGCAGGTGCTGTTCGCGTCGAGGCGTGCGAGGACCGCGTCGAGGTGACGATCGAACTCGGCCCCGTCGAGGCCCTCGAGCCCGTACTCGCGCGCCCACTCCTCGCGCACCCACGGGTGGGTGCGCAGGCAGTTCGTCCAGTTGACGACCGTCCCCCCGCCGAGCGTCGAGCCGGCGACGATCGACACCTGACCGTCGGAGGTCGGGAAGGGCCCCCCGTTCATATAAAGGCGCTGGTAGGCGGGCAGCTCGAGCTGGTCGAAGTCGGACTCGTTGTAGTAGGAGCCGGACTCGAGCACGCAGACCTGCTTGCCCGCCGAAGCCAGCTCGCCGGCGATCACGCCACCGCCGGCACCCGACCCGATCACGCAGACGTCGGCCGCGATCCGCTCCTCGGAGGACGCGGGACGCCGAACGCGAAGCGGCTTCTCGACCGCAGGGGGCGTGGAACGCGGACCCGGGTAGCCCATTGCCTCCCAATTGGGATTGCGCCCCGTGCCGAGCTCGGGCAGCGCGTAGTGGAGGCTCATCGTCAGGCCTCGCACGGCCGTGATGCCGGCGAGTCCCTCGGGCCCGGAGTCGGCGAACGCGTGGACGATCCCCTCGCGGGCTTCCTGGGAGGCCTCGGCGACCATTCCCTCGGCGGCCAGCGAGTCGAGCAGTCGGCGAAGGCCGTCGATCTGATCGGGGGTGCCGGACTGCAGGAGGGCGAGCTCGATCGCCTCTGGAATCCCCAGGTGCGAGGCGGCGCGCGCCCAGAATCCGGTGGGGTCGGATTCGCCCTCGGGTGGCGGCAACGAGGGGACCAGGGTGTCGCAGAGGACCTTGAGTGTCCCCCGCTGCGCATCGGTGAAGAGCTCACTGGCGGCGAGGGCGCTGAACGCCTGCCCCATCTGCTGGGTGACAACGGCCGAGTAGGGCAGCATGTGCGCGTCGCGGGCGGGGGCGTAGCCCGGCGTGACGAGGAGCGACTGTCGCTTCGCGTACTTGCGAATCCCGTCGGGGCCGTGGCGCGAGCCGAGGCCCGACGCCTTCCAGCCTCCCATCGGCAGCTCAAGCGCAGCGTAATTCACCTGCGCGTCGTTGACGCAGCAGACCCCCGCCTCGACGCGCCTGGCGAGCTCCTCCCCCCTGTCGGCATCCCGCGTCCAGACGGAGGCTTGGAGCCCGTACGGCCCCTCGTTCGCCAAGCGGATGGCCTCGTCGGCGTCGCGGACCCGCATCACCGGCAGGGTCGGCCCGAACGTCTCCTCGACCATGCACCGCATCGAGTGGTCGACGTCGGCGAGCACGGTCGGCTCGAAGAAGCGCCCGGCAGCGCCCTCCACTTGCTGACCGCCGGTGACCACCTGCGCGCCCTTCGACACCGCGTCGCTGACGTGCGCCTCGATCAGCTCGATCTGCGGGGGAAAGATGATCGCCCCCACGTCCACCGATCCGGGGTCGCCCGGAGGGCCCTGCCGAAGCGTCTCCACGGTTCGCGTCACGCGCTCCAGGAAAGCGTCGTAGACGGGCTCCTCGACGTAGATCCGCTCGACCGAGATGCACACCTGGCCGGAGTTGTTCAGCCCGTAGCTGACCGCGGCGTTCGCGGCCCGCTCCAGATCGGCGTCGGCGAGCACGATCATCGGGTCCTTTCCCCCGAGCTCGAGGCTGACCGGGGTGAGGGTCTGGGCCGCTCGCGACATCACCTTCTTGCCGGTGGCCGCCGAGCCCGTGAACATCACCATGTCCACCTCGTCGACGAGCGCCGCGCCTGTTTCCGCCGCGCCGGTCGCGACCCCGAACGTGTGCTCCGGGATGCCGCACTCGCCGAGCATCTCCGCCATCAACAGCGAGGTCAGCGGGGTCACCTCGGACGGCTTCAAGACCACCGCGTTGCCCGCCGCCAGCGCCGGGATGCAGTCGCCGAACGAGTTGTTGAGCGGATAGTTCCATGGCCCGATCACGCCGACGACTCCGAGCGGCGCGTAGCGAACCGCGAGCTTTCGCCCGCGCAGGATGGGCGATGCCGATTCGATTCTCTCTTCGGCCAGGTAACCGGACGCGGTCTTCGCCCAGAACTCCAGCGCCGACAGCCCATACGCGAGCTCGGCGAACTGCGTCTCGTCGGCGGGCCTGCCCGTTTCGCCGACGATCGTCGTCACGACGCGCTCCGCGTTGGCGACCATCCACCGGCGGGCGGCCAACAGGACCTCGGCGCGCCCCTCGAAGCCGATCGCCTCCCAGACCGGCTGTGCCTCGCGCGCCCGGCTCACCATCGCTCGGACCTCCTGTGGGCCGAGATCGGGAACGGTCCCGATCGTCTCGCCAGTCGCGGGGTTCTCGATCGGGATCCCGGCGCCGGTACGAGCCTCGCTCGCCGCACCCACGGACACAGGACGAGCTTAGTCCACCGGAGGGGGTCCCGCTCCTGCCGCCTGGCTGCGCGCGAGGATTGGAGGATGCGCACCGTCGTCGTGTCCGATCTTCACCTCTCCTCGAGCGGGAACATCGACCTGCTGCGTCGCGCGCAGCACCGAGAGGCCCTGCTCTCCGAGCTTCAGGGCGCGGACGAGGTCGTCCTCCTGGGCGATGCGATCGAGCTCCGCGACCGGCCCCTGTCCGAGGCGCTCGAGCTCGCGCGGCCCTTCTTCGCCGAGCTGGGGTCGGCGATCGGCGACGCGCGGCTTCTGCTCGTGCCCGGCAATCACGATCATCACCTGCTCGAGGAGTGGCTCGAGCAGCGGCGCCTGGAGAGCGCTGGCCCACTCGGCCTGGAGCAGCGGATCCCGGCCCGATCGGGGCCCGTGTCCGAGCTCATCCGGGGGAGCGGCCTGAAGCACGTCGAGCTCGCCTATCCCGGGGTGTGGCTGCGGAGCGGGGTCTACGCCACTCACGGGCACTACCTGGACCGCCACCTGACCGTGCCGACCTTCGAGCGGCTTGCCGTCGCCGCGGTGGAGCGCGTGCTCTCGGGGACGAAGGACACCGCGCCCGGCGAGCTGCCCGGCTCTGCCGAGGAGGGGCCCGCGATCCCCGACGACTACGAGCGGGCGCAGGCGCCCGTTTACGCGTTCCTCTTCGCGCTCGCCCAGGCCGGCGAGCGCCTCAGCGGCGGCAACCCCTCGGCCCGCGTGTGGCAGGCGCTCGGTGGCGGCTACGGGCGAGCGGCCCGGGTGCGGGGCTGGCTCCTGGGAACGGTGGCGGTGCCGGGCGCGGTGGGGGTCGCCAATCGCCTTGGGCTCGGGCCGGTCCGCTCCGATCTCTCGCCCGGGGCGGTCACGCGCGCCGGGCTGGAGGCGATCGGGGAGGTCCTTCGAAGGCTCGAGATCGAGGCCGACCACCTGATCTTCGGCCACACCCACAGGCGTGGCCCCATGCGGGGCGAGACCGGCTGGCGGCTGGAGGGCGGGACCCGCCTGTGGAACGCGGGCAGCTGGGTCTACGCCCCGGGCCTGCTCGGCCGTACGGCGGCCGAGAGCCCCTACTGGCCCGGCACGGTGGTCGTCCTGGAGGACGAGCGCCAGCCCGAGCTCCGCCACCTGCTCGACGATCGAGCCAAGGCGGAGCTCGGCGATTGATTTCGGCTAGACGGCGGCGCTCTCCAGCTTCACGTTGACGGCCTTGGGGCCCTTCGGGCCCTCCTCGGAATCGAACGAGACCTTTGCTCCGTCGGGGAGCGATCGGGAGCCATCGGAGATCCCGGTCTGATGGACGAACAGATCCTGCCCGCCCTCGTCCGGGGTGATGAAGCCGAATCGCTTCTCCTCGTTGAACCACTTCACGGTGCCACTTGGCATGCTGCTTCCTCCGGTTTTACGTTGTGCTGTTGTGAATGTTGCGAGTACTGCACCGGTTGTCCGCCGTTCAGCACCGCGTCATCTGCCCCCGCGCGAGGGCATGAGCAGAACTTAACACCCCCGCCACGGAAGTGGGCGCCTGCCGCGCCGGTTCAGCGGGCGGGTCGGCGAGGACCTGCCACCAGCCGAACGAGGAGCAGCAGCAGGACCGATCCGGCGATCGCGATCAGCCAGGTCTCGAGGTCGAAGAAGTGCCTGATCTTGCCCAGATCGAGGGCGCTGGCGATCAAGCCGCCGATCAACGCTCCCAGGATTCCGATCGCGGTGGTGCCGATGCAGCCTCCCGGCTCGGTCCGCCCGGGGACCAGCGCTCGGGCGATGGTGCCGGCGAGCAGCCCGAGCAGGATCCAGGCGATGAAGCCCATTCGGGGACCCTAACGGCGGCGTCGGCGCCCCGTGGTCGCCTCTTCCGATCACAAGTTACGCGCACTGTGCGAAAGTTTCCTCAGGCGTGGAGACGAGCCTAAGCTAGCTTCCGCGGGAAATCGTGAGTCCTGCAGGGGAGATCGTGAACCTCAGTCGGGTCACCTGGCTGGTCCTTGGCACCACCATGGTGCTTGTCTCGGCGGTGATCGTCGCCGCCGTGCTCTTCATCGATGGCGGCAGCGAGCCGTTTCCGAGCGCCGGCGCCGGCGGCGCGAGCGGCGTGGCGCAGGTGAAATCGATTCCCGCCGGCACGGGAAATCCCGGTGGGCGCTCAGCGGCCACGTCGGCCGAAGCGCGCCAGGTTGTGGCGCACCCCGCCGCGACGGGGGTGACCGCGGCGCTCGCGTCCCTCGCACCCGGGCGCCCTGCGCGCTCCAGGATCACCTCCCCCACCGGCCACCAGTATGCGGACAGCCTCCAGCAGCTCGAGGCGAAGCTCGGCGAGTAGACGCCGCCCTATGCCGGACATCACCCGGATCACCCGCTTCGGCTTCGTAAATGCCTACCTCGTCCCCGAGGAGGACGGGCTGACTCTCGTCGACACGATGCTCTGGGGCGGCGCGAAACCCATCCTCGCGACTGCCAGGACGCTCGGGGCACCGGTCTTGCGCATCGCGCTCACCCACGCCCACGGCGACCACATCGGCTCGCTCGACGATCTGCACGCCGAGCTGCCGGACGCCGAAGTGATCATCTCCGCGCGTGACGCTCGCCTGATGGCCAAGGACATGTCGCTCGATCCCGATGAGCCCAAGGACAAGCTGCGTGGCATGTATCCGGGCGCGAGCACCAAGCCCACCCGGACCGTCGACGGTGGCGACCGCATCGGGTCACTCGAGGTGATCGCGGCCCCCGGGCATACCCCGGGGCATGTCGCCTTTCTCGACCGGCGTGACGGCACGCTCCTGTGCGGTGACGCCTTCACGACGATCGGCGGCGTGGCGACGACGACCGGCAGGAACGTACGCTTCCCGCTGGCGGTCATGGCGACCTGGCACGGGCCGACGGAACTGGAGACGGCTCGTGCCCTTCGAGCCCTGGACCCCGCCCGTCTGGCCCCGGGGCATGGCAAGGTCGTCGCGTCGCCGGCCGCCGCCATGGACGCGGCAATCGCCCGGGCTTCTTGATCCAATCGGGCCCTTCCGAGTAGGGTCCGCCGCCATGAGTGCCGCCTTCGACGCCTGGGAGGTCGAGCTGCACGGCCACCGGGTGATCTACCGGATCGCAGGAAACGGCCCCCCCGTGGTCCTGATCCACGGCATGGTGAATTCGTCGCTGCACTGGGAGGAAGTCGCGCTCCGGCTCGCCCGCGACCACACCGTGATCGCCCCGGACCTGATCGGACACGGCGACTCGGCGACCCCGCGGGGTGACTACTCGCTCGGCGCCCACGCCGCCGTGATCCGCGACCTGCTGTCCGTGATCGGGGTCGACCGGGCCACCGTCGTCGGCCACTCGCTCGGCGGTGGCGTGGCGATGCAGTTCTTCTACCAGTTCCCCCAGCGCGTGGAGCGACTGGCGCTGGTCTCAAGCGGCGGGCTCGGGCGCGAGGTCAGCCCGATGCTCCGCGGCGCGGCGCTTCCCGGCGCCTCGGCGCTGCTGTGGCCGCCGCGCACCCCGGGTGCTGGACGCGATCTGGGGTGGCGGCGAGCGGATGAGGGCCCGGGGACTTCGCGGGGCGTCTACCTGCAGGCCGTCGCCCGGGCGCTGCGGCCGCTGGGCCGCCCCGGCGCCCGCACGGCGTTCCTGCAGACGCTTCGCTCGGTGATCGACTTCCGGGGACAGCGGGTCAGCGCCACCGACCGGCTCTACTTGTTGCGGGGATTCCCGACCCTGATCGTTTGGGGGGAGCGCGACAACACCATCCCGCTCGAGCATGGCCTCCGGGCGCACGGCGCGATCCCGGGCAGCCACTTCACGACCCTCCCGCGGGCCGCCCACTTTCCGCATCTCGAGGACCCGGCCGGGCTCGCCGCCGCGCTGCGCGAGTTCGTGGAATCCACGGACCCGGCTCGCATCGACGATGCGGACTGGGGTGCGGTCCTGGCCCCCCGGACTCGCCGTCGCCAGCGCGACGAGCGGGTCGCGGCGTAGGTCAAGAAACAGCGGGCGATCTGCCTGCCCTAACACCGCTCCGCCGCGGATTTGGGGATCATGCCGCGATCCCCGTGGACCTCCCCGCCACCAGCGCCCGCCGGCACCCCCGCCCGCACCAAGGTCCTGATCGTCGCGCTCACCGTGCTGATCGCGGGGATTGCCCTGTGCGTCGATCGCAACCGAAGCGGCGACCTCTACCTGCAGCTGTTCACCGGGCGGTTCATCAGCGAGCATGGGTTCGTCACCCACGACCCGTTTCCGACCATCGGCCAGGGCCGCCCGTGGCTGAACCAGCAGTGGCTCTCTGAGCTCGGCTTCTACACCGCCGCGCGGTCGATCGGCATCACCGGGCTGACGGTGCTCTACGCGGCCCTGATCGCCGCCCCGCTGGGGCTGGTGCTGTTCTGCATCCGTCGAAAGGGCGCGGCGATGATGATCGCCACGGCCGTCGTCTACGTCCCGGGGCTGCTGGCGATCGTCCACCCCAGAGCGGCGGGCTTCACGCTGCTGGCCTTCTGCCTCCTCGTGGCGCTCGTGCTGACCGTCTGGCGCCCGCACCCGGCGCTCGCCGGGCGGAGGCTCCGCTGGGCGCTGATCGGCATCCCGCTCCTGTTCGGAATCTGGGCGAACCTCCACGGCGGGTTCATCGCCGGTCTGCTGCTGATCACCCTCGCCACCGTCGGGCTGGCGGCGGACAGGCTTCGCGGCCTCCCCGACGCGATCTCGCGGCACCGGATCGCTCTGCTCGCGCTGGCGGGCCTCCTGGCCACGGTGACGGCCACTCTGGCCACCCCACTGGGAGGCGAGATCTGGAGCTACGTGTTCAGCTTCCGCAACCCGGCGATCTCGCTGGCCACCACGGAGTGGGAGCCCGCCACCCAGTCCACGCCGGCGATCGCCTACCTGGCCGTCGTCTCCATCTTCGCCGGGTGGGTCTGGTGGCGCTCCCCCAGGCCGAGGCGGCTGATGCCCCCGCTCGTGGTCGGCGGCTTCGTGCTGTTCGCGGCCGTGTCGATGCGGAACCTGATCTTCGTAGCGCCGGCGCTGGCCTTCCTGATCGCCTGCTCGGCGCCCGACCGATCGGCGCCGCACCCGCGCTCGCTGGTCGGGCTCGCCGGCGGAGCCGCGCGTGGCGGCGCTCCTCACCTACGTCGCAGTCCTGGGTCCCGCGCGAAACGACGCGCCGGGCTTCGCGGCGGTGAGGTACGCGCTGCGACATCCCCCGAAGGAGGGTCGCATCGCCGCCTATGCCGGCGCCAGCTCCTACGTCCTGTGGCGATCGCCCCGGACGCCGGTGGTGATCGACGGCTGGCTCGAGCACTTCCGTCCCGGAGGAGCTGCGCGGGAACTACGGCATCCTGCGAGGCTGGCACGGGAACCCGACCCGCGAGGTCGACCGCCTGAACGTGGGCGGCGTGATCGCCCATCTCCCAGGCGCGATCCACGCCCTGAAGACCCACGGCTTCCGGGTCGAGTTCGAAGGGGGGGGAAGCGTCTATCTGGTGCGGGAGTCCTAGCCCGAGGCGTCGCGGGTACGACCCGGCGCCGGGCCTGGATCTCCATCGCGGCTCACCGGGCGACTAGGCTTCGGCGCGATGGCGACGCTGGAGGCGAGCTGGACGGTCGAGATCGACGCACCCCGCGAGCGCTGCTACGAGGCCGCCGCCGACATCGAGAGCGCGCCCGAGTGGCAGGGCACGCTCGAGGAGGTCGAGGTCCTGGAGCGTGATCCGCAGGGGCGTCCCCTGGTGGTGGAGACGGTCTCGGACGCGATGGTGAAGAAGGTTCGCTCCTGGGTGCGCTTCGCCTACGACCCGCCCGCCGGGCTGACCTGGGAGCAGGAGAAGGGCGACACCAAGTGGCTCACCGGCCACTGGACGTTCGACGAGCTCGCCGAGGGCCGCACCCGCGCCACCTATGGCCTGCGGACGGATCCCGGGCGGGTCCTCGGGCTGCTGCTACGAGGCCCGGTCGAGGGAAAGGTGAAGGAGCTCTTGACGAAGAGCGCCGCCGAGGGCCTCAAGCAGCACGTCGAGCGATAGGCTCGGAAGGGCGCCCCTATTGGGGCTGGTTCAGCAGCGGCAGCGTCACGGTGAGATTCGAGACGTCGATGCTCACCGGGAAGTTCCCCGCCTGGTAGTAGGGCGCGTCCTTGCCCAGCAACTCGAGCTGCACCTTGTGGCCCTTTTGGAAGCGGTAGCCGTTGCCGTTCAGCTGGAAGGTGATCTTCCCCGACTGGTTCGTCCGCAGGCTGTATACGCCGCGGGTGATCAGCCTCTGCGTGCCGGCCGGCGCGATGTCCCAGAGCCGGGCGGCGATCTGGCCGAATTGGCCGTTGGCGTCGACCGTGGCCCGGATCGTCGGCAGCCCGAGCATCGTGAAGGTCTTCGTCACCGTTCGCTGGTACGTCGCGACGTTCGACTCGCTGGTCACCGAGATCTTCTTGCACGAGTCGGTGGTTCCGGCGATCGGGTCGAATGCCTGAGCCACCGAGGCGCTTCCGCCCGCCGAAGTGAAGCTCTTCGTCGCCTGAGCGCCGAAGCTCCACCGGGCTCGCTGGATCCCGCGCCAGCTCTGCCGCCTGGAACGGGCCGCCGTCGCGCTTCGTCTGCGGACACGTCTGCGTGAAGGCGGTGACCGAGCCCGGCGTCGGCGGCTGGCCTGCGCCCTTCATGTGCGCGGAGAAGAAGCGCGCCGCCTGGTCGGTGAAGTACAGGTTGGTCGCCGCCTTGTTCGAGCCACGGCTGTGGCCGAGATCCCCGAACTGAAGGCCGACGGGGAAGCCCTTGCCGTACTGGGCGCGCAGGTAGTTGTAGGCGCGCAGGGCGTGCTGCGGCGGGAACAGGTCGTCCGTCCACCCGTTCTGGATCAGCAGCGGAGCCGGGCGCGAGTGGCCTGGGACGAACCTGAGCGCGTATGCGCCGCTGTTCAGGTAAGTGCTCTCGAGCGCCGCCTGGGCGGGCGGCGACAGCGGCTGCCCCGCCTGGATGTAGGCGTAGTTGGCGGTGATGTCCGCCTCCGGGTTCGTGCAGGGGCTCGAGGCGGGCGCGCCTCCGCAGTAGTACCCGCCGATCTGGCCCAGCGCGTACAGACCGCTGATGTAGCTCTGGATCGGCACGCCGACCGGGTTGAGGCTCTGCTTGAAGGGGGCCACGCCCGTGTCGAGGAAGCGGCCGTTCGGTAGCAGCGCGGCGACCAGATCCGACCAGGGCCAGCGTGGATAGGCGGCCCGGATCGACATCGACTTACCGTTGGGGCTCTTCCAGGCGGCCAGCGTGCCGTCGGGCTTTCGGATCTTGTCGCGAAGGAAGGCGAGCTCCATGCTCTGGCCGCCCCCGTACGAGACCCCGGTCACGCCGATGTCCGTCGGCTTGACGATCCCCTGGTCGGCGAGGCGGCCCAGCAGGTACTGCGTGTCGCGGGCCTCGTACCTGGTGTCCGCGAGCCGGATGTACCCCTGGCCGCAGGGACCCGAGTGATCGCCGCTCGGGCCGCCCCCACACGAGTTGCCCCAACCGCGGGCCGAGTAGTTGAGGACCGCGTAGCCCTTGCGGGCGAAGAAGTTGTTGTTGTAGTGGCCCGCGGGGGAGGTGGACTCGAAGTTCGTCTTGCTGCCTCCCCAGCCGTGCATCATGACGATGGTCGGGAACGGGCCGTTGCCCTGGGCGGGCAGGGTGACGTCCGCATCGAGCGGCACGCCGTCGAACGTCGGCACACGGTGGCTCGGAGTCCACCGTCGGGCAGAAGCGCACGCCGTTCTGCAGCGTGCACGGATGGTTGAAGGGCTTCGGCGCCGCCGTCGCCGAGCCCGTGAACCCGAGGGTGGCGAGCACCACCGCGACGACGGCCGCAAGGGACCGCACCGCCGCTGCCTTTCTCCTCTTCACCTCCATCAGCTCCGTCGCCTCAGCGGTGCCCGTTGAAGGAGATCACCTGCTGGATGCCGCTCGGGCGGTTGGTGTAGCGGATGGTGGTCGGCAGCAGCCCCGGGGCGAAGCTGATCCGCTCGGCGGTGGCGTCGGCCCTCCAGGCGGCGGGGTCAGAGGTCCCCTGGTCGGCGGTCAGCTGGGCGCCCGCTGCCTGGAGCGCGTTCCAGATCACCTTTCGGCATCGACCGAGATCGCCCCCGCCGCAGTACCTCTGGTTCAGGGGTTGCGCAACCGGCATGCCGAGCAGCCGGCGGATGTCGCGGTCGAAGTACTGGTACCAGCCGTCGTACTGGCCGCCCGGCGGCTGATTGAAGCGCGAGAAGAGCGAGTCGAGCTCGTCCAGCTGCGGGCCCAGCTTGGACTGCATGAACCCATCGGCGATCTTCGGCCAGGCAACGTCCATGATCGCCGCGCCGGGATCGTCGATCTTCCCGTCCAGGTTCTTGTCCAGCCGGCTGCCGCCGTGCTGGCGCCAGGCCACCAGCAGCGCCAACATCTGCCCCGTCTGCGTGTTGGGCGGGCCTGTCTGGTCGAGCAGGTGCTGTAGCAGGGGAACCGTGTCGATCGCCCGCACGTCCTGGGTCGCGGCGGCGTTCATCGCCGAGGCCACCGACGCCATCGTCCACTTGCCGTTGCTCTTCAGGCGCTTGAGGTTCTTGTCCAACATGTCCACACGGGCGACCGAGCCGTTCCCGCCCCAATTGTCGTCCGCGGCGCCGAACCCGTGGGCGGAGATGTTGTTCCAGTTGGTCATCGTCCCGTCGCGCGGATCGGTGCCGTGGATGTGCTTGTCGTCCGCCAGGAACCCACGCCACTCGTACTGGCCGGTGCCCACGGTGGGCAGGCCGGGATCGACAGTCGGCGGCCGCAGCGGCAGCCTGCCGCTCGTGTACTCGGCGACGTGCCTGCGAGTCGATGTAGAACGAGTTGAAGGTCTGCGGGGTCTTCGCCGCGGCCTTGAAGAACGACTGCGGGTCGTGGACCTGGTCCGGTCGACAGCCTGCGGAAGAAGAGCTGGTCGAGCACGTCCTTGCCGTAGCTCGAGCGCTTGGACGAGATCGCGACCTTCGTGCCCTTCACCCTCGCGTACCCGATCACGGGACCGTGCACGGTGGTCCGGAACCTGACCGGGTCGCCGTTCAGAGTCCCGGCGTTGAAGGTGCCCATGGTCCGGCACTGCGCCGCGGAAGCGGTACTTCGTGTCGCTGCCGCCGCAGAGCGTCTCCGCGTACTGGTCGATGATGTCGCCGCTCGATGAGGTCAGCGTGGTCGCGAAGTCGACGCCACGCCCGATCAGCATGTACCCGGGGAACGGGGCTGAGGTCGCTCCGCGCCATACGAGGCCGGGGGCGTGCATGTCGATCTCATAGGTGAGCCCGGGGTAGAAGTAGCCGATCTGGGGTCCGCCGACCATCAGCGGGTGCCCCGTCGCCGAGTGCTTGGCGTCGATCATCAGCGTGTTGCTGGCGCGCGCCGGCGCGGTGGCGGTGGCCTGCTCCGGGAGCGCCTGCGCCGGCGACGGACGCGGTCGGCTGGAAGCTGCCCGGGTCCAGGATCACGTGGCCCTCGGGGCGGTCGGGGATCTGCCCGTAGTTGAAGGTCCCGTCCACGCTGGTCGGGCTCTCGGCGTTCTTGAACTGGCGCAGATCGTTGAAGACGCTCTTGCCCTCGGAACCGGCCCGAGGCGCTGCTGCAGGCCGCCCAGGAACTGGGAACGGCGGGCCTCGTCGCCCCCGCCCTGGCCCACGAACTGGCCCTTGAGGGCGTTGAGGGCGTAGACGTCGTTGCGCGTCCACGGCGGCGTCGAGGGGCTGTGGATGGCCAGGTAGTCGTTGATCCCGGAGATGAACGTGTCGATGTCGTCGAGAACCGCCAGGCCCTCGGGCCCGGCCTGCTTGAGCGCCTGGGTCTGCTTGGCGATCTCGGCCTCCGTCTGGGCGCTGGGCTGGAAGTTCTGCAGGCCGACGATCAGGCCGAGCGCGCTCAGCCCTGGAGCATCGATCGCGGCAACGCGGGCGTTGTTGCGAGCCTGCTGGAGCAACAGGCCCCGATCCTCGGCCGCGATCCAACCGGCCGCCCAGATCCCGCCGTCGTAGGTGGAGGCGTTGACGTGCGGGACGTTGAACTTGTCGCGGATGATCGTCACTCCGGGGCGCGGCACGCGACTCGGCCGTGCCCGGCCCGTCGGTGTCGATGCCGAACCGCTCCGACTTGAAGTAGTTGGCTGAAGTCCGCGTTCGGTGACCTGGTCGAACAGCGGGGTCAGGCCGTCGTACATGAGGGCCTGGTCGTCGGCCCCGGGCGGCACCGGGACGCTGCCCCACTGCCCCGAGGGGATGATGTTGCGCGCCGTCTGCGCGAAGTCCGCGGCGCCGGCTTGCGCGGGCAGCGCGCCCAACGCGACGACGACGAGCATTGCGCCAACGACCCTGAGCCGACGTGCCATCCAGGCAACTCCTCTCCTGATGCCGGTCCCCAACGGCCCGGCGTCCTCCTGATGCCGGTCCCCAATCGGCCCGGCGTGGAAACCATACAGCGCCGACGTCACCGAGCGGCGCTTCGCGTCCCCCAAAGCGCCAGGGCGAGGCCCACGATCGCGAGCCCGATCAGGGTCGCCAGCGCTCGCTCGTCGGCAGCCTGGAATGCCGACTGGCCGAGCGCATGGGCCACCAGCACGACGAACGCGGTGATCGCGGCCGTGAACAGGGCGTACTCGATCGCAAGCAGGGCGAAGGCGAAGGCGGCCGCGATCGTGATCGCCGCCGCATCGGCGGCTGGGTGCCGGGCGATGAGCTCGGCGAGGGGCGTTGCCAGGAGGAGTCCCGCGACCGTCCCGGCGCCTCGCATTGCGATCCTTTGCAACGTCTCATCGGGCTCCGGCCGAAGCACGAAGAGGACCGTCAGCGGGATCCAGTAGCCGTGAGGCCCCAGGTCGAGGACGTGGTAGGTGGCCACGCCGATCCCCAGGGCGGTGCCCCAGCGCAGGGCATGGCGCAGACTGGGCGAGCGGGGATTGAGATTGGTGCGCACCGCGTGCCAGGCTTCCCTCGTCGCGGCGGCCAGAGCGATCGGCTCGGTGGCGCGCTCGCGCAACCCGACGGCCATCGACAGCAGGGCCTGGAGCGCGGCGCCCGCGGCCCCGAGGAGGAGGGCTTCCGCGGCCTCCCCCGCCGACAGGTCGAAGCCCTGCGCCAAAAGCAGTGCGAGCACGCACGTCATCGCCGCCACCGAGAGCCGCCGTGAGACCGCCACCGACATCCCCGCCACGGAGGCGAACCCCGCCATGGTCAGCGCGGCGACCACGCCGGGCTCGCCTGTGACTGCGCCGAGCGCCGCGGCCGCGCCGATCGCCGGAGCGCACCAGGAGTTGCCAGACCAGCCGGGTGCGAGCCGGAGCGTCGAAGGCCACGAAGCCGGCGAGCATCGCTCCGGCGGAGATCGCCCCGGCGGCGGGGAGGTCGGCCTCCAGGTCCACCAGCAGCGCCACGCCGACCGGGATCGCCACCAAGAACCCACGACGCAGAGCCGGGGAGAGGGGAGCGCGGAGCAGCCAGGCGCTGGGGACCAGGTCGATGCCGAGAACCTACGGCCCCGGGGCCGACCGAGACCGGCGCAGATATGCTCGCCAGGTGAGCTGGGAGGCGCGAGATCGATGAGCTTCGGCGGCGCGAGGCCCTGGCCCACGAGCTCGGCGGGAGCCGAGCGGGTCGAGCGGCAGCATGCCAGCGGCAGGCTGACGGTCCGCGAGCGCATCGAGCGGCTGCTCGATCCGGGGTCCTTCCACGAGACGGGCGCGATCGCCGGGGTCGGCGAGTACGACTCGGCCGGCGAGCTCGCCGGCTTCAGGCCGGCCAACGTGGTCATCGGCCGGGGTCGGATCGACGGCCGACGGGTCGCGATGCAGGGCGATGACTTCACCGTCCGCGGCGGCGCGGCCGACGCCGCGATCTTCCGCAAGGCGGTCTACGCCGAGAAGCTGGCGAACGAGCTGCGGATTCCGCTCGTCCGCCTGGTGGACGGGACCGGCGGCGGGGGAAGCGTCAAGCAGCTCGAGCAGCTGGGCTTCACCTACGTGCCGGAGGTCCCGGGCTGGGAGGTCGCGGTCGACAACCTCTCCTCGGTCCCGGTGGTCGCCGCGGCGCTCGGGCCCTGCGCGGGGCTCGGCGCCGCGCGCGTCGTCGCCTCGCACTTCAGCGTCATCGTTCGCGACAGCGCGCAGCTGTTCGTCGCCGGCCCGCCCGTCGTGGCCATGGCCGGCATGGGCGAAACGCCCGACAAGGAGGAGCTCGGGGGCGCCCGCGCGCAGACGGCCGCCGGAGCCGTCGACAACGAGGCCGCCGACGAGGAGGATGCGCTGGCCCAGCTGCGGCGCTTCCTCTCCTATCTCCCTGGGAGCGTCTGGGAGCCGCCGCCGTGCATCGGTGGCACCGATCCGGCCGATCGCCGCGAGCAGGACCTCCTGTCGATCGTCCCGCGCGACGAGCGCCAGCCCTACGAGATGCGGCGCATCCTGGAGCTGATCCTCGACCGCGGCTCCATCTTCGAGCTCGGCCGCCGCTTCGGTCGGCCGCTGATCACGGCGCTGGCGCGCCTCGACGGTCGCCCCGTCGGCGTTCTCGCCTCGGACCCGAAGTTCTACGGCGGCGGGCTGAACGCCGACGCCTCCGACAAGCTGACCCGCTTCGTCGACCTCTGCGACCAGTTCCGCCTCCCGGTCTGCAACCTCGTCGATCAGCCGGGGTTCGTGATCGGGACGGCCGCGGAGCGCGCCGGGACGATGCGTCGCGGGACGAGGGCCTTCGTCGCCGTCTATCAGGCGACGCGTCCCCTGGGTCTCCGTGCTGGTGCGGAAGGTCTATGGGATCGCGGGCTCCGCCGCCGGAAACGCCTCGCGGCTGAACCTCCGCTACGCCTGGCCCTCCGGAAGCTGGGGCTCGCTGCCGATCGCCGGCGGGCTGGAGGCCGCGTACCGGCGGGAGCTCGAATCCGCCGACGACCCGGAGGCGCTTCGCGCCGAGATCCAGTCCCGGCTCGACGCCGTTCGCTCGCCGTTTCGGACCGCCGAGCAGTTCATGGTGGAGGAGATCATCGATCCCAGCGACACGCGGCCGCTGCTCTGCGACTGGGCCGAGCGCGCGCACGAGCTGGTTCGCCAGGAGGTGGCCGATGGGCCGAGGACGCGCGGATTCGGCCCTGACGGGTCGAGGTCGACGGGCGGACGTGCGCAGCGGCGCTGCCCGATCGGCCTCGCCGCCGCTGCAACCGCCCTGGTCCTGCTGGGCGTGGCGCCGGCGGCGGTCGGGCATGCGGCGACGCTGACGGCGAACGCCCACCGTGACGAGATTCGCTTCGGGGCCTCGACCCGGATCTCCGGGAGCCTCGACGGCAACCCGGCCGGGGATGCCGGGCAGCCGGTCGAGCTCCAAGCCGACCCCTATCCGTACGGCTCCTTCCTCGATCGCGCGTCGACGACGAGCGGCGCCGACGGGTCCTACGCGTTCCGAGTCTCGCCGGGGCGGAACACCCGCTATCGGGTCAGCTTCGGAGGGCCGCCTTCGATCAGGAGCCGGACCGTCCGGGTCATCGTCGACGAGCTCGTTCGCGCCCGGCTTCGGTACCTGCCCCTGGGCCGGGTGCGGATCACCGTGTACTCGCGCCACCCGGCGAGCCTGCGCTGGGGCGGCCGGCGCGCCGTGTGGTACCTGTCGAAGGGCTCGCGCCGGGGGCTTCGGCGCGTCAAGGCCACTCGCACGCGAACCGTCTCGCCGGGGCTCACCCGCCTGCGAGCCAGCGTCCGCGTGCCCGCGGGGCGCTTTCGGTTCGCCGCCTGCTTCAACGCGTCGTCCCGGGCGGCCCTGGGCCCGCGGGCCGCACACCCGCGATGCCGGGGCCGTCGCTTCGCTGGTGGCCGCGACGCGCTCTACCAGGGCCGGGGAACGGCGCCCTTCGGGTACCCCGGGCGCCACAACATCGCCCGCGCGCGAAGGTACCTGGCGGGGCGTGCCGGCGTTACATCATTCGCGGTGGTGGGCAGCGAGGGGCGCTCCTATGGCCCTCACGTCCACCGTCGTTTCGTGAGCGCGAGCGTCGTCAAGGCGATGCTCCTGGTGGCCTACCTGCGGCTCCTCGACCACCGGCACCGCGAGCCTCGATGCCCGCAGCCGCTCGTTGCTTCGGCCCATGATCCACGTCTCCGACAACGGCGCCGCCACCGAGGTATGGAGCCGGGTCGGCAATCCACGGTTGAGGCGGCTTGCGCGCCGGGCCGGGATGGACGACTTCTCGATCCACGGCACCTGGCCCAACGCGATCATCAGCGCGGCCGACCAGGCGGGGTTCTTCTTCGAGATGAACGACCTGCTTCCCCGCCGTTTTCGCAGCTACGCGAACCGTCTTCTCTCGCACATCACCGGCTCCCAGAGCTGGGGCATCCCGGCGGTCGCCAGGCCGCGTTGGAAGGTCTACTTCAAGGGAGGGTGGCGGCCCACCGGGCGCGGGCAGCTCGTCCACCAGGTCGCGCGACTCGAGCGCCATCGCCGCCGCATCGCGATCGCCGTGATGACCGACGGCGATCCGTCGATGGCGTACGGCATCGCCACCATCCGCGGCGTCACCGCCAGGTTGCTCGGCAGGCGAGCTTCGTGAGGGTGAGCGGACACCTCACACCTCCTTGGACGAACGTCACGGACCTCCAATGGAACAGCTGGATCGGGCCGGTGTCAGGGGGTATGGGCATACTAGACGGGATGATCTCCACGATCGCCGTGGGAACCGACGGCTCGGGGACGGCCAACGAGGCCGTCAGGGTGGCGACGGACCTCGCGAAGCGATACGAGGCGAAGCTGGTCCTGGTCAGCGCGTTCCAGGACTCGAAGGGGGCCGCCGCCGAGCGCGACAGCGCGACGGTCGAGCTCCAGTGGGCGCTCAGCACCTCGGCCCGCGTTCGGGAGATCCTCGCCCGCACGGAAGCCGAGCTTCAGCGCGAGGGCGTCGACTGCGGGACGCTCGTCGACGAGGGGAATCCTGCCGACGTGCTCGTTCGGCTGGCCGCCGAATGCGACGCCGACCTCCTGGTGATCGGGAACAAGGGCATGCATCGACGCGTCCTAGGGAGCGTGCCGAACACCGTCACCCACAACGCGGGCTGCTCGGTGTTAGTCGTCAAGACGACGTAGCGGCCGAGCCCGGAGTGCGAACGGCCTAACGTCCCCGCAGGGGCCTGGCCAATCGGGCGGCCAGGTTTCGCGCCCTGCCCCGCCACGTCCACCACTTGCCCTCGGTCGCGGCTCCCGTGCCCCCGGTCCGATCGAGGCCGTCGAGCCTGGCCATGTCCGCCTCGTCCAGCGAGAAGTCGAAGACGCGGGAGTTCTCGACGATCCGCTCCCGACGGGTCGACTTGGGAATCACGGGGATGCCTCGCTGGATCGCCCAACGGAGCATCACCTGGGCGGGCGTTCGCCCGCTTCGCTCCGCAACGTCCGCCAGGGTCGGGTGCTCGAGCTCTCCGCCGTGGGTGAGCGGGCTGTACGCCTCGAGCGCCACCTGGTGCTCCTCGCAAGCGCCGAGCAGTGCCCGCCGGAAGTGGAACGGGTTGAAGTCCACCTGGTTGACCACCGGGGGGACGTCCGCGGCGCTGATCACCTTCCTCAGCTCGCCCACGTCGAAGTTGCTGACCCCGATCGCCCGGGTCAGCCCTCGCTCCAGCGCCCGCTGCATGCCGCCCCAGGCCCGGGTGGCCCCGCCCTGTGGCCAGTGAACGAGGTAGAGGTCGACGCGCTCGATCCCGAGGCGCTCCACGCTTCGCTCGAGCTCGGCGAGCGGGTCGCGCGAGCCGGGGAAGAACTTCGTGGTCACGAACAACTCCTCCCGTGGGACGCCGCTGGCGCGAAGCGCCCGCCCCACGCTGGCCTCGTTGCCGTAGTTCTGCGCGGTGTCCACCAAGCGATAGCCCGCCTCGAGCGCCCACCCCACCGCGTCCTCGGTTTCACGGCCATCGGGGATCAGCCAGACGCCGAGGCCGAGGAGCGGCATCTCGATCCCGTTCGCGAGCGTCCGCGAGCGGGAGTTCCCGGCCGGGCGAGCTGTGGTCATCGGAAGCCATCGAAGGGGAACAAGGTCCCTTGCGAACGAACGCTACCTCCACAGGCGCGCCCGGCGCGGGGCAGTTGATTCTGCTGGTCGCGCCGTCCGCTAGCGGCGCGCCGCGGCCTCGGCGCGCGCCCACATTTGAAGGTACGCCTCGGCGCCGTTGGCCATGTCGTTGACGATCTGCGGGCCGGCGACCATGCGGAGGTCCTCGATCCAGTCCGGATAGAGGCCGTAGTGGTCGACGCCATCGCTGTTGATGTCGTAGACGCGGGTTCCCGACCGCTGGCGGCGAATGAGGCTGCCGCCGTCGAAGGAGCGAAACGGGTAGCGGACCGGGTTCTGCGCGGCATTCGGGCGGGGCACGGGCTGGGAGTGCAGCCCGTTGATGTCGGAGCCGAAACCCGTGCCGAAGAAGAAGCGCGAGTCTCGATTGGCCCTGGCGGTCTGCCACTCATCTGCGAACTCGGTGGCCACGCTTGAGATCGGGCCGACGATTCCGCCCAGCCGCTGGAGGCGCTTCTGGCTTCCAGGATCGCCCCAGGAGTGGCTGGAGATGACGCCGGGATAGCGCGCCGTCTCCAGCATCGAGAGGACCTTCCGCCGCGCCTTCATGCTCATGTGGTCCGTCTCGACGATCATGCCCTTGCGCATCATCGATCGGATCACGTGCTGGCCGAGAGCGGTCAGGCCCTTCGGGTTGCAATGCGGGCCGGGGGGATAGGCCGGCAGCTGGCCCTGGAACAGCGGCTCGGTGAGCAGGGGCCCAAAGAGCGTGGACATCAGTTGTGCTTCCTCGTTGCCGATTGGGGTGGGCGTGTTGTCGTGATCCGGGTCGTCGCAGTGGTTGGCGGTCCAGAATTGGCCGGTTGCGTACTTGTTCCCCGTGTTGACCAGCACGCCCGTGGCCCCGCTATCGAAACGCGTGCCGCCCAGCGCGTTGTCGAACTTGTGCACCGGGAACATCGACCGAACGCCGGCCGCGTAGAGCTTGTCGAGCTCCCGGTCGATCTGGGCGGTGTCGCACTTCGGCGTGCCGTTGAGCTGCCCGCAGTCGAGCACCTCGGACACCTCGATCCCGAGCACGACGGCGAGCTTGCCGTCATTGATGACTCGGCGCGCCTGGGCCGAGCTACGGACCAACCGGAAGAATCCCTTCCCCGGACCGCCGGACTGAGCGTCGATGTAGTCCTGCAGCGCGCGCATGTCCTTGGCCTGCTTGTAGGCGCTGACCATGTCGTTGCAGTTGTTCCGCTTGTACGGATAGAGCTCGCAGAGGGCACGGTTCTCGACCAGGTCGTTGACCATGAGCCGCAGCCCGGACCGCCAGGCACGCTCGATCCACTTCCAATAGGTGCCCTCATGGCTCTGCGACTCGTCGCGCGGCCAGCCGGCGAAGCTCGGCCAGCCCTCCGGACTGTGCGTGCCGACGGGGCTGCCGTTGCTGATGAAGTTCTCGACCAGCGCGCCTGCCCCGTTGGGAAAGTGGTCGGGGCAATCCTTGAGTGCGACCGTGACGCCGTACGGGCTCCACGGCCGGCCGCAATGGAAGCGCCCGCCAAGGAAATCGAATGCGCCGAGGTGGATGTGATCGTCCAGGAAGCCCCGCACCCTGGCGGTCGGGCTCGAGCCCTTTAGGGGCTGGCCGGTGACATTCACCTCCACCTCGGGGAACTTGGAGCAGCCCGTCGCCGCGACGAAGCTCCAGCGCGCCGGACCGGTGGCGACCTGGGTCAGCCGCCCGGCGGCGCCGACGCCGAGCCCCTTGCCGGTGGAAACGCTGACGATCCGAAGCTTTCCGGCAACGTTGTGCACTCGCCAATCGGCAGCGGGCCCAGGCGCGGAGGTAGGAGCCGACCCCGTTCAACGGAGCCGTGGAGGGCATGTTGCCGCCAGGGCCGTAGAGGAGGTAGCGCCCCAGCGCCGTCGCCTGCATGCGAAACGGCGTCGCTTCCCCGACGTTCGCCGCGGTGGCTGAGTAGCCAGACCCGTCGCGCACGACAAAGCGGTTTGTCGTCGAGTCGCGCAGGCCGTAGCACCCGTTGGCGAACGAATAGACGTCAGCGGCGGACGCCGACGGTGCCGCGACGGCGAACGCACACCCGCAAGCCAGAACGGCGGTCGCGCTCCGAAGGGGCCGGCCCATCCCGGCGATCCTACCAGCGCCCAGCAAGCCAACCCTCAGTTCATAGCGGTCAGCGTTGGTGTAGCTAAGCTCAGACCGACCCCCAACGAAGGAGCGGCGCGATGACGGACCACACTGAGACGGCGATCCTGGCTGGAGGGTGCTTCTGGGGCATGCAGGAGATGTTCCGCAAGCGTGACGGCGTGATCTCGACACGGGTCGGATACACGGGCGGGCACGTTCCCAACGCCACCTACCAGAACCACGACGGCCACGCTGAGGCCGTGGAGATCGTCTTCGACCCCGGGGAAACCTCGTACCGGGACATCCTCGAGTTCTTCTTTCAGATCCATGACCCGACCACGAAGGACCGGCAGGGCAACGACGTCGGGACCAGCTACCGCTCGGAGATCTTCTACACGAGCGACGATCAGCGCCAGGTCGCCGAGGAGACGATCGCCGACGTCGACGCCTCAGGCTCTGTGGCCAGGCAAGGTCGTCACCGAGGTGAGCGAGGCCGGCCCGTTCTGGGAGGCCGAGCCCGAACACCAGGACTACCTACAGCGGATCCCGAACGGCTACACGTGCCACTTCGTGCGGCCTGACTGGAAGATGCCGCACCGCGAGAAGACCACCTAGGGCGGCGACCATTTCGGCCCCCCAGCCGAGCAGCTCTTGGTGTACCAAGACCCCGCAGCCGGGGGTTTGAGGGATCCGGTTCGGGGCTTGGGCTACGCGTCGTATTGGCCGCCGAACTCCGCCGGCTGGGGCCTACCCTTGTGCCCGGCTTCTTGCATGATCGGCGGAACCTCGGGATCGGAGACGAAGCTCTGCCAGCCCTCCTGATCCCAGTCGAAGAGCACCCAGACCCGGTCTTCCTCATTGGGATCGCGAAAGACGGTCGCACCCTTGGACCCGTGCTGCTTTCGCTTCTCAGCGCCCTTGGTTGAGAAGATATTCAAGAAGCGGTCGAAATCCTCGACCGTCGTCGTTGCCAGGATCAAGTGTCTCTCCTCCGGTGGGAATGTCGTCGCCCTCGGGCGACATGGCGCGCGCAGTATGTCGCCTCGCACGGTTGGGGGTGACCTCCTCGTTCGGGCGGGAAACCTGGCACGAGCGAAGCGCGATTTCGAGCTGGCTCGTAGTCGGGGGGTACCGAAGTGGTAAGCCTTCGCTCCCGACCGTCACCTCAGGCGCCGATCCTAGGCCTGGGCGGCGGGGACCGAGTCGCGGACCTTCTCGATCCCCTTCAACTCGATCACCCGACCGCTGTCCTCGCCTCCTTCTCGGCCTCATCGAGAAGGTCGCCCCCACCCGGCTCACCTGCGGCGATCCTCGCCTGAGCGAGGGCGCGAAGCGCGCGCGGCAACCCCCAAAGGAGGCCTCGCTCGCGCGCTCACTCTGAGGCTCGTCCGAAGTCCATCGGGATCGGGCCGAGCAAGCTGGAGGCGAACTGCTGCAACGCTAAGACCAGGCACTAGCCATCTAAACCGGGGGGCCGCGGAAGTTCAACCGGCGAGAGGGTCCGCTGCGTGACGTCCGTCACCGATGGGCGCGAGACCACCGAGCCGTTGAACCCCGGACCCGTCGCCCGAGTATCACGGGCACATATCGATGCGCCGGATCTGACGGCCCCCGACAAGTCCGACGCACTCCATCCACGACGAGTCCAACGCGGCGGGCGGCCGAAATCGCGCTCTGTTCGCCGAGGGTGGGCGCTGGCTGAGTCCGATCGTTCGAGCACCTTGCCCGAACACCAAGGAGAACAGGATGATGAGAACACGACTCGCGCTTGCAGCCCTCCCGACCGGCCTGGCAGCCCTCGTCGCACTGGCCGGTTGCGGAAGTGGCAGCAGCGCCGGCAGCACCACCGCCAGCCCGAGCACCTCCGGCACGACCGGCGGGGGAATGGCGACGATCGCGATGACCAAGAACCCGCAGCTCGGGCCCATCCTCACGGACAGCAAGGGCAACACCGTTTATGTGTTCGCCAAGGACTCCAAGGGGATGTCCAACTGCAACGGCTCGTGCGCCAGCGAGTGGCCGCCGGTGACAACGAGCGGGAAGCCCACGGCGGGCAGCGGGGTCCTCGCCTCCAAGCTGGGGACGACCAAGCGCAGCGACGGGTCGACCCAGGTCACCTACGGCGGGCGCCCCTTGTACACCTACACGGCGGACTCGAGCCCGGGCGACGTCACGGGGAACGGCATCAACTTGTTCGGAGCCCTGTGGTACGCGGTCCAGCCGAACGGCTCGAACGCCCCCGTCGGCAGCTCGAGCAACGGCACCTCCTCCCCGGGCAACTCGACCACGAGCGGCTCCTCGAGCGGCGGATACGGTTACTGATACCGACGACGTGAGGGCGGTCGCGGGGCCCCGACGAGGCGAAGGAGTTGTGGCGAGCTACGGGTGCAGCACCTTGCTAGTGGGTGGCGCGCCGAGCGGCCGGCCACCGTAGATGACCTTGCCCTGGGCGTCCTGGTAGGTCATCCAGGGGACCGTGCCCTGCTGCGCGACGCCCGGCTTGGAGAAGTCGCAGACGCCGTTGGGGAAGATCGTCTGCATGTGCGCCCACTGTTGGTCGGTGAACGCGATTGGGCCGTAGTTGCTGCTGCGGTTGAGCGGCTTGAGCTGGCACTTGTTGGCGTCGGTGGTGATCGCGTCGCCGGCCACGGTGCGGGGGGTCCCCTCGACGTTCACCAAGTTGCCCGGGCAGCGGCCGTCCGAGAGCTTGTGGCCGCTCCCGTCGTAGCAGCGGTCGGTCAGGTCGTTGGGCTTGTTGCGGGCGACCTTCTGGGCCACCGTGCCGTTGCCCTTGTCCTTCTCCACGGCGGTGAGCCAGCGGTTCAGGGCCAGGAAGGCGTTGAGCCCACACTGGTTGTCGCCGGTCAACACGACCGGTCCCTCCCAGATGAGCTGGTTGGCGTGATTGCCGTGCTCGCGGTTCAGCCGGGCGCGGACCGCGTACGCCCGGTAGGCGTCGTGGAAGAGCCCCGGGTTGGGGCCGCGGCAGTCGATGATCGCCGTGCGGTTGAGGCTGTTGGTCTCGTTGATCATGCCGGTGCGGTAGGCGTTGGCGAGCACCTTGTGGTTGGCGCGCAGCCGCCCGGGCTTGTGGTTCACGTCTGCGTCGAGGCCGCCAGCCTTCTGGTTGAGGTCGACGAACTGGGCCGGCGTGATGCCCCCCTGCTGCAACACGTGGAGGCCGTACTGCACGCCGACGTTGTCGACCGGCACATCGGCGAACCCGTGGCCGATCTGCTTCTCCTGAGGGGTCCATGCCCACTTCGGCCGCGGTCCGAGGACGTTGATCGCCGCGTCCTGGATCGTGCAGCGCACACCGCCAGGGTTGGTCGTGGGCTCATAGCGCTGCTGGGCGGTGATGCCAGCGCAGGGATCGGTTGGGATCACGACGTGAAATTGCGCTGCGTCCGAGACCTGCGCGTTCGCGACGCCGTCGGGACCGCCCTCAACCGCCGCCTGTTGCTGTGGCGTCCACGTCACGCCGGTGCCCCACAGGCTCGGGTTCTTGAAGTAGCGGAGCGTCTGGTGATAGTCGAGGAACTGAGTCGCGGTGCTCCATGCGTCCGGGAACGAGCAGGCCGGCATGATCCCCTGGTAGGTGCCCGGATAGGCGTTGGCGATCCACTGCTCGGCCAGCGAACCTCCTGAGCAGCCGGTGCCGATCGTGTAGCGAACCGTGCCGTAGTGGTCGATCAGGTGCTCCTTGGTCATGATCACCGACTCGGCCTCGGACGCCAGGTTGCAGTTGTGCCCGGCGTTGTCGAGCGCGTGCGACATCGTCGCGAACCCGAGGCCCAGTGCCTGCTCGGCCTCCCCGTTGGTGACCCCCGGCGCGCTGCCCGTCTGGTGGTCGGCGCCGCATGAGGCGCCGTGGTGAATCAGCAGCTTGTGGTCGAACTGCGGCTGCGGTGCGGTGGCCGACCAGGGCTTGCCGGGCTGGAACAGCACGGCGATCTGGTACTGGTCGCGGTCGAGGTAGCCGGTCTCGACGCGCACGATGAAGGGCACCGTGTGGCCGTTGTCGGTCCTGGTGGTCGCGACATCCGAAGGCGGGTTGGCCGGGTCGTAGGGCTGGAAGCCCGACTGGCTGGTCGACTTGTACAAGTAGGTGAACTTCGCCGGCTCGTTGCACTGGGCGTCCCGTGCGGTCGCCTGGCACTTCCACGGCTTGAGCTGCGGGCCGGAGAAGATCGGCCCGCTCTTTGGATGGTTGGTGACCGTCAACTGCGCGGCGCGATCGCCGACTCGGGCGATGATCGCGCTGCGTCCGAGCTTCAAGCCGCGCACGAGCCCGGCGACCGTGCCGTCGGCGCGCTTGGCGAAGGCCCCCGTGCGGTTCGTGCCGCCCACGGTGACCTTGAGGCCCTTCGTCGAGCTGACGCCGCCGATGCGCACGAGCGCATCGCCAGCGCTGACGAGGTCGGCGCGGCCCGACAGCACCGAGATCGTGATGGGCTGGGCGGAGGCGCCCGCCGGCGCGGCGGCGGCGAAGAGGAAGAGGACGAGTGCCGCGCCGATCGCCATCGCAGGGCAGCGGGTGGTGCGGACGTCCGACTTCATGCTCTAAACCCTCCCTGTTCCTAGGCTCGTGCCTTGGCGCTTCAGTCGTGTGTTTGCGCCAACTCAGCCGCCATCATAAGCGCCAACCCAGCTCCCGGTGGCGATCCTCGCTTACCACGGCTCGTTACCACGAGGTCTGCGACAGCCAACCGCACAGCCGGCCGAGATACCGGAAGCCCCTCAAGCGGGCTTCCGAGTAGTCGGGGCGGCGAGATTTGAACTCGCGACCTTCCGCTGGAGGGAGATGCGGCTTCTGCCGATGGATGTCTGGACGAACCCGTACCCGCCCTGCGTGCCATGAGGCTATTCAGATATGCCATAACCGCGTGGCTGGCGCTGCTCGCGCTCGCCGCTCCGGCTTCGGCCAACTTCTCCCATCTCGCCTTCTCGGACGAGTTCAACGGCACGACTGACTCGATCGCGCAGAAGTGGAACGTGGCGGACTACTGCAACTTCGGCCCGGGCCCACCCAGCGGCGCGAGCCAGGCCTGCTTCACGGACGACGGGCAGCATGCGACCGAGTCGGACGGGCTCCTGAACCTACGGGCTACCTACCAGCCGAAGTGCGGCGCGGACGGATCCATTACCTGCTGGCTCTCGGCGCAGCTGTCGTCGAAGACGACGGTAACGCCACCGCTGAAGCTCGTGGCCCGGGTCTGGGTCGCCCCCGGCGTCGGAATGTGGTCGGGCGGCGCCTGGATGGGCAATGGCTGCATGGAGGTGGACTCGCTCGAGCAGCTTGGGAGAACGGCACTCGGCAATACGCAGTCTGTCCACCGCTGGGGCTGCACAGGCAGCCATGCATCGGTGAGCAAGTTCGCTGACCTGGGCGTCCCGCTCGCCAACCGCTTCCACACCTACGCAGCCAAGGTCTATGCCGACCACGTCCATTACGTGGTCGACGGGAAGCGCACCAACACGATCCGCGATTCGGAGCTCGGGGGCGTCGGCTCGTGGCGGATGCTGCGGCCAATGACCTTCAAGACCTCGCTCGACGTCGGCACCTGCTGGGGCTGGGCGGGCTGCCCCGACTACACCGAAACGCAGACCCAGTACGTCGACTGGTACCGCGTCTACACGCCGTAGGTCATCGGATACCGCTCGCGAACGAGCTAACTAACCCGTCCCGATGGGATAGCACTCAACACACGTGGCGGGAACGCGCTGTGGAGGCTTAGGTAGCGAGGGTCAGCACGAGCTTCCCGCGCACGTGCCGGCTCTCGCTGAGCTCGTGAGCGCGCCCGACTTCGGCGAGCGGCATCGTCTCGGCGATCTTCACCTCCACGTCCCCGTCCGCGACGAGCTCGGCTATTTGTTGGAGCTGCTCGGGCTCGGGGCTCATCACCAGCAGCTCGGCGCGCACGCCGCGCTCCCGCGCTGCTCCCTCGTCCGGATCGCCGGCGATGGTGACGAGAATCCCGCCCTCGCGCACGGCGGGGAGCAAGGAGGCGGTCGTCTCGCCGCCGACCGTGTCTAGTGCGAGGTCGACGGCTCGAACGGCCTCCCCCACCTCCTGCTGGGTGTAGTCGACGTACTCGTCGGCGCCTAGGCCGAGGACGAAATCGCGGTTACGCGTCGAGCCCATTCCGATCACCCGGGCGCCCGCCAGCTTGGCGAACTGCACCGCGAAATGGCCGACGCCTCCGGCGGCGCCGGCCACCAGAGCCGTCTGCCCTCCCTCGAGCCCGCCCCGATCCAGCAGCGCCTGCCAGGCGGTCATCCCCGCAACTGGGATCGCCGCCGCCTGCTCGTCGCTGAGGGCGTCCGACTTCCTCGCGATCGCCGTGGATGACGCGGTCGAGTACTCCGCGTATCCGCCGCTCGCCGAGATGCCGAATACTCGATCACCCTCGGCGAAGTCGTCGGCGCGCGAGGCCTCCACCGTGCCCGAGACGTCGATGCCGAGCACCGCGGGGAGCGGCGTCTCGACGAGCCCCCGCCGATGCTTCCAGTCGACCGGGTTGACCGACACGGCGTGAACCCTGATCAGCATCTCGCCGTCGCTTGGCTCGGGGCGATCGGCCTCCTCGTAGCGCAGGACGGCGGGGTCGCCCGTCTCGTGCATCACCACCGCTTGCATGTCGAGGCCTCCTTCTTCGTCGGGATCAGCGAACGCCGACCAGCGCAGCTTGCGGAAGGTATCGGGCCTACCCAGACGACGTTTGGGCCGCGCCATCACCGAAAGGCAGGTACGCCCACGGCGCGATGCACGAGGCACTCCCAGGCGAGATACTGCCCGGACCGTGACCGTCCTCTCCACCCTGCCGCTGGCCTTCGTGATGATCGCCGGCCCGCAGATCATCAGCGCCTTCTTCTTCGCGACCAGCGAGAAGTGGAAGTCGGTTTCGGCGGCCTACGTCTGCGGCGCTGCCGTCTCGCTGCTCCTCATCGTCACGGCCGCCTACCTCGTCGGCAAGGGAATCACGAGCGGCGGCAGCGACGGCGGCGACTCGAAGTCGGACACGCTCGACTATGTGATCGTCGGCCTTCTGCTCGTCGCGATGGTCTACACATTCCTCGGCAGAAAGAAGGCGCAGCCTCCAAAGTGGATGGGCAAGCTGGAGACGGCGACTACGAGGTTCGGCTTCACCCTGGGCTTTCTCTTGCTGGGCTTCTTTCCGGGCGACCTGATCTGCACGATCGTCATCGGCACCCACCTCGCCAATCACGGTGATCCTTGGTGGCACGCGCTTCCGGTTGTCTTCCTGACCCTTTTTCTCCTCGCCCTCCCCGCCCTGATGGTCCTGGTGCTCGGCGAACGCGCCAAGAGGGTGTTGCCCAAGATCAGGGACTGGATGAACAACAACTCGTGGATCGTCAGCGAGGTCGTGCTGGTGTTCTTCATCCTCATCGTCCTCAGCGGGTAGCTGGGACGGCGGGGGTGCGCCGGGCCTCAACTGATGATCTGTGGGCCGGCGGCCATCGCGGTCGCCGGCGGCGGGGTGGCGGCGATCATGATCCGTGTTGCCTGCCCTTGACCAGGCTGATCAGTTCCTGCCCGGCCTTGAGATCGGGCTGGTCCCCGGCAGTGAGGACGCGCAGGTCCTTCCCAGGTGTGTATACGAACATCGGCAGCGCAGCCGCCTGGTCGGCGCCGGCGTCCTCTCCATTCTTCCCGGCCGCCGGCGCTTCGGTGACGGTGATCTCGGCACCGGCCTTGATTCGGGACAAGAGCTCGTCATGGTTGGCGGAGTTGTCGAATAACACCTGCGCCCGGGTGTAGAAGTCCCCGGCCTGCTCGTCCTGAGCGGGGAGTTGGAAGACGCGGTCGCGGCCGAAGTACTCGGAGAGATCGGTCGCGAGCATCGCATTGAGGGCCTCATCGGCACCGACGGCGAGCGCGTAGGCGAGCTCGTCGAGGTCGGACGGAGCATCCCCGCTTGCGTCCTCGGTGGGATCGCCTTGGTAGACGTTGAGCCCGTCGGACTTGGCGGCCCCGGCGTACTCGTCGTCCCCGGTCCAGACCAGCACGGTAATCCCCTGGTCGTGGAGGGCACGCCCGATGGCGCGCCCAACCGGGGTAGCGCCGAGCACCAGCACCCCACCCGGGCCTGTGCTCGCGACTCCGAGCACGGTTGCCACGGGCCCCCCGCTGAGGCCGTAGATGAGCGCGGTGGCGACGATCACGATGAAGGTGATCGGAATCAGGTTCTCCGCCCCGCCGCCGACCCCGGCCTGGGTGAGGCCGAGGGCGAACGTGGACGAGGTCGCAGCGGCGACGATCCCCCGCGGTGCCATCCAGGCGATGAAGGCCCGCTCGCGCATCGGAAGCGCCGAGCCCAGGGTCGCGAGCCCCACGGCGAGCGGGCGGCCGACGAGTACGAGCACGCCGATGAACGCGAGGCTCACCCAGCCGACCTCGCCGATTTGGTGCGGGGAGACGTTGGCCGAGAGGATGATGAACAGGATCCCGATCAGGAAGGTCGAGAGAGTGACGATCCGCTCGCGCCAGGCGCGGGTCAGCTTTGCCGTCTGGATCGCCAGCCCCTTGGGCTCGATCCCGCCCGGCGGCCTGTTGACGAGGATCGCGCCAATCACGAGGCCAGTGATCAGGCCCGTGTCATCGCGGAGCAGGTCGGCACAGACGACCATCGCAACGACGAACATCAACGTCCCGGTCACCGCCTGCGACTGGCTGGGTCTGAACCAGCGCGCATAGGCAAGGACCAGGACTCCCCCGGCGATGCCGAAACCGGCCCCGATCCCAATGGCGAGGAGAAACTGAGCGATCTCCTCGCCGGCCTCCGCATGCCCGGCGATCACCGCGTTGAAGACGACGACGCCGAGCGTTGCGCCGATTGGGTCGGCGAATGTGCCCTCCCACATCAGGACCGAGTTGACCGCCTTCGAGGGACGGATGAAGCTGAGCAGCGGCCCGACCACCGTCGGGCCGGAGACGACGAGCACGGCGCCGAGCACGAGCGCGACCTCCCAGGAGAGATCGAAGACCAGATAGGCGGCAACCGTCCCGACCGCCCAGGTGACGAGGATCCCGAGGCTCACGAGTCGGCGGTAGACGCGAGCGACGCTCCCGGTCAGCTTGCTGAAGTTCAGCCCGAGCCCGGCTTCGAAGAGGATGATCCCAACGGCGATCGAGACCACGGTGGAGATCAGGCTCTCGCCCAGCAGTGCGTTGGGGTCGAGTGCGCCGATCGCGCCTGCGCCGAACCCAAGCGCGAGCAGCAGCAGGATCGATGGGAGCCGGAGCACCTGGGCGATCAGGGGTGCCGCCGCCGCCAGCACGAGGATCAGCCCCGCTTCGAACAGCGTCCTGGATTCGCTTAGCGCCGCCACCGGGAGCCCCGCGAGCGGATCGATCATCGGCCCGCTTGGCCCGCGCTTGCCGAGCTAGTCATTGTCATCGCGCGCTTGAGATGGCGGCCAACGCGTCAACGCCCTCAAGTCTCGCTCATCCTAACCCCCCCCCATTCTGCTCGGCCGCAGGTGGTATTGGTGGGTGGCGATCAACTGATCCTGGTCAAGTCGACCCCGGGGCTCGCGCTCGCGCGGGCAGACCCAGACCACCAATCTCGGAGTACCCTGAGGCGCGGTGAGCGAGGAAGCGTCGCAGCCGAATCAAGCGACCTCTGCGAGATCGCCGTGTTGTAGCCCCCAGTGCGCAGCGCGGGACACCGTCCCAGCCCGCCCTATCCAACGAGCTATCGCTACGTCAGTTTCTTTTCGTCGACCGCAATACCGCCCGCCTCGTAAGCAAGTTTCGCCCGCGAGTGTGGAGCTCGTCTAGGCCAAGACGTTCACGGCTCGGGAGATCACCAAGCCGAGGATGACGAGCGAGATCAGCGCTTGCAGGGCCATGGTCATCTTCGCCCACGGCGCCAGCGGCATGGCATCCGTCGGACTGAACGCGGTCGCGTTGGTGAAACCCAGATACAGGTAGTCGACGAAGCGGGGACGCCAGTGCGCCGGCGCCAGGGAGGGGCTCATCTGCTGCGGAAACGCGAGGTCGACATTGCCGGCCGGGGGCCGGTGAGCCCGCTCCGCCGCTCCGCCGCCGTCCAGCTCCCAGTAGAGGAGCGCGAAGGCGATGATGTTTGTCACCCAGACGATCGCGCCCGCCTCCAACAGCGCGTCGGCCGAATTGGTCTCCCTTCCGCCGTTGATCAGATGTGACGTCAGGAGAGCTGTCGCCCACAGCGCGTTCAAGACGAGCACGGAGATCAGCCCGACGGAGATCGCCCGGAGCGGGGCCGAGCGGCGGTCGATCTTCCCCGGATCGCCGGCGATGAGAGCGACGAGCAGCAGACCTACGATGACGGGGAGCAGCCAGTTCGGGCCGGGCCGCAGGTCGTCCGGCATCAGGATGGTGAGGACAATCGCGGCGACTACGGCGCTCGCCGAATGCCAGCGCGGCTCGCCGACCACCACCTCCTCGGCGTCAGACTCACCAGCTACCACGCCGGGATCCTATTTGGGGCTTGCCCCCCAGCATGGGGTGGCAGAAGCGGCCCGAATCGGCCGACGGAGCTACGCTCGCGACTCGTGAGCCTCGAGGCACTTGCTCTGGCGGTGGTCTGCGCAGTTCGGCCCACCGCCCTGGCTTCGGTCTTTGACCTGCTCTCGTCGGCGACGCCGGACCGGCCGCTGGCGGCTTACACGATCGCCGGCCTGGCCTCCAGTGCGATCGCCGGTGCGATCGTGGTGCTAGTCCTGCACGGAATCCGGCTGGAGACCGGAACCTCGACGGTGAACGCAGTGATCGACCTCGCGGGCGGTGCCGCGGCCGTGGGCTTCGCCGCGGGCATCGCCACCGGCCGCCTACGAGGTGTCCCCCGAACCGAGCATTCGAAAGGCGACTCACGCCTGGCAGGAGAGCTGCGCAACCCGTCGCTGCGCGTGGCAGCAGCGGCGGGCGTCGCTACCCATCTTCCCGGGCTGCTGTACCTACTGGGCCTCAACGCGATCGCCAAGGGCGACCCACCCTTGGTCGAGGGACTCCTGGCGGTGCTCGTCTTCGATGCGATCTGGCTGGCGATCCCATTCTCTGCGCTGGTCGTCAGCATCCGCCGCCCCGAGGCGGCCCGCGCCGCGATCGGGCGAGTATCAGCTTGGATGCGAAACCATGAGCGCGCCGCCCTGACTCTCACCTTCAGCACTGTCGGCGCCTACTTCACAACCAGAGGCGCGTTCGACCTGCTGGGCTAGCGCCGTAGCCAAGACGCGCCCACGCCATCCGGCCACGATGCCGGCAGTCTCAGTCCCAATACGCCTTGATCTGATCGATGAGCTGGTTGAGCCCCGTAGTCGGCGAGAACTCCACGTACTCGGAGTCCTCGAGCGCCATCGGCGCATGCCCCGGCGACCAGTAGAAGGCCTGACCCGCCTCGTAGACCTCCTCGCCGTCGTTGGTCCTCAGCTTCATTCGCCCTCTCAGCACGTATCCCCAGTGTGGACACTGGCAGAGGTCGTCGGGCAGTCCGACCAGCATCGGCCCCAAGTCCCACCCGGCCGGCACCCGAATGAATGCGACCGTCATGTCACCGCCGATCTCGTGAGTTCGAAGCTCGACGCCGCCACCCTCCATCTGGATCCATGCCCCTTCGCGTGCGATCGCCTTCATCGATCTTCCCTTTCGCCTGTTCGATCCAACGTCGAGCCCACTCTCTCGAGCAGCTAGCCCCGGGCGTCGGCGGATTCCGCAGCCTCGGCGAGCCGCGGGAAGTAGTGCGCCGCGATGGCGAAGATGACCTCGACGAGCTGTTCGTCGGTCGGGGGCCCCTTGGCGTTGGCAACGTCGGCGGGGATCGGGAGTCCCGCTTGCTTGGCGTGCTCCACCAGCCCCGGGCCGATGGCCTTACCGAGCGGGCTGAGCGCCTGGCCGAGCTCCACCTTGGTCAGCTGCCATTCCGGCACCGGCCGCGGGTGCACGTCGGGCCAGCTCGCGGGGTCTCGCGGCGCCTCTCGGGAGAGCAGGTGGTCGAATGCGCGGGCGGCGGCGTCCCGGTCGCTGAACGCGTCGCCCAGGTCCCACACCTTGCGCAGCGTCGCGAGCAGCGAGGTGTGGCGGTACTCGTCGTTGATCACCGTGCCCTCGTCGATCCACGGGGAGACGATGATCGCGGGCACGCGGTAGCCGGAGCGGTCGAAGGTGAAGTCGCACTCCCCCGCGGGGGCGCTCGGGTCCGGCGGGGGCACCGCTCCGGAGGAACGTGGTCGTAGGTACCGCCGGGCTCGTCCCAGCCGATCAAGAACGTCGTGTTGTAGGCGTTTGAGCCCTCGGCGGAGTCGGCTGATCTGATCGCGCGGTAGATGCGCGCCAGGAAGTCCTCGCCGGCCGAGGATCGAGGACGGCGGGTCGATGCGCGATGTCGATGTCGTCGCCGACAACGCCCTGCCGAAGCGCCGGGTGGTAGTCGGCGTGGCCGGCGATCAGGGTCGGCTCGATCAGGCTGAAGTCCGGCAGCGTCCCGTTGGCCGCGTCTCGCTCGAACTCCGAGAACGGCACGATGTGCGTCGCCAGGCGGTCCTTGAGCCGGGGGTAGTGGATCCAGCCCGTGAAGCGAGACGCGAGACGGCTCCAGCACGTAGACCTTCCAAGTGCGACCGTGCGCCTCCAGCCGGTCGAACAGCGTCTCGGCGGTGTTCTCCTGCGTCCACTTCTTCGTCGGGCTATTCACCACAAGGCCCGACGAGGTCCCGGCCGTCCAGAACGAACGGTTCATGAACGTCTGCGAGGGCACCTCGCAGAACCAGTGATCGAAGACGCCGAAGCCCTTGGCTACGCCGCTCAGCACCGGCACCTGCTCGGGCGTGTAGCCGGTCATGATCTCGGCGTACTCCTCGTAGGTGGGCTGGCGGCCCACCTCGCCCGTGAAGTTGCTGATGTAGTCGGTGACGAACCCGTCCATCGTCGGCTCGGTCCCGGGTGGCGGGACGTTCCACGGCGCGGTCACGGCCTCGCCGATCTTGAAGCGGTTGTGCTCGTCGAGCGTGTTGTAGAGCTGGGTGTTGGTGTGGAAGTACTCCTCTCCCGGAGTCCGGATTCGGCGCGTCCATGTCTTCGTGACCGTGTACGGGACCGTCTTGCGATCAGCTCCGTGCTCGGCCCACTCCGGGATCGGGTTGCTGAGGTCTTTGCCGATCACGCCCTCGAAGGTCTTGCCGTCCTCGGGTCCGTACAGGTGTCCCAGCAGATTGTCGAGCGACCGGTTCTCGAACAGGACCAGGACGACATGGTCCAAGGCCTGAGAACGGCTATGACTCATCGTCTCAGCTCGGTCTGGGAGAGGCATTGGTCACTCCCTGGGCTCCTTGGCTCCTCGGGGTCGATGCCGGGCGGTACCACGCGACCGGCGTCGATGTCCCGGCGAGCTTCGCCTTCTGCTCCAGCTCCCGGCGTAAGAACGCCCGACCCCGCGGCGCGGGAGATCGGGTCGCCGCCGCGCCCGCGCAGGATGTAGGCGAAGCCGACCGCGATGCAGGCCCCAGCGAGCGGCCCGACGACGTAGACCCAATAGCTCGAGAAGTCACCGCTGACGAGGGCGGGACCGAAGGAGCGGGCCGGGTTCATCGAGGTGCCGCTGACCGGCGCCGCCCAGAGACCGGCGAGCGCGATATAGCCGCCGACGCCGAGTGCGGCTATCGCGCCGACGTTCTGCGCCGCCGAGGCGGTGCCGAGGATGACGCTCACCAAGCCGGCCGTGAGCGCGATCTCCATCAGCAGCGCCTGCCAGTTCTCATACCCCGCGCCGGGCAGGGTCGCGCCGAGGTGTTGGATATTCCCGAACACCGCCAAGAGGAAGAGGCACGCCAGGGTGGCCCCCACGAGCTGGGTGATGATGTAGCCGGGCACCCGCTTCCAGGGGAAGTCCCCGCGCAGGGCGAACGCGAGCGACACCCCCGGGTTCAGATGGGCTCCGGAGATCGCACCCATGAAGAGGATGATCGCCATCACCATGAGCCCAGGGGCGACCACGGCGGCGGCGAGGCTGATCTGACCCTCGCCGACCAGGATCCCGCCGCCGGCAGCGACGAGCACCAAGAAAAACGTCCCGAGCAGCTCCGAGAAGAGGCGGCGCCATTCGCGCTTCGGGTCGTCCCATTCCTGGCGCGAGCCGAACTCGAGCTCCAGCCGGTGTCCTACTCGCTGCTCCTGCTCGGCGGGATGGTCGATCGCGGCGATGTCGCGAGGTTCGTCGATCACTCCAACCCTATAACCGGCCCGCTTCGGCACCACCGGCGGCTCGCGCTAGGGCCCGTCGACGCCACAGATGCCGAAAGCCCGCTTCCCGAGCGGGCTTCCAGTGAGTCGGGGCGGCGAGATTTGAACTCGCGACCTTTCGGCCCCCAGCCGAACGCGCTACCAAGCTGCGCCACGCCCCGATGAACGGACGGCTATGAGGCCGCCCACAGCCGGATCATGCCGGATTACGGCTCGGCAGGCCAGAGCGGGCGACCGGACTCGAACCGGCACTGAGAGCTTGGAAGGCTCTTGTGCAACCGTTACACCACGCCCGCGTGAGTCGGGCCGATTATAGGTTTGGGCGGGCCCTCGAATGGGAGGCGAGCGACGGCGCTACCGCACCCGCATCCCGAAGTCGGTCGTGTAGGTCCCACCGTCCGAGCCCTGGCCAACCGGAATAGCCCCGCGTGAAGCCCACGCCGACGTGCCGGAAGAGGGGATTCAGGATGTTGGCGCGGTGGGCTGGGCTGTGCATCCAGGCCTTGACGATCGACTTCGGCGTCCCTCGGTCATCGCTCCCCCAGGCGATGTTCTCGCCGCAGCTCCAGCGAATCAGCCCGCCGACGATGTAGTTGACCCGTTGCAGTCGGGCGAGAAGCGACCGCTCTCCGGGACACTGATGGGAGAAGCAGTGGTGGCGCTTCATGTAGTTGGTGTGCCTCTCCGCCGCCCTCTGGAGCCGGCGGTTGGTGTTGAGGTGGTTGAGGCCGTGACGGTGACGGGCGCGATCGAGCAGGCAGCCGATCGACCTCGTGGCCTGCTGGTTGCTCAGCATCTGGGCCTTGGTGGCGCCGAACTGGCTGCAGGCGTTGGCGTGAGCCGTCTCGGCGAGCGAGCCGGCCAGCGCGATCGCTCCCAGCGCGAGCGCGGAAAGCCAGAGGAGATACGCGGCCCTTCCAACCGAGAAACCCATCGCTCCTTGCCCTCGGCGGGAAGTGCGGTCACTTCAAACGACGCCGGGCCCCCACGCCTGGGAGCTTCGTAGAGCCGTCCAGCCGGCGTGCCCGCGACGCGGCGAGGCGGCGAGGCGGCGAGGACCTGTCCGAGACGGCGGAGCGGCTTACCGACGGGGTCGGCGCAGGCCGAAGACGATCGTGTAGGTGGCGAAATCGCTGTCGTCGTCGATCCGCTTCGAGGGCGCACCCCATCCGACCCCGACCCCGATGTCGCGGAAGTCCGCGGTCGAGCAGGTTCCGCCGGTTGAAGCGGCTGTGGAGCCAGCGGTTCACCATCTTGCGGGGCGTCTCGTCGAAGCCCAGGTTCTCGGCGAACCGACACGCCCGCTGGCGCTTCGTGTATCCGCTCCTCCTGATCCGGCGGCTCAGACCCGGCTCCCCTGGGCAGTCGTGCCGGAAGCATTCCTTCGCGAGCATGACGTCGGTGTGGTCCTGGGCGGCCGTCGCCAGGTCGCCGTTTCGCTCGAGCCGGCGGCGGTCGCGCTTCACGCGCTCGCGGTTTACGAGGCAGTGACCGCCTTGCGAAGCTTGGGGAGGGGGATCTCGCGAGGGTGCGCCCCGGCGTGCGGACACGCTGCGCTGGCCGGGGCCGCCGCGGGACCCAAGGCGAACGCGATCAGCATGGCGATCGCGCCCGCGGCGACCGCGAGCGCCACGCGCAACTCCATCCCCGCCTTCCCCGTGCCGGCCATTCGCGCGGAGGTTACTGGGGCCCGCCGCCACGGCACCCGCGCTAAGGAAGCTCTGTACTGCGACCAGGCAGCGGGGGAGCCGGGATTCGAACCCGGATTCACGGTTTTGGAGACCGTGCTCATGGCCATTAGATCACTCCCCCCGAGGGGCAGTTGAGTCTAGATGCGGGCGGAGGGATTCGAACCCCCACGCTCTTTCGAGCACCGGGACCTAAACCCGGCCTGTCTACCCAGCTTCCAGCACGCCCGCGATCGAGCCGCAAGGCCATATGCCTTCAACGAGGCATATGTCACACGCGGCCACGGAAGATTCTAGACTTGGCTTCGATGGAGGTCACGAGCATCCGTCCCGGCTACGAGCTCTGGCGGCCGAACCGGGAGAAGACGCAGTCGAGGACGACGAAGGCGATCGTCACCTTCGTGCTCTTGGTGTCCGCGGGCCTCCTGGTGTTGATCACCATCGGGGGATGGCCGCGGCTCGAGAGCACCAGCGTCGCGATCATCTCGCTGGCTTGGGCGGCGCTCTACGTGCTGTTCGCCGTCCTGGTCTCCCGCTGGAGCCGCGGCGTCCTGCCGGTGGCCTCGGCCTGCGCGATCATCCTCGCGATTTTCGCCGCGGTGGCTGCGCCCGCCTGGTTCGCGCGCTCGAAGGACGGCCTCAGCCCGCCGCCCCTCCCCGACGACCTCCTCGGCCTGCTGACCATCCTGGTCGTGCCGGTCCAGCTGCTCCTGATCACCGTCGCGATGGTGGGCTTCAACCAGGAGTGGCACGTGGAGGAGGAGCGTCCCGTCGGCGGCGTTCCCCTCCCGGGCGAGGACGAGCGGCGCTAGAACAGCTGCGGCTGCGGCACGCGCGGCTCGATCAGCTGCGGCCCGTCCTCGCGGACGTCGTTTACTCCGTCGCCCACCTCGCGCAGGACGAGCACCTCCGGCGGAGCCGGGGCCAGCAGCGACAGAAGCTCGTCCTCGGCGGCGTCGGGGTCGAGCCAGCCGGCCTCCTGCTCCGGGGGCAGGATCACCGGCATCCGGTCGTGAATCGGGCGAATCAGCCCGTTCGGCTCGCAGGTGACGATCGCGCAGCTGTGCAGCTCGCCCGAGCCGCCGCCAGCGCGTGAGCGTCGCCCAGATTCCGGCGAAGGCGAACAGGTCGCCGTCCGGGCGGCTGACCCAGACCGGGGTCTTGCCCCGCTCGTCGTTGCGCCACTCGTAGAACCCGTCGGCGGGAATCAGGCAGCGCCGCTCTCGAAACGACTCCGCGAATGCCGGCTGGCGGCGCAGCGATCTCGGCGCGGGCGTTGATCAGCGGCGGGCCCGAGCGCCGCTCGGCCCACCGGCCGGGCACGAGCCCCCACCGCAGCCGTCCGGCCTCACGCCCGCCGCCGTCGCCGCGCCGGATCGCCAGCACCGGATCGGTGGGAGCGATGTTGTAGCGCGGCTCCTCGCCGAGCTCCGCGGACTCCTCGAGACCGAAGCGCGCCCGGATCCGCGCCGGGTCGGCGTTGGTCAGCGTGAAGCGCCCGCACATCGCCCATCGAGGCTAGCGAGCACCGATCCCGGACGTTTCGCCTGCCGGAGTCGGCACAATGGGCTGGCCAGCGGCGGTGTCCAAATTGGCAAAGGAGGCGCTCTCAAAAGGCGCTGCCCGAAAGGGCTTGTGGGTTCGAGTCCCACCCGCCGCATCGACGATGTCCGCCGCGCGGCGATAATGCCCCGCCCGTGGACGCCGCCGCCCGTCTGCAAGTGATCCGCGAGCTCTGCTCGTTCGAGGGCCGGCTCGCCGGCACCGACGCCGAGCGGCGGGCCGGCAACTGGCTGGCCGGACGGCTCCGCGACGGCGGGCGTCGGGTCGAGATCGAGCCGACCCACGTCCATCCGCAGTTCGCGCTCGTGCACGCCGGGCACTGCCTGCTCGGCTTCGTCGGCAGCCTCGTGGCGATCGTCAGCGCGCCCGTGGGATTCGCGATCGTCCTGGTCACCGCGACTGTCGATGTACCTCGACCTGAACGCCCGCATCTACCTGCTGCGCCGGCTGTTCTTCAGGCGCGCCTCGCAGAACGTCCTCTCCCCCGGGCCCCGCCCCGATGCCCCGGCCCGCCTGTTCCTCTGCGCCCACTACGACGCCGCGCGCACCGGGCCCTTCTTCCGGCCCGAAGACGATGGCTCGGTTCGCGAGGCTCGCCCGCATCTCGCCGGTTCCGCTGGGCCCCTTTCGGCCGCCTGTTCTGGTCGCTGGCCGCGTTCTCGTCATCCTCGGCGTTCGGCTGGCGGGTGCCGACTCCGACCTTCATCTCGGTCCTGCAGCTCATCCCGACGCTGTTCCTCCTCTACGGCACCCTGATGCTCGTCAACGTCGAGCTCTCCGACGTCGTCCCGGCGGCCAACGACAACGCCTCGGGCGTCGCCACGGCGCTCTGCGCTTGCGGAGCGAGCTCGACGCGAGCCCGCCCGAGAACCTCGACGTGAGCGTGCTCCTGATCGGCGGCGGGGAGTGCCTGATGGAGGGGATGCGAGCTTTCCTTCGAGCACACCGAGGGGAGCTCGATCACGGGGCGACCTACTTCGTCTGCCTCGAGGCCGTCGGCCGTGGCGAGGTGCGCTACGTGACCGGCGAGGGCCTGGCGGTCGGCTTCGCCATGGACCCGCGGCTGATCCAGCTTTGCGACGCGGTCGCCTCCGCGGACCACGACGAGGGGCGGCCCGATGCGAAGCCGCTCTCCTGGGGGTTCGCGACCGACGCCCTGCCCATCCGCCTGGCGGGCTTTCCGTGCACGACGATCACCACGATCGAGCGCGGGGCGCTCGTGCCGGCGAACTACCACCGGCTCGATGACGTCCCCGAGCGCATGGACCCGGATGCGCTCGACCGCGCCCACCGCTTCGGGCTCGACCTGGTCCGGGCGCTCGACCGCGACCTCGGTCGCCGGCTTGCGCCGGTGATATAAGCGGCTCGATGGAGAGGATCGACGACCAGCGCCCGGCGCGGCGAGCTCCTCTGGGAGCCGTCGGCCGAGAGCGTCCAGCGCTCCACGATGACCCGATACATGCGCTGGCTCGCCGCCGAGCGGGGTCACTCCTTCGACGGCTACGGCGAGCTGTGGGAGTGGTCCGTGACCGAGCTGGAGGAGTTCTGGGCGTCGATCTGGGACTTCTTCGAGGTCCGGGCATCGGCGCCGCCTTCGCAAGTGCTCTCCGGAGCGCGCGATGCCCGGCGCGCGAGTGGTTCGCCGGCGCCGAGCTGAACTTCGCCGAGCACATCTTCCGCGACAAGCCGGCCGACGCGATCGCGGTCGCTCCACGCCTCCGAGCTGCGCGACCTGGGCGAGCTGCGCTGGGGAGAGCTGCGCGACCAGGTGGCGCGGGTCGCCGCGGGGCTGCGGGCCCTGGGCGTGGAGCGCGGAGACCGCGTTGTCGCCTACATGCCGAACATCCCCGAGACGCTCGTTGCCTTCCTCGCAACCGCGTCGATCGGCGCGATCTGGTCGAGCTGCTCCCCGGACTTCGGCGCCTCGAGCGTGGTCGACCGATTCGCGCAGATCGAGCCCAAGGTGCTCTTCTGCGTCGACGGCTATCGCTACAACGGCAGGGACTTCGATCGCATCGAGGTGGTCGCCGGACTGGGGCGCGAGATGCCGACGGTCGAGCGCACGGTCGTCGTCCCCTACCTGTCCCAGAGTCCGGACCTCTCGCCACTGGGGCCCGCGATCCCCTGGGACGAGCTGCTCGCCGGCCAGCGACGGCGCCGAGCTCGCCTTCGAGCAGGTCCCGGCCGATCATCCGCTCTGGGTCCTCTACTCGTCGGGGACGACGGGCCTCCCGAAGGCGATCGTCCAGGGACACGGCGGGATCCTGCTCGAGCACCTGAAGAAGCTCAACCTCCACGTCGACGCGCAGGAGGGCGATCGCGTCTTCTGGTTCACGACCACCGGCTGGATGATGTGGAACTTCCTCGTCGGCGCCCTGCTGACGCCGGCCTCGATCGTGCTCTACGACGGCAGCCCTGGCCATCCGGACATGGGCGTGCTCTGGGACCTCGCGGAACGGGCCGGGATCACCTGCTTCGGCACCAGCGCCAGCTACATCGCCGCCTGCATGAACGCCGGCATCGAGCCCGGCGCGGGCCGCGACCTGGGGCGCCTTCGCTCGATCGGCTCCACCGGCTCCCCACTCGCGCCGGAGGGGTTCGACTGGACCTATCGACCACGTCGGCCGCGAACGTGGCTCTTCTCCACCTCCGGCGGCACCGACGTCTGCACCGCGTTCGTCGGCGGCGTTCCGCTCCTGCCCGTCTACAGCGGTGAGCTCCAGGGCCGCTCGCTGGGCGCCAACGTGCAGGCGTTCGACGAGAACGGGAAGCTCGGTGATCGATCAGGTGGGCGAGCTCGTGATCACCGAGCCGATGCCCTCCATGCCCCTGTTCCTCTGGGGCGACGAGGACGGCTCGCGCTACCGGGCGAGCTACTTCGAGCACTACCCCGGCGTCTGGCGTCACGGCGACTGGATCGAGATCACCTCGCGCGGCACGGCGGTGATCTACGGCCGCTCCGACTCGACCATCAATCGCCAGGGCGTGCGGATGGGGACGAGCGAGATCTATCGCGCGGTCCAGGGCGTGCCGGCGGTCCTCGACGCGCTCGTGGTCGACGTCCCGCGCCCGGCGACCGAGGGCTGGATGCCGCTGTTCGTCGTCCTGGAGGCGGGGACGAGCTCGACGAGCCGCTCGAGGCCGAGATCAAGCGCCGGATCCGCGATCAATGCTCGCCCCGCCACGTCCCGAACGAGGTCCTCCAGATCGCCGAGGTCCCGCGCACGCTGAGCGGCAAGGTGCTCGAGGTGCCGGTGAAGCGAATCCTGACCGGCACCGCCGCCCGAGCAGGCGGCAAGCCGCGACTCGCTCGCCAACCCCGAGGCGCTCGACTACTTCGTCGAGCTGGCCGGACGCCTCTCGCGAGGACGCTCCGCGCGGCTAGAGCTCGGCGTTGACCGGCGGGTGGCCCCGAGGATCGGTATCGGGCTCCAGGCCGCTCTTCAGCGACAGGAACGCCTCGACGACCTCGTGGTCGAACTGGCTGCCCGCCCTCGCCTGAAGCTCCGCGAGCGCGCGCTTCGGCGAGAACGGGCTTCCGGTACGGCCGGGGAGCGGTCATCGCCGCGTACGCGTCGGCGACCGCGAGGATCTTGCCCTCGAGCGGGATCTGGTGACCCTGCAGGCCGCGCGGATAGCCGCTGCCGTCCGGGCACTCGTGGTGGCTGAGGATCCATTCGTCCACCCGCCCGAGCTGCGCGGCGCCGACGATGCGCGCGCCGATGCTCGGATGGCGCTGAACCTCGCGCCGCTCCTCCTCGGTCAGCGGGCCCGGCTTGCCGAGGATCGACTCGGCCACGCCCACCTCGCCCACGTCGCGAAGCAGCGCCGCCACCCGCACCCGCTCGACGTCCTCCTCGGGGAGGTCCGAGGCGCCGGGCGAGCGCTCGGCGTAGCCGGCCACGCGATGGGAGTTGGCGGGCGCGCCCTTGCGGCGATCCACCGCCTCCGCCAGCGACATCAGCGAGGCGAGGCTCGGAGCTGGTGCGCTCGATGCCGACCTTCTCGCGCTCGCTCGCCGGGCGCCGTGCAGCGGGACTGAAGACGACGCGAGCGGTTCCGGCCGCCGCTCCTTGGCCTCGTAGCGCGCCCGCTCGGCGGCCTGGAGGAGCTCGCCCGAGGTGATCCCGTGGACGGGAAAGCTCGCCACGCCGCAGCTGATCGTCAGCGTGGGCGGGCTCGCGGGCGAACGCGGTCTTGACCTCGGCGCGCAGCCTCTCGGCCAGCAGAAAGCCCTCCGTCTCGTCCGTCTCGGGGGCGAGGACCGCGAACTCCTCCCCGCCGAGGCGCGAGACCACGTCGCCGGCCACGCGGCCCGCGCCTCAGCGCCGCGGCGAGGCGGATCAGCGCTCGGTCGCCGGCGCTGTGGCCGAAGCGGTCGTTGAACTCCTTGAACCAGTCGAGGTCGAGCAGCAGGATCGAGAGCGCCTCGTCCGGTCCGCGCCGAGCGCTCCAGCTCGGCCGCGAACCGCTCCTCGAGCACGCGGCGGTTCGCGAGCCCGGTCAGCGAATCGGTCCGCGCCGACGGCGGCGAGCTGACTCATCAGCAGCGCCACCTGCTCGCGAAGCGCGGACATCACCGCCGCGGCCACCAGCAGCGTGCCGGACGCCATCGTCCAGTTGAGCGCCGCGAGCGGGACGTCGTCGCGGGCGATGATCACGATCCCGTAGACGCGCGCAGGCGAGCACCGCGTGGGCCGCGGCGATCGTCCGCCCGTAGAAGTACGAGGCGGCCAGGACGACCCAGAAGAAGAAGAACGCGTACGCGGTGGCCGCGCCCGGACCCGCCGAAGTAGGCGATCAGGCCGATCATGATCGTGCCGACGAACGGCGTCGCCCGATAGACCCACAGCGGGAACCGGTCGAAGCCGAACAGGTATCCGCCGGCGACCGCGTAGGCGCCCACCGCGACCCCGATCAGCACGCCCAGATTGCGGTCGGCGGAGTGAGGAAGCGCCAAGCTGATCACCAGCAGCGTGGCGCCGAACCCGAACAGGTACGTGTAGGTGCGGGCCATCGTCCCGCGGTCCTCGAACACGGTCACCGGGGCGATCCGCCGCCAGGCCAGGCGGCCGACGAGGCTCGCCGAGGGCCGCCGCGCGATCGGCCCGCGAAGCGGAGCTCAGGGGCCCATTGGCCACTCGGGCCTCACCCTTCCTGCGTCGATCTGATTCGTCGTGCTCAACCAACAACGGAGAATCCCTTCCGCCGCCGTGCCGTAGTGAACCGTGGCCCGGAACATCGTAGATTGACCGACGAAAGTCGCACTTTCAGCACAGATGACAGCACAGGGGTGAGCCGATGAGCAAGCCGACGATGGTCGAGTTCGATCTCGACCGCTACCTCCGCAACTCGAAGAAGGTCGACCTCTGCGAGATCGACTGGGACCGGGTTCCCGGACCATCCCCTGTCGAACGGCGACGTGATGTGCCTTCACTACATGATGGACATCGAAACGCACACGGTCGTCTACCTGCGCGACCTGCTCGCCACCCGGGTCGCGGTCGATCCGCAGATCACCGCCTTCCTCAGCTGCTGGGTCTACGAGGAGCTGTGGCACGGCGAGGCGTTCTCGGACTTCCTGCGCTCGTACGGGATCGAGGTCCCGGCGGAGCCGAAGCTGCCCGACGGCTCCACGCCGATGCCCACCCATCCCAATCGCTGGCGCGACCTGCGGGTCCGGCTCGGAGTGGGCAACGGGCTCGGGGATCGTGCCGACGATGCTGGGCTCGATGATGACCCGCGACTTCGCCGCCATCCACATGATGTGGGGAGCGGTCAACGAGCTCACGACCCTAACCGGCTACCACGCGCTGATGCGTCGATGCGACCATCCCGAGCTCCACAAGCTGCTGCGCAGGGTGATCCAGGACGAGCGCCGCCACTTCGCCTTCTACCGGGCCCAGGCGAAGGCCCGCATGCAGCGCTCGCGCGCCGCGCGACGGCTGGTCCGGTACGTGCTGCGGGCGCTGTGGACCCCGGTGGGGGCGGGGGTGAAGACCGAGGAGGAGGTCGACGCGCTGGCGATCTACCTGTTCGGCGACGGCCCAGAGGGCCGCGAGCAGATCCGCGAGATCGACCGCACGATCTCCGAGGTGCCCGGGCTGCGAGGGCCTGACCCTGCTCGAGGACTACCTCGACGGCGCGTTGCGCCGTGCGGCCGAGCGCCCCGGATGGGCGGGCATGAGCCGGCGCACGAATTCGCCGCGAGCACCAACGGCAACGCCCCGGCGCCGGCCCACTGGGCGAAGGTCGGCGCGGCGCGCGAGGACTAGGCGGCGCTCAGGGGGCGAGCCCCAAGCCGGCGCGCCCGCTCCAGGGCGCGGGCCAGGACCTCGTCCTCTCCCTCGCACCCGGCCATCCCGCATCAACACCCTGCCGTTGACGATCGTGGTGTCGACGATCGACCCGGATGCCGCGTAGACGAGGCCGGCCACGAAGTCGCCGAGCTCGAGCTCCGGGGCATGCCCCGCAGGAGCAGGAAGTCCGCCGGCCCGCCGACGGCGATCGAGGCGCCTCCCGCGAGCAGCGGCGACCGTCGCCCCGCGGCGAGCTCCCACGCCTCGCGGGCCGAGACGGCGGCCGGATCGCGCGCCTCGTGCTTCTGGAGAAGCGCGAAGGTCTTCATCTCCTGGAACAGGTCGAGCGAGTTGTTGGACCCCGGCTCCGTCCGTCCCGAGTCCGACCTGGACGCCGTGGCGCCGCGCGCCGGCGGTACGGGAAGACCCCGCCCGACGGCCAGCTTCAGGTTGGCCACCGGGTTGGTGACCACGGTGGCGCCCTGATCGGCGATCAGCTCGAGCTCGGCGTCGTCGAGCCAAACGCCGTGGGCCAGCAGCGTCCGAGGGCCCGAGCAGGCCGAGCCGCGTCGAGGTACTCGGCGGGCCTGGCGCCGTGCTCGGCGACGCAACGGGTCGACCTCGTCCTCCGTCTCGGAGAGATGGATGTGGACCGGAAGCCCGCGCTCCTTCGATGCCGTCGGCGATCCAGCGCAGCGACGGCTCGCTGACCGTGTAGATCGCGTGCGGCGCGAGCGCCGGCTGCACCAGCTCGCGCGCCTCCCCGACCTCCTCCAGCGCGCGCTCCGCCGCCTCGCGCAGGCTGCCGTCGCCGGCGCGGCGTCGCCGACGTCGATCAGCGGCAGCGCCGATCGTCGCGCGAAGCCCCGCGTCCTCGACCGCGCGGGCGGTCGCCCCGGGGAGCCAGTACATGTCCCAGAAGCGCACCGTGCCGCTGCGGATCATCTCGACGCAGGCGAGGCGCGTTCCCCAGTACACGTCCTCGTCCTCGAGGCGCGCCTCGACCGGCCAGATCACCTCCCGCAGCCACTCCATCAGCGGCCGGTCGTCCGCCGTGGCCGCGGAACAGGGTCATCGCGGCGTGCGTATGCCCGTTGACGAGGCCCGGGCACCAGCGGCATCCCCCGGCCTCGATCAGCTCGTCGCCGGGTTCGCCGCTCGACCTCCGGCCCGAGCTCGGCGATCCTGCCGTCCGTCGGCCCGCAGGCCGACGGTCCTCCCGTCCAGCCGCGCCCCGACGACCGCGAGGCTCATGCCAGCGCCGGCACCAGTCGCTCGAAGCGCCTGCGCGATCGCCTCGCGATTCCGGGCCCGCCCGCCTAGAGCTCCTCGATCGGTCAGCTCCCCCTCCCCCACGCCGTTGGCGAGGTTATCGACCACGCAGATCGCCGCGTAGGCGAGGCCGAGATCGGACGCGGCGACGCACTCGGAGGCGATCGTCATGCCCACGACCTGCGCATGCGCCGCGATCAGGCGGATCTCGGCCGGCGTCTCGAGCCGCGGGCCGCGGGTCTGCCAGTAGACGCCGCCGTCGACGATCCCCGAGCCGACCCGCTCCCGCCAGGCGATCGACGACCCGCCGCCGCCAGTCGGCGTCGAATCGGGGCACGCTGTGCGCGCGCTCGTCGTCGAACGCGGCCGGGCCGCGGTCCCGAAGCGCCACGAAGTCATCTGGGCACACGAGCGTCCCCGGGCCCGAGCTCGGCTGCGCAAGCCGCCGACCGAGCCGATCGCCAGCACCCGCTCGCACCCGGCCTCGACCAGGGCCCGCATGTTGGCGACGTGATCGATGCGGTGCGGAAGGACGTAACGGCCGGTGCCGTGGCGCTGGAGGAACACGGCTCCGGAAGCGAGACCTCGAGCCCGCGGAGGACGCTGCCGCCGCAGACGGCGAGCCCGGCCACCCCTAGCGGGTGGTCGTCGGCGATCAGCGCCGCGCTGGCGAGGAGGCCCGCGGATGCCGCCACGATGGCGAGGGCGGTCGCGGTCGCCACCGTGTGCAGGCGGGCGAACGAGAGCAGGTCGTCGGCCCGCAGCAAGGCGAGCATGCCGGCCGCCCGCGAGCGCCACGAGAGCGGCCTGGCCGAGCGTCGGTTTGGCGAGCCGGCGGCCTTCCGCGCGTGGCGGCGCGCGAACGGGCCCGGCAACGGCGTGGAGCGCGGCGACGGCGCAGAAGAAGAAGGCCGAGGCGACGAGCAGCCCGCCCAGCACATCGCTGGGGAAGTGCCAGCTCAGGATCAGGATCGAGGTGGAGACCGCGATCACGTAGCCGGCCGCCACCGAGGCGGTGAGCGGCGCGCCAGCGCACGGGGGCGACCAGCACGGCCGCCAAGCCGACCGACATCGCCGCCGTCGCATGGCCGCTGGGAAATGCCTCGGGGCCCAGCTGGTAGGCGCCGAGGACCGGCTGGAAACGAGGGTGCGCGAGGGCGACCTTGAGGATCTGGGTGGTGACGTTGGCGGCCGGCGACCAGGGCGACGGCGGCGAACGCCTCGCGGCGGCGCTCCGTGACCCATCCCCAGGCGAACAACGCGGCACAGCATGACGAGCAGCGGCAGCGGGTCGGCCAGGTGGCTCGCCAGGCTGGGCGACCGGGTCCGACCCACGGCCCGCGCAGGGTCGTCAGCCCGTGAAGGCCGATCGCGTCCAGGCGCTCCGCCGGGCCGACCGTGTACGCGCATCCGAGCAGGACCGCGAACGCCACGCAGCACGCGGCGGCGGCGCAGCAGCGGGCATCTGGCGCCGAGGCGCATCCCCGAAACGGTACCGAGCAGCGGCTAACGGCGCTTAAGGCAGCGGCGCGCCTACGCGGGCGTCACCGGGTTGCGCTTCTCCGAGAATCGCCGGTCCTTGCCCTCGGCGAGCTCGAATCGCCGGCTCAGCTCGGATCGCAGCTCGTCGGGCTCGATCACGGCGTCGACCACCATCTCCGACGCGAGATGGAGGATGTCGATGTCCGCGGCGTACTCGTCGCGCTTGCGGCGAACGAACTCCTCGCGCTCGGCCGGGATCGTCGATCTCCCGGATCTGGTTGTAGAAGACCGCGTTGATCGCCGCCTCGGGCCCCATCACGGCGATCGAGGCGGTCGGCAGCGCGATGCAGCAATCCGGCTCGAATGCCGGCCCGGCCATCGCGTAGAGCCCGGCGCCATACGCCTTGCGGACGATCACCGAGAGCTTCGGCACCGTGGCCTCGGAGACGGCCGAGATCATCTTCGCGCCGTGCCGGATGATCCCCTGTCGCTCCACCTGGGTGCCGATCATGAACCCCGGAACGTCGGCGAGGAAGAGCAGCGGCAGGTTGAACGCGTTGCAGGTCCAGATGAATCGGGCCGCCTTGTCGGCGGAGTCGACGAACAGGACCCCGCCCTTGACCTTCGGCTGGTTGGCGACGATCCCGATCGCGCGGCCGTCGAGCCGCGCGAATCCGACCACCACCTCTTTCGCCCAGCGGTCGTGCACCTCGAGAAACGAGTCCGCGTCGCAGATCGCCCCGATCAGCTCCTTGACGTCGAAGGGCGTGTTCTCGTCGGCCGGGACGATCTCCGAGACCGCGCGCTCGGCCGCGGGGGGCGCCGGCGGGGCCGAGGGCGGAGCGTCGCGCCAGCTCTGCGGCATGTACGACGAGGTAGCGCTTGGCGAGGTCGATCGCGTCGGCGTCGGACTCGACCAGGAAGTGCCCGCACCCCGAGACCGAGGTGTGCATCTTCGCCCCGCCCATCTCCTCCAGCGTCACCTTCTCGCCGATCACCATCTCGGCCATCCGCGGCGAGCCCAGGTACATCGACGCGTTGCCCTCCCGCATGATCACCACGTCGCAGAACGCGGGGATGTAGGCGCCGCCGGCCGCCGAGGGGCCGAAGAGCAGGCAAACCTGCGGCACCCGGCCGGAGAGGACCACCTCGTTGTAGAAGATCCGTCCCGCCCCGCGCCGGCCCGGGAACATCTGCACCTGGTCGGTGATCCGGGCACCCGGCCGAGTCCACCAGATAGACCATCGGCACCTCCAGGCGCAGCGCCCGCTCCTGGACGCGGAGGATCTTCTCGACCGTCTTCGCGCCCCACGAGCCGGCCTTCACCGTCGGATCGTTCGCCATCAGGGCCACCTTTCGGCCGCCGATGAGGGCGAGGCCCGTGACCACCCCGTCGGCCCCAAGGCCCTCGGCGTCCCAGTTCGCGAGCAGCGCCTCCTCGGAGAACGACCCCGGGTCGACCAGGCGCGCGACGCGTTCGCGGACCGGCAGCTTCCCCTGCTCGGCCGTCTTCTGGTGGTGGCGCTCGGGGCCACCCGCCAGCGCGGCCGACAGCGCCCGCTCGAAGTCGGTTCCGGCTTGGGTCTCAGCCATCGACGCTTGAGTCTACGGGCGAGCTTTTGCCACCAGGTCCGGCGACGCGGCTAGATCTCGCTGGGGACGGGCCGGTCGCCGGAGTAGTCGTAGAAGCCCTTGCCCGACTTGCGACCGAAGTGGCCCGCCTCGACCAGCTTGGAGAGCGTGGGAGGGGACGCGAAGCGCTCCTCACCGTAGGCCTCGTGCATCACGCCGGCGATCGATGCGAGCGTGTCGAGGCCGACGAAGTCGGCCAGCGTCAGCGGCCCCATCGGGTGACTGGCCCCCGCCTTCATGCCGGTGTCGATGTCCTCGATCGAGCCAACTCCCTGCTCGTGGGCGCGGATCGCATCGAGCATGTACGGGACCAAGAGCCGGTTGACGATGAACCCTCGGTTGTCGCCCGCGGCCACCGTGGTCTTGCCGAGCTTCTCGCCGAGCTCGAATCCGAGTTGAGCAGCGTCGTCCCCCGTGCCCTCGGCGCGGACGACCTCGAGCAGCGGCATGACCTGGGCGGGGTTGAAGAAGTGGAGGCCCAGGAAGCGCTCGGGGCGGGAGGTCGCGGCAGCTTGATCGGCGACCGAGAGCGACGACGTGTTGGTCGCGAAGTAGGCGTCCGGACCGACCACCCCGTCGACCTCCTTCCACATCTCGAGCTTCAGGCCCAGGTCCTCGGTGATCGCCTCGATCACCAGATCGCAATCGGCGAGGTCGGAATAGTCGAGCGTCGCCTGGACGCGCCCGCGGACGGCGTCGGCGTCCCCCTGCTCGACCTTCCCCTTCTCAACCGCACGCCCCAGCTGCGCCTCGATCTTGCCGATGCCGGCGTCGAGCTTCTCCTGGCTCAGCTCGCGGACCACCACGTCCCAGTCGGCCTGCGCGCAGATCTGCGCGATCCCGTGCCCCATGAGGCCGCAGCCCACGACGCCAACCTTGCTGATGTTCATCTCCGGAAGTCTCCCTTCGCTCCGAGTGCGGAGGCGCGGAGCCTACCGGCACGCCTCCGAGCAAAGCGTTCGCGGTGCAAGCACTCGAACGTTCGAATCCGTGCGGGCGCTACGTGCCGCGCTCCATGAGGCCGATCCGGTACCGCACCTCGAGAGGATTGCCGAGCGCCACCCGCCGTTGCTCGGCGCCGTCCGCCACGAACCCGCAGGCCTCGTAGAAGGCCCTCGCCGAAGGACTCTGGGCGAGGGTCCAAAGGGTGGCCTCCCGAAAGCCCGCAGCCGCCAGCTCGCCGAGCGCCCGATCGACCGACGCCCTTCCCAGGCCCCGCCGCCAGGCCGTCGGGTGCACGTACAGGGCCCAGATCTCGCCGACCCTGGCTTGGGCTGCGTCAGGATCGCGACTGGGCCCGAGCACGACGTAGCCCATGACCCTGCCATCGAGCACCGCCACCCGATGCACGGTCTCCTTGTCGCGCTCGCTGAGGCGGGCTCGCACGCGATCGAGGGTCCACGCTCGCCGGGGATCGACCTCCGGGGGCACGATCCCGCGAAACCCCTCCGTCCAGGCCCGCAGGGCCACCTCAACGATCGCGTCGGCGTCGTCCGCGTGCGCGGCGCGGATCGTGATCGTCACTCGGGTGCGGAGTGAGCCCCGGCACCGGCCGGCGGCGAGATGCCGAGACGTTCGAACTGGCGGCCCATCGCCTCTGCCAGCGCGTTCATGCCGCTCATCGGCCTCACCATCACGGTCAGCTCCCTGATCCTGCCGTCCTCGTCGAAGCGCAGGAGATCGAGCCCATCGAGCTCGCGGTCGCCGACCCGCGCCTTGAAGATCAACGTCGAGGTGTCGCCCTCCTCGAGCTGCTCCACGTAGCGAAAGTCCTCGAAGACCTTCATCGCTCCCTCGACCAGGATCGCCTTCACGAGCGGCTTCCCCTCGTACGCCCGGAAGACCACCGGGCTCCTGAACACCACATCGTCGGCGAGGGCGTCGGTGAGCGCTTCCGGATCCTCGTCGCTCGACCGCCGATCTGAAGGCGTCGCTCTTCACCTCTCGCAGGTTACCGTCGCCAGTCCACCGGCCCGGCCCGAAGCACGTGGGCGCCGAGCGGGCGGCCGAGGAAAGCCTGGGCCGCTCCCGCGGCGTCGATCAACTGCGCCAGGTCGACCTCGGTCTCGATGCCCATCTCCTCCAGCATCGAAACCAGGTCCTCGGTCGAGATGTTCCCGGTTGCCCCGGGCGTGAGCGGGCTGCCCCCGAGCTCACCGAAGGCCGACTCGAACGATTGGATCCCCTGCTCGAGGGCGGCCAGCACGTTGGCCAGCCCCTGGCCGCGCGTATTGTGGAAGTGGGCGGTGAGCTCGAGGCCCTCGAGCCGCTCGCCGGCCCCCGCGAAGAACTCGCTCACCTGCCGCGGGTTCGCCATCCCGGTGGTGTCCCCGAACGAGACCTCCTCGCAGCCGGCCTCCCCGAGTTGCTCGGCGATCTCGAACACCCGGGTGGCGGAAACCTCCCCCTCGTACGGGCACCCGAAGGCGACGGAGATCACGCCCTCGCAGCGAAGCCCCTCCGCCCTCGCTTTCGCGACGGTCCGGCCGAGCCCCTCGAGCGAGGCGGCGATCGACCGGTTCACGTTCCGCTTGTTGTGGGTCTCCGAGGCGGAGAGGAAGACGTTGATCTCGTCGAAGCGCGCTCGGTGCGCCAGTGCCCGCTCGAGCCCCGTCTCGTTCGGGATCAGGACCGAGTAGGCGACGCCCTCGGGCCGCGGGATCTCCTCCAGCACCTGTTCGGCGTCGGCGAGCTGCGGGATCACGTCCGGGCGCACGAACGAGGTGACCTCGATCCTGCGGAGCCCGCTGCCGGCGAGCAGGGCGATCAGCCGGACCTTCTCCGCCGTGGGAATCACCTCGGGCTCGTTTTGGAACCCGTCCCGTGGCCCCACCTCGCGGATCCGAACCTGTTCTGGGAGCGCACTCATGCCCGAAGGCCTCCGGCCCTACTCGGACTTCAGGGCTCCGACATCGATGACCCGGCGCTCGTGCGTGCCGACGCCGATGGTCCGGTCCCCCTCCTTGACCTCCACGTCGAAGCGGAGCTTGCGGCCGTCCGCCACCTCCCGTAGGCGCGCGTGGGCCGTGCAGCGCGCGCCCTCGGCCGCCGCCGCGACGTGCTTCACGCAGACCTCGAAGCCGACCGTCGCCCTTCCATCGGGCAGGTGCTCGTACGAGAGGATGGCCGCGTTTCGCTCCAGCATCGCGATCATCCCGGGGGTGGAGAGAACGCGAAGCCCGATCGTGCCCCCAACGTCCGTCAGCAGCCTGTCCGAGACCTCGAACTCGCTCGTGCGCTCGATGCCCGGCTGCAACCCGGTCCCCTCTCCCCGCTCGTACTCCCCGGGCGTCGTGCCCGGCACGCTGCCCTCCGGATCGATCGTTCCTCCACCGGAGGCGCCCACTAGGCCATCCCCAGCCCGCCGGAGACCCCGAGCGTTTCCCCGGTGACGTAGGAGGCGTCATCGGACGCCAGGAAGGCCACGGCGGCGGCCACCTCCTCCGGGGTGCCGAGGCGCCGCATCTGGGTCGCGTTCTTCATCGTCTCGATGATCCGCTCGCCGATCTCTCCGAAGCTCCTCGCCGCGTTCAGGAGCGGGGTGTCGATCGGCCCCGGCGCGATCGCGTTGACCGTGATCCCGTAGCGGCGCGTTCTCACGCGCGATCGTCTTGGTGAACGCGATCACTCCCCCCTTGGCGGCCGAGTAGACGGCCGAGCCCTTCGAGCCCACGCGCCCCGCCTCCGAGGCGATGTTCACGATCCGCCCGTAGCCCGCCTCCTGCATCGCCGGAAGCGCGGCGTGGGTGCACGCGAACACTCCCTCGAGGTTGACAGCCAGCAGCCGCCGCCAGCGCTCGGGCGTCATCTCGGTGAAGAAGGCGAAGTCGTCGGTCCCCGCGTTGTTGACCAGGATCTCGAACGGGCCCTGGGAGCCGATCGCGGAGGCCGCCGCGTCAGGATCCGTGACGTCGAGCATCGTTGCCTCCGCCCCGATCTCCGCCGCCACCTCCTGGGCGCCCTCGGCATTCACGTCGGCGATCACGACGTTCGCCGCCTCGGCTGCGAGCCGGCGCGAGATCGCCGCCCCGATGCCGCTGGCGCCGCCCGTGACGAGCGCTCGTCGTCCCTCGAGTCTCACGGGGCGGAGCATATGCTGCTGCGGCATGTCCGAGCCAATCCCGATCATCGGCGGCACGGGGGCGCTCGGGTGGGGCCTCGCGATGCGGCTTGCCGGCGCCGGTCAGACGATCGTCATCGGGTCGCGGAGCGAAGAGCGAGCGAACGAGGCCGCCGAACGGCTGCGACGGGCGGCTCCGGGCGCCGCGGTCGAGGGATCGGTCAACGCGGAGGCCGCGCGGCGCGGGCCGATCGTCTTTCTGACCGTCCCGTTCCGCGCCCAGTCCGAGAACCTGAACAACCTGCGCGAGGCCCTGGAGCCCGGGCAGCTCCTGGTCGACTGCACCGTGCCGACGGCCGCCGCGGTTGGCGGCAGGGCGGCCCGCTCACTGGGCGTGTGGCAGGGCTCTGCCGCCCAGCAGGCGCAGGAGATGGTCCCGGACGGGGTCACGGTGATCGCCGCCCTGCACACGGTGAGCGCCACGATGCTCACCGATCCGGAGGCGGAGCTCGACGAGGACGTCCTGATCTGCGGCGATCGCAAGGCCGACAAGGCGCGGGTCGCCTCGATCGTCGAGAAGATTCCCGGCCTGAGGGCCGTCAACGCCGGGGCGCTCGAGGCGGCGCGGATCGTCGAGCAGCTCACCCCGCTCCTGATCTCGATCAACACCCGCTACAAGGCTCACGCCGGGATCCGAATCACCGGCCTTCCGGGCGGCGACCCCTGGCAGTAATGGTGCCGAGGTGACGCGCCGGCTCGGTCCTGCCCTCCCGGACCGGCGATGAGGATCGCGCTGCTCGCCGGGGGGACCGGGGGAGCGAAGCTCGCGGCCGGGATGCAGGAGCTGATCGGGCCGGAGCTCGCGGTGATCGCCAACACCGCCGACGACACCTGGGTCCACGGCCTCCACGTATCTCCCGATCCCGACCTGGTCACCTACTGGCTGGCGGGCGAGGTCGATGAGGAGCGCGGCTGGGGCATTCGCGGGGACTCGTTCACCGTCCACGAGCGCGTCCAGCGGCTGGGCGCCCCCGGCTGGTTCCAGCTCTCCGATCGCGATCTCGCCACCTGTCTGTACCGAACCCACTTCTGCTCCGAGGGCGGCACGCTGACCGCCGCCCAAGGCCAGATCGCCCGGGCGCTCGGGGTGCGCGCCTCGGTCCTGCCCATGTGCGAGGAGCGGGTGGAGACCCGGGTGCTCACGCCGGGGGGCTGGATCGGCCTTCAGGAGTTCTTGATCGTCGAGCGATCCGAGGCGCCGATCGAGCGGGTCGAGGTGCGGGGGCTCGACCGGGCCGCCCCAACCGAAGAGGTCCGCGAGGCGCTCGCTGCCGCCGAGGCGATCGTCGTTGGCCCGTCGAATCCCGTGATCTCGATCGGCCCGATCCTCTCCGTGCCCGGGATGCGCGAGGCGATCGCTGCATCCGGGGCGCCGGTCGTTGCCGTGAGCCCGTTCGTCGCGGGGAGGGCGGTCAAGGGCCCGACCGAGAAGTTCATGGCCGCGATCGGTCGGCCCGCCACTGCGGCCGGCGTGGCCTCGCTCTACGTCGGGGTGATCGATGCGCATGGTCGTCGACGCCGACGACCCCGATCCGCCCCCGGACGACGTCCGGGTGCTCTCCTGCCCCACGCTGATGGCCGGCGCGGACGGCCGGCGGGAGCTCGCCGAGCGCGTGCTTGCGTTCGCCCAAGAGCCGGAGTGATCGGTGACTCGGGCGACGGCGATCATTCCCGTGAAGCGCTTCGGCGCCGCGAAGCAGCGCCTCCTCGAGGCGCTCGATCGTCGACAGCGCGCCGCGCTGAGCGCCGCGATGCTCGCCGACGTGCTGGCCGCCACCTGCCGCGCAGAGCTCGTGGTTCGCACCATCGTGGTGACCGGTGATCGTCGAGCCGAGCGCATCGCCCTTCAGACGGGGACGGCGCTCAGCGAGGAGATCGAGGTGCTTCGCGAGCCGGCCGATCGCGGCCACTCGGAGGCGGCCACCCTGGGGATCGTTCGAGCGAAGGCCCTCGGCGCGGAGTGCGCGGTCCTCTTGCCCGGCGACTGTCCGCTCCTCGATCCGGTGGAGCTCGACGCCGCGCTGACGCGGGCGCGCGCCGGCCGCGTGGGGATCGTTCCGGATCGCCACGGGACCGGGACCAACGCCCTGATCCTGGCGCCACCCGACGCGATCGCCCCGGCCTTCGGCCCTGACAGCTGCGAGCGCCACGCCGATCGCGGACGCATGGCGGGGCACGTGGTCGAGATCGAGGCGCTCGAATCGCTCGGCCTCGACCTCGACACCGCCGATGACCTCACAGCGCTGACTGCCGTCCTCGACCGCAACCCGACCATCGCGCCAACGACTGCCGCCGTGCTCGACCCCGACGGACGATCGCGGAGCCGGAGCGGCTCGGTGACCCGGCGAGTGGAGCTGATCGGCGTGCCCGGTCTGCCCGAGATCGAGGCCGGCGCCCACCTCGGAACGCTGCTCGCGGACGCGATCAGGGCGGCGGGCGAGGAGCTGGCCGCCGGCGACGTCGTCGTGGTCTCCCAGAAGGTGGTCTCGAAGGCGGAGGGACGAGTCATGGACCTCGCCGAGGTAGACCCCGGCCCACGGGCCGTCGAGCTCGCCGAACGCCTGGCGAGAGACCCTCGGTTGGTCGAGCTGATCCTGCGTGAGAGCCGCGCGGTCGTCCGTGCCGAGCCGCAGGCGCTGATCGTCGAGACTAGGGGCGGCTGGATCTGCGCCAATGCCGGCATCGACGCGTCGAACGTGCCGGGCGATGAGCGGGTCACCTTGCTGCCCGAGGACCCCGACGACTCGGCGCGCCGGATTCGGGCCGAGCTCGAGGTCGCCACCGGCACGGCGCCGGCGGTCGTGATCGCCGACAGCTTCGGGCGCCCGTGGCGGCTGGGCCAGACGGACGTCGCGATCGGGTGCGCCGGGCTCGTGCCGCTCGATGACCGGCGTGGAAAGCGGGATCGGGAGGGACGCCCGCTCGCGGCGACGGTGATCGCGATCGCCGATCAGGTGTCCGCGGCGGCGGACCTGACCCGGGCGAAGGACGAAGGTATCCCGGCCTGCATCGTCCGCGGGCTCGATCGCTACGTGACGGCCGAGGACGAGCCCGGGCGCCGAATCGATTCGCCGCCCCGAGGCGACGACCTGTTTCGCTAGGCGCTCAGGCCGCCAACGGGTCCGGCTGGCCCTCCTCGGTGTAGTCGGGCGCCTCGTAGACCTTTCCGGGCGAGGCCCCGATCGCGAGCACGCGCGCGCCCTGATCGCCGGTGCTGATCTTGCGGATCTCCCCCGGGCCCACTCGCGCGAACACGCCGGGGTCGAGCTCGTACTGCCGCCCTCCCGCCGTCAAGGTCGCCTTGCCCGCGATCACCGTGTAGACCTCCTCCTGCCCGTCGCCCCCATGGTCGTGCTCCGGGTAGGAGGAGAACCCCGGTGGAAAGTCCATCACCGAGAGGCCGAACGAGCTGACTCCAAGCCCCGCGCGGACCCGTCGAAAGCCTCCCCCGAAGATCGCCTCGAACTCCTCCAGCCGCTTCACCGTGACGTCGGCCATGGCACTTCCTCTCGCATTTGCACGTTCTTCATTCGACGGACGCCCGCCTCCCAACCCTACCTGCCCCGCGCAGCCGCTCCCCGGAACTACCGCCTCCCACGACGCTGCGAGGCCTAGGTCACGAGGACCGCGGCGCCGCGGTAGGCGCCCTTGCGCAGGTCCTCCAGCGCCTCGTTCGCGCGCTCGAGCGGATACTCCGCGACCTCCGTCCGCACCGGCACCTGGGGCGCCAAGGCCATGAACTCCTCACCGTCCAGCCGGGTGAGGTTGGCGACGGAGCGCACGCTTCGCTCGCCCCAGAGGATCTCGTAGGGGAAGGAGGGGATGTCGCTCATGTGGATCCCAGCGCACACAACCGACCCTCCGGGGGCGAGGGCCCGGAGGGCTACCGGGACCAGCTCTCCCACCGGGGCGAAGATGATCGCGGCATCCAGCGGCTCAGGGGTGCCGGCGGACGCCGGTTCGGAGACCTCCGATCCGCCCTCGGTGTCGCCCGCCCAGCTGGCGCCGAGCTCGAGCGCGAACCGCTGGGTCTCGGCGTCACCGGGCTTGGTCAGCGCGTAGACCTCGCGGCCTTGGTGGGCCGCCACCTGACAGATGATGTGCGCCGAGGCCCCGAAGCCATAGAGGCCGAGTCGCTCGGCGTCCCCGCACATCCGCAGGGACCGATACCCGATCAGCCCGGCGCACAGCAGCGGCGCCGCCTGGAGGTCGGGGTAGCCATCGGGGATCGAGAAGCAGAAGCGCTCGTCCGCCACCGCAAGCTCGGCGTAGCCGCCATCGAGGTGGTAGCCCGTGAAGCGGGCCCGCTCGCACAGGTTCTCCCGTCCGGACCGGCAGTAGCGGCACTCTCCGTCCGTCCAGCCGAGCCACGGGACCCCCACCCGGTCGCCCGCCGCGAACCGCTCCGCCCCCTCCCCCATCGCCTCCACGGTCGCGACGATCTGATGCCCGAGCACAAGCGGGAGCTTCGGGTCATGGAGATCGCCGTCGACGACGTGCAGGTCGGTGCGGCATACCCCACACGCGTGAACGCGGACCAGGACCTGGCCGGGCCCGGCATCCGGCTCGGGGACGTCACCCGCCGCCAGCTGCCTGTGCTGCTGCTCGAGCACCATCGCGCGCACACACCAATCATCGCGCGCCGAACGCGCAAAGTGGGGGATTGCCGGACCTGACCATGCCCGCTGTGGTTGACGCCGTGAGGCGACCGGCGCGAGGGTTGACCCGTACCCGATCGAAGGGAGCACGCAATGAGGGAAGCGGATTGGGAGCGAATCGGAGCGGTGACGGGCGCCATATCAGTGCTCCTGTTGATCGTCGGCTTCGGGATCCTGCCCACACCCCCCGACGTGGACGCCCCGGTGACCGAGGTCCATGCGTACTACGCCGACGAGCAGGGGGGCATCCAGGCTTCGATGGTGCTGCTGACCTTTGCCACCTTCTTCTTCATCTGGTTCCTTGGCTGCCTGCGGAGTGCGCTCGGCGCTGCCGAGGGCGGGGCAGGCCGGGTGTCATCGATCGCCTTCGGGGGCGGGCTGGTGAGCGCCGGGGCGCTGTTCACCCTGATCACCCTGATCGCCGGCGCCGCCTTCCACCCCGACGAGATGACCCCGGAGGTGACCGCCGCGATCAATGACCTGGCGGTCGTCTCCGGCGCGCCGGCCCTCGCCGGGCTGACGGCGCTGTTCGCTGCCAGCGCGAAGGTAGCGCTTCGCCACCACGCCTTCCCGGGCTCGATCGGCCTGCTGCTCGTTCTCGCGGCGCTGGCACAGCCGTTCGCGGTCGGAGCGATGCTGACCGACAGCGGCGTGTTCGCGGGCGATGGCGTCCTCGGCCTGTTCCTGCCCGTGCTCGCCTCCGGCCTCGCGATCCTCGCCACCAGCGGCGCCCTCGTGCGGCAGGCCGGAAGGCCGGAATCAGGGAGAGCCGCTCAGTAGGTCTCGACGATGTCGTACAGCGTCGTTCGCTGGGCCGGTGTCCGTCCGGCCCGGCGAGCGGCGGCGATCAACTGTGGCGGGTCGAGGCGGACGCCGTGCTGTGAGCCGGCCATCCGGGAGATGTTCTCCTCCATCAGCGTCCCGCCGAGGTCGTTCACCCCCCAGCGCAGGCTCTCGGTCGCAGCGTCGAGGCCCATCTTCACCCAGCTCGCCTGGAGGTTCGGGATCGTCTTGCCGAGCGCCAGCCGGAACGCCGCGGTGTGCTTCAGGTTCTCCTCGCGGGAGATCTCCTCGACCCCGTGCGTGCGGCCGAGCAGGGTGTTGAACGGGATGAACGAGAGCGGCACGAACTCGGTGATCCCGCCGGTCCGCTCCTGAAGCTCGCGCACGACGCTCATGTGTCGTGCGAGCTCCCAGGGCTCCTCGATGTGACCGAACATCACGGTCGACGTGGAGCGAAGGCCCGAGCGGTGGCACGCCTCGATGATCTCGACCCAGCGATCCGCCGGGAGCTTGTTGGGCGAGATCCTGGCTCGCACGCCGTCGTGCAGCACCTCGGCGGCCGTCCCCGGAGTGGACCCGAGACCGCATTCGAGCAGGTAGTCGAACACCGCCTCGGGCGACTTGCCCGAGCGCTCGCACATGTAGTGGATCTCCATCGGCGAGTAGGCGTGGAGGTGGATCTGCGGCGCGACTTCCTTCACCAGCCGCAGCCAGCGGCCGTAGTGCTCGAGCGTGTAGTCCGGATGGATTCCGCCCTGCATGCAGATCTCCGTGGCTCCGTAGTCGACCGCCTCCCGCACGCGGGCCTGGAAGTCCTCCTCTTCGACGTGGTAGGCGTCTGGGGAGCGGCGACCCTGGCCGAAGCCGCAGAAGGCGCATCCCACCACGCAGACGTTGGTGAAGTTGAGGTTTCGGTTGACCACGAAGGTGACCCGGTCGCCGGCGAGCTCGGCGCGCAGCTCATCAGCGGCCGCCCGCATGTCGTCGATCACCTCCCGACGGGTCTCGGCGAAGAGAGCGCAGGTCTCATCCTGGGTCAGGGCCTCCCCCCGGCGCCCCTTCTCGATCGCCCGTGGCGCGGCGTCGGGTGAGATCGCGCGCTCGGTCCGCCTCCCGGAGCCCTTGCGCGGGATGAAGCTCCAGTACTTGAGCTTCACCACGTCGAGGACGCCCTGCTCCATCCACCCGGGATCGAGGTACTGCGGATACGCGCAGAGGCGCTCGGTGAGCGCGTAGCCCTTCGGCTGCAGCCGCTTTCGAACTTGATGCGGGCTCGGGAACGCGTGCTCCGGAGAGATGTGGTCGCCGTTGGCGGACAGCCCGCCGAGGTCTGTGGCGCCCTCCTCCACGAGCTCGTCCCACCAGTCGGCCAGGTTCGGGGGGATCTGGATGCCCACCTCGGGCATGAGGCGCCGGCACTCGCGAACCAGGAGCTTCATGTCGTCGAGCGAGATCGGCGTCGCCCAGGAGTCAATACCCGCCGGCTGCTCCGCTCCCGCCCGCACATCTTGCCCTCCCCTTCGGCTTGGGATTTTCTCTTCTGCTCCCGCGTCCGCGCCGGCGGAGTCCGCGTCGAGCCGGGCCGTCTCGTCGCCCCAACGTCGTCGAGCTGCCTGGTCCGCGATCTCGGCCACCTCCCGCCCGTAGTACCTCGGGTGCGGGACGAAGTTCTGGAGGATGATCTCCTGGATGTGGCCGTGGCGCTCGTTAACCGCCGCGAGCGCCTCGAGCGAGGCGATTCGCTCCGCCGCCGTCTCGCCGATCCCCACGAGGATGCCGCTCGTGAACGGGATCCGAAGGCGACCCGCCTCCTCGATCGTCTCCAGGCGCCTCGCCGGATGCTTGGTCGGCGAGCCGGCGTGGACCGTCTCCATCAGCCGCTCCGCGATCGACTCCAGCATCAGCCCCTGGGAGGCCGTCACCTCCCGAAGCCGGCCGAGGTCCCGGCCGCTGAGCACCCCGAGGTTGGTATGGGGCAAAAGCCCCCGCGCAAGCGCCTGCTCGCAGGCCCAGGCCACGTAGGAGACGAAGTCGTCGTGGCCGTAGGCCCGAAGCCGCTCGACCACCTCCGCGTTGACCTCCGGCCGCTCCCCGGTGAGGATGAGCAGCTCCTTGGCATTTCGCCGCACCGCCTCGTCGAGCCGCTGCTCTACCTCGCCCGGCGAGTACAGGTGCGCCCGATGGGTGGCGAAGGCGCAGTACTTGCAGTAGCAGCGACAGGTCCTCGAGAGCGAAAGCGTGTAGTTGCGCGAGAAGGTGACCCGCCGCACAGCGCCCAAGCTACAGCAGTGGAGGCCCCGCTACTTGCGGCGCGGACGGCCCACGGTCTCGACGTCGGCCGCCACGTTCTCGACCACCTCGCCCGCCTCGGTCGGAGGCTCGGGACCGAGCGCGTACTGCGACCCGGCGATCACGAACCGGTACAGCGCCGCGGCGGCCAGCGCGCCCACGATCGGCCCGACGATGTAGGGCCAGGTGCCGCCGAAATCGTCGCCGATCAGCGCCGGCCCGAACCAGCGTGCGGGGTTGAATGAACCGCCGGTGAGGGGGCCGAAAATCATGATGTCGAGGCCGAGCGTGCAGCCGATCGCGAACGGCGCCCACTCCTTGCGTGCGCGCGGGTTGAAGGCGACCGCGCAGACGGCGAGCACCAGCAGGAAGGTCCCGATCGCCTCGATCCCCGCCCCGGCCAGGTTGCCGGACAACAGCGGGCTGACCGACACGGCTCCGTAATGGCTCGCCCGGCCCTCGTCGAGCAGGAAGCCCTTGACCAGCAGCGCCCCGAGCACGCCGCCGGAGAGCTGCGCCAGCATGTAGACCAGCGCGTCGATCGGATCGATCCGCCGCGTCACCGCCGCCGCGAGCGTCACCACCGGGTTGAAGTGCCCGCCGCTGACCACCCCCAGGGTGATGATCAGCCCGAAGAGAACGAACGCGTGGACCAGCCCCACAACGGCGAAGTCCGAGCCGGTCTGCGCGTTGGCGGTGGTGGCGACGTACAGGGTCACGACGGTGCAGATCGCGAACACCAGCAGCATCGTTCCGATCAGCTCGGCAATGTAGGCGGCGAGTCCTCGGTCCTGCACTCGGTGAAACCTCCTCGAAGCTCTCGTTTTTCGCCCGGTCCGCATCCGAAGCGGCATGGGCGGCGGGGGAGTCTATCCGCCTCGCGTCCCGCCTGCTGACCGCGAGCGCAGAGCCGCAGGTTAGCTGCCGGGTGCCGGGGAGGCCCAAGCGGGTGCGGCTCACATCGCCTCGTGCGCGAGATACTGCGCTTTCAATGCATCGGGTCGTCGCGCTGCTGGCGGCCGTCCTCGCTTCGGTCGTCATCGCGGCGTGCGGGGGGGACGGCGCTGAACCGGGCGCGCCTCAAGGCGCGACCCTGGTGCTCGACTTCCAGCCGAACGCAGTGCACGCAGGGATCTACGCCGCGCTCGCCGAGGGCTACTACCGCGACGCCGGGATCGGCCTGCGCGTCCAGCAGCCCTCCGCCTCCACCGATGCCCCGAAGCTGCTCGAGGCGGGACGGGCGCAGTTCGCGATCCTGGACATCCACGACCTCGCGATCGCGTACGAGCGGGGGCTGGACGTCACCGGCGTGGTCCCGATCGTGCAGCGACCGCTCGCCTCGGTGATCGCGCGAGCGCCAATCCGCCGCCCCCGAGACCTCGAGGGAGCAACGGTCGGCGTCACGGGCCTGCCATCGGATGACGCGGTGCTCGACTCGGTGCTCGAGGCCGACGGCGCAGGCCCCTCTTCGACCGACAGGGTGACAATCGGGTTCCAGGCCGTCTCCGCGCTCGCCGCCGGAAGCGTCCAAGCCGTCACCGCCTTCTGGAACGCGGAGGGCGTGGCACTCCAACGCCAGGGGATCGCGACTCGCGTGTTTCGGGTCGACGACTACGGGGCGCCGAGATACCCCGAGCTCTGGCTTTGCACGAGCGGCGAGCTGGCGCGCCACCAACCCGAGCTGGTCCGCGCCATGAGGGGGGCCACCGTTCAGGGCTACCGGTTTGAGCTCGAGCACCCCGACCGGGCGCTCGACGAGCTGCTCGCCGCTTCCAACGGCCTCGACCCCGACGAGGAGCGTGCTCAGCTCCGCTCGCTGTTGGACGCGCACGCCGTCCAACCCGGGCGGGCATTCGACGACGAGCCGAGCGAGCTCGGCCGCTGGCTGCGGTGGGAGGTCGACCACGGGATCCTGGAGCGGCCTCTCAAGCGTCCACCCAGAGGGATGTTCATGAAATGAGGAGCTTTAGCTCCGAAACAGGCGTGTCAGGGCGCCGGAGGCGCCCGCAAGTAATTCAAGATGTGAGGAGCTTTAGCTCCGAAACAGGCGTGTAAGGGCGCGCAGGCGCCCGCAAGTAGTGTCAGCCCTCTGAGCGCTCCATGAGGCCGGCGACGAGCTCCGGCATCTCCCGCGCCATGCGGGAACGCGGCACCACCAGGTCGACACCGGCCTCCTCGGCCCGCCGCCGTGTGTCGATGTCGGTGTGGGAGTAGAAGCCCAGGACGGGCACCCCGTGGCCAACGACGGGATCCGCCGGCTCGCGATCGAGGTCCACCACGATGAGGTCCGCCCCCGCGAGCTGCGTTGCGTCGATGCCCCCGCCAGCGATCTCCACCCGATGGCCGATCGCCGTCAGCGTCGCCTCGATCCTGCTGGCGAACATCAGATCGGGAGCGAACGCCAGGACGTGTCCCATGGATCCAGCAGCGCCTACAGGCTTCGCCGGCGGCGGAAGTCCTGACGGACGCTCTCGGGGCGGCCCCACATCTGCACGACCTCCGCTCGACCTTCGCGAACCTCCCGGACGACCATCTCGCCCTCGATCCCCTCCCCGTCGATCAGCTCGAGCGTCCCCTTGACCGTCTCCGCGGCGGCCGCGTGGCCGAACCGGTTGGCGACCAGCAGGCGCCAGTGCCAGTCGGCCTTTGAATACGGCTGAGCGTTGACCTGCGTCAGCAGCACGGTGGCGTCCACGTAGCGTTCCTCGTCGAAGATCCGAAGATCGATCTCGAGGTCGGTCCAGTCATCGGGTAGTGAGTCGAGGACGCCCTGGAACGCGTCGGCCAGGTTCATCGGCGACAGCGTACTCAAGCCCCAACACGGCGCGCCGATGAAGCTCAGTAAGGCCGCCTCCTCATGCGCCGACCAGGGAGACACTCCAGCCAGCCGCGACCAGCGATTCGCCGCTTCCCGCCCGGGTTGCTGCTTTCCGCCGCGTTCGGATTCGGCCTGCTTTGGATCTGCGTCGTGGTGCTGGCCGCGGGAACAGCGGAGGCCACCCCCCTTGTCCTGCTGGGCTCGGTGGGCGCGCTTCTGACGGCGGCGCTGTTGCCGATCGTCAAGCGCCGTGAGGCGGAGCTCGATGGCCTCGCGCGCACGGATCCCCTCACCGGGCTCGCAAACCATCGCGGCTTTCATCAGGCGCTGAGGCGGGACCTGGAGCGCGCCCGCCGCTCCGAGGCCCGGCTCTCCCTTGTGATGCTGGACCTGGACAACTTCAAGGCCGTCAACGACTCCCACGGGCATCCGTACGGCGATGAGGTCCTGAGATCGATCGGCAAGTGCCTTGGGATCGCGGTCGACGGGGCGGGGACCGCGGCGCGCATCGGCGGAGAGGAGTTCGCCCTGATCGTGCCGGGCCGCGATGCCGAGGCCGCCTTCCAGGTCGCCGAGCGGGCCAGGGACGCGGTGACTGCGGTGTCGGTGCGGGGAATCGATCTTTCGTGCTCGGCGGGAGTCGCGGCCTATCCGGACGATGCCGAGGACGCGTCGGGGCTCTGCCAGCTCGCCGAGGGCGCCCTCCACTGGGCGAAGCGGCGCGGCAAGGGCCGGACGCGGCGCTTCGACCCCGGACACGTCCCGCTGCCCTGGACCAGTCGCCATGCCGCGGAGGTGGGGGCGCTGCTCGACGGCAAGCGCCCGATCACACCGGTATTCCAGCCCGTGGTCGCGCTCGCGAGCGGTCACCTGATCGGGTACGAGGCGCTCGCTCGATTTCCAGGCTCGCCGAAGCGATCGCCGGAGGCCTGGTTCGCGCAGGCTCACGGCTGCGGGCTCGGGCCCGAGCTCGAAGCGGCGGCGATTCGCGCCGCACTGGAGCCGGTTGGCCGGCCGCTCGGGACCCATCTGGCGCTCAACGTCAGCCCCTCGGCTCTGACCGCGGGACCCGTCATCCGCGCCCTTCCCAGGGACCTCACCGGGATCATGATCGAGATCACCGAGCACGAGTTCGTCTCCGACGACTACGACCTCGCCGACGCGCTCGCCGAGCTTCGCGACCGAGGCGCCCTGATCGCGCTCGACGACGCGGGAGCGGGCTACGCGGGATTGACTCAGGTCATGCGGGTGCGGCCCGACATCGTCAAGCTCGATCGAAACCTCACCAAGGAGATCCACGCCGACCCCGCCAGGATGGTCTTGGTCGAGTCGTTCGTGCGCTTCGCTCGGCGTACCGGGGCGATCGTCTGCGCCGAGGGGATCGAGAGTCTGGACGACCTGGCCGTCCTTGGGGACCTCGACGTTCAGTGGGGCCAGGGCTACGCCCTCGCTCGCCCGGCCGAGCCATGGACCCTGGTGTCCCCGGTCGCCGCCGACGTATGCCGCGCCTCGCTCGCGCAGGCGCTTCGCGCCAGCCCTACGGGGAACGGCCGGATCGCCGCCGGTGACCGTCGGCTGGAGCACCTGAGTGCAAGGCTCGCCAGCGCGCGCTCGAGCAGGGATCTCGAAGGGGCCCTCGCCCTGATCGGGGAGGAGCTCCAGGCCGACACCATCTGCCTGTCTCGCTGGCGGCCCGAGGAGCAGGTCCTGGAGACCCTGGCCGAGAGCGACGGGACCCGCGAGGAGCAATTCGCGATCTCTGACTACCCGCTCACCGCCCGGGTGCTCCGCGAGCAGGAGGCCGCGCAGGTGCTGGTCGGCGATCCGGGGGCGGATCCCCAGGAGGTGGAGCTCTTGCTCTCGCTCGGCATGCGCTCGCTGTTGATCGTGCCCGTGGTCAGCCACGGCGAGACCCTCGGGATCGTTGAGGCCTACAGCGAAGTGGAGCGTCCTTGGACGCGGACTCAGATCAACCGCGCCCGGATCATCTCCAGCCAGTTCGGCTCCGTGCTGCAGGTCGTCTTCCGGCCGGAGCAGCGCAGCAGCCCTGCTAGCCCAGGAACACCTGCTCGAGCAGAAAGACGTTGAGGGCGATGATCAGCCCTCCCAGGGCGGCGGCGATCGCCGTCAGCCAGGCCGGGTTGGCGAGCGATCCCATGACGTCGCGACGCCGTGCGATCAGCACCAGCGGCACGAGCGCGAACGGGATCCCGAACGAGAGCACGACCTGACTGATCACCAGGGCGTCGGTGGGGTTCAGCCCGATGCCGAGCACGATCAGCGCGGGTGTAAGGGTGATCGCCCGCCGCAGGAAGATTGGGATGCGTCTCCGGATGAACCCCTGCATGACGACCTGGCCCGCCATCGTGCCGACGGAGGATGAGGCGAACCCCGAGGCGAGCAGGGCCACCCCGAAGATCGTCGCCGCGTTGCCGGACACCGTCTGCTTGAGCCCCTCGAACGCACCCTCGATGCTGTCGATTCCGGACAGTCCGCCTTGATTGAAGAGGGCGGCGGCCATGACCATCATCGACACGTTGACGACCCCCGCGATCGTCATCGCGATCACCACGTCGGCCTTCTCGAAGCGGAGGATGCGTCGTCGTTCGCCCTCGTCTCGGCCCACGATTCGTCGCTGGGTCAGGGCCGAGTGCAGATAGACGACGTGTGGCATCACGGTGGCGCCGATGATGCCCGTCGCCAGAAGCACGCTCTCGGTGCCACCGAACCCCGGCACCAGCAGGTGACTCGCAACGTCACCGGCATTTGGGCCGGCGTACTCGATCTCGAGCGCGAAGGAGACCAGCACGACCCCGGCCAGCACCGCGATGCCCGCCTCGAGGCGCCGAAAGCCCATCTGCTGGAGCCCGAGGATCGCGAACGCCCCGCAGCCGGCGATCAGCCCGGCGGCGAACAGCGGAATGCCGAACAGCAGGTAGAGGCCCAGCGCGGCGCCGACCACCTCCGCGATGTCGGTCGACATCGCGACGATCTCGGCCTGGATCCAGAGGCCCCGTGAGGCGCGACGGGGGAAGGTTTCGCGACACAGCTCGGGCAGGTTCTTGCCGGTGGCGATTCCGAGCTTGGCCGACTGGGTCTGGATCAGCATCGCGATCAGGTTCGCGGCTACCACGACCCAGAGCAGCAGGTAGCCGAACTGCGCCCCGCCGGCGATGTTGGTGGCGAAATTGCCCGGGTCGATGTAGGCGACCGCGGCGATGAACGCAGGGCCCAGGAAGGGCCAGACCCGGGCGGGGCCGCGAACGCGGCCCTCCAGCGAGCGGCGTGCCGCGACCGCGACCGCGGCCTCGCCCGGGAGGACGTCCTCGACGGTAGCGTCGCCACCTCGCGCGTCATCCGGGATCCTGCCGTCGGGGGTCTTGGCCGGCGCCCCGATGGCCGCGTCGATCGCGCGGCTCACCTCAGCGCCTCAGCGCCTCAGCGTCCTCGACCTCGATCTCGACCCGCATCTTTTCGGCCAGCTCCCCGCCGAGGACGTGCTCGCGTCCGTTGATCTCGACGAAGAGCGGGCCGCCGAAGGGCTGGGCGCCGGTGATTAGGAGGCGTGCTCCCGGCCTGATGCCCCGGTCTGCCAGGTAGCGCAGCATCGCCGGATCGCTGTCGGAGACGCGCGTGAACGTCGCGCCGCGTCCCGGACCGAGGTCGGCCAGCGAGACCGTCACCTCGTCCGTCAGGTCGAGCTCGGCATTCGGGATCGGGTCTCCGTGGGGATCGCGCCGCGGGTCGCCCAGGGCGTCGGAGATCCGCTCCTCGAGCTCCTCCGAGATGTAGTGCTCGAGCACCTCCGCCTCGTCGTGCACCCGATCCCACGGCATCCCGAGCGCCCGGGCGAGGTAGGACTCGATCAATCGGTGATGGCGGATCACCTCGAGGGCGACCCGCTCGCCGGCCGGAGTGAGGGCGACGCCGTGATACGGCTCGTGGCGTACGAGCTTCATCTCCCCCATGCGCTTCAGCATCGCGGTCACCGAGCCCGGCGAGACCCCCAGCCTCTCGGCGACCGCTGTGGTCGAAACCGGCTCTCCCGTCCGCGCCGCCAGGGCGTAGACCGCCTTCGCGTAGTCCTCGACAGCCTCGGAGTTGTGGGAGGCCGGATCGCGGCGAAAGCCCGAGTGGGACATCAGACGCTCACCAGGAGGGAGGTCGCGTACATCACGCCCACGCCGCCGGCCATGCCGGCCATCGCGGCGGGGGGCAGCGAGCCACTGGCGCCGTCCCGCATCGACGGCCAGAGCTGCCGGATCACCTGGGCGATCGCCCCGGCCCCCACGCCGAGGAGGAAGGCTCCCATCGACGGGTTGAACGCGGCGGCGCCGATCCAGGCGCCGAGGATCGCCGGGCCGCCAGCGATCAGCCCAAGGACGGCGAGGCGGCCGAGCCGGGGCCGCTCCTCGGCGAGCGGCGCGACTATCGCCAGCCCCTCGGTGGTGTTGTGAATGGCGAACCCCACGACGAGGAAGGCCCCCAGGGCGAGCGCACCGGCCGTGTAGGCGGAGCCGATCGCCAGGCCCTCGCCGAGGTTGTGGAGGCCGATCCCGATCGCGACCAGGAGCGCCAGGTACGCGCCGGCCGCCGCAGCCGTCCCCCCCGGCGCCGTGGCCGCCGCCTCACGGGCTCGTCGTCGCCGGGCGGCGAGATAGCTCTCGACACCCGACAGCGCGAGGTAGGCGACCAACACGCCCAGGAGGACCAGCACCGGGCCGCCGAAGGCCGAGGGCGCGTTTGCGGCGATGTCGAAGCCCTCGACGGTGGCGTCGAGGGCGAGGAAGGCAAGCAGCCCGACGGTGAACGCGAGCAGCACCCGGATCCATGCATCGCCGGCGCGGCGGACGAACGGCAGCCACAGCATCCCGAGGGCGACCGGGATCACCCCGACGTAGAGGCCCAGGAGCCCCATCAGCCCATAGAACTGGGCGTCGGCTACGGGGGTCTCCGCGGCGGCCGCGATCTCGGCGCTCACGGTTCCCCCGGTCGAGGTCAAGAGCGAGATCTCATACGCCTCGCCCTCGACCCAGTCGTAGGGAATCGTGAGGGTGCTGGCGCCAAGCCTTCCGACCTGCTCGCCCCCCGACTCGGTGAAGGGCACGTACGCGTCGTTGACGTTGACCTGCGCGATGTCCACCGGGTCGGGCCCGTCGTTCCTCACCGTCAGTTCGAGCTCTCCGGGGCGGAGCACGGTCCGCTCCACCGCCAGATCCTCGACCGGCACGCCGCGGCGCTCGCCCAGCCCGGGCCCGCCGGCCAGGGCGAGGACGGCGACTGCCGCGCCGATCAAGAGCAGCGGTATCAGGCCGAGCAGCCACACGGGCACGCCCGCGAGGCCCGCGCGCTGGACCCCTGCCCGCGCCTCCATCAGTCGACCACCTCGAAGAACCCCAGCCAACCGAGCTCGGCGAACTCGGTCTTGTGGGCGTGGAACATGAACTTCCCGCTGTGGGGAAACCGCAACTCACAGATCCCGCGCTGGCCCTGCACCTGGGCGATGGTGTCCGTGAACTCGGTCGGCTCGAGGCGGGTCCCCGTGGGGTAGTACTCGAAGAAGTTGGCGTGGATGTGAAACGAGTTGATCGGGTCGTACTCGAGCAGGTTCGCCAGGTAGATCCGTACGAGCTCGCCACGCCGCACCCGGATGGGCCGGTTGACGTAGTGGAACGGAATCGAGTTGACGGCGTAGATCTCGTTCTCGGAGTCGAAGTTGGTGTCGAAGCCGTTCATCACCATCACCATCTCGTCCGCCGGCTCTCGGCCTCGCTTCGGATCGACGATGAAGGCGCCGTAGAGCCCCTTGGCGATATGGGCGGCGAGCGGCATCACGTGGCAGTGATAGAGGTGCATGCCGAAGGGAGCGGCATCAAACTCGTAGGTGAACTCCTCCCCCGGCTCGATCAGCCCTCCGCCCCGCTTCTCCCCGACGCCCGGCATGCCGTCCATCAACGCCGGGTGGATGCCGTGGAAGTGGATCGTGTGCGCGTGGGTCGCGCCGTTGACCAGGCGGATGCGAAGCCGCTCGCCCTCGCGGCAGCGAAGCGTCGGCCCGGGAACTCGGCCGTTGTAGGTCCAAGCCGCGAACGTCACCCCGGGCGCCACCTCGATCTCCTTGTCGTGGGCGACCAGCGTCCACTCGCGCAGCACCCGGCCGTTGGGCATCCGCCGCGTGCGCCCATAGTCGAAGTCCCGAACGAGCTTGCTCGGGTCGAAGCCGTTCGCCCGAAGATCCACCGAGCCGCCGGCCGCGAACCCGTCGTGCATCGAGATCCCGGCCGCCCCGCCATGCGCGGCTCCGTGCGCCCCACCGTGCGTGGCCGCATCGGCGGCCCGCGCGTGGCCTCCGAGGGCATCGTGAAGCCCCTGGTGGGGGATCGTCTCGTGGAGCGCGGCGAGGGCCGGCGTGGCCACTGCTCCGGCGGCGAGCAGCCGCCTCCGGGTGAGCTTTGGGAAGGCCACAAGCCAGATTTTGGCACATCAAAATCCCTCCGTGTCCCCCGCCATACAATCGGTCGCGATGGAGACGCCCGCCACGATCGAGCTCGACGGGCAGTACCGCCTGTTGCGGGAGGGCTCCGGCATCCTTGATCGCTCGGCGCGCGGCAAGGTGCTGGTCAGCGGTCCCCACGCGCTCGCCTTCCTTCAGGGACAGCTGACCAACGACCTGGAAGCGGTCGAGGCTGGGCATGGCTGCTACGCGGCCCTGCTGGACCGAAAGGGGCACATGCAGTCCGACATGCGCGTCCTGCGCCTCGGCGCCGATCGGGTATGGCTGGACCTCGAGCCGGCGCCGACCGAGGCGGTCGTCCGCCATCTGTCCATGTACCGGGTCGGGCAGGAGGTGGAGATCTCGGAGGGCGGCGATGAGCGGGCGATCATCTCGGTGATCGGACCGGAGGCCGGCGCTGTCACCGGAGCCCGGGGCCTGCATCCGGAGCATGCCCACGACGAGTTCGACGTCGGCGGCGCTCAGTGCCGCGCAGTTGCCACCGACTTGGGCGTGGACCTGATCTGCGCCTCCGCCGACGCAGAATCCGTTGCCGCTGCCCTGGTCGAGGCCGGCGCAGCCAAGGTAAGCGAGCCGGCAGCGGAGATCGTCCGCGTGGAGTCGGGCCGCCCTCGCTTCGGCCGCGAGATGAGCCCCGCGACGATCCCTCAGGAGGCGGGCATCGACGATCGCGCCGTCAGCTTCACCAAGGGCTGTTACATCGGCCAGGAGACGGTGGCCCGCCTGCACTACCGGGGCAAACCCAACCGGCACCTGCGGGGGCTGAAGCTCGACGCACCGGTTGCCGACGGCGCTGCAATCGTCCGCGAGGACCGCGAGCTGGGGCGCGTCGGGACCGCGGTGCTCTCCCCCGCCATGGGACCGATCGCCCTGGCGGTGATCCGCCGCGAAGCCGAGCCGGGCAGCCGCGTGGACGTCGGGGAGGACAACATCCCCGGCGAGGTCGTCGCGCTTCCGTTCTGAAGATCCCGGAATTGAGAGACCGCCTGCGCCGGTCGGGCCGTCCGTCGGCTAGATTTGCGGGCGATGGGCACGGGTGCCGGGAGAGGCTCACGGTGCGGGCGCCGGGTGACGCTGGCCGCGTTCGTCGTCCTGTCGTCCGTCCTCCTGTCCGCCTGCGGGTCGGAGAAGTTCGCGAACGACCCGCGCCCGGCGTCCCCGATCGAGGTCGCCGCAAAGATCGACGCGAACCGGGTTGCGGTGTCGCCGAACAGCTTCGGGGCGGGTCTCGTGACCTTCACGGTGGCGAACTTCTCCAAGTCGCCCGTCCACTTCGAGCTCAGTGGGCCGAGGGACGCGACGACCGACGAGATCAAGCCCGGAGAGCCTGGCTTCCTCAAGGTTCAGCTTCCCGAGGGCGACTACAGCGCGAGCGCCGGGTCTGGTGCGGATGCGGAGCCCGCGAGCTTCACCGTCGGGCCGAACCGTCCGAGCTCGCCGCAACAAGCTGCTGCTTCCGTAGCTCAGGCCTCGTCCGCCTCGGCGATCAGCGACTCGATCCGCTCGAGCTTCGCGCGCACCGCCTCGACCATCGCGTCGAGGCTTGCCCGGGCCTTGTCGGAGCTGGTCTTGATCCCGGTCAGCCCCGAGCGGATCGCCTGGGCCTGCTTGAGGGTCGAGATCGCCTCGGCGGAGGCATCGCGAACGGCCGCGGCGTCGACCTGCAGGTCGCCGTCGCGGGCAAGCTTCAGCCGGGCGGCCGCGAGGCGGTAGGCGGCCTCGAGGGCGAGGCCGTCGGGCTCGTCGCGATCGACCGCGACGATCAGCTTGTTGCCCTCGTACTCCTGCAACGGCTCGCGCCCCGCGGGCACTCGCTCCTCGCCCGCGACGACCAGGATGGCGAAGCGGGCGGCGCGCCCCTCCATCCCCTCGTTGAGCTCGGCCCAGGCCTGGTTCTTCGACAGCTTCTTGTCCTTCGCCTCGAACACCATCCGGCCGGCCGGGGGCCCCTCGGCGGCCTCGAGCTCGACCAGCGTGTCGCCCTTCTCGGCCTCCCCCTTCGGCCTGCTCGCCGCCCGTATGCGTTGCGCAGTCGCCGCGTGAGCGGGCGATCCGTTCGATCGCATCGTGGACGCGCTCCTCGAAGCTCAATCCCTTTCGCGTCCCGGCCGCCTCCGCCTCGGCGAGGCGGATATCGGCCTCGCCCTCCTTCTTGAGCTCGACGACCTCCCGCGTCAGCGTCTCGATCCGCCTGCGGTTCTCCTGCCCCTCGGCCTGCTGACGGGCATCGAGCGTCTTGAACGCCCGCACCATGGCGCCCTTGAAGTCGGCGAGCGGGTTGGCTCCGTCCTCGGCAGTGAACTGCTTCAGGAGAGCCGTCCGCTGGCCCTCCAGCGCCGTGCGCAGGAGCTCGGAGATCTGCCTTTGGACCGACCCGTCCCGGCCGCCGTCGAAGCTCTGAGAGATCCGTTCGGCCAGCATCTCGTCGCCGGTCTCCAGCGACCTCTCGAGGCGCTGGCGAAGCTCGGCGGCATGGCGCTCGAACTCGGCCCTCACGTAGTCGACCTCTGCGGCGACGTCTTCGCGATCCAGCACGCGGGCGCCGATCTCGATCGCATCCGAGACGGTGCGCACCGCTGCTTGGCCGGCCTCGGCCCGCTCCCGCACCACCCGTGCGGCGCGCTCGTCGCTCACCGTCAGGCGCTCGACCACGAGGCGGTCATCGAGGACCCGGACCACCCCGTCGCGGGGCGATTGGGCCCCATCGAGAGGCAGCTGTGGCTTCTGGGACGCTTCCATGGCGACTCACGAAGGTAGTCGCGCCCCCGGACGGGAACCTGACGGTACGATGCCGCCGCAACCGACCGAAGAGGGGAATCCGTGGCCGTAGACGTATCCGAGGTCTCGAAGCTGGATGTTGAGCCGGGCAAGCTGCCGGAGACGATGGCGGCCTGGGTGATCCGGGCCGACCGGGAGGGAGAGCCCAACGACGCCTTCCAGCTCGAGGAGATCTCCCTCCCCGAGCCGGGGGCCTTCGAGGTGGTCGTGCGCGTGATGGCCGCGGGCGTCAACTTCAACAACGTCTGGGCGGCGCTCGGCAAGCCCGTCTCGGTGTTCAACTACGGCGACCATCCCGAGTGGGGGCACCACATCGGCGGCTCCGACTGCTCCGGGATCGTCTGGAAGGTGGGCGAGGGCGTCACCAAGTGGAAGCCCGGCGACGAGGTCGTCATCCACTGCAACCAGGCCTCGTACGAGGACGTCGAGGTGCACGGCCTGGACCCATTGGCGGCTCCCAGCCAGCAGATCTGGGGGTACGAGACCACGTGGGGATCGTTCGCCCAGTTCACGAAGGTTCAGGCCCAGCAGCTGCTTCCGAAGCCGCCCAACCTGTCGTGGGTCGACTCCTCCGCCTACGGCCTCACGTACTTCACCGCCTATCGGATGCTGATCGACCGCTGCAGGATCCAGGCCGGGCACAACGTCCTGATCTGGGGAGCGGCGGGCGGCCTTGGGGTGTTCGCGACCCAGCTGTGCGCCGCTGCCGGAGCAAACGCCGTCGGCGTCGTCTCCTCTGACGAAAAGGGCGAGCTGGTCACCAAGCTCGGCGCCGTCGACTTCATCAACCGTGCCGAATTCGCCGGGATGATGCGCAAGGGCGGCGAGTCCCCCGAGGAGGAGAAGGAGCGCTTCAAGGTCTCCAGGGGATTCGCCAAGCGCGTCAAGGAGATCCTCGGCGATGCCCCCGACATCGTCTTCGAACACGTCGGCCAGGCCACCTTCCCCACCTCCGTTCTCGTCGTCAAGCCGTTCGGGAAGGTCGTCATCTGCGGCGCCACCTCCGGCTACAACCTGGACTTCGACGTGCGATACCTGTGGATGCGACAGAAGGAGATCCTGGGCTCGCACTTCGCCAACGCCTACGAGTGCTCGCGCGCCAACCAGCTGATGACGGAGGGCAAGATTCGCCCGGTGCTCTGGCAGGCGATGGGCTTCGAGGGGGTGCCCGGCGCGCATCAGCTGCTGCACGAGAACAAGCACCTCGGCAAGATCTCGATCATGGTCGGGGCCACCGATGCCGAGGAGGGCAAGCAGGTCGAGGGCCCCGGAGCGATCTGGGCAGAGGTCGGGACCTGAGCCGTCGCGTGCCCGACGTCAACTACATCGAGTGGCACGTGCACCCATTTCGCGCGGATCGCTGGCTCGAGATCTGGCGCCCGGCGTTGGACCGCGCGCTCGCCTTCGGTGCGAGCTCCTGCTACCTGACCAGGAACGTGGACGACCCGCTCCACTTCCGGCAGGTCTCGGTGTGGGACGACCACGCCGACTTCGACCGGTACTGGTACTCGGACGAGATCGCGGCCCTTCGGGAGGAGGCCTTGAACTACTTCAACAAGCCGGTCCCGTCGAGCTGGCACACGATCACCGTCGACGCCTCTCCGGTTGAGACCGAAGCCGGCTGACGCCGGCGCGGGACGAGCTTCAGGCGCGGATGTCGCCGAGGGTGAAGTCCGGATCCTGTCCGAACTCGCGCTTTACCCGCTTGCGGACGATGGCGTAGCGTCGCATGGCCTCGCTGCGGCGCCCGCGCCTCATACAGATCTCGATGAAGTCGCGCTGCACGTCCATGTCGAAGGGCTCCATCGCAGCCAGCCGGCGCGCGTTGCCGGCCGCGGTGTCCAGATCCCCGATCGATCGGGCGCACTCGACCATGGCGCGGAGGCCCCGGCCGCAGAGCTCGCGCAGCCGATCCCGCTCCTCGAAGGCCCACTCGGCGTAGAGGTTCTCCGCGAACAGGTCCCCCCGATACAGGGCGAGGGCGGGCTCGAGGCGGCTCGAAGCCTCCTCGTCTCCCTTCGCGAACAGGGCCAAGCCGGCCTGGATCTCGGTTTCGAAAGCGTCCGCGTCGAGCGTGACCTGGTCCAGGTCGAGCAGATAGCCGCCCCGCCTGGTGACGATGAAGCGAGAGAGCGCCCGGCTGACCCGATCCGGCTCGAGGCGTTCGCGAAGCACGTGGATCTGGTGGCGAACGCTGTTCCTCGTCAGGGGCCCCGCGTTCGGCCAGAGCGCGTCCGCGATCTCGTCGCACGTGACCACGCGCTGGCGCTCGCAGATCAGGAACTTGAGCAGCTGTCCGGGGCGCTGGTCCAGCCACTCGCCGCCGATGTCCGAGCCGTCAAGCTCGATGCTCGTCCGCCCGAGGGTGGAGATCCGAAGCGCCGGCGCCTCGGAGAGGACGGGCGCCTTGGTGCTCGCCCGGCGCCGCCGGTCCCGCGGATCCTCCGGGCGAATGTAGAAGACCACGCGAGCGTCCGCCACCTCGATCGGGGAGGCGGTCACGCAGACCGTCCTCGCGGCGCTGCCCCGGCGGAGCTCGATTCGCGTCTCGGGGAGAGCTCGGCCGGTGCTCAGCGCCTGGCGCGTCAAGCATTTGGTCTCGGCGGCCGCCGAACCCCGCCCGCCGACGGGCCCGCAGATCAACTCGCAGCAGGTCGCTCCGGGCCGGCTGGGCTGCACCGCGCCCCCGGAGAGCAACGCGGCGGCGCGATCGTTGACGCTCAGCACCTGGCCGTCGGCGTCCATGAGCACGAATCCGAACGGGGAATTGCCGAGGGGCGCGAGCTCCAGCTCCTTCGCGGTGTCCTCGAGCGTCAGCTCGCGCACGTCTCCTTGGACGTGTGCCGGTTTCCCCCGGTCCAGCCGTGCCCCGGCCGGTCTAGCCTCTACGTTCACACCGCGCACCACTCACGCCCGTACGTCCGTTGAGCCCGCTCCCGGCCCCCCCGGGAGCGCAAGCCGTCTGTCCGCGTGGGCTGAACGACCGTAGCCGCCGGTTCCGGGGCCCACAAGGGATGTCGCCCGATGCGGGGTAGGCAATTACCACGATTTGGGCCTTGCGGCCGATCCATCGGGCCCTACGCGGTCCGCGCCGTCGACTCCCACCAGGGTCGACCCGCCCGCTACGGGTCCACCCAGAGGGGTGAATTCGCCCCGGCCCCGGGTCGCGCTAAAGCGGCGACGGCCGGACGGTCAGGAGGCGAGATCCGAGATCGTGAAGTCGGGCTCGTGGCCCAGGTCCCGCAGGGTCCGCTTGCGAAGCAACTCGTAGCGGCGGACCGCATCGCTTCGCCGGCCCTGCTTGAGGCAGCTCTCGATGAACTGGCGCTGGACCTCGGTGTCCAGGGGCTCCATGTCCGCCAACCGTCGCAGGTGCTCGGAGGCTGCCTTCTCCTCGCCGGTCATGAGCTTTACATCCACGAGCGCACGGCAGGCCCGCGCGACCAGATGGTGCAGGCGCTCCCGCTCCTCGAGCAGCCATTCGGCGTCCGGCTCGTCGATGAGGAACTGGCCGCCGTACAGCCTCACGGCGCTCTCGAGCACGGCGCCGGCCGGCTCCAGCTCGTTCTCGACGAACAGGCGCATGCCCTGCGCGGCGCGTTGCTCGAGCTCCCCCGCATCGATCCAGACCCCCTCGGAGTCCAGCCTGTAGCCGCCGCGTTGCGTCTCGACGAAGGAGGACGTCGCGCGCTTGGGGCGGCCCGGCTCGAGCTTCTCGCGAAGCACGTGCACGTAGTGACGCAGGCTGGTCAGCGCCTCGCTCGGCGAGGAGGTGGGCCACAGCGCCTCGGCGATCTGGTCGCTGGGCGTGACCGCATGGCGTTTGCACACGAGGTACTTGAGCAGCAGGCCCGGGCGCTGCCTGACCCAATCGCCGTCGAGCTCGTCCCCGGAGAGCTCGATCCGCGTCGGTCCGAGCATGTGGATACGGAGCTTGGGGGGCTCCGCGCCCGCGGTTGGGCCGCCGACCGCCGCCGGGCCGCCCTCCCCCACGGCTCCGGGGTGAAGCTGGAACAGCACTCGCACGTCCTCCGCATCCACCCGGGCGGCCGTCACGGAGATCGGCTCGGTGCCCGCTGTGACCTCGATCTGAACGCCCGGCAGCGGCTCGCCGGTCCTCAGCGCGCGCTCGGTCACGCAGGACCCCCCCTCGACCCCGACCTGGCGCTCGATGGCCTCGCAGACGAGCTCGCAGCAGGTCACCGAGCCGGGCTCGGGCAGGGGGCCCTCGAGCATCAGGAGCTCGCGGGCCCTCTCGTTCACGCTCAGCACTCGCCGTTCCTCGCCGACGAGCAGCAATCCATGGGGAAACTGCTCGAACAGGCCACGAGCCCGGGTGCGCCCGCGCTCCGGAGGCCCTGCCGCGCCCTCGGCGCTCCCTCCGCCCTCAGCCATCGGCTCGGATTCTCGTCCCATTGCCCGCGGCAACCCGGGCGAGGTGGATCGGGGCGTGAGGAGCGCCCGCCTCCCATTGCAGCCGGTTCATCCGCCTAACCGTAGCCACCGATCGAGCTGGACGAACGAACCGGGTTCAGGCGCCTCGATCAGCCCGGTGGAGTCCGGCGAACCATTCCTCGGGCTGCGTCCCGGCCCTCCAGACGATTGGGGGAACCCGCCAGTCCCTGCCGGCGCGCAGTCGCAAGACCAAGCGGGAGGTCTTGGCGCGGAATCGGAGTCGCGTCATCGGCCAGTAGATGCCCACCCGGGGCCAGCGCAGCGGTGACGATGCCGGCTCGAAGAACGCGGGCAGCGTGCCCGGCGGCCGAATACCCCGCCTCTCCGGTCGCCTTCACCACCCGCTCGTCCTCGTCCGAGAAGGGATAGGCGAACGACCTGCACGGTAGGCCGAGCCGCGACTCGCAATCGTGGCGCGAAGCCCGCAGCTCCTCCGCCAGGGTGGCGTCGTCGAGCTCGGTGAGATGGGGTGCGTGCGCGTGTGAGCCGCCGATCTCCCATCCCGCGCCCGCCAGCGTCGCGAGCTCCTCCCAGGACATGGGCAAGAGCTCCCTCTCGTGCGGGCCGCCGATCCAGTGGTCGATCCCCGGCCACGCCATCGGCTCCTCGCTGCCGGTGAAGCCGGTCGGCACGAACACGGTCCCGGGCAGCCCCAGCCGCGAGAGGACCGGGAAGCGCGAGCTCGATCACCGAGCGGTAGGCGTCGTCGAAGGTCACCGCCACCGTCTTTGGCGAACGGGCGAGAGTGCACGGCGTCGTAGAATGTCGCGCCCGCGGTAGCCGCGCTTCAACATGCGCTCGATCTGGCTGTACAGCTGAGCCGGCGTGACGGCGAGGTCCGCGCCCCAATCCTCGCTGACCCCGTGGTAACAGAGAACGAGGACGTCGGTCACGATCCCGTTCGCGCTTGACGATCGGCCCAGTCTGCCACAGGCCGGGCTCGCCGTTCGCGGGTCGAGCCCCGGACAGGGCGTCGGACCCAGTGGGCGCTCACGAGGCGCCTCTGCGGCCCGCACCGCGCCGCCGTCCTCACGGCGGTCTCGATCGGCGGCGCTCCGAGTCACGTCGCAGCCGGGCGTCCGGGCGCGCCATCTGGTCGCGCAATCGTCCCAGCCCGCGATACAGGCGACCGTCGGCGGTCGTCCGTCGCTCGCCGGTGACCCTCGCGATCTCGGGCACCGTGAGGCTCGGCGCCGAAGCGGAGGGCGATCACCTCACGCTCGTCGTCCGGGAGCAGGCGCCAGAGCCGACCGAAGCTCGTCGCGCGCTCGCCATCCGCGCGTAGTCGTCCGCCGCCGCTCTTCGTGCCCAGCGGCAGCCCGCTCCATCGGCCCGCTGCTCCGCGCCTCGATGCCGAAGCTCGTCTCGCAGGCGGTTGAGGGCGATCGAGTAGAGCCACGTCTTCTCGCTCGCCTTCCTGCGGTCGAACCGTCCCCTCGCCCGCAACGCGCGCTCGAATGTGTCGGCGAGCACGTCCTCGGCGAGGCCGCGATCACCGCATCGATAGGCGAGGAACGCGAACAGCGGCCCCGCGTGCTCGGAGTAGAGGCGTTCGAAGTCTTGCAGCGCGCATTTTCCTGTGCTCAGTCGGAAATCCACCGTCTCGTTCGTATAAGCAAGTGGTGGCTGATAAACGCGATCAAGACCGCTGGACTGACGGGGAGGCCCGCCGGTTGGCGTGCAGACCAGGTGGTCCAGCTGCTTCGTGACCTGCGTCCAACGCCCACGGGCGCAGAGCTCGACGGAGCGAGATCGCGGGCCATCGCACGAGTCGCAAGTCGCACCAACTCGGCGAACACTCAGAGCTCGAGTCGCGATCCTGGCGCTGACGGTGATGGGTCTGATGGTCACCATCACCGGGACCGGTTTGGCGATCTCGGGCCTCTCGGGTAGCGGAAGCGCCGGGACAGCCCAGTACGGCGGGGACCCAAAGGGACAGGTACTCGGTGGACATCGCGCACCGTCCACCGTCAGGAGGTATCAGTCACCCGCCAGCTGGCGACCGCGAGTAAGGGCGACGCGCTTCCCTTCACGGGACTCGCGACGATCCCCTTGCTCGCGGTCGGACTCGTGATGGTCGGGACCGGACTGGCGGCCCGCGGTGCGCTCGGCGCGCGGGCCAGCGACCGAGGCCTCCGACGACGCCGCGTAGCCCTGCTGCTCATCCCAGAGCAGGTAGGGCCGCATCTCCATCTTGCTGGAGCCGGCGCGAATCTCATCTAGGTCAAGTAGGCAGTGCGGCCCCCGCAGGTGCCCAAAACGCACTGCGACGCCCGAGCGCACCCTAGAGCGGGAGCGGCGCCGAGCGTGCCCATCGCCGCCACGCTCGGCTGCGGTCGGAGGCGGTTCGTCTGCTTGCGGCGCGACGGATCTCGTCGAGCGCTGTCTTGAGGAGCTGCTCGTGCGGGTTGGCGCCGAAGGGCCTCGGCGAGCGCCGGCCGTGGATCGCGGCCGGCGAAGCCGCAGCACGACGGCCCGCCCGTATCGAAGTTCCCAATTGGCAGGGTCGCGGCTGATCGCCTCATCGATCATGCGCGCGCCAGCGGGCTCCAGCCCCGCGCGTGCATCGCAGTAGGCGAGCAGCTCGAACGGCTCCGGGCGCACGGAGAGCACCGAGCTCGAGCCGAGGGCCTCGTTGCTGGCCGTCTCGCAGTCCCCCCTCTCGAACGCGCTACGCCGCATCCAGCCGCGACTGAGAGATCGCGATCGACGCCGGCGTCACGGCCACGACCACGAGGCCCAGGCCCGACCACGACCCGCGTCAGCCGGCGCGGCGCCGAGGCCGAGCTCCGCGCCGGTCGGTCGGCCGCCAAGGCGGCGCCCCCGACGGCGAACACCCACAGGGTGACGACCGGCATCTCCCAGTCCCAGTCCACCCCGGCGTGGAGCGCCCACGCCAGCGCCACGCCGAACAGCCCCGCGTAGCAGCGCTCGATCCGGGCCCCGGCAGCGTCTTGCCAGCGCCACGAGATCCCCCCGATGACCACCAGGATCAGGACGAGGCCCGGCAACCCGAGCTCCGCCAGGGACTCGACGTAGAGCGAATGGGCGTCGACGACGTTGAAAGGCGCCGGACGGTCACGCGACCAGATCGCATCGTAGGTCCCCGCGCCCTCGCCCGTGAGCGGCGAGGCGCGAAACGCGTCGACCGCCACCCCCCAGGCGTCGGCACGCCCGTTGTTGCCGACATCCACCAGACGCTGGCGCTGATCCGTGTGACGGACTCCCCCCGCATCGAGCAGGCGATCGCGCTGGCGGTCCAGCCACGCCCGCCGCCGAGCGCCCCAGGGCGACCACCCCGCCGAGCGCCCCCATCGCGATCGTCACGGCGCCCGCGCGCCGACCCGCGCCGGGACGCCGAACCGCGTCCGCCCATCGACGCGAACCAGGAAAGCCCTCGCCACCGCCGCGCCGACACACGCTCGCGAGCACCACCGCCAGCGCCACCCGGAGACCTTGTCCACCGCCAGCTGGCCGATCGGATGGGCCGAGGACAGGCGGTCCGCCCCGAGGCACACCCCGATGGCCAGAGCGGTCGGGGGACGTTGCGACGGCCCCGCCCAGAACGCCGTCGGACGTCCGGTCACGACAAACGCGACCAGGCCAACGAAGGTGGCGAGCAGGGCACCGCGGGAGAAGGTGAAGTACAGCGCGTCGCGAGCAGGGGATCGCCGCAGCGCCGCGAGCGCGCGCGCGAGCGGGCGCTCCCGGACGCTCGTCGTGATCGCAGCGCTGAGGACGATCCCAAGCCCGGCCAAGAGCCCGATGCGTTCCAGTAGCTGACCGGGAAAGCTCAGGCGCCCGTCAGCGACCGGGTCCGAGCGCCACGTGCCAGACCGTCAGGCAGCAGGCGGGTGACGAGCCCCGCGCCGCAGACCACGACCGTGGCCAACGCCAGGCCCCGCATCAGCCATCGCACCGAGTCCCGTTCCGCGACCATCAGGGCGAAGGCGACGAGGGCAGAGCAGGTAGAGCAGCGACCGATCGAACTCGAGCAGCGCGCGCGCGGTGAGATCCGACCACAACGCGGAGGACAGGATCCAAGCGCACAGCGCCGCCATGGCCGCCGCGACGAGGATGAGCTTCAGGCTGAAGCCGACCCAGCGGGTCCGGCGAGCATGGTCACCACCGCGATCAGGACGGCCACCAGCACGACCGTGGCGATGCCGGTGGTCCCAGCGAAGAAGCCCCCTGCGTTGAAGCCGAGGTAGATCGACGAGCCCGCCACCGATCAGCGCCGCCAGCAGGCCCACCTGCGGTCCATCCGCCCTGCCATGGGCATCGCGGCCGCCATCCGGGCGCGCGGGGCGGGGCTGCCCTCTCCAGCGAGCCGAGGGGGGCCTCGCGGGGGGCGGCCGAATGGTGGGAACCGGTTGAGACATCTCTCCGAAAGGGAACGAATCCAGGCGTCGAGCCCTCACGCCACGGCCCCCGGTCCGCGCCCACAACGAAGCCGATTCGACGGCCGGGCGGCCGATTCATCTCCACCTAACAGGAATTCGCAATCCCCGCAAACGGCCCACGAGACATCGCCCAAACCGGCCCTTCCTAGGTTCGCCCCCTGATCAAAAGGAGCGGGCTTTCGCGGCCGTCATCGGCCGCAGCTCCGCGCCCTCAGAACGGGAGGTTGCAAGTGGGCGAGCATCGAATTGGGGCCTCGGCAGGGCCAAGGGAAAACGGTCGCACGGAGGCGACGAACACGCGGTCGGAGCGCGATCGAGCGTTGGTCGACCGGGCGGTTGCCCAGGCCAAGCGGGGCGACCACGAGGGAATCAGATTCATCTACGCGACGTATTCGGGCGACGTCTTTCGCTTCGTCCGCAGCATCGTGGGTGACGAGCACGACGCGGAGGACGTCACGCAGACGGTCTTCCTGAAGCTGATGCGCGTGATCTCCAAGTACGAGCGTGGAACGGTCCCGTTCACGGCCTGGCTGATGCGCGTCGCCCGAAACGCGGCGATCGATCACCTCCGGGAGCGGCGGCCGGTCCCGTGCGAGGAGATACACGGCCAAAGCTCGTCGGATGCGATCGACGACAACCTGCAGCGGTTGATCGAGATCCGCGAAGCCGTCGGCAGCCTCCAGGACGAGCAGCGTGAGGTCGTCCTGCTGCGGCACGTTCACGGGCTGGCGCCGGGGGAGATCGCCTCACGACTCGGCAAGTCCGAGGGCGCGGTGCACGGCCTGCATCATCGCGGCCGGCGCGCGGTCCAGGCGCAGCTGCGGGAGCGCGGTATGGCCCCCGTCACGCGCTAGCGTCGGACACGGCCGCCACCACGTCCAGGCTCCGCGCGCGCACTGGGTCCCGGATGAGAGCGGCAGCCTCCGCCCGAGACGCGACGCCCAGCTTCGAGAACGCCGACGAGAGGTGGCTCTTGACGGTGCTCTCGGCGAGCCCGAGCTGGCGCGCGATCTGGGCGTTGGTGAAGCCGCTCACCACGCTGCCCAGTACCTGCTTCTCGCGACGGGTCAGCGACGGCTCCTCCGCCCTGTCCTGCAGCGCCTGCGGGAAGGAGATCTGTCCGGCCGCGGCGGCCACCACGGTCGCGGCGAGCGCATCGTCGAGCTCGCCCTCGAGCACCGCGCCGTCCGCCCCCGCGCTGATCGCTCGCCGGCACCCACCTTCGTCGGCTGTCGGGATCAGGGCCACGATCGGCACGTCCCGGAGTCGCTGGCGAAGCGCCCGAATCTCGACCGTCGTGCTCGCCCCCATTCGGGGGGCCACCACGATTGCGCCTGGAGCCCGCTGCTCGAGGCGCGCGACGAGGGAGGCCGCGTCCTTGCCCTCGACCGCGACCTTCAAGCCGATGGCGCCGAGCAGCTCCACCAGGCGTCGACGCATCTTGGGGTCGCCCGCGACCAGCCCGACGAGCATCGCGCTGGACGGCTCAGCTGACTCGTTGGTTGGTTCGCCGCCCGCCACCCACAGTCAACGCTCCGTCGCGCCGGGGGCTTACGAGCTTGGAGCCATCCAGGCTGAGGGCTCGATCAGCATTCGGCCCGGAGGCGCTCGCGAGGGCGACCGCCGCCGCTTCCTGGCGCGAGTTGACGCCAAGCTTCGCGAACACCGATCGCAGGTGGCTCTTGACGGTGCTCTCCGCGAGGAACAGGCTCTCGGCGATCTCGGCGTTCGTCTGGCCCTCGGCGACCATCGCGAGAACGGTGTTCTCGCGGTGCGAGAGCGCCGGCGGGAAGATCTGTCGTCGCCCCGGCTGCGGAACCGAGATCTGGCCGGTACGTACGGCGCGGACGGTCGGCGCCAGCGTCTCGGCGAGCTGGCTTCGAAGCACGACCCCTCGGGCTCCGGCGGAGATCATGGCTCGGGCGACGCCGTCGCCGATCTGCGCGAGGACGACGACCACGGCCACGCCAGGAGCTCGCTCGCAGAGCCGTCGGATGCCGGAGATCCGCTCCTCGGGCATGGTCCCGCCCGAGACGACGAGCACGTCGAGCCCACGGCCAAGGCGGGCCCGGCTCTCGGCCGCGCCGATTCGCACGACCTCCACGCCGGCGCCCGCCAGCGCGTTCTCCGCGTCGCCCGCGAGGTCCCGGTCCCCGATCAGGCCGACGGACAGCGCGGCTGCCGCGGCGCGGCGGTCCGGGGTCACGATATGCCGCCGCCGTATGCCGCATGCACGCCCATCAGGCACAAAACGGTGGCAGGGGCGATGGACTTCTGCCCAGTCGGTCACGGATCATCCTCGACGGCGGCAGCGGTTGGATCGCCGCGCGGCGGCGGCCGCCCTCGCCGGTCGATTGACGCCTGCAAGAAGGGCGCGGCCGCTCCCGTTTGTTTTGCATGGCGGCCATGGCAACCTCATCGACCCCGGCCCGCGGGCCGAGCTGAGGTTCGCGGCGGATGAGCGCCACGAGCACCACGAAGCCAACGGCTGAGATCCCGTTCGTGGATCTGGCCCGTCACAACGGCGCGCTCGCCGCTGACCTGCGGTCGGCCTTCGACAGCGTGCTGGGCGATGGCGGGTTCGTGCTCGGCGAGGAGGTCGACGCGTTCGAGGCCGAGTTCGCGCGCTTCTGCGGCGTGCGCCATTGCGTCGGCGTCGGATCCGGAACCGCCGCTCTGACGCTGGCCCTGCTCGCGGCCGGCGTGCAACGGGGCGACGAGGTGATCGTGCCCGCGCATACCTTCATCGCCACGGCGCTCGGCGGTGCTGCACGCAGGCGCGGTGCCCAGGTTCTGCGACGTCGACGACGCCACCGGGCTGATCGACGTCCGATCCGCGGCGGAGGTCGTCTCGAACCGAACCGTCGCCGTGGTCCCGGTCCACCTCTACGGGCAGGTCTGCGACATGGAGGCGGTTGAGCGATTCGCCCGGCGCCACGGCCTGCTGGTGGTGGAGGATGCGGCCCAGGCCCACGGGGCTCGCTGGGACGGCTGCCCGGGCGGGCTCGCTGGGCCACGTCGCGGGATTCAGCTTCTATCCGAGCAAGAACCTCGGGGCGCTGGGAGACGGCGGCGCGATCTGCACCGACGACGAGGCGATCGCCGAGCGTGCCCGCCGCCTGCGCAACCTTGGACAGAAGCGGAAGGGCGACCACGTCGAGGCCGGGTTCAACGAGCGCCTGGACGGGTTGCAGGCGGCGATGCTCCGGATCAAGCTTCGCGGGCTGGACGAGGGGAACGCCGTGCGAAGGGAGCGCGCCGGCCTGTACCGCGAGGTGCTCCCGGAGCCGTGCCGCGCCCTCGCGGAGGACCCGCGCGGGGAGTGCATCTACCACCTGTTCCCGGTCCGAGTCGCCGATCGGGACGCGGTTGCGGCGCGGCTCGAACGGGCCGGCGTCCGGACGGGCATTCACTACTGGCCGGCCGTCCACCGTCAGCCGCCGTTCGCGACCCCCTTGCGCAACCAAGACGACCACGCGCATACGGACCTCCACAACGCCGTGCGGTGGAGCGAGGAGGAGCTGTCGCTCCCGATGTTCGCCGAGCTGACGCCGGACGAGGTCCTGGCTGTGGGAGACGCCATGGAGGACGCAATCGCGGAGGTGCATGGATGATCGGGAGCAACGGGAGCAACGGACACGGCTCGAACGGGTCGATCAGCACCCTCAACGTGGGTGTGGTGGGGCTTGGCTACTGGGGGCCCAACCTGCTGCGTGTGCTCGCGGAGATGCCCACCGTTCGGGTCAAGTGGATGTGCGACCTGGACGAGCAGCTCCTCGGCGGGTTCGGGCTTCGCTACCCCGGGATCGCGCGCACGACTGAGTTCGACGACCTGCTCAACGACCCGGAGCTGGACGCGGTCTTCATCGCGACCCCGGTGTTCACCCACTTCGATCTCGCCTCGCGGGCGCTCGACGCCGGAAAGCACACCTTCGTGGAGAAGCCGCTGGCGCCATCGTCGGAGCTGGCGAGCGAACTCCTGCGACGCGCCCGGCAGCGGGACAGGGTCCTGATGTGCGGGCACACGTTCCTCTACAGCCCCCCCGTGCGGGTGGTCAAGGACCTGCTCAAGCGGGACGAGCTGGGCGAGATCTTCTTCATCTCGTCCAGCCGGGTGAACCTCGGCCTGCACCAGCCGGACGTGAGCGTCATCTGGGACCTCGGGCCCCACGACTTCTCGATCCTCCTGTACTGGCTCGAGGAGCTCCCACGCACGGTGCGGGCGGCCGGACGCGACTCGATCGTCTCGGGGATTCCGGACGTCGCCTTCATCACGCTTGCCTACGGCTCCGGCATCGTCTCCAACGTCGAGCTGAGCTGGCTCGCGCCGAGCAAGCTGAGGCGGACCGTGATCGTCGGCAGCAAGAAGATGGTCGTCTACGACGACGGGTCCACCGAGCCGATCCGGATCTTCGATCGGGGCGTCGTCTACAAGGACCCGGAGACGTTCGGCGAGTACAAGCTCTCCTACCGCACGGGCGACATCCTCTCTCCGAAGGTCGAGGCCTACGAGCCGATCGCGAGGGAGCTGGACGACTTCTGCGGGGCGATCAGGGAGGGTCGCGAGACCGTCGCCAGCGCCGGCTTGGCGAAGGACGTCGTGCGGCTGACCGAGGCCGCGGACGACTCCCTTCGCCGAGGCGGCGCCGAGATCGCGGTTCAGCCGGCTCGACGCTTCCGAGCCCTGAGCGACGCGCGATATCTGGCGGACGGTCGCTCGCCGGGCCGATGATCGGCGAGCAGCTCCCCATCGAACGGGACCTCGAAGGAGGTCCCCTGACCGTCGCTCAAGCTCGCTCCCGAGCGGGCGAACGGCGCACAAAACGGCGCCAGGCCACAGCGCGTCGTCGCCCGCCGCTACCGCGAGCGGGACGCCGCCGTGCGCCGGTTCCTGGCCGCGGGCGACATCGCCGGCGTGATCAGCGCGATGGCGATCGCCCTCGTCCTCCTCACTCATCATCCGACCGAGTTCGCCTGGGGCCTGGCCGTGCTGCCGCTCTGGATCATCATCTTCAAGGCGTACGGGCTCTATGACCGCGACCTGAAGCGGATCAGCCACCGAACCGTGGACGACCTGCCGTGGATCTTCCACGCGGTGCTGATCGGGACGCTGCTGCTGCTGGCCTACTACCGACTCCTCGACGTCACCGGGATCGAGCTGCGCCACGTGGCGAGCTTCGGCGTGATCGCGATCGTCACGGTCGCGACGCTTCCGGGCCGTCGCTCGGCGCATCGCCGTCTCCGTGCTCGCCCCCGAGCCGGTGGTGCTCGTTGGCGACGCACCAGAGCTCGCAACCCTTGCGGACAAGCTCGACACGCACAACCAGTACGGGGTCAAGCCGGTCGGGCCGATCTCGCTCGCCCCCTCCGAGTCGCCTGGTCCCGGGCCCTCGGGAAACGAGCTCACGGACGTCGAGCTCGACGACGTGGTCGAGCACGACGGGGCGGAGCGGATCGTCGTCGCGCGAGAGGACTTCGAGGAGGACGCGCTGTTCGACCTTGTATGCCGTGCCCGCGAGCGAGGCGTCAAGGTCAGCGTGCTGCCGCAGCTGTTCGACGCGCTTGGGCCCTCGGTGGAGATCGACGACGTCGAGGGCACGACCGTCCTCGGGGTGAACCCGCCGGTGCTCCCGCGCTCCTCGCGCTTCCTGAAGCGAACGATGGACGTCGCCGGGGCGATCGCGCTGCTCGTGCTGAGCGCCCCACTCTTCGCCCTGATCGCGCTCGCGATCAAGCTGGACTCGAGGGGGCCCATCTTCTTCCGACAGGAGAGGATCGGCCTCTGGGGGCGGCGCTTCCGCGTCGCCAAGTTCAGGACCATGGCCGTGGACGCCGAACAGCGCCGAGAGGCGCTTCTCGCCGAGAGCAAGGACCCCGGATGGCTGCACCTCGACCACGACCCGAGGGTGACCCGCGTGGGCAGTTTCCTTCGCCATTGGAGCCTCGACGAGCTGCCCCAGCTGTGGAACGTCCTCACGGGTGAGATGAGCCTGGTCGGGCCGCGGCCCATCATCCCCTCCGAGGACCGGCAGCTGGACGGCTGGAGGCGAAGCCGGATCGATCTGACTCCCGGCCTCACCGGGCTGTGGCAGGTGCTCGGGCGAACCAGCATCCCCTTCGAGGAGATGATCAGGCTCGACTACCTCTACGTCACCAACTGGTCGCTGTGGAGCGACGTCCGCCTGATGCTTCGCACGGTGCCCGCCGTGGTCCTGCGCAAGGGGGTCAACTGAGGAATGAAGGTCTGGATCGACCTCTCCAACTCGCCCCACCCCCTGCTCTTCGCCCCGATCGTCGGGCGCCTCGAGAGCCTGGGCCACGCGGTCCGGATCACGGCCCGCGACAACGCCCAGACGGTCGAGCTCGCGCGTCAGCGCTGGGACGAGGTCCACGTGATCGGCGGCCCCAGCATGGGCGGCAGGGCGGCAAAGGCCCGCGGCATGCTCGACCGCATCCGGGAGCTCCGCGGGTGGGCCCGCCGCGAGCGCCCAGACGTGGCGCTGTCGCACAACTCCTATGCCCAGATCGTGGCCGCGAGGACGTTGGGCATCCACACGGTCACGGCGATGGACTACGAGCACCAGCCGGCGAACCACCTCGCCTTCCGGCTCGCGCACACGGTGCTGTTGCCCGAGGCGCTTGCCCACCCCGGCGTGCGCCGACAGGGCGCGACGCCGCGCAAGCTGCGCTTCTACCCCGGGCTCAAGGAGGAGATCTACCTCGGCGACTTTCGCCCGAACCCCGGGGTGTTGGGCGCCCTGGGCGCCGAGCGTGGGCCGGACACCGTGGTCGTCGTGGCGCGCACGCCGCCGTCCGGGGCGCTCTACCACCAGTCCGACAACCCCGTGTTCATCGAGGCGCTTCGGGCGGTGTCGAGCGTCCCGCAGGCGCGCTGCGTGGTGCTCGCCCGCCGTCCGGAGCAGCGCGAGGCGATCGCCGCCCTGTCGCTGCCGAACGTGGTCGCTCCGGAGCGCGCCGTCGACGCCCGCTCGCTCATGCACGCGAGCGACCTGATCCTCGGGGCCGGCGGGACGATGACCCGCGAGGGAGCTCTGCTCGGGGTTCCCACGGTGAGCCTGTTCGCCGGGCGAACGCCGGCGGTCGACCGCTGGCTGGAGGAGCGTGGCGCCCTGCGGCGCATGCACGGACTCGGCGACCTGCCACCGATCCGGCGCCGTCGATCGGAGCCACGCGATCCGGCCGACCTGCGAGCTCGCAGCGAGGGGCTGATCGGGAAGTTCGTCGCATCCGTACTCGAAGCGGAGGGGACCGCGCGGCCCGCCGCCGCCGTGGCCCACGCCCATGGATAGCCGAGGCACCGAGCGCGGCGAGATCGCCCAGGCCCACGAGCTCGCCCGCCACCTGGCTCGATGGGGCGAGGGGCGGGAGTGGCGCGGGAGCGACCCCTACGAGGGCCTGAGCGCCTCCCGCCGGATCACTGCGCCCCTGAAGCGGACGGCGCTTGGCCGACGGCTCCTGATCCAGGCGGTCAAGCGATCGCCGGTCGACCTTCGCCCGATGCTCGGCATTGGAGCCAAGCCGGACGCCGCCTCCGTCGCCTGGGTGGTCTCCGCGTATTCCCGAGACGGGCTCCTCGATCCCGACGAGGCCGAGGGCATGCTGACCCGTGCGCTCGATCTCCTGGACGAGCTGCGCTCACCCGGCTACGAGGAGCCGTGCTGGGGCTACCACTTCGACTTCCAGTCTCGGGTCTTCTTCTATCGCCGAGGCGAGCCGAACACGATCGCCACGGCGTTCGCCGGCCACGCGCTTCTGGATGCCTACGACGCAACCGGGGACGCTCGTCTCCTCGACGAGGCTTGCGGCGCGGGGCGCTTCTTCCGCCGGTACGTGCCCCTCACCCACACGGACAGCGGCGCCTACTTCGGCTATCTGCGCGGCGATGCCTCCCCGATCCACAACTCGAGCATGCTGGTCGCATCGCTGCTCGCGCGGCTTGCGGCCCGCGGACGCGACGATGACGGCTTCTCCTCCGCGGCCGAGGCCGCGGTGCGCTACACGGCAACCCGTCAGCGGCCAGACGGCTCCTGGCCGTACGGGGAGCAGGAGAACCTCGTCTGGGTCGACAACTTCCACACCGGCTACGTGCTCGACGCCCTCAGGGCCTGCGCGGATGCGGGGGTCGGGACGGCTGAGGCGGAGGAGGCCTGGGCGCGCGGGCTCGCCTACTACCGGCGAGAGCTGTTCCTGTGCCGACGGCACCCCGAAGTACTACTCGAACAAGGTCTTCCCGATCGACGCCCAGTCGGTGGCCCAGGGAATCCAGACGCTCTCGATCGCCGCGCGGCACGACGAGTCGTTCGCCCCGGCGGCGTGGAAGGTGTTTCGCTTCGGCGTGCGTCGCATGCTCGGCGACGACGGATTGCCGCTCTTTCAGCGCAGGCGCCTGTGGTCGAACCGCGCCGCGCACGTGCGCTGGGTGGTCGCGCCGATGCTTCTGGCCCTCACCCACCTGATCGAGCTCGATCGGGCGCCTGCCGCGCAGCCGCTGCCGGCCGAACGGGTGGCGGCCTGATGCGCGAAGCGCTCGCCGATCCTGCTCGCCCCCTCGATCGAGACTCGAGCACCGGTGGCCGCGGCCTGCGGCGCAGGGTCTCGTTCGTGACCGACATCCCGACGCCATACATGCTCGAGGTCCTCACGGCCCTGGCGGACGTGGTCGACCTGACCGTGCTGTTCTGCTCGCAGACGGCGAGCCGCGGGATGCCGTGGGACTCGCGCGACGAGCTGCCCTTCGATCACGAGGTGATCGAAGGACTGGCCCTCCGGGGCGGCGCGCCCGATCGCCCCGATTACTACCTGAGCCCGCGCGTGCTCACGGCCCTGGCGAGGCATCGGCCCGAGGCCGTGGTCAGCTTCGGCTTCTCCATCCCGACGATGTACGCGGCCGCTTACTGCCGCATTCGCCGCTCCCCACTGATCATCTACAGCGACGGCACCTCGCACTACGAGAGCCGTCTCGGCCGCCATCAGCTCGTCGCACGAGCCGTCCTCCTGCGTGCCGCGTCCGCCTGCGTCGCCAAGAGCAAGCCGGCCGTGGAGCGATTCGTGGAGCTCGGCGCTCGCCCCGATCGAGTGTTCCTTGCTCCCCACTCCTCGACGCTGGATCGCCTGTGGCGAATCGCGCGCGATCGCGAATACGGGACCAACGGCAGCTTCACGGTCCTGACCGCGGGTCGCCTGGTCGCCCACAAGGGCGTGGACAAGCTGCTCCTCGCCGCAGCGGCGGCCCGCTCCGAGCATCCTGAGATCAAGGTCGTCGTCGTCGGCTCCGGGCCGGAGGAGCAGCGGCTCCGGGGCCTCGCCACCAGGCTCGGGGTGGACGCCGAGTTTGCCGGCTTCGTCGGGCATCGCGAGATGCCCGAGCGCTTCGCGCAGGCCGACGCGTTCGCGTTTCCGACCCTCGACGATCCGTTCGGCATCGTTCTCCTGGAGGCCGCCGCGGCGGGCCTGCCGCTGGTCGCCTCGCCGCACGGCGGAGCGACCCGGGATTTGATCGACGATCGAGCCACGGGGCTCGTCGTCGATCCTCTCGACACCAGAGCCATGGCGGCTGCCCTCACCGAGCTGGCCGAGGATCCGGCGCGGCGAAAGAGCCTCGGCCAGGCGGCTCACTCGGCCACCCTCGGCCGCAGCCCGGCCGACTCGGCACAGGGCTACGTCTCCGCGATCGAGACCGCCATCCGAAGCCGGGGACGGGCCAAGCCGTGAGCGATCGCAACGGAGCCGAACCCAAGATCCGGCTGGCCTATCTGGCGACGCTCTACCCGGGCCTCTCCCACTCCTTCGTGCAGCGTGAGGTCCACGCGCTGCGCGCTCGCGGGCTGGACATCCACACGTTCGCCCTCCACGACAGCAATCCCGACCACGTCCTGACCCAGGCGGACCGCGACGCGGAGGAGTCCACCTTCACGGTGCTCCCGATCCGCTGGGGGTCCTTCCTCCGCTCGCACACGCGAGCGTTCCTGACCGGCCCGGGCGCCTACCTTCGAACCCTGTCTTTCGCCCTCAGGCGCCCACCGAGCGGCTTCCACGGACGCTGGTGGCAGCTCTTCTACTTCCTCGAGTCGGTGCCGATCTGGCGTGAGTGCCAAAGGCGCGGCCTTCGCCACATCCACGCCCACTTCACGAACCCTTCGGGTGACGTCGCGCAGCTGGTCGCCCAGCTGGGGGCCGAGCGCGACGGGACCAAGAGCTGGTCTTGGAGCTTCAGCGCCCATGGAACCGACATCTTCAACGACGGGCCCGGCAGCCTCGCCGCCAAGGTCGAGACCGCCGAGCTCGTCATCTGCATCAGCGACTTCGGCCGCAGCCAGGTGATGCGCCTGGCGGGCGAGGACCATTGGAGCAAGGTCCGGGTCGCACGGTGCGGCCTGAACGGCGAGTGGCTCGCCGACAGTGCCCATCAGCGCAGAAACGGAGCCGGCGGCGAGCCCCGGCAAGACGACGCTGAGCTTCGTCTGCTCTCGGTCGGCCGGCTCGAGCGCGAGAAGGGCCACTCGGTGCTCCTCGACGCGATCGCCCGGCTCGCCGACCGCGGCACCGCGGTGCAGCTGGAGCTGGTCGGCGACGGCACCCGGCTCGAGGCCCTGCAGCGCCAGGCACGCGAGCTCGGGATCGAGGACCGCGTGACCTTCGCCGGCGCGATCGGCCAAGACCGGATCCGCGAGCACTACCGCCGCGCGGACGCCTTCTGCCTCCCGAGCCTCGGCGAGGGGATCCCGGTGGTGCTCATGGAGGCCCTGGCCACGGGCCTCCCGGCGATCGCCTCGAACACGATGGGGATCCCCGAGCTGATCGAGGACGGCGTCACCGGACTCCTGGTCCCCGCCGGGCGCCCCGACGAGCTTGCCGCCGCGGTCGAGCGGCTCGCAGCCGACCCGAAGCTGGGGCATGAGCTGGGCGAAGCGCGGGCGGCGCAAGGTGATCGACGAATACGACCTCGATCAGGGCATCGATCACCTGCGCGATGCGTTCGTCGACCTCCTCTCCCCCGAGACGCTCACGACTGCAACGCCACGCTAGGCGCCCCGGGCGCGCGCCGCGCTTCCGCCGGCGCTCGTCCTCGCCCACGGAAGCCTTATGCGCCAGCGGGCTCACGATCGGCCAGCGGACATACGCCGTGGTCAGCTTCCGTGACGGCAGGGTCGTTCGCTACGAGGAGTTCTCCGACGAGCCGGCAGGGCTCGAAGCCGCGGGAGGCCGGATCTCGTAGCCGAGCTCGACCATCCCGTTGGCGCGCGGGAGCACGGCCGAGAGCTGCATCGCGGCGCCCGGCAGGCGACGATCGAACAACGGCTTGCCGGCCCCGAGTACCACGGGCACGACCGTGACGCGGACCTCGTCGAGGAGGCCTGCATCTGCGAACTGGGACGCGACGTTGCCGCCGCCGACCACCCAAAGGGGCCCCGCGCCGGCCGACGCGAGCATTTCACCGAGCAGGTCGGGGACCGCTCCCTCGACGATCCGCACGTCGGCGCCCTCGCCCTCGGGGACGGGCAGGTCGCGCGAGCTCAGGGTCCAGTACGGCTTCCCGGCATACGGCCACTCGGTGCCGCTCTCCCAATGCCCGAGGATGAACTCGTACGTCACGGAGCCGCTGACCAGGGCGCCGACCCCCTCGTAGAAGTCGCGGTAGCCACCCTCGATCGGCTCCGCTCCGTTTCCCGCGGACTCGCCCTCGTACGTCGTCAGCCACTCGATTGTGTCGTCGGATTCGGCGATGTATCCGTCGAGCGTCGCCGCGCAGTAGTAGATGACCGCGCCCATGGAGACGACCTTAACGCGACGGCGGGGTGCGGGCTCCGGGGCGTGGGTCCCCGGAGGGGCCTAGATGCTGCCCTCGCCGATCGCCGGGCGCCTGAGCGCCAGCTCCTGCGTCGGGATCGGGGGCTCCTCGCGATGCCCGTTCGAGGCTAACTCGGTCACGGTGGTCGCGCCGCCGAGCACGATCCCGGCCCACAGCCAAACGATCATGTTCGGGAGCACCTGCCCCAGCGGCACGAACTGCGCGCCGATGACCCAGTAGATGGCGATCGCCAGCAGCCCCAGGCGCCACGGACGCATCTCGGGGGGGCCCCGGGAGAACATCGCCGTGCCGACGACGGCCAGGAAGCTCGCCGCGAACAATCCGACCCCGATCAGCCCCAGCTCGACCGCGAGCAGGAGGAACACGTTGTGGAGCGCGATCTGGCGGGTGACGAACTGCGGGATGTCGCTCTGCAGCGGGAAGTACTCGGCGTTGTCCTCGTTGAAGCGCCCGATCCCGAAACCGAAGAGCGGCCGATTGGAGACCATGTTGATGGCCGCAGCGTCGACGTTGCGCCGCTCCCACACCGTGAGCTTGTTGTTGGCTCGCTCGTCGACGCTCGCATTGAAGCCGGGCAGGACCGCGAGCGCCAGCAGCACCAGCGCCACGGTGCCGCCGATGGCGGGAAGCAGGAATCTGCGAAGCTGCGGCGTGACCGCGAGGGTCACCGCCGTGGCGATGATCGTGGCGATCCACACCGACCGGGTGAGGGTGAAGAGCAGCCCGAGGCAGCAGAGGAAGAGCGTCGCCCCCGCGAGGATTCGCTTCCGCTTGTTCTCCCATGTCGCGAGCGCGATGGCGGAGGAGACGGCGCACACGTAGATGGCCACGCCGTTCACGGCCGGCTCCAGGAACGGCCCCTGCGCCCGTTCGGTCCCCCAACCGCTTTCGAGGATGAATGGTGGAAAGACGAGGGCGTGAGGCCCGACGATCTCGAAGAACGCCGTCAGCCCGAGATAGAGCGCCGAACCAAACCATGGCGACGAGGAACCCCGCCCGGTGGCGGGGGGTGCGGAACGCCAGGGGCGCCAGCGCGAAGACGGCGAACGGCACCGCCATCCGATCGAGCAGGAAGAAGAGCACATTGGACTGCTCAGGGTCTCCGCGGCGACCCCGGACCCGATCGCCCACAGGAGCGTGAGCATGAGGAGCGCGTGAACGGGCCGGGCCCGGAAGTTGCGGCCGATCGCGAGCCCCGGGCGCCCGAACGATCAGCCCCAGATCGCGGCCAGGAGGACCAAGCGGTCTGGTGGAAAGCCACCCGGCAGCCGAGCGCCCCCCAGTTGCTGTTGAAGGTGGAGCCGATCACCGCGGTGATCATCAGCCAGGCGGGTCGACCTGCCAGACCATGTAGGCGAGCGCGCCGAGGATGGCGAGGGCCACGACGGCCTCGCCAAGTCGGTTCCGTGCGGCACTCGGGAGCACCGCGAACAGCAGCGCCAAAGCGCCGACCACCGCCAAGCCGGCGCCCAGTGGGGCGAAGCGTGGAGCGCGTCCGACCACGGCTACGGGGCGCTACGTTTCGCTCTCGCCGCGCCCTGCGCGCGACGTGCGCCAGTTCCGCCGGTCCGGCGCGCCAGCTCCCAGCGCCCCAGCGAGCTCTCCTCCACGCGTGGGCCGCGCGAGCTCTCGAGGAACACCGTGATAGCCGAGCTGATGATGAATCCGGCGACGATCGCCACGAATAGGAGCAGCTGGAGCTTGCTGAAGCGGTCGCTGGTCGCGACGTCCGGCAGCTGCGATGATCTCCAGCGGGACGGAACCGCCTTCCTGGCTGCTGATGTAGGCCTTTCGCAGCGAGTCGGCTTGCGCCTTGGCGCCGATCAGGTCCGCGCGCGCCTCCGCAAGGTTGCCGCTGCCCGCCCCCTGCGCGAGCGCCTCCACCTGCTTGGCGACCTGCTGACGGTGGCTCTCGGCCGCTTCATACCTCGCCAGGAGGCGGCCGGGCGTGGCATCGCTGGCGCGATTGGCCTCCCGCACCAGCGCCTGGCTGGCGAGTCGGGACATGTCGATCGAGGTGGCCTCCGACTTGGTGGTCGCGGTGAGCAGGAAGACCGGCGTTTGCGGAATGGGCGCGGCGGAGAGATGCGGCCGAATCTCTTCAGGCGTCGTCTTCAAGACCTTCGCCACGTCACGCACGACCGCGTCGCCCTGCGCCGAGCGGCTGTAGGTCTCGGCCAGCTGCTGCGCTGCAGCGGAGAAGCCGGTGAGCGAGGCGGGGGTGCTCGCGTTCAAGCCCCCAACGGCAAGCCGTGTCTCGGCGGCGTAGTTGGGCGTCCGCACGGCGCTGTAGGCGATCGCCAGGAGGACCATCCCTCCGATGCACGCGAACATCACGCGCCAGTGCCGGCGAAGCGCCGCCCCGAAGCCGGGCCGCGAGCCGGGATCGTGGTCCACGGGGGGGCCCATCTCGAAGCGGGTCCGCTCCAGCTCACCTGGTTGGATGCTCATGCCGCGTGTCACCTCCATTCCAAATCGCTCCATCTCCGATCCCCCCTTCCTCGACTAACGACCATGAGAAGCCGCCGCTTCCACCTCTTGCGGAGTGGATTCGGGTATCCGCTCGGACTCGACGTCCAGCACGATCTCGGGGCGTCCCGTCTCCAGTGAGCGCGCGGCCGCCAGCGTGGCCAGGGAAGAGAGCCAGGAGCGTTCGGGCGCGGGCGGGTCGACCTCGCCCCGCACGAGCTTGGCGAGGTACGCGAACTGGGCCGCGAAGCCCTTGTCCTGGCGGCTCCCGCCGAGGCGCGCCTTCCGGCGGCCATGCCAGATCCGCCCTCGCCTGAAGTCCTCGATCTCGGCGTACGTGCCGGGTGCGCTGGTCTCGAAGCGCTCCTTGCCCGGGCCGGTCGGCGCATCGGCCGCGTAGTGCAGCGTCCCGACGCCACCGTCCTGAAAGCCGATCTCGACGCTGAAGTTGTCCGTTGCCGCGAGCGGAAGATCCGGCCGAGACACGAAGCCGCGCGCGGTCACGCTCACCGGGTCGCTTCCCGCCTGGTCGCACAGGAAGTCGACGAAATGGCATCCCTCGCCCTTCAAGCGGCCTCCCCCTCGCGCCAGATCGTTCGTCCAGTGGTCGCCCGGCAGCGGGCCCGCATTCACCCTGTAGGCCATCAGCCTGGGGCCGGGCAGGCCCCGGAGCTCGACGGCGAGCGGCGCAAAGCGGCGGTTGAACCCGACGATCAGCGGCGCGCCCGTCCGCCGTTGCGCTTCCCGAACGAGGCGCAGCTCATCTTCGTCGAGCGCCAGCGGCTTCTCCACGTAGGTGGCCTTGCCGGCCTCCAGCGCGGCAACCGCGAGCTCGGCATGGGAATCGTGGCGCGTCGCGATCGCCACCAGATCGACGTCGTCGCGCCTGATCACCTCGTGGGCATCGGCATGGGCGGATTCGAATCCGGACCGCTGGCGCGCGCTCTCCGCCGACAGCCCCGACGCCGAAGCGACCGCCACCAGGTCGAACCCCGCCTGGCGAAGTCCCGGGATCAGGGTTCCGGTCGCAAACGAACCGGCGCCGACCAGCCCGAGGCGCGGCCGTGCCGCCCCGCCGGCGATGCGGTGCTTCGGGGGGGGCTCGGCGCGAGGTCCCCCGCTTACGCCTGGGTGGCCGTTTTGCGCGTACTGGAGGACGATCCCCACCAGCGGCGCACCGGATTGAAGGAGCTCGAACGCCTGCTCCGCGTCAGCGAACGAGAAACGGTGGGTCACGAGCTCCGACGGGATCACCTTGCGATCGGCCACGAGCCCGAGGAAGGCATCCATATTTCGCTGCTCCGTCCAGCGCACGTGGCCGATCGGGTAGTCGAGGCCGTGCAGCTCGTAGTTTGGGTCATAGCGACCCGGCCCATAGGAACGGGCAAGCCTCAGGTCGAGCTCCTTGTCATAGAAGGGGGCCCGCGGGAGGTCCATTCGCACGTCCCCGACGATCACGACCCGGCCCCGGTCGCGAGACAGGCTCGCGGCCAACACGGCCGGATCGTTCGAATCGGTCGCGGCACAGACGAGGACCGCATCCGCCGAAGACTCCCACCGGGAGCTCTGGTCGAGGTCCGAGCGGACGACCGCCTCAGCGCCCGCCGCCCGGGCAAGCTCCACGAGCCTGGGGCTCAGGTCCACCCCGAGGACACGACATCCCGCCGCGCGCGCGATCCGCACCGCGAGCTGGCCGATCAGGCCCAGGCCGATGATCGCGACCGTGGACCCCACCTGGACCTCGGCGCGGCGAAAGCCGTTCAGCGCGATGGCGCCGAGGGTGGCGAAGGCGGCATCCTCCGGCGAGACGCCATCCGGGACCCTCGCGCAGAGGAGCGAGGGCACGACGTCCTGCTCGGCGTGGCTGGCGAAGCCGCCGCCGGCGATCGCGACGCGGTCGCCCGGCTTGATGCCCCGGGTCTCGGAGCCCGCCTCGGTGACCACGCCGGCAGCGCTGTATCCAAGCGGACCGAGCTCCTCGAGCTTCTGACGGACGACGTTGACGGTCGAACGCACGCCGTCCCGCCGCATGCGGTCGAGGACCTGCCGCGCCTGGTCCGGTCGCGCCCGTGCCTTGGCGATCAGGCCCTTGCGGGCGACGTCCAGCGTCGCGCGCTCCGTGCCGGCGCTCAGCACCGACGCCTCCACGCGCACGGACACCGCTCCGGGGCCCGGAGCGGGGTCGGGGACCTCCACCAGGTCGAGGCTTCCGTCCTTCAGGCGGCGGGCGATCTGGCGCATCAGGCTCCCGATGCCGCCCGCCGTACGGGTCCGGCACAAGCTGTGCGGCCACGGCGCGTTTGTTTCAGGGACATGATCATCGTGAGGGGGCTGCGATGGTCGATTAGCCTGGCTGCCAGGGAGTCAGCCCCTCTATCCGGATCAACGTGCAAAGCGACCTGAGACTCACGGCAACCAAGGAGTTCTTCGAGAACCGGCGTTTGCGTGCCGCGGGGACCCTGGTGAGGGCCGAGGTCGCGCGGTGAGGGGCTAGCCATGTGCGGGATCTGCGGCTTCGTGGGACGCGCCGACAGGCCGCTGATCGAGTCGATGACCGAGGTGCTGGCCCATCGAGGGCCCGACGGCGAGGGGGTCCAGCTCTTCGAGGAGGGCGACGGGCCTGCAGCGGCGCTGGGGCACCGGCGACTGAGCATCATCGACACCAGCCCGAGGGGCTCGCAGCCGATGGCCTATGGCGACCGTTACTGGATCACCTACAACGGCGAGCTCTACAACTTCCGCCAGCTTCGCGCCGAGCTCGAGGCCGACGGATTCGCCTTCGCCTCGGACTGCGACACCGAGGTCCTGCTCGCCATGTACGCCCGCCATGGCGAGGGGATGCTCGACCGGCTCAACGGCATCTTCGCCTTCGCGATCTGGGACAGCGAGCGCCACGAGCTGTTCATGGCCCGCGACCGCCTCGGCGTGAAGCCCCTCTACTACGCGCAGCAGGGCGAGGTCCTCTACTTCGCCTCCGAGCTCAAGGCCGTGCTTCGCGCCCTCCCGTCGCCCTCGATTCGACACGCGGCGCTCGCCGAGTACCTGACCTTCCTCTGGGTCCCCGATCCCGGGACCCTGTTCGAGGGCATGTACCAGCTGCCCCGCGGGCCACTGCGCGCGCTACGCGAAGGGCGAGCTGACGGTCCGGGAGTACTGGGACGCCAGCTTCGAGGTCGACGGCTCCACCTCGGACATCTCCTGGGCCGATCGCGTGCGCGAGACGACCCAGGCCGCGATTCGCCGGCAGATGGTCTCTGACGTTCCCCTGGGCAGCTTCCTGAGCGGCGGCCTGGACTCCGGAGCGGTGGTCGCCACGATGAAGGCCGCCGCCGACAAGGTGACCAGCTACACGGTCGGGTTCAGCGAGGAGGACCTGGCGCACGAGATCGTTCCCGATGACCTTGGCTACGCGCGGAGCCTGAGCCGGGAACTGGGCCTCGACAACCACGAGCGCGTGCTCGAGCCCGAGATCGTCGACCTGCTGCCGAAGCTCGTCTGGCACCTGGACGAGCCGATCGCCGACCCGGCCGCGATCACCACCTACCTGATCTGCTCTGCGGCGCAGCGAGAGGCTGACGGTGATCCTCAGCGGGATGGGCGCCGACGAGATCTTCGCCGGATATCCCCGGCACCTGGCCGCCCAGCTCACCCGCCCCGCCGATCTGCTCCCCAAGGGCGCACGGCGCGCTCTTCGCGCCTCGCTTGACGGCCGCCTGACGATGGGCGCGCCCGGCCGGATGCGCGGCCCCCGCCGTAACGCGATGAAGCTGCTGCGCGGGCTCGACCAATCGCCCACGGACCGTTACCTCACCTACTGCTCCTACTACCGGCCCGAGGAGCTCTCCGGCCTGCTGAGCGATGAGCTGCGCGCCGAGCTCGGCGCGCACGACCCCTTTCATCGCCACCGCGAGTACTCGGCACGCCGAGAGGGCGACGATTGGCTCAACCGCCTCCTGTACCTCGACATGAAGACCTTCCTCCCATGCCTCAACCTCGCCTACACGGACCGGATGAGCATGGCGGCCTCCACCGAGGTGAGGGTGCCGCTGCTCGACGACGAGCTCGTTGAGCTGGCCGGTCGGGTCCCCCCGGGCTGAAGCTCCGGCGAACGACCCGCAAGTACGTGCTCAAGCGGGCGATGCAGGGGGTCCTCCCGGACGAGGTGATCTGGCGCCCGAAGGCCGGATTCGGCGCGCCGCTCAGGGCGTGGATCGACCGGGACCTCCGGCCCCTGGTGGACGAGTGCCTGTCCCCCGCCGCGGTTCGGGAGCGAGGCCTGTTCGAGCCCGAGGCCGTCCAGGGACTGATCCGCGACAACGAGGCCGGAACGGCCGACAACGCGTTGCGGATCTGGGCGCTGCTCGTGCTCGAGCTGTGGCAGCGCACCTTCGTGGACGCCAACGGCGCCACCGCCCGAACGGGCTGACCGCCGTCCGCCGCATACGGGCGCGGACTCCGTTCGGCCGCGAAAGCTGGGGCCCCCGAGCACCGTTCGTTCAGCAGGACTTGCCTGCAATGACTCGGTTTTTCCGGAGACTTCGAATTCCCCTGGGCCCACGCCTGGATCGGGCGGGGAGACGGCCCTTGAACGAGGCGCCTCACCGGCTGATCACGGAGGTCACCTTCGGGGAGGACGTGATCGTGCACCCGTTCACCAACCTGTACGGATGCCGGATCGGCGATCGCACTCGAATCGGACCGTTCGTCGAGATCCAGCGCGGGGCGCGAATTGGGTCGAACTGCAAGATCCAAAGCCACGCGTTCGTATGTGAGGGCGTCACGATCGGAGACGCCTGCTTCGTCGGTCACGGGGTCATCTTCATCAACGACAACCTGCCCAGGGCGACCACGGACACGGGTCGTCTTCGGGCCGCCGACGATTGGGATCTGCGCAGGACCACCGTCGAGCGGGGCGTATCGCTCGGCTCCGGGGCGGTGATCCTCGGGGGTCTCGTGATCGGCGAGGGAGCCGTCGTGGGGGCAGGGGCAGTCGTCACTCGCGACGTTCCCCCCCCAGAGCACCATGGCCGGCAACCCGGCCCGCGCGCTTGCGGGCGAGGGAAGCGACGCCGGCGCGAATCACCTGGTCGGCGATCGCGGCTGAGCGGGTCGCGCCGCTGATCGCCACCGGACCCGGCGACTGGAAGCGCGCGGGCCTCCCAGGCGTTGTTTAGGCGATGGGGACCGACGACGCCGCGACGCGCGAACGACCCTCCTTCAGCAACGCCTTCGGGTTCGGCGCCCTGAGCTTCGCGGTCAGCGGGGTGCTCGCGCTCGGGTCGAGCGTGCTCACCGCCCGGATCTACGGGATCAACGTGATCGGCGAGTTCGCGCTCGCCTACGCACCCACGGGCGCGGTCTGGTTCCTGTCGAGCGTTCGTGAGCAACCGGCGCTGATCCGGCTCCTGGCGCCGCTCAAGCCTCGAAGCCCGCAGGTGACCGGGCTCTTCCTCCCGGTCTTCATGTTCTCCACCGTCCTCACGCTCCTCGTCTGCGCGATCGCGACGGTTGGGACCTACTTCGTCTTCCAGGGCCCGATCGACCATCCGGACCTCTTCCTCCCCGCCGTCGTCAGCCTCGCCGGCTACCTGGTGTTCACCAACCCGTGCTGGAACATCGACGGGGTCCTGTGCGCCTTTCGGGCCGGCCGCGACCTGTTCTGGATCCGAACACACCAGATGGCCGCCTACCTGGCGATGGCGGTCGGGTTGAGCTTCGTCCTGCCCACGGTCTGGGGCTTGATCCTCGCCATGGTCGGCTCGTGGGTCACCTCGCTGGCGCATCGCCTCCTGGTGGCCCCCAAGTGGATGCGTTGGTCGGTGCCCGTCGCGGAGATCCGCACCGGCTTTCGCTCGCTTCCCGAGATCCTGCGGTTCGGGCTCAAGGTCACGCCCGGCTCCCTGGCCACCGGGGTCAGCGAGCAGGTCGGCACCTGGGTCCTGGGCGTGGTGGGGTCGATCTCCGCGGTGGGCGCCTGGAACCGGGCGTGGGCGCTGAGCCAGCGCTTCGTCGAGCTCAACTACCGGGTCGCTGAGATGGTCTTCCCGACCCTTGTGGAGCGTCACGTCGGCGAGGACAGGCTCGGCTTCGATCGTGCGCTCATGGACTCGCTTCGCTACGTCGCCGTCGGGATGCTGCTGCCCGCGGCAGCCGGAGGTGGCGCCGCGGCGGGGATCATGGGGCTCTTCGGGCCGGGGTTCGCGCAAGCGTCCACGGCGCTCGCCGTCGTCCTGGTGGTGCCGGCGATCGCGACCATCTCGACCATCCAGGTTGACGCGCTGCTCGCGGTGGGAAGGCCGGTCGCGACCACCGTGCTCTCGGTCGCACGCCTCGCTGCGACGGTCCCGCTGACGATCGGCCTGACGCTCGCGATGGGCCTGACGGGCGCCGCGCTGGGCATCACGCTCGGCGCCTGCGTCCAGCTCGCCATCCAGCTCGGGGTGCTGCGTGCGCACCTCTCCCAGCCGATGCGGCAGCTCTGGCCCCTACGCCAGCTGGTCGCGCTGATCGTCGCCTACGTAGGCGGCTTCGCCGTCGCCCGCATCCTCGACTCTGCGCTGCCCGGATTGACCGGCCTCGTTGGGGGCCTCGCCGGTGGCGCGCTCGCCTACGCCGTGGCCTTCATGTTGATCGGTGGAATGCTCCCGCGCGACCGAGCGCGGGCCTCGGCCGTCGTCGGCGCCGTCGCGCCTGGCTCGAAGTGGGCGACTCGCCTGGCCCCGCGACCCCAGCCGTCGACCTGATGGGACCGAGAGTGGAACAGAGCTCGGAGACGCTGCTGCCAGTGACCGTGGTGGTACCCGCCTACAACCGGGCGCACCTGCTGGAGCGGGCCCTGGAGAGCGTCGCCTCCCAGGTGCCGCGCAAGCCGGAGCAGGTGATCGTGGTGGACGATGCATCCACCGACGAGACACCGCAGGTGGCCGAGGCCTTCGGGGTCCAGCTGATCAGGCACGGGCACAACATCGGCGGCAACGCGGCCGCCCGTGACACGGGCCTCAGGGCTGCGCGCCACCAATGGGTCGCGCTCCTCGACGACGACGACGAATGGCTTCCGCATCACCTCGAGACGCTCTGGTCGCTGACGCCGGACAGCGTGCTGGTGGCGTGCTCTTGCGTGGAGCGCGTTCCAGGCTCGACCGAGCACGGATTCCATGGGCCGCTCACGGACCGGCCGATGGTGCTCGAGACACCGGTTCCACTCCTGCATCCGGAGAACCTGATCCCGGCCAGCGCCGCGATGGTCCACCGGGACACCGCGCTCGCGGTGGGGGGATTTCGCGGAACCCTCAGGAAGCCCCCGCGGTCCAGCAACGGCAGCGTGCCGCGCACGCTCTCGATCCTGGGCTGCGAGGACCTGGACATGTGGTGTCGCCTTCTCAGCCGCGGGCGGGGCACCCTCTCTCCGCGGGTCGGAGTCCTCTACCACACCCATCCGGGGCAGATCTCCGGCGACTGGGAGGCGATGCACGTCGCACACCTGAACGTCGCCCGCTCCTTCGCCGGCGAGAGCTGGTGGTCGCATGGCCTGGTCGAGCGCCGAGCCGGCGTGACGGCCTGGGATCGCTATCGGGATCAGCGCCGCGCCGGCGCTCGCCACGCCGGTCGCCAGTTCGCTGGCGAGGTGCTCGGCCACCCGCTCCGCGTCCTCGGGGTGCTGGAGGTCCTACGTCACCGGGCCGCAGTGCGACGCCGAACCAGCCGCCTCGCGGTGAGCGGCGAGCCCTCGATCGCGGTCCTCCCCGGCACCGATCCGGCCGCGGTCCCAGAGCAGGACCGCTACGAGATCGACCTCAGCACCACGGGCGACCTCCGGGCATTCGCCCGTCTCGCCCGGCGGCCCAGCGCCTCGGCGTTGGTCGGCTCGCGGATTCAGGCCGCCCTGGTTAGGCTGGCGGGCGTGAGACCGATTCGCGCCCTCGGCGAAGCTTCCCGTGGCAAGGCCTGAGTCGGCATATGGACGATAGGCCAGGGGGCACGCTGCCGATCTCGGTCGTGATCCCCGCCTATAACCGGGCGCGGTTGCTCAAGCGCGCTCTTCGCAGCGTCGCCGCCCAGTGCCCTCGCCGCCCGGCGCAGGTGATCGTGGTCGACGACGCCTCGACCGACGACACCCCCCAGGTCGCCACGGCCTTCGGCGCGGAGCTGATTCGCCACGGACGCAATCTCGGCGCGACGGCCGCATACGAGACCGGCCTGAGGGCAGCTCGCCATCAGTGGGTGGCGCTCCTGGACGACGACGACGAGTGGCTCCCGCATCATCTGGACACCCTCTGGTCCTTGGCCCCCGGCAACGTGCTGGTGGCCAGCTCATGCGTCGAGGGCGTCCAGGGCTCGAGGGAACGCGGCTTTCACGGGCCACTGACCGAGCGACCGGTGGTCCTCGACTCGCCCGCCGCCCTGCTTCACCCGGAGAACCCGATCCCCTCGAGCGCCGCGATGTTCGATCGGGACATCGCGCTCGCGGCGGGCGGGTTCCGCGGGGGCCTCTGCGAGGATCTTGACATGTGGTGCCGGGTGCTCAGCCGGGGCCGCGGGACGCTGTCCCCGCGCGTGGGAATGCTCTACCACACCCACCCTGGGCAGATCTCCGGGGATTGGGAGGCGATGCACGACGCGCACCTGGACGTCGCCCGCTCCTTCGCAGGGGAGAAGTGGTGGTCCCCCGGCCTCGTCGAGCGCCGAGCCGGGGTCAGGGCCTGGGATCGGTATCGCGAGCGGCGACGCACCGGCGCCGCCGGCGCGCGTCGCAAGTTCGTGCGCGAGGTCGCAGCTCACCCGCTGCGCGTGCTCGGCGTGGTGGAGGTATGGCGCCACCGCGCGGCACTTCGCCGTCGTACCAGCCGGCTGGCTCTAAGCGGTGAGCCGTCCGTTGCCGTCCTCTCCGGAGTCGATCCGGCCACGGTCCCCGAACAGGACCGCTACGAGGTCGACCTGAGCACCACCGGCAGCCTGCGGGCGTTCACGCGGCTCGCTCGGCGCCCAAGCGCCGCCGTGATGGTCAGCTCGCGACCTCAGGCCGCCCTCGTCCGGCTGGCGGGCACGCGGCCCGTCCGGGTGGGGTTGTCCGCGGCCGAGCCGGAGTCGGAGCTCGATGGCGCCCGGCCCGCGGAGGGCTAGGCGAGGCCTCCGGGATCGAACCGCCTAGCGCTTGCGGCAGGGACGCGACTGGTCCCTGCAGACGCTCAGCTTCAGCACCTGGAGCTTCTCCCAGGGGAACCTGGTCAGGAACTTGTTGGGCCACTGGCCACCGAACACGCCACCCGGACCGTAATAGGGGTCTTTCTTGGCGCGAACAGGGTCCTGGGCGAAGAAGCCGATCGCGGAGCCGGTCTGATCGCGGACGATCATCCCGCGCCGCTTGACGGCCCTGGCCATCATCAAGACGATCCGCGGGAGGTGCATCTTGACCAGGTTCAGGTCGGGCGGCAGGCGAAGGCGGGCGCCCTCCGGGATCGAGCCGGCCGGGCCGTGTCCATCCGTACGCTGGGCGGGCCACGAGTAATAGCCGGCTGCCGGGGCGGGGAGATCGACCGCCAGCGCGTGCCGGATCCATGGAGAGCGCAGGTCCCTGACGAGCATCGTTCCCGCAATCACCGGGAGGCTCGTCGCCGTGGCGCCCCAGTTGGGGGCCGAGAGACCGGGCCACGAGTTATTGCTGTAGTAGCCGGGGCTATGCGAAACGCGCTTCATCGCCCCGCCCCAGCTGGCGTGCCACCTGCCGTTCTCCTTGCGCGCCTGCCAGAACTCCCACAGCTTGTCGGTTGAGGGCTGCCAGACCGTCATGTGCCCGTCGCTGCCAGCCGCGGGGCGCGCCTTCGGCGGAATCGGAACCTTGTTGTAAGCCTTCTGCAGGCCCACGCGCCACGACGCGTTGGGGTCGTCGAGCGCCACTCGAACGGTCGGCAGGTTTCGCCTCGCGATGTAGAGCGGGGTGCTGTAGCTGTCCGTTTGGATCCAGGGCCCCACCCCGGCGGCCTGCTCCCTCCTCACCTCTTGGAGCAGTCCGTCGATCATCTGCGGCGACCTCGGGTCGATCCGGGCGGTCGGGGCGAGCGGATGGTTCCAGACGCTCTTCGGCGAAAAGAGTCGAAACAGCTTGTGGCCGGAGGAGGGCGGCGCCGCGCTTGCGAGGCCGGCGGGCAATGTGAGCATGGCCACGCAAACCGCGATCAGAGCCAAGCCCGGCCGGCGGCAGGCGAAACGGCTGTTGTTGTGCCTGGAAAGGAGCATCTGGAGCAACCTCGACGCGGGGGACAGCGGACCTTTTGAAGACGAGTCCGAGCGCGTCCTCACAATCCTTCTATCAGAGGCAGCGGTCACCGTCGCCGCCTACGATGCCCGCCAGTAGCACTATTTTCATGCTTCGGTGACCTCGGCCGCCGGCCCTGCGGCCACCTAGGAGAGCGCGATCTCGGCTTCGGCGCCGATGCTCAAGGACACCCCACGCGGCACGCGAAACGTTCGCCGCAGCTCCGCTCCCTCGCCGATCACGCTCTCCTCGACACGCAAACCGAAGTGCTCGATCGTCGCGCGCGGCAGGATGATGGCGTTCTCGACCTCGGAATTCTCGATGATCGCCTGCTCGCCGACGGAGGTATAGGGGCCGACATAGGAGTTGACGATCCGGGCCCGGCCCGATCACGGACGGCCCGCGGACGCGACTGGACTCGATCACCGCCGAGTCGTCGATCAGCACCCGCCCCTCCACCTCGGCATTGTGGCCGTTGGTGGCGCAAACGGAGTCGGCGAGCCGGTCAAGCAGGATTCGGTTGGCCGTCAAAAGGTCCTCGGGCCTGCCGGTGTTCCTCCACCACCCATCCAGACGGTGGCTCTCGACCTTGCCTCCCGCGGCGACGAGCCACGAGATCGCGGCCTCCAGATCGCACGGTCCCGAGCCCCACCCGGCGACCGCAGCCACGGCGTCGTAGATCCTCGGGCCGAGGATGCAGGTGCCCACGCCCACCAGGTCCGAGCTTCCGGCTGGAGCGCGGGCGCTGGTCCCCATCAGGGCCAGGGCGTCGAGGTTCCCCTCGACGAACCGCTCCAGGAAGGGCTGGAGGGACTGGGTGACGAGGGATACGCCGTCGAACACCAACAGCGGGCTGTCGCCCACAAGCGGCTCGGCCAGGCCGATGGCGTGGGCGGTCCCGAGCCCCGATCGGCCTCGAGGTAGGCGACCTCGAGATCCCACTCGCTCCCGTCCCCGATCGCCTCACGAAGCTCCTCGACCTCGGGAACGCCGGCGGCGATGACCACCTCCTCGATCTGCGCGTTGCGGATCGTCTCCAGGGCATAGAAGAGAAGCGGCGTGTTGGCGAGCGGGAAGAGCTGGGGAGCGCGCCCATGCAGCTCCCCCCGGATCGGCCCGTAGGCGTCCTCGCTCAGATCAGGCCCTTGAAGTTGTCCATCCCTCATCAAACGGACGTAAACCCTGAGGCTTTCTCGACCTGTACGAAATCCACCCCGCGAAAAAGGGGCGGTTCGCGCCGCGGCGAGGGTTCTACGCGGCCTCAGCGGCCGAAACGACGCCCTCGGGCATGAAACCGGCGCTGGTGGCCCGCAGGGTCTCGACCATCGCATCGGTCGCAGCGGACCGCGCCCCCGCTGCGCGGGTTGCCGCCCACACCCGTCGCTTCGGGGCGTTCGGCTTGGTCGGGCGAACGACGAGGTCCGAGCGCAGGGTGGGCAGGGCAAGGTCCGGCAGCAGCGCGAACCCGGCCCCGCGGCAACGTAGGCCTGCTGGACCTCGTACTCGTCGCTCTCGAAGGCGATCAGCGGATCGAAGCCGGCACCCCGCAGGGCCTGCTTGACCACGTCACCACATGAGCTCGGGCACACGCCGCACATCCAGGGCTCCTCCGCCAGGTCCGCGAGCTCCACCACCTCGGCCTCGGCGAGCGGATGGCCCCGTGGGAGCGTCACGTACATCGACTCCGTCAACAGCAGTGTCCGCTCGACGTCGCGCCACTCTCGGCCGGGGGGAAGCAGCGGGTAGTCGAAGACGATCGCGAGGTCCACCTCCGCCGCGCGCAGCCGGGGAAGGGAGTCCTGGGGCTCGGCTTCGGTGACCGTCAGCCGCACGCCTGGATGGCTCCGGCTGAAGGTAGCCAGCGCATTTGTGAGCAGGCTGGCGCTGGCGCTGGGAAAGCTCGCGATCCGAAGCTCGCCACCCTCCATCCCGGCGATCACCTCACACTCGTGCTCGGCCTGCTCGAGCCGGGCCACGGCGGCCTCGGCGTGGCAGACGAGCGCCCGGCCGGCGTCGTTCAGTTTCGGCCCGTTGCGAGTGCGGTCGAGTAGCGGCATCCCCGACCTCGCGCTCGAGCGTCGCCACCTGCTGGCTGACCGCCGACTGGGACAGGTGCAGGTTCTCCGCGGCGGCCAAGAACGAGCCCAGGCGGGCGACCTCCGTCAGCACCCGCAGGCGCCTCAAATCGAGCATAAGGCGAGCTTATCAAGTCAAGAAGAACTTCCTGTATGCTCTCATTTATCCGGGGTGCGAACCTGGCTGACATCACGAACCAACCACCCGGAAGTGTTCTGGAGTCGGGGTGGACGAAGGCGAAACGGAGGTGATCGATGATGAGCGACCCGGAGCATCACGAGGCCCAGATCCACACCGACGGCGTCACGCTCCGACAGCTCGCGGGCGACGAGGCGGCGGCCCGGCGACTCGCCCAGCTCGACTCGCATCCGCCGCTGCGGGGCACGCTGCTCGGGGCCGAGATCGACGGACGGCTCTTGGCCGCGATCTCGCTGACCACGGGCGAGTCGGTCGCCGACCCGTACAGCCGCGCCTCCGAGCTCCGTGCCCTGCTGGAGCTTCGAGCCGCGCAGCTTCGCCGCCGCGACGGCCATCGGCCACGGCGGCGAGGGTTCCCCCTTCGCTCCAGGGCGAGGGCCACGCTCCCGGGCTCGCCTCCCGGCGCCCCCGGCTGGCTCATGGCCCGCAGGCCGCGAGGCTTCTAGGCCGGGGCCGCCCCGCGCCGGCTGGACCGGTGCGGGCTGGGCGCGCTCAGTGCTGCTCCAGGGGGGCCAAGGTCAGCCCCGCATCGTTGAGCTGCTCCAGGTAGTACTTGGCCGTCTCCTTCGGCCCCCTCCACACCGATCGCCTGCCCGGAGCCGTGTATGCGATCGGCCAGGCGGTAGCCGTCGTCGACGCTGACCCCCGGGATCGCCCGAGCGAGGGTGTTCGCCACGTGGTCGAACGTGTTGTGATCGTCGTTCAGCACGATCACCAGCCAGTTGCCTCCGACGCCCGAGTCCGGGCCCCCGACGCGGGGGCGCTCGAGCGTCTCCGTTGCCATGACCCCAGCCTAGGGGTTCGTGCTCGCTAGGGCGTCGGGACCTGAAGCTTGAGGTCGTCCATCGTCGCCGAGACGGTCCTGCCTGAGCGCTTGCCGTGTCCGACGGCGATCTCCAGCTTGCGGCCGCCCACCTGGGCCGCGTTGGAGTCGTCCGCCTTCGCGACCTTCGTCCCGTTCACCCGAGCGGTCACCTTGGAGCCAACGGCCTTCAGCTCGA
>CAVWWY010000003.1:0-33083 GCA_963758865.1 uncultured bacterium | reverse complement strand
TTGAACGCGCTGAGCCGCGAGGTACCCCTGGGTGTGCAGGACGCCGCGAGCCTCGCCCGTGGTGCCGGACGTGAACACGATCAGCGCTCCCTCGCCGGGATCGAGGTCGGCGATCTCGACCGGCGGCTCCTGGGGGCGCTCCTCGTCCATGACCTGGGCCACCTCCTCCATCGTCATCACCGGAAGGCCGTCGGGCAGCTCATCGAGCAGCTCGTCGGCGCAGACGCAGAGGGCCGGATCGGCGGCCGACGCGCGCAATCGCAGGTCGCGACGTCGAAGCTGCGTGTTGCACGGCAGGGCAATCGCCCCCATCCGCCAGCACGCGAGCATGGCGAGCACCCATTCGATCCGATTGCCGATCATCGTCATCACGACGTCTCCGCGCCCAACGCCCCGCGCCGCGAAGGCGCCCGAGAGCCCGGCGCTTCGCGCGATCAGCTCGCCGAAGCCCCACTGCCGTCGCTCCGGGGAGATCGTCACCAGCGCCGGCCGGGCCGCGGGAAAGCGCTCGAGCACGTCCTGGATGAAGTTCATGGCGGGGTCGTAGTCTGCCGGTGATGGAGGATCGGCAGCGCGGCGCTCTGGTCAGCGGGTCCGCTCGCGGAATCGGCCGTGAGGTCGCCCGGCAGCTGGCCGAGCTGGGACATCACGTGATCGTGACCGCCAGGGATCCCGTCGCGGCCGAGCGCGCCGCAGAGGAGCTTGCCGACGACGGCCGGCTGTCGCTGCAGCCCGAGCAGCTCGACATCGCCGATCCCGAGAGCGTCGCGAGCCTCCGCGAACGGGTCGAGGCGGACCCGGGCCGCCTCGACGTCCTCGTCAACAACGCGGGCGTGATGGGCACGGTGGGGACCAGCGCCGCCGACGCACCGCTCGACGACGCCCGCGCCACGATGGAGACCAACCTGTTCGGCACCTGGCGCCTGGCCCAGGCGCTCCTGCCGCTGCTCCGCCGCAGCCCCGACCCGCGGATCGTCAACGTCTCGAGCGGCGCCGGCCAGCTCTCGGACATGAACGGCGGCTATCCGGGCTACCGGACCTCCAAGACCGCGCTCAACGCGCTGACCCGGATCCTCTCCCAGGAGGAGGGCTCGAGCGGGATCCTGGTCAACTCGATGTGTCCCGGCTGGGTGCGCACCGACATGGGCGGCTCGGCCGCGCCGCGGTCGGTCGAACAGGGGGCGGATACTGCGGTCTGGCTTGCGACCCTGCCGGATGGGGGGCCGACCGGGGGCTTCTTCCGCGACCGCAAGCCGATTCCCTGGTAGCCGTGGGTGATCGCGGGACGGGGCCGAGCGGCGACCCCTTCCAGGCGTCGCTCGAATTCATCGCGCGCGTCGACGAGGAGGTGGCCGCCGAACGTGTGGCGCTTCCGTTCGGGATCGGGATCTTCGACTCCGACCGGCCTCACGTCTGGGACTCCAACTACGTGCGCGTGCGCAGGGAGGGTGCTGCCCTCGGCGGGGCCGCCCTGGCCGAGCTGGTCGAGCCGCTGTTCGCGGATCGCAGGCTCAGACATCGCCAGATCGTGGCGCCCGCGCTCGACGACCCAGCGGGCCTCCAGAGCGAGCTCGAGACGATCGGCTGGAGCCCGGCGCACGAGCTGATCATGGTCCTGGGCTCTCGTCCGGAGGCCCCCGTCCATCCGGTGAAGGAGATCTCCTTCACCGATCTCCGCGGTCCCGTGCGCGACGTCGAGCTGATGGAGCCTCCCAGGGTCGCGGACCCCGCCATCGTCCCCGTTCTCGTCGGGCAGCTCGCCGGCCGCGACGAGCTGGTGGCGGCCGTCACCGCCGAGCGGCGGTTCGTCGTCGAGGCGGACGGAGCGCCCGTCGCCTGGTGTCGCCTCTACTCGGGCGATGGGATCGGCCAGGTGGAGCAGGTGATGACGCATCCGGCCCACCGCAACCGCGGATACGCACGCGCGGTCGTGTCCGCGGCGGCCGCGGCCTCGCACGATCGTGGCGACGAGCTCACCTTCCTGGTCGCCGAGGCCGAAGATTGGCCGCAGCAGCTCTATCGCCGGCTCGGATTCGAGACCGTTGGCGAGGTCGCCCGCTTTCGCAAGATCCCCCCGGGCGTCACGCGCGCGTAGAGTGGCGCGGCAGGCCGACGAAGGAGGTAGGCATGGGCAATCGAACGAGTTACCCGCCGGGGATGTTCTGTGCCGTCGATCTGGCGACGACGGACCCCGAGGGGGCCAAGGGCTTCTACCGGTCGCTGTTCGGTTGGGAGCCGGAGGACGTGCCGGGACCCAACGACACGACCTTTACGGTCCTGCGCCTCGCCGGCGATGCGGTCGCTGGGCTGTTCGAGCAGCGCGCCGACCAGCGGGAGGCGGGCCTGACGCCGGCCTGGGTCAACTACGTGAGCGTCTCGAACGCCGATGAGACCGCTGCCAAGGCGCGCGACCTGGGCGGACAGGTTGTCGTGGAGCCGTTCGACATCCTGGACGTGGGCCGGATGGCGGTGCTCCGGGACCCAACCGGCGCCAACGTCGCGATCTGGCAACCGGGGACGTACGCGGGCGTGGCCCGGGTGAACGAGCCCGGGTGCCTGACATGGAACGAGCTGGCGACGAGCGATGTCACGGCAGCCCTCTCCTTCTACGGCGAGCTCTTCGGCTGGAGCGGCGAGGAGATGCAGAGCGGCGAAGGGCCGAGCTACACGGTCATCCGTGTGGGCGAGCGCGCCAACGGCGGCATCCGAGCCCTGTTCGGAGAGGAGGAAGGAGCCGGGATCCCTTCGCATTGGTTTCCGTACTTCGCGGTGGAATCGCTCGACGACACGATCGCGAAGTGTGGCGAGCTCCGCGGGTCGAAGGCGTTTGGGCCGGTGGACTTCCCGGCGGGGCGGATAGCGGGTTTGCGAGACGAGCAGGCGGCGACGTTCGCGATCTGGGAAGGCGAGCTGGAGGACTGAGCCGCTGCGCCGACTAGCGACGTAGCTCGGTGCCGTCGTAGAGCTTCTTGACAACGACGGCGCTCTCGGGCGCCGCGTCGAGGCAGAGCTCGCAGAGCACGCACTCGTCGAGGTTCCCTGGCACCGTCTCGACACGGCCGTTCTCCGCCGTGAAGATGTCAACCGGGCAGACCTCGGCGAGCTTGCTCGCCAGCTTGGCGTCGTCGACGACCGAGTCGTCCACCACGACGTCGATGAAGATGCCCGCCCCCTGCGCCCGGCCGGCGGCCGCCTGCTCGCTCACGCCGTCACCCCCAGCTTGCCCTTGACCGCGTCGGGGATCTCGTCGATCCGCTCGACCACGGGGATGCCGGCGGCCTCGAGGCGGGCGATCTTCTCGGTCGCGGTGTCCTCGGCGCCCTCGACGATCGTCCCGGCATGGCCGAAGCTCATCCCCTGCATCTCCTCCTCGTCCATGAACCGGCCGGCCATGAAGGCGATGATCGGCAGCCTCGACCCGCTCTCCTTGACCCATTCGGCGAGCTGCGCCTCCATCCGCCCGCCCGGCTCCGTGTAGATGACGATCCCCTCGGTTTGCTCGTCGGCCTCGAACAGCGGCATCAGCTCGGCGTAGGTCGACCCGATGATCGCGTCGCCGCCGATCGAGATCGCCGTCGATTGACCGAGACCCGCGGCGGTGAGGGTCGAGGAGATCTCGGTCGTCATGCCGCCGCTCCGGGACATGACGCCGATCTGGCCCGGCGCATAGGCCTTGGCCGCGTCCTTCGCGGGGCCCCCGATGCCGCCCATCTTGCAGACCTCCGGCACGATCACGCCGAGGCAGTTCGGGCCGATGATGCGTGCGCCTCGCATCCCCGCCAGCTCGACCATCTCGGCAACGTCACGACGCGGGATGCGCTCGGTGACGATCACCACCAGCTCGATTCCGCCCTCGATCGCCTCGAACACCGCGTCCTTGGTGAACGCGGGGGGGACTGTGACCACGGAGCCCTTGGGGACATAGCCCACCGCCTCGGTGACCTGCTCGACGGTGTCGAAGACGGGCACGCCGTGGACTTCGCGTCCCTTGCGACCGGGGGTCACCCCGCCGACGACCCGCGATCCGTAGTCCAGGCACTCCCGGGTGAGGTTGACGGCCTCGCGCCCCGTGATCCCCTGGACGATGAAGGTGAAGTCCTTTGAGAGCAGGATCGACATCAGAATCACCTGCGGCGGCTTCGCCGCCTGACATGCTGCTTCCGGTGCTACGGCACCTCATCACGAACCCCCTTGAATCTTTGAAACGGCTCGTCCCGCGGCCTCCCACATCGAGACCGAGCGGTCGCAGTACTCGACCCCGTAGCGTCCGAGGATCTTCTCCCCCTCCTCCTCCCAGGCGCCGGGGATGCGAAAGACGGCGATCGTCTCGGCCGGGTCCTTGTCGAGCTCGAGGCAAGCCTTGATCACCCCTCGGGCCACGATGTCGACCCGGGTGTTGGAGACGATCGACATCATCACGGCGATCTTCTCGACCCCGTCTTTTTGCAGGACCTCCTTGGCCAGGCCGCAAGCCTTCGCCACGGAGGGGTTGCCGCCGATCTCGGTGTAGTTGGCGGGCTTTCCGCCCTGGCTGCGGACCGCGTCCGTGAGCGTCAGCGAGCCCCCGCCGGCGCCGATCACGAGCCCCAGGTTGCCCGAGAACCCATGGTCCTTGCCCTGGATCACGCCCCGGTGATCGGCCGAGTCGATCGCTCGCACGTGGCGCTCGAAGTCGCTCGGCTCATACGGCTCCCGGACGTCCTCGGGCTCGATTCCGAGCTCGTCGAGCAGCGCCCGCTGGCGCGGCTTTGCCTCGTTCTCCATCTCCATGTGAGCGTCGAGGGCCACGAAGCTGCCGTCCTCGAGCCGGGCAAGCGGGTTGATCTCCGCCAGGGTCATGTCGCAGTCGCGCATCAAGCGGGCGAGGCGGGCCAGGATGGGGGTCGCGCGCACGAGCTCCGAGCCCGTGACCCCGGTCAGCGAGATCACCCGCTTGGCCTCGAAATCGGGGATCGGCAGGAGATTCGAGAGGTGGCCGCGGCCAACGTGATCGGGATGCGAGGAGGCGACCTCCTCGATGTCGATCCCTCCCATGTCGCTGAACAGCATCATCGGACGCTTGGCCGTCCCGTCCCAGATGACGCCGGCGTAGTACTCCTGGGCGACCTCAGCCTTCGGGTCGACGAGCACTCCCCGTGGCATCTGGCCGTTGATCTCGAGCTCGAGGATCGCGGCGGCGTGCTCGGCGGCCTCGTCGGGCCTGTCGGCGAACTTGACGCCGCCCGCCTTCATCCGCCCGCCGGTCAGCACCTGGGACTTGACCACGACCGGCCCCCCGATCTTCGCCGCGGCGTCACGAGCCTCTTGGGCCGTGGTGCAGAAGCCGTACTTCGTGACCGGGATCCCGGCTCGCTCGACGATCCTCCGGGACTCGTACTCGTAGAACCTCATCGGTGGGGCGGGAACCCTATCTGACCCCATGAAGGGCCAGTCTGCGAAAGAATGGGTCGCACGTCCGGGAACTCCATGCCTGGACGTTTGCGTTTCACGGATGAACTAGAGAGGAGCTGATCGACCCCTTGAGCGAGACGACGGCCGCCGCGCAGGCCGCCACCAAGAACCAGAAGCTGATTGCGTGGGTAGGGGAATTCGCGGATCTGGCCGAGCCCGAAAGCATCCATTGGTGCGATGGATCGGCCGAGGAGTACGACCGCCTGTGCCAGGAGCTCGTCGACGTGGGCACTTTCGAGAGGCTGTCGGACGCGAAGCGACCGAGCTCCTATCTCGCCCGCTCGGACCCGGGCGACGTGGCGCGGGTCGAGGACCGGACGTTCATCTGCTCCCAGAGCGAGGAAGCCGCCGGGCCGACCAACAACTGGCGGGATCCGGAGGAGATGCGCGCCGAGCTCGAGCGGATGTTCAAGGGCTCGATGCACGGTCGCACGATGTACGTGGTGCCGTTCTCGATGGGCCCGCTGGGGTCCCACATCGCGCACATCGGCGTCCAGCTCACGGACTCCGCGTACGTCGCGGCATCGATGCGGACGATGACCCGGATGGGGAAGGGCGCCCTCGACGTGCTGGGCGCCGACGGGGACTTCGTTCCCTGCCTGCACAGCCTCGGGGCGCCCCTGGAGGACGGGGAGCAGGACGTCTCGTGGCCCTGTGACGCCGACAACAAGTACATCGTCCACTTTCCGGAGACGCGCGAGATCTGGTCATATGGCTCCGGGTACGGCGGGAACGCGTTGCTCGGCAAGAAGTGCTTCGCGCTGCGTATCGCCTCGGTGATGGCGCGCGACCAGGGCTGGCTCGCCGAGCACATGCTGATCCTCAAGCTCACCTCCCCGGCGGGAGAGGTCAAATACGTGGCGGGCGCGTTCCCATCGGCGTCGGGCAAGACCAACCTGGCGATGCTGATTCCCACTCTCGAGGGGTGGACCGCGGAGACGATCGGCGACGACATCGCCTGGATGAAGTTCGGCGACGATGGCCGCCTGTACGCCGTCAACCCGGAGGCGGGTTTCTTCGGCGTCGCTCCAAACACGAGCCACAAGACGAACCCCAACGCGATGGCGACGATCGAGCGAAGGACGATCTTCACCAACTGCGCCCGGACCGACGACGGCGACGTCTGGTGGGAGGGGATGACGGGCGAGCCGCCCGCTCACGCGATCGACTGGCGTGGGAACGACTGGACCCCCGAATCGGACGAGCCGGCCGCGCATCCGAACGCCCGGTTCACGGCCCCGGCGGCGCAATGCCCCTCGATCGCCCCCGAATGGGAGGATCCCGACGGCGTCCCGATCGACGCGTTCATGTTCGGCGGGCGGCGGGCGAGCACCATCCCGCTGGTGACGGAGGCATTCAGCTGGGAGCACGGCGTGTTCCTCGGGGCGACGATGTCGGTCGAGACGACGGCCGCCGCCGCCGGCGAGGTCGGAAAGCTTCGCTTCGACCCGATGGCGATGCTGCCGTTCTGCGGCTACGACATGGCCGAGTACTTTGAGCATTGGCTGCGGATCGGCGACCAGCACGATGGCGCGCAGCTGCCGCGAGTGTTCCTCGTCAACTGGTTCCGGAAGGACGAGGACGGCCATTTCATCTGGCCGGGATTCGGTGAGAACAGCCGCGTCCTCGAGTGGATCTGCCGTCGCTGCGACGGCGAGGGGGAGACACTCGAGACCCCGATCGGCATGGTGCCGCAGAGCGGAGAGCTCAACACTGACGGTCTCGACCTCTCCAGCGAGGAGATGGCCGAGCTCCTGCGGGTGGACCCGGCCCTGGTCCGCGAGCAGCTGGCCCAGGTCAAGGAGCACCTTGCCCGGTTCGGCGACCGCCTGCCGAGCGAGCTCCGGGAGCAGACCGAGGCGCTCGAGCGGCGTGTCGACGGCGCCTGAGTCGGGGCCCCGAAGGCCGCTTTACGAGCGGGTCGCCATCCCGCTGATCTCCTCGCGGCCGGGGTCCTGGTTCTACGTCAACGTCGCGCCCCATCTCGACCGGGGAATGCTTCGGGCAACCGGCGGGCGTTGGACGACCGCTGGTCGAGGCAGGGTGGGCTTCCTCGTCGTGCGCGGCGCCCGCAGCGGCGCGGAGCGCACGACCCCGTTGGTCTGGACGCGAGACGGAGAGGACATCCTGCTCGTGGCGTCCAGGGGTGGCGACACCAAGCACCCTGCGTGGTACCGGAACGTGGTCGCCAATCCCGACACGAGGTTCTCGATCGACGGCGAGGAGCAGGCCTATCAAGCCCGCACCGCGACGACCGAAGAGCGCCCGCGCCTCTGGGGGCTCGTCAACCGCCGCTACCCCGGCTACGCGGTGTACCAGCGCAGGGCGGGTGGGCGCGAGATCCCGATCGTGGTGCTGGAGCCGCGGTCATAGCCGTCGAGCAGTCCTCGCTCCTGCCCGCCGCAGCCACCGACGTCTGGGCGCGCGCGGTCACCGAGCACGGGATCAATGGGGAGCTGCGCCCGCTCCTGCGGATGACCATGCCGGCGGGGCTTCGGGACAAGACCATCGACGACGTCGAGGTCGGCGTGCCGCTCGGGCGCAGCTGGATCCTGCTCGGCGGCCTCGTCCCCGTCGACTTCGACGATCTCCGCCTCGCCGAGCTGGATCCGGGGCGGCGCTTTCTGGAGCGCTCGCGCACGCTCACGTTCTCGGTCTGGCAGCACGAGCGGGTGGTCGAGCCCGAGGGGGAGGGGAGCTGCAGGCTCACCGATCGGCTCGACTTCGAGCTGCGCCCGGCGCTCGCCTGGATACCCGGCGCCGCTCGCCTCGCGCAGGCAACCGTCGCGGCCCTGTTCCGGCACCGTCATCGGCGCCTCGCGCGCCATCACGCACCGCTGGGTTGATCGCCGACGAGCAGCGAACGGCGGGACAGGCGAACTACACCTGGAGCTCGTACGCCTCCGCCAGCTCGGGGTCCTTCTTGGCGAGCAGCTCCGCCAGGCTCACCATGACCTTGCACTGCTTCCAGGTGGCGTCGTCCTGCATCTTGCCGTCGATCATGTGGACGCCGCGGCCGTCGGGGATCGCCTCGAGCACCTTCTTCGCGAACTTGACCTCGTCCGGGGGCGGGCTGAACACCTTCTTGGCGATCTCGATCTGCGCCGGGTGAAGCGACCAGGCGCCGACGCAGCCGAGCAGGAAAGCGGCCCGGAACTGGGTCTCGCACCCCTCGGTGTCCTTGATGTCGCCGTAGGGTCCGTAGAAGGGCAGGATGCCCGCCGAGGTGCAGGCGTCGACCATGCGCGCGATCGAGTAGTGCCATGGGTCCTGCTGCGCGGTGGCGCGGGGGGCGCCGGGGTTGTCCGGGTCCGGGTCCTCGATCACCCGGTACGCCGGGTGGCCGCCGCCCACCCGGGTGGTCTTCATGCGTCGGAAGGCCGCCAGGTCGGCCGGGCCGAAGCTCATCCCCTGCATCCTGGGGCTGGCGGTCGCGATCTCCTCGAGGTTGACCACGCCGAGCGAGGTCTCGAGGATCGCGTGGATCAGGAGCGGGCGCTCCAACCCCGCCTTGGCCTCCAGCTGGGCCAGCAGGCGGTCGACGTAGTGGATGTCCCAGGGGCCCTCCACCTTGGGCACCATGACCACCTCGAGCTTGTCGCCGATCTCCGTGACCAGGCGGACGAGATCGTCGAGGGCCCAGGGGCTCTCGAGCGAGTTGACGCGGGTCCAGAGCGAGGTGTCGCCGAAGTCGGTCGATTTGGCGACCTGGATCAGGCCCTCGCGGGCCGCCTCCTTGCGATCAGCCGCGATCGCATCCTCGAGGTTGCCGAGCAGGATGTCCGCCTGCTTGGCCATGTCCGGGACCTTGGCGGCCATCTTCTCGTTCGACGGGTCGAAGAAGTGGATCATCCGCGAGGGCTTCACGGGGATCTCGATCGGCGGCTGGGGGGCGCCGATGGCGAGCGGCTGTCCGAACTGGCGTGGGTTTCTCAATTGGTCACCAAGGCGTCAAGCCTAGATGAGTGCTCAGTGATCGACCATCTAGCCTCCCGGAGGTGGAGGTCGAGATCAGAGCGGCCGAGCCCGGTGAGGAGGAGTGGCTCATCGTCGCCTACGAGTGGCTGTTCGCGCCGCCGGGCACGACGCCACGACAGTGGGATCCGAAGCGCGCGACGGTGGCGCTGCGGCAGGCGATCGACTCCCACGACGCGACGATCCTCGTGGCTGTGGACCCGAGCGGGAGCCTCGTGGGCATCTGCACCGCCTACCACGAGCTCTTCTCGGTTCGCTTCGGCCATCGGGTCTGGGTCGAGGACCTCGCGGTCCACCCGAATCGGCGCTCTGAGGGAATCGGCAAGAAGCTGCTCGACGCGGCCAAGACCTGGGGGCGCGAGCGGGGGGCGACCCACCTGGAGCTCGACAGCGCCGAGACCCGCCCCGATGCGCACCGCTTCTACGAGCGTGAGGGCCCGAGCTGGCGCTCGATCAGTTTCGCCTGGGAGCTCTAACGCGGGGCCCGGCGACTAGTTCGACAGGCCGGCCGCGCGAAGTGCGACCTCGCGGTCGAGATGGAATTCGACCCGCCGCACCTTGCCGTCCGCCACCGTCCACACGGCTGCGCCAGGGGCGTGCACATCGACGCCGCCCGTCCTCGTCTTGCCGTGCATCGCGACGAGGCTGACCACGCGGTCCCCGGCATCGATCACCCGCTCGATATCGATCCGGTAGCTCTCGAACGGGCTCGTCCAGTCGGCCCACGCTTCGCGGAAACCGTCGGCCCCCGTGCGCTCGGGGGCTTGCCCCAGGTACTCCGGGCCGACCATGACCACCGCGAACTCCGGCTCGGCGAGCCGAGCGAGCGTCTGCTCGACCCGGCGGCCCGCATCCTCGTCCGCGAGAACGGCGACCACATCCCCCGTGGTGAGGATGTGCTGGATCTGCTCCACAATGCGCACGGACTCGGCGGACACGGGCTCCGATTATCCTTGGCCGCCCGCGTCACCGACACGAGGAGCCATGGCGGTAGCCACCGACACTTACACGGAGAAGACCGACGAGCAGAAGGCGATCACCGAGATGGTGCGCCAGTTCGCCGACAACGAGATCATCCCCGTCGCCGAGGAGTACGACCACGAGGACAAGTTCCCGGCGCCGGTCGTCGAGCAGATGAAGGAGCTGGGACTGTTCGGGGTCACGATCCCCGAGGAATACGGGGGCATGGGCCTCGACCTGACCACCTACGCGATGATCGTCGAGGAGCTCTCGCGCGGCTGGATCTCGATCTCCGGCGTGGTCAACACGCACTTCATCGGCTCCTACCTGCTGATGAAGTTCGGGACCGACGAGCAGAAGGACCACTTCCTGCCCAAGATGGCGACGGGCGAGATTCGGGCTGCCTTCTCGCTGTCGGAGCCCGAGGTCGGCTCGGACGTCCAGGGAATCAAGTCGACGGCCAAGCGGGCCGGCGAGGGCGAGTGGGAGATCAACGGCCAGAAGATGTGGGTCACCAACGGCCTTCTCTCGGGTGTCGTCTTCGTGCTGGTCAAGACCGACCCCAAGGCCGATCCGCCGTACAAGGGCATGACCTGCTTCATCTGCGAGAAGGAGCCCGGCGCCGACGAGGTCCCGGGACTTCGGATCCCGCCGAAGATCAAGAAGATGGGCTACAAGGGCGTCGAGTCGACCGAGCTCGTCTTCGATGGCTTCAAGGTCGCCGACGACCGCGTCCTCGGCGGGCCTGAAGGGGTCGGCCAAGGGTTCGTTCAGATGATGGACGCGCTCGAGGTCGGCCGCGTGAACGTCGCGGCCCGCGGCGTGGGCGTCGCGCAACGCGCCCTGGAGCTGGCCCTGAGCTACAGCCAGGAGCGAAAGGCCTTCGGTCGGCCGATCGCCCAGCACCAGGCGATCACCTTCAAGCTCGCCGAAATGGGCACCCGGCTGGAGGCCGCGCGCCTTCTGACCCTGAAGGCGGCGAGGATGAAGGATGCGGGCGAGCGATCCGACCTCGAGGCCGGGATGGCGAAGCTCTTCGCGTCCGAGGCCGCCAAGGCGAACGCCGAGGAGGCGTTGCGGATCCACGGCGGATACGGGTACTCGAAGGAATACGAGATCGAGCGAATCTACCGCGACGCGCCGCTGCTCCTGATCGGCGAGGGCACCTCCGAGATCCAGAAGATGGTGATCGGCAAGAAGCTCCTGGAGCGAAACCCCGCCTGATGCCCGCCGCGTGCTCGACTTCGCGCTCGCTGCGGCGAGGCTGCTGATGCCCAGACCTCAGGAGCTGATCGCCGTCGCCGTCCGCAACCTCGAGCGCGAGGTCCCGGCGCTGGCGCACCTTTCGATCGTCGTCCGGCTCGAGCTGCGAGGGCGGGGCGACGTGCAGGTGTTCCGGGTGCGGCTGCCGGCCCCCGAGGTGACCAAGGGCGAGCCGGACGATGCCCGGCTGGAGGTGGCGATGTCGCGCCAGGTGTTCAACCGGCTGGCGGAGAAGGGCCACGTCCCCGACTGGCGCGAGGCGCACGACCACGGCGAGATAAGGGTGACGGGGGATCCTGAGGTCCGCAAGCTGATCGGCACCGTGATCGAGCGCCATCTGGCCCGCGCTCGGCTGAGGAAAGCCCACTAGGAGCGCGGCCTCGGCGATCGCGGGACGGTCTGTCCATGCCGGCGGGCCGTCGTTGGCCGAATCGCTTCTTGACAGAACCAGGTAACGGATATAGGAATCCGATTGGAGCGTCGGAGGTTTTCGGCGCGGGTCAGGAGAGGAGGACCGATGGGGCGTCGAGGTTTGGTGGCGGCGGCGGCGGTCTTGGGCTCCCTGGCAGTCGGCTCGAGCTTGGCCGGGGGCGCGCCCCAGGCACCGTCATACAGCCGCTCCGACCTGCGCTCCAGGGCGTCCCTGCCCCCCGACTTCAATCCGGCGGTGGTCCAGGCCCAGCGGGGGCTCGGGCGCTACTTCGTGGTCATGCGACAGCCCTCGGTGGCGCAGAAGCTGCGCTCCAACGCAGCCGAGCTCTCCGGCAGCGACCAGCGTTCGGCGGCGCGAGAGGCGCTTCGCAGCCAGCAGGCGGCGATCCGGGACGCGCGCTCGATGGGAGGCGAGGTCGTCTTCCGATACAAAGACCTGGTCAACGGCTTTTCGGCGAGCCTGTCGCCCGCCGCCGCGGCGGCCCTCGACCGCAGGCCGGAGGTGCGGTCGGTGAGCCCGGTGTCGATCGTCCGCAAGTCCCGCGCAAGGGGCATCGCCTCCAACGGCGCGGGCCAGAGCGTGTCGTTCATCGGCGCTCCCAAGGTGTGGAGGAAGTTCGGTGCGCAGGGCCAGGGGATCACGGTCGCGGACGTCGACACGGGCGTCGACTACACGCACAAGAACTTCGGCGGGCCCGGAACCAAAGCCGCATTCGACAACAACAACCCCAACTTCATCGAGCCGGGGACCTTCCCGACCAAGAAGGTGGTGGCGGGCTATGACCTGGTCGGATCGAACTACGAGGTGACGGACGACGATCCGAGCAACGACGTGCCCCGGCCCGACCCAGACCCACTGGATCGCGACGGACACGGCTCGCACACGGCCGGCAGCTGCTGCGGGGACGGCGTGCCGGGCAAGGTCGGCAAGGGCGTTGCCCCGAAGGCGAGGCTCTACGCGATCAAGGTCTGGGACGCGGGTGATTCGACCGCCGACGTTCTGGTTGCCGGCTACGAGCGCGCTATGGACCCCAACGACGACGGCAACATGAAGGACGCGGCCGACGTGCTCACCTTCTCGGGCGGCGTCGACTACGGGTCGCAGAACTCGGTCGAGGCGCAGGCCGCCCAACGCGTCGTTGACCTGGGGACGATCTTCGTGGCGTCGGCCGGCAACGCGGGCAACCAGCCGACCGCCGGCTCCGCCTACATCGCCGGCACGCCCGCAAACGCCCCGGGTGTGGTCTCGGTCGCGGCGTCGATCAGCGAGTTCAAGGCGCAGGCGCTGTCCATCGACGACCCCGAGACGTCGCTCCCGGATGGCGGCTTGATGGTCCACCAGGACTGGTCCGAGCCCTTCGACTCCGACATCACGGACCAGGTCGTCGACGCTCGCGAGTTTGATCCGCCGGCGGACCCCGCCAACCCGACTGCGACGGATCAGGAGCTTTGCGATCCAACCGGAGACAGCTTCAACGGCCAGATCGCCTTGATCTTCAAGGCTTCGGCCGACGACGGCGACTGCACCGCGGACCACAAGGTGGCAAGCGCCGAGCAGATGGGCGCCGGCGCGGTGATCCTCTGGAACGGCTTCGGCGGCCTCCCCTCGCAGCTCGGAGCTGACACCCCGCCGGTGGATGTGGGCATTCCCGGGGTGATGCTGAGCACGAGCGACTCCGAGGCGCTCGCCGACGTGGCGAGCCCCGATGCCACGAGCGGCAGCTTCAACACCGTCCCGACCACCGTCACCCTCCACTCGACGACCTCCGCGTTCCCCGAGTTCCGGGACGCGATGACTGACTTCACCTCCGAAGGCCCCGCCCGGCTGACGAGCGACCTGAAGCCGGACATCACGGCACCGGGCTCCGACATCCTGTCGACCGCGGTCGGCACCGGAAACAAGGGCCTGCGCGAGTCCGGCACCTCGATGGCGGCGCCGCACGTCGCCGGGGTGGCGGCGCTCCTGCGCCAGCTGCACCCGGGTTGGTCCGTGGCGCGCGTCAAGGCGGTGATGATGGACGAGGCAACGCGAAAGCTGAACAACAACGATCTCTCCTCGCCCGTGCCCGCGACCGTGATGGGAGCGGGGCGAGTGCGCGCCGACAGGTCGGCGGAGGCGGCTTCCGTGGCCGCCCCGGGGAGCCTCTCCTTCGGGTTGCGACAGCCCTCCGAGGCGCAGTCGATCGTCCGGCGGTTCAAGGTCGCGAACACGCAGAACAAGTCCCACCACTACGTGGTCAGCGCCGCCGTGCGGTACGCGGACTACGACCCCCGGACGACGACCCTTGGGGTGTCGCTCAACGGCAACTCGTTCGGGTCGAGCCGCAGCTTCAACCTGCCGGTTCACAGCTCGCGGACGGTCCTTGTCAGGCTGACGATCCATCCCGCGCGGATCACCGAGGCCGACCAGCTGGACGGCTGGTACTACTTCAACCCCGGCATGGACGGGACCGTCAAGGTCAAGCAGAGCAGGCACGGCAAGGACACGCTCAAGGTCGCGTGGCACGCCGAGCCCCTGGCGGCCTCGAACGACCGGCTCTCCAAGAAGTCGCTGGACCTGAGCTCGGGCCCCGATTCGATGACCCTCAAGCGAGGCGGGGCCGGGATCGACTACGCCGACCTGTACGAGCTCGGCGCGACCGATCCCGTCAACAGCACCGGCGAGGAGGACATCACCGCGATCGGCGCGCGCTCGTTCACCGGCGGCAACCTCGAGAACGGAAACGCGCAGGGGGTGCCGACGGGCACTGACGCGCTGGCCGAAATCACCTGGCAGGAGTTCCTCACCAACGAGGACTCCCCGGATGAGCCGGTCGAGTTCGGGCTCCAGACGGCGGCCGTCCACAACACGACCGAAACCGAGGAGGTCGACGTCCTGGTGGACGCAGGCGCCGATGGCTCGTTCGCCGACCCGGACCTGAAGGCCGACTACATGATCGTCAAGGAGGCGTCGCCCGGTGGACAGGTGTGCGTCTTCGACCTCTCGCTCACGGACCCGTTTGACGCCTGCACCGCGACCTACTTCCCGGACTACACCAACTACGACGGGAACCTGTTCGGGCTTGTCGTCGACGCCCGCGAGATCGGGCTCACCAACGCGAACCCGGAGCTGTCCTACCAGATGACCGCGTGCACCGGAGCGCTCTCGGGTGACGTGTCGAGCGAGATCTGCGACACCGCGGGCGCGTTCGACGACGACACCGGGACCTACACGGCGAAGCTGAACGCCGCGGACCCGGCGCTCGACGTCTCACCGCAGGTCTGTCTGGGGTTCTGGACGGGCGGCGATTGCGACTCAGGGGACCCGATCACGGTGGATCGAGGATCGGCCGGGCCAAACGAGGACCCGCGCATCCTGGCTCTGTTCCCCAACAACGCCCCGCAACGCGAGCCGACGGTGGTGAGCACGAGCCACTGATCCGGCTCGTGACCAGGGTCGGACCCGCCCGCGATCGCCGCCCGCGTGGGCGCGATGCCAGAGCGCGCGCTTCATACTCCCGTCGCTCAGACGAACGAACGGACCGAAGAGGGAGCATGAGCGACACCGACACCACCGAAGGCGAGCTGATCACCGACCAGGCGGGACGCGAAGCATCGGGGGCGCACCCCTACGGTCGCTATCTCGAGGAGTTCGAGGTGGGGGCCACCTACAAGCACTGGCCGGCGAAGACGGTCACGGAGTCCGAGGACCACTTGTTCTGCCTGTTGACCATGAATCACCATCCGCTCCACGTCAACGACGTCTACGCCCAGCAGTCGCAGCAGGGCCGCAACGTGGTAGCGGGCCCGTATGTCTACTCGCTGGTCTTCGGCATGACGGTGGCCGACGTGTCGGGCAAGGCGATCGCCAACCTGGCGACCGACGAGCTCACCCATCCGGCGCCGGTGTTCCACGGGGACACCCTGTTCGCGGAGTCAGAGGTGCTCGAGGTCCGCGCGTCGGAGTCCAAGCCGGACCGCGGCGTCGTTCGCGTCCACACCAGAGCCTTCAAGCAGGACGGGACCCTGGTGGCGGAGTTCAAACGAGCCGTGCTGGTGGCCAGAAGCCCGGACGCCATCGCCGCCGCCACCGAGGCCAAGAACGCGTCGGAGTAGGCAGCGCGATCGTGCTCCTCGCCCTCGCCACTCGCGTCCCTGGAGCCGACCGCGGCTCGCGGTTGCGACGCGTGGGCCCGACCGCGGCTTCGCTGGCAGTCGCCTGGGCGGTGCTCTCGCCCGCCGCCGCCAGCGCCCAGGCGCCGGTCGAATGCCCTGCCGCCGCCGGCGCGAGCGCGCGCGCCATTCCGCCGGCGTCGCCGCTTCGGTTCGGGATCACGCCGGCCGGTGAGGCCGGAGCGATCGGGCCGCCGGTGCCCGTGACGCCGATCGACATGGGCAAGACGCTCGGCGCGCTCGAGCGGCTGCGCCCGCCGCGCGCGCCATTCGTCCTGCGGCTCAACCGGTTCTTCTGGTCCGATGGCGAGCGGGGGATCCAACGCTTTGCGAGGCTCGCGCGCCGCTATACGCGTCACGGATATCGGGTTGAGCTGCAGCTCCGCTATCACCCGTCGGCCGCGCAGGAGGGGAACATTCCCGCCTGGGTTCGGTTCGTCCGGGAGGTCGTTCGGCGCTTCGGCCCGAACCGGGGGGTGATCGCGCTGCAGGTGACGAACGAGGTCAATCTCTACCCGATCGCGCCCGACGCGTCCGACAGCTCCTTCGCCCGCGCTCGCGACGCGCTGATCCGGGGCGTAGAGGCCGCGCATCGCACGGTCCGACGCAGGGGCTTTCGACAGCTTCGGATCGGCTTCAACTGGTTCTACCGGACCGACCCCGCGAACGAGGCGAGCTTTTGGGGCTACCTTCGCGACCAGGGGGGGCGGCGCTTCGCCCGTGCCGTCGACTGGGTGGGGCTCGACGCCTATCCCGGCACGGTCTTCCCACCGGTGCCGGCGCCGGTCGGCACCGGCTTTCGGGACGCGATGGTTCAGGGGCTGGGTGAGCTTCGCGACTGCTACATGCCGGTCGCGGGGCTGGGCCGGCGGGTCCCGATCCACGTGGAGGAGAACGGCTGGCCGACCGGGCCAGGCCGCACCCAGCAAGAGCAGGTGGTGGCGATGCGGCAGATGGTCGGTGCGGTCCACGACTTCCGCGGCGCCTATCACGTGACCGACTATCGATGGTTCGACCTTCGGGACCACAACACGTCGTCGGCGAACTTCCAGCAGCACTACGGATTGCTCCGCGACGACTACTCGCGGAAGCAGGCCTTCGGCGTCTACCGGCGGCTGGCCCGGCGTCTGAGCCGGTCCGGCTAGAAGAGCTCCGCCACGGCGTCGAGCGCCCCGTCGAAGTCCGTGCCGGGTATCGCACCGATGCAGGGCGAGATGGTCCCCGCCGCCCGGTAGCGCTCGACCGCGCCCCGGACCTCCTCGGCCGAGCCGATCCCGCCCAGCGCGCTCAGCAGGCGGTCCGAGAGGCCCGCCTGGGCCTTGGCCATGTCCCCGGCGGCGACGCCCTCGTCGAAGGCGGCCAGCTCCTCGCCGAAGCCGGAGCGCTCGAGCATCGCCCGGTAGAAGGGCAACGAAGCGTATGGAACGAGCTCGGCCCGCTGGCGCTCGCGGGCTTTCTCCGGATCCTCGGTGAGCCCCACCGGAACGGCGGCGACGACATCGAATCCATCCATCGTCTTGCCGGCGCGTTGGCGGCCCTCGGTGACGGCGGGAATCACGACCTCCCGAATGTAGTCCGGATTGCAGAGCCACAACATCACGCCGTCGCCGACCTCGCCCGCAAGTCGCAGCATGTTGGGGGACAGCCCGGCGACGTAGATCGGCAGGTCCGGCCGCGCCGCGTACCCCATGAACTGGAACCGAGTGTTGAAGAACCGGCCCTCCGGCGGTGGCTCCGCCCTCAGGATTGCGCGGACGATCGACGCGTACTCGCGCATCTGGGTCACCGGCTTTTCGATCTTGGAGTCGAACCAGTTCTCGACCGTGGCCTGATGGGAGACGCCGAGCCCCAGCACCATGCGCCCGCCCGAGAGCTCGTCAACCGTCGCCGCGCTCTGGGCCATGGCCACCGGCGTCCGGGCGAAGATCGGCAACACGCCGGTACCGAGGCGGGTCCGTTCGGAGACCGACGCGTACGCCGCGAGCAAGATGAGGCCGTCGCGCCCCGCGATCTGCGTCACGTAGACGCTGTCGAATCCGAGTCGATCCGCCCTGCGCACCCGCTCAAGCGCCGTATCGAGTGAGCGGCCGGCGGAGATGAAGGCGCCGATCCCGGGCATCGCGCCCGGGGTTATATCGTCGTCCGCCGTGACAGGCAGGCCCGACCCGAGCGATTACTACAGGGAGATCTACGCGCGCGGGATGATGGGCGAGAGGCCGGCGCTCCCAATCTCGTGGTCGGAGCTCGAGCGCCGGGCGACCGAGGCGATGGAGCCGCGGGCCGCGGCCTACGTGCACGCCGGGGCCGGCACCGAGGACACCATGCGCGAGAACCTGGACGCCTTTCGCCGCTGGCGCATCGTGCCGCGAATGCTTCGCGACGTCGCCTCGCGCGACCTGAGCACGAGCATCCTGGACACCGAGATTCCGGCTCCGGTGTTGCTCGCCCCGATCGGCGTGCAGACGATCGTCCATCCGGAGGGCGAGCTGGCGACGGCCCGGGCCGCCGCGAGCCTCGGGATTCCACTCGTCGTCAGCACCGCGGCCGCCCACACGCTGGAGGAGATCGCCGAGGCGGGGGGATCCGGCCCGCGGTGGTATCAGCTCTACTGGCCGAACGACCACGAGATCGCTGCCAGCATCACGCGCCGGGCCGAGGCAGCCGGGTTCGAGGCGATCGTCGTCACGCTCGACACCTTCATCCCCGGCTGGAAGCCGCGGGACCTGCAGCAGGCGTGGCTTCCATTTCTCGAGGGCGTCGGGAACGCCAACTTCCTCCAGGACCCGGTCTTTCGCGCGCAGCTGGAGAGGTCGCCGGAGGAGGACCTCGGCGCCGCCACCGGTCACTACCTGAGCATCTACGTCAACCCGTCGCTCACTTGGGAGGACATCCGCCTGCTGCGAGAGTGGACGTCGCTGCCGATCGTGGTCAAGGGCATCCTGCACGCGGACGACGCCCGCCGGGCCCGGGACGAGGGCCTTGACGGGCTGATCGTCTCGAACCACGGCGGCCGCCAGGTCGACGGGGCGATCGCCTCGCTCGACGCTCTCCCGAGCATCGTCGACGCCGTCTCGGAGGACACCGTGGTGCTTCTCGACAGCGGCGTCCGAGGGGGAGCGGACGTCCTCAAGGCCCTGGCGCTTGGGGCTGGCGGGGTGCTCCTGGGACGTCCCTACCTCTGGGGTCTGGCGCTGGACGGCCAGGCAGGCGTGGAGGCGGTGCTGAAGATGCTCCTCGCCGAACTGGACCTGACGATGGCGTTGAGCGGCCTCACGCGCCCAAGCGAGGTGGAGCGGTCCGCCGTGGCGCGCGTTTCGAGCTGATCCTCGGTGGCGAAGCGCCGGCCCCGCCTGGGCCGAGAGTTGCTCAGCCGGCCCTAGTGGGCCTCGTCGGCGGCGTGAGCCGGAGGGCGGGACTCCTCGGCAAGCGAGGTGATCTCGAGCGTTCCCCGAGCCGCGGCCTCCAAGACGTCGATCGCCTCCTCCTCCGAGCGCGCGTACAGCTCGACCAGGAGGTGGACGACGATCCGCTCCTCGTCGTGCTTGTGGAAGCGAACGTGGGTGAAGAACTCCCGTGTGCCCGACTCGCCGAGCGAGCCGAAGGTGAGGCTGTCCGCCGCCTCCGGCCCAGAGCACGTCTCGACCTGGTCCTGGTCGATGGTCACGGTGCAGGACGCGACGAACGGCTTGCCGGCGACCATGCGCTCCCATCGGTCCTCGACCGGGACCACGCGGCCGTCCTCGACCGTCAGGTGGGGCTGGTCGTGCATGCAGTCCAGGCACTGAACCACCGCCTCCTGGATCTCCTCGACGCGGTCGGCGGCCTCGCCGGTCTCGGGGTCCACCTTGAGGATCGCGTCGTAATGCACCTGGGCCTCGAGACGCTGCGACCAGCACCTGTAGCAGCGCAGCCAGGCGCCCCGCCCCTCGGGAAAGCCGTCGTTCATGCAGGTTCAGCGTAGCTCGCCGGCCGATCCCGCCTCGCTCAGCGGAGGTCCTCACGCAAGAGCGAGTACATGGCCACGTCGTGGGCCCCGTCCTTGAACACGATGTAGGAGCGCAGCACGCCCTCGAACTGAAATCCGGACCGCTCGGCGGCCGCCCGGGAGCGCCCGTTCTCCACCGCCGTCATGATCGAGATCCTGTCGATCGGAAGCTCCTCGAAGATCCAGCGAGACAGCAAACGGATCGCTCGCCGCATCACCCCCCGGCCGCGATGCCGGCGCGCCAGCCAGTAGCCCAGCTCGCAGCGGCGCTCGGCCCATTCGACGTGCGGCAGGCCGATGGCGCCGAGCAGCTCGCCGCTGGCCCCGTCGGCGATCACGACGTCGATCCCCGCGCCCGACGCGCGGCGACGGGCCTGCTCCACCAGCCAGTCGCGCGCTTGAGCCTCGCCGTAGTCCTGCGGGATCCTCGTCCAGCGCGGGATCTCGGGATCCTGCAGCGCCTCGATCAGCGCCGGGAGGTCGGCCTCCGCCAGCGGGCGCAGAGCGATCTCGCCGTCGGCCAGGCCCTCGACCGGGAACTCGATCTCGCCGGCCAACCCCGGGTTACCCGGGGGCCGCCGCATACAGGCGCCACGTACCCGGAACGCCCTTGAGCTCGTGCTCCCCGCGGTCCGCGAACTGGAGGTCGGCACCGACCACCAGGTCCTTGACGGTGCTCGAGACCAGCACCTCGTTGGCGCCGGCGAGCGCACCGACGCGGGCGCCGATGTTGACGGCCATGCCGCGAACGTCATCGCCGAGCTCGCACTCGCCCGTGTGCAGGCCGGCGCGGACCTCGAGGCCAATGGGATTCACCCCATCCCTGATCGCGCAAGCGCACTCGATCGCGCGGGCCGGCCCGTCGAAGGTGGCCAGGAAGCCGTCGCCCAGGGTCTTGACCTCCCGGCCACGGAAGCGGTCGAGCTGGCGGCGGGCGAGCTCGTCGTGGCGCTCGATGAGCTCCCGCCAGCGCCGGTCCCCCGCGTCGGCGGCGCGGCGAGTCGAGTCGACGATGTCGGTGAACATCACCGTGGCCAGCACCCGGTCCAGGGGCCGAGCCTGGCGCGTGCCGGTCAGGAACTCCTCCATCTCGTCCAGGACCGGGTCGAAGTTGCCCGTGAACGGAACGTGGTCGCCCCCCTCGAACTCGACCAGCCGGGCGTCCGGGATCTTCTCGGCCATCAGTCGGGCGCCCTCGACGGGGGCGATCAGGTCACCGGTGCGGTGCAGGATCAGAGTCGGTACGCGAATGGTCGGGAGGATGTCGCGAACGTCGATCTCGAACAGCGCCGCGACCACCGCCCGGGCCATCGCCGGGCTGGCACCGGCCCGCTGGAACCTGCCCCAGACCTCCTGCATCCCGGGGTCGTCGGCGGCGGACGGCGCAAACACGTGCACAAGCGCGCCGTCGCCCCACGTCCGTGAGGTCTCGGCGAGCATCAACTCGACCTGCTCGTCTGTCGCGCCCCACGGGATGTCGGAGTCGGTGCGGAAGCGCGGCGTCGACCCGTACAGCACCAGCGCCGAGGTGCGCTCCGGGTAGGTCGCCGAGAACAGCAGGCTCGCCGGGCCTCCCTCCGAGACCCCGTAAAGCGCCGCACGCTCCACCCCCGCGTCGTCCATCACCGCCTGCATGTCGTCCATCCGCTGCTCCAGCGGTGGGGGCTCTGCCACCGGGTCGGAGAGCCCGGTCCCGCGCTTGTCGAAGATCACGACCCGGGCGAAGGAGCCGAGGCGCTCCAGCAGGTCGGGAACCCGCGGCATCTCCCAGTAGTGCTCGATGTTCGAGACGAAGCCCGGGATGAAGACCAGGTCCAGGTCGCCGTCGCCGAACACCTGGTAGGCGATGTGGGCGTCACCACTAAGCGCGTAGCGGGTGCGGGGCGGCGTCGGCACGGGACTCAGGCAGGCTGCGCCGCCGCGGCCTCCGCGCGCTGGCTCACGAGGTCCGCGATCTCGCCCATGATCCGGCTCAGGTCGAAGTCCTTCGGCGTGTACACCCGGGCCACGCCCAGCTCGCGAAGCGCCTGGGCGTCGGCCGACGGGATGATCCCGCCCACGACGACCGGGACGTCGAGCCCCGCCTCGCCCAACAGACGGACGATCTCGGGAACCAGGGCGAGGTGCGAGCCGGAGAGGATCGAGAGGCCGACGACGTCGACGTCCTCGTCGCGGGCGGATGCCGCGATCTGCTCGGGCGTCAGGCGGATCCCCTGGTAGATGACCTCCATGCCGACGTCCCGGGCGCGAACCGCGATCTGCTCGGCGCCATTCGAGTGCCCGTCGAGACCCGGCTTGCCGACCAGGATCCGGATCCGATGGCCGAGCCGCTCCGAGACCTCGGCGACTCGCCGTCGTGACGCTCCCAGGAGCTCTCCGTCGGCGCTCTCAGCGGCGGCGCCGACCCCGGTGGGGGCCCGATAGTCGCCGAACACCTCGCGCAGCACTCCCGCCCACTCGCCCGTGGTGGCCCCCGCCTTCGCGGCCTCGATCGTCGCGGGCAGGACGTTCACGGAGGGATCGCGTGCCGCCTCCGCGAGGCGGCCCAGCGCCCGCTCCACAGCCGCGGAGTCGCGTTCGGACCTCCAGCGCTCCAGCGCCTCTCGCCGCTCCCGTTCGATCTCCGGGTCCGGCGTCAGGATTCCGCCATCCGCACCGGCAGTCAGGGGCGAGTCCTCGGTTTCGGTGAAGCAGTTCTGGCCGATTACCTTGATCTCGCCACGCTCGATCCTCGCCACCCGCTCGCGGTGCGACTCGACCAGGCGGGCCTTCATGTAGGGAACCGCCTCGACGGCGCCGCCATGCTGCTCGACGGTTGACATCTCCGCGCGGGCGTCCTCGGCCAGCTCGTCGACGAGCCCCTCCATCACCTTCGAGCCCTCGAAGATGTCGGGGTATGAGAGAAGGTCGGTCTCGTTGGCGAGGATCTGCTGGATGCGAAGGCTCCATTGCTGGTCCCACGGCCGCGGCAGGCCCAGGGCCTCGTTCCACGCTGGAAGCTGGATCGCGCGGGCGCGCGTGTCGCGCCCCATGGTGACCGCCAGCGCCTCGAGCACGATCCTCGGCACGTTGTTCTCCGGCTGGGACTCGGTGAGCCCCAGCGAGTTGACCTGCACGCCGTATCGAAGCCGCAGGTACTTGGGCTCGGCGACCCGGTAGCGCTCGCGCCCGAGCTCCGCCCACAGGCGCGCCATCGCTCGGAGCTTCGCGTGCTCTTCGATGAAGCGCACGCCGGCGTTGACGAAGAACGAGATCCGCCCGAAGACGCGGGGGAAGTCGTCCTCGGTCACCTGCCCGCGACGCTTCACCTCGTCGAGAACCGCGACCGCGGTCGAGAGCGCGTAGGCGATCTCCTGGACCGGCGTGGCGCCGGCCTCCTGGAGGTGGTAGCTGCACACGTTGATCGGGTTCCAGCTCGGCACCTCGTTGACCGTGAAGGCGACCGTGTCGGCGATCAACCGCATCGATGGCTCCGGCGGGAAGGCGTAGGTGCCCCGCGACAGGTACTCCTTGATGATGTCGTTCTGGGTGGTGCCCTTGAGCATCGAACGCTCGATCCCGTTCTCCTCGGCCACCGTCGCGTAGAGGGCGAGTAGCCAGGCCGCGGTCGCGTTGATCGTCATCGAGGTGTTCATCTCGTCCAGCGGGATCCCGTCGAGCAGCGCGTGCATGTCCCCCTTGTGCGCGATCGAGACGCCCGACCTTTCCCACCTCGCCCCGCGCCAGGGGATGGTCCGAGTCGTATCCCGTCTGCGTCGGCAGGTCGAAGGCGACGGACAGCCCCGTCTGACCCTTGGCCAGGTTCCGCCGGTAGAGCTCGTTCGAGCGGCGGGCATCGGAGTGCCCGGCGTAGGTCCGCATCACCCACGGCTTGTCGGGCTCCGGGAGCCGGTGCTGGCTCATGGGCTGAATTCTACGGTCGAGACGCGACTGGCACACGTTCTCCGGGACCACTTGGCTACCCTGCACGAACCTCGAATGGGACCTACCCAGGCCTGACATGCTGCTTTCGGTGCTAAAGCACCTCACCAGAAGCATTGCCGTGCTGTCGATCGCGCTGATCGCGACCGGGCTGATCGCCGCCACGGCCCTCGCCGCCGTCACCGTGTACAAGAACAGCTTCGCCCGCAAGGCAGACGCGAAGGAGCTCCGCCACGCCGAGGGAAAGCGCTGCAAGCGGGGATTCCGCAAGCGAGCGGGCAAGCTGCGGATCGACGTGACCAAGGGACCCGAGGTGTGCGGCTACCGGCCGCCTGCCGAGGGCGACACCGATGGCCCCGACCACACGTTGAGGGCGAAGACGAAGTTCCTCAGGGACACGCCCAAGGGACTTCGAAAGGACGCCTACGTGGCGATCGCGGTGCGCTCGGGCAAGCAGTCCGGCTACGAGCTCCGGGTGTTCCCGGTCAAGCACAGGTTCCGGCTGGTGCGCTCCCCGTCCGGCGGCGGGGGTGACTTCCCGGTGACCGGTAGGAGCTCGGCGATCAAGGGGTTCAACAAGCCGAACGTCCTCGAGCTGAAGGCCGTCGGCTCCAAGGTGACCGCTCGGGTGAACGGGACGAAGGTCGCGAAGGCGGACGACTCCAACGCGGCCCAGGTGGGCGGCCGCAAGCTGGAGATCGCCGTCGGACACGGCAAGCGCTCGGGCAGGACCGTCTCGGCGACGATGGACGACCTCAAGCTTCAGGTCCCGACGCCCTAGCGAGCACGAACCCCTAGGCTGGGGTAATGGCAACGGAGACGCTCGAGCGCCCCCGCGTCGGGGGCCCGGACTCGGGCGTCGGAGGCAACTGGCTGGTGATCGTGCTGAACGACGATCACAACACGTTCGACCACGTGGCGAACACCCTCGCTCGGGTGATCCCCGGGGTCAGCGTCGACGACGGCTACCGCCTGGCCGATCGCATACACGGCTCCGGGCAGGCGATCGTGTGGAGGGGGCCGAAGGAGACGGCCGAGCACTACTGGGAGCAGCTCAACGATGCGGGGCTGACCTTGGCCCCCCTGGAGCAGCACTGAGCGCGCCCAGCCCGCACCGGTCCAGCCGGCGCGGAGCAGCCCCGGCCTAGAAGCCTCGCGGCCGGTGCGCGATCAGCCAGCCGGGGGCGCCGGGAGGCGAGCCCGGGAGCGTGGCCCTCGCCCTGGAGCGAAGGGGGAACCCTCGCCGCCGTGGCCGATGGCCGTCGCGGCGGCGAAGCTGCGCGGCTCGAAGCTCCAGCAGGGCACGGAGCTCGGAGGTGCGGCTGTACGGGTCGGCGACCGACTCGCCCGTGGTCAGCGAGATCGCGGCCAAGAGCCGTCCGTCGATCTCGGCCCCGAGCAGCGTGCCCCGCAGCGGCGGATGCGAGTCGAGCTGGGCGAGTCGCCGGGCCGCCGGCTCGTCGCCCGCGAGCTGTCGGAGCGTGACGCCCTCGGTGTGGATCTGGGCCTCGTGATGCTCCGGGTCGCTCATCATCGATCACCTCCGTTTCGCCTTCGTCCACCCCGACTCCAGAACACTTCCGGGTGGTTGGTTCGTGATGTCAGCCAGGTTCGCACCCCGGCTGAATAAGCGCAACAGGAAGTTCTTCTTGACTTGATAAGCTCGCCTTATGCTCGATTTGAGGCGCCTGCGGGTGCTGACGGAGGTCGCCCGCCGGGGCTCGTTCTCGGCCGCCGCGGAGAACCTGCATCTGTCCCAGTCGGCGGTCAGCCAGCAGGTGGCGACGCTGGAGCGCGAGGTCGGGATGCCGCTCCTCGATCGCACTCGCAACGGGCCGAAGCTGAACGACGCCGGCCGGGCGCTCGTCTGCCACGCCGAGGCAGCCGTGGCCCGCCTCGAGCAGGCCGAGCACGAGCTCAAGGCGATCGCCGGGATGGAGGGTGGCGAGCTTCGGATCGCGAGCTTTCCCAGCGCCAGCGCCAGCCTGCTCACAAATGCGCTGGCGACCTTCAGCCGGAGCCATCCAGGCGTGCGGCTGACGGTCACCGAAGCCGAGCCCCAGGACTCCCTTCCCCGGCTGCGCGCGGCGGAGGTGGACCTCGCGATCGTCTTCGACTACCCGCTGCTTCCCCCCGGCCGAGAGTGGCGCGACGTCGAGCGGACACTGCTGTTGACGGAGTCGATGTACGTGACGCTCCCACGGGGCCATCCGCTCGCCGAGGCCGAGGTGGTGGAGCTCGCGGACCTGGCGGAGGAGCCCTGGATGTGCGGCGTGTGCCCGAGCTCATGTGGTGACGTGGTCAAGCAGGCCCTGCGGGGTGCCGGCTTCGATCCGCTGATCGCCTTCGAGAGCGACGAGTACGAGGTCCAGCAGGCCTACGTTGCCGCGGGGCTCGGGTTCGCGCTGCTGCCGGACCTTGCCCTGCCCACCCTGCGCTCGGACCTCGTCGTTCGCCCGACCAAGCCGAACGCCCCGAAGCGACGGGTGTGGGCGGCAACCCGCGCCGCGGGGGCGCGGTCCGCCGCCACCGATGCGATGGTCGAGACCCTGCGGGCCACCAGCGCCGGTTTCATGCCCGAGGGCGTCGTTTCGGCCGCTGAGGCCGCGTAGAACCCTCGCCGGCGGCGCGAACCGCCCCTTTTTCGCGGGGTGGATTTCGTACAGGTCGAGAAAGCCTCAGGGTTTACGTCCGTTTGATGAGGGATGGACAACTTCAAGGGCCTGATCCTGAGCGAGGACGCCTACGGGCCGATCCGGGGGGAGCTGCATGGGCGCGCTCCCCAGCTCTTCCCGCTCGCCAACACGCCGCTTCTCTTCTATGCCCTGGAGACGATCCGCAACGCGCAGATCGAGGAGGTGGTCATCGCCGCCGGCGTGCCCGAGGTCGAGGAGCTTCGTGAGGCGATCGGGGACGGGAGCGAGTGGGATCTCGAGGTCGCCTACCTCGAGGCCGATCGGGCTCTCGGGACCGCCCACGCCATCGGCCTGGCCGAGCCGCTTGTCGGCGACAGCCCGCTGTTGGTGTTCGACGGCGTATCCCTCGTCACCCAGTCCCTCCAGCCCTTCCTGGAGCGGTTCGTCGAGGGGAACCTCGACGCCCTGGCCCTGATGGGGACCAGCGCCCGCGCTCCAGCCGGAAGCTCGGACCTGGTGGGCGTGGGCACCTGCATCCTCGGCCCGAGGATCTACGACGCCGTGGCTGCGGTCGCCGGGTGGGGCTCGGGACCGTGCGATCTGGAGGCCGCGATCTCGTGGCTCGTCGCCGCGGGAGGCAAGGTCGAGAGCCACCGTCTGGATGGGTGGTGGAGGAACACCGGCAGGCCCGAGGACCTTTTGACGGCCAACCGAATCCTGCTTGACCGGCTCGCCGACTCCGTTTGCGCCACCAACGGCCACAATGCCGAGGTGGAGGGGCGGGTGCTGATCGACGACTCGGCGGTGATCGAGTCCAGTCGCGTCCGCGGGCCGTCCGTGATCGGGCCCGGGGCCCGGATCGTCAACTCCTATGTCGGCCCCTATACCTCCGTCGGCGAGCAGGCGATCATCGAGAATTCCGAGGTCGAGAACGCCATCATCCTGCCGCGCGCGACGATCGAGCACTTCGGTTTGCGTGTCGAGGAGAGCGTGATCGGCGAGGGAGCGGAGCTGCGGCGAACGTTTCGCGTGCCGCGTGGGGTGTCCTTGAGCATCGGCGCCGAAGCCGAGATCGCGCTCTCCTAGGTGGCCGCAGGGCCGGCGGCCGAGGTCACCGAAGCATGAAAATAGTGCTACTGGCGGGCATCGTAGGCGGCGACGGTGACCGCTGCCTCTGATAGAAGGATTGTGAGGACGCGCTCGGACTCGTCTTCAAAAGGTCCGCTGTCCCCCGCGTCGAGGTTGCTCCAGATGCTCCTTTCCAGGCACAACAACAGCCGTTTCGCCTGCCGCCGGCCGGGCTTGGCTCTGATCGCGGTTTGCGTGGCCATGCTCACATTGCCCGCCGGCCTCGCAAGCGCGGCGCCGCCCTCCTCCGGCCACAAGCTGTTTCGACTCTTTTCGCCGAAGAGCGTCTGGAACCATCCGCTCGCCCCGACCGCCCGGATCGACCCGAGGTCGCCGCAGATGATCGACGGACTGCTCCAAGAGGTGAGGAGGGAGCAGGCCGCCGGGGTGGGGCCCTGGATCCAAACGGACAGCTACAGCACCCCGCTCTACATCGCGAGGCGAAACCTGCCGACCGTTCGAGTGGCGCTCGACGACCCCAACGCGTCGTGGCGCGTGGGCCTGCAGAAGGCTTACAACAAGGTTCCGATTCCGCCGAAGGCGCGCCCCGCGGCTGGCAGCGACGGGCACATGACGGTCTGGCAGCCCTCAACCGACAAGCTGTGGGAGTTCTGGCAGGCGCGCAAGGAGAACGGCAGGTGGCACGCCAGCTGGGGCGGGGCGATGAAGCGCGTTTCGCATAGCCCCGGCTACTACAGCAATAACTCGTGGCCCGGTCTCTCGGCCCCCAACTGGGGCGCCACGGCGACGAGCCTCCCCGTGATTGCGGGAACGATGCTCGTCAGGGACCTGCGCTCTCCCTGGATCCGGCACGCGCTGGCGGTCGATCTGCCCGCCCCGGCAGCCGGCTATTACTCGTGGCCCGCCCAGCGTACGGATGGACACGGCCCGGCCGGCTCGATCCCGGAGGGCGCCCGCCTTCGCCTGCCGCCCGACCTGAACCTGGTCAAGATGCACCTCCCGCGGATCGTCTTGATGATGGCCAGGGCCGTCAAGCGGCGCGGGATGATCGTCCGCGATCAGACCGGCTCCGCGATCGGCTTCTTCGCCCAGGACCCTGTTCGCGCCAAGAAAGACCCCTATTACGGTCCGGGTGGCGTGTTCGGTGGCCAGTGGCCCAACAAGTTCCTGACCAGGTTCCCCTGGGAGAAGCTCCAGGTGCTGAAGCTGAGCGTCTGCAGGGACCAGTCGCGTCCCTGCCGCAAGCGCTAGGCGGTTCGATCCCGGAGGCCTCGCCTAGCCCTCCGCGGGCCGGGCGCCATCGAGCTCCGACTCCGGCTCGGCCGCGGACAACCCCACCCGGACGGGCCGCGTGCCCGCCAGCCGGACGAGGGCGGCCTGAGGTCGCGAGCTGACCATCGCGGCGGCGCTTGGGCGCCGAGCGAGCCGCGTGATCGCCCGCAGGCTGCCGGTGGTGCTCAGGTCGACCTCGTAGCGGTCCTGTTCGGGGACCGTGGCCGGATCGACTCCGGAGAGGACGGCAACGGACGGCTCTCCGCTCAGAGCCAGCCGGCTGGTCGACGGCGAAGTGCCGCGCGGTGGCGCAATACCTCCACCACGCCGAGCACGCGCAGCGGGTGTGCCGCGACTCGCGCACGAACTTGCGACCCGCGCGGCGGCGCCGGTGCGTCGCCGCTCGCGATACCGATCCCAGGCCCTGACTCCCGCTCGGCGCTCGACGAGGCCGGGGGACCACCACTTCTCCCCTGCGAAGGAACGGGCGACGTTCAGGTGGGCGGCGTGCATCGCCTCCCAGTCCCCGGAGATCTGCCCAGGGTGGGTGTGGTAGAGCATTCCGACGCGCGGGGACAGCGTCCCGCGCCCGGATGAGGACCCGACACCACAGGTCGAGGTCCTCGCAGAGGCCCCGCGGAAGCCGCCGACGGCCAGGGCGATGTCGCGACTGAACATCGCGGCGCTCGAAGGGATCAGGTTCTCGGGGTGAAGTAGGGCGGCGGCGACCGGAGGACCATCGGTCCTCGGTCAGTGGCCCGTGGAAGCCGCGTCCATCGCGATTTGGACGCCCTCGACGCATGAGCTGGCCACAAGCACGTTTCCGGGAGCCAAGGTCCAGAGGGTGGGTTGTCCAGATGATGCGGGAGCCACTCGTCGTCGTCGTCCAGGAGCGCCACCCACTGATGGCGAGCTGCCCTCAGGCCGGTCTCGTATGCGGCCGTTGCGCCGAGATTGCGTCCGTGGCGAATCAGCTCTGCGCCGAAGGCCGTGGCGACCTGGGGGGTGTCGTCGGTCGAGGCGTCGTCGACCACGATCACCTGCGCCGGGCGGCGAGGGCACTGGGCGGCGACGCTGCGAAGAGCGCGCTTGAGCAACCGCGCCCGGTTATAGGCGGGGATCACGACCGAGATCGGCAGCGTGCCCCCTGGCCTATCGTCCATATGCCGACTCAGGCCTTGCCACGGGAAGCTTCGCCGAGGGCGCGAATCGGTCTCACGCCCGCCAGCCTAACCAGGGCGGCCTGAATCCGCGAGCCGACCAACGCCGAGGCGCTGGGCCGCCGGGCGAGACGGGCGAATGCCCGGAGGTCGCCCGTGGTGCTGAGGTCGATCTCGTAGCGGTCCTGCTCTGGGACCGCGGCCGGATCGATGCCGGGGAGGACCGCGATCGAGGGCTCGCCGCTCACCGCGAGGCGGCTGGTTCGGCGTCGCACTGCGGCCCGGTGACGTAGGACCTCCAGCACCCCGAGGACGCGGAGCGGGTGGCCGAGCACCTCGCCAGCGAACTGGCGACCGGCGTGGCGAGCGCCGGCGCGGCGCTGATCCCGATAGCGATCCCAGGCCGTCACGCCGGCTCGGCGCTCGACCAGGCCATGCGACCACCAGCTCTCGCCGGCGAAGGAGCGGGCGACGTTCAGGTGTGCGACGTGCATCGCCTCCCAGTCGCCGGAGATCTGCCCCGGATGGGTGTGGTAGAGGACTCCGACCCGCGGAGAGAGGGTGCCCCGCCCGCGGCTGAGAAGGCGACACCACATGTCCAGGTCCTCGCAGCCCAGGATCGAGAGCGTGCGCGGCACGCTGCCGTTGCTGGACCGCGGGGGCTTCCTGAGGGTTCCGCGAAATCCCCCCACCGCGAGCGCGGTGTCCCGGTGGACCATCGCGGCGCTGGCCGGGATCAGGTTCTCCGGATGCAGGAGTGGAACCGGTGTCTCGAGCACCATCGGCCGGTCCGTGAGCGGCCCATGGAATCCGTGCTCGGTCGAGCCTGGAACGCGCTCCACGCAAGAGCACGCCACCAGCACGCTGTCCGGCGTCAGCGACCAGAGCGTCTCGAGGTGATGCGGAAGCCATTCGTCGTCGTCGTCGAGGAGCGCGACCCATTGGTGGCGCGCAGCCCTGAGGCCCGTGTCACGGGCGGCCGCGTTGCCGCCGATGTTGTGCCCGTGCCTGATCAGCTGGACCCCGAAGGCCTCGGCCACCTGCGGTGTCTCGTCGGTGGATGCATCGTCCACCACGATCACCTGCTCCGGCTTGCGCGGCACCTGGGAGGCGACGCTCTCCAGGGCCCGCTCCAGCAGGTGCGCCCGGTTGTAGGCGGGTACCACCACGGTCACTGGCAGCAGCGTCTCCGAGCTCTGTTCCACTCTCGGTCCCATCAGGTCGACGGCTGGGGTCGCGGGGCCAGGCGAGTCGCCCACTTCGAGCCAGGCGCGACGGCGCCGACGACGGCCGAGGCCCGCGCTCGGTCGCGCGGGAGCATTCCACCGATCAACATGAAGGCCACGGCGTAGGCGAGCGCGCCACCGGCGAGGCCCCCAACGAGGCCGGTCAATCCGGGCAGCGCAGAGTCGAGGATACGGGCGACGGCGAAGCCGCCTACGTAGGCGACGATCAGCGCGACCAGCTGGCGTAGGGGCCAGAGCTGCCGCATCGGCTGGGAGAGGTGCGCACGCAGCACCCCGAGCTGGATGGCGAGCTGGACGCAGGCGCCGAGCGTGATGCCCAGCGCGGCGCCCGTCAGGCCCATCGCGAGCGTCAGGCCGATCGTCAGCGGGACCGTCGCAGCGAGGCGTGCGACCGAGAGCACGGTGGTCGCGACCGGCCTTCCCACCGCGAGCAGCGCGTCAACCTGGATGGTCGAGATGGTCGCGATCGCCGGCACCACCAGGACGACGGCGAGCGCCGTGGACGCTTGCGCGAACCCCGGCCCGAAGAGCCCCATGATTCCCGCCGCGGCGCCACCTCCGGCTGCCGCGGGCAGCAGCATCCCGACGGCGACGTAGCGAAGCGAGTCCATGAGCGCACGATCGAAGCCGAGCCTGTCCTCGCCGACGTGACGCTCCACAAGGGTCGGGAAGACCATCTCAGCGACCCGGTAGTTGAGCTCGACGAAGCGCTGGCTCAGCGCCCACGCCCGGTTCCAGGCGCCCACCGCGGAGATCGACCCCACCACGCCCAGGACCCAGGTGCCGACCTGCTCGCTGACCCCGGTGGCCAGGGAGCCGGGCGTGACCTTGGGCCGAACCGCAGGATCTCGGGAAGCGAGCGAAAGCCGGTGCGGATCTCCGCGACGGGCACCGACCAACGCATCCACTTGGGGGCCACCAGGAGGCGATGCGCCAGCGAGGTGACCCACGAGCCGACCATGGCGAGGATCAAGCCCCAGACCGTGGGCAGGACGAAGCTCAACCCGACCGCCATCGCCAGGTAGGCGGCCATCTGGTGTGTTCGGATCCAGAACAGGTCGCGGCCGGCCCGAAAGGCGCACAGGACCCCGTCGATGTTCCAGCACGGGTTGGTGAACACCAGGTAGCCGGCGAGGCTGACGACGGCTGGGAGGAAGAGGTCCGGATGGTCGATCGGCCTGGAAGACGAAGTAGGTCCCAACCGTCGCGATCGCGCAGACGAGGAGCGTGAGGACGGTGGAGAACATGAGACCGGGGAGAAAGAGCCGGTCACCTGCGCGCTTCGAGGCTCGAGCGGCGCCGAGGAGCCGGATCAGCGCCGGTTGCTCACTAACGCTCGACAGGAACCAGACCGCGCCCGGGTGCGTAGGCGAGCGCGAACTCGCCGATCACGTTGATCCCGTAGATCCGGGCGGTGAGCACGCTCGACCCGAGCGCGAGCACCCCGCTGACCGCGAAGCTCAGGGCGCCGAACCCGAAGGCGTTGCTGAAGGAGGGTCGTTCGCGCGTCGCGGCGTCGTCGGTCCCCATCGCCTAAACA
>CAVWWY010000002.1:0-176883 GCA_963758865.1 uncultured bacterium | reverse complement strand
GACCTCTCCGAGTCCGGAGAGTTGCTCTCCCGAGTGGCTTCAGGCCGGACAGCGCGACGAAGGCGCGCAGGACGTCGTTCGCGCCCTCGAAGATCGGGAAGATCCGGATGTCACGAAGCACCTTCTCGAACGGCTCGGTGCGCAGATAGCCCTCGCCGCCCCGAAGCTGCAGCGTGCGGTTCGCCGCGTACCAGAGGAACTCGGTTCCCGGCCACCTTGCAGGTCGCCGACTCGAGCGAATAGTCCGGTCACGCCGTGGTCGACCAGGCCGCAGGTCAGGTAACACATCGACTCGAGGCCGAACAGGTCGGTGACCATCCAGCCGATCTTGTCCTGGACCAGCTCGAAGTCGGCGAGTGGATGGCCGAACTGCCGACGCTCCTTGACGTGGTCGATCGCCTTGTCGAGCAGCAGCTTGGCGGCGCCCACCGACCCGGTCCCGAGCCCGATTCGGCCCATCTTGAGGACCTCCATCGCGATGCTGGAACCCCTCGCCCGGCTCTCCGAGCACGTTCTCGGGCGGCACCCGTATGTCCTTGAAGTGGAGCCCGGCGCAGATCGTTCCCGCGCAGGCCCATGGTGTCGAACCGCTCCCCCGACCTCGAACCCCTTCATCTCCCGCTCGACGATCAACGCGATGTGGCGGTCCCGTCCGTCGACTCGGTGCGGGCGAACGGGGAACACCGAGCCCTGCCGCCGTTGCCGATGAAGCGCTTCTCGCCGTTCAGCAGCCAGCGAGCCGTCGGTCTGCCGCACGGCCCGGATTCGATGTTGTAGGCGTCCGAGCCGGCGTTCGGCTCGGTCAGCGCGAAGCCCGCAAGCTTTCGGCCGGCGGCGAGATCGGGCAGGAAGCGCTCCTTCTGTGGTCGGTCCCGAACATGTGGATGCCCTTCATCCCGATCGACTGATGAACGCCCAGCACGACCGACACCGCGGCGTCGATCTGGGCGAAGGTCTCGAACACCCGCGCGTAGCCGGTCTGGGAAAGGCCCTGGCCCCCGTACTGCTCCGGCACGTAGAGGCCCATCAGGCCCCGCTCGCCGAGCTCGCGGACGACGTCGTCGCCGATCCAGCCGTCCTCCTCGATCTTGCGGGGGTCGAGCCGGGAGCCGAGCTCCTGGGCGAGGCGATCAGCGCCCGGACCCGGTCCTGCTCGGCGGGGTCCGGACTGGGGCCACGGAAACACGAGGCTCCCCATGGATCTCGCCCAGGAACAACGACTTTGCGAACGAGGAGCAGGGCTGCTCCGTACGCGCCCGGTCGACCCTGGCCTCCGTCGCGGCCTCCATCACGGCCGAGCCTACTCCCAATGCTCCAACCTGCCCCGGGCGGTGAGCGGCCGCCCGCTGGGCCACAATCCTGGGCGATGCGCGGTGCCGGGGCAAGTCCACGACCCGATCCACGAAGGCGTGGACGGGCCGGCGGGGGCGCGCGCCTTGCGGCGCTCGCGCTGCTGGCAGTCGCGGCCGAGCCTTGCGGTCGGCGCTTGCGGGGACGCTGGCCCGGTTACGACGCGGGACGCTACCCCACGCCCAGCGTCCGCGGGACGCGGTCCCGCCCCGCGCCAGCCGAGGCCCGCCCGGTTCACGATCTCGGTCAGCGGCGATCTGCTGATCCACGCGCCGGTCTGGGAGCGGGCGCTGGCGCTGGCGGGGGCAGCGGGTACGACTTCGGGGCGGAGCTCGACAGCTCAAGCCCTTGTGGCGCGGGCCGACCTCGGCATCTGTCACGTGGAGACGCCGATGACCCCCGCGCCGCCGGCGAGCTACCCGATCTTCAACACGCCGCCCGCGCTCGCGGAGGGGATCGCGGCGACCGGATGGGACCTGTGCGACACCGCTTCGAACCACTCCCTCGATCAGGGCCAGACCGGGATCGACGAAACCCTGAAGGCGCTCGACCGCGCTCACGTCAGGCACACGGGATCGTTTTCGTCCGCGGCGGCCCAGCGCAGGCCGCTGATCCTCGGGGTCGATGGCGTCAAGCTCGCGTTCCTCGCCTACACGACCGATACCAACGGGATCCCCGCGCCGCACCCTTGGTCGGTCAACACCGCGAGCGCTACCCGGGTGCTGGCCGAGCGCGAAGCGCGCGCGCAAGCTCGGCGCCGAGGCGGTGATCGTCAACCTCCACTGGGGCGGCGGGATCGTCCCCGAGTACCAGCCGCAGCCGAGCTCCGGCCAGCTCGACCTGGCCAGGACGCTGATCGCCTCGCCGCTGATCACCGCGATCGTCGGCCAGGGGCCGCACGCCGTGCAACCGATCCAGCACATCGACGACAAGTTCGTGGTCTTCAGCGAGGGAAACCTGATCTCGAACCAGAGCCCGGATGCCGGCTTGCCCGCTCTCGAGCCAGGACGGGATGGTGGTGCTGCTCCACTGTGTCGCCCGTGGCCGGGGAGGTGCGGGTGAGGAAGGTCAGCTACGTGCCGGTGTTCGTCGACCACCCCGAATACGAGGTGCTCCCGATCGGGGACGCGTTGACGAGCGGCCAGGGGGACCCGATCCTTCTGCGCGCCTCGTATGCGCGCACCCTGAGCGTTGTCGGGAAGGGCAGGCGCATCAAGCCGATACCCCCCGAGGCTACCCGCAGGGGTGGGCGCACCGACGATCCCGGGCTGCCGACCCCGGCTACGATCGCTGGCGTGGCCCTGCCCCTGAAGCCGCCCGTAAAGCCGCAGCTCGCGCTGTCGCGAAAGGAGCTGCCGGAGGGAGAGGATTGGGTATACGAGCCGAAGTTCGACGGCTTTCGCGTTCATCGCGTTCGTCGACGGCGACGACGTGTACCTGCAATCCCGGGGGGCGAAGCCGCTCCGCCGCTACTTTCCCGAGCTCGAATTTCCGCGTGGACGCTACGTGCTCGACGGCGAGCTCCTGATCCTGGGGGCCGACGGCCACGAGCAGTTCGACGCGCTCCAGAACCGGCTCCACCCGGCGGAGTCGCAGGTGCGGATGCTGGCCGCCGAGACCCCGTCCCTGCTGCGGGCCTTCGACCTTCTCGTCGAGGGGAAGGAGAAGCTCCTCAACCACGCGTTCTCCGAGCGCCGCGAGCGCCTCGAGTCACTCGTGGCGGGCCTCGGCGGGCGCAGGAAGGCCGCCGCCGGCTCGATCGAGCTGACGCCGCTCGAGCGCAGGCTCGCCAAGACCGCGGGGTGGCTGCAGGGAGGAGAGGGGCGTGATCGCCAAGCAGCTCGATGCGCCGTACCGCCCCGGCGAGCGCAAGGGGATGGTCAAGGTGAAGCGTGTCCGGACCGCCGACTGCGTGGTCGTGGGCTGGCGTCGCAAAAGGAGGAGGGAACGGTCGGTTCCCTGATCCTGGGCCTCTATGACGACGGCGAGCTGCGGGTCGTCGGGCACACCTCGGGCTTCAAGGCGAAGGAGAAGCGCGAGCTGGTCGCCAAGCTGGCTCCATACGAGACGGGCGAGCGAGGCTCGGGCGACCCCAGCCGGTGGGATTCCGGCCGCGACCTGGAATGGATCGAGCTTCGCCCCGAGCTGGTCGTGGAGGTGACCTTCGACCACGTCAGCGACGGCCGCATCCGCCACGGCACCAAGGTCCTGCGCTGGCGCGAGGACAAGGCGCCCGAGGAGTGCGCCTTCACCCAGCTTCAGTGAGGCCGCGCGCTCGAGGAAGGCGGCGGCCCCCGGGCCTCTCGTTGGCCGGGACCATGTAGGTCCAGCCGCTCCATGCGCTGAGCTTGCGCTTGGCGCCACGCCAATTCTGCTCGATGTGGAGGTGGTCGGTGTGGCCGCTGCAGGAGGATCGGCAGGGGCGCCATCCCTTGCGATCGTGGGTGACGCTCCAGAGGTGCCCGTTGTAGATGATCACTTCGATTCCCCAGCGGCGTGCCATCGCCCGCGGCTTTCCAAACGAGTCGTCCCTGAGGAAGTAACGGATGATCCTGCGGGCCTCGCGGCGCTGCTTGCGGACGGCGGCGTTCAGGGCCCAGTCGAGGGCTCGGCCCTCGGCGTGGGTCGACAGGTGATTGGTCCCCGCAACATTGCGGCAGTTGTAGATGCCCAGCGAGTGGCCACGGAACCAGTGGTCGATGTAGCGGCGCAGGGAGACCGTGCCGGGTTGTGCCCTGCGCAGGCAGCGATTGCGCACCGGTGCGTAGCCGAGGCCCTCGGGCTTTGGCTTTCCCCCATGGACCGGCAGGTCGCGCGCGTCGACCTGAGCCGGGCGCTTCCCGGGCTTGACCCTGTGGGGCTCAGTCGAAGGACCTGCGTGGGCCGCGCTCACCAGCGCACACACCGAGATCAGCCCCAGCACGAGCGCCAGCCCCGCCGCCTCGACCGTCGTATGGCTACCTCTAGTCGCCACGGATGGAAGGATCGTGCCGTATCCGAGCCAGGAGGTGTCCGATGGAGACGCTGACGACGATCAACTACCGGGTCGAGGGGCGAGTCGCACGCATCACCCTCGACCGGCCCGAGCGCGGCAACGGGATCACGCTCGAGATGCCCCGCGAGCTCGGCGCCTGCGTCGAGCGGGCGAACCTCGACCCCGACGTGCGGGTGATCGCCCTGGCCGGGAACGGGCGAGGGTTCTGCGGCGGCTACGACCTCGTCGCCTCCGCCGAGGGCGAGGGAATCGGCGCCGGCGACGCGCCGGCGGGCTCCCCGCTCGACCCCGCGGTCCAGGCGGCGAACCACGACCCCAGCCGCGTCTGGGACCCGGTGGTCGACTTCCAGATGATGTGGCGAAACGCCCGCGGCTTCATGAGCCTCTTTGACTCCGAGAAGCCGGTCGTCTGCAAGGTGCACGGGTTCTGCGTCGCCGGCGGCACCGACATGGCTCTCTGCTCCGACCTGGTGGTGGCCGAGGACGAGGCGAAGATCGGCTACCCACCGGCACGGGTGTGGGGGGTCCCGACCACGGCGCTCTGGGCGTGGCGGATCGGCCCCTCGAGGGCAAAGCGCCTGCTCCTGACGGGGGACTCGATCTCGGGCCGCGAGGCCGTGGAGTGGGGGCTGGCCACGGAGGCGGCGCCGCCGAGCGACCTCGACGCAGCGCTTCGAGTCCCTGCTGAGCCGGGTGGCGAGCGTGCCGACGAATCAGCTCGTGATGCACAAGCTGCTGATCAACCAGGCGCTCTACGCGCAGGGCCTGCACTCGACCCAGATCCTCGGCACCTTCTTCGACGGGATCGCCCGCCATACGCCAGAAGGGCACGCGTTCGCCCGGCGCGCCGCGGAGGCGGGGTGGCAGGAGGCCGTGCGCGACCGCGACGAGCCGTTCGGCGACGCGGGCCGCTCCACTTTCAGGGGCTGATCCGTGCACGAGCCGAGTTGCGCTGCTCTATCCAGCGCAACTCGGGTTTCGGAGAGAGACTCGCCTGGAATACTGCGCCGCCATGGCCGACGCCAGTCCCGAGCTCACACCGGAGTCCATCCGGGAACGGATCGCACGCAGCTTCCCCTCGGACATGGGGGTCGAGCCGATCGAGATCGGAGAGCAACGCACCCGGGGCCGGATCGTGGTCGACCAGCGCCACCTTCACCCGGGCGGGCTGGTCCACGGCGGGGCCTGGGTCGCCCTGGCCGACTCCGTCGCGGCCTGGCAGACGTTTCGTCACCTACCGCCCGACCACGACTTCACCACCGCCGAGATGAAGCTGAACGTGTTCGCGGGCGGGCGGCCCGGGGATGAGCTGATCGCCACGGCTGAGCATCTGCACGCCGGTCGCTCGACGCACGTGGTCGAGGTGCGCGTCCATTGCGGCGATCGGCTGGTCGCCAACCTGGTCGTCACACAGCTCGTGCTCGCGCCGCGCGCCGGCTGAGGCCTCAGCCCGGCGCGCACTCGGTGGGGTCGGCGACCCGTTCGAGGAGATCCGTGAGCTGAGCCAGCTCGCGGTCGTCGAACTGCTCGCCCAAGAGGCGCTCGATCGCGGCGACATGGTCCGGCCAGGCCTCCTGGAGCTTGGCCATGCCGGACTCGGTGAGGACGGCATAGCTCACCCTCGCGTCCTGCTTGCAGGCGCCCTTCCCGACCAGGCCGGCTGCCTCCATGCGATCGAGCATCCGGGTGACGCCGGATGGCGAGAGCCGCACCTCTCGCGACAGGTCGATGCGGCGCATCGAATGCTCGGGCGAGCGGGACAGAAGCAGGAGGACCTCGCATTCGCCCATGGTCAGCCCGTGCCCCTCCACCAGCTGCTCGCTGAGCTCCCGGACGAGTGCCGAGTGGGCGCCGATCAGGCCTCCCAATACGTCCACAGCCGGAGATGCTTTCTCATTCAACTGTTGCATACGCAAGTTTCTCTGCTAGAGTTTTGTTTGATGAGTCAAGTTTAACCGATTCACAGGAGGTAGTTCAATGGCGACGGTAACCGAGCAAACGGCGATTCCGACGGGGGTCTGGAAGTCGGATCCCGTCCATTCGAGCGTCGGGTTTGCGGTCAAGCACATGGTCGTGGCCACGTTCCGCGGCAGCTTCACCGATTTCGACGTGACGCTCGCAAACGAGGACGGCGAGCCGAGGCTGTATGGCTCCGTCCGAGTGGAGAGCGTGGACGTCCGCGACGAGAACCTGAACGGGCATCTGCTCTCGCCCGACTTCTTCGACGCCGAGCGCACCCCGGAGATCACCTTCACCTCATCGGCCGTTCGCGCCGACGATGGCGAGTTGGTGGTGCCGGGCAGTCTGACGATCAAGGGCGTCACCAAGGACGTCGAGGCCCGCGGCACGATCGTCGGGCCGGCCGAGCACCCGGCGGGCGGCGAGCGAATCGGAATCGAGCTCGAGACCAAGGTCGATCGGACGGACTTCGGCCTCAACTGGAACGCCCCGATGCCAACCGGCGGCGTGGCGGTCGACGACAGGTCACGCTCACCGTCCACCTGGAGCTCGCGCAGGCGGCGTGACGGATGCGGGTGCTCGCGATCTCCGGAAGCCTTCGGCGGCGCCTCGCACAACACCCGGCTCCTGCGGGTGGCGGCACAGCTGGTGCCGCCGCCGCCGAGCTGGAGCTATTCGACGGGCTGAAGGACGTGCCGCCCTATGACGAGGACGACGACGTCCACCCGGCGCCGGAGCCGGTGCGGCGGCTGCGCCAGGCGATCGCCGAGGCCGACGCGCTCCTGATCGCGACACCGGAGTACAACTCCTCGCTTCCCGGTCAGCTCAAGAACGCCCTCGACTGGGCCTCGCGCCCGTTCCCCGACAACGTTCTTCGCAACAAGCCCGTCGCGGTGATCGGCGCCAGCACCGGCGTGTTCGGGGCGGTTTGGGCACAGGCCGAGGCCCGCAAGGTCCTCGCGGCAACCGGCGCCCGGGTGGTCGACGTCGAGCTGCCGGTGGCCGGCGCCGAGGGCGCGTTCGCCGGCGACCAGCTCGCCGACCGCGAGCTGACGCTCGCCTGGTGGAGATCCTCGAGGAGCTGATCACGGCCGCCCGTCGGCGGCAGGAGCCCTCCATCGACCAGGCGCTCGCCGCCTGATGGCTCGCAGGTCAACCTAGGGGACCCGATGGACCTCGAACAGGTTCGTCCCGAGCTTCTGCTCCGGAAGCCCCGCCGTAACCCCGATCAGGTCGCCGCTTCGCGCCACCCCGCTCTGCTCTGCGAGACGGGCGCACTCGTCGAGCAGCGACCGAAGGCTCGTCCACTCCTCGGCCAGGGCGCACTCGACGCCGAAGAGCAGCTGGAGTCGCCGGATCGTCTCGACGCGCGGGGAGACCGCGAGCACGGGTACACGCGGCCGGTGCGCCGAGACCAGGCGGGCGGTCCTGCCGCTGCGGGTCGGGACGACCAGTGCGGTGAGGCCGAGCGTATAGGTGGAGCCGACGGCGGCGCGCGCGACCGAGCCCGCCACGTCCGACGGCTCCGTCGCCACGCGGCTGAAGACCCAATCGCCGTAGGGCAGGTCGGGCTCGGTCTCGCGGGCGATCCTGTCCATCATCCGCACCGCCTCGACCGGATGCTCGCCCACCGCCGTCTCCTCCGAGAGCATCACGGCGTCGGTTCCCTCGTAGATCGCGTTGGCCACGTCCGTGACCTCCGCCCTCGTCGGACGGCTCGAGGTGACCATCGAGGCGAGCATCTGCGTGGCCGTGATCGACGGTCGCGAGTGACGCCCGGCGAGCGCCAGCAACCGCTTTTGAACGCTCGGCAGGCGCTCGATCGGCAGCTCGATGCCGAGGTCGCCTCGGGCGACCATGATCCCTCCGAGGGCGGCGCGCATGATCGCCTCGGCGTTCTCGGCGGCCTGCGGCTTCTCGATCTTGGCAATCAGTGGAATGTCGGCGCCGGCGACGCGCACCCGCCGCTCGACTGCCTGCAGGTCCTCGGCGCGGCGAACGAACGACACCGCGATCAGGTCGATCCCGCGTTGAACCGCGAAGTCGACCCAATCCAGGTCGGCTCGCCCGGCGGATGGAAGCGCCACCTCTGTCCCGGGCATGTTCAGGCCCTGATGAGAGGACACGCTCCCTCCGACCTCCACCGCGCAGCGGACCTCCTGCGGGGTCGCGCCCAGGACGCGGAGGCGCACCCTCCCGTCGGCGAGGTAGACCTCGTCGCCCTCGTTGACGGCAGAGGGCAAGCCGTCCCACGAGACCGAGAGGTGATCGCGGGCGCCGAGCTCCTCGTCGGTGGTCAGGGTCAGCTCCGAGCCCTCCTCGAGCTCGACGATGCCCCCTTCGACCTCATCGATCCGCAGCTTCGGTCCGGGCAGGTCCCCCAGCAGGCCGATCTCGCGCCCGGCCGCTTCGGAGGCCTCGCGGGCCATCGCGACGTTCGCCACGTGCTCCTCGCGCGAGCCGTGAGAGAAGTTCAGCCGAAAGACGTCGACTCCCGCCTCGATCAGCTCCGCGAGGCGCTGGACCGAGCGCGTTGCGGGGCCGATGGTGGCGACGATCTTCGTCCGCCGACCGGGCCAGCGACGACGATTGAGTGCCGGGCCCTCGCTCATGCTCCGGGCTCCACGTCCGGGGCGGGCCCACCCCGCGGAGTCGGCTGTCCCGGCTCTTCGGCCTCTGGGGCGGAGCTGGCCGTGGTGGCGTCGCGGGCACCTTCGCCCGGCTCCGCCGGCTCCTCGAGCGCCTGGATGTAGGGCAGCCGCCACGCTGCGGCGGCGAGCACCAAGCCGATCGCCACCGAGATCAGGCACAGGAACCACTGCCCGGCGGACAGCAGCTCGAGGTCGAAGAACTCCCGCACCGGCCGAGCGGCGAGCGCCAGCGCGTAGAGCGCGCCCAGGCCGGCGACCATGGCCAGCATGTAGCTCTGAATCGTGATGTGCTCGCGACCCGGGCCGCGCTCGAGCAGCAGGATGAAGCAGAGCCCGAGGACGATCAGGGTCGTCGTGGCGCCGGTGCGCCCCTCGGCCAGCGAGCCCGCGAAGACCTTGTCGATCATGAAGTAGGTGAGCAGCGACCCAACGGCGATCCCGGCTCCGGCGGGCACGGCGAAGGCTGCCAGGGCCCGCAGCAGGCGGCCTCGGTAAAGGGGCCCTTCGCTCGGCGCGAGGGCGAGGACGAAGGAGGGGATCCCGATCGTCAGCGCCGCGGCGATCGTCAGCTGGCGTGGTAGGAAGGGAAAGGCCCCGCCGAAGATCGCCGTGAACAGGATCAGCAGCCCCGCGTAGACGGTCTTGGTCGCGTACAGGCGGCCCAGGCGGTGGATGTTTCGGGCGATCCGCCTGCCCTCCGCGACGGCTCTGGGGAGCATCGAGAACTCGTCGCGCATCAGCACGATGTCGGCGATGCCCTTCGTGATCTGGCTCCCGGAGCCCATCGCCACCGCCAGCCGGGCGCGCTTCAGCGCCGGGACGTCGTTGACCCCGTCACCGATCATCGCGGTGAAGCGGCCCTCGTCCGCCAGGGCGCCGACCAGGGCCTTTTTCTGGTCGGGCGTGATCCGACAGAAGATCGTGTTGCGCTCGGCGGCCACGGCCAGGCCCGCCGCCTCATCCGGGAGGTCGGGGCCCTCGATCACGCCCGGCATCCTGCGGCACGCCGACCGCGTGCGCCACCGCCGTCACCGTCTGGCGGGCATCGCCCGAGATCAGCTTCAGGTCGACGCGCTGGCGGCGGAGGAACTCGATCGTCTCGGTGGCGTCCGGGCGGAGCTGCTCCTCGAGGGCGACCAGGGCGCGCGGCTCGAGCCTCGGCGGCGGCTGTCGCGCGGGGTCGCCGGGGAGGCTGGCCGACGTGTCGCCGAAGGCGACCACCCGCCGCCCGGAGGCGGTGTGGTGCTCCAGGCTTCGCTCGAGGCTCGGGGGCAGGTCGAGCGCCCCAGCTTGGCTCAGCACGTCGGGGGCGCCGAGCACGTAGGTGCGTGCGGACGGCCCCCCGTCGAGGGTCAGCCCGCTCCACTTCCAGGCGGAGGAGAACGGCACCTCGGCCACCACCCGCTCCGGCTCGCCGGGATAGCGCTCGGCGATCGTCTCGAGGGTCCGGTTGCGCGCCCCGGCCGAGTGCACGAACCTGGCGAGCGCCTCGTGGGCAAGCGCGGGCTGTGTCTTGTCCGCCACCTCCACCGAGACCAAATCGAGCGTCCCGTCCGTCAGGGTCCCCGTCTTGTCGACGCAGACGGTGTCGACCGCGGCCAGCGACTCGGTCGCGGCCATCTGCTGCACCAGGGTGTTCATCCGCGCTAGGCGCACTGCGGCGACCGCGAGTGTGACGCTCATCAGGAGCACGAGCCCCTCTGGGATCAGGGTCACGAGGCCGGCGGTCGCAGTCTGGGCGGCCTCGTCAAGGCCCACGCTGCGGATCGAGAACGCGAGCAGCAGCAGCACCGCCATGGGCACCATCAGGATCGTGGTTGCGGTCAGCACCCGGTTGACCTCGAGCTGGAGCGGCGACGGCGGGTGGCGGAAGGCGCGCGCCTCGCCGGCGACCTTCTCGGCGTGGCTTTTCTCGCGCACGGCGTCCACCTCGTAGTGCGCCGATCCGATCAGGCAGAAGGACCCGGACAGCAGACGGTCTCCCTCCCGCTTGCGGATCCCGTCGGACTCGCCCGTGAGGATCGACTCGTCCATCGTCAGGCCTCGCGAGGACACGACCACCCCGTCGGCGACGAGCTGGTCCCCCGGCTCCACCTGCACGACGTCTCCCGGGACGACCGCGTCGCCGCGGAGCTCAACCAGCCGGCCGTCTCGAACGACCCGCGCCTTCGGCGCCACCAGCAGGGCGAGCTGGTCGAGCGTCTCCTTCGCCTTCAGTTCCTGTCTGATGCCGATCGCCGAATTGATCACCGCGATCAGGCCGAACAGCGCGTCCGCGAACAGCCCCAGCGCGAGCATCAGGACGAAGAACCCGCCGAGAATCGCGTTGAAGAGCGTCAGCACGTTGCCCGCGACGATGCTGGCCACGGATCGGCTGGACGTCGACTCGATTGGCCCGAGGCGCGCCAGGCGGCGCTCGGCCTCGGCGCTCGTCAGCCCGTGCAGCTGCGCGGCGGCTTCCATCCGGACCATCTATACCGGAGCGCCAGGGTGGTCGCTGATGGCCGTCTGTAGCATCGACCGCGATCCAGTGCCCGTGGAGGCATCGAACAACGCGGACGGCATCGCGGAGGCCCCAGCGGTTGCCTTCCGGCGGGTGACGAAGCGCTACCCCGGCGCCAGCGAGCCCGCGCTCATCGAGCTCGAGCTCGACGTGCCAGGCGGCGAGATCTGCGTCTTCGTCGGCCCCTCAGGGTCGGGGAAGACGACCGCGATGCGGATGGTCAACCGCATGGTCGAGATCACCGAGGGCGACATCCTGGTCGACGGCACGTCGGTTCGCGATCGCTCCCCGGCGCAGCTTCGGCGCGAGATGGGCTACGTGATCCAGCAGATCGGGCTCTTTCCCCACCGCACGGTCGGCGACAACATCGCCACGGTGCCGCGGTTGCTCGGTTGGGGCCGGGAGCGCGCGAGCGAGCGAGTGGAGGAGCTCATGCGGCTGGTGCGGATCGATTCCGGGCTTCGCGACCGCTATCCGGCTCAGCTCTCCGGCGGCCAGCAGCAGCGGGTTGGGGTTGCGCGGGCGCTGGCGGCCAATCCGGGCGTGTTGCTGATGGACGAGCCGTTCGGGGCCGTCGACCCGATCAACCGCGAGCAGCTTCAGAACGAGTTCCTACGCCTCCAGGCAGAGGTACGCAAGACGATCCTCTTCGTCACCCACGACATCGACGAGGCGGTCAAGATGGGCGACCGGATCGCGATCCTGCGTGAGGGGGGACGTCTCGCCCAGTACGCCACCCCCGCCGAGCTCCTGATGGCCCCCGCCGACGGCTTCGTCGAGGACTTCGTCGGCGCCGATCGGGCGCTGAAGCGCCTTGCGCTGATGCGGGTCTCGGACATCGATCTTTGGCAGGCGCCGCTCGCCCACGTGGGCCAGGCCACCTCGGAGGTGCGCGCGAAGCTTCCGGGCGCGGAGGTGCCGTACGCGTTGGTGATCGACGCCGAGCGGCGGCCACTCGGCTGGCTCTCCGACGACGACCTGTCCGCCGAGACCGTCCCGGCTCGTCCGGACACCAGCCCCGATCCGGTGCTCGATCTCGACGACGTGATGCGTGATGCCCTCTCGGACCTGCTCCAAGCCGAGACCCGCTACGCGCCGGTCGTGGACCCGAGGGACGGATCGCCGGCGTGCTGTCGGTCGAGATCATCTCCGAGTTCCTGACCTCGCCGGAGGCGCTGAGCGAGGAGCACACGGCGGCGGAGCGTCCGGTCGGATGATCGCGATCGCCGCCAAGACGCAGGTCCTCGCCGCGGCGGGCAACGGCTGCGCCCCCGGCCAGCCCGACGGCTTCCGCCACCGCCACGAGGAGACCGGCTGCATGCCGGCAACGGGCTCTTCTGCGCCGGGCTGGGCGCTCGACAACTTCGATCGCTATGTCGACCCCTTGCTTCAGCAACTCGTCCTCGTCGTGATCTCGGTGGGGCTCGGGTTCCGATCGCCTCCTCGCGATGGCGCTCCCTCGCACCGGCTCCGCTGCCGCCGGTGCCCGGGTTCATCGGCGCGACCGGTGTCCTCTACACCATCCCCAGTCTCGCCTTCTTCTTCCTGCTCTTGCCGATCACCGGGCTGCGGCCCGACACGGCGATCATCGCGCTGACCGCCTTCACGCTTCAGATCATCTACCGCAACATCGTCGCCGGGCTGGCCGACGTGCCCGAGCGAGGCGAAGGACGCCGGGCGCGGGATGGGGATGACCGATCGCCAGCTGCTGTGGCGGATCGAGCTGCCGCTCGCCGTGCCGGAGATCATCGCCGGGGTGAGGATCGCGACGGTCTCCACCGTCGCGATCGCGAGCCTGGCCGTGTTCGCCGGCGGGGGGGGCTCGGCTCGGAGCTCGTCGCGCGGCTCGAACATCACCTTCCAACATCATCGTGGTCACCGCCAGCGTCGCTGCTGATCGGGATGGCGATCGCCTTCGACGTCATGCTGCTGCTCGTCCAGCGGCGGCTGACCGCTGGCGATGTGCGGGCGCGCGGCGCGACCTCGCGCCCTCGCGCGGCGGTCCCGAGGTCGGGCTAGATGACCTTCCCGCTCGCCTTCCTCGACTCGTTCTCGGGTGCCTTCGACTTCATCTTCAGCCAGCGCGAGCGCTCGGCGGCGGCACTCGAGGTGGGCGGCCTCGGCCAGGTCGGCGAGTTGACGCTGGAGCATCTGAAGGTGAGCGGCAATCGCACTCGCGGTCTCACTCGCGCTGGCGCTCCCGGTCGGCCTCCTGCTGGGCCACCGCGGCACGGGCGAGCTGTTCGCGATCGCCGCGGGCAACGCGGGCCGGGCCGATCCCCGAGCTCGCGCTGATCGCCCTGCTCGTGGCCTTCGTCGGCACCGGGACGGTCAACGTCGCCATCGCGCTCGCTGTCCTCGGGCATCCCGCCGATCCTCACCAACACCTTCGTCGGCGTTCACCAGGTCGATCCTCAGGCGGTCGAGGCGGCGCGGGGGATGGGGATGAGCGAAGCCGCAGTGATCGCCTGCGGGTCGAGCTGCCGCTCGCCGCGCCGACGATCATGACCGGCGTGCGGACGGCGGCGATCAACATCATCGCCACCGCGACGATCGCCCCGCTCGTCGGCGTGTGCTGACGCTCGGCGACTTCATCCTCGCCCGCAACGTCTACGGCGACGAGGGGGTGCTCGCCGGGGCGATCCTGGTCGCGCTGCTGGCGTTCGACGGTCGAGCTCACGCTGGCCGGCGGTCCAGTGGGCGCTGACCCCGCGCGGGATTCGCTTGCAGCGCACTGAAGCATCGCGCCTGACTGCGGGCGAGTGTGCATAGGATTGCGCCAGCGCCTCCGACGCATGGGAGGGGCGCACACGAGCGAGGAGCCGCCCGATGAGACACGACCCGCGTCTGCGCGCTGTCTGCTGGCGCTGATTGCCGCGTTCGCCCTGGTCCTCGGGATCGCCGCCTGCGGTGAGCGACGAGGGTGACGGAGGCGGCGGCGACACCAGCGCGAACCTGATCGAGGAGAACCCGGACAACAACGGGATCGCGATCACGGTGGGCTCGAAGAACTTCGACGAGCAGTTCATCCTCGGCGAGATCTACGCGCAGGGGCTGGAGGCCGCCGGCTACGACGTCAGCACGGACCTCAACCTCGGCGACGAGACGATCGCCTTCAAGGCGCTGGAGGACGGCGAGATCTACGCGCTATCCGGAGTACACCTCGACGATCCTGACCTCGATCTTCGAGGTCCCGCCAGAGGACGTGCCCGGCCGACGCGCAGGCCGGCGTACGACGACGCCCAGGCCGATCTCGAGCAGCGACGACCTGGTGGCGTATCCCGCCGACCCCGTTCTCGAGCGCGAACGCGGTCGGGCTGTTGACCGAGACCGCCGACGAGCTCGGGCTGAGCACGATCTCCGACCTCAAGGGCAAGTCGCAGGACCTGGTCCTCGCGGGCTCGCCCGAGTGTCGCCAGCGAATCGACTGCCTGCTCGGCCTGGAGCAGAACTACGGGCTCGAGTTCAAGGAGTTCACCCCGGTCGACATCGGCCTGCGTTACGAGGTGCTCGACAAGGGCGACGCGGACCTGTCGATCCTGTTCACCACCGACGCGCAGCTGTCCACCGACCCCGACAAGTACACGGTGCTCGAGGACGACAAGAAGGTCCTGCCCGGCGGGGAACGTGCTGTTCGTCGCCAGCCAGCAGACGGTCGACGAGGCCGGGGAGGACTTCGGCACCACGGTCGAGAGCGTGCAGTCCAACCTGACGCTCGAGGTGATGCAGGAGCTGAACGCCCGGGTCGCCGTCGACAAGGAGAAGCCCGAGGACGTGGCGCACGACTACCTGGTCGAGTTCGGGTACGTCGAGTAGCTCACCCAGCCGTGATGGACGGGCCGGGAGCACATGCTCCCGGCCCGCCGCGTATAGGGTTCACCCCGCGATGGCGCTGAAGCTCGGGCTCAACCTCGGCTACTGGGGGATCGGACCCCAGGGCGAGGAGGCGGTGGAGGCCGTCCGGGCCGCGGAGAGGGCTGGCTTCGACTCGGCCTGGGCGGCCGAGTCGTACGGGTCCGACGTCGTCAGCGTCCTCGCCTGGCTCGCTCCACAGACGGAGACGATCAAGCTCGGCGCGGCGATCATGCAGGTCCCCGCCCGCGCGCCCGCGGCGGCGGCGATGGCGGGCTGCACGATCGACGCGCTCTCAGGTGGCCGCTTCATCTTCGGGTTCGGGCCGTCGGGCCCCCAGGTGTCGGAGGGCTGGTACGGGGTCCCATACGCCAAGCCCTGGGGTCGCACCCGCGAGTACGTGGAGATCGTCCGCAAGGTCGTGGCCCGCGAGGACCGCCTGGGCTACGAGGGCCGGCACTTCCAGCTACCGCTGCCGGACGGCGAGGGCAAGGCGCTGAAGCTCAACTTCCACCCGGTGCGAAACCGAATCCCGATCTTCCTCGGGGCGATCGGGCGAAAGTCCGTCGAGTTGACGGCGGAGATCGCGGACGGGTGGATCCCGATCTTCTCCTCCCCCGACGCCTTCGAGGCGACCTGGGGCGAGCACGTCGAGGCCGGGCTGGCCAAGGGCGATCGTCAGCGCGACGAGCTCGAGATCTCGCCCACGGTCCAGGTGGCGATCGACGGTGACCTCGAGGCCGCCCGCGCCGTCGTCAAGGCCGGGCTGCTGCTCTACCTCGGCGGCATGGGGAGCCGCAAGACCAACTTCTACGTCGACCTCACCCACCGGTTCGGCTTCGGCGAGGTGGCGGATGAGGTCCAGGCCCTGTACCTCGACGGCAAGCGTGAGGAGGCCTACAACGCGATCCCCGACGAGTTGGTGGACGCCACCTCGCTGGTCGGCGACGAGGCCGAGGTCGCCGAGCGCGTGGCCCGATACGAGGCCGCGGGGGTGGACCGCCTGATCGTCTCGCCGATCAGCCCCGAGCCCGAGCAGCGGATGCACACGCTCGAGCGGCTGGCCGAGCTGGCCGCTACCGCCGACGAAGCAGCCAAGACCGCTTCGCGATAGCGACGAACCCCTCGTGAGCCCGCCGCCCCGGAGTCGGGAGCACAGCGAAATGCCCGAGCCGCAAGCGAGGGCAAGGTATTCAGGGCGGGAGACGAGGAGGCGGCGGATTTATTCAGGCGGTCAGCTCCGCAGTCGCCTCCTCGAATGCCGCGGTGTGCGCGTCGACGTGCTCCTCGGTGGTCGCCGGGGACATCAGCGCCATCATGTGGAACGGCGTCAGCAGCACCCCGCGGTTGAGCATGTACAGGTGCATGAGCCGGTCGAGCTCGGTGTCGAACGCCGCCGCGGCCTCGGCGCCGGTGCGGGGGCGCTCGGGGGCGAACATGTACTCGGCGCGACAGCCGAGGCGGGTCACCTGCCAGGGCAGGCTCCGGACGGCGATCGCCGAGGCGACTCCGGCCTCGAAGCGCCGGGCCAGGGAGATCATGCGCTCGAAGGCCTCCTCCGTGAGCACCTCGCTCAAGGTGGCTGAGATCGCGGCCAGCGACAGCGCGTTTCCCGCCAGGGTCCCGCCCACTCCGCCCTCGTCGGCGGCATCCCAGAAGGTCTGCTCGGTCACTCGCTCGGCGACCTCGTCGCTCATCCCGTAGGCGCCCACCGGGATTCCACCGGCGATCGGCTTGCCGATCGTCAGCAGGTCGGGCTCGAGGCCGTGCTCCTTCGTGTAGCCCCCCGTGCCGCAGCACAGGGTGTGGGTCTCGTCGATCACGAGCAGCGTCCCGTGATCGCGGGTCAGCTCGCGAAGGCGGTCGTGGAAGCCGGCCTCCGGGAGGACGATCCCGACGTTGGTGAGCGCGGGCTCGGTGAGCACGCACGCGACGTCGCCCGCCGCGAGCTCGCGCTCGAGGGCGCCGATGTCGTTGAACTCGACCACGCGCGTGGTCAGGGAGGGATCAACGGGGGGCCCGACACTTCCCTGGCGCGGGACGACGGCCCCCTCCCGGATGGTCACCAGGGCCTCGTCCACGGACCCGTGGTAGCAGTGGTTGAAGACCAGCACCTTGGCCCGACCGGTGATCTGGCGTGCGAGCCGGATCACGAATCGATTCGCGTCGGTGGCGGAAACCGTGACCTGCCAGCGCGGGAGCCCGAAACGGCGTCGCAGCTCCTCGCCGGCCGGAATCGAGTCGGGGCTCGGGAGCATGGTCGTGATCCCGCTCCGCAGACGCTTCTCGACCGCGGCCGCGCTCTCGCGCGGGGAGTGCCCGCTCATCGCCCCCGTGTCTCCCAGGCACAGGTCCGCGTACCGGTGGCCGTCGACGTCGGTGACGGTGGCGCCCTTCGCCTCCGCGAAGAAGATCGGGAAGCTGCCGGGCCAGCGGGTCATCCAGTTCATCGGCACCCCGGAGAGCAGCGAGCCCTTGGCGCGTTCGTGGATCTCGCGGGATGCAGGGTGGGCGGCATCGAAGGCGCGAAGCTCGCGCTGGTGCAGCTGGGCGATCCTCTCTGGGGGGATTGGCTCGGCGCCTCGGTGCATTGAGGTTGAATAGTCTCGCGGCTCTCAATGAGGGTTGGTGTCCCCAGAGAGTCCCGGGAGGGCGAGCGCCGCGTGGGCCTGGTCCCCGACGGCGTTCGCGCCCTGATCGACAAGGGCCTCGACGTCGTGGTCGAGTCGGGGGCGGGCGAGGGCTCGGGACATCCGGACTCGGAGTACTCCGAGGCCGAGGCGACCGTCGGCTCGGCCGACGACGCCTTCGGAGCCGACGTCGTGATCAAGGTCGCGGTTCCAACCGTGGACGAGATCGGCCGCTATGCGATCGGGACAGGTGCTGATCGGGCACCTCGCGCCGCTCACCTCGCCGGAGACGAACAAGGCGTTAGCCGAGCAGGGAGTCACCGCGTTCGCCATGGAGGCGATCCCGCGGATCACCCGTGCTCAGGCCATGGACGCGCTGTCCTCGCAGGCCAACGTCGCCGGCTATGCGGCGACGCTGCTCGCCGCGCGCGAGGCGGGCCGCTTCTTTCCGATGATGACCACGGCGGCCGGCACGGTGGCCCCCGCAAAGGTGATGGTGCTGGGCGCCGGCGTCGCCGGCCTGCAGGCGATCGCGACCGCGAAGCGGCTGGGCGCGGTTGTCACCGGCTTCGACATCCGCCGCGCAGCATGGGAGCAGATCGCGAGCCTCGGAGGGCGGCCGCTGGAGCTCGACTTCATCCCCGACGCCGAGGCCGAGGGTGGCTACGCTCGCCCGCTCACCGACGAGGAGAACGAGCAGGTTCGCGAGGCGCTCGCCGAGGCGGCCAAGCGGCAGGACGTGATCATCACCACGGCGCTGGTGCCGGGACGCCGAGCGCCGCTCCTGATCACCGCCGACGCGGCCCGCGGGATGCAGCCGGGATCGGTGATCGTCGACATGGCCGGCGAGTCCGGAGGCAACTGCGAGCTCTCGGTTGCCGGCGAGACCGTGGTCGAGGGCGGGGTCAAGGTGATCGCCCCGCTCGACCTGCCCAGCGAGATGGCCACACATGCCTCCCAGCTCTACTCGAAGAACGTCGAGAACCTGCTCGGCGTGCTGGTCTCCGACGACGGTGCGCTGAGCCTCGACTTCGACGACGAGATCGTGGCGGGGGCGTGCATCACGCACGGGGGGGAGATCAAGAGCGAGCGCGCCAGGGAAGCTGCGCCGGTCGGCTAGCCATGGACCTGATCACCGAGATCACCATCTTCGTCCTCGCGGCCTTCGTCGGGTTCGAGGTGATCTCGAAGGTGCCGACGACGCTTCACACGCCGCTGATGTCGCAGACCAACGCGATCCACGGGATCATCATGCTCGGCGGCCTGATCGTCATCGGCTCCGCCGACGACACGCTGGACAAGGTGATCGGCACGATCGCGATCGCCTTCGGGACGATCAACATCGTCGGCGGGTTCATGGTCACCGATCGCATGCTCGGCATGTTCACGCGGAAGCCGAGGCCCAAGGCCGCGGACGACGGCAAGGAGGGCTAGCCGGTGCCCGTCGCGGCGTTCTCGCCCAGTAGCGACTTCGTAACGGTCTGCTACATCGTCTCCTTCTCGCTGTTCATCTTCGGCGTCCGGCAGGGGACCCACCCGACGACCGCGCGCCGCGGCAACCTGATTGCAGCGGCGGGGATGGCGATCGCGATCGCGATCACGCTCGCGCTCGACGTGATCGGCAACGGGGTCCTGATCCTGATCGGGATTCTCGTCGGGACGCTGGTCGGTGCGGTCGCCTCGCGGCGGGTGCAGATGACGCAGATGCCGCAGATGGTCGCCCTGTACAACGGCGTTGGCGGCGGCGCGGCGGCGCTGATCGCGTGGGCGGAGTTCCGCCATCAGCTCTCGCTGGGCGGCGACATCCCGCTGGACGTGATGATCCCGATCCTGTTCTCGCTGGTGGTCGGCTCGGTCTCGTTCTGGGGCTCCAACGTCGCCTTCGCGAAGCTCCAGGAGCTGATCTCCGGGCGCCCGATCCGCTTTCCGGCCCAGCACATCATCAACGGCCTCCTGCTGGCCGCGATCCTGGTCGGCTGTGTCGTCCTGGCTGCGAATCACGCGTCGGACCCCTCCCAGGGCGTCTTCGTCGCCGTCCTGGTCGGGGCCGCGTTCCTCGGTGTCCTGTTCGTGCTGCCGATCGGCGGCGCCGACATGCCGGTGGTGATCTCGCTCCTGAACGCGTTCACCGGGCTCTCGGCCGCCGCCGCCGGGTTCGCGCTCGACAACGTCGCGCTGATCGTCGCCGGCACCCTGGTCGGCTCCTCGGGAACGATCCTCACGATCGCGATGAGCCAGGCGATGAACCGCTCGATCGGCAACCTGCTGTTCGCTGGCTTCGGGGCGGTCGCCACCGGGGCCGGCGAGGCCGGCGAGGAGCGCCCCGTCATCTCGATCGGCCCCCAGGACGCGGCGATCAAGCTGGCCTACGCCGACTCCGTCGTCTTCGTCCCCGGCTACGGGATGGCGGTCGCGCAGGCCCAGCACGCGGTCAAGGAGCTCGCCAACGAGCTCGAGAAGCACGGGGTGCGGGTCGCCTACGCGATCCACCCTGTCGCGGGCCGCATGCCCGGCCACATGAACGTGCTGCTGGCCGAGGCGGACGTGCCGTACGAGCAGCTCAAGGAGATGGAGGAGATCAACCCCGAGATGCCCCAGACGGACGTCGCGGTGGTGATCGGGGCCAACGACGTCACCAACCCGGCGGCCAAGAACGACCCGGACAGCCCGATCGCTGGAATGCCGATCATCGAGGTCAACGAGGCTCACGAGGTGATCGTGATCAAGCGCTCTCTCAGCCCGGGCTTCGCCGGGATCGACAACGACCTCTTCTACGAGCCGAACACCTCGATGCTCTTCAGTGACGCGAAGCAGGCGGCCGCCGACGTCGCCGCCGAGGTCCAGGAGCTCTAGGAGGCGTCCCGCTCAATCCTCGCGGCCGCGGCGGCGCACCAGGGGCCCGACGTAGCCGATCACCGCGCCGAGGATCGCGGCGATCAAGAGGGCGAAGATCAGCGGCGCCTTGGTGTTGATGAAGAGGAAGGTGACCTCGACCTCCTGAAGGTTCTCGACGATGAAGATGATCACCAGGAGGACCGCGATCCCGAGCGCCCAGTTCCTCCAGTTGCCCTGCTTTGTCTGAGGCTGATGGGTCTGGGGCTCCGCCATCCGGGCGACTCTATCTACCCGATCTGGCGCGGGTGAGGTCACGCGCAGCGCGCCATGAGTAGGAGCTTCGACCGTAGCGTCGCGCCATGGACGGGATGGCGGCGAAGCCGGTCAGGCCACCGTCGAGTGGATCGCCCTGGTTCGTCGTCGTCTCGACGGCCCTCGGGCTGATCCTCGCCCTCGCGACGGGCCGGTTCGCGGCGGTCGGACTGGCCCGGGCGATCGTCACCCGCCTGATCTGCGTCACGGACCTCGGGAGCTCATGCCCGGCCGGCGGCGCCCTGGTCGCGGCGTACGGGCCGGAGCTCGCGTCCGTGGTCCGGGAAAGCGCTCCCCGAATCGCGTACGAGGCCGGGATGAGCGAGCTGCCGGTGGACTTCCGCTCCTGCCGCGACAGGGGGTGCGGGGAGGGGCGGGACGCGGGCCGCGTGTGGAGATCGGACGCCGGCGAACCGGCGGCCGCCTTCGTCCACGTGGTCGACTGCCGCACCCCGCGGGCGCGAGAGGCGGGCGCGAAGTCCGGCTACGACTGCTCCGGCGGCGCCGGCAACCTCTATGTGCAGTACTGGCTCTACTACGGCGACTCTGCCACCTCGCCGTGGAGCGACCTCCCCGGCAGGCCGGGCTTTCACCGGGACGACTGGGAGTCCTACCAGGTCCGGATCGCCGAGGACGGAAGCGAGGCGCGGGCAAGCTCCCACCACAGCTACGCCTACCGCGGCGGCCCCCTCAACTGGCCCTCGGATGCGGGCGTGATCTCCAAGTCCGCATGGGGTGAGGCCACGGGCCGCCTGTACGTGTCCGCCGGAAGCCACGCGGGACACGTCTACGAGCCGCCGCGCCTTGCGATCGAGCGTGGAGTGAGGACCGCCGGACGGGCCGGCGCGATGCTCACCGCCGCGGCCGTCCGAGGGGAGGTTGGCGTCGCCTCCCCCCGCGGCCGCGTTCGAGTGCGCTTCGTCGCCCCCCGCCGCCCGGCTCGCTGGACTCCGGCCGCCCGCCTGCGCCTGATCCCGATCGAGGAGCTCGGGATCGGGGCGCGCCGCACTGGCTTTGCCGTCGTGCCTCCGTGGCGAAAGCCCGTCTACCGCGACCCCGAGGACGAGGGAACGTGATCCGACGCTATCTCGGCGGCATTCGAAGCGCGCCGTCGAGGCGGATCGTCTCTCCGTTCAGCATCGGGTTCTCGACGATGTGACGAGCGAGGGCGGCGAACTCGTCGGGGTCGCCGAGGCGGTTCGGGAAGGGGATCTGCGCCCCGAGCTCGGCGCGCGCGTCCTCTGGCAGCGCCGCGAGGAGCGGCGTGTCGAAGGTGCCGGGGGCGATCGTCATCACTCGCACGCCGCGGCTCGCCAGGTCACGGGCTGCCGGCAGCGTCAGCCCCACGATTCCGCCCTTGGAGGCCGCGTAGGCGACCTGGCCGATCTGCCCGTCGTAGGCGGCGATCGACGCCGTGTTGACGCACACGCCTCGCTCCCCGCCGTCGTCCGGTTCGTTGTCGGCCATCGCGGCGGCCGCCAGCCGCAGCACGTTGAAGGTGCCGATCAGGTTGACCTTGATCACGTTGTGGAAGATCTCGAGGTCGTGCGCGCCCTGCTTGCCGGCGGTGCGCTGCGCCCATCCGATCCCGGCGCAGCAGACCGAGATCCGCAGCCCGCCCTCGGCGCCCGCCGCGGCGTCAACCGCCGCCTGAACCGGCTCCGGCTCCATCACGTTGGCCTCGACGAATACGGCTCGCTCGCCGAGCTCGGCGGCAAGCGCCTCGCCCTTCTCGGGATTGAGGTCGCAGATCACCACGCCGGCGCCAGCTTCGTGAAGCGCCCGGGCCGTGGCCGCTCCCAGCCCCGAGGCCCCGCCCGCGACGAGTGCGCTCTTGCCCTCGATCCGCATCGGCGCGGCAGCTTAGATGAATGTAGCCTGTTCGCATTCCGGCGCCCGCCCAGGTCAGTACCCCCCAGGAGATCGCCGAGCGCTTGGAGGAGGCGCGTGCGCGCACCCTCCAGCTCGTCGCGCCGCTGTCGGACGTCGAGCTCAACCGCGTCTACTCGCCGATCCTCAGCCCGCTGGCGTGGGATCTCGGCCACATCGCGAACTTCGAGGAGCTGTGGTTGGTGCAGACCGTCGGACGCCTCGAGCCGCTCGACGGGGAGTTGGGACAGTTCTACGACGCGATCGAGAACCCCCGCTCGACACGAGGCGAGCTTCCGATCCTGCGCGGGGACGAGCTTCGCTCGTACCTGGACGATGTGCGCGGGCGGACGCTCGAGGTGCTCGACGGCGTGGACCTCGAGTCCTCCGATGACCCGCTGCTCGCAGACGCGTTCGTCTACGAGCTGATCCTCGCCCACGAGCACCAGCACAACGAGACCATGCTCCAGCTGCTCCAGATGGTCGAGGAGTACGTGCCCGATGGGGCGCGAGAGCCCGACACCGACCGGCACGGCGACGGCCCGGAGATGGTCCTGGTCGAGGGTGGGGAGCTGGAGGTCGGCGCCGGCCCCCACGGGTTCGCCTACGACAACGAGCGACCGCGCCACACAGTCGAGCTCGGCTCCTTCTGGATCGATCGAACGCCCGTCACCAACGGCTCGTATGCCGAATACGTGAAGGAGGCGAATGCCGAGCCCCCGATGTACTGGGAGCCCGACGGCGGGGGCTGGTGGGTGAGGACGGCGATGGGACGCCACCAGCGGCTCGATCCCGACGAGCCGGTCGTCCACGTCTCGTGGCACGACGCCTCGGCATACGCCGCGTGGGCCGGCAAGCGGCTCCCCACAGAACTCGAGTGGGAGGCAGCCTCGGCTGGCGCCGACCCGGAGCGAGCAAACCTCGACCAGCTGGCATTCGGGTGCGCGCGAGCCGGTGCCTACTCGGACGCGGCGTCCGACTGCGGCGCGGTCCAGATGCTCGGGGACGTTTGGGAGTGGACGTCCTCGGACTTCACCGCCTATCCGGGGTTTTCGGCGTTTCCCTACCCCGAGTACTCGGAGGTCTTCTTCGGCGACGCCCACAAGGTGCTGCGGGGCGGCGCCTGGGCGACCCGCCGCAACGTGATCCGCCGGAGCTTTCGCAACTGGGACCTCCCCGAGCGGCGCCAGATCTTCGCTGGCATTCGCTGCGCCAGGGACGGTTAGGGAGTGCCGATGACCATTGATCCGCCCGGCGACGGGGCCCGCAAGGTGAAACGAATCGCGCGCGTAGCGGTCAGCTAGGAGGCGACGTGAAGGGCATCGCCACAGACCAGGTCAGAATCGAGGTCCACCTCGCCGAGGGCACCGCGATGGACGACCTGGACATCGACGTGCGGGAGGGCCTGTGCAGCCCGTTCAAGGAGCTGCCGCCGAAGTACTTCTACGACGAGCGCGGCTCCCGCCTGTTCGAGGAGATCACCCGGTTGCCCGAGTACTACCCGACCCGGGCAGAGCGCTCCATCCTCGAGGATCGCGCCGTCGAGATCGTGGATGCGGCCGGCTGCGACGCGCTGATCGAGCTCGGCTCGGGCTCGGCCGCAAAGACCCGGGTGCTCCTGAACGCGATGCGCGACGCTGATTCCCTGGAGACCTACGTCCCCGTGGACATCTCCGAGGAGATCACCCGGCGAACTGCAGCCGCGCTGATCGGCGAGTACCCGGACCTCTCCGTTCACGGCGTGGTCTGTGATTACGAGATCCACCTCGAGCGGCTCCCGCGCGAGGAGGGTGGGCTATTCGCCTTTCTGGGCGGCACGATCGGCAACTTCTACCCCGCCACGAGGCGCTCCTTTCTTGCCCGGATCGCATCGCTGATGTATCCGGGCGACCGCTTCCTGCTGGGCACCGACCTCGTCAAGGGCCGCGACCGCCTCGAGGCCGCCTACAACGACTCCGCGGGGGTCACGGCGGAGTTCAACAAGAACGTCCTCCATGTGGTCAACCGCGAGCTCGGCGCCGATTTCGACCCCGACGCTTTCGAGCACGTGGCCTTCTGGGACGAGGAGAACTCGTGGATCGACATCCGCCTGCGATCGCAGGGCGCCCAGGTCGTGAGCATCCCGCGGCTCGACATGGCGGTCGAGTTCATCGAGGGTGAGGAGATGCGCACCGAGATCTCCACCAAGTTCACGCGCAAGGCGCTCGAGCGGACCTACACCCGGGTGGGATTGGAGATGGTCGAGTGGTGGACGGATCCCGAGGAGCTGTTCGCGCTCAGCCTGGCGCGGCGGGCGCGCTGATCGGGCCCGTACTCACGCTCAAGCCGGCGCCAGCGCCTCGATCATCTCCCCGAGCCGGTCCGGTGTCACGATCGGCGTCAGGATCGGCAGCGTGATGCCGCCCTCGACGAAGGCGGCCAGACGATCCCGTATCTCGGCGGGGGTCCCGAAGACGAAGGTGTCCTCGATCACGTCCCAGGGGGCGGCGGCCACCGCCCCCTCGCGGTCCTTGTCCTTCCAGGCCGCGACCATCGGGTCGATCCGCTCGCCGTACCCCAGCCAGCGAAAGAAGGCCTCGTACACCGGCACGGTCGCGTAGGAGGCGAACATGAACCGAGCCAGTGGCTCGACCTGCTCGCGCTCCCCCGGAACGCAGAAGAACCGGCAGAGGAGCTCGAAGCCCTCTGGGGCCGTCTCCAGCTCGGCCGTGATGCGCGGCAGCGCGGACAGGGGCAGGAAGTTGGTGAACGCGCCCGCGGCCCTCTCCGTCGCCAGCCGCAGCATCTTGCCGCGAAGCGCGGCGAGCACGATCGGCACCGGCTCGGGGGGTGGTTGCTCGAGCTTGAAGCCGGTCGAGGTGCGCTCGCCCGAGAAGGCGACCTCGAGGAAGTCGACTGTCTCGGAGATCTTGGTCAGGGGCTTGGTGAACGGCATCCCGTTCCAGCCCTCGACGATCCGATCCGACGACGCGCCGATGCCCAGCGCGAACCTGCCTCCCGACGCGTCGGACAGCGCCGCCGCCTGCTGGGCGAGCAGGGCCGGCCCCCGGGTGAACACCCCCACCACACCGGTGCCGAGGCGGACCCGCTCGGTCCAGGCGGCGGCGAGCGCCAGCGGGGTGAAGCCGTCCGGACCCTGGGTCTCACCCGTCCACAAGTCCGTGTAGCCCGCCGCTTCGGCCTTTCGAACCAGCTCGGCGTGCTCGCGCAGCGGCAGATTCGGCAGCGGCAGCGTCAGCCCCCAGCGTGGCATCCGCGCGACCCTATCCGGTGGAGGGCGCGCGAGGCTCGCACCTGGGTTAAGCTCGCCGCCGTGGACTTCTCGCGCCTCGACCGCAACAGGGTCATCGTGGGTGGGATCGCGTCGATCCTGCTCGTCATCAGCATCCTCTTCCTCCCCTGGTACTCGCTCGACCACAACCCCGGACGCGACGCCGGCGATGGATTCGTCTGCGGCACCGACGACTACAGCTGCACCGGGTTCCAGACGTTCCCCATCCTTCGCTGGCTGCTGCTGCTGGGCGCCCTGTCACCGCTGATCCTCGCCTGGATCATCGTCCGCGGCCACAAGCTCACCTGGCAACCGGGCGAGATGACGATGGTCGTCGGCTTCGCGATGATGACGCTGATCGGTTACAACGGCCTGATCGACAAGCCCGGCACCGGCACCGAGGAGATCGGGGTCAGCCTCGACTACGGCTACTGGATCGCGCTCCTTTCGTCGATCGCGATCGCCGCCACCGGGTTCCTGCGCTCCCAGGTCGGCCAGAAGCGAGAACGCAAGGCCCCGGGAACGGTCTGATCTCCCTAGGGGCTTGATGGAGGGCGAGGCACCCAGCGTCATCTCCCACGACGTGCGGGGCACCACGAGGCCGGACCGAAACCTGGCCCTGGAGCTCGTGCGGGTGACCGAGGCCGCGGCGCTCGCGGCCGCGCGGTGGGTCGGTCATGGCGAGAAGGAGGAGGCCGACCAGGCGGCGGTCGATGCCATGCGCCTGATGCTGGACACCGTGCCGATGGATGGCCTGGTGGTGATCGGCGAGGGCGAGAAGGACGAGGCGCCGATGCTCTACAACGGTGAGCGAATCGGCGACGGTAGCCCCCCCGAGGTGGACATCGCGGTCGATCCGCTCGAGGGCACGCGCCTCACCGCGCGGGGTATGCCCTCGGCGCTCGCGGTGATTGCCCTGGCCGAGCGGAGCACGATGTTCGATCCCGGTCCCTGCGTCTACATGGAGAAGCTCGCCGGAGGGCCCGACGTCGCGGATCTCCTCTCGCTCACCGAGCCGCTCCCCGACGTGATCCGCAAGGTCGCCGAGCGAAAGGGGGTGGACCCCGCAGAAGTGACGGTGATCATGCTCGATCGTTCCCGGCACGAGGACGCTGTGGCACAGATCCGCTCCAGCGGCGCCCGGATCAGGTTCATCTCAGACGGCGACGTCTCCGCGGCCCTGTTCGCCGTCTCTCCCGGAACGGGCGTCGATCTGCTCTGGGGCATCGGCGGCACCCCCGAGGGTGTGCTGTCCGCGGCCGCGATCAAGTGCCTCGGTGGGCAGATCCTGGGCCGGCTCTGGCCCCGCGACGACGACGAGCGGCGGGCGGCGGTGGAGGCCGGCTACGACCTCGATCAGGTCCTCGACGCCGATCAGCTGGTGGCTGGAAGCGACGTGTTCTTCGCCGCCACGGGCGTCACGGACGGGGACCTCCTGCAGGGGGTGCGGTACCTGGAGGACGGGCATGCCACGAGCGAGTCGCTGGTCATGCGGTCGCGGTCGGGCACGGTCCGGACAGTCCAGGCGCGTCACGACCGTCCGAAGCTCCGAGAGGTCACCGGAGGCCGCTACGGCTAGGCCGGGCTAGTCGGCGGGCAGGGTGAGGAAGCCCGTGTCGCGCAGCTCGTATCGCAGGGCATTGATCACGGCGCCCGCCAGCAGTGACAGGCTGACGAGATAGAACCAGACCAGGGCGATCAGTACGAAGCCGATCGCCCCGCCCAGCTCGCCGATGCTGGAGACCTCCGCGAGGTAGAACGGATAGACGGCGTTGGCGATTCCCGTCGTTACGGTGACGAACAGGCCCCCGGGCCAGACCCCGTGCCAGGGCACATGGCCCTTGGGGACGAAGTAATAGATCACGCAGCAGAGGGCGAAGGTCGCGACGAGGGCCGCGATCAACAGCAGCACGTTCGCGATCCCGTTGATGCGCGAGAGCCCGAACGGGAGGTCCCCCGCGCTGGATACAAGAATGCCCTCGAGGGTCGGGACGATGACGCTCGCGGCCAGGAACAACGTGACCACGAGCAGCATGCCGAGCGCGAACCGCTTCTGCTCGAGCCAGGCTCGGCATTCGACGTGGTAGATGCGGCAGAACGCAGTGTCCATGGCCCCCCAAAAGGATGTCCCGATCCACAGGGCGCCGATCGCCGCCGCGAGCCCGATCGTGGTCGAGCTGTCGCGGATCCTGTGGAGGACGTTGTTGAGGGTGTTGAGCTCGACGGCCGGGAACAGCCGTTGCAGGTCGTTGAGCACGCTCGTCTCGACCTCGGGGCTCTGGAGGATGCGACCGAAGATGAACAGGACCAGGAGGGCGAAGGGAAACAGCACCAGCACGAGGTTGTAGGCGACCATCGCCGCCAGGCCGGTGATGTTCTCCCGGTAGGCACGGTCCCAGAAGGCCCGCAGGTAGCGCTGCGAGCTCCGCCGGGCGGTTTCGGAGCGGCGAAGCTCCAGCGTCGTCAACCTCGCCCCGGCGGCTCGTCGAGGGCCGGGTTCACCGGTGGTCGGCGGGCTTGCGGACCACCTCGACGGCGCGGCTCAGGAGCCGCACGCCGAGGGTCGCCGCCTCGGCCGCGACCGTGATGCCCGCCCATGCGAGGTCCTCTACCCCCGGCCCCTCGCCGCCCTGGGGGGGGTTGGGCTCCGCGGGTCGCTCGTCTGCGCGGGGCGGGCTCGGCTCCGCGGGTCGCTCGCGTGCGCGGGACGCGTCCGGCTCTCCAGCCGTCGCAGGCCCTGCATGCTCCGACGCGCTCTTCGGCTTCGGTGCTTCAGCGGGACTTGCCTCCCTGCCCTCGGACCGCCGGCGAGGGCTGCGCATGCCGGGACGGGCGCTCGGGAGCTTTCCGAATACGCCGCCTTCGTTGGCGCCCGGATCGCTTTCCTTGCCTTCGGTCATGGGAGGGTATTCCACTGGTCCGGGAGGATGGACGCGCCGCTTGCGTCTCTCCGTAACTTTGGGTCGCCGGCGGTGTTATTAGTGCGGAATCCGGATATCCGGTCGCGCCGCCGCATGCGAAGAAACCCGCGGGATGCACCGTTCTTCGCACCAGATGGCGAAAAACGCTTGACTTCAGAAAATATAGCGATTACCATGCGGACGCACGTTTGAGCGTCCTCGATCTGGGAATGGACCCCATATGAGGACCCAAGACGGACCGTATCCCGGCTTCCTTTCCCTGAGTCGAGCATGCGGCGATGGCGTCGCCCGACGGATGTGCAGGGGAGCCGGCCTGGGCGCCCGCTATAACCAGACAGAGCAAGTAGAACCGGATACATCCTCAAACCGTAAGCGAAGGAAGACGAGAACGAGCGAATGCTAGTCGCGGAGATTCAGGAGCTTGACGAGGTCAAGGGCCTCGTCGTCAAGGGCCAGCAGGATGGCGTGATCTCGTACGGCGAGGTCGCCACCGCCGTGTCCGAGGTCGACCTGGACGAATCAGACATCGAGGAGCTCTACGCCCACCTCGAGCGCCAGGGGGTGGAGCTCGTCGAGGACGTCGACCCGGCCCAGGCCGCGGCCGCCCACGACGCCGAGCCCGACAAGCGCGGCAAGCGGCGGAAGGCCACCTCTCTGGACCTGAAGCCCGACATGACGACCGACTCCTTGCAGCTCTTCCTCAAGGACATCGGCAAGGTCCGCCTGCTCACCGCGCAGGAGGAGGTCGAGCTTGCAAAGCGGATCGAGCGCGGCGACCTCGACGCCAAGCAGAAGATGGTCGAGTCCAACCTGCGGCTCGTCGTGTCGATCGCGAAGAACTACCGCAACCAGGGACTTCCCTTCCTCGACCTGATCCAGGAGGGGACGCTGGGCCTGGTGCGAGCGGCCGAGAAGTTCGACTATCGCAAGGGCTTCAAGTTCTCCACCTACGCGACCTGGTGGATCCGGCAGGCGATCGCCCGGGCGCTCGCCGACAAGGCGCGCACCATTCGGATCCCGGTCCACGTGGTCGAGAAGCTGAACAAGATCGGCCGAGCGGAGCGCAAGCTCGTGACCGAGCTGGGCCGCGAGCCGACTCCCGAGGAGATCGCCGACGTCACCGGCATCGACCCGGAGGAGGTCGACCAGATCAAGCGCTCGGCGCAGGCGCCCGTGTCGCTCGAGAAGCCGGTCGGCGACGAGGAGGAGTCCGAATTCGGGCAGTTCATCGCCGACGAGAAGGCGGAGTCACCGTTCGAGCGGGCCGCCGACCTGCTCACCAAGGAGGCGCTCCGCGAGGCGCTCGAGAACCTCTCCTACCGGGAGCGTCGCGTGCTCGAGCTGCGCTACGGCCTCGGCGGGGAGCACCCTCGGACGCTCGACGAGGTCGGCAGGACGTTCAACGTCACCCGTGAGCGAATCCGCCAGATCGAGAATCAGTCCCTCAAGAAGCTCCAGTCCCTCGCTGAAGCTCAGAAGCTGCGAGAAGTGGCCTAGGGATGAGCACCGCAATAGCCGGCGCCCAGCGGCGTCATCGGTCGCTCGCGTGCGGAGCACGCCACGCTCCCTGCTTCCACCGCTGACTTTGGCTCTCGCGACGCAGCGAGGGACTGGCAGCCCCTAGTGAGGGACCTGCCCCCGCAACCGCTCTTTTCTTGACTAATCGACAAACACAGAAACGGAGATCCAAATAGCAACCGCAACCAAGACTCCCGCCGCGTGCTGGACCTGCGCTCGCTGCGACATGACCAGCACATGGACGAACGGCCTCGAGCAGGGGACCCTGCCCCCGAACTGGGTGGAGGACGACGGCGGCCACTACTGCCTGGCGTGCCAGCGTGAGCGCGCTGCCGAGAAGGCCCTGGATCAGGCCGGTGAGGTCGGCATCGAAGGACGCGCGAAGCTGCGCTCGGCGGCGGTAGTCGAGTTCGAGATCAAGCGTGACCCCGAGCGGACCGAAGGCGAGATCGCCAGCGCGGCCAGCGCGTCGGTCCTGGCCGTGCGCAAGGCACGCCAGCGGCTCGGTTCCCGCCGTACCGGCGCCTAGAAGCTCCGCGGGTTTCGCCCGCTCAAGCTCAGGCTCTCGGCGCCCGTGCCGATGATCGACCTGTGGGCGTAATTTCTTCATGGCTCTGTCCCACGGAGCTCGATCGCGCGCGGGTGCTCGACAATTCGAGCCGGGTGCGCCGAGCGAGGACCGTCGCGGCGGCCGCGATCGGGGTCGCCCTGATCGTTCTCCTGCCCTGGTTCGGGGCCTGGATGCTCGCCCTGTTCGCCGCCTCCGCCGTCAACCTGCTGACCCTCGATCGCCGCATGGCGCGCTCGGAGCGGCCGGAGCTGGTGGTGGCATTCAGCCTGCTGTTCACCGAGGTTGTGCTCGCGGTGGGCGTCGCCCTCTCGGGCGCAGGCCAGAGCCCGGCCCTCCCCTGGATGGCGGTGCCCGTCGGCATGGCGGCCGCGCGCTTCAGGCGTCAGGTGATGGTGGTGGGGGCGGGGATCGGCCTCGTGATCATGGCCGCCGCCACCATCGCGGTCGACCCGGGCAGCGTCTCGCCGCCGACCTACTTGATCGCCGCGGTGGCGCTCATGGTGAGCGTGGTCGGAATCGCCGAGGCGCTCCAGGAGGCAGAGCTCAACTACCGCACCGCGTCCGTGCTCGACCCGCTCACCGGGGTGCTGAACCGGAAGTCGCTCGAGCTTCGGTTCACGGAGCTCTCCGAGCAGGCGAGGCTGACGGATGGCTCGATCTGCCTGATCGCGGCGGACCTCGACGGCTTCAAGCAGATCAACGACCTCCACGGGCACGCGCGCGGGGACGTGGCGCTCCGGGACGCCGCCTACGGCATGAGGAAGGCCCTGCGGAACTTCGAGCTCTTCTACCGCCTGGGCGGGGAGGAGTTCCTCGTCGTGCTCCCCGGCGTCCATCTGTCCGCCGGAGCTCATGTCGCCGAGCGTCTGCGGCAGTCGGTCGAGCAGAGCACGCCGGCGGGCCTTGAGCTCACGGTGTCGCTCGGGGTTGCCGCCGCCAGCGGCGATGCGGTCGAGTACCGCGCCCTCTTCGAGGCTGCGGACGCGGCCCTCTATCGAGCCAAGCAGCTCGGCAAGAACCGGGTGGTGGCGATCGGCGCCGCCGATATCGGCCACGACCTGGGAACGAAGCCCGTGGTCCAGGCTCCTAAAGCAGCCGCGGTCTTGGCCCGATAAGGCTTGCGATGGCCTTCGACGTCGATGCAGTGCTGCGCTTTGTCGTGGAGAGAGAGGGCTCTGACCTCCACATCAAGGTGGATTCCCCCCCGATGGCCCGGGTACACGGGGCACTGCGGCCGATCGACGGATCCGAGCCGCTGAGCGAGCAGGACACCGAGGCCGCGCTCGAGCACATCCTGACCGACCAGGAGCTGCTGAAGGAGTTCGCCACGGAAGGGGAGGCGGACTTCTCCTACGAGATCCCCGGCCTCTCGCGCTTCCGCGTGAACGCCTTCCGCCAGCGCGGACACGTCTCGATCGCATTCCGCGCGATCCCGTACCAGGTGCGCACGATCGACGACCTGGGCCTCCCCGAGGTGATTCGCGAGCTCGCCGCTCAGCCGCGCGGGATCGTGCTGTTGACCGGGACCACCGGGTCGGGCAAGTCGACCACGCTGGCCGCGATGATCGACCAGATCAACTCCACCCACGCGCGTCACGTGGTCACGCTGGAGGACCCAATCGAGTACCTCCACAGCGACAAGCTCTCGATCATCAACCAGCGCGAGGTGGGACACGACACAGAGAGCTTTGCGCGGGCGATGCGCAGGGTCCTGCGTCAGGACCCGGACGTGATCCTGATCGGCGAGATGCGCGACGAGGAGACGGTGCGGACCGCGCTCGCGGCCGCCGAAACCGGTCACCTCGTGATGTCGACGCTGCACACGCTGGACGCGTCGGAGACGATCAACCGGATCATCGACTTCTTCCCTCCCCACCTTCAGCAGCAGGCGCGGGTGATGCTCGCCTCGACCCTGCGCGGCGCGGTTTCGCAGCGACTCGTCCCGCGCACGGACGGGAACGGGCGCGTCGCCGTGTGCGAGGTCATGGTGGCCACCGGCCGAGTCCAGGACCTGATCCTGAACCCGCAGGAGACCGGGCGGATCACCGAGGTGATCGCCGAGGGTTCCTACTACGGGATGCAGACCTTCGACCAGGCCCTGTTGAAGCACGTGGTCGCGGGCCAAATCACCGAGGAGACGGCCTTCGAGGTCGCGTCGAGCCCCCACGACTTCAAGCTGATGCTCGCCGCGCAGGGACAGCGGGCGAGCGGAATCGAGCAGGTGATCGGGGACGGCGAGGACCCCGAAAAGCCACTTCAGTTCGTAAAGCATTGAGCTATACTCGCCTTGGCGGTCGGGGAGCACGTCGATGGACCCCCCGCTCGCAGTTACCAAGGCGATGCCTGAGAATCCCTGCCCAGTCGGTTGTTGCGCGGAGATCATCTCCGGCAAGTGGACGCTCCTCGTGATCCGGGACCTGGCTGAAGGAAGCCAGCGCTTCTGCGGGCTGGAGCGCTCGCTGGAGGGAATCAGCCCGCGAACGCTGTCGCTCCGCCTTCGTGCTCTGGAGGACGAGGGGATCGTCGAGCGACGCACCTATCCCGAGGTCCCGCCGCGGGTGGAGTACGCGCTGACCGAGAAGGGCCGCGCGCTCGTCCCGCTGATCGAGGACATGCGCGTCTACGGGCGTCGCTGGCTCCTGCACGGCGAGCGCCGGCAGACCGCGGTCGCCGCCTAGCTTTACACCGCCCTCTGGTCGCGCTCGCCGCCTAGCTTTCACCGCCTTCCTGCGCCTCGGGGCCGCTCACCGCCTGGGTGAGCCCACTCGCATCGAGTGGCGGATAAGTCGCCTTCAGGCCCACCAAGGCGCCACTCGATCTCACGTGCAACCGCGATTGCAGGGCAGGAGCGGCCCGGACGCGCGCGAACGGTTCCGGCATGCGTGACCTGGTCGTGCAAGAGGCGCTGAAGGCGATGGCCCGCGATGCGGCGAAGCGGTTTCGTGAGCTGGTCGCCGGGGGCAAGGAGATCCCGTACGACGTCGAGGAGGCGGGGAACGGCTCGCCGCTTCCTCGCTACATCCCGCTGACCGAGCGATTCATCGGCGATCACGCGACGGCCCTGCTCGAGCTCGACTCGTTCGGCTCCGGTTGCGCGGCGATCGAGTCCGCCGGGCTGGCCGGGCCATATCTGGAGGAGCTGGGAATCGCGGTTCCCACCGACGAGCGCAGGCGGGCCGAGCTGGCGGGGATCGCGTTCCTGTGCCGGCTTTGGGCGGAGTCGACGGACTTCCCGCTCGACGGCGACCGTCTGGCGGCTGCCGTCTCGGAGCTCGAGGACGGTGGCGAGGCGGCCGACGACGAGATCGAGATCGTCGTCCCGGTACGCGGGCTGCAGCTCGGGGTGACCCGGCTGGAGCTTGCCAGCGCGACGATCGTGAGCGCCGAGACAGTCGAGGTGCCGGCGGAGGCTCGCGCTTCCGAGGGCGGCGGCGGGGCCGGGTGGGAGCCCGTGTTCTTGGCCGCGGCGCGGGTGAGCGCGCGCGAGGTCGACAACGAGGACCCGGAGCCGAAGGCCGACACGGGAGCGCGTGCCGTGGTGGCCTTTCGCCAGCTGATCACCACCCTTCGCCTGTTCAAGGCCGGGAGCGTCGGCCTGGGGCCCCATGCGTGGACGCGCGCGGGCAACGACCGCTGGCGCCGCATCGCCACCGGGGCCGGCCGATCCGGGCCTGGCGGCTATCGCCTCGCCGAGGATGAGCTGGCCGACCTGATGGCGTTCTCGCGAACTCTCGGGGAGCGCTCGACCCCGTTTTCCGGGACGGTCGTCGGCCACCGCGGGCCATCCCGAGTTCTCGCAAGGGCCATCTCGCGGTTCGAGGCCGGTCTCGAACGCGGCGTCGCGCTCGAGGCGCTGAACGACTACCTGCTCGCGCTGCGATTTCTGCTCGAGGGCGGCGGACCGGCGGACCTGAGCCTCTCGATGCGGGTGGCCGCCCTGTGCGCCGAGCCTGGCCACCGCGCCGAGACGAAGGCGGTCATCGATCGAGGCCTGACGCTCGAGCGGCAGCTGTGGAGCGGTGAGCCGCCCACGGACCGCGACGACGGTCCGCCCCCCGCGGCGACCACGGCGGCGATCGAGGACCTCGCCCGGGCGATCCTCAAAGACGCCGTCTGTGGCCATCTGGGTCCCGACCTTCGCTCGACGGCCGACGAGATCCTGCTCGCCGACGGCTTGGCGGTCGGCGAAGGAAGGGCCGAGCAGCGCGGCGGGCCCGAGGAGTGGGACCTCTCGCGCGAGTTGGAGGATGACGAGCCGAGCGTCGCAGAAGACGACCGAGGCCCGCATGCCACCGACAGCGACGAACCCGACGAGGCGGCCCCTGAGCATCATGACCTCGACGAGTCGGAGGGCGCGATCCAGCTCGGTGAGGCCGAGTCGAACGGGCCCGAAAGCGGCGATCCGGTTTCCGGCCTGCAGGAGGGGCTGTGGATGGACGGCCTGGCCGAGTGGGAGCGAGGCCGCCCGGCCGACGAGGAGCGGCCGGGGATGCAGGTTCCCGAGCCCGCAGGGCGAATCACAGTGGAGTCACATCCCGAGCCTGAGGAGCAGAACGTGTTCAGAGGAGCCCAGAGACATCCCGATCCGCCGACGATCACCATGGAGGCCGTCCAGCGCAACGAGGATCGAGTGGCCGAGTTGCTCGAGGAGGGACCCCAAGAGCGCCAGCAGACTTCCGACCGCGTCGCCTATCTCTTCCCGCGCCCCGAGCCCACCGAGTGGGACGTGCGCGAGCTGAGCTACGACCGGCGCCGCCGCGCCTCGGTCCGCGCCACCTGAGTCTTCCTCCTCCGATCACCCAGGAAAAGGAGCCCGAATAAGCTCGGCGGCCCCGGTGGGGCCGCCGAGCGGGCCCCTTCGCGGTGGCGGGATTCAGCCGCTGCCGCGGCCGGTCAGGATGCGGCGATCGCCGCCCGCTCCTTGGCGCCGGCGGCGAACAGGTACTCGTTGAGACGCATCAGGCCGGCGAGATCGTGGATGTCCTCGTCGAGATACGGGACCTGGATCACCACTCGCGCTCGCATCTCGGCGGTCAGCCGCTCGATGTTGCGCTGATCGCGCGCCGCCAGCCCCCGGTAGTCGTCGACGGTGCGCAGCACCCGCTGTGACAGGTCGGCGTCGTCGTCGAGCGCCCGCGCCAGCTTTTCGCCGAGCTCGTGGTCGGGCTCGGGCAACTCGCTCGCGTAGTGGACCTTGTTGACGATCACGCCGCCGAACGGTAGCTGCGCCTCCACCAGCCTGCGATGGAAGTAGACGGCTTCGTCGATCGGCTCTCCCTGGGGCCCGCAGACCACCAGGAAGCAGGTGTCCGGATGAGCGAGCAGCTCGTTGACGCGCTTGGCCCGCTCGCGAAAGCCCCCGACCATGCCGCTGAAGGCCTGGAAGAACTCCGACAGGTCCTCAAGTACCTCGACCCCGGTGACGCGGCGCAGCACGGAGAACATCACCGACGTCCCCCGGCCGAACACCTTCATCCCGAACCCCGTCGGGCGCATGAAGACCTGGAGGGCGCGCCCCTCGATGAACTGCATGAGGCGGCGCGGGGCCTCGAGGAAGTCGAGGGCGCTGCGAGTCGGGGGCGTGTCGAGGACCAGCAGGTCGTAGCGGTCCTCGGCGTGAAGCTCGAACAGCTTCTCCATCGCCATGTACTCCTGCGAGCCCGCGAGCGCCGAGGACAGCTGCTGGTAGACGCGATTGGCGAGGATGCGGTCCCTCGTCTCCTCGTCGGGAGCGTGGCGGCGGACGAGCTCGTCGAAGGTCGCCTTCGCGTCCAGCATCATCGCCCACAGCTCGCCGCCGTTGGTGTCGATCTCCGCCGCCCCGAACAGCTTTGGGTCAACCCGGCGCTCCTCGTTGCCGAGCTCCGGAAGCCCCAGCGAGTCGGCCAGCCGCTTCGCCGGGTCGATCGTCAGCACGGCCACCTTCTTCCCGCGCGCCGCCATTCCGGCGGCGATCGCCGCGGAGCTGGTGGTCTTGCCAACCCCGCCCGAGCCCGCGCAGATGCAGACGCGCTTTCCGTCGAGGAGCTCCGCGACCCCGGCCATCAGCGCTCCCGCCCGCCGTCGTGCCCGGGCAACACCACAGCCTCCTCGGCCACCCGACGCATCTAGCTGATCTCCTCGGCGAGCTCGCGGATCTCCTCGACGCGAACCTCGGGCTCGAAGATGAACGGCAGAGTCCGCAAGGGGGCGCGCACCAGCTCCGCGAGGCGCGCGAGCTGCTCGTGCTGGGCGCTCGAGCGCCGACCCTCGCTGAGCGCGGCACGGCAGGCGCCACGGACCCCGCCATTGCCCGGCGTGCAGGCCGATGCGAGTCGGTCGAGCTCCTCGGGGGTGAAGCGCTCCGGATAGAGGCCGTTGAGATAGACGCGATCGACCGCGACCCCCACCTCCTCCACCAGGGTTCGCTCCAGCTCGGCCGTCTCGTTGACGGGCATCTCCTCGGGCAGGGAGACGATCGCAACCCCCGTCTTTCGGTGGTTGACGATGAAGGTCTCCAGGGCCTCGGCCTGGGCCTTGATCGGGCCCACCCGCGCGATGTTCGCGAACGTCCGCGGCGTCTGGAGGAACGCGACCCCGTGGCCGGTCGCCGGAGCATCGACGATCACGAGGTCGTAGTTGCGACCCTTCTTGACCTTGCGGTCGGGCTGGGAGACCTCCCAGATCTTCCCGATCGTCACCAGCTCGCGCAGGCCGGGCGTCGCCGCGGCGAGGTAGGTGAAGATGCGGGAACGGAAGAGCATGTCTCGCATCGCCCGGACGCGAAGCTGGAGCAGGACGTACTCCCGCATGGCCTCATCGGGATCGATCGAGATGGCCCACAGGTTGTCGGCCATCTCGACCTCGTGGAAGCCAACCTCCGCTCGATGAAAGACGCGTGAGGTGTGCTCCTGCGAGGAGACCTCGCAGACGATCGTTCGACGGCCCTCCGCTGCAGCGGCCATGCCCAGGGCGAGGGCGACGGTCGATTTGCCGACCCCACCCTTGCCGGTGACGATGACCAGACGCTTGTCGAGCAGCTCGGGCACCGCTGGAACTTAACGCTACCGCCGGATCGCGACCTCGCGCCTTCCCTGAGCCCCGCCGCCCGGAGTCGGGAGCAGAATGGAAATGCCCGAGCCGTAGGCGAGGGCAGGTATTCCGGGCGGGAGACGAGGAGGCGGCGGATTTTCACGAGAAGGAAACGCGCGAGCGCGTGCGAATAAGCGCGATCAATGGGTCTGTTCAACCGCGGTTCCAAGTCCGACTTCTCGACCAACGGCCACGAGCCGTCGCCTGACGCCCACGCGTCCGAGGCCGAGCCGGTCGTGCCCGACCTTCCTACGGAGCCCGAGCCGGAGACCATGCTCGAGCCGGAGACGATGGCTGAGGGCTCGGAGACGGCGTCGGCCGAGCCGGCGGTCCGTGACCCGGCGCCGCCGAGCGATCCCTCGGCCGAGGCGAAGCCGACGCCGCCCCCCGTCAACCCCGTCGAGCCCGAGCCGGACGACGACTCGCGGATGAGCGCCCAGCAGGCGCTCGCTCCCTCCCGGCAGCCCGGAGGCAGCAAGCTGCCGGGCGCCCACATCGGGGAGCTGTCCGAGCGCCGCGCCCAGATCATCTCCTTCGCCAATCAGAAGGGTGGCGTCGCCAAGACGACGACGACCCTGAACCTGGCCGTGGCCTTCGCGGAGTCCGGTCACGATGTCCTCGCGATCGACCTCGATCCCCAGGGGAACCTGACGATGAGCCAGGGGGTCGACCCCGACAAGGTGGAGGCGAGCATGTACGACGTGCTCGTCGACCACATCCCGATCCGCGAGGTGATCTCCGAGCGCGAGATCGACATCGCGGTTGCGTCGATCGACCTCGCCGGGGCGGAGATCGCGATGAGCATGCAGATCGGCCGCGAGCGCTCGCTCGAAAAGGCGCTGGCCGCCGTGGTGGACGACTACGACTTCGTCTGCATCGACACCCCGCCCAGCCTGGGGCTGCTGACCGTCAACGCGCTGACCGCGTCCGACAAGGTGATCGTCCCCGTTCAGTGCGAATATCTCTCCATGCGGGGGCTCGTCCAGCTCCAGAACACGCTCCAGATGATCCGTGAGAACCTGAATCCGAGGGTCCACATCGAGGGCATCCTTCCCACGATGCTCGATTCGCGTACCGTCCACGCCAAGGAGGCGGTGGAGATCCTGGAGGAGAACTTCGGCGAGCTGGTGTTCAAGTCTCGGATCCGCAAGGCGATCAAGTTCGCCGAGGCGCCCGTTCGGGGGAGCAGCGTGCTCAAGTATGACCCGAACGGAAACGCCGCCGGCTACTATCGCGAGCTTGCCCAGGAGGTCCTGACGAATGGCGCGGCGTAAGCGGGCCAGCATGCGTGAGGGTCCGCTGGCCGATCTCTTTCGCTCGACGGTCCGGGAGGAGACGGAGCAACCGGCGGAGCAGCCCACGGAGCAGCAGCAGGTCAGCCGCCCGGCCGAGGATGACCCACCGGAAGTCGGCGACCTGGAGGAGGCCTCCCCACCGGCGGAGCCCGAGCGGCGCCCGCCCGCCGCCCGCGAGCAGGACGAGCCGAGGCCTCCGGATCCCGAGCGCGTGCGCGCCTACCGGATGGAGGAGAGGGGCACGTCGATCCCCCACGCCAAGGAGCGGATCAGCCGGATCTTCGCCGAGGAGGCCCACGACGTCGAGGGCCCGACATATGGCCGCGATGAGCCGGGACTCCGGGACCACCAGGGCCCGCCGCGCCCACATTTGCCGGTGATCCGCGTCGTCGGCGTAGGTGGCGCCGGCGTCAACGCGATCAACCGGATGATCGAGGCCCAGATCCCGGGCGTCGAGTTCATGGCAGTCAACACGGACCTTCAGTCACTGCAGCAGTCGACCGCCGACGTCACCGTGCATCTCGGCAGCGGCGTCGCTCGGGGGCTGGGCACCGGGTCGAACCCGGAGCTTGGCTACCGGGCGGCCTTCGAGGAGCAGGACAAGATCAAGCGCCTGCTGAAGGGCTCGGACATGGTCTTCGTGACCGCTGGAGTCGGTGGTGGCACCGGGACCGGGGCGGGGCCCGTGCTAGCTCGGTTGGCCCGCGACGTCGGCGCGCTGACCGTCGGCATCGTCACCAAGCCGTTCAGCTTCGAGGGCACCCGCCGAGCGAAGCAGGCGGACGACGGAATCGAGGCCCTGAGCGCCGAGGTGGACACGCTGATCGTGGTCCCGAACGAACGGCTTCTTTCGGTGCTCGCCCGGGAGACCACGATGATCGAGGCGTTCCAGGTGGCCGATGACGTGTTGCGCCAGGGCGTCCAGGGGATCTCGGAGCTGATCACGCTGCCGGGCCTCATCAACCTCGACTTCGCCGACGTGCGCACGACGATGCGCGACGCCGGTCAGGCCCTGCTGGGGATCGGGATGGGCACCGGGGAGACCCGGGCCATCGCCGCGGCGGAACGCGCGGTCTCCTCGCCCCTGCTCGAGACGTCGGTGGACGGCGCCCGCTCGATCCTGCTGTCGATCACCGGCGGGCCGGACATGAGTCTGCTGGAGGTATCGGAGGCCGCCAAGGTGGTGCAGGAGGCGGCACATCCCGACGCCAACATCATCTTCGGCGCAAACGTGGACGAGACGCTGGCCGATCAGGTCTGGGTGACCGTGATCGCGACCCGCTTCGACGGCCGAGGGCGGCGGGCAGACGGCAGCGCGCAGGCCGAACGTCGTGCCGCCGGGACGACGACCGCCTCCGTTCGCCGACCGCCGGACCGACGCGCCGGAACCGCCCCGAACTTCGAGTCGCGTCCACGGGATCTGTCGATCGACGTACCGGAGTTTGTGCCAGGGCGCTGAGCAGCCGTAGGCTGCCGGCATGAGCAAGCGAGGCGCCGTGGCCGCCGGGCATCCGCTGACCGCCGAGGCGGGCGCGGCGGTGCTGCGCGAAGGGGGGAACGCGGTCGATGCCGCGGTCGCCGCCGTGCTGACCTCGTTCGTCACCGAGAGCCCGCTGACCGGATTCGGGGCGGGCGGGTTCATGCTCGTCCACATGCGGGAGTCGGAGGACGTCCTGCTCGACTTCTTCGTGGAGGTCCCGGGCCGCGCGAACGTTGAGCGTCGCTCGGAGCTGGTCCCGATTCCGGTCTATTTCAGCCCCGAGTCGCCCCAGGTGTTCAACGTGGGTGCCGCGTCGTGCGGGGTTCCCGGGACGGCGGCCGGCCTTGCCGAGGCCTTGGGCCGCTATGGCTCCATTCCCCTTGCCGAGCTCGCGCGTGAGCCGGCCCGGCTGGCGCGCGAGGGGGTCCGGGTCAACGCCGAGCAGGCGTTCATCTTCCGCATCCTGGAGCCGATCCTCACCCACCAGCCGGAGAGCCGGTCGATCTACGCTCCGCAGGGCCGGATCCTGACCGAGGGTGACGTCTTCAGGTACGAGGACCTCGGCGGCGCACTCGAGCGCTACGGAACTGAGGGCCCGGGGCCGTTTTGCGAAGGGGAGATCGCCCGTGAGGTGTCCGATTGGGTTCTCGCCCGCGGCGGGATCCTCGGGGCCGACGACCTCGCCGCCTACCGGCCGCGCGATCGCGAGCCGGTTCGCGCCCGCTACCGGAGGCGGGAGGTCCTCACCAACCCGCCGCCGTCATCGGGCGGCATCCTGATCGCCTTCGCGCTGGCCCTGCTCGACCGGGTCGCGTCGGCTGAGGTGGCCACCGTGGTCGCGGCGATGGAGGAGGCGCAGGTCGCGCGCACGGAGGCCTTCTTCCACGGCCTGTACGAGGATGGGTATGCGAACGAGTTTCTCTCGGCGGCGCGAATCGAGGCAGCCGTCGAGCGCGTGCGCAAGGGCGCCCGCCCCCCCGATCCAGCCGGCCCATCGGGTGACCGCCTCGGCTCGACCACCCACATCACGGCCGTCGACGACGAGGGCCGTTGCGCATCGGTCACCTGCTCCAACGGGACGGGGTCGGGCGTGATCGTGCCCGGGACCGGGATTCACGTGAACAACATGCTCGGCGAGGAGGACCTGAACCCGTTGGGCTTCCACGTGACCCCGCCAGGGCGGCGCGTGCCCTCGATGATGTCGCCCACGGTAGTGCTGCGAGACGGTGAGCTCGAAGCCGGGCTCGGCAGTGGCGGCTCCAACCGGATCCGATCAGCGGTGCTACAGACGATCATCCGGCTGATCGACGATGGGATCGACGCCCAGGCGGCGGTCGATGCGCCTCGCGTCCACTTCGAGTCCGGGGCCGTGCAGGCTGAGCCCGGCACGGACGAGGAGGGACTCGACCGCCTTGCCGCCCGTGGCTACCAGCTCGTCCGCTGGGAGGAGCGGAACCTGTTCTTCGGAGGCGTGCACGCGGTCGCGCGCGATCCGGCAAGCGGGGAGCTGCACGGCGGGGGCGATGCCAGGCGGGGCGGCGCGGTGGCGTACGCGTGAGGGCCGAGTAGCATCGGTGCAGACGAACCGGGAGGCCGGCATGAGCAGGGCGCTTCTGATCATCGACTTCCAGAACGACTTCACCTCGGGCGGGGCGCTCGAGGTTCCCGGGGGCGACGAGATCGCCGAGCCCGTCAAGCGCCTCGCGGAGCACTTCGATTTCGTCGTCGCAACGCGCGACTGGCATCCGCCGGATCACGCCTCCTTCGAGCCCCAGGGGGGACCGTGGCCCGTCCACTGCGTGCGGGACACGGTCGGAGCGCAGTTCCACCCCGCGATGGAGGGGATGCGGCTGGGTGCGATCGTGGACGTGGGGCGCGGCCGGGAGGACGAGGGGTACTCGGGCTTCGAGAGATCCGACCTGGCGCGGATTCTGGCCGACCACGACGTCGACGAGGTTTACGTGTGCGGGCTGGCCACCGACTACTGCGTGCGCGCCTCGGCGATCGACGCCTGCCGGGAGGGCTTCGACGTGACCGTGGTCGAGGACGCCGTGCGCGGGGTGGAGGTCGAGCAGGGCGATTCTGCGCGCGCGCTCGCGGACATGCGCGCCGCGGGGGCCAAGGTCGCCGACTCCCACGAGATTCTCGCGAGGGCCGGAACGAGCTAGGGAGACTGGTCCGCAGAGCGACGGCGGAAGCCGCCGTCGGACCTACTCGACGATCACTCTGCCGTTCATCCGGGCCCGCTCGGCGATCTCGCGCGATCCGGCCACCGCCGCGATCAGCGCGCGCAGCGCCTCGCCCAGCATTCGCAGCCGCTCGGGCTCCGATCGCAGCTCCAGGAGCGCCTGCTTGGTCTCCGCCGGCAGCTCCACCCGCGCGGCGATCCCGTAGGAGCCCTCGTCCTCGAGGTCGTCGATCTCCGGCGCCTCGCCCGAGACGCGCTGAACGAGCTCCGCGAACGCCTCGCGCGTATCGGTGGCCACCGCTCGATCGTCGTCGTCGGGTTCGTCCCCTGAGTCGATTGGCTCCACCTCGCCGGCGGGAAACTCGGAGCGCTCGAATCGTTCCAGCACCTTGAACGGCTGCTCGCCCGTCACCACGATGTTCATCCGCCCGTCGTCGAAGCGTTCGAGCACCTCCGTGACCCTTGCCGTGCAGCCGATCCTGTGGGCGTTTCCCTCCTCGTCGCGAAACACGATCCCGAAGGGCTCGGCGGCCTCGAGGCAGTGCCCGACCATCCGCTTGTAGCGCTCCTCGAAGATGTGAAGCGGCAGCAGCTCCCCCGGCAGGATCACAGCGGGTAGCTCGAAGATGGGCAACTCGAGGCCCTCGTCCGCCATGGCCCCATTCTAGGAAAGGCGAATCACTTGCGGGCGCCTGCGAGAGAATCGCCCCGTGGCGATCGACTTCGAAGCCGAGGGCCTGCTGAAGGGCACGCGCGGGCGCAACCGCGAGGCGCGGCTCAAGCTGCTCACCGAGCTGGCCGCGGATGGGGCTGAGATCGAGGAGCTGCGCCGGGCGGTCGCCGAGGATCGGCTTGCGCTGCTGCCGGTGGAGCGCCTGCTCGAGGGCGGGGGTCGTCGCTACAGCGCCGAGGAGATCTCCGCGCTCACGGGGTTGGACCTGGAGGTGCTCACTCGCCAGCGCCAGGCTCTGGGCTTGCCCGTTGGCGACCCGGGCGAGCCGACCTATACAGAGGACGACCTGGACGCGGCCCGTCGGGTGCGAAGCGTCCTCGACGCGGGGCTGAGCCCGGAGGACCTCTACGACACGGCGCGGGTGATGGGCCTGGCGGTGTCGCAGCTCGCCGCGGCGAATCGGGCCGTGATCGGGGAGGCCATGCTTCGCAAGGGTGACACGGAGCTGGAGGCCGCGAGGCGCTATTCGGATGCCGCCACTGCGCTCCTGCCGCTCCTCGCGCCCTCGCTCGAGCACCTGCTGAGACTCCACATACGGGAGCAGCTGCGCCACGACGCGCTGGGTCGAGCGGAGCTCGCCACCGGCACGTTCTCTGGCTCCCAGGAGGTCTCGATCGGCTTCGCGGACCTGGTCGGGTTCACCAAGCTCGGCGAGCTGCTGCCGCCCGACGAGCTGGCCATGCTGACGGGCCGGCTCGACGCGATCGCGCGCGAGCACGCCAATCCCCCGGTTCGCCTCGTGAAGATGATCGGGGATGCGGCGATGTTCGTCTCCCCCGACAACGACGCCCTGATCGACTCGAGCCTGGCGCTGGTCGAGGCCGCCGAGCGGGAGGGGGAGGGGTTCCCGAGCCTGCGAGCGGGAGTTGCGCGAGGGGTGGCCCTGTCGCGTGCGGGGGACTGGTACGGGCAGCCCGTCAACCTGGCGAGCCGGATCACAACGATCGCCCGGCCGCAGAGCGTGCTGTGCGCCGCGGAGGTCCGCGACGTCGCGGCCGACGGCTACCGTTGGTCGTACGCGGGCAAACGCCGGCTGAAGGGCATCAAGGGGGAGACGAGCTTGTTCAGAGTGCGCCGGGACGCCGAAGGGGGGAGCGGGGGCTAGCCAGCTCGGGGGAGCGGCCTCTGGCACGTGGAGGCGTACACGAGCTTCGTGATCGTCGCGGTGATCGCGTTCCTGGCGCCTCTGATCCGCGGTATGGCGCCCGCGATCCTGGTTCCGGCCATCGTGCTCGAGCTGGTCGGCGGGATCATCGTCGGCCCGCACGGCCTGGACATCGCCTCGTCGACCGAGCCGGTTGAGGTCTTCTCGACGGTCGGCCTCGCCTGTCTGCTGTTCCTCGCCGGGCGGGAGATCCAGGTGGATCGCCTTCGCGGGGCGCTGCTGACCACCTCGCTTGGCGGCTTCGCGATCTCATTTGCGCTCGCGTTCGGAGCCGCGTCGGCTCTCCACGCCGTGGGATTGATCAAGACGCCCCTCCTGATTGCGATCGTCTTCGTTGCCACCTCGCTCAGCATCATCATCGTGCCGCTGAAGGACGCTCGCGAGACGGACACCGACTGGGGCCAGCAGGTGATCGCGGCGGCGGCGGTGGCCGAGTTCGGGGCGGTCATCCTGCTCTCCTTCTTCTACTCGGGCGAGCGAACCGGGGCGGGCACGGAGATCTTCCACCTCAGCCTGTTCGCGGTCCTGGCGGCCCTGCTCCTGTTCTCGCTCACGCGCGGAGCACAGTTCAAGCGGGTAACCGACGCGATCAAGCGCTTGGAGGGCACCAGCGCCCAAATCGGTGTGCGAGGCGACTTCGCGCTGATCGCCGTCGTCGCCGGGGTCGCGAGCCAGCTCGGCCTCGAGACGATCCTCGCCGCGTTCACGGTCGGGGTGATCAGGGGCATGACCTCGGGCAAGGACGAGCTGCAGGAGGAGAGGCTCGACGCTGTCACCCTGGGCATCTTCATCCCGTTCTTCTTCGTGGACAGCGGCCTGCACTTCGACGTCGGGGCGCTGTTCGCGAGCGTTTCCGCGTTTATTCGGCTGCCGCTGTTCCTGCTCGCGGTCTTGATCGTTCGGGCCCTGCCCGCGCTGATCTACCGGTCCCGCTTCGCCACCCGCCGGACGGCGGCGGCCGGGCTGCTGCAGGCCACCTCGCTGTCGTTCATCGTGGTCGCCACCCAGATCGGGCTGACGCTGGACATCATGTACCCGGCCACCGCGACGGCGTTGATCGGCGCGGGCCTGATCACCGTCATGGTCTTCCCGGCGTTGGCCTTCGCGCTGATCGGCGAGCCGGAGACGGAGGCGGCAGATGAATCGCCTGAGCTCGAGGTTGGACTGAGGCCCGATCGATGATTTGCGGGTAGCTACCCAGCCGCCTCAGGCCGCCTCGCGCTCAGCACGAGGTTGTAGAAGAGCGATGCCGGCAAACGCGGCTCCAGCAACGCCGCATCGACGCCCTGAAGGGCGATGTAGGAGCGAAAGGCGAACTCGCGCCATCGCCGCGGGACCCGGTTCGGCTCGGCGGTGCCCTCGAGCGTGCGCACGGTCCAGCCGTAGGCGTTGGCGAGCAGCTCCTCGCCACGGATGCGGACGTCGCGGAACCCGGCGTCGCGGAGCATCGCGGCCAGGCGATGCGGCCTGAAGGAGTGCACGTCCACCGCCGGCTCGAGCTCGTGACCGTCGCTCTGCTCGGTTGCGTCGGGGCGCCGCGCCGGTGCCCGAAGCAGCGTTCGCCAAAGTGGCGCCACGAGCTGCGCGCCGCGCTTCGGCACCGCGGCCATCAGGTCGCCGTAGCGCGACGGTTCGCCGCAGAAGAGCAAAGTTCCCCCCGGCCGCAGTACCCGGCGCAGGTCCGCCAGCGCGGCCTCCAGATCGGGCAGGTGGTGTAGAACGGCGTGGCCGAACGCGAGATCGAAGCTCCCAGCGTCGAACGGCAGGCGCTCGGCATCGGTGGTCTGAGTTTGCACGTCGAGGCCGAGGCGTTCGGAGGTGGCATGAAGCTCGGCGAGCATGCCAGGTGAGATGTCGGTTGCCACCAGTCGCTCGATCAGGCCGAGCTGCATCAGGTTCAGCGAGAAGTAGCCGGTGCCCGACCCGATCTCGAGCGCGTCCCCGAAGGGGCGATCCGGCCAGCCGCCGAGAGCCTTCTCCGCCTTTCCGCGAACCTGCTCGCGCCCGATCGGCCCGAAGTCGATGCCCCACTTCGAGTCGTACTCGCCGGCGGCGGCGTCGTGGTAGCGGACGTTGGCGTGCTTGATCCGCTCGGGGGTCGCGGAGGAGCTCGCGGGCATGGGCGGACTGTAGTAATCGCGCACGTGATTCGGGATGCGCATCGATGGCCGGTTAGGGCTGAATAGAGGAGCGCAATCGTCATCGGCGGGTTGCTGACCGGTGACAGCGCCTAGGGTCTGGCGATGAGCGGAAGGCCGGCGGGCCCTACCACCCACCACGTCCAGCGGGATCAGGCCCCTGGCGTCCCCCCGCTGGAGCTCACCGGCGAGCGGACCCTCCCCGATGTGCCGGAGGAGAACTACTGGTTCCGGCGGCATCTCGCCGTCTATGAGTGGGTCGCCGGACGTGTCGTCGGCCTTCGGGTGGCCGATCTCGCTTGCGGTGAGGGATACGGGGCGAACGTGGTCGCCCGCGCTGCGAGTTTGGTCGTCGGCGTGGACGCCAACCCAGAGGCCCACGAGCACGCCCGCCTGCGCTACCGCCGCCCCAACCTCAGCTTCCAGCGCGGTCTGGTCGAGGAGTTCGACCAGCCGTGTGACGCGATCGTCTTCCTCCAGACCATCGAGCACGTACACGACCCCGGGCGCCTGTTGGAGAGCTTCGCTGCGACGGCGCCGATTGCGTACGTGAGCACTCCCAACCGGCTGACCCTCGCGCCGCCGGGGGCCGAGCGGTCCGACAACCCCTGGCACCTGCGGGAGTACTCGCCGTCGGAGTACCGCGAGCTGCTGGCGCCGCACTTCTCGCGCGTGGAGGTGCTGGGCGTCCACCATGCCCGGAAGCTGCGCCTGCACGAGCTGGCCCTGCGGCTCGGCTGGGATCGCGTCCACCCCGCGCTTCGCCTGACCAAGCCGTTCTACGGTCGCTTCGTGCCGGCGATCTCGACCTCCGACTTCGAGCTGCGCGAAGACGGCGACCTCGACCGGTCCCTCGACCTCGTGGCCATCTGCCACCGTTGAAGCCCGCGGAGGGCGCGGATGAGGTAGGCGATCTGGCGATCGTCCTGCATTCACACATGCCGTACGTGGAGGGATTCGGAACCTACCCGTTCGGCGAGGAGTGGTTGTTCGACGCGGTCGCGCGCTCCTACCTGCCGGTGCTTGAGCACGCCCGGGACCTGACGGTCACCGTGAGCCCGGTCCTGGCCGATCAGCTGGAGGCTGCCGACGTCGCTGAGCGCATGCGGGTGTTTCTTCGCCGCCACCGGCTCGAGGCGGCCGAGCGAGACGCCAGCCGGGCTCCGTCCGAGCTTCGGCCGGCGGCCGAAGCCGAGGCGAGGCGCTACGGTCGCGTCCTCGACCGCTTGGAGCTCCTCGACGGTGACGTGTTGAGCGCGTTTCGGACCGCGTCCCGCGACCACAACGTCGCGCTGCTGCCCTCCACTGCGACCCACGCGGTGCTTCCGCTGATCGCCACGACCCCCGCCCGCCGACTCCAGATCGACGCCGGGCTTCGCTCCCACCGGCGGCGCTTCGGGGTCCCAAGCGGCCTCTGGCTGCCCGAATGCGCCTACAGCCCCGGGATCGAGCCGCTGCTCGTCGAACGCGATCTTCGGTTCTTCTGCACCGATCAGAGCGCCTTCGAGGGCCCACTCGGGGCGCTGGCGCCGGTCCGCGCCGCCCCGGGGGTCGTCGCCTTCACGCTCGACTGGCCCGCCATCCAGCTCGTCTGGTCGCCACGCGGTTACCCCTCCGACCCGGCATATGTGGAGTTCCATCGGCTCTCGGCCGAGGGAACGCGCCTGTGGGCGGTCGGCGGGGGCCCGCACGAGCCTGCCCTCGCCTCAGCCCGAGCTGACGAGCACGCCGCGGAGTTCGCCGGCGCGATCGCCGCCCGCCTCGCCGCTTTCCGGGATCAGACGGGGCAAGCCCGGGCTGATCACCTTTGCGGTCGACACCGAGCTGCTCGGCCATTGGTGGTCGGAGGGGCCGGCATGGCTCGAGGCGGTGATGCGCCACGTCCCCGCGCGAGGAGTGCGCCTCGTCACCCTGCCCCGGGCGCTCGAGCTCCACGAGCCGGAGGAGCGAGGCCTGGGCGCCTCCACCTGGGGGGAGGGCAAGGACCTTCGCACCTGGGACTCGCCCCAGGTCGCCGACATCGCGTGGGCGGCGCGCCGACTCGAGCTGCGGCTGCTTCGAGCGCTCGATGGCGGCGCCACCACGGAGCCGGCCGCCCTCGAGCGAGCCGCTCGCGAGCTGCTCGCGGTGCAGGCGAGCGACTGGGCGTTCCTCGACCGCCGCCGCCAGGCGGGCGACTACCCGTACCAGCGCTCAACCGGACACGCGCGGGCGCTGCTCGAGGCCATGCACGCAGCAGAGCCGCCCAACCCGCGATTGCGAAACCTGGCCCCGGACCTCAGCCTTGCTCCCCTTCGTGAGCCGTGAGCCCTTTAGACTTCCGGCGCCCCCGTGCCCAGCATCCTCGTCCTCTCCTGGGAGTACCCGCCGCTGATCGAGGGCGGGCTCGCCCGTCACGTCCGCAAGCTCGCGGAGGCTCTCGTCGAGCTGGACATCGAGGTGCACGTCCTCACCCGCGGGAGCGAGGAGTCCCCGCCCGAGGAGGTCGTGGGCGGGGTCCACATCCACCGTGTTCGCGAGCCCAAGCGCCCGACCGACCTTGGCGAGTTCGTCGCCTGGGTGGAGCGAATGAACGCGGACATGCTGGCGGCCGGGGTCGAGCTGGGGGACAGCCACGAGTTCGACCTGGTCCACGGCCATGACTGGCTCGTTGCGATGGCCTGCGACCACCTCGCGCGCCGGTTCGGTGCCCCCCTGGTGGCGACCATCCACGCGACCGAGCACGGCCGTCATCAGGGCTTCGTGGACAAGCACCCCCAGTCGCACATCCACGGCGTCGAGCGGTGGATCACCAACCGCGCCGACCGGGTGATCGCCTGCTCGTATTACATGCGCGAGCAGATCGCCGACATCTTCGCCGTGCCCCACGACAAGGTGGTGGTGATCCCGAACGGGATCGACCCCGGCGACCTCCAGCCTCAGAACGGCCGGGAGCTCGAGCGCCTACGGCTCGAGTTCGCCGCTCCCGACGAGAGGCTCGTGCTGCTGCTCGGCAGGCTCGTCTACGAAAAGGGCTTCCAGCTCGCGCTCGAGGCGCTGCCGGCGCTCATCCAGCGCCTCCCGACGACGCGATTCCTGGTCGCCGGCTCCGGCACTCACGAGTTGGAGCTCCGCCGTCAGGCGAGCGAGCTGGGGCTGATGGGCCACGGAACCTTCCTCGGCTGGATCGGCGACGACGTCCTTCACTCGCTCTATCGGATCGCGGACGTCTGCGTCGTGCCCTCGATCTACGAGCCATTCGGGCTCGTCGCCCTGGAGGCGATGGCCTCCGGGTGCCCGTGCATCGTCGCCGACACCGGAGGGCTGCGTGAGGTCGTCCCCCACGAGGAGGCCGGGCTCCGCTTTCGCGCCCGCGACCCGGCCGCCCTCGGAGAGATGGCGCATCGCCTGCTGAGCGACCCGGGCCTCAGGGAGCGGCTGGTGACGGAGGCATCCGAGCACGTGCTGCGCTTCGACTGGGCCGACGTTGCCGAGCGGACGGCCGACGTCTACCTGGATTTGGCCAGACAAGCGAGCGTGGAGACGACCTAGCTGGGCCCCTCGGCCCCGCCGTCGGCCTCCGACTCGGGCTCGACCGGATCCGGCCACCGAAGCTTCGCGGGCGCCTCGCGCATCCGGATCACCCGCGCCGGAATCCCGCCGACCACGGAGTTCGCGGGTACGTCGCTCGTGACCACCGAGTTGGTGCCGATCACGGAGTTGTCGCCCACCCTCACCCCGCGAAGGATGCAGGCGCCGTAGCCGATCCAGACGTTGGAGCCCACGTCGACGTCCCGCATGTAGATCCCCTGGACGCGGATCGGGCGCTCCACCTCCACGATCCCGTGGTCGAAGTCGATGAACATCGCGCGATCGGCGATCACGCACTGCTCGCCGATGCGCACGTGCCGGTAGGCGGAGATCGTGCACTCCTGGCCCAGCACCGTCTTGTCGCCGATCACCACCTCGCCCTCGTGGCAGCGGATCTTCGTCCCGTCGCCGATCCAGACCAGCCGCCCGAACCGGATCGTCCCCCGGCGCGCGATCTGGATCTGGAGGCGCTTGCCGAGGAACAGGAGCCCGCTCGTCTCCCATCGCCACCCCGCGATGGTCAGCAGGCGGCGGCGCGCGTAGCGGAGCGCCAGCCGCGCGTACTTCGGCGTAAGCATTCGGTTTCTGACGAGGAAGCGAACCAGGCGGATCACGTCGCGCGGACTCTAGATGGCGGCTCCGCCGCGGCCATCTAGACTCATCGGCCAGTTGGCCGACGGTCCGAGATCCGCGCAGGATTCGCTCGCCGAGCGCGTGGTGGCCGGCGACAAGCGGGGGCTGGCCCGTGCCATCAGCCTGGTCGAGAACCGCGATCCTGAGGGGGACCGCCTCGTGGCGGAGCTCTTTCCACGGACGGGTGGCGCGCGGATCGTCGGCGTCACGGGACCGCCCGGCGTCGGCAAGAGCACCCTGATCGGCGCGCTGACCGCGGAGCTGCGAAAGGGCGAGCGCCAAGTGGGGGTGCTGTCGATCGATCCCTCCAGCCCGTTCACCCAGGGGGCGATGCTGGGCGACCGGATTCGGCTGGCGGACCACTTCCTGGATCCGGGGGTGTTCATCCGGTCGATGGCGACACGTGGATCGCTCGGGGGCTTGGCGGAGGCGGCACTTCAGGCGGCGCTCCTGATGGACGCCTCGGGCAAGGACGACGTGCTCCTGGAGACCGTCGGCGTGGGGCAGGGCGAGATCGACATCGTCGACCACGCGGACACGGTCGTCCTAGCGCTGATGCCCGGGTCCGGGGATTCGGTGCAGGCGCTCAAGGCCGGCGTGATGGAGATCCCGGACGTGATCGTCGTCAACAAGTCCGAGCATCCGCTCGCCGACACCATGGTGCGAGAGGTTCGTGGCGTCCTCTCGCTCGGCCCTCAGGGCTCGTGGAAGGTCCCGGTCGTGCGCACGGAGGCATCGAAGGGAGAGGGGATCGCCGAGCTGCTGGAGCGGATCGACGCCCACCGTGAGCACATCGCAGAAACGGGGTCGCTCGCCGAGCGACGCGCGCGCAACCTGCGCGCCGAGGTGCTGGGGATCGCCGCCGCTCGGTTGCGTCGCAGGCTCGATGATCGCGCCGCGTCCGACTCCGAGTGGGAGGAGATGCTGCAGAGCGTGGTGCGCCGCGAAACCGATCCGGCCACCGCCGCCGGCAAGCTCCTCGAGCGGGCTCGAAATTTAGCTCCGAAACAGGCGTGTAAGGGCGCCGAAGGCGCCCGCAGGTGATTCACCCCGGCGGCCGGACTGCCGGCTATGTGGCGCTCAGAACGCTTCGGCTGACCAGTCAAAGGGCGCCGCTGCGCTGCCCGGGACGCCGGGGCCATCGGCGGCGACGATCACGCGACGGCGTCCTCCGGACCCCCGTTGCACGCGAACCTCGGACCACTGCGCGCAGGGCGCAAAGGCGTCGGCGAGCTGCTGCGCAAGGCGCGACGGCTGCCGCTTGTGCCCGTTCGGCTTGCTCTCCATCGGTCCCCCTACAGAGAAGGTTCCAGTGACCAGCCCGGACTGTACGCGCGGCGGCGGCGGGAATCGTGACGCTCGCAACGATCAATCCCCAAAATGGGGGATCGGGCCCGAACAAACGCAAGCGCCGGCGCTGCCTGGGCGGCGTCCCTCAGCACCCGAGCTGGCGGGCGATCACCATCTGTTGCACCTCGTCGGTCCCCTCGCCGATGGTGAGGATCTTCGCGTCGCGGTAGAAGCGGCAGACCGGATACTCCTCGATGTAGCCGTAGCCGCCGTGGATCTGCACCGCCTCCTCGGTTGCACGCACCGCCAGCCTCCCCGTCTTCAGCTTCGCCTGCGCGGCGGTGAGCGTGAACGGCTCGCCGCGATCCTTCTCGATCGCGGCCCTGTAGGTGAGTAGCCGAGCCGCCTCGATCTCGGCGGACAGGTCGGCGATCTTCATCTGGATCGCCTGGAATCTCGAGATCGGCTGGCCGAACGCGCGCCGCTCCTTCGCGTAGGCGATCGCCTCGTCGAGCGCTCCCTGGGCCAGCCCCACGCCCATCGCCGCGACGCCGATCCGCCCGCCGTCGAGGATGTGGAGGAACTGCTTGAACCCCTCGCCGCGCCTCCCCAAAAGGCTCCCCTCGGGGACCCGGCACCCGTCGAAGCTCAGCGGACGCGTATCCGACGCGTTCCAGCCCATCTTGCGGTAGGGCTCGCCCTGCGCGTATCCCGGGGTTCCGTTGGCGACGATGATGTTCGAGATCTCATCGCCCTCGCCGGTGCGCGCGGTGATCGTCACGCAGCCGGAGATGTCGGTCCCCGAGTTGGTGATGAACTGCTTCGCGCCGTCGATCACCCACTCGCCGTCCTCCAAGCGCGCGCGGGTGCGCGTGTTGCCCGCATCGGAGCCCGCCTCCGGCTCGGTGAGCCCAAAGGCCGCAAGCTTTCGACCGGCGCACAGCTCCGGAAGCCATTCCTCCTTCTGCTCGCGCGTGCCCCACAGGTGGATCGGCATCGTGCCGAGCGAGGTGTGCGCGGCAACCGTGATGCACACCGACGAGTCCACCCTGGCCAGCTCCTCGATCGCCAGGGTGTAGGCGAGCGTATCGGCGCCCCCGCCGCCGAACTCCTCTTCGAACGGGATCCCCATCAGCCCGAGGCCGCCCATCCGCTCGACGATCTCGTATGGGAAGCGCTTCTCCCGGTCGAGCTCCTCAGCCACGGGGGCCACCTCGGCGCGCGCGAACTCCCGCACCGTGTCACGTAGGAGTCGTTGCTCGTCCGTCAACTCGAAGTTCATCGACCGCCGTTCACTTGCCGGACAGGTCGCTCGCCAGGGCGACCACCAGCCGCACGCCGAAGCCCGTGGGGCCGTTCCCGACGTAGGCGCGGCCGACGTCCCAGGCGGTGCCGGCGATATCGAGGTGCGCCCAGGGCTTGCCGTCCACGAACTCCTCCAAAAACGACGCCGCGTAGATGGTCGAGGCCTTCCGCTTGGCCGAGGCGTTGGTGAGGTCGGCGTCCTTGCCCCGAGTCAGCTCCTTGTACTCCGGGTGCAGGGGAAGGCGCCAGGCGAGCTCACCGGTGCGCTCCGCCGCCGCTCGGACCCGGTCCGCCCACCCGTCGTCGTTCGAGATCAGCCCCGCGTAGGTGGATCCGAGGGCGATCAGCACCGCGCCGGTGAGGGTCGCCATGTCCAGCACCCTCGCGGCCCCGAGCTCCCGGACGCAATAGGTGAGCGCGTCCGCCAGGATCAGGCGCCCCTCGGCGTCGGTGTTGTTCACCTCGACGGTCTTGCCGTTCAGCTGGGTGATGATGTCGCCGGGCTTGGTGGCCGTCCCACTGGGCATGTTCTCCGTCGCGGGGATGCAGGCGGCGACGCGTATCGGCAGCCCGAGCTCGGCGATCGCCGCCATGCCCTCGAGCACGGCGGCGCCGCCCGACATGTCCATCTTCATCTCCTCCATCTTCGCCGCGGGCTTGATCGAGATCCCGCCCGTGTCGAAGGTCACGGCCTTGCCGACGAGGCCGACCGTCTCGCCGTTCGCTCCGGAAGGCTCGTAGCGCATCGCGATCAGCCGCGGCTCCTCGGCGCTCCCCCGCGCGACCGCCACGAGGCCGCCCATCCGGCGTGCCTCGATCTCGTCGCGGCCCAGGATCTCCACGCTGACGGCCTCGTGCGCGTCGGCGATCTCGCGCGCTCGGTCGGCCAGATACGCCGGGGTGACGACGTTGGAGGGCAGTGCCTGGAGCTCGCGGGCGCGATTCGTGGCCTCGGCGGAGATCCGGGCCACCTCGACTGCGCGCGCGGCCTCGTCGCGGTCGCCCGCGACCGCGATCACCAGGCGCTCGAGCTGCGTCGGCGAGGGCTTTTCCGGGTCGCGAGCCTTGAACCGATCGAAGCGAAAGGAGGCGAGGATCGTTCCCTCGGTGAGCGCCGCGGCGAGCTCCGCCTGCCCCGGCTCAGCCGCCTCCGGCAGCGCCCAGGCGAGCGTCGTCGCGTCGAAGCGGCCCGCCTCCGCGACCGAGAGGGCGGCGGCCACCCGCAGGCGCTCGGGGTCGAGCTCGTCGCGCTTTCCGAGGCCCACCACGAGCACGCGGCGCTCGCCGTCGGGACGAAGCAGCGTGAGCTTCTGGAATCCGGGCAGGACGTCGCCCGCCCCGGGCACCTCGCGGAGGGGCTCCGGAAGCCCGTCCGCGTCGAACAGGCCCATCGCCTCGAGGTCCGCGCCCGCCTCGGCAAGGGGTTGGGTGGTCACCTCCACGCGCACGGTCGGCGAGTCTAGATGCCTTCGGTCGTTGATTGGCGGGCGGCGAACCCGGCTCGCCGGAGCGCTCGATCCTGGATCCGGAGGCGGGGTTTCGAATCGACCGACTAGCATTGCCGAGCGGAACCCTCGCGGCCGACCCGGCCGCCAGACCCCGAAGAAAGGCTCAGGCTCAGATGTCGCAGTCAGTCATCCTCGGCACCGCGCGCACCCCGTTCGGCAAGATGGGCGGAGGGCTCTCGTCGCTCGACGCCACGGAGCTCGGCGGCAGGGCGATCGAGTCGGCCCTGGAGCGCTCCGAGGTCGACCCGGAGCAGGTCGAGGCGGTGATCTACGGCCAGGTGCTGCAGGGTGGGCAGGGCCAGATTCCCTCCCGCCAGGCGCAGGTCAAGGCGGGGATCCCGCGGGAGGTCCCCTCCGAGACCATCAACAAGGTTTGCGCCTCGGGCATGCGGTCGGTCGGGCTCGCGGATCAGGCGATTCGCGCTGGGGACGTCGGGCTCGTGGTGACCGGCGGCATGGAGTCGATGAGCACCGCGCCATATCTCCTGCCGGGTGCGCGATTCGGGTTTCGGATGGGCGACGTCAAGGCGATCGACGCCATGACCCACGACGGGCTCACCAACCCGTTCACCGGCAAGCAGATGATCAACGAGGCCTCCGAGGTGTCGAACGAGCTCGAGATCACCCGGGCGGACATGGACCGATTCGCCGCCCGCTCCCATCAGCTCGCAGCCAAGGCGACGGACGAAGGTCGGCTCGCCGAGGAGATCGTGTCCGTGACGGTTAAGCGTAAGAAGGACGAGGTCGAGGTCGCCGCCGACGAGGCGATTCGGCCCGACACCACCATGGAGGTGCTCGCCAAGCTCCCGGCCGTCGGCGGCGACGACGCCACCCACACCGCCGGAAACGCGCCAGGCGTCAACGACGGCGCCGGGGCCGTGGTGGTCGCCTCCGAGGAGTGGGCCCGGCGCGAGGGACGCGCCGCGCTGGCGCGGGTGCTCTCCTACGGCACCGTCGCCGACGACTTCGCCTACCTGGCCCGCACCCCGGCGAACGCAGCCAAACAGGCTCTGGAGAAGATCGGCAAGTCTCCCGAGGACGTCGACCTCTGGGAGATCAACGAGGCGTTCGCCTCGGTCGCGATCAACTCGTTGCGGATGCTCGGGATCGACGACGACAAGGTGAACGTCAATGGCGGCGCGATCGCGCTCGGACATCCCATCGGGGCGTCCGGGGCACGGATCACCGGGGCGCTCGTCCACGAGCTTCGGCGGCGCGGCGGCGGCATCGGCTGCGCCGCGATCTGCTCGGGCGGTGGCCAGGGCGACGCGATCGTGCTCGAGGTCGACGGGGCGTAACGACTTGCGGGCGCCCGCGGCGCCCTGACACGCCCGTTTCGGAGCTAAAGCTCCTCATCGCCTGAATTACTTGCGGGCGCCTGCGGCGCCCTGACACGCCCGTTTCGGAGCTAAAGCTCCTCATCGATCAATTAGAGCTGCACCCGGGCTCGGCTAGCCTGGGCGCATGGCCGGAGCAGCAGCCTTCTTCGACCTCGACCGCACCCTGATGGCGGGCTCGAGCGGCATGCACTTCGCCCGAGCCGCCTACAGGACGGGGATGGTCAACCGGGCGCTCCTGGCGCGGTGGGCGCTCGAGCACGTCCGCTTTCGCCTGCGGGGGTCCACCGACGAGCGGACCGCACAGGTGCTGTCGCAGGTCAAGGAGCTGCTCACCGGGGTCCCCGAGCGCGACATCGAGCGCATGGCGCCCGACCTGCTTGCAGGGGTCCTCCCCCGGATCTATCCCCCGATGCTCCAGGAGGTACGGGAGCACCAGGATGAGGGCCGCGCGACGTTCATCGTCAGCGCCGCGGGGAACGGCCTGGTGGAGATCCTGGCGCGTGTGCTGGCCATGGACGGGGGCATCGGGACCCGATACGAGGTCAACGGCGACGGCATGCTCACCGGCCGGATCGTCGAGCCGTTCGTCTACGGCGAGGGCAAGGTGACGGCGATGCGCGAATTCGCGGCCACGCACGAGATCGACCTGGGCGCCTCATGGGCCTACTCGGACTCGGTCTCCGACCTGCCGATGCTGCGCGCGGTCGGGAGGCCCGTCGCCGTCAACCCGGACACCGAGTTGGCCCGCATCGCGGCCGCCGAAGGGTGGCAGGTGATGCGGTTCGAGAAGCTCGGCAGGCGCCTGGCGATCGCGGGCGCGACCGTCGTCGCCGCGGCGGTGGGCGGGATGGGCACGATGCTCGCCCGCAGGAGGCCGGCCCGGCGTCGCCGGGCCCGGCGCGGCTAGCTCCTGAGGCCGCGTCTGGGCGCATCCCTGGGCGCATCCGCTGCTGGGGGTAGCCGGCGACGAGCGCTCAGCTGAGCAGCCCCGCCTTGCGGGCGCCTCTGATCCGCGGCGCCAACGACGCGCACCCGAGGTGGTAGGCGAGGCTTGACGGCGGCATCCGGTAACCGGCGCGGGTGTGGGGCGAATAGTTCACGGTGCCATCGCCCTCGGCGGTGAGCCAGCCGGTGTGGATGCGCTGCTCTTGCCCGACCATTCGGGGCCAGAAGCGGTGGGCCGTGAGCCCGGCCCGGCGCCCGCCTGCCGGCACCGACCCCGGCGGGACCCGAAGTCGGACGCCCGCCTCATCAGCCGCCGCGGCCTCGACCGGAACCACCTCGGGCAGGTCGTCGTCCCCCCGCCAGCCGAGCAGCGTGTGCGGAAGCCGCTCGACGTCCGCGGCCACCTTGGCCGTCGCCACCCGCGGGCCGGTCCCCTTTCTTGGCTCGCTCTGGGGTGGCGCCGGCACCCGGCGGGCGCTCCCGGTTACGACGGGCTCGCCCTTCGCCGCATTGTCCGGGTACGCCACCACCCGCTCGATGTCCACCGTGATCGCGACCCGCTGCCAGTAATAGACGTTGAGCGCCCGCCCCACGAGGCCACCCTTCCTCGGCACCAGGAACCGGTCCCACTCGGGCGTGATCGACTCGAGCCAGGCGCGGTCGGGCTTCCCGAACGACGCCCGGCCCTGGACGAGGACGAAGCCGGGGCGGTCGGTGTAGCCATGGTCGCGAGCGTGGTAGACGACTGCAACGCCGGGATTTCGGCGGATGCGATCAAGCTTCTTCCACAGCCCGAGCGAGCTCGTCAGCGTGACGGTGCCCCGCTCACGATCGCGCATCCCAAGCGGTGCCATCGGGCTGATGAGCACGCCGCTGGCCGGCGTCATGTAGGCGACGGCGGCTGCCATGTCGGAGGCGATGATCTCGTCGACCTGGTCGGGCCACGTTGCCGCCATGCGCGGGACGCTAACGGGTCGAGGCACTAGCCTTGTGCCATGGCGATCGAGCCTGAGGCACGGAGGCGCGCGCATCAGTGGCGCGAGGAGGTGTACTCGAAGCAGCCCGAGCGAGAGGCGCTCTTCGAGACGATCTCCGGGCGGGAGCTCCGCCCCCTCTACACGCAGGACGACCTCGCCGATTGGGACGCGGAGCGCGACCTGGGCTTCCCGGGCGACCATCCGTACACCCGGGGCGTCTACCCCTCGATGTATCGCGGGCGTCTGTGGACGATGCGCCAGTTCGCCGGCTTCGGCACAGCCGAGGAGACCAACGAGCGCTTCCGGTACCTGTTGGACCACGGCCAGACGGGGCTCTCGACCGCGTTCGACATGCCCACCCTGATGGGGCTGGACTCCGACCACGCTCGTTCCCTGGGCGAGGTCGGCGTCGAGGGGGTGGCGATCGACACCCTGGACGACATGATCGACCTGTTCGCCGGGATCCCGCTCGACCGGGTGACGACCTCGATGACCATCAACGCCCCGGCCGCGATCCTGCTCGCCTTCTACGTCTGCGCGGCGGAGGAGCAGGGCATCCCGCCCGAGGCACTCGGGGGCACGATCCAGACCGACATCCTCAAGGAGTACATCGCCCAGAAGGAGTGGTGCTTCCCGATCGAGCCCGCGATGCGACTGGTCACCGACATGATCGAGTGGTGCGCCGAGCGGATGCCCCGCTGGCACCCGGTCTCGATCTCCGGCTATCACATCCGCGAGGCCGGCTCGACCGCTCAGCAGGAGCTCGCGTTCACGCTCAAGGACGGTTTCACCTACGTGGAGGAGGCCGTCGCCCGCGGGCTCGACGTGGACGACTTCGCCCCACGGCTCTCGTTCTTCTTCAACGCGCACATCGACTTCTTCGAGGAAATCGCCAAGTACAGGGCGGCGCGCCGGATCTGGGCCCGCCAACTCCGCGACACATACGGCGCAACCCGTCCGGAGTCGCTTCGGATGCGCTTTCACACGCAGACCGCCGGCGTGTCGCTGACGGCGCAGCAACCCCTGGTGAACATCGTGCGAACGGCGATCGAGGCGCTCGCCGGGGTCCTTGGCGGAACCCAGTCTCTGCACACGAACTCCTACGACGAGGCGCTCTCGCTGCCGACCCCGGAGGCGGTCAGGCTCGCGCTTCGCACGCAGCAGGTGATCGCCCACGAGACCGGGGTGACGAACACCATCGATCCGCTGGGCGGCTCCTACTTCGTCGAGACGCTGACCGACGAGATGGAGCGCGCCGCCTACGAGTACTTCGCGCGGATCGACGAGCTCGGCGGCATGGTGGAGGCCATCAAGCGGGGGTTCCCGCAGCGCGAGATCGCCGACGCGTCGTTCCGGTACCAGCAGGAAGTCGACTCGGGCAAGCGGATCGTGGTCGGGGTCAATGAGTATCGATCGGCCGACGAGGAGGAGCCCGAGCTCCACCGGGCCGACCCGGCGGTGGAGCGAAAGCAGACCGAGCGGCTCGGGGGCACCCGCGCACGCCGGGACTCGGCGACGATCGAACGCGCGCTCACCGAGCTCAAGGAGGCGGCGGCGCAGCAACGCAACCTGATGCCCTGCTTCCTCGACGCCGCGCGAGCCCGCACCTCCGAGGGCGAGATGGTGTCGGCCCTTCAGGAGGTCTTCGGGAGCTACACCGAGCAGCCGGTTTTCTAGAAGCGCCCGAGCAGGCAGCCCTCGATCCCCTGCTCGTCCACGGTTTTCGCCGCCCGGGCGCGGGTAGAGGACTTGGACGATGTCGAACCTGATCGTGCTCCGAAGCGAGGTCGACGGCTGGGACGTCATTCGCGAGGAGGATCCCCAGGCGCTGACGAACACGCCGACCCGGGAGACGGCGGTCGCGGCTGCCGAAACGATCCTCGCCGACGAGGGCGGCGACGGCGAGGTGATCGTCCGGGAGCGAGAGCTCCACAAGCTGGACGACACGAGCCGCGGCGTCAAGACCTACGTGATCGCGCTCCTGGGGCTGTTGGTGGCGGTCGTGGTGATCATCGTGATCACGTCGCTCCTCGCCTCCTGAGCCAACGTGCGGAAGAGCTCACCGCCCCCTGGGGCGACGGTCGGAGGGGCTGCTCCTCGATTCGCGCGCGGGGGTTGGAATCGATCGTCTAGGCTCATGGCGAGATGAGCGAGGCCGAAAGGGAGGCCCCAAGCGGCCGAAAGATCCGCGTCGTGGTCGCCAAGCCGGGCCTCGACGGGCACGATCGAGGAGCAAAGATCATCGCTCGGGCGCTGCGCGACGCCGGCATGGAGGTCATCTACACGGGCCTTCACCAGACGCCCGAGCAGATCGCCGCCACCGTGATCCAAGAGGACGCGGACGCCGTTGGGCTCTCGATCCTCTCCGGCGCGCACATGACGCTGGTCCCTCGAGTGGTGGAGATCCTCCGCGCGGAAGGTGTCGAGGACGTAGTCGTGACGGTGGGGGGCACGATCCCGTCCGACGACGCGCCCGAGCTCCGGAAGCTCGGCGTGGCCGAGGTGTTCACGCCGGGGGCCTCAACCGACGAGATCGTCGACTTCATCCGCAGCGCGATCGACGAGCGCCGCACCCTGGCCGCCAAGTCGTCTTGAGCTGGGAGGAGCGCGAAGGGCGGGCCGCTGCGGCGGCCGCCCTTCGCTGCGTCCCGGCATCCGGAGCTAGGCAGCCCGTGACGGCCGCAAGGTGCGCAGGAGCAGTGCGCTGCGTCTGGTTCGCTCCGGGCGCGGCTCGGCGCGCTCGGGACGGGCAAGCGCCGCGAGGCGCGCGGCTTCGGCGCGGCGGCGCAGATCGGTGTTGCGTGTTTTGTGTGCCTCGAATGCGATGTGGCCCATGATCGACTCCCATGTGGTGCGTGGCTGCGTCAACGAAGCCCAGCCTCGCGCCTGGGCGCGCCGGGGTGTGTGAGGACAGTCACGAGGCGGCGCCGCGTGTGACCAGCGTCACCGCAGCGCCGATTGACTGGTCAGTCAATCGGCGTCGGAGTCGTCTAATATGCCGCGCGCCCATTCCTCCGAGCGTTTTCTGCCAACCCCCGAAGGAGGCCTCAGCTTGAAGATCTGCTGCCTGGTGAAGGAGGTCCCGGACGCCGCGGTTCAGAAGCGGATCGACTCGAGCACGAAACGGCTCGACCGCAGCGGCGAGAAGAACCTCAATCCATTCGATACGCACGGCATCGAGGCCGCGATGCAGATTCGCGAAGGGGGTGAGGTCTCCGTGGACGAGATCGTCTCGGTGACCATGGGCCCCGAAACCGCGGTGCGGGCCCTGCACAAGGCGGTCGCCCTCGGCGCCGATCGCTCCATCCACCTCACCGACGAGGCACTCACCGGGTCCGACGTCTGCGCCACTGGCTACGCGCTCGCCAAGGCGCTCGAGAAGGAGGCCCCGGACTTGGTGCTGCTGGGCCAGCAGTCGGACGACGGGGAGTGCTACACCATCGGCGCGGTCGTCGCCGACCACCTGAGGATGCCATCGCTCACCCAGGTGATCAAGATCGACGTCAAGGACGGCAAGCTCGTCTGCGAGCGCCAGGCCGAGTACGGATACGACACGGTGGAGGTCGAGTTGCCCGCGGTGATCTCGGTTGGCGACGCGATCAACGAGCCCCGCTACCCGAGCCTGAAGGCGATCATGGGGGCGAAGAAGAAGCCCCTGGAGACCTACGCGACGGCCGACGTCGGTATCGAGCCCGACCGCGTGGGCGAGGCCGGCTCCAAGACCCAGGTGCTGGCGATCAACCCCCCGCCTGAGAAGGAGGCGGGGGAGATCATCGAGGACGAGGACACGAACGAGACGGTCGAAAAGATCGTCGCCTGGCTCGACGAAAGGAAGCTGATCTGATGCCCGGGATCCTGGCCTACGCCCTCCACGACGACGAGGGCAACTTCAACAAGAACTCGCTTGGGGCGATCTCCGAGGCCGCCAAGCTCGCCGGCGAGCTGGGGTCTGAGGCGGCCGTCGTGGTCGTCGGCGATGTCTCCGACGACGCCTGCGCCGGGCTCGGCGCCTACGGTGCCACCAAGGTCTACCGTGCGAAGGCGGCCCCCGAGGGGCTCGCCCAGCCGATCGTCGACGTGATGGCGAAGGTGATCGCCGACGAGGGCTTCTCGTATGCGCTGTTCGGGGGTGGCCTGCTCGGCTTCGAGATCGGCGCGGGCCTCACCGCCCGCCTGGGCGCCGGCGTGACGATGGAGGTCACGCAGGTGAAGGTCGCCGATGGCAAGCTGGTCGCCGAGCGGCCGGTGCTCCAGGACTCGGCCGTCGTCGACGTCGGCTACGTCGGCGAGCCGGGGATCATCATCGGGCGCCTGAACGCATTCGACGCGAACGAGCGCGACGGCGGGTCGGCCGAGGTCGTCGACGTCGAGGTCGAGCTCTCCGACTGGTCCACCAAGGCGAAGATGCTGACGCGCGGCGAGCAGCGCGGTGAGGACGTCAACATCGAGGACGCCGACATCCTGGTGGGCGGCGGCCGCGGCCTCGGCGAGGCTGACAACTTCAAGCTCGCCGAGGACCTGGCGGGGGCGCTCGGCGGAGCCGTTGCCGCCACCCGGGCGGTCGTCGACGCCGGCTGGTACCCGTATGCCGCCCAGATCGGCCAGACGGGGAAGACGGTGGCGCCGAAGCTCTACCTGGCGGCCGGGATCTCGGGCGCGATCCAGCACAAGGTCGGCATGCAGAGCTCCGAGAACATCCTGGCGATCAACAAGGACCCCAACGCCCCGATCTTCGAGTTCTGCGACCTGGGCGTGGTCGGTGACCTCCACAAGATCATCCCCAAGCTGACCGAGGCGGTCAAGGCCCGGAAGGGCTGATGAGCTCATCGCCCGCAGTCCACGGGACGCCCGGGACGATTCGACCCTGGGTCGGCGAGCGAGCATGCCCGTAGCGCCAGCGGAATTCCCGCCACCCGTCGAGCCGGCTGACGAGTTCGTCGCCGAGCCCACCGATCCGGAGGCGATCGAGGTCGGCGTGGCGATCGTCGGCGGCGGGCCGGCCGGGCTCGCCTGCGCGATCAAGGTGATGCAGCTGCTCGAGCACGAGCCGGAGCTCACGGAGAGCCTCGGTGAGGTGCCCGTCGCCGTGATCGAAAAGGGCAAGGTCGCGGGCGCGCACCTGCTCTCGGGGGCCAACATGCGCCCGTCCGCGATGCGCGAGCTCTTCCCCGACCTGGACCCCGCGGAGTGGCCGGTCTACGGGGAGGTCACCAAGGACGCGGTCTACCTGCTGACCTCGAAGCGGTCTGTGCCGCTGAAGCCGCCGCCGCCGAACTTCCGAAACCACGGCAACTACGTCACCTCGATCTCGAAGCTGGGCCGGTTCCTGGGCGAGAAGGCCGAGGAGGCCGGCGTCTACCTGCTGACGGAGACCGCCGCCGACAAGCTGCTCGTCTCGGACCGGATCGTCAAGGGGGTGCGCTCGGGCGACAAGGGCCGCGATCGCGACGGCCAGGAGCTCCCGAACTTCGAGCCCGGCTCCGACGTCCTCGCCAGGGCCACCGTGCTGGCCGAGGGGACGCAGGGGCACCTGACCGGCGCGGCGATGGACTACTTCGAGCTCGAAGGCCTCCAGCCGCAGCGCTGGGAGCTGGGCGTGAAGGAGGTCTGGCAGGTTCCCAAGCCGCTCGACCGCGTGATCCACACGATGGGCTGGCCGCTGCGAAAGTCGGCCAAGTACAACGAGTTCGGCGGCAGCTTCATCTACCCGATGGGCGAGGACAAGGTCTCCATCGGGCTCGTGGTCGGCCTCGACTACACGGACGCCACCTTCTCGGTCCACGACGCGCTCCAGGAGCTGAAGACGCACCCGTTCGTGCGTGAGATCCTGGAGGGCGGCGAGCGCGTCGCCTGGGGCGCCAAGACGATTCCCTCTGGCGGCTACTGGGCGCTGCCGCGAAAGCTGGCCGTGCCCGGGATGGTGATGTGCGGCGACAACGCCGGAATGTGCAACGTCTCCGAGCTGAAGGGCATCCACTATGCGATGCACGCCGGGATGTACGCGGCCGAGGAGATCGTCGACGCGCTGAAGGGGGACTCGGTCAACTTCGACGCCTATGACGCCAGAGTTCGCGACAGCGCGATCGCCGAGGACCTCTACCGGTGGCGAAACGTGCGGCAGTCCTTCTCGAAGGGGTTCTTCTTCGGTGGCGCGATCGCGAACATGGCCCTGCTCAGCGGCGGGCGGTTGCCGCCCGGGCGCTGGAAGCAACACGAGGACTCGAGAGAGGAGATGGAGTCCGGGAAGGCCGGCAACGGCTACCCGAAGCCAGACAACAAGTACACGTTCGACAAGCTCTCCTCGGTGTTCGCCTCCGGCAACGCGACCCGCGACGACGCGCCCAACCACATTCGGGTGCAACGCGAGGTCCCGCGCGAGGTGGGCCAGACGTGGGTCTCGATGTGCCCCGCGCAGGTGTACGAGATCCCGGAGGAGCAGCTCTCCAATGGCGCCCGTGTCGTCGACCTCAACATCACGCCCTCGAACTGCATCCAATGCGGCGCGATCACCGCCAAGGGCGGCCGCCTGACGCCGCCCGAGGGCGGCGACGGCCCCCTGTACCAGGAAACCTGACTCCAGATAGGCCCGCCTATCAGGCCTCTTCGAGCTGGGAAACCGGCACAACCGCGGTCGGTCGCGATCACGGTGGCTCCACTTCGATCTCGTCCGCTGAGCCTGCGCATCAACGGCCGGGCGGCGTGTTGCCTGGACGGCTCAGCTCGCGGGCAGCCAGGCCTCGGGCAGCCGCAGTGGGATCGGGTCGGGATAGCTCGGGAAGAGCCGCGTGGCGAGCTCGGCCGACGGCCGATCCTCGAGCATCGGCCGAAGGTCCTCGTAGGCCAGCAGCACGCGGAGGGTGCTCGCGATCTGGCAATCGGCGGCGTTGACGGGGGCGCCGCCGAGGGTGCCCTCCGCGATCCACCCGTCGACCCGATCCAGCATCCCCGGGAGCGCTGAGAGATCGGCCCGCACCCCGTCGTCGCTCGCTTCGCTCAGGCGCGCGAAGCGGCGGGCGATCGGGGCGTTGAGCGTTGCCGCGATGCCGGGCGCAGGGATCCCTGACAGCTCGGCCACCCACCGCCGCAGCTCTGGAGAGCGGACCGTGCCCCAGCGGAAGATCCGACGCGGGACGGGCTGGAGCTCCCTCTCCCCCCAGGCCTCGGCCTCCTCGACCGCCCGCCGGGCTTCTTGCTCGGCGGGGAACAGCGGGGGCTCCGGCGCGAGGCGCTCGAGGAAGCGCGAGATCGGCACCGACCCCTGAACCCGCTCGCCGTCCAGCTTCAGCGCCGGGACGGTGCCGCGTCGAAAGCCGGCGGCGCGCAGCTGCACCGGGTGCATTCCGGGAACGCAGATCGACGGCCTCGTACTCGACGCCCTTCAGCTCCAGCATCAGCCGGGACGTCCGAGCGGGGTGAGAGAGCAGGAGCGAGTAGAGCTTCGCCGTCATTTCGAGGCGGCGGCGCTCGTGCCCTGGCCAGTCTCCTGGATGAACCCCGCGATCTCATCGGCGAGCCGCTCGGGCTGGTCCTCCGGAACGAAGGTGAGCGAATCCTCGATCCGGACCAGGCGCGCGTTCGGGATGTCGGAGGCAAGCCGCTCGGCGAAGCGCAGCTTGAAGAACCGATCCTCGGGCGCCCAGGCGATCAGCGTCGGTCGGTCGAAGTCCCGCAGGCGCTCGGCGGCCTCGATCGTCTGACGGCTGGAGATCCCGCGCAGCACCTTGAGCGCGTCGCGACGCACGCGGTGGTCGGCCAGGAACGGCGCCAGGTAGCCGCGCAGCGCCTCATCGTCCACTGGGCGACGCTTGGTCAGCAGACCGAAGCCCAGCGGCCCGCGTCGGATCGCGCCGATCCTCGCACCCTGGATCAGGGCCGTGATCAGGCCGGGCACGCGCGCCCCATACTGGAGCGGACGGAAGGCGGGCGGCAGGAAGTTCTCGTATGCGTCGCACGGGGTCAGGACCAGGCGACCCAGGCGCGCTGGGTGGTGCGCGGCCACGAGCTGGCAGATGGCGCCCCCGGTGTCGTTGCCGACCAAAGTGACGCCGTCGAGCTCGAGCGCGTCGAGGAAGTCGGAGAGGAGTCGGGCGACGCCGGGTGGGGAGAGATCCGCCTCGGGCGCCATCGGCGTCTGGTGGGAGCCGAGCGGAAGGTCCGGGACGATGCAGCGATGCTCGCGCTCCAGGGGCGGGGTCACCTTTCGCCAGAGGGCGCCGTTGACGAGCAGGCCGTGGACGAAGACGATCGGCTCTCCGGAGCCGGTGTCCCGGTAGCGGATCGTGCCCTGGGGAAGGCTGACCTCTGCTTGCGCGCCGTTCGTCGCGGACATGGAGCCTCCTCGGCAGTCGACGATCGTTGGCCGTACAGCCTACGCGGGCGCGCCAGGCGATCGGCGATTCTCTGGGGCGCCGCTAACATCAATTGCGATGAAGGCCGGGATCCACCCTGACTACGTGCTGGCGCACGTTCGCTGCTCGTGCGGCAACGAGTTCTACACGCGCTCGACCAAGCCCGAGCTGCACGTCGAGATCTGCTCCGCCTGCCATCCGTTCTACACGGGCAAGCAGAAGCTCGTGGACACCGGCGGCCGGGTCGAGCGGTTCAAGCGTCGCGCGGCACGCAGCAGACGCTGACTCGGGACCGTCCGGTGCCGGGCAGCTTCTGGGGTCGGGGCTGAAGGCGACCCCAGGGTCGTGAAGAGAACGTGAACGTGACCGAGCGCAACGGAGCGCAGCCAGCGAGGGCGATCCGCCCGTGGACGGCCGACCGCAACTGGCGGAGACGCGCATGCCGGATGGCAAGCCGGTCGCCAGCCGCGATGCCCTGGTGGGGGGCCAAGCCGTTCTCGAGGGCGTGATGATGCGCGGCGTCTCGACCTGGGCGGTGGCGGTGCGGACGCCCGAGGGCCGCATCGAGATCAGCTCAGAGCCGCTGACGTCGTGGGCGAAGCGCCATCGGCTGCTGCGCCTGCCGGTGATCCGCGGGGTGGTCGCCCTGGCGGAGTCGCTGCGGATCGGCTTCCGGGCTCTCGCGATCTCCGCCAACGCGCAGCTCGAGTCCGAGGACGGGGAAGAGCCCGAGCCGATCGGAGGCATCACCTGGGGGCTCACGATCGCGTTCTCGCTCGTCCTGGCCATCGGCCTCTTCTTCGTCGTCCCGGTCGGCGCAACGAGCCTGATCAAGGACCAGCTCGGCTCCTCGCTCCTGTTCTGGCTGGTCGAGGGCATCCTTCGCACCGCGATCTTCATCGGCTACCTGGTCGCGATCAGCCGCCTGCGCGACCTGCGGCGGGTCTTCGAGTACCACGGCGCCGAGCACAAGACGATCTCCTGCTACGAGGCCGGCGATCGCCTGGTGCCCGCCCGAGCAGAGCGCTACTCGCGCCTTCACCCCCGCTGCGGAACCAGCTTCCTGCTGGTGGTGATGGTGGTCGCGATCTTCGTCTTCGCGCCGCTCGGGCTGCCCGCCTGGTACTGGCTGCTCGCTTCGAGGATCCTCGGCATCCCGTTGATCGCCGGGCTCTCCTACGAGGTCATCAAGTGGGCGGGTCGCAACCGTCGCAAGCGCTGGGTTCGCGCCGTGATGTGGCCCGGGCTGATGCTCCAGAACCTGACCACCCGCGAGCCTGATCGCGAGGAGCTGGCGGTGGCGATCGCAGCCCTCGAGGCGGTGCTCGCGGTCGAGAGCCCCGACGAGGTCGCGGCCGCCGAGGACATCGAGATCGTCGCCTGACGAATAACTCCGCCGCCTCCTCGTCTCCCGCCCGGAATACCTTGCCCTCGCCTACGGCCCGGGCATTTCCATTCTGCTCCCAACTCCGGGGGCGGCGGGCTAGGGCTCCTACGGTGCCTCGTCGCGCGTCACACTAAGGGTGTGATCGAGGAGCTCGTCAGCCAGATCGAGGGCCGCTTCGCCGAGCTTGAGCGCCAGATGTCGGACCCCGAGGTGATCGCCGACCGCGAGCGCTACGCGCAGATCGGGCGGGAGTACCGGGAGCTCCAGCCCGCTCACGAGCTGGCGCGTGAGTACGAGCGGCTGCAGGGCGATCTCGAGGGCGCCAGGGAGCTCTTGGCGGAGGACGGTGACGACCCGGAGCTGCGGACGCTGGTCGCGGAGACGCCGGCCAGCCTCGAGCAGCTGGGCGAGCAGATCCGCCTGGCGATGGTGGAGCGGGACCCCAACGACTCGAAGAACGTCCTGGTCGAGATCCGGGCGGGCACGGGTGGCGATGAGGCGGCACTGTTCGCAGGGGACCTGTTCAAGATGCTCACCCGCTATGCGGAGCAGCGCGACTTCGCCACGGAGGTGCTCTCCTCTTCGCCCGCGGAGGTCGGCGGCTTCAAGGAGGTGACCTTCGCGATCAAGGGCGAGGGCGCGTACTCGGTGTTCAAGTTCGAGGGAGGCACCCACCGGGTCCAACGGGTCCCGAAGACGGAGTCCCAGGGACGCATTCACACCTCGACCGCGACCGTCGCCGTGCTTCCTGAGGCCGAGGAGGTGGAGGTCCAGATCGACCCGGGCGACCTGCAGGTCGACGTCTATCGCTCCTCTGGTCCGGGCGGCCAGTCCGTGAACACGACCGACTCGGCGGTTCGCCTGACGCACAAGCCGACGGGAATCGTGGTCTCGATGCAGGACGAGAAGTCCCAGCTCCAGAACCGGGAGAAGGCGATGCGCGTCCTGCGGGCCCGGCTCTATGAGCAGCGGCTTGCCGAGCAGCAGGCCGAGATCGCGTCGGAGCGACGTTCCCAGGTGGGGTCCGGCGAGCGCTCGGAGAAGATCCGCACCTACAACTTCCCGCAGAGCCGGGTGACCGACCACCGGGTGAACGTCACCGCACACAACCTGGACCAGGTCCTCGATGGTGACCTTCGCGAGTTCACCGACGCGCTCGCTGCCGAGGAGAAGCGCGAGCTGCTCGCCGCGCAGACCGCCGAGACCGCCTCGTGATGGCGCCCGCGGCGACCGTCGGGCCGGTGCGAGACGCGCTGTCGGCGGCCAGCGATGCCCTGAGCGCGGCGGGGGTCGACAACCCTCGCCTCGACGCCGAGCTGCTGCTGGCCGAGGCGACCGGCTGGGACAGAACGCGGCTCGCCGCGGAGCCGGAGGCCGGCATCGAGTCCGGCGCCACGCGCCGGTTCGGCCAGATGGTGCGGCGGCGCGTGCAGCGGGAGCCGGTCGCCTACATCGTCGGCCGAAAGGGCTTTCGCGGGCTCGAGCTGGCGGTCGACGGTCGGGCACTGATCCCGCGGCCGGAGACCGAGCTGCTGGTCGAGATCGCGCTGGAGCTCGAGCCCCGGACCGCCCTGGACGTGGGCACCGGGTCCGGGGCGGTGGCCCTGGCGGTGGCGGACGAGCTGCCGGCCTGCGCGGTGACCGCGACGGACACGTCGCAGGACGCGTTGTCACTGGCCGCGGAGAACGTCAGACGGCTCGGCGTCGACTCCCGCGTCCGCCTCGAGCGCGGCACGGTGCCCGAGGAAGGGCGCTTCGACCTGGTGCTCGCGAACCTGCCGTACGTGCGCGAGGATGAGTGGAAGGGCCTGGCGCCGGAGATCACGCACTTTGAGCCGCGAGAGGCGGTGGTCGCGGGGCGGGATGGACTCGAGGCGATCGCGGCTATCGCGCCCGCCGCGACGACGGTCCTGGAGGCCGACGGCGCGCTGGCGCTCGAGGTGGGGGCCGGACACGCCGGAGCGGTGGCCGAGCTGCTGCTCGACCTGGGCTTCGCGCAGGTCGAGGGACGCCTCGACCTGGCGGGCATCCCGCGCGTCGTGCTGGGACGCATGGGCCCAGGTTGATGGTCGTCTCGATCGAGCGCGACGGTGCGGCGAGCGCGCGCCGCGCGCTCGAGCGCTGCATCGCCGAGGGCAGCGTCGCGGTCTTTCCGGCGGATGGCCTCTACGGGCTCGCCTGCGATCCGGCTGACGCCCGCGCGATAGCACGCATCCACCAGATCAAGGGTCGCGATGACGGCAAGCCCTCGGCCGTCATGTTCTTCACCCCGCTTGCGATGCGCGAGCTGATCGCGACCGTCGGCCCGCGAACCCGCGAGGCGATCGCGGCGGCGCTGCCCGGCCGGGTGACCCTGGTCGTTGAGAACCCGGACGCCCTTTACCCGCTTGCCTGTCGCGAGGACGGGGCGCGGCTCGGCATCAGGCTGATCGACGGACCGCTCGCGGGGACCTCCCGGGCGATCTTTCAGACCTCGGCCAACCGGTCGGGCGAGCCGGCGCCATTGCGCTTCGGCGACGTGGACCCGGCGATCGTCGCCTCGGCCGACCTGGCGATCGACGGTGGTGATCTCGCCGGCATACCTTCGACGGTCGTCGACGTGACAGCGATCGAACGTGGCGGCGAGCCCGTCGTCCTACGCCGGGGCGCGCTCAGCGAGGAGGAAGTCCTGCGGCTTCTCGAGCCAGCGCGAGGCTCGTGAAGAACTCGAGCTTCATCAGCTTGCCGTCCTTGACCGTCGCGAGCGCGTTCGCGGGCTGCTGGGCCTCGATGCCGCTGCGTTGGCCCCGAGCTCGGATCGCGAACTCGACGATCACGCGACCCTCGCCGGCCGCCTGCAAGCTCTTCGCGTCGAGCGCGACATAGTCCATCACCTCCAGGAAGGACTCCCACCAGCGACGAACCCCTTCGTGCCCTCGATAGACGTCGGGCTCGCTCGCCACCTCGCTCGTGGTGGTCATCTCGAATCGCTCGTCGACCAGCTCCAGTGCCTGTTCATAGCTGTCGGAATCGAGCAGCTCGAACGCCTCCTCGACCAGCTTCAAATCGCTCGAAGGCACAGCAGCAGTATCGCTGCACGGCGCCGCGAGCCACCTCTGGGCGCGCTGCTATCGTCGCGGCGATGGCGTTCGAGTTGCCCGACGACCTCCAAAACGCCTCGCTCGCCGAGGTCGACCCGGCGATCGCCGAGGTGCTGCATCGCGAGCTGGGCCGCCAGCAGAACACGCTGGAGATGATCGCCTCGGAGAACTTCGTCCCCCAGGCGGTCTTGGAGGCGGCAGGGTCGGTGCTCACCAACAAGTACGCGGAGGGCTATCCCGGACGCAGGTACTACGGCGGCTGCGAGGAGGTCGACGTCGCCGAGCAGCTGGCGATCGATCGGGCCAAGGAGTTGTTCGGGGCCGAGCACGTCAACGTCCAGCCGCACGCCGGGGCTCAGGCCAACAACGCCGCCTACATGGCGCTGCTCGAGCCCGGGGACACGATCATGGGGATGGCACTCGACCACGGTGGCCATCTCACGCACGGAATGAAGCTGAACGTCTCCGGCAAGCTGTACGAGGTCGTGGCATACCACGTGCGGCGCGAGGACCTGCTCTGCGACATGGAGGAGGTCGAGAGGCTCGCGCACGAGCATCGGCCGAAGGTGATCGTGGCCGGCTGGTCCGCGTACCCCCGCCAGCTCGACTTCGCGGCCTTCCGCGAGATCGCCGACGCGGTCGACGCCCGACTGATGGTGGACATGGCCCACTTCGCCGGGCTGGTGGCGGCGGGCGAGCACCCGAGCCCGATCCCGCATGCCGACGTGACGACGACCACCATCCACAAGACCCTCTGCGGCCCGCGTAGCGGCATGATCCTCTGCCGCTCAGAGCTCGCCAAGGACATCGACCGCTCGGTCTTCCCGGGACAGCAAGGCGGCCCCCTGATGCACATCATCGCCGCCAAGGCGGTGGCGCTGGGCATCGCGCAGTCCGAGCCCTTCCGCGCCCGACAGCGGCAGACGATCGCCAACGCCAAGGCGTTCGCCGACGAGCTCATCGAAGGCGGGATCTCGGTGCTCACCGGGGGCACGGACGTGCACCTGGTGCTCGTCGACCTGGGGCCCACCGGCCTGGACGGCAAGACGGCCGAGAGTCGCCTGGAGGAGGTGGGAATCACGGTCAACAGAAACGCGATCCCATTCGACGAGCGACCGCCCATGAACCCTTCGGGGCTGCGGATAGGCACCCCGGCCCTGACCACGCGCGGACTGGTCGAGGACGACATGCGCGAGATCGCGAAGGTGATCTGCGTCGCGCTCTCGGACGAGTTCGACGCCGAGCGCGATGCGCTGCTCGAGCGCACGCGGGCGCTGATGGAGCGCTACCCGCTCTACGCCGAGCTGGCCGCGACACCGGTTTAGCGAGCCGGCTGGAACCCGGCGCCGTCACTACGCTGACGGCGCGATGCGGCTGGTCACCGACTTGGAGCGCGTCAGGCTGGGCTCCGGCCCGACGCCGGTGCGCGAGCTCACCCGTCTCGGTGAACGGGGCGGCAGGGCGCCGGTGTGGATCAAGGACGACGGGGCCTACAGCGACTTCGGCGGCAACAAGGCTCGAAAGCTCGAGTGGCTGCTGGCGCAGGCGGTTCGCCGCCACAAGCGCACCATTCTCACGGGCGGCGCCGTGGGGACGAACCACGGCCTGGCCACGGCCCGCCACGCTCGGCGCCTCGGCATGCGGACCGTGCTGGTGCTGGTGCCCCAGCCCGAGACCGATCACGTGCGGCGCCAGCTCGAGCGGCTGCGCGAGACTGGCGCCGAGCTTCACTTCGCGCGCGGCCTCCTGAGCGCGCATCTGCTGGCCGCCGGGCTGTTCGCGACTCGGGCCAGCCCGCCGCTGAGATTTCCCGTACCTCGTGCGCCCCGGCGGATCGGTGCCGCTGGGGTGCGTCGGCTACGTGGAGGCGGCGCTCGAGCTCGCCGACCAGGTGGACAGGGGCGATGTCCCGAAGCCGTCGCACGTGGTCGTCGCACTCGGCAGCGGCGGAACCGCGGCCGGGCTCGCGGCCGGTCTGAGGCTGGCTGGGCTCGACTCGCGACTCGTCTGCGTGCTCGTCAATGACGTGACGAGGGTCAATGCTGGCACCGTCGCCCGACTCTCCCGACGCACGCTGCGGCTGCTGGGCAGGCACGGCGCGAACGTCGAGGGCGTTCGACGTCGCGGCGCCGGAGATCGACGTCGAGCGGGCATGGCTGGGGGCGGGCTACGGTCACGCGACCCCCGAGGCCCGGCGGCGCGATCGAGCTGCTTGCGGGCCGCGAGGGCGTGGCGCTCGAGCCCGTCTACACGGCCAAGGCGATGGCTGCCCTGCTCGAGTTCAACGGTCGGGGGGCCTTCGGGGAGGGCCCGGTCCTCTACTGGCACACCTACGGCCGGCCGGCCGGCGACCCGGCCATCCCCGGAGTCGTAGACGAGGCGGCTACCGGCGACCCGGCCGCTCCTGGAGTCGGAGATGAGCAGGTAAACACAGACCCGGCCATCCCCGGAGTCGTAGACGAGGAGATGGGCGGAACTTGAGGACTTGGGTCGACTGCACGGCCGCCGCGCACCCGCTGGTCATGCGGCCAATCATCGAGCGCCTCGAGATGGCCGGGCACGAGGTGCGGGTTACGGCGCGCGAGTACGGCCAGACGGAGGGGGTGCTGGAGCGGCTCGGGATCCCGTACGAGTCGGTTGGGCGCCATGCGGGCCGATCCGTGGCTCGCAAGGCCGGCGCCGTGGCACGGCGCAGCGTGGCTCTCGCCCGCTGGGCCCGGCCCCATCGCTTCGAGCTGGCGCTGGGCCACGGCTCCGTCGACCTGGCGGTGGTCTCGGGGATGCTGCGGATCCCCTCGGTGCAGATGCAGGACTACGAGCACGCCGGGCTGCAGCGCCAGCTCGCCTTCCGCGCGGCGCGCCGGGTGCTCGTTCCGGACGCCATCCCGATCGAGGCGATGCGAAGAGCGGGCGCCTCGCCGCGAAAGCTCCTTCGCTACCCCGGGCTCAAGGAGGACTACTACCTGGCCGACTTCGAGCCCGACGCCGGCGTCCTGGAGCAGCTCGGGGTCGATCGCGACTCGGTGCTGGCGGTCGTGCGTCCGCCGCCCGAGACCTCCGCCTACCACGCCGCGAACCCGCTGTACGAGGCGCTGCTGGGCCGTCTTGCGACCGATGTGGAGCACGATCGCCGTGGTCATCCCGCGCACGCGACCGTCAGGCTAGGGCGCTCGAGCGGAGAACGACCAACGGCGGGTCCCGAAACCTGCTCGTCCCGGACCGCGCCATCGACGCCCAGAGCCTGATCGCCTTCGCCGACCTCGTGGTCAGCGCCGGGGGGACGATGAATCGCGAGGCCGTCGCCCTGGGCACGCCCGCCTACACCATCTTCAGCGGCCGGATGGGCGCCGTCGACGAGCGCCTGATCGCGGCTGGTCGTCTTCGCCCCTTGGCCGATCCCGAACTCCTCGAGTTGCGCAAGCGAGACACCGAGCCCGGCGTGCAAGATCCCCGTGACCCCCAGCTGCTGGTGGACGGAATCCTGGGGGCCGTCGGGTAGTCTCGCCCGCAATTATTCGATGAGGAGCTTTAGCTCCGAAACAGGCGTGTCAGGGCGGCGAAGCCGCCCGCAAGTAATTCCCGAGTTGCTGACTACCTGATGCTGGTCGACGGAAGACCGCCGGACGTCTACGCGCTGTTCGCGTTCCTGCTCGCCGCGGCGTGATTGCCTGGCTCCTGGTCCCGATCGCCGAGCGTTGCGCGCGGCGGATCGGCGCCATGGACGTCCCCAACGAGCGCAGCCTGCACGCCCTTCCGACCCCGAAGCTGGGCGGCCTCGCGATCCTGGCGGGGGTTCTCGTGGCCGGGCTGTTGTTCCTGCCGTGGGCGCCACAGACGCGGGCGATCCTGGGGGGCGCTGTGGTGATCTCAGTGGTCGGCGTCCTCGACGACGTCTTCGAGCTGCCCGCCGGGCTGAAGCTCCTGGGCCAGGCGGTGGCCGCGATGATCCCGGTGTTCAACGGCGTCCAGGTGACCGACTTCACGGCGCCGTTCGTCGGCGGAATCGACCTCACCCACGCCTTCTTCCACGATGTCCCCGTGCTCGGCAACGTCACCCTGGCGAAGGTGCTCACGGTGCTCGGGTTCGTCGCGATCATGAACGTGATCAACTTCATCGACGGGGTCGACGGCCTCGCCGCGGGCGTCTGCGTGATCTCGGCGGTCAGCCTGTCGATCATCGCGCTGTCCCTTGACCGGCCCGAGCGCCGCCGTGCTGGCGGCGCTCACCGCGGGGCCTCGCTGGGATTCCTCAGGCACGGCTTCCCGCCCGCCTCGAGCTTCATGGGCGACACCGGATCGAACCTGCTCGGCTACCTGCTCGCGGCCGTGGCGGTGCTCGGGGCGCTGAAGACCAACGCCGTGGTCGCCCTGTTCTTCCCGCTGATCGTGCTCGCAGTGCCGATCCTCGACTCGGGGTTCGTGGTCGCGAAGCGAATCAAGTACCGGAAGCCGATCTACGCGGCGGACCGCTGGCACTTCCACCACCGGATGGCGAACATCGGCTTCTCCCAGCGCCGAACGCTTCTCTACCTCTACGGCTGGGCCGCGGTGCTGGCGGGGCTCGCGCTGGCCCTTCGCTTCGTTCCCTACAGCGACAACCACGGTCACTTCAACGCCGGTTGGACGGTCGTCATGGTCGCCTGCGGGATCGCCGCGGTCGCCGCCAGCATCTACCTGCTGGTCGGCCCTCGAGATCCTGAAGCTCCGGATGTCCCGGTTCAGGGAGCTCGTCGGGCAGGGAATTCCGATGGCCGGTCCCGAGCAGGTCGATGCGGGGGTCGCGACGGAGCTCGAGACCGGGAGCTTCCCGGCGGTGAACCCCGATACCGGGGAGTTCGAGGCGATCGAGCCGGATGCGGGCGAGTACGAGCCGGTGCCACGGGAGGACTAGCCGCGCCGACCCTGCCCGAAGCCGGGATCCGGGCGGTTTCGGATATATTCGCCTCCGCCGCCTTGCGCCGGCAGAAGCCGGGCCTGCGCGGCTATCTCTTCCTTTGGAGTCAATTCCCGATGTCCCGTCCCGACTCAGGCAGCCCGGATGACCGAAAGTCCCCGCACGCGGGCGGATGCCGCCGCGGCCGGTGGCCTGATGCTGGGCGCGATGATCGCCTGCGCGGCCGCGGGGTTCGGCCTCGGCTCGCTCGTGGGCCTTGCGGTCCCAGCCGGGCTCGTTGGCCTGTTCGCGGGGCTCGTCGTCGGGTTTGCGCTTGTCTACGCTCGCTTTAGAAGGGTCTGACCAGCTGGACGGCGGTGGGCGGGCCGCCCCGGTGCTCGGCTACGCGGACCTGGCCCTGCTGGCGCTCGCACTTGCCCGTGTTCCTGCTCGCCGGATGGCCGCTCGGCGGCTACGCGGTGGCCGCCGGGGCCTGGCTCGCCCAGCGCGGGATCCAGGTCGTCGCGGCGCGCCGGGCCGGACGAGCCCAGAGGCGCGGCGACCGCAGGGCGGTGCTCGGGATCATGGCCGGCATGACCCTGGCACGGGTGTGGCTGATCACGCTCGCGGTTCTGCTCGTCGGGCTGGCGGATCGCGAGGCCGGGCTCGCGGCGGCGCTGCTTTCGGCGGCGCTGTTCACCGTCTACCTGGCCACCCAGTTCGCGACCCGGCTGTCTCCGAGTCGTCATGAGCACGCGCGCCAAGCTCCTTCTCGGCGTCGGCATCTATCTCGGGGTGGCGATCCTGCTGGTGGTGATCTTCGGCAACGAGGGCAAGAACGAGGAGTTCAAGCCACAGGACGAGTTCAAGCTCGAGCCCTGGCTCAGCATCAAGGTGGGCGGGATCGATTTCAGCATCAATCGGGCGGTCTTCTACCTGGCGCTGGCAAGCGCCCTGACGATCGCGGTCATGGTCTGGATCTCGCGGCGCATGCAGCAGAAGCCCAACCGCGTGCAGACCGCGATCGAGCTGGCCTACGACCTGACCCGCAACAACATCACCGGCGGAAACCTGGAGCCTCGGATCGCGACCAGGTGGTTTCCCTTCCTCGCCACGCTGTTCTTCTTCCTCTGGTTCTCCAACGTGATCGGCTACCTGCCACTGCCCACGAACACCAGCTGAGACGATCAACATCTTCGGCCTCGAGCTACCGACCTTCGCGATCTACGCCGCCACGGCCAACATCTCGGTGCCGCTGGCGCTCACCCTCGTCGTCTGGATCACCTACAACGTGGAGGGGATCCGCGCCAAGGGCTTCATCCCCTACTTCAGGAGCTGGCTGCCGCCGGGCCTGGAGGACATGAACCCGGTCGGCAAGGCCCTGATCTTCGTGATCGAGGTGATCTCGCACTTCGTGCGCCTGATCTCCCTCTCGGTCCGGCTGTTCGCCAACATCCTCGCCGGGCACCTGCTGCTCCTGTTCATGGGGGGTGGGCTGGCCGTGTTGCTCGGTCTGGCCGCGCTCGGCGCGCTGACCTTTCCGCTGGCCTTCTTGTTCTTCGTCTTGGAGCTCGGCCTGATCGCCACTCTGCAGGCGTTTATCTTCTCGATGCTTACCGCGATCTACATCGGCGGCGCGACCGCCGAAAGTCACTAAAAAAGGAGCTCATTCATGGATCTGTTGCTTCCGATTGCCCAGGCGAGCGAGGAATCACCGACACCGGCATCACCGATGCCGGCAAGGCGATCGCGCTGGGAGTGGGCGCCGGTCTCGGGTCGATCGGCGCGGGCATCGGCATCGGGTTCATCTTCGGCAAGGAGATCGAGTCGGTGGCCCGGCAGCCGGAGATGAAGGACGAGCTTCAGGCGATCCGCTGGCTCGGCTTCGCGCTCACCGAGGCGGTCGCCTTCTACACCTTCATCTTCGGGCTGATCGCCTTCTTCCTCTAGGCCTTGGCTGGGCTCGGCGACATAGCCACGGTGATGCCCCTCGCGGCCGAGGAGGGCGGCAGCTTCCTTGTCTCCCCGGCTCTCGGGTTGATGATCTGGACGCTGGCCCTGTTCGGGTTCACGATGTGGGTGTTGAGCAAGGTCGCGCTGCCGAGGATCGGCGAGGCGCTGGAGAAGCGGGCGAATGCGATCCGCGAGAGCATCGAGGCGGCGGAGAGGCAGCGCCGGGAGGCCGATGAGCTCCTCGAGGAGTACCGCCAGCGACTGAAGGAGGCGCGGGAGCAGGCGGACGACATCACGGGGCGAGCGCGAAAGGCGGCCGAGGCGGCGAAGGCCGAGGCAGCGGAGCTCGGCAAGGAGAAGCGCGAGCAGCTGGTCGCCGCTGCTCGACGGGACATCGAGACCGAGACCCGTCGCTCCCTGGAGCAGATCCGCAAGGAGGTGGCCGACCTCACCGTGCTGGCGACGGAGAAGGTGACCCGCATGACGCTCGACTCAGACGACCACAAGCGGCTCGTGGAGGATGCCCTGAAGGAGGTCGACTTCTCGGCCCTGGGGGGCAACGGCGATCGTGACGGGGGCGAGCGGGCCTGATGGAGGAGATCGCCCGCGTCTACGCCGGAGCCTTGTTCCAGGTTGCGCGCGAGAAGGGCAGGCTGGACGTGATCCGCGAGCAGCTTGCTCAATTCGCCGACGCGGTCTCTGAGAACCGTGATTTGCAGGTGTTCTTCTTCAGTCCCTACTTCTCCTCCGCGGAGAAGCGCGACGGCATCGCGAACGCCGTCTCGGCGGGCGGAGCCCGAGCTGGTCAACTTCCTCGAGCTGCTGGCCGAGAAGCACCGGATGCCGGTCATCTTCCGCATCCGCGACCGTTTCGATGAGCTGTGGGCGGAGGAGAACAAGCAGCTCGAGGTGAGGCTGACGAGCGCGATCGAGCTCGATCCCGAGGTCGTGGAGCGGGTTCGAGCCGAGATCGAGCGCCAGACCGACCGCAAGATCGAGCTGGAGTCGAGCGTGGACGAGGGCATCATCGGCGGCCTCGTGTTGCGAGTCGGCAACATGGTCGTTGACGCGAGCCTGCGCGGCAGGCTCGAGAGACTGAGAAAGGAAGTCGCCCAGGCAATATAGGTGGTGAGGGGCTTTAGCCCCGAAAGCAGCATGTAAGGCCGCCGCAGGCGGCCGCAAGAGATTCAAGGAGCTAGCCAAACGCAGCATGTAAGGCCGCCGCAGGCGGCCGCAAGAGATTCAAGGAGCGAGACAAACGTGGAAATCAAGCCGGATGAGATCGCCAAGATCCTGCGCGAGCGGATCGAGGGCCTGGACACCGAGGGCGCGGAGCTCGCGGAGGTCGGGACGGTCCTCTCCGTGGCCGACGGGATCGCCCGCGTGCACGGCCTTGACGAGTGCATGGCGCTCGAGATGCTCGAGCTGCCCCACGACGTCACCGGCCTGGCGCTGAACCTCGAGCAGGACAACGTCGGCGCGGTGCTGTTCGGCAACTGGGACGAGGTGGTCGAGGGCGACGCCGTGAAGCGCACCGGCAAGCTGTTCGAGATCCCGGTCGGCGAGGCCCTTCTGGGCCGCATGGTCGACCCGCTCGGGAGGCCATTGGACGACAAGGGCGAGGTCCACACCGACCAGACGCGCCCGGCGGAGTTCAAGGCGCCCGGGCGTCGTGCAGCGCCAGCCCGTGAACACCCCGGTGCAGACCGGGCTGAAGGCGATCGACGGGATGATCCCGATTGGCCGCGGCCAGCGGGAGCTGATCATCGGCGACCGCCAGACCGGCAAGACGGCGATCGCGATCGACACGATCATCAACAACCGGGACAAGGACCTGGTGTGCATCTACGTCGCCATCGGGCAGCGGATGTCGACCGTGGTCCAGGTGATGGAGACGCTGGAGGAAGAGGGGGCGATGGAGAACACGATCATCGTCGCCGCCCCCGCCGACGAAGCGGCGCCGATCAAGTACATGGCCCCCTACGCGGGTTGCGCGATGGGCGAGCACTTCCTCTACGACGGCAAGGACGCGCTCTGCATCTACGACGATCTCACCAAGCACGCCTATGCCTACCGTCAGATGTCGCTGCTCCTGCGCCGGCCCCCGGGCCGGGAGGCGTACCCTGGCGACGTCTTCTACCTCCACTCGCGCCTCCTGGAGCGCGCCGTGAGGCTGAACGACGACCTCGGAGGTGGCTCGCTGACGGCCCTGCCGATCATCGAGACGCAGGCGAACGACGTCTCCGCCTACATCCCCACCAACGTGATCTCGATCACCGACGGCCAGATCTTCCTCGAGTCGGACCTGTTCTACAGCGGTACCCGGCCGGCGATCAACGTTGGGATCTCGGTATCCCGGGTGGGCGGGGACGCCCAGCGAAAGGCGATGAAGAAGGTCGCGGGAAAGCTTCGTCTCGACCTCTCGCAGTACCGCGACCTGGAGGCGTTCGCCCAGTTCGGGTCCGAGCTCGACCCGGAGACCCAGAGATCGCTGGCGCGCGGCGAGCGGCTGGTCGAGATGCTGAACCAAAAGGAGCGCCAGCCCCTGTCGGTGTCCGAGCAGGTCGCATCGATCTATGCCGGCACCGGCGGCTATCTGGATCGCATCAAGACGGAGCGGGTTCATGCCTTCCTGGAGGACCTGCTGTCTCGGCTGAAGTCCGAGAACTCCGAGCTCATGGGGCGGATCGCCGAAAGCGGCGAGCTTTCCGACGACGACGAGAAGGCGCTCGGCGATGCGATCGCCGAGATGGTCGACGACTTCGGGCCGGACTTCGATGCCGAGGGCAACCCGCTCGAGGAGGGTGAGTCCGACCGCCTTCGATCCGAGGAGGAGCGAGCACAGCCCGGACGCACGGCGCCCGGAGTCCGCGGTCGGCGAGGACGAGGAGACCGAGGAGCGTGAAGCGGAGGAGGTGCCCGCATAGCGACTCAAAAGGAAGTCAGGAACCGGATCTCCAGCGTCAAGAACATCCACAAGATCACGCGCGCGATGGAGATGGTTGCCGCCGCTCGCCTGCGACGGGCAGAGCAGCGGATCGCTGCCATGCGGCCCTACGCTCAGGCGATCCGCAAGATGGCGCGGGACGTCTCCGAAGCGTCCGAGGACGCCGCCTCTCGTGTCTCGCTGATGCAGCGACGCGACCCGGAGGCGAAGGTGGGCATCCTGCTGGTCACCGGCGATCGCGGCCTCGCGGGCGCGTTCAACACCCAGATCATCCGCGAGGGGCTGCGCCTGAAGAGGGAGCTCGGGTCCGGCAGCGAGCATGTCGTCTTCTCCGTCGTCGGCCGCCGCGGCAACTCCACGATGCAGTTCCGCGGCGAGGAGGTGGTCGATTCCTACGTCGGCTTCACCGAACGCCCGGCGTTCAGCAACGCGCGCGAGATCTCGCGCGACCTTACCTCCGCGTACATCGACAAGGAGCTCGACCGGGTCGACCTGGTCTACAACCGCTACGTCTCGCCGCTCACGCAGTACGTTCGCCGTCAGACGCTGCTTCCGCTCCAGGAGGCGGAGGTTTTCGGCGAGGGCCTGTCGGAGCTGGCTGAGGACACCCCGTCGGACGAGGAGCTCGCCGAGGCCCACAGGCGCGCAGACTGGATTTATGAGCCCGAGGCCGAGAAGCTCCTCCCGATGCTGTTCGAGGAGTACGTGGACCTCTCGGTCTATCGGGCCCTGCTGGAGTCGGCGGCCTCGGAGCTGGGGGCGCGGATGACCGCGATGCGGAACGCGTCCGAGAACGCGCAGGAGATGATCGCCGACCTGACCCTGGAGATGAACAGGGTGCGTCAGGCGGAGATCACGCAGGAGATACTCGAGGTCGTGGCCGGGGCTGAAGCGCTCGGATAAGGAGACGAATGGCTGAAGCAGAACGGAAACGTCGGACGCGTCGAGCAGGTCATGGGCGTGGTGGTGGACGCCGTCTTCCCCGGCAAGCTGCCCGAGATCTACCACGCGCTGCGCGTGCAGGTCCCCGAGGGGAACGGCCGGATCCCGATCGACCTGGTGCTGGAGGTGCAGCAGCACCTCGGCGACGATCGGGTCAAGGCGGTGGCCATGGACGCCACCGACGGGCTGGAGCGGGGCGACCCGGTGATCGACACGGGTGGGCCGATCACCGTTCCCGTCGGCGACGGCACGCTGGGACGGATCTTCAACCTGCTCGGGGAGCCGATCGACGAGGGTGAGCCGGTGAAGAGCGAGGAGCGCTGGCCGATCCACCGCCCGGCGCCCGAGGCCGAGGACCTCACCCCGAGCCAGGAGATGCTCGAGACGGGAATCAAGGTGGTCGACCTGCTGGCGCCGTACGCGAAGGGCGGGAAGGTCGGCCTGTTCGGAGGCGCAGGGGTCGGCAAGACCGTGATCATCATGGAGCTGATCCGCAGCATCGCCGAGCAGCACGAGGGCCGCTCGGCGTTCTGCGGCGTCGGCGAGCGCACCCGGGAGGGGAACCAGCTCTACCTGGAGATGCAGGAGTCCGGGGTGATCGACAAGACGATGATGGTCTTCGGGCAGATGAACGAGCCGCCCGGAGCGCGGTTCCGGGTGGCCCTGTCGGGGCTGACGATGGCGGAGTACTTCCGCGATGAGGGTGGCCAGGACGTGCTGCTGTTCATCGACAACATCTTCCGCTTCGTGCAGGCGGGCTCCGAGGTCTCGGCGCTGCTCGGCCGCATGCCCTCCGCGGTCGGCTACCAACCCACGCTCGAGACGGAGATGGGCGAGCTCCAGGAGCGGATCACCTCGACGAAGGAAGGGTCGGTGACCTCCATTCAGGCGATCTACGTTCCCGCGGACGACCTCACGGATCCCGCGCCGGCGTCCGTTTTCGCCCACCTGAATGCGACCACGACGCTCTCGCGGGCGATCTCGGAGAAGGGCATCTACCCCGCGGTGGACCCGCTGGACTCGACCTCGACGATCCTCAAGCCCGAGATCCTCGGCGAGGACCACTACAACACGGCCACCGAGGTCCAGGAGGTCCTACAGCGCTACAAGGAGCTCCAGGACATCATCGCGATCCTCGGCATCGACGAGCTCTCCGACGAGGACAAGCTGACGGTTGGCCGGGCGCGCAAGATCGAGCGCTTCCTGTCCCAGCCGTTCTTCGTCGCCGAGGTGTTCACGGGCCGGCCCGGGGTCTACGTGCCGGTCGAGGAGACGGTCCGCGGATTCCGAGAGATCCTCGACGGCAAGCACGACGAGCTCTCCGAGGGCGACTTCTACATGAAGGGCACCATCGATCAGGTGCTCGAGGACGCTCGTGGAGGCAGCGCCAAGCAAGACGAGCAGGGCTGATCCGGATTGGCCGAAGGTCGACAGACGCTCGAGGCCCAGGTCCTGACCCCCGAGGGCGAGGTGTTCAGCGGCGAGCTGGTCCAGCTCTCCACCCGCACCTCCGTCGGGCGAGGTGGGCATCCTCGCCCGGCACGCCCCGATGCTCGCACGGCTGGTGCCTGCGGAGCTTCGCCTGCACGTCTCCGAGGGCGAGACGAAGCGCTACGCGCAGGGAGAGGGCTGGCTGGAGGTGTTCGCCAACCGGGCCCGGGTGCTGATCGCCGAGGCGATTCCGCCGGAGGACCTCGACGCAGGCGACCTGCGTGCGCGGCTGGAAGAGGCCGAGCGGCTGCTCTCCGAGCAGGAGGAGGGCATCGGCAGCCCACGAGGCGCGCCGAGCGCGAGAAGCGGCGACTCGAGGCGTTCCTGGAGATCGCGGAGAATCGGTAGACCGCTGCCAGCCGGCGAGTGGCAGCGTCTGCGACCTGGCGAGCCGCGACACCTTTCCCGTGAGCTGAGATGGAAGAGCGCGCGCTGACCGAGGAGCTGATCGGCTACGACACCTCGACCGCTGGAGGGGATCAGGCTCTGCGCGGGATTCGTCAAGGGCTGGCTGGAGGCGCGCGACATCGTGGCGCGGCAGATCGGGGTCAGGGACCTGCCGGTGACGATCGCCGAGGTGGGCCCCGAGCGACGCGCCGCACACCGTCCTCCTCCACGGTCACCTGGACGTCGTCCCGGGGCGCCCGGAGCAGTTCCACCCCCGGCTCGACGGCGACCGGCTCTACGGACGCGGGGCCTACGACATGAAGGGCGCGCTCGCCTGCCTGCTGTTCGCGCTCGCCGACCTGCGCGGCCAGGAGCAGGTGAACGTGCGACTGGGGATCGTCCCCGACGAGGAGTCCGAGGAGGAGGCCGACCGCGCCGGCGACCGGCTGGTGGAGACCGGCTTCCTGGGCGACTTCGCGATCACCGGCGAGCCCACCGACATGCACGTCGGGGTCGCCGCCAAGGGCGTGCTGGCGATGCGGATCCAGGTGTCCGGGCGCGCCGCCCATGGCGCGACCCCGTGGCTGGGCGAGAACGCGATCCTCCGCGCACACGACGTATTCCGCGAAATCGAGTCGCTACCGTTTGCGAGCCACAGTTCGGAGCTCTTCGACCGGCCGTCGATCAACCTCGGCCGCATCCTGGGCGGCGACGCCCTGAACAAGGTCCCAGACACCTGCTTCATCGATGTGGATGTCCGCTATCTCCCTGAGCAAGATCCCGAGGCGATACTCGCGCGAGGTGGGCAAGCTGTCCGGGGCGACGGTGATCTCGACCTTCTCCCGTCCGCCGGCCCTCGTCGATCCGCAGTCCGTCTACGTTCGGGCGCTGCGCGCGGCCGCCGCCCCGCACAGCGCCGGCAAGGTGCGGGAGGTGGTCGGGCGCGACGGGGCTTCTGATGCCGTCTCGTTCCTTCGCGCCGGCGTGCCCGCGGTGGAGTTCGGGCCACTCGGCGACGGCCATCACGGCCCGGACGAATGGATCTCCGTTTCGTCCCTGGCCGGCTACCGTCGATCGATCGTCGACTTCGTGAACGAGCTTCCACGCGCGCTGGCGGCCGAATCCGGCGGGTCGAGCGGGGGAGTCCGTTGACCGACATGGACGCCGAGCCGCCGCGTCCGGAGGACGCCGAGGAATCCGGCGCCGACGATTCGGCAGAGACCGGCGGCGGCTCCGATGCCGCCGAGGCGCCGGCGGGCCCGCCGCCGGCCACCTGGGCGGGGCGCATGAGCGCCGAGGAGCTCGAGCGCGAGCTCGACGACGAGGAGCTCTCCGAAGAGGAGCTGGCCGAGGAGATCGAGGGCGACGCGCCGGCCGATGAGGCGGGCGGTGATGAGGCGGCCGGGCGGTGATGAGGCGGGCGGTGACCGAACCGACCCACCGGCCGGCCAGGACACGGTGGAGGCGGACACCCCGGCGCTTGCCGACCGCGAGGCGGCGCGCGAGGCGGCTCTGGCGGGGCTGCGTGCGAGAACGGCCGAGCACGCCGCCAAGCGCGGGGCCGGCGTCGCCCCCGCGGCGGCCGCCGGCGCACCCGCGGCCGCTCCCGCCGTCCGAGGAGGCCGTGCCCTCGGTCCAGGAGCCCGCGACGGAGGAACCGACTGCCGACACGGAGCCCAAGGCCGCTCCGCCGGGGGACGGCGGCCCTCCTGCCGGCCAGCCGGACGAGGCCCAAGGACCGCCACCCCGCGGCCTGTGGGCACGGTTCGTCGCCGGGTCGCTGCTGATCGTGATCGCGATGACGACGGCGACCTCGGTCAGCCTCCTCGTCTATCTGAAGGACATCGCGCGGGGTCTTGGCGGCCTGCCCTCGGTTCGCAGCCAGCTCGAGGTGGCGGACCCCGGCAAGCCGCAGACGATCCTCATCCTGGGCTCCGACGAGCGGCCGGGGGGGCAGGAGATCGGCGCCCGCTCCGACACCACGATCCTGCTCCGTGTCGCCTCCGACCAGATCACGGTGCTGTCGATCCCGCGTGACCTGAAGGTCAACATCCCCGGCCATGGGATCGACAAGTTCAACGCCGCGTACAGCTACGGTGGCCCGAAGCTGACGCTCAAGGTGGTCAAGCAGCTCACCGGCCTGGACAACATCAACCACGTCGTGAACGTCGACTTCACTGGCTTCGCCGACGCCGTGAACGCGGTCGACTGCGTGTACGTGGACGTGGACCATCACTACTACCACTCGAACATCGGCCTGGCCGCCTCGGAGCAGTACGCGGAGATCGACATCCCGGCCGGCTACCAGCGGCTCTGCGGGCTGAAGGCGCTCCAGTACGTGCGCTACCGCCACGACGACAACGACCTGGTGCGCTCGGCCCGCCAGCAGGAATTCCTCCGCGAGGCGCGTCAGGAGCTGCCCGCCAAGAAGCTGTTCGAAAAGCGGAGCACGCTGATCGCGATCCTCAAGAAGTACGTGACCTCCGACATCAAGAACCTGACCGATCTGGTCAGCCTGGGGAAGCTGTTCCTCGCCGCTGAGGGCGCGCCGGTGGTCCAGGTCAACTTCCCGGCCAACCTCGGGGGGCCGAACGCCGCCTACGTGACCGCCTCGCAGAAGGCGATCCGCGCGGCCGTGAGCAAGTTCGAGGGCGAGACGACGCCCGTCCCGGCCGAACCGCAGCCCTCGCCGCCGCCAGGCGATGGCTCAAAGCCCGATCAGGGCAAGAAGCAGGAGAAGCCCAAGGCGCCGCCGCCCCCGCCGCTGATCGACTCGAGCGCGCTCGGCCAGCAGTACGCGGCGAAGCTTTTCTCGACCAAGGCGAAAAACGGCAAGCCGATGCTCGACTTCCCCGTCTACTACCCGACCAAGCTGGCGCCGAGCTCGACGATCACCGACGAATCCCGCGCCTTCCCGATCGACGGTCCGGGCAACGATGTCTACCGGGGGTACAAGATCGTCGTCCAAATGCCCACCGACGGCTACACCGCCTACTACGGCGTCTCGGGCACGGACTGGGAGGATCCGCCGATCCTGACCAACCCTGACGAGACGACGACGATCGACGGCACCGAATATTTGGAGTCCTGGGACGGCGACAAGCTGCGCCTGGTCGGCTGGAAGACCGACCGGGCCGCCTACTGGATCGACAACACGCTGCTCGGCGTGCTGACCCCCGGGCAGATGCTCGGGATCGCCCAGTCGATGCAGAAGTACACGGGCTGAGGGCGCATCGCCGCGTGGCCGCCATCATTGAGTCGGGATGAGCGAGCAACGATCCATCGGCGTGATCGGCGTGGGCTGGGTGGGGCTGGTGACCGCCAGCTGCTTCGCCGAGCTCGGCCACGACGTGATCGCCATGGACATCGACCCGGCCAAGGTCGACGCCCTCCAGGGCGGCGACGTGCCGATTCACGAGCCGGGAGTCGAGGAGCTCGTGCGCCGCAACCGCGACCGGCTGCGGTTCACGACCGACATGGCCGAGGCGCTCCAGGCCGCCCGGCTGCTCTTTTGCTGCGTCGACACTCCGCCGACCTATTCCGGCGACGCTGACCTCTCTCGCGTGCAGGCGGTGGTCTCCGGGCTCCCGACGGATGGGGAGCACGCGCTGGTCATGAAGAGCACAGTCCCGGCCGGCACCGGCAGTGCGATCCGCCGCGACGCGCCGAACCTCGCATACGTCTCTTGCCCGGAGTTCCTGAAGGAGGGCACGGCGGTCGAGGACTTCCTGCACCCGGACAGGGTGGTGATCGGGGTCGACCCCGGAGACGAATGGGCGGCGGACGAGGTCGAGGCGATCTACGCGCCGCTGGGCGGCGAGGTGGTCCGCACGGACGTCGCGTCCGCGGAGATGATCAAGCTCGCCGCCAACGCGTTCCTGGCGACCAAGATCTCCTTCATCAACGAGATCGCGAACGTCTGCGAGGAGGTCGGCGCCGACGTCACCGAGGTCGCTCGCGGCATGGGCCTGGACAAGCGCATCGGCACGTCCTTCCTGCGGCCGGGCATCGGTTACGGCGGGAGCTGTTTTCCCAAGGATGTCAGCGCGCTCAAGATGCTCGCCGGCAACACCGGCTACCACTTCCAGCTCCTCACCTCGGTGATCGAGGTCAACGAGCTCCAGAAGCGGCGGGTGATGAAGAAGCTCGAGAAGCACCTCGGCTCGCTGGTCGGCAAGAAAGTGGGGCTGCTGGGGCTTGCGTTCAAGCCGAACACCGATGACATGCGGGAGGCATCCAGCCTGGTGCTCGCGGCCAGACTTCACGGTGAGGGCGCTGTCGTGCGGGGCTATGACCCCGTCGCCGAGGCGCCGGCGCGGGAGCTCTTGCCGAGCATCGAGCTCTGCGACTCGGTCGAGAGCGCGCTCGAGGGCGCCGACGCGGCGATCCTGGTCACCGAGTGGCCGGAGTTCGCGGAGCTCGACTGGGCCTCGCTTCGCGAGCGGATGGCGACGCCGCTGGTTGTCGACGGGCGAAACTTCCTCGATCCTCCAACGCTCCGTGAGGCGGGCTTCGCCTACGAGGGGATTGGGCGCCCGGACGGCGGGACGGGGAGCGGCCAGACGCAGGAGCAGCAGCAAGCGGAAGCCGCGAAGTCGCGGCCGAGCTGATGCAGGCCGTGATCCTGGCTGGCGGCGAGGGAACCCGTCTGCGGCCACTTACCCTGACTCGCCCCAAGCCGGCGATGACGCTCGTCGATCGTCCGTTCATCGCCTTCACGATCGACTGGCTCGCCCGCCACGGGGTGAGCGACGTCCTGGTCGCGTGCGGCTTCGGGTCCCGGGCGGTGCGGGAGGCGCTCGGCGAGGGGCGCCCCGGTGGTCTCCGGATCTCGTACATGGAGGAGCCCGAGCCCCTCGGGACGGCCGGGCCCCTGCGCCTCGCCGCCGACGAGGGGCTGCTAGCCGAAAGCTTTCTCGTCTTGAACGGCGACCTGCTCGCGGACCTCGACCTCTCGACCTTGATCCGCGCCCACGCGGATCACGGGGCGGTGGTCACACTGGCACTCCACTCGGTGGCGGATCCCAGCTCCTACGGCCTCGTTCGGCGCGCGGGCGGCCCCGCGATGCCGGGAGCCAGCCCGAGTCGCGCCGACGGTGAGGTGCTGGGATTCGTCGAGAAGCCCGCCCCGGAGGAGATCGACACCGACGAGATCAATGCCGGGGCCTATGTGGTCGAGCGAAGCGTGGTCGACGCGATCCCCCGCGGACGGATGTTCTCCATCGAACGCGAGGTCTTCCCGCGCCTCGTCGGCCAGGGGTTGTACGGTCACAGGCTGGAGGGCTATTGGATGGACGTCGGCACCCCAGAGCGATACCTCGAGGCAAGCTGGGACATCCTCGAAGGGCGTGTGCAGACCGATGTCGGCGCGCGGCTCGACGGCGCGCGGCTGCTCGTCGCTGACGGGGCGCAGGTCGATCCTGAGGCCACCGTCCAGCCGCCCGCGCTGCTCGAGGCCGGGGTCTCCGTGGCCGCCGGCGCGGTCGTCGGCACCCGGGCCGTGATCGGCCGATCATCCGCGATCGGCGCCCGATCCACCGTGGCGAGCTCGGTGGTGCTGGACGACTGCATGATCGGAGCGGACGCGGTTCTGCGCGAATCGATCCTGGCGCCCGGGGTCGTCGTCGGCGACGGGGCGCGGATCGGCATCGGCTCGGTTGTGGGCGAGGGGGCGCGGATCGAGGCCGGCGCGCAGGTGGAGGCCGGGGCTCGGATCGCTCCCGAGGGGGTTGTCCCATGACGGATGCCCTGCCGGACGTTCACGCCCCCGGCCCGTCCAACCAGCTCCAGGACGTGCTGGCCCTTCCGGATCACCTTCGCGACGCGCTCTGGCGGGTGGAGTCGGCGAACATCAAGCCATTCGACGCGGCCGGGGGGCTCGTCGTCTGCGGCATGGGTGGCTCGGCGATCGGAGGCGACCTCGCCGCGGTCGCCTTCGGCAATCGCCTCAGCCGTCCCCTGACCACCGAACGAGGGTACGAGCTGCCGGCCTGCATGCTGCCCGACCAGGCCGTGCTCTGCTCGAGCTACTCCGGGGACACCGAGGAGACGATCGCGTGCTACGAGGCGGCCGAGGCTCTCGGCGCGAGGCGGATCGTGGCCACCACCGGTGGCGAGCTCGCCGACGCCGCGCGCAGGGATCGCGTTCCAGTGATCGGGCTGCCCTCCGGCCTGCAGCCGCGCTCGGCGGTCGGCTACCTGTTCACCACCGCCGCCGAGGTCGCTGCCCTGGTCGGCGCCGCGCCCGGCATCCGCACCGAGATCGATAGCTCGGCCGCGCACCTGGGCGACGCGGGCGGCCCGCTCATCGAGCTCGCTGCCAAGCTCGCGGAGCGGCTGGAGGGCTCGATCCCGGTCATCTATGGCGCGGACCTCACGGTTCCCGTCGCTCTGCGATGGAAGACCCAGCTCAACGAGAACGCCAAGCTGCCTGCCTTCTCCGGCGAGCTGCCGGAGGCTGACCACAACGAGATCGTCGGCTGGCAGGGGGCGCGCGAGGCGGGCCGATTCAGCGCCGTCTTCATCGGAGATCGAGACCAGCACCCGCGAGTTAGGCAGCGCCTCGAGTTGACGGCGGACCTGGTGGAGCCGGACGCGGTCGCCATCGCCCACGTCGAGACGGAGGGCGAGAGCCGTACCGAGCGGTTGCTGTGGGCGGTGATGCTCGGCGACATCCTCTCCCTGCAGCTCGCGGCTCGTCGAGGGGTCGACCCGTCCCTCATCGAGCCCATCGATCGCCTCAAGGAACGCCTCGGAGCGCCGTAGGGCTCTCTGAAGCTCCGCGAGGACCCGGCCCCGACACAATGCGGGATATGGATCCGCCCGCGCTCGAGACGCGCGACCTCCGCAAGGTCTATGGAAAGGGGGAGACCGCCGTGCGGGCCCTGGACGGCGTCAGCATGCGCGTCAGCAGGGGCGAGATGGTCGCGATCATGGGGCCCTCGGGCTCGGGTAAGAGCACCCTCCTTCACCTCCTGGGGGCGCTCGACGCGCCGAGCTCCGGCGAGATCCTCCTGGGAGGCGAGCGCTACGACGGGTTGGGTGACAGTGGCCTGACCCGGCTTCGCCGCGACAAGATCGGCTTCGTCTTCCAGTTCTTCAACCTGCTTCCCTCGCTGTCCGCCGAGGAGAACGTCCTGCTGCCGGCGCTGATCGCGGGCCGGCGAGACGACGCGACGCGCGATCGCGCGCGCCAATTGCTCGAGCGGGTGGGGCTGGGCGCCCGCGCGGATCATTTGCCCCCCGAGCTCTCGGGCGGGGAGCAGCAGCGAACCTCCATCGCTCGCGCCCTGCTCACCAAGCCGGAGATCGTGCTCGCCGACGAGCCCACGGGCAACCTCGACTCGCGCTCCAGCCAGGAAGTGCTGGACCTCCTGCGGGAGCTGAACGACTCCGAGGGCCAGACCCTGGTACTGGTCACCCACGATCCCGCTGCTGCGGCGATCGCCGGGCGCGTGGTCTTCCTTCGCGACGGGCGGGTGGCCGGCGAGACCCCGGGGGGCTCGACCGAAAGCGTCATTCGGTCCCTGTCGCAGCTCGAGCATGCGTAGCTTCGGCTCGCTGGCCATCCGCCAGGTCCGTGCGCGTCGTCTCCGGTCGCTGCTGACCGCCGCGGGAATCGTCCTCGGCGTGGGGATGATCCTCGGCGTCCTGCTGCTGACGGTGACGATCCACAAGACGTTCACCGACCTCTTCGACTCGGTCTATGGCCGCACGGACCTGATCGTCTCGGGCGTGGGCGGCGACTCGGTCCCCCGTTCGACGCTGGCGAAGGCTCGTGCCGTGCCGGAGGTCGCGGAGGCGCAGGGCAACGTGACGAGCGTGTTCACGCTCGTGGACCGCTCCGGAGATGTCTCGAGTGACGCGAGCTCGAGGCTGAACGTCGCGGGCGAGCATCAGGCCGCAGCCCAGCTGTCCGACGCGCGGACGGTTGCCGGCCGCGACGCCCGCAGCGGCCTCGAGATCGCCCTCCAGGAGAGCTGGGCGGACGCGAACGGCCTCTCTCTCGGCGATCGCGTCCGGCTCGCCACGCCTGCGGGGGTGAAGCGCCTTCGAGTCATCGGGCTGTTCCAGTTCACCACCGGGCTGGACTTCGGCGGCCAGGGCTTTGCCCGCATGCCGCTGGCGCCGGCACGCCGCCTGATGGACAAGCCGCGGGACTTCGACGAGGTCGACCTCGTGGTCGACGGGGGCGAGGGGGCGATCTCGCGGGTGCGGAACGAGCTGCGCGGGGAGCTCCCAAGGGGCGTCAAGGTCCAGACGCCCGAGGGGAAGACCGACGACGTCGAGCAGCAGCTCCAGGCCTTCAACGTGATCCTCTACTTCTTCGCCGCAATGGCCCTCTTCGTCGGCGGCTTCCTGATCTTCAACTCCTTCAACATGACCGTCTTCCAGCGCACCCGGGAGATCGGGATGCTGCGCACCCTGGGCGCTGGGCGCTGGGCGATCACGGGATCGGTGCTGCGAGAGGCGGCTCTCCTGGGCCTGCTCGGCGCGGTGATCGGCCTCGGGCTCGGGGTGGCGCTCGCCGCGGGGCTGATCGAGCTGATGCGCGCGCTCGACTTCCCCGTCGGCGACCTGGCCTTCTCGAGCTACGCGCCCGTCGCGGCGGCCGTCACCGGGCTGGTCACGGCGGTGCTCGGCGCGCTTTACCCCGCGCGGCGGGCGGGGAGGACCTCGCCGATCCGGGCGGTGCTCGGCACCGAGGGACTGCGTGCTTCCCTGCGTCCCAGGCGGGCGGCGATCGGGGCGGTCCTCATCCCGCTGGGACTCGCGGGCGCGTTCTGGCTGGGCGCCTCGGACGAGACGACCACGATCGTCGCCGCGGCGGGCATGGTCGGGACGCTGGCGATCTTCTTCGGCATCGCTCTGGTGGCGCCGTTCGTGATCCGTCCCCTCGTTCGCGCGCTCTCGTGGCCCCTGCGGCGCACCTTCCCCGTCGAGGGGCGCCTGGCCGCCGACGCGGCCCGCTCCGACCCGGGGCGCACCGCAGCCACGGCGACGGCCCTGATGATCGGCCTCGCCCTCGTGGTGGCGGTGAACAGCCTCGGAGCGAGCTTCCTGGCCTCGATCGACGACGAGTTCGATCGCGACTTCGCCCGCGACCTGACCGTCCAGCCGGAGGGGTTCTCCCCGGGGCAGGGCCCACAGCAGACGATCGCCAACGACCTGCGCAGGCGGCTGGCCCGCCTTCCCGAGGCAAAGGTGGTCGCGAACGAGCGCTTCCTCTACACGCCAGACCTCCCGGGACCGAAGGGCAGCAAGGGCGACGGGCTGTTGCTGGCCTTCGACCCGCCGCAATACGAGCAGGTCGACGAGACCGACATCGAGGGCGCACCCCGAGCGCTCGTCTTTCGCCGCCTCGCGCGCGGCTGGGTGACCCTCGGCAGGGGATGGGCGGACGAGACGCATCTGAACGTGGGCGATCCGATCACCCTGCGGGGCTCGTCGGGGACGCGCCGCACGCGCGTGGCCGGGATCGTGAAGACGATCGTGTTCGGGGGTCAGACGGTGGGCATGTCCCTGCGGACGATGCGAACCGTGTACGGGGTGACCGCCGACAGCGAGCTCGCTCTGAAGGCGACCTCAGCCGCCGCGCGGCCGGCCCTGCGGCGGCGCGTGGAGCGGATCGTCCGGCGCGACTACCCGAACCTCGCGGTGCTGTCGAACGACGAGCTGAAGTCGAAGGTCGAGGGACAGGTGAACCAGCAGTTCGGGATCTTCTACGCGATCGTCGGGGTGGCGATCTTCGCCAGCCTGTTCGGGATCGTGAACACGCTCACGATGTCGGTGATCGAGCGGACTCGCGAGATCGGCGTGCTGCGGGCGCTGGGGGCGTCCCGGTGGCAGGTTCGCCGCTCGATTGCCGACGAGAGCCTCGTGATCGGCCTGATCGGCGCCCTGTTGGGGATCGCGGTGGGCACCGGGCTCGGCTACGCGCTCCTTCGGGGGCTCTCGTCGGGTATCCCGGGGGTCGAGTACCGGCCCCCGTTCGCGACCATGGTCTCGGTGGGGATCGCCGGCATCGCCCTGGGCCTCGTCGCATCGATCCTTCCGGCAAGGCGCGCCGCGCGCCTGGACGTGATCAGGGCGATCAGCTACGAGTAGGGGGCGCGCGTCAGTCCCGGGACCCGCGCGTTCGCGAGCGATGGGCGGTTTCCAGCCGATCGATCTGGTCGCTGATCTGCGCCAGGATCTGCCTCGCCCGGTGCCACTCCTTGCTTCGCAGGAAGGCGTAGTAGTCGCTGCTCGTCTTCTTGATCTGCCTGTGGTGACGGCGGTGGTGGGCCAGGTACGCCTTCAAGTGATGGCGTCGCTTGCGGTCCCGAGCCTCGAGCGTCCGCTGCGCGGCGGCCGTCCGCTGCCGCTTTCGCGCCCGGATCTTGCGAACCGCCCGGCCGGAGACGTAGTCCCTGGCCCGCAGCTGATGGCGAAAGCGCATCAGATCGCGGATCGCGGGCTCCTTGCCTAGGCGCGGCAGGTGAGGCTGGACCACGTTGCGGGGCGTCGCCGAGGCGGCGCCGGGACCGCTGAGCAGAACTGCCGCGAGCCCAGCCATCAGGAGCGCTGCTGACAGGCGAAGGCGCATCAGCGGGCCTCCCACACCCCCTCGCATCTGTGGCGCGTGTCCCTGCCGGGCCCGCCGCTGCACAGGTCCATCGCCGGCCCCCCGAACAGCTGGTCGTGGCCCGGGCCACCTCCGACCAGGTCATCGCCTCCCCCGAAGACCTCCCCGCCGCTCTTCGCGTAGTTGTCGCCAAAGGCCCAGTCGTTGCCTGCGAGCGAATGGAGCTCGTCCTTGCCACCCCCCTCGGCGACCCCCGTCTTGGTGTAATTGTCTCCCACGAGGACGTCCTTGCCCGGGCCGGTGCTCATCTTGTCCCTGCCGCCGCCGATCGCGTATCCCCGCGGCGAGTAGCTGTCGCCGACCACGAGGTCGTTGCCGGAGGAGGCCTCGAAGTGGTCCTTGGCGCCGCCCTGCGCGGTGCCGGTGCCGGTCACGGCGCTGTCGCCGATCACCGTGTCGTTTCCGGCCTGGGCGCGGATGAAGTCCTTGGCGGCCCCGCGGGCGTTCCCGCCGGAGTAGTTGTCGCCGACGACGAAGTCGCCGCCGAACTCGGCGTCGATCTTGTCGGCGCTCGTCCGCCCGGCGACCTGGCGCGAGCGACTGGCGCGGTCGCCCACGATCAGGTCCTTCACCCACCCGCCGTCGATGTAGTCGCGTCCGGTGCCGCCGATCAGCTTGCTCGGGTCGTCGTGCTTTCGGTCCCCTGGGTTGCTGCCGCCGAAGATGTAGTCGTTGCCGGGGCCCCCGTCGATCACGTCGGGTCCGCCGTTGCTGACGATCCAGTCGTTGCCCTTGGTGCCCACGATGACGTCCTTGTGCTTGGTCCCGACGATCACCCGCCGGTGACCCGGGCCGATGAAGTTGGTATTGGCTCCGACGATCGTCGCCCGCTGGCCGAGCACCTTCGGCCGCGAGTGGGCCCCCGAGGACGCCACCGGGACCGCGAGCATCGCCGCGAGGGCGCAGATCGCCAGCGCAGAGCGAATTGGAATGGCGGTACCTCTGGACGTTCTGGGCCGAGGGCCCAGCGCGGGACGCATGCGAACCTCCACGTACTTCGAGCGCCGTGCTGGCGCAGGGGACTGATCCTCGAGACGCACTGGCGTCGAGTGCGACCCTAAACCATCGGAAGGTCGGTGCGGCTGTGCGCGGACGCCACCGGTCGGGTTGCTTACTCGTCCAGGCGAGGCGGCCGGCGGGCTCTCTTTCGCTCCCCCGTGCGTCGCTTACCCTCCAGGCGCCGCTCTCGCGACGCGCGCCTCGGCCTCGTGGGGCGCCGCTTACGCGGCACGGCCAGGCCCGCAGCCAGCTTCTCGCGCAGGCGCTCGAGCGCGATCTCGCGATTGCGTGCCTGGCCGCGGGTCTCCTGGGCCACCGCCGTCACCCGGTCGCCGTAGCGGGCGGCCAGGCGCCCCTTCTGCTCGTCGGTCGAGCGCCCCCGACCGCGCGATCTCGAACACGGCCTCCACCCGCGACGCCGTGACGTTGGCGTGCTGGCCTCCCGGGCCCGACGAGCGGCTTGCTCGGATCTCGATCTCCGCCAGCGGGATGGCGACTCCGGGCGTGACGGCCATCGGATTCTCCACGCGCCCACGGTACGCCACCTGACGCGCGGAGCGGCCGGAACGACGAAAGAGGCGCTCCCATATCCTTCGCACCTCATCCCGACGGAAAGGACCACCTTGGCGACCGCCGAGAAGAGCAACGACATCGCGGACATCGGCCTGGCCGACGATGGACAGCGACGAATCGAGTGGGCCGACCGACACATGCCGGTGCTGCAGTCGATCCGGGACCGCTTCGAGAAGGAGCGCCCTCTTGACGGCATCCGGCTGGGTTGCTGCCTGCACGTCACGACCGAGACGGCCAACCTCGTTCGCACCCTGATCGCCGGGGGCGCCGAGGTGTCGCTTTGCGCGTCCAACCCGCTCTCGACGCAGGACGACGTCGCGGCGGCGCTCGTCGATCGCTTCGGTGCGGACGTGTACGCGATCAACGGGGAGGACAACGACAGCTACTACCGCCACATCCATGCAGTCGTCGATCGCCGGCCTCAGATGACCATGGACGACGGCGCGGACGTGGTCGGCGTGCTGCACGGCGAGCGCTCGGAGCAGCTCTCCGAGGTCCTCGGCGGCACCGAGGAGACGACGACCGGCGTCATCCGCCTCAAGGCCTTGGAGCGGCAGGGCAAGCTCGGCTATCCGATCGTGGCCGTCAACGACGCGAAGACGAAGCACTTCTTCGACAACCGCTACGGCACCGGCCAGTCGACGCTAGACGGGGTGATCAGGGCCACGAACGTGCTGCTCGCCGGCCTGCGGGTGGTCGTGATCGGCTACGGGTGGTGCGGGCGGGGCGTCGCGATGCGCGCCAAGGGCCACGGCGCCCACGTGATCGTCTGCGAGGTGGATGCGCTGCGGGCTCTCGAGGCGCTGATGGACGGGTACGAGGTGATGCCGGCGGTCGAGGCGGCGAAGGTGGGCGACATCTTCATCTCGGTCACCGGCAACCGCGACGCGATCTCCGGCGAGATGTTCGACGTCATGAAGTCGGGCGCGATCGTCTGCAACTCGGGTCACTTCGACGTCGAGGTCAACAAGGGCGAGCTGGAGTCGATCACGGCGGAGACGTTCGAGACCCGGCCCTTCGTCCAGGGTCACCGGACCAAGGATGGAAGGGAGATCTTCCTGCTCGCCGAGGGTCGGCTGGTGAACCTGGCGGCCGCAGAGGGCCACCCCGCCTCGGTAATGGACATGAGCTTCGCCAACCAGGCGCTGGCCGCGGAGCACATGGCGCGCGATCACGCCTCCCTCGAGAACCGCGTCTATCCGGTTCCGGAGGAGATCGACCGGGAGATCGCCCGCCTGAAGCTCGCCTCGCGGGGCGTCAGCATCGACGCTCTGACGGAGAAGCAGCAGGAGTACCTGGCCTCATGGGACCAGGGAACCTGAGCCACACCGCCGGCTGATGCGCGCCATGGTGATGGCGGCGGGGCTCGGCACCCGCCTGCGTCCGCTCACCTACGAGGTTCCGAAGCCGATGGTGCCGGTCGCCAACCGACCGGTCATGGAGCACATCCTGCGGCTTCTGCGGCGGCATGGCTTCGAGCGGGTGATCTCGAACCTGCACTGGTTCCCGGAGGCGATCCGCGGTCGATTCAACGACGGCTCCGAGCTCGGGATCGAGCTCAGCTACAGCTACGAGGACGAGCTGCTCGGCACCGCCGGCGGCGTTCGCAACGTCGCCGACTACTTCGGCTCGGAGCCGTTCCTGGTCATGGGGGCCGATGCGCTCACGGACATCGACCTGGCGGCCCTCTGCGCCGCCCACCAGGCCAACGATGGCATCGCGACCCTCGCCGTCAAGCGGGTTCAGAGCGTGAGCGAGTTCGGCGTCGTGATCACGGACTCGGACGGTCGGATCCAGGGCTTCCAGGAGAAGCCCGATCCGGCCGAGGCGCTCTCAGACCTCGCGAGCTGCATGATCTACGTGCTGAGCCCGGAGATCTTCGACTACTTCCCCGATCGACCGGTGGTGGACTTCGCGCTCGACGTCTTTCCCGCCCTGCTCGACCACGACGTGCCCTTCCACGTCCACACGATCGATGCCTACTGGAACGACGTCGGGTCGCTTCCCGAGTATCTGCAGGGCAATCTGGACGCTCTCGAGGGCGCGGTCGAGGTGGAGCTCGCCGGGCGGCTGCTCGAGCCCTTCGGCGGGGAGGACGCGATCGAGCGCGGGGAGCCCGGAGTGGAGGGCCGGGTGCTCGCGGGGGATGGCTGTGACGTTGATCCCGAGGCCCGCCTCGATGGGCCCGCCGTCCTGGGCGACGGGGCGCGGATCGGCGCGCGTGCGCTGGTTCGCGAAGCCGTCGTGCTGCCCGGGGCGGTGGTCCCTCCCGGGGCCATGGTGGCGGGCGCAGTCTACGGCCGTCGCCCCTAGCGAGCGCGGCCCGCGGCCACGGCTCCGGCGGGTCGGGCCATAACCTTTGCCCCATGCGCTCAGCTCCGACCGTGCAACTCCTTTGGTGGCGGGAGTGCCCGTCCACAGAGGACGCGACCGCGATCCTCCGCGAGGAGATGGAGGCGGCCGGAATCGACCCGGGTTCGCTCGACGTGCGGGAGATCCGCAGTGATGCGGACGCGGAGAGGGAGCGCTTCGTGGGCTCGCCCACGATTCGCATCAACGGCCGCGACCTGCAGGAGCTCGGCGAGGAGCCGAGCGCGCTCACCTGCCGCGTGTACCGGCTTCGCGACGGGAGGATCTCCCCGTTGCCTGACCGCCGCGACCTGCGGGATGCTCTTGAACAGGCAATCGATGGAGGAGGAGGCCGATGACCCGAGCCACGGCGACCAAGGTCGGTGAGCCCGCGCCCGCGCTGGAGCTCGAGGACACGGAGGGGAGCGTCCAGAGCCTGCCGGGGCCGGGCGAGGCGCCGGCCACCGCGATCTTCTGGACCTGTAACCACTGCCCCTACGCGCTCGGCTGGCACGACCGTCTGGTCGAGGTCGCACGCGATTACGGCCCGCGCGGCGTGCGCTTTTTCGCGGTGAACTCCAACGATGCCGAGCGCTACCCCGCGGACTCCCTGGACGCGATGCGCGACCGAGTGCGCGACGAGGACTGGCCGTTTCCCTACCTTCACGACGCGAGCCAGGCGGCGGCGCGGGAGTGGGCCGCCCAGGTGACCCCGCACATCTACGTCCTCGACGGCGACCTTCGGATCCGCTACGAGGGCGCCCCCGACGCCGACCACATGGAGCCCGCCGAGGACGCCGCCTGGCTCAGGGAGGCCCTGGACGCCGTGCTGGCCGGACAGGAGCCGGCGCGCTCGGCCACGGAGCCCGTCGGGTGCTCGATCAAATGGAAGCAGTGAGGTGACCGAGCGCCGGCGCCTGGTCCGCGTACCCGCATCGTCGGCCAACCTCGGCCCCGGCTACGACGTCCTGGCAGCCGCGGTCTCCCTCCACCTGGAGCTCGAGGTCGCCGAGGCGGGTGAGTTCTCTGTCCAGTCGGGGGGCTCCCGCGTGCCGACCGATCGCTCGAATCTCTGCGTGCGCGCGTTCGAGGCGCTCCACCCGGCCGATGGGCTGCGGTTCGACGTTCGCAGCGAGATCCCGCTGGCCCGCGGCCTTGGATCGTCGGCGGCCGCGATCGTCGCCGGGCTGATGGCCGCCGACCACATGTTCGAGCTCGGGCTCGATCGCGACGAGATCTACGCCCGGGCGGTCGAGCTGGAGGGCCACCCTGACAACGTCGGCGCGGCCCTCTATGGAGGTTTCGTCCTCTGTCCCCAAGCGCTCGACGGACAGCCGCGGCCTCGACCCGTGAGGCTCGAGCCTCCCCAGGGCGTGGAGGGGGTCCTGGTGGTGCCGGACGAGCAGGTCGCCACCGAGCGAGCGCGTGAAGCGATGCCCAGCGAGGTGCCGGTCGCGGATGCGGTCGCCAACCTGGCCGCCGCCTCCCAGCTCGTGCTCGGGTTGGAGCGCTCCGACCTGACCCTGATCGCGCAGGGGTTGGCCGACCGGCTCCATCAGCCGCATCGGGCCCATCTGTATCCCCGCTCGATGGAGTTGCTCGCCCAGGCGGGGGACGTCGGGGCGATCGGGGCGACGGTCTCGGGCGCCGGGCCGACCCTGCTCTTCTGGTGCTTCTGGCAGGACACCGGCAAGGTCACGGAGGCGCTGCGCGGCCGGGTCGAGGGTTGGGCGAAGGTGCTCCGCGCGCCCTTCACCCCCCTGGGCGCGGACGTCCCCGAGCTTTAGGCGATTACTCCGGAGCGCCTAGACGAGGCCCAGCTGGCGAAGGATCGAGATGCTGTCCGAGTAGACGTCCTTTCGCTTCACCAGCCCATCCTCGAACGGGATCACGTCCAGGCCGTCCCACGAGATGCGCTTCCCGGAGGGCTCGGCGACCAGGTCCCCGCGCCGCATCTCGTTGGCGTGGGTCGCGCTCGCCGTCCACTCCTGGACCACCAGGCCCTCGCGCACGTAGAGCCGCCGGGTGGCGAATGCCAGGTCAGGCCAGGTCTCGAAGATGGAGCCGATGTGCCCGCGGACCGCCTCGCCCTCGGCGCGCTCACCCGCGGTGTGGTTCTCGAACACCATGTCGGGCGCGTGCATCGAGATGATCGCTTCGAGGTCGTGGGCGTTCCACGCCTCGTTGTAGCGCGCGATCGTCTTCTCGAGGTTCTCGGCCGAGTCGGGGTCGCTCACGAGGCGCCGGCGCCGGCTGGCACGACCTCGACGCTGAGCTCGTCGAGCCGGGCCAGCATGTCGTGCTTGCCGAGGCGCCTCAGGATCTCGCCGGCCAGCGAGAGGTAGTCCGAGCCGCGGTCGGGGCGGTAGTCCAGGATCGGGATGGCGCGCTCGGCGGACTCGGCGTAGGCGATCGACTGGCGGATCACGGTCCGAAACAGCCGGTCGCCGAACCGCTCCTGGAGGGCTTCGAGCGCCTGGCGCGCATGGCGGGTGCGCATGTTGGCGATGTTGAGGCAGACGCCGAGCAGCTCGAGCTCGGGGTTGAGGGTGTCTCTGGCGAGGTCCAGCACCTCCATGGCCTGCTCCATCCCCTGCAGCGAGAAGTACTGGGCCTCCGTCGAGAGGATCGCGTGGGTGGACGCCACGAGGGCGTTGACCGTCAGCAGCCCGAGGGTGGGTGGGCAGTCGATCAGGATCAGGTCCCGGTTTCGCCGCAGGTCTCGCAGAGCGTTGCGAAGCGTCATCTCGCGCCCGATCCTCCCGGCGAGCGCGAGCTCGGCCTCGGCCAGGCGGAGGTTGGCGGGAATGACGCGCCCATGCACCGCGTCGACTGCCCGCGCCTGCCCGTGGAGGACGTCTCCGAGCGTGGGCTCGGCGGTCGGGTCCGTGTCGAAGTAGTCCGACAGGTTCCCCTGGGGATCGGCATCCACCGCCAGCACGTCGAGTCCGAGGCGCCCGAAGACGTCGGTCAGCGAGCGCACCATCGTGGTCTTGCCCGTGCCGCCCTTCTGCGAGAGGACCGAGATCGCTTCGGACATCGGCAGGACTATATGGCCGCGTGCCTTCGTATACTTTCGCTCACCCTTGTCCCCCAGTCGCGCGCCCGCTCGAAGAAAGGCGTGGATCCCGGGAGGTCAGCATGGCCGGCTCTTTCACTCCTTCGTCGTCGCCACGCCCAGCGCGGTCCCGGCTTTCGCCGGAACGGGCCTATCGCCCCCGCGTCTCACCGCCGAGCGTCGAGGATCGGGACGCGTGCGCGATCTACGCCTCCGTTCGCAAGGACGCGACGCCGAGTCGGGCACCCGTTGAGCGTGCGCTCGCGAACCTCCAGAAGATGCTCCACCGCGCCGGGAACGTCGACGGCGAGGGCGACGGCTGCGGCATCCTCGTCGACATCCCGGCCAAGATCTGGGCCGAGGAGGTTCGTGCCGGGGGCCACAACCCGGCGCTCGTCCGGGACCCCGCCTTCGCGGTCGCCCACGTGTTCATCGACCGTTCGGACGACGTTGAGAAGGCCCGCCACGACGCCCGCGAGATCCTCGGCAGGGGTGGCTTCCGGATCCTGGCCGAGCGGCTCGGCGCGGTCGACTCGCCGGCCCTGGGCCCCACCGCCCGGGAGGAGGAGCCCCACTTCTGGCAGGTCGCCGGCGTTCTCCCCGACGCCAAGCGTCGCGATCGAATCGCCTTCGGGTTGATGGTCGCCCTGGAGTCGGAGCGCGGCTGCCACATCGCCTCGTTCTCCGCCGCGACCTGCGTCTACAAGGTGATGGGCGCTCCGAAGGTGCTCGGCGAGTACTACCCGGACCTGCGCGACGAGCGATTCGAGACGATCGGCTGCTTCGGGCACAACCGCTACTCGACCAACACCTGGCCGTCGTTCAAGCGGGTGCAGCCGTTCACCGTGCTCGGCCACAACGGCGAGATCAACACGATCGAGCAGCTGCGACAGGAGGGCCGGATGCTCGGCGTGCCGATCCAGCCCGGATGCTCGGACTCCCAGGATCTGAACCGCGTCGTCGATACGCTGATTCGCGTCGAGGGCCTCTCGCTCGGCGAGGCGATGGAGATGATCGTGCCGCCGATCGTGGACGAGATCCGCTCTTTGCCCGCCGATCTGCAGCCCTTCTACATGTACCTGCGTCAGGCGATGGGCCCGTTCGCGCAGGGGCCGGTGGCGTTGATCGCCCGCCACGACGACGAGTGCGTTTTCTCGGCCGACGCGCTCGGCCTGCGCCCGCTGTGGAAGCTCGAGACGCCGGACGACTTCATCTTCAGCTCGGAGCCCGGCGTCGTCGGATGCGAGGAGATGGCCTCCGAGCCCAAGCCGCTGGGCCCCGGCGAGAAGTTCATGGTCTCGATCGATCGCTCCAACCGCTCCTCGCGCCTTTACGAGCATTGGGAGATGCAGCAGACCGTCGCCAAGCGCTGGCTCGACCGCACCGGGGCGCCCGAGACGGCGCCGTATGACCGGGCGCTCGAGACGGGGGGCCCGTTGGAGGGTGCCGAGATCCCGGGCTACACGTCGGCCGGGCCCTCGGAGCCGGTCAAGGTCGAGGACAAGGTGCTGGCCGGCTTCGGGTGGCAGCGCGACGACGTCAAGCTGTGCCAGCAGATGGCGTCGAACGGCGCCGAGCCAATCGGCTCCCTGGGCTATGACGGCCCGCTGGCGGCGCTGTCGCCGGAGCGCCAGAACCTTGCCGACTACTTCAAGGAGACGGTCGCCGTCGTCACCAATCCGGCGATCGATCGCGAGCGCGAGATCGAGCACTTCTCCACCCGGACCGTGTTCGGGCGCCGCCCGCAGATTCACGCCCCGGGCACCGATGCCCGGACGGTCGAGACCTCGTTCCCGGTGATCCTCGGGGGCCATCACGACCTGGCGCCCCTGGGGGATTCGACCTATCGGAGGATCGCGCGTGAGCACAAGACCTACCTGCTCGAGGACCTCTGGGAGGAGTTCCGCGACCGGGCGGCGGCGATTGACATCGCCCTGCTGGAGTCGGAGACCACGCACGGCGCGATCGAGCGGATAAAGCAGGAGGCGGTCAAGCAGGTCCGCCACGGCGCCGAGCTGGTCGTGCTCACGGACCGCACCGTCTACGACGGCGAACGTCGCTACCTCGACCCGCACCTCGCGACCTCGGCGGTCGACCAGGCCTTGAAGCAGCTCAAGGTCGGTGAGACGGGGGAGGAGAACCTGCGCCGTCGCTGCTCGATCGTGCTCCGCTCGGCCGCGATCCGCAACGTCCACGACGTGGTCATGGCGCTGGGCCTCGGCGCGAACGGTGTCTGCCCCTACGTGATGGTCGAGGTGATCTGCGTCGAGGATTACGACACCGACGTCTCCAACCTGTGCGCCGCGCTCCGCAAGGGGATCGAAAAGGTGATCTCCACGATCGGCATCCACGAGGTGCGCGGCTACGCGCGCCAGTTCTCCTCGATCGGCGTCAAGCCCGAGCTCGCCGAGGTCCTCCAATGCCAGACCTTCTGCGGGTCGGAGCGCGCCGGCATCGGCTACGCGAGCCTCGACCACGACGCCGACGAGCGCTTCCAGATCCTCACCGGGGAGGACGAGGCGAAGCCCGCGAAGACCTTCCGCTTCTATCCGAAGGTCTACAAGGCCGCGATCGCCGCCGCCAACGGCACCTCCTCCTACGAGGAGTACGCGGAGAAGGTCCACGATCTCGAGCGCCAGAGCCCGATCTCGATGCGCCACATCATCGGCGTCCGCGGCGATCGGGATCCGGTCGAGCCCGACGCCGTCGACGCATCCATCGGCGGCCACGACTACCCGATCGTGATCTCCTCGATGAGCTTCGGCTCCCAGTCGGAGCCGGCGTTCCGTGCGTACGCCGAGGCCGCGAAGGCGATCAACATCCTCTGCATCAACGGCGAGGGCGGGGAGATCCAGGACATGTACGGCGAGTACCGGAAGTGGCGCGGGCAGCAGGTCGCGTCCGGGCGGTTCGGCGTCTCGGCGGAGATGCTCAACTCCTCCTATGTGGCCGAGATCAAGATCGGCCAGGGGGCGAAGCCCGGCGAGGGCGGTCACCTGCCGGGTCGCAAAGTCTCCGAGAAGGTCGCCGAGGCGCGGAACGCCTCGCCCGGCACCGACCTGATCTCGCCCTCCAACAACCACGACCTGTACTCGATCGAGGACCTGGCCGAGCTGATCGACGAGCTGAAGACGGTCAACCCGGACCTGCGCGTCTCGGTGAAGGTCCCGGTGGTGCCGAACGTCGGCACGATCGGGCTGGGCATCGCCAAGGCCGGGGCCGACATCATCACCCTGTCCGGCTTCGAGGGTGGCACGGGGGCCGCGCGGCAGCACGCGCTTCGCCACGTCGGCCTGCCGTCGGACATCGGCACCCGCGCGGTACACCGCGCGCTGATGGAGGCCGGAATCCGCAACCGGGTCGAGATCTGGGCCGACGGCGGCTACCGGCATGCGCACGACATCGTGAAGCTCCACTGCATGGGGGCCAACCGGGTCGCCTTCGGCACCCTGGCGATGGTCTCGCTGGGCTGCACGATCTGCCGCGGGTGTCAGCTCGATACGTGTCACGTCGGGATCGCCACCCAGATCGAGACGGTCGAGCAGGCTCAGGAGCACGGCCTGAAGAAGTTCACCCCGCAGCGCGTCGACTCCGCGGCTGAGAGCTGCGCCCGGTTCTTCCAGTCGATGGGCGAGGAGGTCAAGCGCGTGGCGGCGGGGCTCGGCTATGCCCGCGCGCAGGACCTCGTCGGCCGCTACGACCTGCTGGAGCAGGTCTCGCACTCGGAGCGACTCGACCTTGCCGAGCTGCTCACGCCGCTCGAGGAGTTCCTCGACCTGGAGCCGATCGACCTCCCGGTCGCCGAGGACGAGCCGGTTGAGGTGCGAGCCGAGGCGGGGCTGGTGCGCGCGCGCCCGCTCCGAATGGAGCCCAAGGACGCGTCCGCCCAGCTCGCGGCGCTGGCCGAGAAGGTCTCTTCGGGGACCGTTGTCCACGAACGCTTCCCTCGGGCCACCAATGCCGAGGATCGAGTGCTCGGCACCGAGCTCGCGGGCGCGATCTCGCGAGCTCGGATCTATGAAGGCGCCCCGCAGGGCGACCCCGGCGACGTGCTGGCGGAGCTCAGCTTCAACGGCGGCTCTGTTGCCGGCCAGGGATTCGGCGCCTTCAACGCCTGGGGGCTCGTCGTCCGGGTGGAGGGCGGCGCCCAGGACGGGGTCGGAAAGGCGATGCTGGGCGGCACCGTGTCGATCATGAAGGGCCGCAGTGCGGACGGCCGGCGCGTCAACGGCTCGGTCGGCAAGTCGTTCGCCTACGGAGCCCAGCGTGGGCAGCTCTTCGTCCAGGGCTCGGCGGACTCGCGCTTCTGCATTCGCCTCTCGGGAGCCGACGTGGTGCTCGGCGGCGAGCCCGCCGAGCCCCTCGACGATTCACGCGGCTGCATCGTCGATCGCGCCAACGCGAAGGGATTCGCCTTCGAGTACATGACCGCGGGCCGGGCGGTCGTGCTCGGCGACATCGGCCCGTGGGCCTGCGCCGGGATGACCGGGGGCCGCGTCTACGCCCGCCTCAACCCGGAGTGGAACCTCGACGCCGACGCGATCGAGCGTCGCCTCGGAGAGGGCGCGAAGGTCGAGCTTTCCGAGCTCGACCCCGAGGGCGTGCTGGACCTGGAGGAGCTCTTGGGCCACTACGCCGACGAGCTGCGGATCACCGGCCAGGACGCCGAGGCCGATCGGATGGGAACGCTCGCGTCCAGCGCTCACCAGAGCTTCCTGATGATCGTGCCGCACAGGGTCCAGGCGGACCCGAACATCTCGACCGAGTAGGGCCGAGAACGGCGACCACTGTGACAGCTCGTACGATCAACGTGGGCACGCACACGCCTCGGTACCTGCGGCGGCTTTTGGCGCGGCGGCGTTCCGGCCTTCCGCGAACCGGGCGGATCTTCGGAATCGGGCTGTCCCGAACCGGGACCACGAGCCTGACGTCCGCCCTGGACCTCCTCGGCTACCGGACCTTCCACTTCCCTGCCGACGACGCCACCCGCGAGCGAGTGATGACGTTGTTGGCCAACGACGGTCAGCGCTTGCGGCTACCAATCCTCGAACGGCTCGACGTCGTCACCGACACGCCGGTCGCGGCCACCTTCGAGGCGCTCGACGCCGGCTACCCTGGCAGCAAGTTCATCCTCACGACCAGGGACAGGCGATCTTGGCTCGAGTCGTGCGACCAGCTCTGGGCGAGTTGGGCGGCGCCCTACCTGCTCGAGCATGGGGACGAGCCACTCGCGGCCTACATTCGCGCCATCCACGAGGACCTCTACGGCGGCTCAACCTTCGATCGGGCCCGGTTCTCGACCGCATACGACGACTATCACGAGCGGGTCCGCCGCCATTTTCGCGATCGACCCGGCGACCTGCTCAGCATTGACATCTGCAGCGGCGAGGGCTGGGCTCCCCTGTGCCAGTTCCTGAACCGCGCCCCTCAGCGCGGTTTCCATGGACCATCCACGTCCGATGTCGAGCCGCACGCCGGGTGACCGCACCCCCTCTGCTCGCGAGCCGGTTCATGCCGTCGCCGGTCCGGTGGCGGTGGGCCCGCAAGCAGTCCGAGCTCGGGCCAAGCGCACGCATCTTCGGGATCGGGCTCAGCCGAACGGGGACCATGAGCCTCGCCCAGGCTCTCGGCCTGCTGGGCTATCGGAGCCATCACTTCCCGCAGGACGAGGTGACCAGGGAACAGATCCTGGCCTACCTCTCCAGCGGCGCGGATCGGCTGCGACTGTCCGTGCTCGAGCGCCTCGATGCGCTCACCGACACCCCCGTGTGCGCAAGCTACGAGGGGCTCGACGCGGCCTATCCGGGCAGCAAGTTCATCCTCACCCTCCGGGACAAGCAGTCGTGGCTCGAGTCCTGTCGGGCCTACTGGGCATCCTCGGTCGACGCCTACCTGGCCGCGCGCCCGAACGATCCCCTGCCCGCGTATCTGATCCCCATTCACGCGAAGATCTACGGAACCGCGACCTTCGACCGGGAGCGATTCTCCCGCGCCTACGACGACTACCACGCGAGAGTCCGTCGGCACTTCTCGGACCGACCCGCGGACCTGCTCGAGCTGAACGTCGTCGCCGGCGAGGGATGGGATGCGCTGTGCGGGTTCCTGGGGCTGCCCCGGCCACGGGCCGAGTTTCCATCGGAGAACAGAATGCCTCGGGGCGAGGCCGGGGACGAAGCGGGCGAATAGGAGGCGGCATGGCGACTCGGGAACAAGCAGCGGGCGGCACCGACGCCCGCTGGGCGACCTTGTCGGCCGCGGGCGAGCTCGCCTCCCGTCACGCGTTGCTGTTGATCGTCGCCCTTGCCGCGATCCTGCGATTCGCGACTCTGGGGTCGCCCGGGTACTGGCTGGACGAGACGATCACGGTCGACGAGACTCACGGCGCTTTCAGCGCCATCTTCGACGGGCTGCGGACGGTGGAGGGCGGACCGCCCCTCTATCTGATCGTCGCCTGGGCATGGCAGAAGGTGTTCGGCGGCAGCGAGATCGGGCTCCGCACGCTGTCCGCCCTGCTGGGGACGGCGACGGTGCCTGCGATGTACGCCGCGGCCCGCGAGCTCGCCTCGCGCCGAGCGGGGCTCTACGCCGCGGCGCTGACCGCCACCAGCCCGCTGATGATCTGGTACTCGCAGGAGGTGAGGGCGTATTCGCTGCTCCTGCTCTTCTCCGCGCTGTCGCTGATGTTCTTCGCCTACACCCTGAACAGGGCGGAGCCTCGATGGCTTTGGGCCTGGGCGGCTGCCTCCGGCCTCGCCTTCGCCACCCACTACTTCGCCCTGGCGCTGATCGCTCCGGAGGCCGTCTGGCTGTTGCTTCGGGCCGGCCTTCCCCGGGCCAAGGTCCTGTGGGCCTGGGCGGGCATCGGGGCGGTGGGCCTGGCGCTGATCCCGGTGGCCGCCGAGCAGGGCGGTCGTGCCAACTTCGTCCGTTTCCTCGATCGCACCGATCGATTGCTTGCCGTGCCCCAGCACTTCGTCGCCGGCCTGAGCGTTCCCTGGAAGGCCCTGCCGCCCCTGGCGGGGCTTGCCCTCGTCGTTGTCGTGGTCTACGCGCTCGTGCGGGATGGCGGGCCGGCTCGCCGGGCGTTCGCGCTCGTCGGAGGAATCGGGGCGACGGGAATGCTGCTCTCCCTGATCGCGATGCTCACCGGCAACGACTTCATCATCACCCGGTACGTGATCGAGCTCTGGGTGCCGTTCGCGGTCGCCGTCGCGGTCGCTCTCGCGGTGCCGCGGATCCGGGGCGTGGGACTGGCGGCCGTGGTCGGGTTGTGTGCCATGGGCATCGCGCTCAGCACCTGGAACGCGGTCACCCCGGCGGCCCAACGCGTGGGCTGGGACGAGGTGGCGCACGCCCTGGGCGATCCGACGAAGGAGAGGGTCGTCGCCGCCCCCGGCGTGTTCAGCGCCTACCCGCTGACGGTCTACCTCGACAACTCGCGCCTGGCGACCAATGCCGACCGGCTTGCCGCCTCGAAGCTCGCGCTGCTGTGGATGCGCCCAACCAAGGACTACGGCATCGGCCCCTGCTTCTCGGGGGCGGTGTGCGGAGGCGAGACGCCGGCAGGCCGAGAGCCGCCGTTCAAGGCGCCCCCGCAGTTTCGACTGGTCCGCGAGGGTCAAACCCCGCGGGTCACCTACCGGATCTACCGGGCCCCCAAGCCCGTCCGGCTGCCCTCCCCGCTACCTGGGCAAGTGGTTCTGGTGCAGCAGCCGGGCTAGGGGAAGGCCTCAGCCCCCAGCGCCCGCTGGTGGCGTGGCCATGAGCCATGGGGTCAGCACCGGCCAGCACCTCCTGCATCAGCATCTGCTGCTGGATCACGCTCAGCCCCGTTCTCCACAGCATTCGGTGGGCCGGATCGGCCAGGTAGCGCCTGCTGGGCTCGATCCACTCGAGCGAATGGCTTGCCCCCAGCCGTTCCTCGAGCGTCGCCGTCACCCCGGCGGCCAGCGACTCGTGGACCTCGATCAGGAGCGTGGCCTCGCGGAGCCAGCCGACACGCGCCGGGTCGATCAGCTCCCGCTCGGCCCCGTCGACGTCGCAGACCACGGCCGTTCCGGGCGGCGGATTCAGCTGGGCCAGTGCCTCCGGCGTGCACAGACCGCGCAGGTCGACCCGGTCCTGGGCACCGTTCAGCTCGATGACGCTCGAGCAGATGCGCGAGCGATTGGGGTCGGCCTCATAGGCGATCACCTCCGCGTCGGGCAGGTGCAGCGCCATGCCCACCGCGTAGTAGCCATCCGCCGCCCCGATGTTGACGACCAGTCGCGGACGGGCTTCAATGAGGGCCGCTACCGCGCCGTGGAGCTCGAGCTCGAACGTCCCGGCGAGCCGGGGACGAGCCCCAGCACCCGGAAGAGCGCGGAGCGCCGGGTATCTCAGGCCGGCGAACGGCCCGGCCCCGACCGTGAAGCCGTGGTGGCGGACGAAGCGCAGCATCGGGCGCGTGGCGCCGCGCTGAAGCAGGAACACGGTGAGGGCGGCGACGAGCGGCCCGAAGGTCCGGCGAATCCTGCCGTTCGGCGGGATCCATCGCCGATAGCGCCCGAGGAAGAAGAGGACGCGCCGCATGGCGAACCAGACTATTCGGCCCCACGCTGACGCCTAGTCAGGGATGCCACTCGATGCGCGGGATGAATGAACGCCGTCGTCTACGGCTGCAGGACGTAGAGGCGGTAACGCCCGATCTCCAGCTCGTCGCCGTCGGAGAGCGGCGCCCATTCGACCTGCTCGCCGTTGACGAACAGTCCGTTGAGGCTTCGGTCGTCTAGCGCCCGGAGCTCGTCCTCGGGGGTGCGGACGATCAGCGCGTGCCGGCGGGAGACCGTCGCGTCGTCCAGGCAGATGTCCGCCGACCCGCTGCGGCCGATGCGCGTCCAGCCGTCTTGGAGCTCCACGACGACGGGCTCCTCGTCGTCCTGATAGGCGACGTAGTAGCCGGCGGAGCCGAGCTCCTCGCGAACGTCGTCCAGCCAGGAGGGCAGCGGAGCCGGGGAGATGGCGTCTGCCGACATGGAGGAGGACTCGAACATCGAGGCCCGGCGAAACCGCGACCCCCCGCACGCCGGGCATACGGGCAGCTCGTCGCCCGCCGAGAGCGAGATCGAGTAGCCACAGTTGACGCAGACGAGCGAGCCGACCGCCGCGAACTCGCCGGTTTCACCGGTGATCCCGCCGGTCTCGTGTAGGTCGGCGCTTCCGTCTACGACCGTGTCCATCCCGAAAAGAGGTAGATACATCCCGAAAACTGGTGAGGATTTTAACGATCTCTGGTCGAATTCTCGACCTTTCCTGACCGAAAACGTTCGCAATTTGGACGTTTGCTGGACGGGTTTTGTCAGCTTTTCGCCAATAGAATCGCCGGCCCATGGGCCCGATCTCGGTCGAGCGAGCGATCGACGCGCCGCGCGAGCGCGTCTTCGACTTCATCTGCGACCTCGCCAATCGTCCCGCCTTCACCGATCACTTCAGCACGCAGTTTCGCCTGGAGCGGATCTCCTCGTCGGGCGTCGGCGCGGCGGCACGGATGCGGATCGCGAAGCGACGACTGTGGATGGAGACTGTGATCGTGGAGGTCTCGAGGCCACATCGGATCCTCGAGCGGGGGCGAGGCGGGAGGTTGGACCGAATCCCGATCGCGACGGGCTGGGAGCTGGTCGAGGGCCCCGGGGGCCGCGGCTGCGAGCTGACGCTGAGCTTCCTGACCGAGCCATCGACCGGCCTGGACAGGGCGCGCGAGAGGCTCTGGGCGGAGCGGTTCTACCGGCGGCAGTGGTCGATTGCGCTGTCCAGGCTCAAGGAGCTGGTCGAGTCCGGCGCCGCCTCCGGGCGCGTCGCCGTGGCGGGCGGCGACCGGCTGCCGGTGACGTAGACCTAGTCCCTCCGAAGCCGCCAAGGGGTCGGGGCAAGCGGCAGCCGGTAAGGTCGCGCGCCCTTGAACTTCCGAGAAGCGAGGCAACCATGAGAGCTTTCCTGACGCTCGCCGCGATCGCGGCGGTAGGGCTTGTTGCGGTCGCCCCCGCAGCGCCAAGACCAAGCAAGAGTCGTTCACGTTTGGCGACGCGAAGGTGATCGGACCGGTGCACATCCGAGGCGACGGTGCGAAGGTCCATGCGCGGTACTCGTGCGATGTCGGCGACCCATATCTGGGTGTCGGTGAAGCAGAGCGCAGCGGCGGATATCGACCCGTCGGTTTCGGCGGAGGGTTCGGGATTCGGTGGCGCGGCCAGTGCCTGGTGGCAGAGCCATCGCGGCTCGTTCACCTGCGATGGCAAGCGGCATGTGGCGTGGTTCACGGTCGACGCGGTCGAACAGGGAAGCCGCGGACAGCTGAAGAAGGGCTGGGGCTGGGTCCAGTTCTGTATCACCAACGGCGACGACCTGAGTGCGATTCGTATGGAGTGGTCGAGGGTCGTGAAGAACCGCTAGCCGGACGCACCCAAGGGCAAGTAAAGCCGGTTGCGCTAGTCGCCGCGCGTATTGACGGCGATCACGGTGCCGAGCGCCGTGAAGCAGATTCCCCCTAACACGACCCACTCCGCCCACGAATTCAGATCGAATGCCGCGGCATAGGCCAGCATCAGCAGCACCAGGACCAGCACGGTGGACAGAACCGTGATGTGCAGCCGCTGCCGGGCCAGCTTCCGCTCATGGCTCAGCTCGTCGGTGGGCGTACGGACGTGGTGCTCGTGATGGCGGGGGGCGGATGGATCAGTGAACTGGCGCGCACCCTCGTCGGACATGACTCGCTCTCCTTGCCGTCGCGCCGACCCTACCAGCCCGTGTCAGCGACGGACGAGTCCGGGCGGCGCTCGCCGGGCTCGATCAGGACTTCGCACCCATCGGCCTCCAGCGGACCAGGGGGGCGAACTCAGGGGGAGATCCGGGCGGCGCTCAAGCGCCTGGGGTAACCGGAGGACGCTGGTTCAGTAGGGGCCCGCGGGTCGATCGCGAGTTCGAGCCGCCTCATCCAACCCGTCGCAGCCGACGCTCCAAGCCACCCCACTCAATCGCTCGCTGGACGGACGTCGACGAGCGTTGCAGCAGAAGCGTGCTTCCGGACCCACGAGACAGGTTGGCAACTCGGAGCAACGCTCGCAGGCCGGTCGAATCGATGAAGCGGACGCCGCCAAGGTCGAGGATGACCTCTGGCGAGGCCTTGTCTATAGCTCCTCCCACCGCTCCCTCGAACTTCTCGGCGGTAGAGCGGCTGAGAACCCCCCTGGAGCGGACGATGGTGGCGTTACGGGCTCGCTCAACATTGATCGCGAGGGATTCGTCCTCGCGAGTGACGCGTGAGCGATCCATGGTTCCTTCCCTTCGGATCAGACAACTGGATAGAAAGGAGAGACTCGCTTTTCGCGGGCCTCTCACAGCTCTCCAACGAGCCTGTCGGGCTGCCGTCAGGGGCCTGGTTTACCGAGCTACCGGGAAGTAGGTAGTCCGAGTGCGGCTAGGGAGCTTTTGGGACAGCTCGAGCATCCGACGAACGATCTCCACGTTCTCCTCCGACATCGCCCACGAAGTATCTCGCCTCGGTGCCGTCCTACTCGGCCACGCACTGCCGCCAGGCAGGCCAGACACGGTCGAGCAGCTTGATGGCTGCGGCCTCCACCTCCTCTTCGCCCCCATCGAGCAGAAGGTCGAATACGAGCCAGTCGCGTTCGAGATCCACGCGGATGCCTCGCGACCGCAACTGCGCCACGGCCTCCTGCGCCTGCCCGGCGCAGCTCGGAATCACTCTGCGTCGCCACTGGTATCGGGGCATCGTCATTCCTTTACCCCCGAGTGGGGAGGGAACCCTTCGAGGCTTGAAAGACCGTCGGGTGGCTCCCCGCGAAAACACCAGGCGAGGAGGGCGTGATGATCGCTTCAAGTCGCCCTACTCCCGCAGCCCGGCGGCTTCGAGGGCTTCGGCCTCGGTCGAAACTATGCGCCACCAAACACAGCGGCCGTCCCTCCACCTGCCGACCTGCCAGACCGGGTCCTCAACGGGTGTGGCGCTCGCGGCACCGTGCCCTCGACCGCGAATGTGCCCAACGGTCACGTCGCCATACTCACGGACCTCCAGGGTTTCAACGGTGTAGTCAGGGATGAACTCAAGGATGTTCTCCCACCAGCGCCGCGCTCCCTCGTGTCCGTGGTAGCCGCCCTCCATCGCGACGAGCCGGGACTCAACCGCAACGTCATCGTCCATCAGGGCAAGGAAGGCATCCAAGTCGCGCCGATTGAAGGCGTCATTGGCCTGACGGACCAGCGCAACATTGTCCTGCGACATCGCCCGCGCAGTATCTCGCGAGCGGGCTTTAGCGCCTATGCCATGACTCCGCTGAGCGCGGCGTCCGCCTCAAACGAGACGAGGACTGCTGCCCCGGGGGCGCTCAGGCCCGGGCTACAACTTGACCGGCGGTAATCGTAGGCGGGTTGGGCAGCACCTCGGAAAGGTTGTCGCGCACCCATGCTGCAGCCTTCTCATTGGAGGCCTCCTCCTGGGAGCGGTCCTCAAAGATGCTGGTTGAGCACATCTCGCCATCCCCGGCATCGAGCCAGTAGTAGGCCACAAACCCAGGCATCCCGCTGATCAGCGGCACAAAGCCCTCAGCCACTCGTCGTCCCGCCTCTGCGGGATCGGTGACACCGTCGTACCGTCGCACCGTTGCCCACATCGTCACTCCCCTCCTTAGAAGGACTCGCTTTGACCGTCGATCCTCCTAATACCCCGAGGAATCCGACGTACTCCTGCGACATCGCTACTCCGGCAGTCCGGCGGCTTCGAGGGCTTCCGCGTGCCTGGAATAGAAGCTGAGCTTCGAGACTTTTCTGCCGGTCAACTCGAAGAGAAACCAGAAGTCCTCCTCCACTCGCACGCCACTGCTTCTCCCTTGCGCTACTTGGCGGACCCGAACCAGGACCCGCTCACCCAGATCGGTGAACTCCCGGGGAAGCACCTGCCACTCGCTGAAATCCTCCGTCCAGTCGGCGGTTGCTTCGAGGAATCCGGTCTTGCCGTCGTATCTAGCTCCGTTGGGGTCCACGCGGTAGGTGATGACATCGTCGGTGAACAGGTCGAGCATCACGTCGAGTTCGCCGCGCTCGAAGGCCTCGAAGCCCTGACGGACGATCTCCACGTTCTCGTGCGACATCGCCTACTCCGACAGTCCGGCGGCTTCGAGGGCTTCCGCGTCAGTAGGAAGTCGCGGCAGCGAACGATCTTCCCCCTCGAAACTCAAAGAGCGATCCGACTTCCTGGCTGAACTCGATGCCGGTCGACCGTGCGGTGAAGTCGATCTGGCCGAGCATCAGGACCGACTCGCCGAGGTCGCGGAACTCCTGAGGCCGACTGATTAGGCGCTCCCAGGCCTCGCCCCTGTACTCCCCCCAAGCCTTCCGCGCGCCGTCGTGACCCCGGTAGACAGTCGCCTTTCCCTCCAGGCCCGGCTCGATCGAGGGGTGCCATTCGAGATCGGAATCGAGCTCGGCCAAGAAGGCGTCCAGATCATCGGCGTTCCACGCCTCGATGGCGCGTTGGACGATCTCCAGGTTCTCCTGCGACATCGCCCGCGAAGTATCTCGCTGAAGGACCGCGGAGAGCCGCCAAGTGAGGTGTTTTAGTCGGCCAGCACTTTTCGGCGGTCTTTGCTGTATCGCTGGCGGTGGGCGGATCGATATGACCACGCCCAAAGCCACAGAGCCGACTTCTCGTCGTCCGATGCGGGCAGCCCGCTGATGCGCTTTTCAATCGAGTCGAGGGATGCGCCTTCGCGAGTCCAGCGCACGATCTCGTCTCGTGTGCGTGCCATGAGAGACACCTCCTGGGTCGGAACTAAGTCCGCGCCCCGGTCGTGCCCCTTCCTCGTGCCGGACTACGGCGAAGCACAGACGTTAGCGCGACTGAGCGCCCGGAGCGAGGCCCCGCCTGTCATCGGTCGTCGATTCGTGCGCGGGCTCAGGCCGGCTGGCAGCGCCGCGGGCAGAGGCGGTACGGCGCTCGCGTTGGGACAGCCCCAACGCCACGGTCGTCACCGCCTAAGTGGGTTCAGCGAAACGGCTAGCAAAAGTCATTTCAACAGCTCTCGCAACTGAGAGATCGGCAGGTCATCCGGGATGAGACCCCTGCCGCGGCAGGTGCGGCACCTCTTCGTCTTATCGCCAACGACGTGGCCCGCTTTTACCACCTGGATGTAGCCCAAGCCCCCGCACTCTTGGCAGGGCACCTTGACGGAGACCGTTAGTTCTCTTGAAGAATGCTCCCCACCCTCCATCTCGGGAACAATGTAACCGCTAGGGCGCGACGGGCGGGGGGCCCAGCCTGAGCCACCTCATCGAGCGACTCCCTTCCGTAGGTTTGGCCGATCCTAGCCCTGAGCCTGGCAATACGGCCGGGACGCTGACGTTAGACGAGTTCTGGGGACCGGCCGAGCCGACCAGAACTGGCTCGTGCACCCTGTCGAGCCTGAACCCGAAGGCACAGCGGTTGGACGGCTGTCACCGAGGCCGGTTTCAGTGACTTGAATGCTCGCGCTCTTGCGCGGGACTCCGGTCAGTCAGGCGGGGTGGTACCTCCTTGCTGGCGCTGCCCCCCGAATCCCGCCTACCCCCGGCCTACGGGGAGAACTCGTGGGTACGGGATGGGTACGGGAGCGGTGTGGCACTGACCCCGACTGACCCCGATTGACGCCTGTTCCGTGCCCTGGACTCGTGCCTGCCGCACATAGTCGGAGGTGACATAGACTTCCGCCGCCATGGTGCGCGCCGCCGGACCCAGAACGCGTCTTGGTGCCGTGGTGGTGCTGGTTGCGGCGTTGGCCGCCACGCTGCTGCTCTCGGGCTGTGGCTCCGAATCCTGAGGACGCCCTCAGCGTCGACGAGGGGGAGCCGATGCGGCTCGGTGACCTCGCTCTACAACGTCCAGATCTCGCGATTCCTGAACCCCGACGACCCCGAGGACGAGAACTACCTGGCCGGCCACCCGCCGCCATCCAGGAACGAGTTCTACCTCGGGGTCTTCATGGAGATCTCCAACGAGGCCGACTCGGTGCAGCGCGTGCCGACCCGGTCTCCAGGTTGTCGACACCCGGAGAGCCGAATTCGAGCCGCTGCCGAGCCAGAATCCGTTCGCGCTTCGCCTCGGCGGCAAGGTGGCGGCGAACGGCGAGCTTCCGGAGCCCGAGTCGGCCGCGGCCAACGGTCCCATCCAGGCGGCGATGGTGCTCTTCCTGGTCGACCGGACTGCGCTCGAGGACGTGCCGCTCGTCCTCCACATCCCCTCCTCCACCGGCGAGGTCGGGGACGTCGAGCTCGACATCTAGCCGCGAAGTCTATGTCCCGTTGTGTCCGGACGACGGACAGAACGGGACGCAGATCGTCGGCCGGCACTCCATCACCCCTACCTGCCATGACCCGCCCGGCGGCTCCGGCTGCGCCCCTCTAACCCACCCCCAGGCCCGCGCCGAGCACCTGGCGGACGATCGGCGCGGCCACCGTGCCGCCGTCCCCGCTCGCGTTGACGACCATCGCGGCGGCGGCGAGCTTCGGCCGGGCGGCCGGCGCGAACCCCGTGAACCACGCGTCGACGTCCTGCTCGGCGCGGCGCCCGCGCTCCGCGGCCGCCCGGCCTTCGGGCCCGAGCTCGGCGGTTCCGGTCTTGCCGGCCACCTGGACCCCGGGCAGGGCGGCGGCGGTCCCGGTCCCGGCGGTCACGACGCGGATCATCAGGCCGCGCAGCGTGGCCGCGGTCTCGGAAGAGGTCACGCGCACCGGGGTGGCGGCCGGCCGCAGCCCGCGGTCGCGGACCATCGGCGGTGGGGCCGCGGCACGCCGCCGTTGGCGATCGCCTGGGCCACCGACGCCATCTCGAGCGGCGTCGCCAGCACCTGCCCTGGCCGATCGCGGTCACGCCCGAGCTCGAGGTCGCTGGGATCGAGGGGGGATGGTGCTCTGCGGCGGGTCCATGGCCTCGAGCGCCCGGTCGTCGAAGAGGCTCGGCGGCGAGTTGAAGCCGTAGCGCTCGGCCGTCGCCGACCAGGCGGTCCGAGCCGAGCTTCGGCCCGAGCAGGACGAAGACGCTGTTGCAGGACTCGGCGAACGCCTCGACGAAGGTTCCGCCGCAGGCTTCGTTGTGGGCATTGGCGACCTCGCCGCCCGCCGACCGACGGTCGAGGTCTGGATCGGGAACTGGTCGGTCGAGCTTACGACCCCGGCGTCGAGCGCGGCCGTCGTCGTGATCAGCTTGAAGGTCGAGCCCGGCGGCTGGGGCCCGAGAAGGCGATCCCGGCCAGCGCCAGCACCGAGCCGTCGCTGGCATCGAGCACGGCGACCCCGCCGTACTGGCTGCCGAGCGCCGCCGCCGCGGCGCGCTGCGAGGTCCGGATCGATCGTCGTGTGCACGGGCTTGCCGGGGACGGGCTGGCTCGTGGCGATGAGCGCGCTCCCGGTCGCCTGGGCCCGGCACCCTCGCCGGGGCGGCGACGAGCTGCCCACCGGGCTGCCCGGCCAAGCCGCGGTTGAACGCCAGCTCCAGCCCGCTGGTTCCGGTCGGGGCGCCGGGCGGAAACCGAGCTCGACCAGCTCCTGGTTCTGCTGGGCGCTTGGGGACGAGATCTCGCCGACGGCGTTCTGCGCGGCGGCTCCCGAGCGGCGAGGAGCGGGCGGTCGCCGGGCCCTCGGCGAGGGGGTTCCGTCGCGGGCGAGGATCGGGGCGCGCTCCGGAATCCGCGTGCGGCGGACCAGGCGCTCATCCCGCGGCGAGACCCGGGAAACGAGGTTCGGCGACCAGGCGACCCGGTCCCCGTCGAGCGGCAGCTCGAGGCTGCCCGGAGATCTGCCCGAAGGCGTTGGTGTCGAAGCTGACCGGCATCGACGGCCACCGCTGCCCGCCGGAGGTCGACTCCGAGACCTCGCCGGTCGCGACGTGGTCACCGTCGCCGTCTGCTGCGCCCTGTCGTAGGCGTCGGTGAACTCGCTCAACGGGTAGCGCCGTTGGCAGCGTCCGGGGAGAGCTCGGCGTACATGGCCGCGAAGTCCTGGTCGCTCCCAGTCGTCGGCGAAGCGCTGCACCGCCGCCAGCTCGGTCCGGTTGGCGGCCACGATCGCGCCGGCGACGAACGCCGCCACGCCCAGCAGGACGACGGGAAGGGCGCGGGTCAGAAGGCGACGACGGCGCGCCGCCTCGCGGGTGGTGGAGCTCAAGCCGGTAGAAAGGTAGTCGCTCGTGAACATCGTTGACGTGATCATCGTGTCTTCGCGGTCGCGCTCGCGGGGATCGGATACGAGCGTGGCCTGATCGCGAGCGCGCTGCCGCTGGCCGGGCTTCGTGGTCGGGGCGGTGATCGGCGGGCGGCTCGGGCCGGCCCTGCTGGCCGGGGGCGGGAGTCGCCATACGCGCCGCTGGTCACGGTGCTCGCGGGGCTCTCCTCGGAGCGATCTCGCGGTCGCGATGGAGGGGGTCGCGGAGCGGTTCGGGTCCGCTTCCTGCGGGCGGCGCGGCTGCTGGGTCAGCTCGACGGGTCGGAGGCGGCGATGCTGCTCGGCGCGCTCGGCGCTGGTCCTCGCCTGGGCGTTCGGCGCCGCGCCCTGAACGCGTCCGGCGCCGGCGCGCGAGACCTCCGACAGGCGCTCCAGAGGTCGCAGATCCTCGCTGCGCTGAACGGCGTCCTGCCTCCGAGCGGCCCGATCCTCAACCTGCTGCGCCACGTCGACCCGGTGGGCTCGATGAACGGGCCGCGAGGCGAACGTGGAGCGCCGCGAGCCGGCGATCGCGCGCGACCCCGACGTGCAGACGGGCGGGCGAGAGCGTGGTCAAGGTGCTGGGCACGGCGTGCGGGCTCGGGCTCGAGGGCTCGGGCTGGGTCGCGGGCCGGCCTCGTGGTGACCAACGCGCACGTGGTGGCGGGAGAGGAGCGACACCACCGTGACGACGCCGCTCGGGCACCTCATACGACGCCGACCGCGGTCCACTACGACCCGCGGAACGACCTGGCGATCCTGCGGGTCCCTGGCGCTCGACCTGCGGCCGCTCCCGCTCGCCCCACAGGTGTCCAGCGGAACGCCCGGCAGCCGTTCTCGGCTATCCGGAGAACGGGCCGTTCACCGTCTCCCCGGCGCGGATCGGCATCACCGGCACGCGTGATCAGCCAGGACTCCTACGGGCGCGGGCCGATCGAGCGCGAGATGACTCCCTTCCGCGGCCAGGTGAGAAGCGGCAACTCGGGTGGTCCCGCGGTCGACGGCGCCGGTCGGGTGCTGACCACGGTGTTCGCCGCCGAGCAGGGCCCGGGCCCGCCGGGGGGCTCGGGGTCCCGACTCGATCGTCCGCAGGGGCCTCGGGAGTCGCCCCGACCCGGGTCCTGCGTGGCCGCAGTCGGTTGCGGGCCCGGGGACGGCGTCGTTAAGCTCACTCGAGGGTGGAATCTGCGCCTTCGCAAGCGGAGGCGAGCCGGCCGCCGGTCGCCCGGTGCGCGTCTGTCCCGACTTCCATCACGCGGTCGAGCTGATCGGCAAGCGCTGGGCGGGCGCGATCCTGGGCGCTCTCGGAGCGCCCCCACTACTTCGGCGAGCTCTCGGAGGCCTTCCCCGGCCTGTCGGACCGCCTGCTTCGCGCCGGTTCGTGAGCTCGAGGCCGAGGGCATGGTGAGCGCTCCGTCCCGCGGCAACCCGCCGGGTCTCTATGCGCTCACCGAGAAGGGCAAGGCGCTGCGCCCCGCGATCACGAGCTCGCGCCTGGGCGCAGCGCTGGAACTGGCGACTAGCGGTCGCGCTAGCCCGACTCGACCGGGTGGCCCCGCTCGCGCCAGGTGCCGACGCCGCCGCCGCGCACGTGGATCACGTCCTCGAACCCCTCGCGCTGAAGCAGCGACGCCGCCGAGGCCGCTGCGCTTGCCCCCGCTGCACACGGTGGCGATCGCGCGATCCCGCGGCAGCTCGCCGAGGCGGTTGATCAGCTGCCCGTAGGGCATGTGGACGGAGCCCGGGATGTGCGCATCGGCGAACTCCTCCGCGCTCCGGACGTCGAGGACCAGGGTGCCCGTCGCCGGCCGCGAGACGTTCGCGCCAGCGCGTCGGGACCGATCGACTCGATTCGCTCCACCGGCCGCTCCTCGGAGCGCCAGGCGGTCATCCCGCCCTCCAGGTAGCCGCGAACGCGAAGCCCCACCGATGCCAAGAGCTCCGCCGCCTCCAGCTCGTAGCCGTCGAGGCGGCGACCACGATCAGCTCGGCCCCCTCGCGACGACCTGGCCCGACCTTGGTGGCGAACCCCGTGTCGTAGGCGGAGGCGCTGATCGCACCGGGGATGTGGGCCTCGTCGAACTGCTCGTTGGTCCGCGCGTCGACCAGGATCGCGCCGGCGGCGATCGCCGACCTCGACCCCGCGCGGCGTCAGCGGCGTCGGAGCCCCGAGGCTCCTCGATCAGCGGCCCGCGGTTGAGGGCGACGATGTACTCGACGTGCGGCGGCCGGTCCCCGACCGAGGCGACGGTCGCGTCGACGAACGACTCGAGGCTCGAGTGGCGAAGCGCGGGGTTGTGGCGCCGCTCGAGGCCGATCGTCGAAGACGTCTCGTTGGCGATCCCGGGGCTCCCGCACATCGACCCCCCGAGGTGGCCCGGCCAGACCTCGACCTCGTCGTCGAGGCCGAGCAGCCGCTCGTGCACGGAGTCGGAAGATGCCCGCCGCCCCCTCGCGGGCCTCGATCGGCCAGGTCGGGTCGGGCGACGTCGCCGATGAACAGCGAGTCGCCGGTCAACACCGCCCAGATCGTCACCCCGCCCGGCGTCACGAGCAGCGAACGAGGTGTGCTCCGGACGATGGCCCGGGGTGTGGACGGCCTCGATCTCGAGCGCCCCGAGCTGCAGCACCCAGCCGTCGGCGAACGGCTCGTGCGGGTACTCGGCATCCGGCGAGCTCGTGGATGTGGATCGTCGCCCCGGTGGCGCGGGCCAGCCGCCCGTGACCCGAGACGTGGTCGGCGTGGTTGTGGGTCTCGAGCACGTGCTCGATTCGCATCCCGTGCAGGCGGCTGAGGCGCAGGTAGGGGTCGATGTCCCATTGGGGATCGACGACCGCCGCGACACCCGCCCGGTCGTCGCCGATCAGGTAGGAGGCGCAGGCGAGGTCCTCGTGGATCACCTGGCGGAAGAACATCGCATCGCTGCTTGAGGCCGCCTCCTCGACCTACCAGTCCCGCGGATTGCCGGCTGGGATCCGGTCACGCACAAGCACCGCCTCGACCACCTCCACCGGGTACGGCCCGGTGGTCTCGCGGAAGAGGTCGAGCTGACCAGGCCCCAGCGAGTCGAAGGCCGCCTCGACGGTTCGCGCGTAGGCGGCGAGGATCACCGCGCCCGCGGGCGGTGGGTACGTGAAGTTCTCGGGCTTTGCGACGAAGGTGAACACGCGGTCGAAGCGGGTCGGCCTCGACTGCCGCCTCGGCCGTGACCTCGATCCGGTCGTAGCGGATCTCGCGGATCGCGAGTCGATCCAGCTCGGCCTGGGTCACCTCGATCAGGGCGCCGTTCGGGCCGGGCCCGTGATCGCCGCGCTCGACGTTCAGGCCGAGGCAAAACGGGGGAACGGTGCCGTCGGAGCGAGCGAAGGTCTTCTCGACCTTGGTGTTGTCACGCGCCTGCGACCAGCGCCGGCGCCAGCCCACGAGGCGCGCGGCGCCCGCGTGCTCCACGGGTCGGCCCAGCGTTCGCTCGGCGCTCGGCAGGCTGACCAGGGAGCCGTAGGCGAAGACCGCGAGGCTCATCCGAGCCGGCGCCCGGTCATCTCGGGCGGATGCGAGCAGAGGAGGGCTCGGGCGGGGCAGTCCCAGCAGAGCGCGGCGTGGGGCTCGGCGGTCACCTCGAACCGCCCGTCGCGGATCCCGGCGATCAGCTCCCCGAGCTCCTGCCTCGCCTCGGCCAGCGAGGCGTGATCGAGCTCGAGCTCCACCGGGTCCTCCGGGCGCTCGAGGAACACATAGGCCGTTCGCACTCGATCCGCGCCACCCGCGGCCGCCAGGGCATAGATCTTTCGCTGGACCCCGTACCGATCGACTAGCTCGTCGAGCCCGCCCGTGCCCAGCGCGTCCGTCTTGTAGTCGACCACCAAGGGCGCCTCTCCCGGCGAGTAGAGGTCGATCGTGCCGCGCACGACCGACTCGCCGAGCGGCAGGACGAAGGGCATCTCCGGGCGGGCGTCGGCGCGGGCGCGGAGCTCCTCGCAGAGCGCCGAGTCGAGCCAGGCCGTGACCATGTTCCGGGCGCGCTCGAGCTCCGCGCCGCTCGCCTCCACCTGCTCCCGTCGAAGGAGCTCGCCGTAGAGCGCCTCATCCGGCTCGCGCCAGCCGTGGCGCGCGCTCCATTCCAGGGCGGCGTGGACCGCGTTGCCGAAGCCGAAGCGGCGTGGCCCCTTGGCGCCGTCCCGCCGCACCTCCTCGCGCGCGGGCAGGCCGAGCACCCGCTCGGCGAAGAAGCGGTATTCGCAGCGACCGTAGGTCGCGAGGGCGGAGTACGAGAGGTGCCGCGCCGCGGGCTCGGGCGTTGGTTGGCTGAGGACCAGGGGCGGTCGCTCGAGCGGAGGCGGCTCGACCGGCTCGCCGGTGGCGCCCGCTTGGCGAAGCGCCCCGAACGAGGCCGGCTCGGGCGGGTTGAAGCGAACCGCGATCCTGCCCGGGCCGAAGCTCGAGTCCAGGCCGGGTCGGGGGAGGGGGGGCGGGAGCTCGAGGTCCAGGTCGCCCCCGTCGGCGATCCCGAGCGTCCGCATCAGCCGCTCGCTGACCGGGGTCGTCGCGCTCATGTCCTCGGCCGGCTTGGCCAGGCGGCGCCCGTTGTAGCGGCCGCTCAGGATCAGGTGGTCCTGTGCCCGCGTCGCGGCGACGTAGGCGAGCCGACACGCCTCGGCGGCCTCGTCCTCGGCCGCCGCGTCGACCATCTCGTCGTACCCGAACACCCCCACCGCGGTCGCGCCGAAGCGGGCGAGGCGGATTCCCACCCGCGGTGCAGGAGGAGCGGCATCGTTGCTCGCGTTCGGGTCCTCGCCGAAGCCGGCGACCTTGACGGGGGGTCGACTCGCGCCGGCGAGGAGGTCGCGACCCAGGTCGGCGACCGCGACGACCGGGAACTGGAGCCCCTTCGCGGCGTGGACCGTCATCACCCGCACCCCGTCGTGGTCCTCGGCCTCCGTTGCGGCTTCGCCCTCCCGGTCGACGCTTGCGCTCTGGGCGACGAACTCGAGGAACCCACGGAGATCGCGGCCCTCGGCCATCTCGTAGCCGCGCGCCAGGCGCATCAGCTTGCGGACGTTCGCGTAGCGGCGCGTTCCGCGGTCCATCATCAGCGAGGCGAGGTCGTAGCCCGAGCGCGTGACCGCCCTCTGCACGAGCTCGTCCAAGCCGATCGTCGGCGCCTCGGCCCGCAGGCCGGCCAGCATTTCGCAGAGCTCCCGAAGTGCGGCGGCGTCCTCATCAGGGATCGCGGCGAGGTAGCGCTCCGAGTCCGCGTCCTCGCAGGGTTCGTCGCGTCCGAAGCGCCTCTCGATCGCCGGCCAGACGTGGTGGTTCGGTCCCGCGGCCCGACGCAGGAGCCACAGCGTGTCCGGCCGCACGGCGCATGCGGGCGAGGCGAGCATGCCGAACAGGCATTCGTCGTCAAGCGGATTCGCGATCGCGCCCAGCAGGCGGACCACGTCGTCCACCTGCTGCTGCGACCAGTATCCGCGCCCCCCGACGACGTACGGACGAAGCCCGGCGCGCTCCAGCTCCTCCTCGAACGCGGCGACGTGGGTGTAGGCCCGCATCAGGACCACGATGTCGCGCTCTCGCGCGCGGCGATCGTCGACCAGGCGCCGCAGTCGAGCCGCCAGGAAGCGGGCCTCGGCCACGCGATCGGGCGCCGATGGATAGTCGCCGCTCACGCGGATGCCGAGCGCCTCGTCCTTCCACTCCTCGCCGGCGGGCGTCAACAGGAGCTCGACCGCGGGCTCGCCATCCGGTTCGGCCGCCCTCGGCCGGCCCACGGTGAGGGCGTTGAAGCCGTCCAGGATCGCGTCGCCGATCGCGTTCACCGCGGCGACGATCTCGGGCCTGGAGCGAAAGTTCCCGCTCGAGCCGCATCAGCTCGGCGGCGGCCTTCGGCATCGATGCGATTCGGTCGCGTTCCCGCGCGAAACACCTCGACGTCGGCGTGGCGAAAGCCGTAGACCGACTGGAACTCGTCGCCGACGTAGAAGGTCCGCGTCTCGGGGCCGCGCAGGAGGCGCACGAGCTCGAGCTGCAGGCGGTTCGTGTCCTGGAACTCGTCGACCATCAGGTGCGTGAATCGCTCGCGGTAGGTCGCGGCCACGGACTCGTGATCCCGCAAGAGTCGGCGCGCCTCGAGCTGGAGGTCCTCGAAGTCGAGCCCCGAGCGCTCCTCCTTCAGCTCTCGGTAGTGGCGCCCGAAGAGCTCCACCAGGACGGTGATGTGCCGGTAGTGGTGGCTCGCGTCGCGTTCGGCCAGCGCCGCCCTCGCGGCTCGCCACACCTCCTTGTAGGCGGTGCAGGCGGGTCCCTGGAAAGCTTCGGCGCCCGAGTTGAGGCGCAGCTCGGCGACCTCGGCCTCGCTCGGAAGGCCATCCGAGGAATCGAGCGCCGCCGCCTCCGCCAGGCGCTCGAGGTTCCGGCGACCGCCGGATCCTCCCTCCGTCTCCGCACATGCGGCGCGCGCGGCGCGCGCCAGCGCCCCGATCGCTCCCTCCACGTCGGGCTCCGGTGGCTCGGGCAGCACCGGCTCGCGTCCCTGGCTGCGAAGCTCGTCGTGGGCCGTGCGAACCAGGCTGCTGAGGGCTGGGATCCGCATCGCCGCGACCAGGCTCGCGCGATCCGAGTCACCATCGCGCAGGAGCTCCTCGAGCGCGTCGTCGAACGCGGCGGAGGCGACCCGCTCCGCCTCCGGCTCGTCGATTACCCGAAAGCGAGGATCGAGGCCCAGGGCGACGGGATGAGCGGCCAACAGCCTGCGGCAGAAGCCGTGAATGGTCGAGATCCAGGCGCGCTCGCTGTCCCGGGCCAAGGACGCGCAGCAGCGCCGATCGGTCCGGCTGCCCGGCGCTTCGAGCCTGGTCGGCCCTGCTTGAGAGCTCCTCGCGGATTCGCTGCCGCAGCTCGCCCGCCGCCCGCTCCGTGAACGTGAACGCGAGGATCGAGTCGACCCCGGCCTCGGACTGCTCGGCGGCCGCGCAGTAGCGCTCGACGAGCACCCTGGTCTTGCCAGTGCCGGCGCCAGCCTCGAGGAGGACGTCGCGGTCGCGCGCGTCGATCGCCGCGCGCTGCTCGGGGGTGGGGGCCTCCAGGTCCTCGCGCTCGGACGGGGCCTCCAGCTCAACGCCGAGCTGCATCTGCTCGGCTCCCACCTAGGAGTCCTCCTCCTCGTCCTCGTCCAGGGTGTCGGGCTCCTGCCGGGCGGAGCGCTCGCGCCTGCAGATCGCCTGGAAGGTGCAGAACGGAGGGCAGCTGTCGTCGATCGGGTCGCGCTCGATCCTGCCCGCGCGCATGTCGGCGACGACCTCGCCCGCCCGGTTCTTCGCCGCCTCGAGCGCATCGCTGAAGACCTTGGCCTCGAGCAGGTCAGGGCCTACCAGCTCCAGCCCGGCCAGCAGCCGATCGGACTCCTCGCGCAGCGCGATGCCGCGCGAGCGGTGGTCGTGGGTGGCCGCGAGGGGTTGATACAGGCCGCCGAGCGCCCGCCGTTCCCACAGCTCCTCCAGCGCCAGCGCGTAGAGCTGGGGCTGGAGCTTTCCCTCCTTGTCGAGCTTCGCGCCGCTCGTCACCGTGCGCGAGACCTTGTAGTCGCGGATCAGGCCGAGCGCCTCGCCCGTGGCCGGCACGTCGACCCGGTCGATCTTCCCGTGAAGGCTGAATCCATCCAGGTCGAGCGCCGGTCGGTCGGCCCCCTCCTCATCGCCGAAGCTCGCCTCGAGCAGGTCGGGGTCCGGGACGAGCTGCGTCTGGCTCGCGGCCTCCCGCTCCAGAAATCCGTCGACGAGGGCCATCATGCGGGCGCGCGAGGTGACGGCGGCGGCATCGTCGCCGCCCAGCCCGCTGGCGTCCGCCAGGTGGGCGACGAGCTCCGCCCCTCGCCGACGCCACGCGTCCAGCGTCTCGGTCGTGGGCGCAGGCCCGCTCGCGGGTGGATCCCGATACAGCTTCTCGAGCACCGCGTGGATCACCGAGCCCTGCGCGCGGGCCTCGGGCTCCGGATCGATGGCCTGCGGCCGGAGCTCGTGCTGGACGAACCACCGGTAGGAGCAGAGCGCGTATTCCTCCAGGGTCGAGGCGCCGAACAGCCGGCGCTCGCCCAGCTCGGCCAAGACCGGGGGCAGTGAGAGCGGCCCCGGGAACCGGCGCTGCAGGCGTCCAGCGGCGCGTGCCAAACGGCGATCGAGGTCCGCTGCGCCGTCGTCGCCCAACCCCAGCGCCTCGCTTCGCGCAGCGGAATCCGGATGCCGTCCCACTGCGGCGAGTGATCGCGCCAGCTCGTCGATGCTCGGCGCGGCGCCGAGCTCGAACGTGACGTCTCCGAGCAGGCGGCGGGCGACCCTCGCCCCCCCGGCTGGGCTTCCGGTATCCGCTGGATCGGCGAGCAGGTCCGCGACGTCCTCCAGGAACGGCGACGGCGGCGATTCACCGCCCTCGTCGTCCGTATCCCTCCAGCACAGGTAAAGGCGCCGGGTGGGGCTCGAGAGGCAGACGTGGAAGAGGTAGCGCTCCTCGTCGTCGGGATCCGCGCGCGCGGTGAGCCCCAAGGCCGTCCGCTGCTCGTCGGAGAGGAACGGCTCGCCGGTGTCGTGGCGCGGGAACTCACCCTCCTGGAGCGAGGCCACGAAGAGGTACGGGACGCGGGACGCCCGGATCCGGTAGGGGCTCGTGACCCGAACGCGTCCGTCGGTGGGGCCCCGCCACAGCGGCACCTCGATCGCCTCGAGCATCGAAAGCGCGTCGCGCGCCGGGTCCTCGACGCTGGGAAGCCCGGCGAGGCTCTCGAGCGCCTCGCTTGCGAGCGCGCCGGCGCGCAGCTCGAGCCGCTGCTGCCTGGCCGCAAGCGGCGCCTCGCGCAGGTGCGGCCGCTCCGCGATCCGTCGCGCGAATCGGGCCAGATCGCCGAACAGGCTCGCCGGCTCGCTGGCCTTGGCGAGCTGCTCGAGCTCGAACAGATCCCGCCCGCGCCAGGCATCGAGCGCGTCATCCGCGGTTCGCAGGCCACGGCGGCGCACGTCGCGCTCCAGCCAGTCGGCATCGCTTGGGCTCGCCACGCCGGGCGCTCGCACGAATGCGAGAACGTCCTCGGCGCGCTCCGAGATCAGGGCCGCGCGCAGCAGGGCGACCAGGCCGCGACCAGTCCCCGTGCCCGTGAGCGGGACCCCGGCCTCGACGGCGACCGGGATCCCGTAGCTCGCCAACACGCTCTCATAGAGGGGCCCGTACCGGTTCGGAGTGCGCACCACCACCGCCATCTCGTCCGGGAGCACGCCGTCGGCCAGCAGCCGGGCTATCTCGCCGCCGATCTGCTCCGCCTGCCCACGTTCCCCGGCGGCCTCCATGAACGCGAGCCCGTCGTCGGGCTCGTGGCGCTCGGCGCCGTCCTCTAGGAACGAGCGCTCCAGGTGGAACAGGGTGGCGCTATCGGTGTGTCGCCGCTCAGGGCCGAGCTCAGCGCTCGCGCGAGCCCCGCCTCGTTCAAGCAGATCCTGGTGAAGGCGCGCGCGAGCCGTCAGCGCCCGGCGGTCCTCGTAGGTGACCGCGACCGACACCTCCGTGACCTGGGCCAGGACCTCAAGCAGGTCGAGCTGCTCGACGGTCAGGTCGTCGAATCCGTAGACGAAGATCGGCCGCCGCCCCCAAGCCTCCGGCTGGGCGCGAAGCGCGGTGGTGGCCTGCGTGGCGGCCACGTGCTCGTCGCCGTAGCCAAGGGCGTCGCGAGTGGCGGCGTAGGCGGCATAGAGGGCGGCCACCTCGCGCAGGTACCCGCTGGCTGCCTCCGCGGCGTCCGCGTTGGCGGCGAGGGCGGCGGGCCCAAGCCCGGATGCCTGCGCCTCCGAGATCAGGCTGGCGAGGGCCGGCGCGAACCCGGGGCGCTTCGCGGATCGGGCGAGGAAGCCCAGCCTCGTCTGCCGGGATGCCGCCCGGACCAGGTGCAGCCGTTGGGCGTCGGTCACCCCCGGCGCCAGCGCCACTCCCGTCGCCCGGGCGACGTCCTCGAACAGCCGCTGGAACGTCTGGATCGACACGCCGAGCACCCCGGCCGCGTCGCCGCCCGCACCGCACAGCTCTCGCTCGAAGCGGTCAGCGTCGTCCAGCGTGGGCACGACGAGCGTCGGATCGCGGTCCATGGCATCCCGCAAGCCGGCCAGGATCTTCCCGGCCTTGCCGGAGTTGGGCGGCCCCACGATCAGCGATAGCGACATCCAGCCCAGCATAGGTCGCCCCACGGAGGTCGATCTGACGCCCTTCCCCGCGAGTACGGGCCACGCATGGATGGTTCCGTCGGACGCCGGGTCTATCTTCGCCGCGTCATGTCGCTTTGCTTCATCGATCCCGCAGACGCGATCCGGGCGATCGCAGACTCCGTCGGCCGCGAGGCCAGGCGCCAGCTCCTCGGAGAGGCGGTCCGGGCATGGGTGGACGAGATCCCCGACGACGAGCTCGAGGCCCACTACGCGCGTGCGATCGCCGAGCTCGACGAGCACGACATCTCGATGCTCGCCGCCTGGCACGCCTCGATGGACGTCGGCCATCCCGTCCCCAATCGCGACTTCCTGATGGGCGCGTTCACCTCGCTGGGGCAGCACCGGCGTGAGGCCCTGAAGCTGGCCGCCGGGTTCCGCGGCGAGGAGGCCGTGGACAGGGGCGTCACCGAGGAGCGGGCGCTCGACACGGTGCTCGAATGGCTCTCTCCGCCTCGGCTGATGGAGCTCGCCGTCGAGGCGGTTGAGCTCTACGTCTGGGACCGCGCCGGCTCAGACAACTAGAGCGCCCGCCTCCGCCCGCCCATCGAGTGGCGGGTAAGTCGGCTTGAGACCCACTTAGGCGCCAGTCGACGCGGCCCGGTCCCGTCCACCACCCAGCGCCGCCTCGATCTCCGGGATCGCCTGGTCGTTGGTGCGAAAGTGAACGGCGGTCATGCCCAGCTCGCGGGCGGTGGCGACGTTGTGCTCGACGTCGTCGACGAACAGGCAATCGGCGGCGGCGATGCCACTCCCCAGCCGCTCCACGGTCAGTTCGTAGATCGCGGGCTCGGGCTTGCGGATGCCGACGAAGGCCGAATCGACGATCACCTCGAAGATCTCGTCCACGGGGAGCATGCTGCGCCACAGCGGCTCCCACTCGCGAACATTGTTGGTGAGCAGCGCCATCCGGTATCCGCGGCTCTTCAGATCGCGCATCAGCTCGATCATCGCGTCGTTTGGATCGAGCGCCTCGAAGTAGATCTCGCTGAAGCGGTGAAGCTCCGGCTCGTGCCCGAGCTCTGGAGCCAGCTCGCCGCGAAGAGCGGTCAGGAAGTTGGCCTCCGTGAGCCGTCCTCGCTCGAGCTCGAACAACGGATGCTCGCCGTCCCGCTCGGCGATCCGCTGCATCGCCTTACCAAGGCTCTCCGCCGGGATCCCGGTCTCGTCCTGGAAGGCCGCGAAGGAGCGCATGAGCGGCGTCGTGAGCACGCCTCCGAAGTCCGAGATCACGGCTCGAAGAGCCATCTCAGGCGGGTCTCAGGATCTCGTACGCACCCACGCCACCGGCCCCCTCGAGGCGAAAGGCCATGCGGGCCGTCTGGCGGCGGATGCCGTCGCCGTCCAGCTCGACGGGGCCTTCGCGGTCCGCGGCGACACGCAGGGGCGGGGAATCGGGCTCGACCCACAGCTCCACGCCGATCCGACGCGGCAGGCCATCGGCGTCGTACTCGGTCGACAGCAGCGCCTCGCTCAGGACGAGCGGCTCCCCGGATTCCTCGAAGTGGGCAGCGACCGAGTCCCCGTCGTGCCCCGCCGCCTCCTGGGGCCGCAGCGCGGCAATCGCCAGCGCTCGCCCGTTCTCGAACACGGCGTGGACGAGCCGAAGCGACTCGGCTCGCTGCCAGTCGAGCTCGCCGTCGAGGCGCCAGGCTGATCGCCGGCCTTCCGGCTCGTCACGGAGCGAGGCGGCAACCGCACGATCCCAGGCCAGACGCAGGGACTCGCCCGCGGCGAGCCCCTGGATCGTGACCGGGACGGGCTCAGCCTCCGTCATCAGCGTTTCGACGCGGGAGCTCCCGCTCCGCCTCGGGCACCTCCCGTGCCGTCCCCTCGTAGTCGTAGTCGTGAGGCTCGCCCGCCCCCGGGCGCGGCCCGGAGACGCGCCCAGACCCCCAGCGCGCCACCCTGAAGGCGGCGTGCCGGCTGGCCATCCAGGCGACCATGCCGCGAAAGATCGCCCGCGAGGGCGGGATCAGGAGCAACAGCCCGATCACGTCCGTGATGAAGCCGGGCGTGATCAAGAACGCCCCGCCGAGAATCACCATCGCCCCGTCGAACACCTCACGAGCCGGTATCCGGCCCTGCGCGAGCGCTCCGTTGAAGCGTGCCCAGGCGAGTCGTCCCTGCGATCGCAGGAGCGCCGCCCCCAGGAAGCTGTCGAGGATCAGCAACGCGATCGTCGGCAACACCCCGATCGCCTCGCCGACCTTGATGATCACGTAGATCTCGGCGATCGGCAGGACGATGAAGATGAACACCAGCAGGAGGGCCACGAACCAAGCCTAGTCAGACGACACCGCTACGATGAGTTCATGTCGGCGGAAGAAACGGCCACGGTCACGCAGGACGACGTCTACGAAGCCCTGGAGGAAGTGATCGACCCCGAGCTGGGGCTCGACTTCGTCTCGCTCGGGCTCGTCTACGAGGTCGAGATCCAGGGCAGCGACGTCTACGTGACCTTCACGCTCACCTATCCCGGCTGCCCGATCGGGCCCCAGGTCTCCGAGCAGGTCAAGGAGTTCGTGGGCGGGCTCGAGGGCGTCGAAGGCGTGTACCCGAAGATGGTCTTCGACCCGCCCTGGTCCCCGGACAAGATGTCCGAGGACGCCAAGTTCGCGCTGGGGTTCTAGGCCTGCAAATCGCGACTGTTTCCGCGGGCCGTCGGGCAGCGAGAGGCTAGATTGCAAACAGATTGCAAACCGACCCCCGGCGTCGCACGACGAGGTGCGCGAGCGGATGACGCCTGTCCGAACGCTGGGTCTGTAGTCGGATAAGGTCGGCGCAACCAGGAACGGAGTTTGGGAATGAGGCGCACACACATCCTCGTCGGCTTGATCGCCACGCTGGCCCTGTTCAGCGTCCTGTTGGTCGCGACGGCGGTGCTCGGGCATACGAAGAGGACGGTCGTCAGAGACGTGCGCAACCCCAATATCGCCGGGAGCTGCGACATTCGCGAGGCCACCGCCCAGGTCATCAAGAGAGGGCGGGTGGCCCGACACACCGTGACGGTGCGGGGAGCGTTGCCCTTTGACAACGCCGCCCCGTCCGTCTTCCTTACCAAGGGTCGGACCTCGGACCTCTTCGGTGAGCCTGCGGCGCTCCTCCATCCGAACGCGGACGGCGACTATCACTTTGCCAACCACCACCGGACAGTCGTCTACACGATCAAGAAGCGCGATCTCCCGAGGGCGTTCAGCAAACGTAAGAGGTACTTCTGGTGGGCGGCCGTCAGTTGCGGTGGCACTGGCCCTGGCGATGACGCCCCGAACGCCGGAAGGAAGCGCCAGGTGCTGAAGAGGCACGACCACCACTGAGTCGCCGGTCAGCGCCGCTCGCGAGATACTGCGCGGGCGATGTCGCAGGAGAACGTGGGACCAGAGGAGGACGTCATGACCAGGCGGTCGGTATCGCCCGACATCAAGGCCTTCGTGGACCAGGGGTTCGCCTGCTGGAACGGCGGCGACATCGACCTGATGGCCGACTCCTACGCTGACGACGCCGAGGTAGACACGACAACGGTTCTCCCGGACGGCCGCTGCTACAAGGGGCGAGAGGAGTTCGTCAGGTACTTCCACGAGCAGTGGGACGCGTGGGCTGGCTTCCGCATGGAGCCTCTGGATATCGCCGCTGCCAGCGAGGGAAGGTACGTCGTCGAGGTCCGGATGACGGCGACCGGCAGGAGCACTGGGATCGAGATCGACCAGCGATTGGGATTGATCTACACGCTGCGCGAGCAGGACGGAAAGGTCGCCCGAGTTCAGATGTTCCCGAGCAGGGAGGCCGCCCTCGAGGCCGCCGGACTCTCGGAGTAGGCGATGTCGCAGGAGAACGTGGAGACCGTTAAGCGGTTCAGCCGCATCTTCGAGGGAGGCGACCGCGAGGAGTGGCGCAAATACTTCGACCCCGACGTGGTCTGGGACACCTCCGCGAGCGAGCTGCCAGCGGCTGGCGTCTACCACGGATACCAGGGAGTCGAACGGTGGTTTCGCGACTGGCTTGACACCTGGGCCGACTACGAGATTGCGCACCGCGAGTACATCGACGCCGGGGACGCGGTCGTGGTCGTGTTCCGCCAAAGGGGAACAGGCCGGGGTAGTGGCGTGCGAACTGAGCGCGACTTCTTCGTCGTTTACGACCTGAAGGAATCGAAGGTGGTCCGCTTCCGTCTGTACGAGTCGCGCGACGAAGCCCTCGAAGCCGCCGGGGCCAAGGAGTAGGCGATGTCGCAGGAGAACGTGAAGATCTTCAAGCGGGGCGTCGAGGCGGCACATGTCAGCAGCCTGACGCGGCGATCTCCGCATTCCGACGCACGGGATGGCACGGAAGGGAACAGCGCGCCGCGACCCTCGGCGGACAAGATGTCCGAGGACGCGAAGTTCGCGCTGGGATTCTAATCCCTGCAAATCACCACTTTCCGGGTGTCGCTAGGCGGCCGCGTGGCTCGGTCGCAAAAGAAAGCCCGCCAGCACTCCGCAACTTTTGAGGTACGTTCCCTGTTAGTTAGGTAGTCGCTAAAGGCGGCTCGCCGGGCAAGATCAGAGACGATGATGAGCAGCGCGCTGGGCAGCTGGCCGGGCGGCGCTCGAGGGACGGGTCGGATGAACAGGATCAGGATCAGGTGGGTTCTACTAATCGCTTTGGCGCTTGTCTCCTTCTGTGGACAGGCCAGCCCAGCCGGGGCCCGGTCGATCGTCTTCAACGATGGGTTCAATGACCTGGCTGCTGGCCAGATGCCCTCGTCCGAGCGCTGGCTTCGGGTCAATCAGTGCGTCACCAATTTCACCGCCACCTGCGCCAGGGCTGGTCCGAAGTTCCTACACGGCGACGGCGCCGGCCATCTCTTCCTTTCGGCCTACAAGACCGGTTACGCGAACTGTGGTCTTTTGCCGAACAACCCTCCGTGCTGGCATGCCGGCGCGATCCGTAGCCACTACGCCACTCGCGCTCCGTTCCAGTACCGGATTAGCGCCAAGATGACCAGTCCCGCGTTAATGGGAGAGTGGAACGCCCTGGGGGCCCTTTACAGGGCCGACTTCCAGTCGGGTGAAATCGACACCCAAGAATGGCTGGGAAAGTATCCCTCAGTCCTTAACGCCTTCGCGAAATCGAACGGCGTACGGGCGGCTGCCCACAACGTCAACTTCGTTGACTCGCCACCTTCGTGCCATCAGCCCGTGGCGAACTTCTCGAAGGGCTATCACGGCTATGGTGTCAACGTATTCTCCGACCGCATGGAGTGGACCATCGACGGATGCATCTGGGGCAGGACGGAAAGAAGCAGCGTCGACTCCGCGACTTGGGCGAACCTGACACAGAAGGACTATTTCACGGAGATCGCGCTGCTCATCGGTGGCAACAAGTTCTGGGCAGGCAGCTGGTCGACCGTACCCAATGGCATCACCATGAAGGTCGACTGGGTGCGTTTCTTCAAGTGAGATTCTCCCGCGCCACCAGCATCCTCGGTTTCGGGCGGTGCCGAACTTGAAAAGCCCTCGAAGCCGCGGGGCATTCGGGTCGGCGGTGTCCTAATGGACCTCGCGAAGGCTTGCTCCAAGAGCTCGGGTCGGATAGGTTCACGCCGATAACGTCCGCTCAGGAGAGGAGGAGGCATGGCAGGTGAGGTGAAGAGCTTCGACTCGCCAGACGAGACCCGACCCTTCGAGGGCAAGGGAAAGGCCGACGTCCTGAACATCGGCGGCAAGGTCGTCGGCAAGGCCGTGTTCGAGCCCGGCTGGAAGTGGTCGGAGAACGTAAAGCCCATCGCCGGGCACCGACTCGTGCCAGGTCTCGCACCTGGGGTACTGCATCTCTGGCGCCATGACGGTCCACATGGACGACGGGACCGACCTCGAGATCGGCCCAGGCGACGTGTTCGCGATCCCGCCCGGGCACGACGCGGAGATCACTGGGAACGAGCCGTGTGTGTCGCTCGACTTCGGTGAGTTCGGGGACTACGCCAAGCGGCAGTAGCTCGCGACGGCTTCGTTCAGGCCGCCGGGCTGACATGGTGTCCGAAAACCCCGAGTTCGCACTCGGGTTCTAGGCCAGCGCCTACTCCGAAAGCCCGGCGGCCTCGAGCGCATCTTCCCGCCTCGGAAACACAGCCAGGCGAGCGAACTTTCCCTCGCGGATCGTCCAGAGATGCCCAATTCGGTTCTCTACGAACGCGCTGCTGCCCACCGGCCGAAATCGCGCGAGCAGGAACACCACGATCTGATCGCCCCTTTCGAAGAACTCCTCCGGCTCAATCACCACTTCCTCAAAGGGCTCGAACAGATCCTCAAAGAACTGTCTCGTCGCCTCAGCCCCACGATAGGTCCCCGGGCTCACAGCGCGATCCGCTGCCTCGAACTCAAAATCAGGATGCGCAAGGCGAGTCGCGGCATCCCAGTCGCCCCGGTTGAAGGCCTGGTACCCAGTGCGAAGCGTTTCGATATCGGCGTGCGACATCGCCCGCAGTATCTCGCGGCTAGGGGTGGCGGGAGACCTTCCAGTCGCCCTGTGGTGCGGCGCTTACGCTAGGCGGTGAGAACCCTGTACACCGGATCGGGCTGGATGCTCGGGGCGATGAGGTCGTCGCCCCCTACCTCCTTCATCGTGGGGATCAGCTTCTCGTCTCGAAACTGCTGAAACTGCTCCTCGGACTCCCAGACGGTGATAACGCGCCACCCGCCGCCCGAGGGGCCGGCGATGTGGACCTGGCATCCCTCCGGGAGCTGGCCGTCCGGCATCACTCGAGGGTTGACCTGGTCATAGAAGTCCTGACTTCCCTGCGGTATCTCGTTGACCACCACAACTGCCATGAGCGCCTCCATTCGTCCCGGCTGACCGAACCCAGCCGTCGTTGAAGCCAAACCTACCTCGCAACGTGTAGGCGCGCTAGTCCCGCCCCCCAGCGGCTTCAAGTGCCTGTTCGGGGTCTCGGAACGCGCGGAAGCGGACAACCTTGCCTCGGCGGAACTTCAGCATCCAGCCCGCAGGTGTCTCGTCCTCGGCCCCGCTGCCCTTGCCGCGATAGTGGATGCGGCCGACGAGCAGGACGACATTGCCGACCCCGACCACGTCATCCACGTCGGCACGCACGATCTCCCATGCATCAGCGAGGTCATCCACGTATCGGCGCATCCCGTCAAGGCCGCGGTACACGCCTCCCTCACCCAGTGCGGCAAAGAAGGAGCGCCACTCGACCTCAGGGTCGGCCAAGGCGACCAGCCGATCGTAGTCGCCCCGCGAGAGGGCGCTCATGACCTCGCGGGCAAGCTCCACGTTCTCCTGCGACATCGCCCCGCAGTATCTCGCCTAGGGGGGTGGGAGGGACCCCTTCGCGGCTGCTGCGGACCGGCTTGGGGGCCTTCCGCGCGCGCCGTCGCGACGCGTCACGACACGACAAGGCTCTCACTACTCCCGTCTTGCGATCACGAACTCCACGCCGCCCAGCTGGAGCGTGATTGCTCCGTCCTCATGAGCCAGACCGCCCTCGAAGACCTCACGGTTGAGGCTGATCGCCGCTCTCTCTTCGCCGGCATGGAGGCGGACGAAGATCGCCTCCGTGTCGCTCGGCTCGCCCCCGGTGATCGAGTAGCCGGCGTGGAGCCGGCCGCCGAACGTCGCCACGAGCTGCGGGGTCTCCCCGGCGTCCATGACATGCACCTCCACACGCTCGCCGACCAGCGCCAGAAGGTGGGCGAGGGCCTCGTCGAAGGTCATCGGCGCTGATTGTCGCCGACGGGGAGGTCCGGCCTTCAGGCGAGCTCCGCGGGACCGGGGCGAGCCGACCAGAACTGCTCGTGCAGTTCCCGTGCCCGCGCCCGGAAGCGGGGCGCGTAGCGGTCCGGGAGAGTCCTGGGGACCGGAGCCAGCACCACGCGGTCCAGAAGCGCCTCGCGGTCGTCAGCCTGGATCGCGGCGTGGCACTTCTCGCAGGCCAGCCAGTCCCTCGAGTTGGATCGATAGCGCCATCGGACCGTCGGGCTGTGGCAGAAGTCGCAATGCACGATGGGAGACCATATCGAACCCAAACGTATGTTCGCATCGCGACCTCAGCCCGACCTCGAGCGGCTAGGTCCCGGGCGGAATGGTCCGGCAGCGAAGATGCACGCACTGGGGACGCCCCTGGTTTCGGATCGCCACGTTGCCCCCCAGGTTCTCGACTCCGCGGACCGCTGAGATCCCGAAACCCTTGTTCTTCTTGACGAGGTTGTCCGCCAGAGCCGTCGAGGGGGAGCCGGCGCGGATCCCCTGGCCCGCGAGGGCGGCGACGTTCTGGTCCAGGAGCGTGTTGGCCGAGCTCTCCTGGGCCGCCCGAATCCCAATGCCCCCGTGGCGGACCGTGTTCTGGGTGACCACGTTGCCCCGGGAGACGCCGCGGCCGAATCCGTCGGCGAGGAACGACTCCGGCGAGCCGACGACGATCCCCTGAACGGCCTTGAGGATCACGTTGTGCGCAATCCGGTTGCGGCTCGAGACCTGGACGCCGATTCCGTAGAGCCCAACGGCAAAGAAGGTTCCACGGACGCGGTTCCTGGCCACCACGTTGTTGTTGCTCCGGTGGGTAAGCCAGATCGCGGGCTCGTCGGCCAGCTTGACCTCGTTGGAGAGGATGCGGGAATGCTCGGTCTTGGAAAAGAAGATCCCCCGATGCCCGTGGGAGACCGTGTTTCCCCGCACCAGGATCCTCGAGGAATGAGAGACATCCAGGGTGGAGGTGCTGAGCCCCGCGATCGTGTTGTCGACCACGCGAATCTGGTGCGCCCTGGAGAGGAACACGCCTCTGACCAGCCGACTGTGAGCGAGCACGCCCCCTGATGAGTGGGCGAAATCAACGAGGCCCCCAACGATGTTACGGACAGCGTTGTCGTCGCCGTGACTGATCACGACGCTCTGGAAGAAGTTGATCTTGCCCCGGCCGCCGCGGCTCGTCACGGTGACATGGTCGTAGCCATCCCGGTTGTAGATCCCGATCCCTGATCCACCCATCGTGAATCCGTTCAGGTCCACCGTCACCCCATCCGCGCCGATGATCAGCCCATGTCCGGAACAGTGGGTGAGATGGGCGTGGAGCGTGACGTCCCTGGTCACCACCGAACCGCAGTGAGGGGCGCGCCGCGAGCTCCCGCTCGCCTTTCCGGCGCGGTCCGGCTCCCCAGCCCCCGGAGCGGTGTCCCCTGGGGCCGCCACGGCGGTCGGCGATATGGCCAATCCGCCACAAGCGACCATGACGCACCACAAAAACACGAGGCCGCAGGTCGAGGCCACTGCCGGGCAACCCAGGCTCGCGAACCGGCGCTTCATTCGGATGGCGACTTGATCCAGGGCATGGCCCGTGGCCAACCCTCCCACCGTCATGCACGCTCCGTCAATACCTGGAAGCAGATTTCAGCCGCTATTCCCGCATCCCGACTGCCTGGAGGGCGTCAGCTCTGGACTGGTAGAGCTTGATCCCCGCACCTTGCCGCGTCACGATTTCGATGTTCTCCTGCGACATCGTGACCGCGCAGTATCTCGCTACCGGCGGGTGGCGATTGGCGGCTCTCCCCGCCCCGAATCACTGCAACCCGCGCCGACCCCCCCGGCGGGACTTGTGTCGGTTCGCGCCTCCGGTTGACTTCTGTCTCGCGACGACCTTGGGAAGGGCCTCGAGCACATCGCGAAGCCAGGGGAGGAAGTAGAGCCGGCTCATCGTCTTCGCCAGACGCCAGCGAGCGTTGGTGGGGAGAATTCCCGCTTCGATCTCCACGAAGGTGTCGTCTTGAGCGGGGGTGAGCGCAAATCGCGTATAGCTCCCGGAAACCGTGCACCGAAAGTGGGCCTCCCTGAGGTGTTCGAGTCGCTCGACGACCCACACGCCGTCCACGAGGTCGAGAAAGCCGAGCCGACGCGAGACCCGCGTGTACTCGCCTCCCTCCGACAGCTCTCCCGAAGCTCGGACCTCGTACACGTCGGGCCACCAGTCCGGGTGGGTTCTCGGATCACTGACGATGGCCCAGACGTCCTCGGGCGGCGCCTCGATCAGCACATGGCGCCGGTACATGTCGGCCATGTGACGATCGTATAGCGAGAGCCATCGGCCTCGGTCGCCCACTGGCTGCCTGAGCCCTTTTTGCTCTTCGGCTTACCGCTGCCGGCGCCGCGGACGCCGTCGTAATGAGCGCGGTAGGGTTGCCAGGACAACGGGGCCTCACGGGCGAGGTCGATCAGGGGTGGCAGGTACCCACAGGAGGGTAAAGATGAAGAGAGGTCACAAGAGGGCTCTCGGAGGGTCGGCGTGCTTGGCGGCACTCGCGGCCGTAGCGGTGATCGCGCTGCCGGCTTCAGGAACGGCGCCGCCAGGATCCACCTTTTACGCGAAGCTCGACGGCGAGCATGAGAATCCTGACGCTGACCCGGACGGCTATGGGTCGTTCAGCGCAAGCTTCAGCGGCACGAAGCTCTGCTACGGGATACAGGTCGTCAAGATCGGGACTCCGAACGCGGGGCACATACACCAGGGCGCAGTGGGCGTCAATGGACCGATCAAGGTCCCGTTGACCCCGCCGAGCCAGGGTGCTGCAGGAGCGTCGGCGAAGTGCACGACCCTGGGCTCCGGGCTAGCCAGTCAGATCAAGTCAAACCCAGGCGGCTTCTACGTCAACATCCACAACAGCGCGTTTCCGAACGGGGCGATCCGCGGCCAGCTCTTCAAGGCGACCGCGAGTCAGGACAAGTAGCGCCCGCTTCACGCCGTCGCCGAGACACAGGTGACGGCACTCGACTCAGGCGATCGGCAGCGGCGATCCTCGCCGCTGCCGATCACGCGCCCGGGGCGATTCGGGTGACGCTGCCGTCGCCGGAGTCGGCGACCCAGACCGCACCCTCACCGGCTGCGATCCCGCTGGGACGCTCGCCGACCCGAATCGGCTCGCCGGTCTCATCCCCGGTGGCCGGATCGACCAAGGCGACCTTTCCCGCCCGCTGCTTGAGGTCGGGCGCTCGCACCCCGCCGACGAGAGTGGCCCAGACGCCGCCGCCCCCCGCAGCGAGCTCGACTGGGATGGCGGCACCTATCCTCGCGGCGGGTTCATCGAGCTGTGACGACGCTGGATCGATTCGGGCGACCTCGATCCTGCGGGCGAGACGGTCATCTGTCTTGGCCACCCACACGCCCCCCTCGCCGGCGGACACGCTCAGCACCTGGTAGTCGGCGACCTCGATCGGGTCGCCCGGCTCGTCGCTCGAGGCGTCGATGCGGGTCACGGTGCCGTCGGCGGTGTTGGCGACCCAGGCGGCGCCCGCCCCCAGCGCCACGTCGGCCGGCTCGCTTCCAACCGGAATCGGCTTGCCGGTCGCCCGCAGCGTCTCGGGGTCGAGGCGGGTCACCGTTCCGTCGGCGCGGCTCGTCACCCATACGGCGCCCTCCCCGGCGGCGATCCCGCCCGGCTCCGCGACGTGAACCGCCGCGCGCTTCACTCCTCGCGTAGCCGGATCGATCCGAGTCACCGTGTCGTTGCCGCTGGCAATCCACACGAAGCCCTCACCGACGGCGATCGCCCCAGGGCCGCCTCCCACGCGGATCGGCGACCCGGCCGGCCGCCCACTTCGGGGGTCGAGCGCAACCACGCGGCCGCCGGTGTTGTCGACAACCCAAACGTTCCCCTCGCCCGCGGCGATCGCCACCGGCGTTCCGCCGACCTCGACCGCCCGCCTCGCCGTCGGATGCAGCGAGACCGAACCATCGCCGGCCCCGCACCCTGTCAGCGCCGTCGCGACGGCAAGGGCCGCCGCGATTGCCAGTACCGCGAGGCTCGATCGAACGGGTTGATCCATTGCCGATCCGGACACGCAGTGCGGGTTACGTGGGAAAGGGAGGCACGGATCAGCCACCCGAGCTCCTTTGATCGGCACTTCCTGGCTCCCGCGGTGAATGACAAATCAGCACCGAAAGGGGTGCCAGGACGATGCAGAAGTCTCGACGCAGACGCCTCGCGGTAGTCGTCGCTGCGGTTGCCGCAGCGGCGATCGCGGTGCCGCTCGGATTCGGTTCGAGTCACCGAGAGGCACCGAACATCGCCCTGGATCCAGCCGCCGACAACACGGACGTCTACGCGTTCACGGCCGATGACGCGCCGAAAGCGCTGACGATCGCGGCGGATTGGATTCCAGGTCAGGTCCCGGCCAACGGTCCGAACTTCTTCCGGTTCGACGATCGGGCCAGGTACTACGTGAGCCTCGACAACACCGGCGACGGGGTTGCCGACATCAGGTACCTGTTCAAGTTCAAGACCAAGGTCCGGAACAAGAACTCCTTCCTCTACGCGGGCCCGGGGACCCAGGACTTCAACGACCCCGGTCTCAACGTGATCCAGCGCTACGACCTCGTTCGTCAGACGCTGAAGCACGGGAAGGTGAAGCGCGCGAAGAGGGTCGCTCACAAGCTGCCCGTCGCGCCGTCGAACATCGGACCGAAGACGTTCCCCAACTACCAGAACTTCGTCGACCAGTCGATCAAGCGCCTGGACGACGGAACGAAGGTGTTCGTGGGGGCGCGTGACGACCCGTTCTACGTCGACCTGGGGGCCACGTTCGACGCCATCAACGTGCGCGCCGGCACCGGCAACCAGGGTCAGGGCAAGGACGACCTGTCCGGCTTCGCGACCTCGGCGACGGTGCTCCAGATCCCGGAGCGCCTGGTGACGAGGAACGGGAAGCAGGTCTCGGGCCCGGACGCTCGCAATGCCGTGGTCGGTGTCTGGTCCAGCACGGACCGGCGACGCCTCGAGGTGACCAACGCGAGGTTCGACAAGGGCTCGTCGAGGCGCACGGGCCGGAAGCCGAACCGCTTCGTGCAGGTCTCGCGGCTCGGCAACCCGCTGGTCAACGAGGTGGTAATCCCGCTCGGCCAGAAGGACAAGTTCAACCGCACGACCCCGGACGACGACGCCGCCAACTACGGCAAGTTCGTCACCAAGCCGGAGCTCGCGGCGGTCCTGAACGCGCTGTTCGGGATCAACGCCCCGGAGACGGACCGCACGGACATCGTCCAGGCGCTGCTCCAGGGCATCCCGAACCTGAACCAGCACTCCGGCGGCAACGCCGGGACGCCGGTTGACACCCTGAAGATCAACCTGGGCATCCCGCCCACCATGACGCCCAGCAGGTTCGGCGTCATCGGCGGCGACAACGCCGGGTTCCCCAACGGCCGCCGGCTCGCTGACGACGTCGTCGACATCGAGCTCCAAGTGGTCGCCGGGTACCTGGTCGGGAACAAGGTGCCGCTCGGGGACGGGGTGGACAAGAACGACAAGAAGTTCCTGTCCTACTTCCCGTACCTGGCAGCGCCCGACTCAGGGTTCGCCTCGAACCCCTCGCAGCGGTTCGAGCCAGCTCACCCGCCGACGCCGCCAGGTGGCCCGTAAGGAGGAGGCGGTATCGGCACTGGCCTGGGAAGGGACGGAGCGCCGCATGGTGGCGCTCCGTCCCGCCGGCCGGCAGCGGACCAGCGACGAAAACGGAGGAATGAGATGGTGGAACACTTCAAGTGGGCGGCTCTCCCACTCGCCGTCTTCGCGGTGCTGATCGGCGTCTTCACGGTCGCCAACCGGTCGTCCGCACCAAAGGCGTTTGAGGGTGGAGGCTCGGCTTCCAACCTGGCTCGCCAGCCGACCAGCCTCGACACCGAGGGCCGGATCCGCCAGCTCCAGGATGCCGTGCGAGCGGACCCGGCCGAGGCCCGCGGCTACGCGGCGCTCGGGGACGCCTACTACCAGCGCGCTCGCGAGACGGGCGATCCCAGCTACTACACGCGCGCCGACGGCTCGTTCGCCGCTGCACTGTCCAGGGACCCGGCCAACGTCGACGCGACCGCCGGCCAGGCCACCCTCGCCCTGGCCCGCCACGACTTCAGCGGGGCGCTCGAGCTCGCGGAGCGGGCGAAGAGCCTCGCCCCCCAGATGGCGCTTCCCTACGCGCCGCTCGCCGACGCGCAGGTCGAGCTGGGCCGCTACGGGGCTGCCGCCCGCACGCTCAACCGGATGGTTCGCCTGAAGGCGAACCTCACCGCCTATGCGCGCGTCTCGTACTTCCGCGAGCTCCACGGCGACCTCCCCGGAGCGCTCGAGGCGATGCGCCTCGCCGTCTCGGCGGGCGCCGGAGGGCCCGAGGGCGAGGCATACGTCCTCGCGCTCCAGGGAAAGCTCCTGTCCGATCTCGGGCGCTATGGCTCCGCGGAACGCGCCTACCGCCAGGCTCTGGCGATCAGCCCCGGCTATCCGCTGGCGCTCGCCGGGATCGCCGGCGTGGAGGCGGGGCAGGGCCACTTCGGGCCCGCGATTCGCCATTACCGCCGGGTGGTCGAGCGCCTGCCGCTCCCTGAGTACGCGATCGCGCTCGGCGAGACGGAGCAGGCCGCGGGCCGCGCGGCGGCGGCGAGGCGCGACTACGCGCTGGTGAGTGCCGAGGTGAACCTGCTGCGCGCCAACGGCGTCAACACCGACGTCGATCTCGCCCTGTTCGAGGCCAACCACGGCAGCTCGCGGCAAGCCGTGGCATTCGGCCGGCGCGCCTGGAGGCAGGCGCCCAGCGTCCGCTCGGCGGACGCCTACTCCTGGGCCCTCCACAAGGCGGGCCGGATCGGGCCTGCGACGAGGTTCTCCGAGGAGGCGATGCGGCTCGGCTCCCGCGACCCGTCGTTCCTCTACCACGCCGGGATGATCGCCCGGCGCGCTGGGCGATCGGGTCAGGCGCACCGCCTGCTCGGCGCCCTGGTCGCGCAGAGCCCCCGCTTCAGTCCGCTCTACGCGCCACCGGCGCGGCGGGCACTGGAGGGCCTGCAATGAGCTCGCGCGGGCTTCGGGTGGGACTGGCCGCCCTCGCCGCCTCGATCGTGGCGGTCGCGCTCGCGGCCCCGGCGCTCGCCCACCCGCTCGGCAACTTCACCGTGAACCAGCTGGCCCAGGTGAGGATCGACGAGGGCGAGGCTCGAGTCCACTACGTCCTCGACCAGGCCGAGATCCCGACCTTTCAGCAGCTTCAGCGCTACGACGCGGACGGCAGCGGAGCGATCGATACCGCCGCGGAAGAGGGAGAGGTCCGCACGACGCTGGTGAGCGAGATCTCCTCCGGGCTCACGCTGACCGCGGACGGCCGAGCCCGGCCATTGGGCCCGCCACGGGACGTGCGGCTGAGCTTCCCCCCGGGCCAGGGCGGCCTCTCGCTGACCCGCATTGAGGTTTCGTTCGGGGCTCGGCTGCCCGCGGGGGCCCGACGGGTCACGCTCCAGAACGACGCGTTCGCCGGGCGAGTCGGCTGGGACGCTGTCCAGATCCTCCCCGGCGAGGGGGTGGACGTCGAATCGAGCGTCCCGGCCACCGACCCCACCGACGGGCTGCGCGCCTATCCGCAGAGCCTCCTCTCGAGCCCGCCGACCGATCGCGAGGCGCGTTTCCAGGTGACGCCGGGCTCCGGAGAGGTGACGGCGCCCCCGGGCCTCTCGGGCGGCGAGCCCACGACCGACCGTGCCCTCGACGGGTTCGCGAACGCCCTCGCCGGGGGCAACACGCACGGCCTCCTGATCATCTTCCTGCTCGCGGCGGCGTTCGGCTGGGGAGCGCTCCACGCCCTCTCGCCGGGCCACGGCAAGTCCATGGTCGCCGGGTACCTGGTCGGGGCCCGGGGCACGCCCCGGCACGCCGCCATCCTCGGCCTGACCGTGACCGCGACCCACACCGTCTCGGTGTTCGCGCTCGGGCTGGTCACCCTGGCCGCCTCCCAGTACATCCTTCCGGAGCAGCTCTACCCGTGGCTGGGACTCCTGTCCGGCCTCATGGTCGTGGGCGTCGGCCTGACCGTGATGCGCTCACGTTTTCGCCGCTGGCGCGTGCTCAGGGCCCGCGACCACGCCCACACCCACGAGCACAGCCATCACCATCATCCCGACGGACCGATCACGATGCGCAGCCTGATCGGGCTCGGCGTCTCGGGGGGAATCGTGCCGTGCCCCTCAGCGCTCGTGGTCCTGATCGCGGCGATCTCCCAGCATCGAATCGGCCTGGGAATGGTTCTGATCCTCGCCTTCAGCCTCGGGCTCGCCGCGACGCTGACGGCCGTTGGACTCACCGTCGTGTTCGGCGGGCGGCTGATCAAGCGCCTGCGTCCAGAGCGCCGCATCTTCGGCTCCCGCCTCGCCGGCGCCCTTCCCGCGGCCTCGGCTTCGCTGATTGTGCTCGCGGGGCTGCTCATCACTTCGAAGGCAATCCCGCAGCTCGGATGACCCTGCGGCCGACAAGGAGGTAGACATGTCCCCGGTGGACTTCCAGATCCTGTTTCAGCCACTCGAGCAGCTCGACGCCTGGCTCACCGGGCTCTTCGAGGGCGCGTCGTTGCCCGTCGCCCTCGCGATCGCGTTCGTGCTCGGAATCAGGCACGCTTCGGACCCCGACCACCTCGTGGCCGTCACCTCGCTCGTGGCCACCGACGACGGCGGCACCCGTGGCGCCACACGGCTCGGCGCGTGGTGGGGCCTGGGCCACGCAGCCATGCTGGTCCTGATCGGCGTCCCGCTGATCGCGTTGAAGTCCGAGCTTCCGACCTGGCTCGAGACCGGCGCGGAGATCGGAGTCGGGGTGATCATCATCCTTCTGGCGTTGCGGGTCATCTGGAAGTGGGCGCGCGGCCACTACCGATCCGCACCACACGCTCATGCCGCCGGTGAGGCCGCCCCGAGACGCCGCTCGCACCGGCACCTGCGGCGGCACGAGCATGAGGCGATCCACCGTCACGGTCCGGCCCGAACCCCTCAGCAGGCCTTCGGGATCGGGGTGCTCCACGGGCTTGCCGGAACCGGCGCCGTCGTCGTCCTCCTGCTCGCGGCACTGCCAACCCGGCTGGAGGCCGGGCTGGCCCTGGCGGTGTTCGCGCCGATGACCGATCCTCTCCATGGCGGCGTGCACCACGGCGTTCGCCTGGGTGCTGACGAGGCCCGTCGTGCAGCCCGTCTATCGCGGCGTTTTGATCCCCGCCCTGGGGCTGTTCGGCCTCATGTTCGGGCTCTGGTACGTCGGCCTCGGATAGGTCCTTGCCGAAGCCCGGCGGCTTCGAGCGGCGCTACGTGCAGGCCTTGCTTGCCACCAGCGTCTGGGTGCCGCCATCGTTGTAGGTGAACCTCGCCCTCAGGTGCAATCTGTGGTCGCTGTCGCGGCACCTGGCGCGGACGTAGCTCCCGTGTTGGAGCGAGACGCGCAAGTCCGTCAGCGGGAACGCGGACGCGGAGGTGATGTGGTCGATGTCGAGCACCTTGCCCCCGATCAGGTCGTCGCCCCCGACGCTGTCGTTGTCCATGACCTGACCACTCAGGATCAGGCCCCGGTTGCCCTGGTGGTTGGTCGTCGGGTTCGCGCAGCTGATCGTGCTGGGATTTGCGACCTTCAGCCGCGCGAGCAGCACCACCGTCGGCACATCGCCCACCGGGTTGCCGTTGAATGCCAGCACGCAGCCGTTGATCGTGTAGGCGCCGTCGGCGCTTGCCTGCAGGGTCCCGCTGCCGATCTTGGCGCTGCCGCACTGCGCCATGGCGTTCGCCAGGCTGCCGCGGGTCGGCGTGCAGGTTGGCGTCGCTGACGGGTCCAGCTTGAAATCGTCGTCCAGGAAGAGCTGGAGCCGGTTCGTGGCGTTGCCCGGGTTCGCATTGCCCGGGTTTTCGTAGTCGGTGTGCGCGCGGGCCGTGAGCTTCCCCGGTGCGAAGGCCGTATTCGGCAGGTCGCTCGGGCTGACGTTCACGCTCACGGTCGAAGTCGGCGGGACGTGGAGGAGGCAGCCGGGGCCGGCACAGGCCTTCAGCTGCTTCAGCTGCTCACTGAGCCGAGCCCTCACCGGGGCGAAGGCGGGGTCATCGTGGAGGCTCGTCAGCTCGAAGGGGTCGCTTTCCAGGTCGTAGAGCTCCTCCTCGCCCGTCCAGTGCCTGGCGAACATGTAGCGCGCGGTGCGGATCGCGCTGAAGTTTCCGGGCTCCTCGATCAAGAGCTCTCGTCCCTGCTCGATGCCGGGCTGCTGCGCGACCGGGATCAGCGAGCGCCCGTCCATCGTCAGGCCGGGGCTTGCGTCAGCCGCATCGACGATCGTCGGAGCGAGGTCGGCGTTGATCGCGAGGTCATCGACGCTCACCCCCGTGGGCACCCCTGGACCCCGTATCTGGAGCGGGACGCGGATCGACTCGTCATAGATCCGTCTCTTCGATCCGGGAATTCGGTGCTCGCCGTGGAAGTACCCGTTGTCGGAGGTGTAGACGAGCAAGGTGTCGTCCAGTTCGCCGCTCGCACTCAGCGCGTCCACGACCTGCTCCACTCCCTCGTCCACCGAGAGCAGCGATCCCAGCTCGCAGCGGTACTTGCGCTGGATGTCGGAGATCTGATCCGAGCTCAGGGATGGGAGGTTGCGGACCCTGGCGGGCTTGTCGGAGACGTCCGCCTCGTTGAAGTTGGGGGGTTGTGGCAGTGGCTCGGCAGCAAATGAGAGCGCGTGGCGGAGCGCGGGCTTCGCCGCGTCATCGCAGTTGAAGGGGGGGTTCGGGCTCGCCTCGGTGCTCATGTGAGGCGCCGTGTAGGTCAGCCAGAGGAAGAACGGCTGCGCTTCGGGTGCCCGGCGGTCCACGAAGTCGACCGCCTTCGTTGTCAACACGTCCTGCTTGAAGTCTGCTGGATCGGTGCCGTAGTGGACGAGCGTCCCGTTCTCGTTCATGGTGTAGTCGTAGACGGCTTGATCGGTGGGATACGGCGCCGCATACCACTCCGACCACCCGGGCGGGACCAGCGGGTCGTTCGCATACCGGTTCAGGCTCTTGCCGACCATGGCGGTGTAGTAGCCGGCGTCCTGAAGCCAGACGGCCAGGTTGTTGTCTCCGTGCAGGGACTCGAAGCGGTCGAAGCCGCCGTTCGGAGGAACGTTGCTGATCACGCCGTGGTTGTGCGCGTACTGGCCCGTGAGGAAGGTGGCGCGAGAAGGGCAGCAGAGCGCGTAGTTGACGAAGCTGTTCTCGAAGGTCGCCCCCTGATCGCCGATCAGCGAGTTGACGTTGTCCATCACCTTCATCGACTCGACCGTCTGGTCGTCGGTCTCGATCACGACCACGTTCGGGGTCGCCTGGGCCGCCGGCGCGAGCGCCAGCGACGCGACCACGCCGAGCAGCAGGCCGATTAGACCACGTCTGTTGCGGCCCCTTGTCACTTCACCCCTTCCTCAACCTGGGCCGGATTGGCCGCGGGGCACCCCCGCGATTTGCAGTTACCTAGGTAACGGTGGTCACGGGGTCCGCTCTTACGTGAGGCAGGGCCCCGGGTGGGAGGCCGACCCTTCCCGTTTCGCGTGCGTCAGGCGCTTCTGTGTTCCGCCAGGCGCTCGGCGCGCTTCGTCATCCCGCCGGCACCGAAGCGCTCGGCCAGCTCAGCGAAGTCCGCCGTCGGCCCCTGCCAGCGCCAGTCGTCCACCGCCCCCACGTCCGCGTCGGTGCGCAGCGTGGCGAGGTCGCGAAAGAGGCCCGCGAGGTCGCGCTTCTCCGCCAGGGTCGCGGCCAGCTTCGCAGCCCCGCGGACGTCGACGTCCCAGGCGCGGGCGTCGTCGGGGATGCTCTCGACGTGCTCGTAGCGGGCGAGCACCGTCGCCGCCGACTTCGCTCCCCATCCGGGAAGGCCGGGGAAGCCATCGGCGCTGTCGCCCACCAGCGCCAGCCAGTCGGGGATCGAGGCAGGACCGACGCCGAACTTCTCCCGGACGGCCGCCTCGTCCAGCAGGCGTCCCCGGCGGCGGTCGAGCTGCGCCACGCGTGGGTCGGCGACGCACTGGGCGAGGTCCTTGTCGGGCGTGCACACCAGCACCCGCTCGACCCGGCTGTCCGCGGCAGCGACCGCCGCCGCCGCGGCGAGGGCGTCGTCGGCCTCCTGCTCGACCATCGCCCATACCCCGACGCCGAGCGCCTCCAGCGCCTGCTCGAGGAGCGGGAACTGGTCCAGGAGCTCCGCATCGACGCCCTCGCTCGTCTTGTAGCCCGGCCACATGTCGTTTCGGAAGGACTCGATGACGTGGTCCGTGGCGACGCCGACGTGGGTTGCGCCGTCCTCCAACATCGTCAGCACCGTGCCGAGCACACCTCGGGTGGCGCCCACCTCCTCGCCCGAGGAGTCCAGGCGTGAGGGCACCGCGAAGAAGTGGCGAAACAGCTCGTAGGTGCCGTCCACCAGATGCACCTCCATGGCGATCAGCCAGTCTCCAGGTGGGCGGCTCGAGCCGGCGCCGGGGTCAGGGCCGCGGCCGAGATCACGAGGGCGAAGGCGAGCACGCGCACGACGACCCCGAGCGAGGTGTCGGGCAGCGGCTCGTCGAAGACGACCGGGCCGGCGGCGATCGTGAACACGTTCGCCGCCACGCTCGTCACCGCGATCACCGGCACCGCCCGTCCGATCTGAAGGCTTCGAGCCGAGACCACAAGGCCGGCCAGCGAGGCGAGCGCCACCACGGCCGCCAGTGGGCTGAGGAGAACCGAGGCGGCGCCGTCGCCGAGGTGGTCGCTGAGCGCTTTGATGGACGTGTCGGAGGCGGCCCAGAAGAGGCCGGCTGACACGCCCAGCAGCGCGCCCGCGTGAACGCGGGCCCCGCTGGTCGCGGCGATCGCGATCGCGATCGCCGAGAGCCCGCCGATCCATGGCAGAAGTCGTGACAGCGCGTAGTCGGAGTGGGCGGAGTGCCCGGCCCCGCTCAGGGTCGCGGCCAGGAAGGCGAGGCCCAGGGCGGCGAGCGCCACGCCGATCCACTCGCGTCGGGTCACCTCGTGGGCGAACAGTCGGTCGGCGGTGACGGTGAGCAGGACCAGCCCTCCGGCGATCACCGACTGAACGAGCGAGATCGGCGCCAGCGAGAGCGCGCCGACGTGCAGTCCCCAGGACGCCGTGGCGACGACCAGGCCCAGCACGTACCAGCGGGATCGAAACAGCGCCAGGGAGGTGCGCACCGGGCGTCGCAGCTCGACCGCCGGCGAGGCAACCGCGCCCCGGTGCTTGTAGAGGAAGCCGACGATCGACGTGAAAGCCGTCGCGAGCGCGAGCACGAGCCCGAGCTGGACCGAGGGGCTCATCTCGACCGCTTCCCCGGGCGGTCGCTACGCGGCGGTCGGCGGGGGCTCGTCGCCCGGGCCGTCGCCGGTGGCGAGCTGGCGCTCGACCTCCTGGTCGAGCTGGATCGCTCGGATCGCGTGCTGGTCGGGAAGCTTCTCGAGCACCTCGTTGATGATCCGAAGCACCTCGTGCTCGTCGTGGCCGAAATCGTCCAGCAGGGAGCGCAGCGCCGTGTGGGTGATCTTGAGCTGAGGCGGGGTCAGCTCCAGGTGGTAATGGAACTGGGTCGTCTGGGGGTTGTCCGAGCCCTCGTCGCTCACGGTTTCGCTTCCACCTTGCCGATCGGGATCTGGTCGACTCGCAATGGTACGCGGGAGCGGGATCCTTTTCGATCGCGACCCGCTGGCGCGTGGCCGATTGCCGAGGTCTACAGTTTCAGCGATGCGCGGCCTTGTCCACCGCGGCGCGCTCGGCGCGAGCGCTGTTTTCGTCTGCTGCGCGCTGTCCGGGGCGCCGGTGGCCCTGGCCGACGCGCCACCGGTGGCCAAGTCCCTGGGCCAGACCCCCGCCGCGGTGCGGGACTACTGGACGGGCGCTCGGATGCGTGCCGCGGAGCCCGCCGACGCGCTGGCCCCGTCGCCTTCTCGAAGCGGCGGAGGACCCTCCTTGGCCGCGAGCAGCGCCAAGAGGTCGGGCCTTCATGAGCGGGTGCAGAAGACGAGCAGCTACCCGAACCGCACCGACGGCAAGGTGTTCTTCACGCTCCCCGGAGGACCCCCGAACGGCGGGGACTACGCCTGCTCCGCCACTGCCGTGCGCTCCCCGAGCCACAGCCTCGTGTGGACGGCCGGCCACTGCGTCTATGACCCCGGCGTGCTCGGCGCCGGCTACGCGACGAACTGGGAGTTCGTCCCCGGATACAACGGCACCAAGAAGCCCTTCGGCGAGTGGCCCGCCTCGCGCCTGGCGACGACGCCGCAGTGGCGCGGCTCGGGGATCCTCGACGGCGGCGACTCGGCATTCGACTTCGGGGCGGCAACGATCGCCCCCCGTGGCGGCAAGCTCCTCCAGGATCGAATCGGGGCTCGGAGGATCGCCTTCGGCCAGCCTCGCGACACCGTCTACAGCGCGTTCGGGTATCCGGCGGAGAGCCCCCCACCGGAATTCGACGGCCGCCACCTGTTCCGGTGCCGGTCCCCGTACCGGGGGTCCGACACCAGGGTCGGGCCGCCGGCACCCATCCGGATGTCATGCGACATGACTGCGGGCTCAAGCGGCGGAGGCTGGGTGATCCGGCGCGACGGTCTTGCCTATGTGGTCTCGGTGACGAGCTACGGCTACAGCAGCGATCCGAACAGCTTCTACGGCCCCTATCAGGGAAGCGCGGCCCGCCGCCTCCACGACGCAGCCGGCGCTTAGGCCGGCGCGGGCTCCTCGCTTGCCCGCGGCGCTCCCGCCGCGTCGGCGACCTCCGTGAGCTCGGCGATTGCGGCCTCGATCCCCTGCGTCAACACGTCGATGTCGCCGATCGCGTCGTAGTCGGCGAGGAGGCCGAAGTTCATTCCGCCGTTGTAGCTCATGATTGCCACGAACAGAGCCTGGTGCGGCGGCAGAAACCCGACCGGGAAGCAGTCTTCGAGCTCCCGCCCCAGGACGTAGAGAGGGACCTGGGGGCCGGGCACGTTGGTCACCACCAGGTTGAACAGGCGGGTCGAGAAGTTGATCCGGGCGGCCTGCGCCAGGAGCGTGGGGGGTGCAAAGTCGTTGAAGCGGGAGATCACCTCCGCCCCCAGCGCCTGATTCGACTGCTTCAAGCCCTGCATGGCCCCGGTCACGGCGTGCAGCCGCCTTACCGGGTCCTCTATGTAGACCGGAAGCGGCGCCCGCATCACCGCGAGCCGGTTGCCCAGCTGACCCCGCTCGTCCTTGGAGCGAATGCTGACCGGCACCTGGGCCCGGAGCTCCAATCCCTCGATCCGGATCCCGCGGCGCCGGAGCCACTTGCGCATCGCGCCCGCGACCACCGCCAGCACGACGTCGTTGACGGTTCCCCCGAGCGCGTCCTTGACCTTCTTGAAGTGCGCGAGATCGCTGCGCACCCACGCGTAGCGCCGATGAGAGCCGATCTCGACGTTGAGCGGCAACTTGGGCGCCGGATTGGCGAACGCCCAGCCGATCTCGCCGACTCCCTCGAGCGCCTCGCCCACCTGACGCGCCGCCGCCTGAGGGTGTGAGACCGCGCTCTCCAGCCGGCGCGCCGCCCGCAGCGGAGCCGTGATCAGGTCCCCGACCCCCTTCGCCAGCAGGGTGGACGCCTGCGGCTCGGGGTTGGGAACCCAGTCACGATCAGGCTCGGCCGGCTCGGGCACCGGCTTCAGGTCGAAGAGGACCGTCGCGATGTCGACGCCCGACACGCCGTCGACGAGCGCGTGGTGGGTCTTCGTGATCAGCGCGAAGCGCTTGCGCGTCAGGCCCTGGACCAGCCACAGCTCCCACAGGGGCTTCGAACGGTCGAGCTGCTGCGAGAAGACCCGGCCGGCCATGCGTCGCAGCTGGTCCTCGGAGCCGGGCGACGGGAGCGCCGAGTGGCGCAGGTGGTACTCGAGGTTGAACGTGGGGTCGTCGATCCAAAACGGCCGGCCGGCCTGAACGGGGGGATAGGCGAGCTTCTGGCGAAAGCGCGGCACCAGGTGAAGCCGGCTCTCGACGTGCTCGAGGAGATCGTCATAGCTGGGCGGCGGCCCCTCGAAGATCAAGATCCCGCCGACGTGCATGTGGCTGGCCGAGCTCTCGTTGGTCAGGAAGGACACGTCCACGGAGCTCAGTCGATCGAGGTGCGTCTGGGTCATGGCGATTACCCTAACGCGCTCCCGGGCATCCGGCCATTCGATGTGATCGCCGTCGACTCGCTCACCAAGCGCTACAAGCAGACCGTCGCGGTGGACGGGCTCAGCTTCAGCGTGCGCTCCGGGTCGGTGCTCGGGTTCCTCGGCCCGAACGGAGCCGGAAAGACGACCACGCTTCGGGTCCTGCTCGGCCTCGCGGCCCCCAGCTCGGGGACCGCGACGATCGACGGGCGCACGTATCGCTCGCTGCCCAACCCGGTGGACGAGGTGGGCGCCGTGCTCGACAGCTCGGGCTTTCACCCCGGGCGCAAGGGACGCAATCACCTGCGGGTGATCGCCCGCGCCGCCGGCCTGCCGACAAGCCGGGTCGACGAGATGCTTCGCCTGGTGGGGCTCGATCGCGCCGGCGGGTCCCGGGTCAAGACCTACTCGTTCGGCATGAAGCAGCGGCTGAACCTGGCCGCGGCCCTGCTGGGCGATCCGAAGGTGCTGATCCTGGACGAGCCGGCCAACGGGCTCGACCCGCAGGGGGTCCGGTGGCTGCGCGACTTCCTGCGCTCCATGGCCGGCGAGGGCCGCACTGTCCTCGTCTCGAGCCACGTCCTCGCGGAGGTCTCGCAGACGGTGGACGAGGTGGTGGTCATACACCGCGGGAGGCTGCGGGCACATTCGACGCTTGCCGAGCTGACGCGGCGCCGGGAGGGCGCGACCGTTCGGGTTCGCAGCCCCGATGCCACGCGCCTGGCCGAGCTGCTGCGCTCCGCCGACGCCACGGTGAAGGCGGGCGAGGCTGGGCTGCTCACCGTCGGCGGCGTCACCCCCGAGCGCGTGGGCGAGCTGGCGGCCCAGAACGGGGTTACGCTGCACGAGCTCGTTTCGGAGCAGGCCGATGCGTCGCTGGAGGACGTCTTCCTCGAGCTGACGAGCGACGGTGGAGCTGATGAGGAGCTTTAGCTCCGAAACAGGCTGGTCAGGGCGCCGAAGGCGCCCGCAAGTGATTCACGGGATGAGGACCCGCCCGTGATGACCAACCTGATCGCGGCCGAGTTTCTGAAGATGCGAACGACCCGGACGTTCTGGTGGGTCACCGCGTTGGGCGTCGGCCTGGCGGTGCTCCTGACCATCGTCACCCTCGCAACCAGCACCATCGAGAGCGAGAGGGACGCACGCTCGCTGGTCGCGAACATCGGAATCCCGGCCCTGTTCATGATCATCCTCGGCGTCGTCGGCGCCGCCGGCGAATACCGGCACGGGACGATCACCTCGACCTTCCTCGTCGCACCCGACCGCCGGCGCATCCTGGTCGCCAAGGGGCTGGCGTATGCCATCGGCGGCCTCGCCGTAGGCATTGCCTGCACGGCGCTCGTCATCGGCATCTCGGCTCCCTGGCTGTCGGCTCAGGGGCATTCGCTGAGCTCGCTGGGGCTCGGCGCCGGTGAGCTCGTGGTGCTGGTCGGCGGCGCCCTCGCCTACCTGGCCATCTCGGGGGTCCTCGGCGTGGCCGTGGGAGCGCTGGCCACGAACCAGGTGACCGCGGTGGTGACCGTGTTCATCCTCCTCTTCGTGGTCGACCCCGTGATCGCCGCGCTCTTCCATCCCTACGGCAAGTTCAGCCTTCAAGGCCTGGGGACGAAGCTGAGCGGCGCTTCGAGCGAGGAAGCGGGCTTCGCGCTCTTCCCACTCGGGGTTGCGGCGCTCGTCTACCTCGGCTATGCCGTCGCCTTGCTGGCGGCGACGGCGGCGATCGCGACCCGGCGCGACGTCGGCTAGGCGCCTCGCCGGTGCGCCCGGCCTTCGCCCGAACCCGATCTCCGGCCTGGCTTGGCCCCGGCGTCGTGCTGGCGGCTGTGGCGCTGCTGGCAGGCTGCGGCGGCGGGGCGGGCAATCCGCCGATCCCTTCCGCGAGCGGCCACTTCGACGCCCAGCGCGCCTACCGGGACCTCCGCGCCCAGGTCCGCATCGGCCCGCGTCCGACGGGATCCTCCGGGTCTCGCCGAGAGGTTCGATTCATCGTGCGCCACCTCCGTGCGGCGGGCGTTGCCTCGGTGCGGGTCCAGCGCCCGTACCGCAACGTCGTCGCCCGCGTCCGGGGCGCCGAGCCGGGCACGGTCGTGGTTGGCGCTCATCACGACACCAAGGACGATCCCGGGTTCGTCGGGGCTAACGACGGCGCCTCGGGGGTGGCGGTCCTGCTCGAGCTCGCTCGGAACCTGCCGCGCCGCCTACGGGGCCCATCGATCGACCTGGTGTTCTTCGACGCCGAGGAGGCCCGGGGCGAGCGGCCGTTCGACCTCGACGGAGCGCGCGGGAGCGACCAGTTCCTTCGCTACGCGAGCCCGCAAGGAAGGATGGGCTCACCGTCCGTGGATCGGATCCGCGCCATGGTCCTGTTCGACATGGTCGGCGACTGCGAGCTGGCCGTGCCGCGCGAGGGGAACTCGGATCCCGGCCTCTACCGCCTGTTCGCGGAGGAGGCCGAGCGACAGGCCGGCGACCCCACTCCCTTCGCAGGCACCGCGGCCCCGGTGCTCGATGACCACATCCCCTTCGTCCAGCAGGGAATCCGGTCCGTGAACCTGATCGACTTCGCCTACGGCCCTGGCCCGAGCCCGGGCGCCTACTGGCACACGCAGGAGGACGACCTGCGCCACGTGTGCGCGAGCAGCCTCGGCGCGGTTGGCGACCCTGCGCTCGCCGCGCTCAAGGCGATTCGCTGACCGCCGGCCCCGCCGAAGCTACCCTGTGGTGCATGGGCCACGCCACCGAAGCCCCCGCTCGACGTGTCCCGAAGCGCGTGCTGCTGGCTGCTCCCCGCGGCTATTGCGCCGGAGTCGATCGCGCCGTCCAGGCGGTCGAGAAGGCCCTCGATCTCCACGGGCCCCCGGTCTACGTCCGCAAGGAGATCGTCCACAACAAGCACGTCGTCCAGCAGCTCGCCGAGAGGGGGGCGATCTTCGTCGACACCGAGACGGAGGTGCCCGAGGGGGCGCTGGTCGTGTTCTCGGCCCACGGCGTGGCGCCGAAGGTCCATGAGAACGCCCTCGAGCGCCGCCTGGAAACCATCGACGCGACCTGCCCGCTGGTCACCAAGGTCCACGTCGAGGCGCGCAAGTTCGCCGAGCAGGGATACACGATCATCCTGATCGGCCACGAGGGCCACGAGGAGGTGGAGGGGACCACCGGGGAGGCCCCGGAGAGCATCGTCCTGGTGCAGACGGCCGACGACGTCGACCGCCTCGAGGTGGCGGACCCCAACCGGGTGGCGTACATCACGCAGACCACCCTTTCGGTCGACGAGACCACAGCGATCATCGAGCACCTGCGCACCAAGTTCCCGAACATCGTCGGGCCGAAGTCCGACGACATCTGTTACGCGACCACCAACCGGCAGATCGCCGTCAAGCAGCTCGCCAGCCAATGCGACCTGGTGCTCGTGATCGGGTCCACCAACTCCTCGAACTCGAACCGGCTCGTGGAGGTGGCGCGCGAGCACGGGGCGGCATCGCATCTGATCGACAACTCCCTCCAGGTCAGGGAGGAGTGGCTCGAGGGCGTCGACACCGTGGGCATCACCTCCGGAGCGAGCGCGCCGGAGGAGCTGGTGGAGCAGCTCGTGGCGTTCTTCCGTGACCGCGGCGCCGGCGACATCTCCGAACTCCGGACCGTGGACGAGGACGTGCGCTTCATGCTCCCGAAGGAGATCAGGGCCGAGCTCGCCGCTCGCGGTTGATCGCTCAGGGCTCCGGCACTCCGGCGGCGAAGCCAACCGAGTAGACGCTCAGCCCGCCCGAGGGGCCAACCGAGAGGCGGTGGCTCGAGTGCCGATCGTGGCTCGCAAGCCTGAACGCGCCGGGCGCATCGACCTCGATCCTCGCTGGCGGCCCATCGTCCAGCGAGACGTCGATCACTCCCCGCCCGTCGACGCTCGCCCACGCCTCGCCCGCCGAGTACTCGAGCTCGAGCGGCGGGTCGCCGTCAGCCACGCGCCAGGGCTCCGAGGCGGACCCGCCGGGAAAGACCTCCTCGCTCGGGGTGGCGACCAGGGTCCCGGGCCCGTCGGTCGCCCGCAACGGCTCCATCGGGTCCGGGAGCTCGACGCCGGCGTCGCGCCGGCGAAGCTCCTCCTGGATGGCCTCCTCGGTCCCGGCGTACTCCCCCTCGCCGAAGTGAAACCAGCGCAGGGGGCCGCCGGTTCCCCAGAGGAACAGTGAGGGCCACCCCTCGCACCCGTACGCATGCCAGGCGCGATAGCCATCGTCCACCGCTACCGGGAACCGGATTCCGAGCCTCTCCACGGCGGCCGCCAGCTTGCGCGCATCGCCGGTGAAAGGAAACCGTGGGGAGTTGACGCCGATGATCGAGAGGCCGAGGTCCTCGTACCGCTCCGCCCAGGCTTGGAGGTAGGGGAGGGTGCGAACGCTCGAGAAGTGCGCGACGTCCACGAACTGGACCAGCAGGGGGCCGCGGGCGCAGATCCGCTCCACCGCCGGAGGCTCCACGCCCACCCACGACATGCCCGGCGGGAAGGGCGGAACGGCTATGTCCGCTCTCGTGGGTCTCACGGCGCCGGTATTCTCATGCCCTTGGCGGGTCTGTGACAAAGAAAGAGAGAATTGAGTGACGGACACGACTTGGAGCCGGATCGAGGATGCGCGGGAGCGCTGGGACGTGCTGCGCCATCCGTTCTACCGCCGCTGGTCCGCTGGTGAGCTGAGCGCCGACGAGCTGGCCCGGTACTCGGGGCAGTACCGCCACGCGGTCGAGGCGATCGCGGCGCTCTCCGAGGCGGCGGCCGAGGCCGCGCCGGATCGTCCCGAGCTTCGGCGTCATGCCGACGAGGAGCACGACCACGTCGCTCTGTGGGACGAGTTCGTCCGTGCCGCCGGCGGAAGCACCGCTGACGAGCCGACCGCCGAGACCGCCGCCTGCGTGCGGGCTTGGTCGGAAAAGCCGGACGGCGATCTGGCGACGGCCCTGATCACCCTCTACGCGATCGAGAGCGGCCAGCCGGCCATCTCGCGGACCAAGCGGCAGGGCCTCATGGGGCGCTACGGCTTCGGTGACGATTCGGGCACGGCGTACTTTCGTGTCCACGAGCAGCTGGATTCAGAGCACGCGGCCGAGGCCCGCGAGCTGCTCTCCGAGGTTGCCCCCGACGCCGACGCGGACCACCTCGTGGCGACGGCCGAGGCCGCATTCAGAGCGAACTGGCGTCTGCTCGACGGCGTCTAGGCGCGTCGCGGCGGTTCGAGCAGGCCGCTTGATGCATGCCCTGGCGGGACCGTCTCATCGGGGTGGTGCTGGGGCTGGTGCTCGGGGTCGGGCTGGTCGTCGTGTTCGTATTCGTCTTCAGTGAGCAGACGGTCGACGCCCCCTCGATCACCGGTCACGACAGGGCGGGCGAGCGGCGGGGCGAACCGCGTTCAGCGGGCGCAAGCTCGCGTCCCGCGCCGCCGCCCGTGGCGACGGTTCGAATCGAGGGGGGAGCTCCACCGTCGAGCGGGCCGGCCGATCTTCACTACCGTCGCGGCGAGAGGGTCCGGCTGAAACTGGTATCGGACACGGACCTGGATCTGGAGCTCCTCGGCTACGGGCTCGGCGCCAACGCAATCGCAGGGGACCCGACCACGCTCTCCTTCGAGGCGCGAAAGGCGGGTGACTTCCCGCTGGTCGTCGCGGCGTCCCACATCGACGTGGCGCGCATCACCGTGGAGGGCGGCGGAGGGCTCTGAGCCTGTCGTATGGTGCACGGGCTCGAAACCAGCCATCGCCGAGCCCCGTCCTCGTCCCGTGGGTCGGGCGCTGGCCGGGACGGATGAGAGTCCATGTACTCCGCGCTCGATCTATACGTCTCGGTGGTGCTGCTGCTGGTGGCCTCCGCCGCTCTCGGCCAGGGCGTGCTCTGTGTCTGCGGCCGGCGCACCTGGTCGTGGCTCGCCCCAGCGGTCGGCCTCGCGACGCTGGTGGTCCTCGCCGGGGCCACGATCCGCCTGCCGGGCCGCGACCTGACCGCCACCGCCATCGTCGGGATCTTCGTCCTCGCCTCGCTCGTCTTGCTGTGGGTCCGGCGCCCCCAGGCGCCCGGCGCTTGGAGGGCGGGGCTTCCGGTGGCGGTGCTGGTGGTGCTCGTCGCTTCGCTCGCGTTCGCCGCCGCGGGGGGCTTCGGCGCCTTCGAGGGGAAGTCGAATGACCTCGGCTACTACCTGTATGACGCGCAGTGGCTCCAGACGCACGATGGCTTCGAACCAGTTCAGATAGTCAAGGGATTCCCGATGGGGCCGCCTGCGCTGGCCGTGGTCACCGCGAACGTCGCCGGTGGCGCCAGCCTCGTGGCCACGTTCACCGCGTTCATGATCACCGTCGCCGTCGCCGCCGCCCTGGCCTCGCTGGCGGTGCTCGGCAGGCTGTCGGCGCCACGGCGCATCGTCGGGGCGCTGCTCGTCGGGCTCCCCTACATGGTCGCCTCGTTCTACGTCCAGTCGAGCTTCAAGGAGGTGGCGACCGGGCTGTTCGCCCTCACCTTCGCGCTCTCGCTGCGCGAGCTCGCCGGCGAGGACCGGCACGAGGAATCCCCACGCCCGCGCCCGCTCGCGGGCATCGTCCCGCTCGGCCTGCTGCTGGCCGCCTCGGTGTACGCGTACAGCTTCGCGGGCACGTACTGGGCGCTTGGCACGCTGGGCCTCTGGGTCGTCGCCTCGGTGGTGATCAACCGGCGTGACCTCGGGACCCTGGCGGAGAGGTGGAGGCCCCAGCTGCCCGGCACCCGGCGAGGACGCATCGTCGCCGCGGTCGTGTTCTGTGCGGTCGTGGCCGTGGCGATCCCGGAATCGAATCAGGTGGTCGAGTTCGCGAGGGCGCGCGGGTCGCTCAGCGCGCTCAGCGGCGGCGGCGTGGCGGGCGACCTTCCCGGCACTCCATGGTTCTACACCGCGCTTGGGATCTGGCCGGTGACCGACTACCGCGCGGCGGTTCCCAACATGGGTGCAGAAAGGGTGCTGTTCGGTATCGCGGTGATCATGGCGGTGCGCGGGCTGTTCCTGCTGTGGCGAGGCCGTGAGCTCGCGATCCTGTCGGTTGCCGGCGCCACCCTGATCCTCTACCTGGCGGCGCGCATCGGCTCGGGGCCCTACGTCCAGTCGAAGGCGCTGGCGGTGATGGCGCCGGCGGTCATGTTGGTCGCGGTCTGGGGCGCGCTGACGGCGTTCCCGCGACCGATGCGGGGGCGCGCGCCGACGCCTTCGCCAAGAGAGACCGGCGCCGGGGGAAGGTCGCTCGCGTGGCTCGTCGCGTGGAGCACGCTGGCGACGGCGTTCATCCTGGGCGCGCTCGGGTCCACCTATCTGGCGCTTGGAGGGGCGCTGGTCAACCACGGTCAGCAGACCAGCCAGCTGGAGGCGCTGGGACGCAAGATCCAGGGCTCCAAGGTGCTCTTTCTCGGCTCGGATGACTACATCGGCTGGGAGCTGCGGGGCGCGTCCGTCTTCTCATCGGACCGAAAGAGCGGCGTGGGCCTCCTTCCGCCGAAGAACCTGATCTCGCCCAGGAGGGTCTCCTACTGGGCGCGCTACGACTTCGACTCGATGCTTCCCAGCGAGCTGGACGCGGCCGACTACGTGATCACCGCACGCAGCCCGATGATGAGCCAACCCCCGCCGAACTTCGAGCTGGCGGCGACGACGGAGTCCTTCGAGCTGTGGAGACGGGTGGGGCCGACCCCGCCTCGCCGCACCCTGCCCGAAGGGGCGCTGCCGGGGCAGGAGCTCCGCTGCGACACCCCGCGGGGGAGGCGCCTCTCGAGGGCCGCCGGCGTCGCGCACGTCTGGTCGACCACCCCGATCCGCGGCCTTCCTCGAGATTGGCGCCCGTCGAGCGGGGCGCCCGCCTCGAAGGGCTTTCGACGGCGCACGGCGCTGGTGCCCGGGCGCACGCTGACCCACACCCTCCCGCTGCCTGCGGGCCGGTGGACGATCTCGCTGCAGTACCACAGCGCGGACCCGCTGCATGTGCGCGGTCCCGGCCTCGACGTTCGCGTGGCGCCGAATTCCCAGCGCCTGGGCTCATTTTGGCCGGTGGGGACGATCCGGCTGCGAAAGCCCGAGAGGGCCCGCTTCACGGTTCAGCTCGCGCCCTACTCGAAGCTGCGCGACCTGCTGGACGGTCCCGACCGCCTGAACACGGGCTCCGCCGGCCTGGTCGCGGGCATCGGCGCGACCCCGGCGGACGCGCGACGCGCCACCGTGCCGTTACGGGCGGCGTGCGGTCAGTTCGTCGACTGGTACCGGAAGAGCTGACGGGCCCGGAGCTGACCCATCCCCGGGCGATCCGTTCCATGGCCTCCGTTTGCTCTCCCCGAGCGCGCTTGCGGCCCCTGCGGCCACAGACGCCGCGCCCGCGAGGTGGTGCAGGACGTGGACGCCCAGTCCCGCCACGGCGCCACCCGGCCCCCGCTGCCTGAGCACGAGGGCGTACAGGGAGCGATTGAGCCCCAGGAGCGACAGCACCGCCGCCGCCAGCAGCGCGGGCCGGCGCCGCACGATCGCGAACGCGGCGAGGAGCGAGGCCAGGGCGCTCAGCCGATGGCTCCAGCCGAGGTTCAGGTGACTTGGAATCTGCCGGGTGCGAAGCAGCAGGCCCATCCACGGGACACCGCGGTCGGCGAAGTCGGTTCTCAGCATGCCGAGGAGCGTCCACCGCTTCAGGTGCGTTCCCTGGATCTCCGGGTCGAGGGCGATGCGGGCGCCCCCGTCGACCAGGCGCATCCCCAGCTCGACGTCCTCGATCGACGCGCGGGAGAACTGCGCCTCGTCATAGCCCCCGACGTCCGCGAACGCTTCGCGTCGGATCCCGCCCAAACCCGCCCAGAAGGTCTCCGCGGGCCCCGCCGCCTGCTGGTGGACGTGGTGGTGGAGCAGGTTGCGGAACGCGGACACGGATCCGTCAGCGCCCGGCTGGTCGTCGTAGGAGCCGAACACCCCGTCGAGCGAGGGGTCGCGCTCAAATGCCGCCCGGATCCGGCCGAGGGCGTCGGGGTGGACGACGACGTCGGCGTCGACGAACACCAGGATCTCGGCGGCCGCGTCCCTGGCGCCCGCGTTGCGTGCCGCGGCCGGCCCCGCCCCGGACGGCTCGGTCACGACGACCAGCTCCTCCGGCGGATCGGTGCTGTTGCGGATCGCGTCCACGCAGCGTCCGAGGGTGGGTGGGCCGTCGGTGGCCGGAACGATCACGCGGATCGTCTGCGCGGCGGGTGCCATTGCGGGCCAACGATAGCCGCCACCAAGCAGGCGATCCGCGGGGACTCGAGCCTCGAGTGAACACGAAGAGTCCCGTGATCTCGGTCGTCGTCCCAACAAAGGGGCGCGTGCGCTCCCTGGGCGAGTGCCTCACGGCGCTCGTGGGGTCCGAGCACGAGCCCGAGCGCTTCGAGGTGGTGGTCGCGAACGATCGCGGGATGAAGGAGGTGGAGGCGCTGGTGGCCTCGTTCGCGGATCGCCTGCGGGTCTCGACCACGACGCCCGAGCGCACGGGCCCCTCGGCTGCCCGTAACGCGGGTGCGGTCGCTGCCAAGGGTGCCCACGTCGCCTTCACCGATGACGATTGTGAGCCCGATCCTGGGTGGCTTGCCGCCCTCGTTCGCTCCCTGGAGGAGAACCCCGGTGCGGCCGTCGGGGGGCCGGTGCGAAACGGGGTGCCCGCGAACCTGGGGGCCGTCGCGACCCAGGCGGTGGTTGACGCGCTGCACTCGAGCTTCAACCGCGATCCGGGCGAGCCGCGGTTCTTCGCCTCGAGCAACGTCGCCTTTCCCGCGGATGCGTTTCGGGCGCTGGGGGGTTTCGACGAAGACGCGCGCTACGCCGAGGACCGGGAGCTCTGCGAGCGGTGGATCCGCGCCGGCCACCGCTTCGTCCTGGCGCCCGAGGCGATCGTCGTCCACATGCGCACGCTCGGGCTGCGGGAGTTCGTCGGGCAGCACTACGGCTACGGGAGGGGCGCGTTCGCGTTCAGCCGGGCCCAGGGCGTTGGGGAGCGTCGCGCGGACCGGTCGGGCGTGCTCCGCGAACTGGCCCGTGAGGGCGCGCGCCAACACGAGGCGCACAGCCGTATCGCGGTGGCCGGATACCTCGCCCTCTCTCAGATCGCGACGTTGAGCGGGTACATGCGAGAGGCGCTCGTTGGTTCCGCCGGGCGCGGCTCGGGCTAGGATCAATTCGCAGCATGGCTCGGATCTCGGGAGGCGCGGCGCAGGCGGGCGAGAAGCGGCGCCCCATCGGTCGCGATGCCAAGATCGTCGTCGTGATGCCCGCGCTGAACGCGGCGGGGACGCTGGAGGAGACCGTTTCGGGCATTCCCTCCGAGTGGGTGGACGAGATGATCCTGGTGGACGACAAGTCCTCCGACGCCACGGTCGCCCTGGCTCGCGCCCTATCGGTGCAGGTGGTCTGGCACCCCCACACGGTCGGCTACGGCGGCAACCAGAAGACCTGCTATCTCGAGGCGCTCCAGCGCGGGGCCGACGCGGTGGTGATGCTCCATCCCGACGGGCAGTACGAGCCTGAGATCATCCCGAGGATGCTGACCCCGATCCTGGAGGGCAGGGCCGACATGGTGCTCGGGTCGCGGTTCGCGGAGCCGGGCGCCGCCCGCGCCAGCGGGATGCCGCTCTACAAGTACGTGGCCAATCGCGCCCTCACCTCGATCGAGAACGTGGTCCTCGGCACCTCGTTCACCGAGCTCCACACCGGATACCGCGCCTACTCGAGGGAGCTTCTCCTCACCGTCCCGTTCCTGCGCAACTCGATCGACTTCAGCTTCGACTCAGAGATGCTGATGCAGGCCTCGCAGTTCGGGTTCCGGATCACCGAGGTGTCGGCCGGGACGCGCTACTTCGAGGGCGCGTCCTCGGTGGGGCCGTGGGCGTCAACGATCTACGGGGTGAAGACGCTATGGGCAGCATTTCGGCTGTTGCTTCACCGAAGTCACCTGCTGCCGTCGCGCAAGTACTCACGGTAGACGCCGCGCTGCCAGGGCCCGGCGGGCCAGGCTCATGTAGTCGCGCAGGTCATTCGACCGCGGGACGAGTGCCTCAGCGACCCGAGTGCCGGTATAGCGAAAGAACAGCACCGCCGCGAGCAGCGATGCGACCACGTATGAACAGCACGAGACGATCGCCGCGCCGGTCGACCCGTGGTCAGGGATCACCACGAGGAACGCCACGAAGGCGAGCGGGAAGCTCACCAGGCCGACGATCAGGGCCTGGTTCGCCGCGCCGCGGCCCGTGAAAGCCGCCACCATCACCCGGCCGACCCCGAGCAGGAAGACGCCCGGGATCAGGATCAGCCCGAGCGTCAGGATGCGACCGAACCCCGGGCCCCAGACCAGCGGCGCGACTGCCAGCAAGGGGATGACCGCCAGGCTCGCCGCGGCGGAGACCAGGACGGAATGGCGCACCGCGGACGCCTGGGAGGTGGCCCACGCATCGGTGCTCGTGCCCGCTTGCCCGCTCGCCGCGCCCGCGGCCCGCGGCAGGACCACCGAGGCCAGCGGCTGTGAGACGAGCCAAACCAACGACGTGATCGAGACCGTGACCGCATATACGCCGGTGTCCGCCGTCCCGTAGTAGGCGCTGAGGATGAACAGGTCGGGCCGCAGGTTGACGAGCTGGAAGAGGTCGTTGACCCAGGCGCGCAGCCCGAAGCCGCCGGCCGCCCGCAGGCGGAGGTCGGGTCCGATCATCGCGTCGGGACTCCGCGAGTAGCGGACCGCCCAGGCGGCGGTGATCATCCCGCCGACGACCCAACCGGCCGCGAACCCGATCACCGCTCCGCTTCGTCCCGCGACGAGCCCGAGCGTCGGGCAGATCAGCAGCACGGATACGGGGCCGACCCCGGTCAGAAACACGTACTGCTCGAACAGCTCCCGCGCCAAGGGGACCGCGGGAAGGATCCACCACGCGAGGGCGAACGGGAGCGCCGCCATCAGCGCCACGGCCATCGCGACCGAGAACTCGTTCAGCGCGCTGTGTCGCAGTAATGCGTAGGCGCCCATCCCGACGACGGCACCGAGCAGCCCAAGCACTGCTGACGCGACCAGCCCACCGCGAACGGCGCCGCGTGGCGACCACAAGCCGGCCCCGACCCGGTGGGCGATGCTGGTCCGAAGGCCGGCTCCCGCGACGAGGGTGGCGAGGAATATGAACTGGGTCGCGAGCGCGATAAGCCCTGCGCCGCTGGCCCCCTCGATGCGCGAGATCGCGACGCTGTTCAGCCCCAGCGCCCCCGCCGAGATGATCAGCGCGAGCGAGGCCAGCGCGGCGCCCGAGCCGAGATCGCGGTCCAGCGCTGGAGCGGTGCGATGCTCCGGCTGACTGCCGTCGGGGGCCGGCATCCGCGACAGGCTATAGACGCCCGTGCCCTCTCACGCGCACGAGCCCCGAGCAGCGATACTGCCAGCGATGTCGACGGCCGATCATGCGGCGGCCTGCGGATGGTGCGGTGGCGCGCTTCAGGCCGGCGGCGATCGCCGGTGGACCCGGACGCGCTGCGATCGGTGCGGCGTCGAGACCACCTGGCCCGTGCCGAGCGACGCCGAGCTCGAAAGCGCGTATGGGAGCTGGTACCGGCCGAGCAGCGGCCGGTTCACCGGGCTCGGTGACCGTGTGCTGCGTCATCTGCGCGGCCGGCTCGCCGCGCGCCTCGACCAGATCGCCCCTCCCGGGCCCGTGCTCGACGTGGGGGCCGGTGACGGCGCGTTGCTCGACGCCCTCGCCGCCCGTGGCCGCCGCGCGGTCGGGTTGGAGCGCCGGTCGACTCGCCCCGACGTGCGCGCGGCCGAGCTGGCCGAGATCAGGGAGCGGTGGGCGGCGATCGTCTTCTGGCATTCGCTCGAGCATCTTCGCGACCCCGGCGAGGCCCTCGACCGAGCCACCGGGCTCTTGGAGCCGCGGGGCGTCATCGTGATCGCGATGCCCAATCCGGCGAGCATCCAGGCGCGGCTGTTCGGCGATCGGTGGCTGGCGCTCGACATGCCTCGCCACCTGACCCATGTTCCGGCCGCGGCGCTCCTGGCCCGGCTCCGGTCGGCGGGGATGAACCCGCAGCGGGTCAGCTACCTGCGCGGGGGGCAGGTGGTGTTCGGCTGGCTTCACGGGATCATCGGATCGCTTCCGGGGCGGCCAGACCTGTACGACGCGATTCGCCGGCCTGACGCGCGGCAGGTGCCGATCTCCTCAGGGCGGCGAGCGCTCACCCTTGTGGCCGGCGCGCTCGCGCTGCCGCTCGCGATCGTCGCAGCGCTGCTCGAGGCCTGGTCGCGGCGCGGGGGGACGGTCTACGTCGAGGCCCGGCGCACCTAGGGCCGCCGCCTCACACTGAGCCGTGTCGGCCTGGTCCTCTAGCGACCACGACGGCGCCCATGCGGCCCAGCGCGAATCCCGCGGCCACGCGATGGTCACGAACGATCCGTCTTCCACGTCCGCCAGAGCTCGCGGCTCCAGGGGATGTCGTCAAAGACGATCACTCCCTGTGGCGCCATGTGAGGGACGATGCCCTCGAAGTACCCGATCGTCGCCTCCTCGGTGTGCTCGGCGTCGACCAGCGCGTAGTCGACCGGGGCCAAGCGCTCGAGGACGCCCGGAAGGGTCGTCGAAATCGGGCCGACTGCGAACTCCACCCCCTCCAGGCCCAGCGACAAGACAGCCCTCCTCCGCGATCGCCGCCCACTCGGGAGAGCCGTCGAGCGTGATCAGCTTGCCGCCCCCGTTCATCTTCAGGGCCGCAGCCTCGTAGCCCGGTCGAGATCGCCGATCCCGGTGCCCAGCTCCAGGCACGACTGCGGTCGCAGTTCCCTGACCAACCGCATCAGGAACAGGCCCCAGACGGCCGGGATCGAGGCCACCGTGGACGCGTGGCGCGACGGCGGTCGGGCAGGGCCTCCTCGAAGGGACGGGCACTCTCCTCTCGCGACTGCGAGCTCGCGCTTTCGCTCCTCGATCCGCTCGGCCCACTCGCTGCTCGTCGGGCGGGATGCGGTCAAAGCGCGATCGTGCGTGCGGTTCGCGGCCAGCGCCCGAGATGCTGGAATCTCGGCGCGGCGCCAAGCGTGCAAGCGATGCGCGCCATCCCCAGGCGAACGCCCGCCGTGAATGAAGCACTCCCGCCGTTGCGCTTCGCGCGCGGAGCGATGCCGAGCCCCGCGCCCTCCTCAGGATGCTCGAGCGTTGACCGGGTCGCCGTCTGTATGGTCGTTCTCGGCGGGCATCATTGGCGCAGCATGCGTGCCATCGCCATGCCGCGCGACGACGATAATGCCCATGCGGCGAAGCCGCACCGAGGTCGCGACCCGCTCGCCTCCCGAGATCTCCGCCCACGCCCTGCGCATCCCGTGCGTCCAGTTGATGTCGTCGAGGATCACCACGGCGCCGCCGGCCAGGTGCGCCTGCAGGGTCGTGAAGTGGGCGACGGTCCCCTCGACCGTGTGGTCGGCATCGAGGAACGCGTAGTCGATCGGCCCGATCCGGTCGAGCACCGCTTCGAGGGCATCGTCGGCCGACTCGACCCGCAGCGCGACGCGGTCACCCAGGCCGAGACGATGAACGCCCTGCGTGACGATCTCTCCGAGCGCTTCAATCCGCTCCATCGTCGTCAGCCTCCCTGAGCCATTCAGCTCAAGCGCGGCGCCCTGGTAGGCGGCGGAGATCCCGAAGCCCGCCCCGAGCTCGAGGCAGGAGCGCGGCGATAGCTCCCTCACGATGCGCATCAACAGCTGCCCCCAGACCGGGGCGATGCTCGCCCACTGGGCGAACTGGGCGACCTCGCTCCTGGCCAGCTCCGCCCGGCGCGCCTCGACCCGCTCGATCCAGGCGCGCTCCTCGGCGGCGAACCGGCCCGCCGCCGTCGACCAGAGCGCTCGCCGCACGGCGGCGGAGCTCCGGTCGCGGCGGCCGACCAGGCGGCCCGCACCGCTCGCCATCACGGCACGATACGCCGGCCCGGCCAGAGCAGAGCTGGGGGGCACCAGCCTGAGCGACTTCACTCGATCGTCACCAGGCCCATCCGGCCGAGCTCGAGGCGCCCGGATGCACGCCGGCTCCTGCCGATCGACTGCCACGCTCGGCGCATCTCCTCGGAGTGCGTAACGTCGTCGAGCAACACGATACCCCCCGGGCGCGAGATGCGGCACGACGATTCGAAGTGCTTCACGGTCGCCTCCTCGCTGTGGTCGGCGTCGAGGAAGGCGTAGTCGATCGGCGCGAGCTCGGCGGCAAGCGGTGGAAGCACCTCGTCGATCTTCCCCGCTCGACGCGCGCCCGTCCTGCCAGCCCGAGATCGTAGACCCTCCTTGGCCACGGCGGCCCACGCGTCGGCCCCCTCGAGGGTGACCAGGGATCCCGCCCGTTCAGCTCCAGCGCCGCCGCCTGGTAGGCGGCTGACAGGCCCAGCCCGGCGCCCAGCTCCAGACACGAGCTGGGCGAAGCTGACGAAGCAGCCTAAGAGGAAGACCCCCCAGGTCGCCGGGATGCTGAACGTGCGGCGATCCCCCAGATCGGAATCGGCCCGTTGTCCCCTCGAACCATGCCGCGGGGACTCCCTCCGACCCGGGTCGAAGCCCGGCGAGACCGCGGTCCGGTCCGCCTTGAGCTCGTCGACGCCGCGACTGGATTCGGTCGATCCACGCGCGCTCGTCGGCCTCCGCCCAGGCCGAGCGCGGTCGAGCCGAGTGCGCGTGCAACCGCGCGCGACGCCCGGTCACGGCGCGCGGCGACGCTCGGCACCCTGCCCGCCATTAAGGCCCGTGTCAGCAGGGGCACCGGCGAGCCGCGCTCGACGTCTGCCGGATCGTGGGCGTGGGGCGAATCCATCGCCGAAGCATCGCGGATGCGAGTCCGAGCGGCGGCCGACCGCTCCGATCGCTGTAAAGGAGAGGTGGTCGAAATCGGGGGGTCGGCCACCCGGGATACTGCGTGGCTCGCAAATGGCGACTCCGCCACAACGGCTGTCGGGGAATCAGGTGCGCGCTGCGCCTGTTTCGGCCGTGCTCGACTTCGCTTCGTCGCACGCTCTGGTGTTGATCGTGCTGGTCGCCGCCGTGCTCAGGTTCGCGACCATTGGCATTCCCTCCTACTGGCTCGACGAGTACGTCTCGGTCAGCGAGACCCAAGGGAGCCTCAGCACCGTCCTCGACTCGGTCAACGGCGCCGAGGGGGGGCCTCCCCTCTATCTCCTCCTGCTCTGGGGATGGCGAAAGGCGTTCGGAGACGGCGAGATCGTGATCCGCTCGATGTCCGCGCTGCTGGGAACCGCGACCATTCCCGTCGCCTTCGCCGCTGCGCGCGAGCTCGCCTCGCGGCGCGCCGGGCTGTACGCGGCAGCGCTGGCCGCGACCAGCCCGCTTTTGATCTGGTACTCGCAGGACGTCCGAACCTACGCGCTCCTCGTCTTCCTGGCGGCCCTCTCGTTCATGTTCTTCGCCTATGCGCTCCAGCGCGAGGAGCCCAGGTGGCTCTGGGGCTGGGCGATCTTCTCCGCCCTCGCCTTCACGACCCACTACTTCGCCGCCGTCCTGATCGCCCCCGAGGCGGTATGGCTCCTGCTCCGCGGCCCCCGGCTCAAGACGCTTCTCGCGTGCGCGGGGATCGGGGCCGCGGGCCTCACGGTCGGGCTGCTCGCCGGGATCAACCAGCAGCAGGACAAGGTGGCCGGCGTGATCCGCGAGCTCGACCGCGTCGACCGGGTCGTTGCGATCCCGCAGCACTTCATCGTCGGCCTCAGCGTGCCCTGGCGGGCCCTGCCGATCCTGGTCGGATTGCTGCTCGTCGCCGCCGTCATCCATGCGCTCCGCCGCGCCGATCCCTTGACGCGCGACGCCTTCGCGCTCGCGGGAGGCGTGGCGCTGGTCGGCTTCCTGCTCGCGGTGGTGCCGGCCTTCCTGGGCGCCGACTACCTGATCACCCGGTACGTCCTCGAGCTCTGGATCCCGTTCGCCGTCGCCGTCTCGATTGCCTTGGCGGTCCCGTCGATCGGACGCCTGGGCATGGTGGCCGTGGTCTTGCTCGCGGCGCTCGGCGTCGCGCTCAGCACCTGGAATGCCGCCACGCCTGCCGCGCGACGAGTCAACTGGGACACCGTTGCGTCGGCGCTCGGGCCGGCCCGGGGCCAGAGGGTCATAGTCGGGCCCGGCTACTTCGTGAGCATCGGCCTGTGCCTCTACCTCCCGGACGATCACCTGGCCAGCTCAACGAGCGCATCCTGACCCGCAATCTGGTCCTGCTTTCTCTGAGGCAGGTGCCCAACTACAACATCGGCCCGTGTTTTTCGGGCGCCGGTTGCGGGGGCAAGGGGCTCGGAGGCCCAGAGCCTGCGATCAAGGCGCCACGAAAGTTCAAGCTGGTTCGTTCGGGCGAGACCCCCAGGGTGATGTACCGCGTCTATCGCGCCCCGCGACCGACCCGCATCCCCGCGCCCAAGACGGGTCAGGTGGTCATCGTCCAGGGCTCCGGCTCCGCGGGCGCCGCCCGTCCCCGAGAGCCGAACTAATCCGATTTGGCCGCGTAGCCAGGATCGGGGATTCCCGGATACACTCCCAGGCCTGCCGGATTGGGGAGACAGGGAAAGCAACGGCTTGGGGGTCGCCGTTCTCGGCGCAGGGCCCGCCGGCCTTACCTCCGCTTGGACGCTCGCGCGCCGAGGCCATTCCGCGACGGTGCTCGAGGCCGACGGGACCGTTGGCGGCATCGCGAAGACGATCGAGTTCCAGGGCTACCGCTTCGACCTCGGGGGCCATCGCTTCTACACCAAGCTCGACCCGGTGCGTCGCCTGTGGGAGCAGATGCTGGGCACGGAGCTCCTCACCCGGCCACGCCTGTCCCGCATCTACTACGGCAACCGGTTCTTCAACTATCCCCTTCGCGCAGAGGACGTGGTCCGGGGCCTCGGCGTGGTGGAGTCATTTCGCTGCGCGGTGTCCTTCTTCTACTGGCGCCGGCGCCTGCGCCACCTGAGGCCACAGACGTTCGAGGAGTGGGTCGTGCGTCGCTTCGGGCGACGGCTCTACGACGCCTTCTTCAAGTCCTACACCCACAAGGTGTGGGGCATCCCCGGCTCGGAGGTGCGCTCGGAGTGGGCGGCGCAGCGGATCCAGGAGTTCAGCCTCTGGCAGGCCGTGCTGGGGATTCTCGGTCTGCGCCGCAATCACGCCACCACGCTGATCGAGGAATTCCTCTACCCGAGGCTCGGCCCCGGCCAGATGTGGGAGGCGTTCAGCGACTGGGTCGAGAACGAGGGCATCCCCGTGCGGCTCAACCATCGCTGCGTCCGGGTCCGCCACGAGAGCGGGAGGGTCGAGAGCGTGACCCTGCAGACCGACGGCGAGGAGCGCGACTACCCCGTCGACGCGGTGATGTCCAGCATCGCCCTCCGCGAGCTGATCGAGTGCCTGGACCCTCCCGCCCCGGTGGAGGTCCAGATGGCGGCGGCGAGGTTGCGCTACCGGAACCTGTGCCTGGTCGCGCTGATGACCCACGAGGCCGAGCCGTTCCCCGACAACTGGATCTACCTTCACGATTCGCGCACGCAGGCTGGCCGGGTGCAGAACTTTGGCGCCTGGAGCCCGGACATGGTCCGCGCCGGCAGCACCTGCCTTGGGGTCGAGTACTTCTGCTTCGACGACGACGACATCTGGACGATGTCGGACTCCGACGCGGTCGAGCTCGCCAAGAAGGACCTGGCGACGATCGGCATCCTCGATCCCGACCAGGTGTTCAACGGCGTCAAGGTCAGGGTGCCGAAGGCCTATCCGATGTACGACGCTCGGTATCGGGAGGCGGTCGCAACCATCCGCGGCTATCTCGAGCACTTCGAGAACCTGCGGACGTTCGGACGCAACGGCCTGCACCGCTACAACAACCAGGACCACTCGATGTGGACCGCCATCCTCGCGACCTTGAACCACACCGACGGCGCCAGCCACGACGTCTGGTCGGTCAACACCAGGGCCGAGTACCTCGAGGAGGGTCCGCTGGCCGAGCGGCTCGGCGACGTGGACCTGGTTTCCTGACCGGCACGTAAGCGGAGATGAGACGCCCCGTGAGGCGACGGCCGAGAGCCCTCGTCAGCGCCTTCGGGGCGCCCGGACACGTGTTTCCAGCCATGGCCCTGGCCCGCGCTCTGAATGAGCGCGGCCACGAGATCTGGTTCGAGACCTGGGAACGCTGGCGGGGTGCGGTCGAGGACCTCGGATTTCAGTTCGTAGCGGCACCCGAGTACATCGCCTTTCCGGCCTCGCGGCCTGGGATGCCGCCCGCCCCCACCTTGCCGGAGTGCGCCCGCTCGTTTCAAGGTGTCGCCCGCGAGGTTCGTCCGGCAGTGGTGATCAATGACGTCTTCACCCTGCCGGCGGCGCTGGCGGCCGAGCTCGACGGCGTTCCCCGCGCGACCACCATCCATCATCCATACCCCGTCAACGAACCCGGGCTTCCCTACTTCATGGTCGGGCTCCTTCCGCCTCGGACGCCGCTCGGCGCCGTCGCCTGGCGAGCGGCAAGGCCATGGTTCGCACGCCGAGCCGTAAGACAGCGTCGCGAGCTGAACGCCGCCCGGGCGGAGCTCGGACTGCGGCCGCTTCAACGTCTCTACGGATCGATCAGCGACGAGCTCGCGCTGGTCGCGAACTTTCCACAGCTCGAGTACCCCCGCCGCTGGCCACCGCAGGTCCACGTCACCGGACCGATGCTCTTCGAGCTGTCCCATCAGGACGCCGAGCTTCCGGAGGGTGATGAGCCGCTGGTGGTGGCGGCCGGCAGCACGGCACAGGACCAGGGACTCGAGCTGGTTCGAACGACGCTCGAAGCGCTCGCGGACGAGCCGGTCCGCGTGCTGGCCGTGCTCGCCGGGAAGGACCGGAGCTGGGCCGGGCCGACGCCTGCCAACGCGAAGGTCGTGAGCTGGGCCTCGTATTCGCGGCTGATGCCCAGCGCATCGCTCGTCGTGTGCAACGGAGGCCTGGGGACGTTGGCGATGGCGCTGTCAGCCGGCGTCCCGGTGATCGTCCGTCCGGCCGGCGGCGACATGGGCGAGAACGGCGCCCGGGTGGCGTGGGCGGGCGTCGGCCTGACCCTCCCACGGGGAGTATTCGGCACGCGCTCGCTGCGCGTGGCGGTGAGACGGGTCCTTGCCGACGCCCGCTTCGCCTCCCGCGCCCGCGCGCTCGCGGACTGGAGCCAAAGCAACGACGGCGCGCGGCGCGGCGCGGAGCTCGTCGACCGGGTCCTGCTTCGCTGAGCCTGCGCCGCAACGACGAAGGGGGATGAGGGACGCGTTAGGGTGTCGCCCGGTGTCCGGGAGACGGCAAGGCTGGCGGCGCTTCCTACCCCGCCAGGTGTCCTACAACGATCAGGCTCGGGCTCGCCACTCTCCGCAACATGCGCGAGGGACTTCGATTCGCCGACGGGCTGCCGGCCGAGCCCGGAGCCCCTGCGGTCGTCCATGGCAACGGGAGCAACCCTTTCGAGGCGTACTTCGATGCGGTCACGGAAGGCCCCGGAGTCTGGAAGTGGCGACACTACTTCCCGATCTACCATCGCCACCTGTCCAAGTTCGTCGACCACGAGGTGCACGTAGTCGAGATCGGGATCTACAGCGGCGGCAGTCTGCCGATGTGGCGCTCCGCCTTCGGTCAGGGCTGCCAGGTCTACGGGATCGACATCGATCCGGCCTGCCTCGCCCACGAGCAGGAAGGCATCCGCGTGTTCATCGGCGACCAAGCCGATCCCGGCTTCTGGGAACGATTCGTCGCGAAGGTCCCGCGCATCGATGTCGTGATCGATGACGGCGGACACCAGGCCCACCAGCAGATAACGAGCCTCGCTGCCTTCTTCCCCATATGGCGATGGGCGGCGTCTATATCTTCGAAGACGTGCTCTCCTCTCATCACCAGTTCCACTCCTTCGTTGATGGGATGACCCGGCGGTTGAGCGATGTGTACGAGATCGCCCCGGTCGCCCCCGTTCATCAGCACATCGCCTCGGTGCATCGGTATCCGCAGCTCACGGTGCTCGAGAAGCCTGAGCGGCCAGTCGAGCCTTTCGACTCTCCGAAGCACGAAACGTCTGAGCCCGAGACCTACCTCTAGCGCGCCAGGTCTACCGGCACTCGCTCCTCCGCGCCCTCCGCGAAGCCCTCGAGCCCCGGTCGGTCGACCAGTGAGGCAGGGCGCGGCGGCGGTCATCACCGCGCGGTATGCCGGGGCCCACCAGGGCCGAGCTTGGGGGGACCTGCGAGATCGACCTCAACAGATCGTCACCACGCCCATCCGGCGGCCGAGGGGGAGGCTCACCGCTGTCCAGGGCCGGCGGCCCCGGTTACACTGCCAGGCCTGTCGGATTGGGGAGAAAGTGGAAGCAACGGCTTGGGGGTTGCTGTTTTCGGCGCAGGGCCCACGGGACTCCCGTCTGCGTCGCGCGAGAGTCCACGCCCCGCTACAACAACCAGGATCACTCGATGTGGACCGCCATCCTCGCGACCTTGAACCACACCGACGGTGCCAGCCACGACGTCTGGTCGGTCAACACCAGGGCCGAGTACCTCGAGGAGGGTCCGCTGGCCGAGCGGCTCGGCGACGTGGACCTGGTTTCCTGACCGTCCCAAAAGGACCGATTCCCCAGGTGACGGCCGCTCTTCATGCCCTTCTCGAGAGGAGTCGCCGTCCCGGCGAGGTTCTCCTGGTTCTCGCGGTCTCCGACCTGGGAACCCTACGGGCGCGGCGGCATGCGCGCCGTCAAGTGGTTCCTGGACCCGTTCGCGGCGCTCGGTGTCTATCTGGTCTTGATCGCGGTCGTACTGCAAAAGGGCAGCGACGCCACGGGGCTCGTCCTGGTCTGTGCGATTGTGCCGTTCCAGCTCGTCATGGTTGGGTCGGTCACCTCGATGCAATCGGTGCTGAGGCGGGGATCGATCGTCCTGAACATGTCGTTCCCGCGGATCCTGATCCCGTTTTCCGCGATCGTGACCGAGTCGATCGCGTTCAGCGCCAGCCTCGTGATGCTTCCGATCATGATGGCGGTCTACGGTGTCGCGCCCACGACCGCGGCGCTGTGGCTTTCCGGTCGCGATCCTCCTCACGGTGGTGCTTACCCTTGTCCATCTTCCTATCCGTCGGCCCTGTTCGGCCTGTGGTACCCGGAGCTGGTCCCCTTCGCCGTATCGGTGGTCAGGACTCTCTTCTTCCTCGCCCCCGGGTTGATAACGCTGAGTCAGATAACCGGCACCGCCCGCGACGTGATGCCGTTCAACCCGCTCACGGGGCTGTTCGAGCTCTACCGCGACGCTCTGCTCTACGGCCACTCCCCACCGGCCTGGCAGATTCTCGGGCCCGCTGGCGTTCGCGATCGCACTCCTGCTCCTGGTCGTGCCGGTCTACCGTCGCGAGCAGTCGTCGTTCGCGAAGCTGATCGGCTGATGAGCGTCACGGTCGAGGCCGCTCGCGCGGAGGGCCGCCAGGTTGACGCGGAGGTGATCGTCCAACCAGGTCGGCGTACGGTTCGACTTCGACCGCCGAGCCGGGTCCTGTCCCCGTTGCTTGCTCGCATTCGGCGACGAAGCGCACCTGGGGCCTGCGGGTCGTCGACCTGCACCTCGAGTCCGGCGCCGGGCTCGCCCTCGTGGGGCCGACGGGATCAGGCAAGACGACCCTGCCTTCGCCTCCTTGCAGGCGTTCTCGAGGCCGACGAGGGGGAAGAGTCACGGCGCCCGAGGACGGATCGGCTCGCTATTTGGCGATCTCGGTCGGTCTGGAGAGTCTGCTCACCGGCCGCGAGAATTCACTGCTTCTCGGCGTCCTGGTCGGGCTCTCGATCGATGAGACGCGAGCGCGGATCGACGAGATCAAGGAGCGATCGAGGCTCGGCGACGCATTCGAGCGCACGATTCACACCTATTCGCAGGGGATGCGGGCGCGTCTCCACCTGTCGGTCTATCCAGAGCGTCTCGACCGACGTCCTGCTGCTCGACGAGATCTTCGAGGCGCTCGACCACGAGTTCCGCAAGATCGTCGAGAACTTCGCGCGCGACCTCCGCGAGCGAGGGCGGGGTCGTCGTCGCCGCCGGCCACGACCACGCGAGCGCTTCAGCGCATCTGCCCGCGGGCCATGTGGCTCGCCGACGGCAGAGTTGATCTCGAGGGGCCTTTCACCGAGGTTGTCGGTGCCTACCGGGGCGGCGACACTCCGGAGCTCTCCTAGCGCGGGTCGGGCTCGGACCCGCGGCTCTCTCGACCAGGTCGGGTCTGCCCAGCCCTTGCGCCCGCGCGGCCCAGGGCTAGTTCGCCGATGGACGTAGGCAGGCACGCCGATGCCGACGTCGACCGCGAGGCGCGCGAGGGTCGCCGCCATTCCGTCGCGTAGCCGAAGCGGCAGCTCGGAGCGGTCGAGCCGGATCTGAACGTCCGACTCCAGCAGCACCCGGGTCATCAGTCTCGAGTAGGGGTTGCTGCGGGTCCTGACCAGCCAGGGCTTTCGGTAGAAGTTGTGCAGCGCATAGAGCTCGGTTCCGTCGCTGTCGGCGCACCTAAGCGTCCGCCGGTCCTCGACGCGAACCCCTTCGCGGCGGGTTCGGGACCAGGCGGTT
>CAVWWY010000001.1:0-184351 GCA_963758865.1 uncultured bacterium | reverse complement strand
CTGTCAGCGCCTGACCGCCGGCTAGCGGCTCGCACCAGGGCGCTGTGGAGGATGCACTGCTCTGCTCCGACCAGCGCTATTGCGTCCCACGCCACGTGAGCCAGGCGAACAGGCCCTGCACGGGCAGGCGCGCGTACAGGAGCGCCGGCTGAATGCGCGGGAACTTGTCGGGCCGTAATGCCATGTGGACGTTGGCCCAGTAGATCGCAAGGAGTGTCGCCAACAGCCACCAGCGAGCGGCCTGGCGCGTACGTTCGGGCAGCACCGCCAGCCCGCCGACCAGCTCGGCCGCGCCCGAGGCTACGTTGACCTCGCCCTTCCACGGCTCGAACGGCGGCGGCACTATCGCCTCGTAGAACCTCGGGGCCCGGAAGTGGTTGAGGCCGTTTGCGATCCAGAATGCCGCCGCGGCGTATCGCCATCCCCGTGAGCCAGTCATCGGTGAGAAGGCTAAACCTCGGCACCCACCCCATGGGCCTGCGAGATACTGCGGGCGATGTCGCACGAGAACCTGGAGCTGATCAGAGCGGGCTTCGCGGCGCACAACCGTGGTGACCTCGATGCTCTAGTCGAGGTCTATGACCCCGACGTGGTGTTCGAGACGCTCCTCTTGGGGACCCGCCGCGGCAAGGAGGCCATACGCCTGATCTACGAGGAGAACCAGAAGACGCTGTCCGGGTATGCGATTGACCCCGTCGAGTTGATCGACTCCGGAGACCAGGTGGTCGCGGTCGCTGAGGTCAAGGGAGTGGGGCCGGCGAGCCAGATCGCCATGGATGGAGATCGGTTCGCATTCCTGTTCACGATCAAGGACGGGCGGGTGGTGCGAGAGCAGGCCTTCCGAAACAGGGACGAAGCCGTCGAAGCCGCCGGGCTTGCGGAGTAGCGGCAGCCCTCAGTGCCGCGTCTTGGTCTCGCAGCCGGTGACCACGGAGTTGGGGTCCTTGGGGAGCAAGTCGAGGTCGGCCTTGTCGGCGGTGCCCGGCCGTGCCCCAGTCGATCGTTCGACTGTCGGAGGTGCCGTCACGGGCGAAGAGCTGATCGTTTCCGTCCATTCCCTTGAACCGGTCGGCACCCGTTCCCCCGGTCAGGATGTCGTCGGCGGATCCCCCTGTCAGGATGTCGTTCGCCCCCCCTCCGCTGATCGAGCTCTTGACCGCCGTCGAGTTGACCACCTTGTCGATCTGGTCCGCGGCCATGACCCGGATCAGCGTGATCCCGGCCGCGTTGCAGTTTGCGGTGCCCTCGCCGTCTTCGGGTGCATCCCGCGCCCGTGTGAACGCCCGAGCCCGCGTAGCCGCCGCCGGCGAGGTCCGTGACCCTGAGGGTCGAGGCGGAGGGACGGGTGATCGCGCAGATTGTCCTTGGCCCCCGGCGCCGCCGTGACCGTGAGGGTCGAGCCGGAGACGCTGACCGCAGCGGTCTTGACGGTGAAAGTGCGGGAGGCCGGCGTCGGGTCGACGCTCCCGGCCGCATTAATGGCGCGGACGGAGAAGGTGTGGGGGCCGTCGGCGAGGTGGGCGGTGGTCTTCGGCGATCCGCAGGGGGCATAGGAGCCCGAGTCGAGCCTGCACTCGAAGCTCGCCCCGGGCTGGGAGGAGAACGTGAAGGTCGGCGTTGGGTCGTTGGTCTGGGCGCTTGGACCGCCGGTTATCGCCGTGGTCGGCTCGCTGCCGACCCGCATCATCCTCGCCACCGACGGAACGCCGTTCGCGTTGATCACGAAGAGCATGTAGATGCCCGGCGGTGCGACGTTGGCGTTGGCCGGGGCGGTGGCGTTGATCGCTCCGCCATCGGCAGTGAACGAGAGCGGCACATAGCGCTGCTCCATGTTCACCGAGTGCGTGACTGCACCCAGCCGGACCAGGGCCACCTTCCTGATCGAAGCCGCGTTCGGGACGGAGAACTCAAACGGCGCGTTGTATGTCATGTCGTCGGGGGCGGAGGTGATCTCGGGTCGCGGGGCGAGCTCGCCTGACCCGTCCTTCTTGAACAGGTAGGGCGGGGAGAACACCTCGGCGTTCTTCGCCAGGTAGCCCACCTCGTCGCAGGTGCCGCAGATGCCGCCCCCTCCGGACAGCACGCGCCCGTCGGGTAGGAGGAGCGCGGTGGAGTGGTACTGGCGGGTCACCTGCATCGCGGCGAGCGTGCGCCACTGGCCGGTGCCGGGATTCCAGAGCTCGGCCGGGTACACGCCGTTGTCCAGGTCCACCAGCCCGGCCCCGGATGAATTGCCGCCGGTGGCGAGCACCGTGCCGTTGGCCAGCACGGTGAGGTTGTGCTGCCGGCGGCCATTCGCCATCGGCGCCGTCGCCGATACCTGCGGCGCCGCCCCGTTCAGGTCGATGACGCGGGCATCCTTGCTCGAGGAGGCTCCGCCTGCGACGAGGATCTTGCCCACGTCGAAGAACGCGTGGCTGCCGTAGTCGCGGTTCAGCGTGTCGCGCTGGCCGAAGGTCTGCCACGAGCCTCCTCCGTCGGTGTTCAGGCTCCGCATCGTCTGGTCCGGGCCGGAGTAGAAGGCGCGGCCGTCGGGCGCAACGTCGATCCACGGGTACAGAGGCAGGTTGAGCGAGGCTGTGTTGAGCGGGCGCAAGCCGCCGTCGGTCTTGCGCACCTCCGGCATGTCGGGCCCGCCCTCCGTGATCAGCATCTCACCGTTGCGCAGAGGGGTGACGCTCGGGTACCAGCGGCCGGCCGCCATGTTCGGCCCGAGGCTCCACGTGTTGGTGTGCGGATTGAAGATGTGCGTCTGGACGATGCCCTCGAGCTGCGCGTTCTTGTTCCCCCCGGCCAGGAACACGGACCCATCCATTAGGTGGGCCAGGCCGCTGCAGAAGACGTTGTAGCCCGTGGTGACATTCACCGGCGTCTGCGTGCCGGTGGCGGGGTCCCAGACCGTGGCGCGGGTGTGGTCGTGGACCGGGTAGGTCTCGGTTGCGTTGTCCCCCACCGAGTCGTACGCGAGCACCTTCCCGTTCTCGAGCAGCGCCACGTGGACGGCCACCACCGGCCAGTCGACGACAGGGCCCCACTGGCCCACCTGGTGCTCGTTGCCGGTCACCGCGGCGGCTGCCGCCTCGGCGTCCGCGGCGGTTGCCGCGCTGGTGCGCCGCTCGAGCCGCCGTTCCTCGGCCGGGTCGTGCGCAACGGAATCCTCCTCGATGTGGCCTTGGACGGTGCTCGTGGCCTCCTCGTGCGCGAGCGCGGCCCCAGGGGTTCCCGTGGCGAGGATCGAAAGCACGACCGCCACAAACAGCGCGAAACTGGACGCGGCACAGCGCATTCCGCTTAACAACACGGATTCGACCTGCTCAGACTTGCGAAAACCGCCTCACTTCATCCCAGGGGCGAGGGTGGGATGCGGGTCTCGCCGTGTATGTCCGCGATCAACAACGGCACCTCATCCACGAAGCACCACGACCAGTCCTCTCCCGGCTCGAGTGAGCGGATCAGCGGATGGCCGGTGGTTTCGGCATGCGCGCTGGCGTGCCGCTGGGGTGAGTCGTCGCAGCACCCGACCTTGCCGCATTCAAGGCAGATCCGCAGATGCAGCCACTGGCCACCGCTCGCCAGGCATTCCTCGCAGCCCTCGACGGAGTCGGGGAGCTCCGTGATCCGAACGTGAGCGAGATGGGTGCATGAGGTCATTTTGAGGCTCCTTTCAATCAACCATTGGCCAGCCGCGAATGGATCAATTTGACCGACATCGAGCCCTCGCCGACGGCCGATGCCACGCGTTTGATCGAGCCCGAATGAACGTCGCCAGCGGCGAAGATCCCGGGACGGCTGGTCTCCAGGAACATGGGCTGGTCCCCGTTGTACTCGGCGAGATCTTGGCTCTGGACGTCGCGCCCGGTGAGAAGAAACCCTGCGCCGTCGGTGGCCAGCTGGCCCTCGAGCCACTCGGTATGCGGCGAGGCACCGATGAAGACGAAAAGCGCCCGTGCCCTCAACTCGGTGCGTTCGTGCGAGCGGTTGTCGGCGATCGTCACCGTCTCCAGCTCGCGATCGCCGCCGAGCTCGACCACCTCGGAATGCTTGATGACCTCGATCGACTCGTTGCGCTCGATCTGGTCGACGAGGTAGCGGGACATCGACTTGGCGAGGTTGTCGCCGCGGATCAGGATCCGGCAGCCAGCGGTGCTCTGCGAGAGGAACATCGCCGCCTGGCCGGCCGAGTTCCCTCCGCCGACGATCACCACGGGATCGCCGCTACACAGCTGCCCCTCGGCCTGGGTGGCCGCGTAGTAGATCCCGCCGCCCTCGAACTCATCCAGCCGAGACACGTCGAGGCGGCGGTACTGGGCCCCGCTGGCGATGACCACCGTGCGTCCGGTGGCTATGTCGCCGTTCGACAGCTTGATCTCGTGCCGCCCGGGCGTGCTTGCCAACGAGATGGCTGCCGCCGGCACGGCGAGGCGCGAGCCGAACTTGAGCGCCTGGACTCCAGCCCTCTGGGCCAGCTCGCTCCCCGACACCCCGGCTGGAAAGCCGAGGTAGTTCTCGATCCGGGCCGACGTGCCGGCCTGACCGCCCGACGCGACCGCCTCGACGCACTGGACGTCGAGCCCCTCCGATGCGGCATACAGCGACGCGGCGAGGCCCGCCGGCCCGGCCCCAACCACGACCACGTCACACAGCGGCGGGGACGCCCCGGGCGAGCCGAGGCCGATCGCCCTCCCCAGCTCGGCGTTGCTCGGATTGCGAAGGATTTCCCCGTCGCTGCCAATTACCACCGGCGTCTCCTCGGGCTGGATGCCAAGGCCATGGAGCAGGGCTTCGGCTTCCTCGTCCTGCTCGAGGTCGACCCACTGGTGGGGCATGCGATTGCGGGCCAGGAATTCACGAAGGCGGCGGGACTCAGGGGAAAACCTCGAGCCGATCAGCTTGATCCCTGCGCCGACGTCGATCAGGATCGATCGCCGGGCCATGAAGGCGCCGAGGATCACGTCGCTCAACGTCTTGTCCTCGGTGACAATCCGCCGTAGGTCGTCAAGGGGAACCTGAATCACCTCCCCCGGATCGCGGACGACCCCGGACAGGTAGAGCCGCTGCCCTGTGAGAAGACCAAGTTCGCCGAGGAAGCGGTGGTGACCGTGAACCGCGATGACTCGGTTCTCCGCACCCAGACCCTGGACGATGGTCACCGCTCCTGACTCGATGACGAAGAAGTCGCTGCTCGCATCGCCGGCGGCGAAGAGCACCTCGCCGGCTTCGACAGTGCGGACGCGGCCGAGTTCGCGCAACCGTGCTCGCTGGCTGTCGTCGAGACGCGGGAACGCCCCTTCCCGATCGACGGTCTCCGCGTCGCCCGCTCCGATTGGCTTAGCTCCGCCTGTCAATGGGTCGGCTTGGGGAGCTTTGCCGGCACGATCTGCGCGAGTTGGCGCCAAGGCCCCTCGAGCGGCTCTCCGTCGACAAAGAACCTGGGCGTCCCGTGGACCCCGGCCCGCTTTCCCCCGGCGACATCTGCGAGGACCCGCTCGCGAAACCGTCGGTCTTTGAGAGCCGCTTCGGCCTCGTCCGGGTCCAGGTCGAGCCGCTGCGCCACGGAGAGAAGGTCCTCGAGAGAAAATCGCTCGCGCCCGGCGAGGAGCAGGGAATGCGCCTCCCAGAACCTTCCATGAACAGCGGCGAGCTCGGAGAGCTCGGCGGCCAGGTCCGCCCCAGGATGCAGCTCGGCGTCGGGAAAGTGTCGCCAGACGAGTCGAAGGGAAGCGAATCGATCCAACAGGGCCTTCACCGGGACGCTGGCCGCGAAGCAGAACGGACACCCGAAGTCCCCGTACTCGACCAAGGTCAGGTCGGGCGCATCGGAGCCGGTGACGTGGTCCTCATCTCCAACAGCAGGCAGGGTGTCGGAGGTCTCTGCGCTCATACGCCAGACAATACGGGTGAGCTCCGAAGCGCCCGAAGAGATCAGCGGACCGGAGGCGGAGCGCCCTTTGCGCTGGCGGCGAGGAGCGGATCCCACCCGCAGACGGCGCAAGCGTGTTGAAAGGCCGAGTGGGCGAACTCGAGGGCCAACCCGCGCGGATCGCTCTCTGATCGGATGTCCTCCCAATCCAGCACGAACTCTCCAAGCTCCGGATCCCAGCGGGCGGCGTCCGGCTCGAGCTCCGCTTCGGAAAAGCCATCTGGCGGTGGATAGGCCAAGGCAAAGAAGGCTGCCTGGTGGTAATTCCGGTCGCCCGGCCACCAGCCGATCCCGATCTGCTCGACGTCGGCGGCGTTGCGCATGATGAAGTCGTCGGATGGGGGATCGGCCGGTTTGCCGGAGAAGAATCCGACGGCCAGGTCGAACGTGCCCCACCAGGCATTGACCGGCGTCGAGCGGCCGCGATACGGCGCACGGAACTCGGCGAGCACGAGCGCGGCCTGCGTAGCGGCGGCCAAGTAGGGATCGACCTGATCGGATTCGTAGGTGGAGTGCTCGTGGTCCTCGTCGAGCGGGATGTCCCACGGAACCTCTTGGGGCATCGGGTTGATCTCCACCTTTCCACCCAACCGATCCACGGCCTCCAGCACCTCCACCGTCACCTCGGCCACCGGCCGGTGCGGCGTCAGGGCAATCCGCGTCTCGCGCCCGTCGCTGTGCTCAATCAGCGCTTCGTGGGTGCGCAGATCGAGTCCGGCAACGATCGCCCCCGAGCCATCTGGCGCCGGCAGCGTATGCGTCTCCCAACCGCGCGGCGTGAGACGGAGGGCAGCGTGCTGAAGTTGCGGCTCGGGCGGAGCGAGCTCAACGGCCAGCTTGCCGAGGATCTGGGTGTGGGCGTGGAGCGTGTCGCAGGTCGCGCTCCAGGGCTCGTAGGAAAGTGCCGGCCAGCTCGTCAAGGGACAATCACCCTCCGATCTTCAATGAGCTCGTCTGAAGCTTCTCATGGCTGCGCGAGCCCTCCAGCTTCACCATCGTCGGGCCGGCGCGGCGCCCCTCGAAGAATGGGCGAACCTACACGGGGGTTCGCGCCCTGGTCAAGCTCCCCACGCCGATAGCAGGTATGCGATTTGCCGGTTAGCGTCGCTTGGTCAAACCCTGGAGCACGACCTCGATCGGCGAGCGCCGAGTCTCGGGCTTGCTTCCACTCTGGTCCACGCCACCGCCGGCAACCCCTTGCCGAATCGTGCGTACTTCCGAGGCGAGCGAGCCCATTCCCTCGCCGAGACTGCGAGCGTTCTTGGTCGCTTCAGCCAGGTTCTTGCTCAGCGAACGCCTCCCCCGCGTGGTCACCGGCACGCCCAGGACCCTCTTGCGCGAGTTGCGGCTTGCGAGCGCAACGCCTCCGGCCAGCCCGGCAAGGCCGGCGCCGACGGCGAGCGCAGGGACCTTCGCCTTCTCGGCCGCGTTGCCCAGGGCGCTGCCGGCATTCTGGACGCCTTCCCTGGCCGTGCCCATGGCAGTGTCAACTGGATTTCGCCCAGAGCTCTTGGCGGTCGAGCGACGCCGGGCGGATCCGCGTGGCGCCGATGAGCGAGCGGGACGCTTCGAGCGCGCGGGGCGCTTTCGCGCAGTAGAGCGCGAACCGTTGCTGCGCTGGCTCGGCTGACGACGGCTTGAGCGAGCGGCGCCCGAGCTTCCGTTGGGGGACCGAGTGGATCTTGAGCCGGACCGACGTGCGGAGCCCGCATTCGATCGTGCGCCCCCTCTTGTCGGCGAATCCTTCGTGCGCTGGGGCATTTGAGGGTTCCTTTCCTCGAGAACGTTGAGCTTGTCGGACTTCGTTTACCCAGGCAGGTAGGAGGTAAACGAAACGGGTCACGCACGCCCCGCCCCGCGGTCGGGCGCACCTCCACGGCGCCGCCCATGCGAGCCCCTAATCGGGGGAGCGAACTCCGTCAGCCACTAGGCCGGCTCGCAGATCGCGAGCACCTTGAACTGCCTGCGGGCGGGGTTGCGGTTCTTAATCGAGGCGTGCCACTGCTTCGCCACGTCGCCCTTGCTCGTGCTCGCCGCCGACCCGGACCCGTCGAGTGGGGCGCTGTCCAGGACCCTCAGGAACTCCTGCGGGCCGGTCCCGATGATCCCGCCGCCGAGAGCCCGCTTGTTGGCCGCGCACCTCGCGCGGGCCCCGCCCGTGCTCTGCCGGGCCACCGAGAAACGGGTCGACTCGATCTTCGCGTGGGAATCCGCTGAGCAGAGGGCGAAGACCTTGAAGAGGACCCGCTTGGAGGGCAGGTTATGAACCGCGACGTACCAGCGCTTCGCGACATCGCCGTCGCCGGTGTTCGCCGGCGACCCGGATGCGTCGAGCGGACCGCTGGCCAGGAGCCGGTTGTCCGGGTAGTTGGCCTGGACCATCCCGCCGCCCACGACCCTCTTGCCGGCCCCGCACTTGGCCGATGCGTGGCCGGTGCGCCGCCCACCCACGTGGAAGCTCGTCGCCTGGATCCTCGCGTCCGAAGCACGTGAGCACAGCGCGAGCACCTTCACGTCGACCACCCGAGAGCGTGCGTTGGAGACCCCCGCGTACCACTGCTTCGCGAGGTCGCCGTCCTTGGTGTTCGCCACGCCTGTCGACGGCCTGAGCGCAGCGGTGTCGGTGCCGTCAAGCGGGCCGCTGGCCGACACGAACACGGACCCGCCGCCCACGTCGATCACGCCGCCTCCCACGGCTCGAGTGCCGGCAGGGCACCTTGCGAACCCCCCGTCGAGCCCGAGGTCCGCGGAGATTCGAGTCACCTCGATCCTCGCGTCGCTCGCCGGCCCGGCGAGCGCGTAGGCGGCAAAGCCGACCGCCGACACGGATGCCGCGGCCAGAGCCGCGCGGAGGACCATCTTTCCCACCATGTGCGCGAGCCTAGCCCAGGTACCCACGGAACCGTGGCTGGGTGCGACCGCCTTTCATCCGTCTTTCATCATCTCGTCATCTGCCTTTTCACCCTCGTCGTCCTGACGCGCACGACGGGGTGGGATGTGAGAGGGTGCTTTCGTGGTGTCGGACGTTCAAGGACGAACACGAGCTGGGCATGGCCGACTGGCGCTGGCACTCTCCGCCGTCCTGATCGGGGCGCTGGCCCTCGCTGCACCGGCTTCCGCCGCCACGGTGAGCCTGGTGAAGGCCATCGGTCCCGGCTCGGGCAGCTCCGCCCCCCAGAGCCTCATCGGCCTTTCCAACAAGCTCCTGTTCACGGTAAGGGACGCCCCGAACGGCCAGGGCCATGGCCGCGAGCTGTGGAAGTCCGACGGAACGGCTGCGGGAACGAAGCTGGTCAAGGACATCTACCCGGGCCCACCGAGCTCGGATCCCGACCATCTGACGAGGCTCGGCGGAGTGGTCCTGTTCACGGCCAGCTCCCCGAACCACGGCCGTGAGCTCTGGAAGACCGACGGAACGGCGGCGGGGACGAAGCTGGTCAAGGACATCTTCCCCGGGGACTGCCCTTTCGGCGAGGGAGGATCGGCGCCGTGCAGCGGGGACGGGTTCTACTTCACCAAGGTCGGCGACAAGCTCTTCTACGGCGCCCAGGACCTCGCCAACGGCCAGGAGCTCTGGAAGACGGACGGCACCGCCGCGGGAACGAAGCTGGTCAAGGACATCTGGCCGGGGAGCGAGTTCGAGGGTGCGGGCTCGCACCCGTTAAATCTCAGAGGCGTCGACGGCACGCTCTACTTCCAGGCGGATGACGGCGTGAACGGCAGAGAGCTCTGGACGTCCAACGGGACCACGGCGGGGACCCAGCTGGTCAAGGACATCAACCCCGGGACTGAGGACTCGTTCCCCGAAAACCTCACGGATGTCGGCGGCGAGCTCTTCTTCTCTGCCTCCGATCCGACCGTCGGCAGAGAGCTCTGGAAGTCCAATGGAACCGAGACCGGGACGACGCTCGTCGAGGACATCAACCCCAGCGGGGATTCGTTCATCGGCACCGAGCCATTCACGGACATCGGCGGCACGCTCTTCTTCACGACCTTCGAGCCGACCGCCGGCCGGGAGCTCTGGACGTCCGACGGCACCGAGCCCGGTACACAGCTGTTCAAGGACATCAATCCCGGCAGCGCGGACTCGGGCCCGTCCGGCCTGACGGCCTTTGGCGGCCAGCATTTCTTCTCTGCCACGGACGCCACCCACGCCACGGAGCTCCGGAAGACGAACGGCACGCCGGCGGGGACCGTGCTGGTCCGCGACATCTACCCCGGAGCCGGGGGGAGCGGGTCGCCCGCCTCCCTCACCGTCGTGGGCCCCACGCTCTACTTCTCAGCCTGTGGCCAGATGACCGGCTGCGAGCTGTGGAAGTCCGATGGGACCACGGCGGGTACGAAGCTCGTCAGGGACATCCGGCCGAACGGGAGCTCGTCTCCGGCGCAGCTGACAAACGTTGCCGGCAAGCTCTTCTTCACTGCCTTCAGGGCCGCGGATGGCACGCAGCTCTGGAAGGCCGTCCCCTGAGCGAGCGCTGAGCCCCTCGGCACCTCACGCTCGCGTACCGAAGCGCACCCCGAACGCAAGACGGCCGCCCGGTGGGCGGCCGTCCGCGTAGGTAGTCAGCGCCGCGCGACATCGCCGCGCGATGCTTGATTGCGAGCTACGGCGTGCTGATCTCCTCAACTCCGTACGGCTCGAAGTTGTACGTCTTGCTGTTGATACGGAGCCCGTCGACCGCGCCGACCCACGCATTGTCGCGACCCTTCGTGACCGCGACCGTGTCGATCGTCGCCGGACCGTCGCCGTTCTGGTTCGCGACCAGGGCTGCCTTGGCGGCCGAGAGCGAGCAGAACGAGGACTGGTTGCACCCGGTGATCGTCCCGGCGGTACCGGTGAAATACCAATCGCCGGTGGTCGCGGCGTTGATGAAGCCGCTCCAGCGGTTGGTCACGGGAGCCGGATCGGGCACCCAGATCATCGTCGTGTAGTTCGTCGCGCCCACGTTCGGGTCGATCTCCAACGAGATGTTGGGCATGTTGCTCGGGCTGATCGCCACGTTCTCCCCGGTCTGGAAGACGCGGAACCCGACCTGGTTCAGGTTGGCCACCTGCTGGCCGAAGAAGTCGACCTCATTGCCGTAGGACGCCTTCTCCGCTGGCGGCGACTGGGTTGTCGCGTCGTCGGACACCTGGATGCCGAGGCTGCCGATGCCGAACGGCGGCTTCGCGCTGCCCCCGGTGACGCCGAACGAGCCATAGGGCCCGGTTCGCAGGTCAGCCACGGCCGAACCGATCGTGTTGCGCGTGATGATCCCCCACTTGGCGCCGACGTTGTGGTTCAGCTTCATCCGTGTCTTGGGGGTGAACTTCGCCTGGCCCACCGTGTTGTTCTTGATGTTGGCGCCATTGATCTGGCCGGCGGCGTAAGCGCCACCGCAGACGGCGAGAACGAGCGCTGCGACGGCCACAACCATGCTTGGTGACGGCCATCTCGAGCGCTTACTCGATACGTCGTGGGGTACTTGCATACCCTCTCCTTTGAGTTGATTGATGTCGAGAGCGCGCGCTCCGACTTCGCCGATCTGGCGCACTCCTCCTCCGGACTCGTGCCAGTTGGATCGCTCGAGCCAGGGCAACCCTATTGCGCCCGGCTCCCGCGCGTCAACGGGGAGCCGGCGAAAACAGGCATCGATGTCAGGGAACGACCGTGAAGACGCGCCGCGCAGGCGTCAAATCCGTGTTCTGTGCCCTGTCCGTGGCCACGACCTCGAAGCTGTGGGACCCGAGCGAAAGCGCCACGTAGGGCTTGTGGCTGGCCCCGGGGCCCGAACAGGGACCGAACGCCTTGGCATCAAACCGGCACCTGAAGGTGGAGCCCGGCTCGTTCGATTGAAAGCGGAAGGTCGGCTTGCGGTTGGGCGTGGTGGGGGGCGGGGCGAAGACGATCGACGTCTTGGGTGGCGTGGAATCCTCGACGTAGGAGAAGCTCGCCGAGCACTGCGAGATGTTGCCGGCTGGGTCGATCGCGGTGGCGCGCAACGCCGTCGTGGTGTCGTCGGGCACCGAGACCACCAACCCCTGGGACTGGAACTGGCTGGCGGTGCCCGATGCGACGGGCGGCGCCCGAGCAATTCGCGGTCTTGTAGATGCGCACGGTCGACGGGGCGGCGGCGAAGCCCTTGACCAGCGGATCGTTGTCGTTGGCCGGCGAAACTGGGTTGACGCTCTTGATCGCCGGGGCGCCGGGAGCCCTCGAGTCCTCCAGGTAGGAGCGCGCGGCCGAGCACGGCGACGTGTTGCCCGCGGCATCCCGGGCGGTGGCCCGGAATGAAGTGTTCGAGTTGTCCGGAACCGAGACGACGATGCCGGGTGAGGCGAACTTGGCGGCCGAGCCCTGGGCCAACGGCGAACCCGTGCAGTCGGCGGTCTTGTAGATCCTCACCCTGCGAGCCGGCCTCGGCGATGCCCTTCACCTTGGGCGCGTTCTGATTCGCTGGCGAGGCGGGGTCGGTGGCCGTGATCTGGGGCCGCGCGGGCTTCATCGAGTCCTCGACGAAGGTGCGGGGGGCTGAGCACGGCGAGACGTTACCGGCCGCATCCTGCGCCGTGGCCCTGAACGAGGTGGTCGTGTTGTTGGCGACCGAGCCCGTAAGACCCGGGGAGGCGAACTTGGCCGCCGAGCCGACGGCCGCCGGGGTCCCCGTGCAAGCGGCAGTCTTGTAGAGCCTCACCTTCGAGCCCGCCTCCGCGCTGCCCCGAAGCTTGGGCCTGTTCTGGTTCGCGGGGGAGCTCGGGTCGCTGGCGGTGATCTGGGGCGGCGCTGGAGCCTGCGTATCGACCGTGAAGCTCCGCGAGGCGGGGCTGGGATCCGTGTTGCCGGCTTGATCCGTGGCCCGGACCTCGAAGGTGTGCGAGCCGTCGGCGAGCACGCCGTAGGACTGGGGCGAGTTGCAGCCCTGCCAGTCGGCGGGCTGCGTCGAGTCGAGGCGGCACTCGAAGCTCGACCCGGGCTCCGACGAGGAGAAGACGAACGAGGGCGAGGGATCGTTGGTGGGCCCCGACGGCGCGGAGTCGAGGGTCGTCTACGGGTGCCGTCCGGTCGACGCTCCAGGTGCGGGACGGACGGGCTCGGATCCGGGTTCCCGGCCGCGTCGACCGCCCGCACTCGGAAGGTGTGCGAGCCCTCGGAGAGGTTCGAGTAGGCCTTCGGGGAGCCGCAGGCCTCCCACTCCGCCGGGTCGAGGCGGCATTCGAAGCCGGGGAGAGAAGCTGCGGCTCGGCCGAGGAGAAGGAGAAGCTGACGTCGCCGTTGCTGACGCCGGAGGGTCCCGAGTCGAGCGAGGTGTCCGGCGCGGTGACGTCCGTCTCGTGGAACCCCTCCACCCGGCTGTTGACCATCCTGGTCGACGACGTAGACGCTGTCGGTGGAGGAGACCGCGACGCCCGCGGGCATGATGAACTGGCCGCTGCCTGTCCCCAGGGCTCCCCCACTTGGTGATGAAGGTGCCGACCGGCCGGAACTTCTCGACCCGGTTGTTCGCCGGGATCGACGACGACGACGTTGTCGGAGGAGTCGACCGCCAGGTCGAGGCTGGGAGTCACGGTGGGGCCGAACTGGCCGTCGCCCGTCCCCACGCTCCCCCACTTCCTGATGAAGGTGCCCGTCGAGTCGAACTTCTGGATCCGGCTGTTCCCGGTGTCGGCCACGTAGACGTTGCCGTCGGAGTCGACGTCCGACCGCGCTGCGGAAGAGGCGAACTGGCCGTCATCCGTGCCGGCGCTCCCCCATTCGACCTGACGAACGTGCTCGAGGAGTCGAACTCCTGGATGCGGTTGTTGCCCGTGTCCGCGACGTAGACGTGGCCGGATGCATCGACGGCGATGCCCGCGGCGAAGTGAACTGGCCATTCCCGGTCCCGGCGGCCCCCCACTTGCTGAGGAAGGTGCCCCGTGGACGAGAACTTCTGAATCCGGTTGTTCCCGCTTATCGACCACGTAGACGTTGCCCGACGAGTCGGTGGCCACCCCAATCGGCCCCCCAGCCAGAAACTGTCCGTCTCCCGTGCCGACGGCTCCCCATTTCCGGACGAAGCTCCCCGAGGAGTCGAACTCCTCGATGCGGCTATTTCCCGTGTCCGCGACGAAGTCGTTGCCCGACGGATCGACGGCCACTCGGCTCGGGAGCAGGAACTGGGTGCCGCCGAGGAGGGTCCCCAGCGCCAACTGCCGGTCGTACTGGATCGTGGCCGACGCTGCGGCGGCCGAGGACAGCACCAAGGCGGTCACCGCGAGCACCGCCAGAAGCGCCACCCGCTTCCGGGTGCGCGCGCCCACGGTCGGCGAACTGCCGAGGCTGGGATTGGGGCGACGCACACGCACGGACAACCTCCCTGTCACCGGGACCGTCGCCGCTGCGTGAGGCTAGCCACGAACGGGCCGTTTGGGCGTATGCGAACTTACTTCGTCCGGCGGCGGGCGTCAACCAAGTACCGGGAATCGAGTAGGCCGCGAGGGGCCGCTCAGGCGGGGGTGCCGCCCCCGGGCTCAGACGAGGGCTTCGAAGAGCTCCTCGAGCGTGTCGTGGTGATAGACGAGCCGCTCGATCACGGGTCGGGGAAACTCGCCGCCGCCCGCGAGCATCTCGTCCATGCACCGGTCGAGGCCGTAGTCGCGCCACTCGACGTCGATCGAGGTCGGGCCGACGTAGCGTGATCTCGTACCAGGCGGTGCCGTCGGCCCCTTGGACCTTGAATGCCTTGCCGACCCTGACGCCCCTTCCGAGCACGCGGTTTCGTTCGAGCGCGGCTCTCACCTTGCGCTCGGACTCCGCCGTCTCGTCGATGCCCTCGGCGGCCTCAGTCACGATCTCGGGCGGCGTTCGTCTGATGACGGCCATCCTCGCTCCTTTGTTCGTATCGCGACCCCGGGGGCGGCTCAGGGCGATCCCCGGCCGCAGACCCCGCGTGTCAGTGGCTCCCCTCCGAGTGACGAGCAGTCCGGCAGTCCTCTTTCTCAGTTTCTCGACCAACGTAGTCAAGATAGCACGCCGCGCGGAGGATGAGACGTCCGCACTCTCGGCAGGCGTCCCCATGACAGGTCCGCGTGAATGGTTTGAGACGTTCGCGGACAATCCCGACATAGGGTCACACCACCACCGGATGGCGCGCAAGGGCCGTGGGCAGGGTGAACCCGCAATCAGGGCCAACTCTCTCTCGCGACGGGTAGTTCATGGGCACATCACTTTCAACACAGGAGTCTGCAGTTCGATTCGCTGCAAGGGATAAAGGTTCGATGAAAACGATCTAAAGGTCCAAGCGCCGCCGCTCGCGCGCGTCCACCACGGGCATCCGGGCCTTGGCTAAGCTGCGCGCGAATGACCGCCGCTGCCGACGCCCCCGTTCTGATCGCCTACGACGGCTCGGACACGGCGCGCCGAGCCGTTCAGGAGGCGGGCGGGCTGTTCCCGTCCCGGCCGGCGCTGGTGGTGACCGTATGGGAGCCTGGGCTCGCCTACGAGTCGTCGATGCCCACGGCCGGCCTCGAGATGCCGCCGGTCCCGGTGGACGTCGAGGGCGCCCGCGAGGTCGAGGAGGAGCTCCATCAGCGTGCCCGCGGCACCGCCCAGGAGGGCGCCGAGCTGGCTCAATCGGTGGGCCTTCAGGCCAAGGGCCTGGCGGTGGCCGACGAGGTCCACGTGGCGGATGCGATCGTCGACCTCGCACGCAAGCGGGAGGTGGCGGCGATCGTCGTCGGATCGCGGGGCCTGAAGGGGCTCCGCGCCAGGCTCGAGGGCAGCACCTCGAATGCGGTCCTCAGACACGCGCCGTGCCCGGTTGTCGTCGTTCACGACGACTGATCAGCGCCGCTCTTCGCGGAACATCCTCATGGCGTGCGCCCCGGCCGGGTGCGCGCGCAGCTCCCGCACGGTTCGCGCCATGGCCGCAGGGAGCTGGTCGGGCTGAGGCAGCGGGACGCCGTATTCGGGCGGCATCAGCACCGACGCGGCAAGCGCCGCGAAGGTCAGGTCGGCGGCGGTGAAGCGCTCGCCGCACAGATAGGGCCCTCCGTCGGCGAGCCGGCTCGCCACGGACTCGAACACGTCCCGCACCTCGCCCTCCGACTCCGCCGCCGACTCCGGGGTGATGTCCAGATAACGGTCGATCGCTCGGATGACCACCGGATAGCCAACCACGAGGACGCGGCGCTCCCACGCCGGCACGCCGGTGCAGCCGAACGCGAGCGCCAGATCGCGGCGACCGCGCAGGCCGTGGTAGGTCCACCGCCGCCCGTGCGGGCCGAGGCGCGCGTCGAACTCGCGCTCGAGCTCTCGAACCTCGGCGGCCACCGCCCGGATCCTCCGGATAGAGCCGCAGGCTCGGCGGCGCGCGCGAGTCGGCCTCGTCGACGATCTCGGCTGACTCGGCCAGCACCCGATCGCCGCAGACGAGCACCGGGACGGTCCTCCCTCCCCCCGCCCGCCGCACGAACCACCAATGGATCAGCTGCAGGTGGGCGCGTTCCCGGTAGGCGATGCCCGACCGCTCGAGCGCCCAGCGCGCCTTCTCGCAGTAGTGGCTGATCGGGATCGTGACCAGCACGCAGGGCTCTCCGGCCACGCTCATTCGCCCGTTTCCTTCTCACTGCCTGCGGACCGGTGCTTGCGAGATGCAGGATCGTGCCCGCCGAGGCCGAAGCCCTCGCTCGGCATCATGCGGCCGCCTACAGACGGCGGCTGGCTAACGAAGGGAGTCCAACAATGAGAGGTGCCGGTCGGGTCGTGTTCGCCGCAGTCCTGCTGTTGATTGTGGGCACGATCAACGTCATCTATGGCATCGGCGCGCTGGACGACGCGAATGTCTTCGTCAACGACCAGCGTTTCATCCTCACGAACCTCAACACCCTGGGCTGGGTACTGATCATCCTGGGGGTACTCCAGTTCACCGGAGGGTTCTCGCTCCTCGGCGGCGCGACCTATGGGCGCGTGATCGGGATCGTTGCCGGCACCCTCGGCGCGATCGGGGCCCTGCTGTCGATCGGCGGGGCGTATCCCTGGTGGTCGCTCGGCGTCTTCGCCCTGTGCGTGTACGTCGTTCACGGCATCGTGGTCTACGGCGAGGACGAGAGCGCCGCAGGAGTCTGAGTTGGTGGTCGCGGGGGCCCGCCGACGCGGCGGGCTCCCCGCGCCCTCTCAGCCGGCCAGCGCCTTCTGCTTGATCTGGTCGTACTCTGCCTGGCTGATCGCGCCTGAGTCGAGGAGCTCCTTGGCCTTCGCGATCTCCGCGGCCGACCCCCCCGCCGTCTCGCGAACGTAGTCGTCGAACTGCTTCTGCTGCGCCTCGGCCTGCTTGACGTTCCGCTGCGCCATGCCCTCGTGGTTGGCGATCAGGTAGACGAGCACGCCTATGAACGGAATCACGATCACGAACACGACCCACAACGCCTTCAGCCAACCGCCGATGTCATGCCGTCGAAAGACGTCGACGAGGACGGTGATAGCGATCCAGATCCAGATCACCCACGCGAAGAAGATGATCATGGTCCAGAGGATGTTCAGGAACGGGTAATCGGCTGCGAGGATCACTGGAACGCCCCCCATTCTTGGGTCGGTTTCATCGTCCCCACCCTCCCACATCGGCCGGCGTCGCGCAGCGAGGGATCGGTCCCCGCCTTTTCATCCGTGGGCTTGGTTCAGCTGTCCCTACCTGCCCTCTCTTGAGGCGCCGGCGCGCTGAGCCGATAACTTCACCCGGATGGAGAATCGCGTTGAACGAGTCGTCCTGGAGACCGACCGCCACCGGATCATCGGTGACGTGACACTGCCGCGCGAGGGCTACCGCAGCCGTCTCTCCGAGTACCTCAACCGCGGCGACCTCGACTTCATCCCGATGGTCAACGCGGAGCTGACCCCGCTGAACGGCGGCTCGCCCGAGACCCGGTCCTTCGTGGCGGTGGCCCGCACCCACGTGCAGCTGGCCTTTCCCTACGACGAGGATCAGGCCGGTTCGGCTCAGTCCTGAGCCCGAAGCGGCAACTCAGGCCTCGCCGTCCCAGTAGTCGACGTCGTCTGACATCCGAAAGCGTTTCCCCGGCGGGTAGATGCCGACCTTGTCGCTGTCGGGGTATACACAGATGCTGATCCCCTTCCTCGGGATCGTCGACACCATCAGGACCCGGGCCATCTGATCGGAGCGGTTCGTGACCTTGTGGGCGCCGTCCGGGCCATCGACGAAACAGACGACGTCACCTTCGGACAGCGGGTGCTCCCCGTCGGGGTCTCGCAACGTCGGCGTGCCACTCAGGACCAGCAGCCACTCCTCCTCGACGTTCTCGTAGTGGTAGGGGCAGATGCTCTGCCCGGGATCGAGCTCGTAGATCGAGGCGCCCATCTGCTGGGCTCCGAGCATGGGGCCGAGCCGAGCGGCGCGTGCGCGGTAGCCCTGGGGGTCGCTGGAATCGCCCTCGGGGGCCACAGCGTTGAGATTGATCACGTCCGCGATGGTCTGCCTCCAGGAAATCCTAGCCGCCCCAGGCGGGCCGCCCATGGTTTCGCGGAGTCCCCGGCTACGGGCGAAGCACGATCTTGAGCGCCTCGCGGCGGTCGTACATCGCGTAGGCGTCGGGGGCCTCCTCGAGCCCCATCCGGTGGGTCACCAGGGGGCCCGGGTCGAGCACCCCGGCAGAGAGCATGGCCAGCACACGGTCGAGATGCCCGATCACGTTGGCGTGCCCGGTGCGCCAGTTGAGCGCCTTGATCCACACGACGCCCATGTGAACCTCGGTCCGCTCCGCGTACACGCCCGTCACCGACACCGTGCCCGCCTTCCGAGCGAGCCTGCACGCAAGGTCAAGGGCCTCCGGGTGGCCCACCGCCTCCACCGAGAGGTCCACGCCCCGCCCACCGGTGAGCTCCTTCACCCGACCCCTCGGGTCCTCTTCGGTGAGGTGCACGGGCACGGCGCCGAACTCCTTTGCCATACGCAGGCGTTCCTCCACCGTGTCGACGGCGACGACGAGCGAAGCGCCCGACGCTCTGGCGACCTGCACCGCGCACAGCCCGACCGGCCCGAGGCCGACCACGGCGACCGCCGCCCCGGGCTCGATCGGCTGCGGGCGGGCCGCGTCGCCGCAGACGGCGTGATAGCCGGTCCCGGCGACGTCGCCGGCGAACAGCGCGACCTCGTCCGAGAGCCCCTCGGGGACGCGGCGAAGGGTCAGGTTGGCGGTCGGGACGAGGACCAGCTCGGCCTGGGCGCCCGGCAGCGATCCGAGCGTCGCCCCGTGGCCGAACACCCTGCCCGAGTCGCACTTGTGGTACTCGCCCCGGCGACAGTGAAAGCACGCGCCGCAGGCCGTGCAGTAGGTCCCGAGGACCCGATCGCCGACCGCGACCTCGCTCACGGCGTCGCCCACCGCGACGACGGTCCCCACGTACTCGTGGCCGATCACGAACCCCGGCTCGATCGCGACCCTCCCGTGGTAGATGTGGAGGTCCGAGCCGCAGATGCCCGTCGCCTCGACCCGGACGACGGCGTCGTCTGGCGCCGCCGGCTCCGGATCCGGACGGTCGGACAGGCGCACGTCCCCGGGGGCCTGAAAGGTGACGGCTCGCATCGCCGCCGCAGGATAGAGTCAGCGCCATGAGCGAGCCCTCACGGGCGGTCCTGATCACCGGATGCTCCTCCGGGATCGGACATGCGACCGCGGAGCGCCTCGCCACCGCGGGGTGGCCCGTCTACGCCACGGCCCGCCGCGCCGAATCGATCGCCGACCTGGCTGATCGCGGCTGTGTGACGCTCGGCCTGGACGTCACCGACGAGCAGTCCATGCGCGCCGCCGTCGCCGCCGTCGAGGAGGCCGAGGGCGCGGTGGGCGTCCTGGTCAACAACGCGGGCTACAGCCAGTCGGGGGCGGTCGAGAGCGTGCCGATGGATCGGATCCGCGCTCAGTTCGAGACCAACGTCTTCGGGCTCGTCCGCATGTGCCAGCTTGCGCTTCCGGGGATGCGCCGCCAGCGATGGGGCCGGATCGTCAACGTGAGCTCGATGGGAGGCCGGATGACGTTTCCCGGCGGCGGCACCTACCACGCCACCAAGCACGCGGTGGAGGCGTTCTCCGACGCGCTGCGATTCGAGGTGCGCGGGTTCGGGATCGAGGTCGTCGTGATCGAGCCGGGCCTGATCAAGACCCGCTTCGGCGAGACCGCCGCCGGCTCGATCGACGACGCCACGCCGATGGGGACGACCCCTACGCCGGCTTCAACGGCGCGGTCGGCGCCGCGACGGCCGGCGTTTACGAGGGGCCGCTGGCGCGGCTGGGCGGCGGGCCCGAGGCGGTGGCGCGGGCGATCGAGCGGGCGATCTCCGCCCGCCGCCCGAAGACCCGCTACAAGGTCACCCCGTCGGCGCGGCTGGCCCTCGCCCAGCGGCGCCTGCTCACCGACCGCGCCTGGGACGCGTTCATGCGCACCCAGTTCCCCACGCCCGGCGTCCTAGCCCCAGATCGCGGCCATCGGCTGAGGCTCAGGCCATCGGGGCGACGACTGGGCGTGGGCGCCCAGGAACCACCCGGCAGCCTGGCCCGGTCGACGTGGCGCGGGGCATATCATGTCGTCAAGCGACTAACCGGTTTTGCGTAATGGTTTGCCGCGCGAGAGGCTGAGGAGCATGGGGCACAGGAGATGGGACAACTTCAGGATGGGCAGGGCCGAGCTGAGCTCTCCGGAGGGCGATTAGGCCGTGGAGGCGACCGAGCTTCGGGAGCAGCCGCGCCAGTCGGGGGCTCCGCGGAGCTCACCGAGATCGACCCCACGGCGATCGCGGCCCGCTCGCCGTGGCGGCTGTTCTGGCGGCGGTTCCGCGAGGACAGGCTGGCGATGGCGTCGCTGATCTTCCTCGCGCTCCTGGTCCTGACGGCGATCTTCGCGCCGCTGGTGGTCAAGATCGTCGGCGCGCCCGGACCGAACGTGCGCGACACCGACGCCCTCGACATCTTCGGCACCCCCACCGGACCGAGCCCGGCGCACATCTTCGGCGTCGACCAGCTCGGCCGCGACGTGTTCAGCCGCACGGTCTACGGGGCCCGGGTCTCGTTGATCGTCGCCGTCTTCTCGACCGCGATCGCGACCGTGATCGGGATCGTCACCGGGCTCCTGGCCGGCTATTACCGAGGGTGGACCGACACGCTCGTCTCGCGGTCGGTCGACGTCCTGCTGGCGATCCCCTACCTGCTGCTCGCCACCGGCCTCGCCGCCGCCTGCACCCTCGGCAGCGCGGGCTGCCTCGGCGGGCTGATCAAGCCGGGCCTCGGGGTGGTGATCTTCGTGATCGCCTTCACGAGCTGGACCTACATGACGCGGATCATTCGCGGCCAGGTGCTGTCCCTGCGCGAGAAGGAGTTCGTCGAGTCCGCCCGATCGATCGGCGCCTCGGACTCAAGGATCATCTTCAGGGAGGTCCTGCCCAACCTCGTCGCGCCGATCGTCGTCTACGCGTCGATCCTGGTCCCGCAGGTGATCCTGTACGAGGCGGCGCTCTCGTTCCTCGGGGTCGGCGTTCAGCCGCCCACGCCCAGCTGGGGCCAGATGATCTCCGACGCGACCCCGATCTTCTCGGACGCCTGGTGGTACATGCTGTTCCCCGGGCTTGGCGCTGCTGTTCACCGTGCTCGCCTTCAACCTGGTGGGCGACGCGATGCAGGACGCCCTCAACCCCCGCTCGAAGAAGACTTGAACGAGCGATCCGAACCACAACCAGAATGAGCACAGATAGGACACCCCCAACAGAAAGGAACGAAGCATGAGATCGAAGCTGGTCTGGGCAATCGTGCCCGGAGCTGATCGCCCTGCTCGGCGCTCGCGCTGGCGTCGTGCGGCAGCAGCGACGACGAGAGCGCCAGCGGAGACGGCGTCCAAGTTCGCGCCTCCGACCGCGGCCCCCGACAACGCCAAGAAGGGCGGCACGCTGGAGGTGATCGCGGCCGGCGACGTCGACTACATCGACCCGGGCGCCGCCTACTACCAGTTCACCTACATGGTGACCTCGGCGACCCAGCGGGCCCTGCTCTCCTGGCAGCCGGACGACGACGAGCCAAGCCGACGCCCGACCTCGCCGAGGAGCGAGCCCACGATCTCGAGCGACAACAAGACGATCACCTTCAAGATCAGGCCCGGGATCAGGTACAGCCCGCCGCTCGGCGGAGGCCAGGGCGTCAACCGCGACGTCACCTCGGCCGACGTCAAGTACGCGGTCGAGCGCGGCGCTCCTGCCCGGGGTGTCCAACGCGCTACGCGACCGTCTACTTCGGCGCCTTCGAGGGCTTCAAGCAGGCCGAGGCGGCGGTCGACGAAGGACCCGACCACGGCGCCGGAGATCAGCGGCATCGAGACGCCCGACGATCAGACGATCGTCTTCAAGCTCGACCAGACCCGACGGCGCAGCGGTGGTCACGCAAGCGCTGTCGCTGCCGATCAGCGCGCCGGTGCCGGAGGAGTACGCGAAGCAGTACGACGCCGAGAGCCCCTCGACCTACGGCGAGCACCAGCTCGGCACCGGGCCCCTACTACGTGACCAACTACGAGCCGGGGAAGAACATCACCCTGGACCGCAACCCGAACTGGGACGCGTCCACCGACTGGCGCCCGGCCTACCTGGACAAGATCGACATCCAGGAGGGGTTCACGCGACACGGTGTCGGCCGGGAAGAAGATCCTCACGGGCAGCAACCAGGTGAACGGCGACTTCAGCTCCGAGCCGCAGACCCTGAAGCTGGCCGCCACCGAGTACCCGGACCAGCTGGCGCTGGCACCGTCGGGCGGCAACCGGTACGTGGCGCTCAACACCTCGGAGCCGCCGTTCGACGACGTCAACGTCCGCAAGGCGGTGGTCGCCGAACTCCGACCGCGAGGCGCTGCGGGCGACCCGCGGCGGCGCGCTCGACCGGACCAGTCGCGACGCACTTCATCCCGCCCGGACATCCCCGGCTTCGAGGAGGCCGGCGGAATCGCCGGGCCCGCAGGGCTCGGAGTTCGACTTCGTCCAGAACCCGAAGGGCGACCCGGATCTGGCCGCCTAGTACATGAAGAAGGCCGGCTTCGAGAGCGGGAAGTGCGAGGGCAGCGACTGCTCGATCACGATGGTCGGCGACAACGCGCCGCCCGGCAGCAACACCGCCCAGGTGGTCAAGGACCAGCTGACCCAGCTGGGCTTCAAGGTCAACCTGCAGTCGGTCAACCACGACGTCATGTACACGAAGTTCTGCGGCGTGCCGGCGAACACGCCGAACGTGTGCCCGAACGTGGGCTGGGTCAAGGACTTCAACGATCCTCAGTCGATCCTCGACGTCCCGTTCAACGGCGAGGCGATCGTGCCGTCGAACAACTCCAACTGGCCGCTGCTGGACGACAAGTCGATCAACGAGGCCACTGGACAAGGCGGTGCTGATCAGCGATCCGACCCAGCGGGCCGAGGCCTGGGGCAAGATCGACGAGGACGATCACCGCGCAGGCGCCCGCGATCCCATGGATCTGGGACGACCAGGCCAACATCGAGTCGAGCGACGTGGCCGGCGTGATCAACCTGTTCAACGCCAACTGGGACGTGGCGTTCACGTCGCTGGAGAACCCGTAGTGCCGTGAACGACACTCCGATCAGCTAGGGGAACGGCCCCGCCGCCGACCGGCGGCGGGGCCGCCTCCCCCTCCAACCGAGACCAGCTTGCTTCGCTACATCGTCAGACGCGTGCTCTGGGGGATCGCGATGCTGGCGATCGTCAGCGCGGTGGTCTTCGTGATCTTCTACGTCTTCCCCTCGGCCGACCCGGCGATCCTGCGGGCGGGGCGCAACGCCTCACCCGAGCAGGTGGACGCGATCCGCCACTCGCTCGGCCTCGACGATCCCGTCTACGCGCAGTACTTCGACGTACATGAAGGGCATCGTCCTGCACTTCGACTTCGGCTACAGCTTCCGGTCGAACGCGGACGTGCGCACGCTGATCTTCGACCGCCTGCCGGCGACGATCTGGCTCGTCACGCGGGGCGGCGATCCTCTGGCTGGCGATGGGCATCCCGGTCGGGATCATCTCGGCGATCAAGCGGCGATCGCTGCTCGACCGGACGACGATGGTGACCAGCCTGGCCTTCATCTCGGCGCCGGTGTTCTGGCTCGGCCTGGTGGCCCTCTACCTGTTCGCCCAGGACGTCGGCGTGATCCAGATCTTCCCGGGGATCGGCAGCTACGCGGAGGCGAGCACCTTCACGCGCGAAGTTCGAGTCGATGCTGCTGCCCTGGATCGTGCTCGCGGCGGCCTCGGCGGCGATCTACGCCCGCTATCTGCGCTCGAGCATGATCGACGTGATGTCGGAGGACTACATCCGCACCGCGCGCGCCAAGGGCCTGCCGGAGCGGCGGGTGATCATGCGCCACGGCGTTCGCAGCGCGATCACCCCGATCGTCACCCTGCTCGGGCTCGACATCGGCGTCCTTCTGGCCGGCAACGCGATCCTCACCGAGACGGTGTTCAACATCCCCGGAGTCGGACGGCTCGTCTACACGGCGATCCAGACCTCCGACCTGCCGGTGATCCAGGGCGTGACCCTGTTCGGGGCCTTCTTCATCATCATCTTCAACCTGATCGTCGACATCGCCTACGCCTACCTCGATCCGAGGGTCCGCTACCAATGAGCCTGCTCGAGGTCCACGATCTCGAGGTCCAGTTCGAGACCGAGGACGGCGTCGTCAGGGCGGTCGACGGCGCCTCGTTCTCGGTCGACCGCGGCCAGACGCTGGGCATCGTCGGCGAGTCCGGGTGCGGCAAGAGCGTCGCCAACATGACGATCCTCGGCCTGACCCGCGCCCCGAACGACGACGATCTCGGGCCGGATCCTGTTCGACGGCCGCGACCTGGCGCAGATCTCAGACCGAGGAGCTGCGCGGGTCCGCGGCAACGAGATCGCGATGATCTTCCAGGACCCGCTGACCTCCCTGCACCCCTTCTACAAGGTGGGCAAGCAGCTCGTCGAGGCGGTCCAGGCGCACCAGGACGTCTCCAAGGAGGACGCGCGGCAGCGCGCGATCGAGCTGCTCGGGCTGGTCGGGATCCCCGATCGCGAAGCGGCGGGTGGACGACTACCCGCACGAGTTCTCCGGCGGGATGCGCCAGCGGGTGATGATCGCGATGGCGCTGATCAACGACCCGAAGGTGCTTGATCGCCGACGAGCCGACGACCGCCCTCGACGTCACGATCCAGGCTCAGATCCTGCCGCTGATCGAGCGCCTCCAGCGCGAGCTCGGGATGGCGGTGATCCTGATCACCCACGACCTCGGGCGTGATCGCCGAGGTCGCCGACTCGGTCAACGTCATGTACGCGCGGGCGGATCGTCGAGGCCGGCAACCTCGACCAGATCTTCTACGACCCGCAGCACCCCTACACCTGGGGCCTGCTCGGGCTCGCTCGCCCGCGCCCGGACCGCCCGCGCACGCACCGCCTGGCGCAGATCAAGGGCCAGCCGCCGTCGCTGCTCGCCCCGCCGCAGGGGTGCCACTTCCGGCCCCGCTGCCCGCACGCGTTCGAGCGCTGCACCGAGGTGCCCGGCGCTCGAGGTCCGGGGCGGCGAGGCCGGGCACCTGGACCGCTGCTGGCTCACCGCCGGAGCAGAAGCGGACGCTGCGCGTGCTCGAGAGCGGCGACATCGGCCTCGAGGTGCCGGCGGCGTGAGCGAGGTCGCGGGCCCGAGCCGGGAGACGCGAGCCGCCGAGCGCCGACGGCGCGCTGCTCGAGGTTCGCGACCTCGTCAAGCACTTCCCGATCAAGTCGGGGATCCTGATCGACCGCGAGGTCGGCCGGGTACGGGCGGTCGACGGCGTGAGCCTCAGCGTCAATCGACGGGGAGACCCTGGGCCTGGTCGGGGAATCGGGGTGCGGCAAGTCGACCCTGTGCCGGACGATCCTCCAGCTCCTGAGGCCGACCTCGGGCTCGGTTCGCTTCGACGGCGAGGAGATCGTCGGCCTGAAGCGCCGCGCAGATGCAGCCGCTGCGGCGCGAGATGCAGATGATCTTCCAGGACCCCTACGCGTCCCTCAATCCGCGCAAGCGAGTCGGCCAGATCGTCGGCGACCCCCTCCGCCTGCACGGCGTCGCCTCGGGCGAGGAGCTGAAGCGAAACGTGCAGGAGCTGCTGGAGACGCGTCGGGCTCGGCCCCGAGCACTACAACCGCTATCCCGCACGAGTTCTCGGGGGGCAGCGCCAGCGCATCGGCATCGCTCGCGCCCTCGCCCTGCGACCGCGGTTGATCATCGCCGACGAGCCCGTCTCCGCCCTCGACGTCTCCATCCAGGCGCAGATCATCAACCTGCTGGACGACCTCCAGGACGACTTCAAGCTCACCTACATCTTCGTCGCCCACGACCTCGGGGTGATCCGCCACGTCTCCGATCGGATCGCGGTCATGTACCTCGGCAAGATCGTCGAGCTGGGCCCGGCCGAGCAGGTGTACTCGAACCCGATCCATCCGTACACGCTGTCGCTGCTCTCCGCGCTGCCGATCCCCGACCCGAAGGCGAATGCGGAGCGCGAGCCCATCGTGCTCGAAGGCGACCTGCCGAGCCCCGCGAACCCGCCGGCAGCATGCCGCTTCCACACGCGCTGTCCATATGCGACCGAGATCTGCTCGGAGGTCGAGCCCGAGCTGGTCCACCACGGCGGCGGGCACTGGGCGGCGTGCCACCACCCGCTGAATCGTGAGCACCCCGAGGCGGTGAGGAACGTGCTCCCCCAAGCACAGGAATCGCCGAGTTAGGTCGCGCCCGCGGCCGTCGATGACCCTGACGTTGCTGATCGTGCTGGCCTTCACGGAGGGCTGGCTTCTCGTCCACGGCCGGTACCTCGCAGCGGCGGTGCTCGCGGCACTGGCCATCCCGGTGGCCTTTTTCGCCCTACGCAGGAGAATTGGATAGATGCCCAGCGAAAAAGCCCTTCGAGTGGCCGCCGCTGCGATCGCCCTCGCCGGGATCGGGGTTGCCACCTACATCACGATCGCCGACTCGGGCGGGGAGCGCCCGCCTGCATCGCGGGCGGCCACGGCTGCGCCACTGTGGCGAACAGCGAGTACTCGCACATCGCCGGCGTCAACGTCGCTGTCTTCGGGATCATCGGCTACGTGCTCCTGCTGGCCGCGGCCGCGATCCCGGGCGACCCCGGACGCTTCGGCGGCTTCCTCGCCGCCGTGGTGGGCTTCGGCTTCAGCGCGTATTTGACGTATCTCGAGCTGTTCGTGATCGACGCGATCTGCCAGTGGTGCGTCGCGAGCGCCGTGCTGATGGCGTTGCTGCTCGGCCTCAACGTCGCGCGCGCGGTCGCCTACGCTGGGGCGGAGCTCGCCGTCGGCCAACGCGTGTCGTCTCCAGATCGGCTTTAGGTTCCGCGTCTAGGCTGGCTCACTGATCCACCGAGACGATGGCGAGTCGAAAAGAGCACAAGGAAGAGCTCCGGGCGAAGCGCGTCGCCCAGGAGGCCGACGAGCAGGCGACGGCCCGTCGCCGGCGGCTGGTCCAGTACGGAAGCGCAGCCGCGTTCCTGGCCGTCTGCGTGATCGCCGTCTTGATCATCGTCAGCCAGTCGGGGGGCGGCTCTGGGGGAGCGGGACCGAGGGCGACGCCGAGGTCCAGCGCGAACTTCAGGGGCTACCCCAGCATGGCACGGTCCTCGGCGACCCGAAGGCGAAGGTGACCGTGGTGGAGTTCGGGGACCTCCAGTGCCCGGTGTGCAAGGACTTCTCGGAGCAGGTCAGCCCGGCACTGATCTCCGACGTCGTGCGGAAGGGAACCGCCAACTATGACTTCCGCCAATTCACGATCATCGGCCCGGACTCCAAGCTGGCGGCCGAGGCGGCGCTGGCCGCCGGGGAGCAGGGCCGCTACTGGAACTTCGTCGAGCTCTTCTACCGCAACCAGGGTGCCGAGAACTCCGGCTACGTCACCGATGAGTTCCTCGAAAACGTCGCCAAGGGCGCCGGGGTCCCTGACATCGCGAAATGGAACGAGGATCGAAGCAGCTCAAAATGGGATGCCACGCTGTCGAAGGTTCAGAGCGAGGCCCAGACGCTCGGCATCAGTGCCACGCCGACGATCGTCGTGGAGGGGCCCGGGGGCAGGCAGGTGGTTGGGTCGGGAGTCATCCCCCCCAGCCAGATCGAGAGCGCGATCAAGTCGGTGCGGTAGCCGTTCGCACTGAGGCGACGCCCCTCAGTCCGCGGCTCTAGCGGCGCAGGCTCGCGATTCCGATCGCCGCGATCAACCGCGCGATCAGCGCCCCGACGATCAGGTACACGATCGCCGCGATCCCCCAGTTGACGGCGATGGTCGCCTTTGCGCTGTCGAGGGTGAACATCCCGTCGAACGGGCCGGCCAGCGCGCGGGCGGCGTCGTGGACGGCCGAGACGATGTCGTTGGTCGGGTTGGCCTCGAGTACGACCAGCAGGATGCCGGCGGCGATGATCGCGGCGACGACCCCCGCCGCCAACCGTACGAGCTGGGCCAGGGTGCCCATCGCCATCGCGAACGAGCCGGCGCCGGCCCTCTCGTCGGATGACGTCGTGTCCGCATCGCGGCGGATGCGGCTACGGCGCCGGCCGAAGGGCCTTCCCTCCTGGTCAACTTCGGTCGTGGGCACTTCTCGAGTGGGGGTCATCGTGTTCCGGACGGGTTCCCCGCATCCGAGCCCCTAAACGTCGGCGGACCCCCTGCGATCGCTGTGCGCATCGTCACAGACCGCCCGCACTCTCCCAAGACATGATTTGATCCGAGGCGAGGCCACCGTGCGCTCAGATCTACCACCCGGGCCCCCGTACCCGAGCCTGATCCAGGCGATCGGCGTCTGGACGCGTCCACTGGCCTACATCGAGCGCTGCCGAGCCCGCTACGGCAAGCGCTTCACGACCCGGTTTCCCGCCTCGCCTCCCTTCGTGATCCTCTCCGACCCGAATGACGTCAAGGAGGTGTTCATGGCTCCGCCCGACGTCCTCCACCCGGGAGAGGGCGCGCGGGTCCTCGAGCCGCTGGTCGGAAAGAACTCGGTCATCCTGCTCGACGAGGGCCCCCACATGGAGCAGCGAAAGCTCGTCCTGCCGGCGTTCCACGGCGAGCGAATGGAGCGTCTTGCCGAGCTCATGGCCGAGGTCGCGGAGCGAGAGGTGGACGATTGGCCTCGAAGTGATGGGATCGCGCTGCATCCGCGCATGCAGCGCCTGACGCTCGAGATCATCCTCCGGGCCGTCTTCGGGCTGGACCCCGGTGAGCGCCTCGATGCCCTCCGCGAGCGGTTGAGCGAGCTGCTCGCCTTCGGCGATCGCCCCGTGAGCCTCGTGCCGCCCGACCCGGAGGGCCGCCTTGCCCGCATCCTGGAGAGGTTCGGCCCGTTCGCGCAGTTCGTGCGTCTTCAGACGGAGGTCGATGAGCTGCTGTTCGAGCTGATCGAGGAGCGCCGCAGCGGCAACGGAAACCGCGAGGACGTGCTCGCGATGATGCTCGAAGGCCGCCACGAGGACGGATCGCCGATGTCCGCGCAGGAGCTGCGCGACGAGCTGATGACGCTCCTCGTCGCTGGCCACGAGACGACCGCATCCTCGCTCGCCTGGGCGTTCGAGCGGCTCGCCCGTTTGCCTCGCGTCCTCTCGCGGCTGGTCGAGGAGGTCGACGCGGGCGAGGACGCCTACGTGATCGCGACCATCCAGGAGACACTTCGCCGGCGGCCCGTGCTCCCGAACGTCGAGCCGCGCCTGGTCAAGGAGCCGATCGAGGTCGGGGGCTGGCGGTATCCGACCGGGGTCTGCCTGGTCCCGAACGCCTACCTGGTCCATCACGACCCCGAGATCTACCCCGACCCCTATGACTTTCGCCCCGAGCGCTTCCTCGAGAACCCGCCCGGGACCTATACGTGGATCCCGTTCGGGGGTGGGCGGCGCCGGTGCGTCGGCGCGAGCTTCGCGATGCTTGAGATGCAGATCGTGATCCGGACCGTGCTGAGGAGCTGCGAGCTCCAGCCGGCTGGCACGGGGTCAGAGCTCGCCAGGCGCCGCAACATCACGGTCCGGCCGGGCCAGGGAGCGCTCGCGACGATCCGGGATCGCCGCCAGGCCCCCGTCGCCGCGGGCTGAGCGGCTCGACGTGGGCGACGCCTAGGGGGTACTGGCCGGGGGAGTCGCGGTCGGGGGCGGCTCCGTGGCGTTCGCCGCCTGAAGCAGCACGACGCTCGTCCACACGATCACGATGCCGGTGGCCAGGAAGGCGAAGAAGCCGAGGGGCGTCAGCCCGGCGATGCCGACCACGATGGCCACCCAGCCCAGCGGCCGGGGAAAGCCCCCGTGCCGAAGGATGGCGAGCCCCAGGCCCAGGTTGAAGGTCGCGGTCCCGATCGCCACGGGAAAGAAGAGGTCGCTGTTCAGGGCGTTGAGGGTCAGTATCGCCGAGGCCGGCAGGTCGTCGGCCGCATCCCCGAGCGTGAATCCGATCCCGGCGAACAGCGAAAACCCCACCACGGTCATCAGGCCGCCGAGCAGGACCGCGGTGGAGAGCCCACCCTCGTCGCCGGACACCACCCGTAGTGCCCTGCGAAGGGAAGCGAGAAAGAAGAGGAAGGGCACGCAGGCGAGCGCCGCAAACGCGGCCGACCACTGTTGCGAGGAGTCGTTGTCAAGGTAGAACGAGACGATGTCTTGCGGCGCATCGTCGACGTCCGGCGTCTCGCCCCCGACGATCACGGCGACGATCGCGAGGACTACGAAGACGATTCCCATCAGGGGCCCGACGTGTTTGGCGCTCACGGACGCTCCTTCGTGACTTGGGGCAGGGCGGCGCCCACCCTCTCACAGGGGCCGGACGCCTCAGGGATTGAGGGGCGCCAGCGCCGCCGCCCGCGCGTACAGCTTGTACAGCTTGAAGCCCTGGGCGAACTTCACGGCGCAGGAGTGCTCGAACAGCTCGTAGGCACGCTCGTCGGACAGGGAGGTGCCCGATTCCGCCTGACTCTGCGGGGTCAGGGAGCTGCGGATGTCGGCGATGGTCGCCTCCTTCTCCGCCTGGGTGCCGGCGTTCCAGTCCCGACACTGGGCAAGGGCAGCAACCGATCCACCAACTTCGTCGCCGACCCCCTTCGCGGGAGGGCCCTCGTCGGACGCGCCACCGCAGCCGAAGAGGGCTCCGGCGCTCAGCACCAACGCGAGGGCGCTCGCTGCGACCCTAGGGTTGACCGTCAACGGCGGAGAGGCTCTTCATCCGAGCGAGCAGATCGCGTGCCTGCTTGGTCCGCGCGTACTTCCGGAAGGCGCTCCGGCGCTCGGCATCGGCCTGCTTGGCGGCCGCGCTGCTTGGCTTCGGGGCAGGCCGCCACCAGTCGCAGTCGGTCGGTCCGGTGTCGTTGTCCGGGCCATTCGAGCACTCGATCAGATACTGCGTCTTGGCGCCATCGCCGCCGCCGACGCTGGTGGCGCAGTCCGACGGCAGGATGGCCGGGGGCGTACCCCTGCCGGGGCCGGTGACGCTGCCCGCAGTCCCATCAGGGCCGGTGTTGTTGAACCAGCAGTTCCCGGTGTTCCCGCTGAACTCATCCCACCAGAAGTCGACGCCGTTGGGATAGGGGCCCGGGCCGTGCGAGCGGTCGTTCGCCGCGAACTTGTCCACGGCGTCCGGGAATTTGAATCCGGCGGGCGCCCTGCCCAGGACGTTGTTGTAGAAGCGGTTCCCGCAGGAGGTGGACAGACCGTTGGCCGGCGCGCCGGGACAGGAGATGCCCGGGTTGACGTTCCCCTCGGCTCCTCCACCGGAAGTGAGGGCGTCCGGAACCGCGAACAGCATGGACCCGAAGCGCCAGTTGTCGAAGATGAAGTTGTGGTGCACGCGGGCGTCGTTCATGCCCGGATAGATGAACCCGGTGCCGAGCGGCACCGGCACGAGCGGCTCGACCGGCGGGTGGTTCGTGTAGAGGTCGAGGTTGTTCGCGTAGATCCGGTTGTGATCGATCTGCGAGGAGTCGGCTGGGAAGCCGGGGTGACCGCCGGACGAGAGCGTGTCGCTGGCGATGCCCGTCGTGTTGCCGTAGATCTCGTTGTCCGTGATCCGCACGGCGTTGCCCATCGAGCCGGAGTAGCCGAGGGCGGAGCCGTGCAGGTCGCACTTCGTGACGACGGTGTTGTACCGGGGCGCATCGGGATAAAACGCGGTGTCCGCCTGGGAGCCGGTCTCAGGTGCAGCGCCCGGGTACACGACCGAGTCTCCGGAGCCGTAGCCGTCGCAGTTTCTGATCGCGCCATGGTCGGAGGTGAACGAGAGCTGCCCGTAGTCGGCGTTCCAGAAGAACTTGGTTCGGTAGAGCAGGTAGCCGTCGATCTCCTCGGTGTAGATGCCGAACTCGCGGCCGCCGCGGGTCAGCAGGTTCTTGGCGACGAAGCCGTCGGCGCGGTCGGCGCGCAGGACGACGTGCTTCGTGTAGCAGTCGTCGGGATCGGCGCACTTCCCCTGGCCAGGCTTGGCGCCGGGCTTGTTCGGGTCCTTGTAGGCCTTGCCGGCATCGAGGATCACGTCCTCGGGCCGTGGCCCCGAGCCCTCGATCTGGAGGTTGCAGCGCACGCATGGGCCCAGCTCGATCGCTGGGATCCCCTGGCGGTTCTCGAGCGGGGGATCCGGCGGCGGGCCGGCGATCTCGCGGCCCTGGACGTAGATCAGGTTCTGGTCGTTCGGGCAGGTCGCCTGGTACTCGAAGCTCGGTGCCGACTGGCCGTTGGCCTGCGTCTGGTAGAGGTCGGGTGCGCAGCGAGGATCGTTGGTCGGCGCACGCCGGGAGGGCAGCTCCATGTAGCGGCCGGGCATGACCACCACCCGGTCGTTGTTGCCGGAGTCGTTGACCGCCGCCTGCACCTGGTGGTAGTCGCACTTCCCGGCGAGCGCTTTGTTGATGCGAAGCAGATCGGCGGAGCGTGCCTTCGTGTAGAAGGTCTTCGCCTGGCTTGGCCGCAGGCGGAACCCGTTGCGCTCGGCGTTCTGGAGCGACGCGCGAAGCTTGGCCAGGGAGTCGGCTCCGTCGGTGCCCTTGCAGACAACGTTGACGTCCCCGGGACCCTGTCCGGTCACGGCCGAGGCAAGCGAGCGCTCCTTCGGGACCTTGCCGCCGGCCGCCGGGGTGACGGCATGGTCGGGTTGGGGGTTGGGCCAGTAGGAGGGCCGCTCCGGATGGGCGAGCGCCAGCGCGGGGGTGGCGAACAGGACCAGTGACGCGAGCAAGCCCGCGGACCGAAGCCGCCTTGTAAACGTCTCCCGGCCGGCGGCCTGAGACTTGCCGAACACTCTCCCTTTCCCCCTCTCCCCGTGATGCACGCCGCGGCAAAGACTATCCGCTTTTCGGCTCGCCCTCGTTGGGGACCGGTCCGAAAGGCGCACTGGGGCTCACTCGGGCTCGGGAGCCTCCTCGCCGGGCCATGCGCCCGTCAGCCGCTGAAAGGCTACGCGGGCGCCGTGATCGAAGAGTCCGCGAACGAGCCGAAAGATCGCGCCCTCGAGCAGCAGGGCGGTGACGAACTTGACGTACCGGACCTCGCGATGCTCGGCGTCCGGAGGCTCTTGGTCGTCAACCAGGCCCCAGAGTCGCTCGAATGTCTTCTTGGCGATCAGGCCGGCCAGGAAGCTGCCGAGGATGCTGACCGGAAGGAAAACGAACTTCATGAGCTCGGCATACCCAGTGGGTCGAAAGCAAAACCTGCGATCTGCTTTTCGAGGCGATGAGTTTTCGGCGCCGCTGGGAGCGGGCTTAGGAGGGCTGATCCGTCAGCGTGAGCTGGCCGGGATGGAGCGGGTTCCCCCGCCGAACAGCCCTCGAGCTTCGCGTCGACTCCTCTGAGCGGCGTTGCTCGAGGGCATCGGCGTAGGCGCCGTGGTAGCTGCCGTTCACCGCCACGCCGCGCAGCCCGTACCCCTCCCGCATGGCTCGGCGAAGCGTCGCCTTGAACTTTCGCCCATGCCACCGGCGGGAGCCCGGTGAGGCGCCGATGAAGAGGTGGACGAGCTCGTGGAGGAGCGTCTCCTCGGCGTCGCCCCGGCGCTGCCCGGGAAAGGCGGTGACGGAGATCCGCCACTCCTCGGGGACCGCGAAACCGAGCCGGCTGCGAGGCGCCTTAGAGGCGCGGCGGACGATCAGGGTGGGACGGCGCTCACTGAGCGGCCCCGCGGAGCCGCCGAAGGCCGGCAGCCGGCAGAGCCGGTCCATCTCTGCTCGCAGATCCAGGCCGGCGACCCGGTAGTAGGTCGCTGGTCGGCCCCCGCTGCGCTTCGGCGTGCTGCTTTGAGGTCGTCGAGCTCGGCGCATGTGCGCGCATGATCCAGGTGTGCGCGGCGGGTGGGAGACTCTCGCAACCGTGACCGATCCCTCGATGACCGGAGGTTGCCTTTGCGGGGGTGTCCGCTTCGAGCTCACCGAGCCCGCGCACGACGCCGGCTACTGCCACTGCACTCGCTGCCAGCGTCGTACGGGGACCGCCGCGTCGGCGCAGGCGCGGATCGACGGTCGCACCTTTCGGCTCCTCAAGGGGGAGGAGCTGGTCAAGGCCTGGCGCCACGCGGATGGCGGCTTCGAGAAGTGCTTCTGCGGCGAGTGCGGCGCCCAGCTCTTCAGCCGCAACCCCGACGACCCCACGCAGATGAGCGTTCGCATGGGGGCGTTCGACGCCGACCCCGGCGTGCGCCCAAGTTGGCGGGCGTACGTCGCCTACGCCGCGCCCTGGGAGCCGGTTCCGGACGATGGACTCGAGCGCTTCGCCGAGGGAAAGCGGCGGACCTAGGCGCCGTTCCCGGCTCTACCCCCCCGCACCGCGACCCCACAATGGTCGCTGGGTACGCAGCCTCAGCTTGAGAGGGGATGCAGAGCGCATCCCGTCCCGATCTCGGATGGCGCTCAGGGCGCCCACGCTGCGTTATGGTCAGCCTGGGGTGTCCCCATGAACTGGTTCGGACGGTTGCGGCTCTCGCTTTGGCTCGTGGCGGTATGGGCGGTGGTCCTCTACGTCTTCTTCGTCACCGTGGCGTCGATTCCACCGGCGAAGGTGGCCGTGCTGACCGTGGTGACGGCGGTACTCGCCGGGCTGGTGGTCATCCGCAACGCACGGATCGCGTCGGAGCTGGCCGACCGCGGCGGCGATCCGCGCGTCAGAAGAGCCCTCAACAAGCAGCGCGAGCGTCGTGGCTTCTAGCGGGCTCCGGCACCCACGCGAAACGGCCCGGATGCCGGATGGCACGCCGGTTCGGCTCGCCTCGGGCAACCATTCCTCGCCGCAGGAGGGCGTCTGCGTGGTCGAGCTGGCTTCGGTGATCGCCGAGGAGAAGTTCAGCGACCGGCCTCGTTGCGTGTGTCCGGTGATCGGGGCGTTTCTGCGCGGCTGGAACGATCGCGCCTCGCACGCCGAGCGCCAGCGGCTGGGCCCCTACGCAGAACGCATCGTCGGCTCGCGCGACACCCCCCAGGCGACCCGCGAGCGGCGCGACCTCTGCTTGGAGTGGACCGGAGCCGACCTCGGCGACGGCGGCGCTCGCCGCACGATGCGCCGAACCGCGATGCGACTGCGGATCGCGATCTTCTGCGGCATGAGCGCGGGCGCGCGACTGAACGAGGGCGCCGGGGATTACGCCGCCCGGGTGGCGGCGGCCCGGGCGGACACCGACGGGGCGTTCGAGCTCCTCGAGTCGCTGCTCGCCATCGGCGAGCGCGGGCGCCCGGCCCCGCCATCGCCCCACGCCAACGGAAGCTCACACCCAGGGGTCAACGGCAACGGCCGGGGAGCGACGCCGTCGCCGAACGGCCGCCCGGTGTCGAACGGCAACGGGTCGACGGCGAATGGAAGCGCCCCCGAACGCCGCCCGCTCACTCAGCCACGACAGTAGGCGTAGGTCGTGATCGGGGCCTGGTTCGGGGCCGAGACGCTGAGGTGGCGCGGGTCGTCAACCGCCTCCCAGCGACGATCGCGAGTACCGCCATCGCGACGGGGTAACGGGCCGCCGTGGCCTCGTACTCGGTCAACGATCGCGCCGTCAAGAGGGCCCGTGAGCTGATCGACGCCCGCCAGTACGTCCTCGACAGCGATTGGGGCGACATCCAACCGTCGGCCGGGGATGAGAACGCGTTCCTGGAGGGCCATTCCTGGGACGACTACGCCGAATGGCATCTAGGCCTCACGGACGGAGCAACGCCTGAGAGCAAGGCCCGTTACGCGTTTGTGTATGGAGACTTCCGACGGCTACATCGATCGGGACTGATCGCATGCCACTACCGAGCGGCCGAGTGGCGTCACAAGGAGATCGAACTCGCGGCCCATGAGCTGCTGCAGGTCCTCGACGGCTCGAGCGGCTGAGCCGGCGCCGGCTACCTGGGCCAGCCGGGCGGCAAGAGCTCGTCCCGCTCCTCGGGCGTCCAGCAGTCGAAGTAGATCGGCCCCTCGGGGGTTGTTCGCACGGGGTAGCGCTCCCGGTGCTCGGGGGCCTTTCGGCCACAACGCCGGCACGGCGGCATCTGCTCGACGGTGACCTCCCCATGGCGCTCGACCATCGCCTCGAAAACCTGGTCCTGCTCCTCGGCGCTCGCCGGCCGGGTACCGCCGGCATCGTGGTACGTGGTTTCCCAATGGACCTCGAGCCCTCCGCCGGCCGACTCCCCCTTGATCACCTCGTCCAACGGAAACTCGCCGATCGCCCGGCCGACCTGTTCGATTGTCTCGTGCTCGGTGGCGGCGAGCAGGCGATCGCCACTGAAGAGGCGAAGGCGATAGGGCACGGCAAGACCGTAGTCCACGCGGCGCAGGAGATGCGCGCTCAGCCCAGGATGGCTGAACCCATGCACTCTCCCCCATAGCAACGGGTGCTCCGGTCCCTCGGAGCACCCGGCCCCGTCCTCCCCAGCGCGTGAGACACCTCGGAGCTCGGAGTGGTGCTCAAGCTCCAGGCGCAAAGCGTCAGAAAGGTCAGTGGATCCTTCCTACCATGGCTCGGCGGGAAAAAACAGGGCGCTACCAGGCTTCATTAGACCGCCGGCGCGGCCCACCCGGCGCGGCCCGGTCGCCGCGCACCCGCCGACCACCTTCGCTGGTTGAACTTTGCTCACGACCTCAGCATCAGGACGTAGAACGGCTCGAATCCCTCGCGCTCATAGAACCGAATCGCGTCCTCGTTCGTGTGCGCGACCCCCACCGCGACGGCGCCGGCGCCGGCCTTTGCTGCGGTCGCCGCGGCCGCCTTCGCCAGGGCGCGGCCGACGCCACGACCGCGCTCGGACTCGAGCACCGAGAGCGTCTCGATCTCGGCGGTCTCGTCGCCGACGTCCCAGGTCGCCGCCCCCTCGTTGACCGAGACCATCGCGTAGCCGATGAGCTCGCCATCGCGCTCGGCGAGCAGCAACGTGTAGCCGTCTCCGCTCAGCCAGTCGAGGTACTGGCGCCTGCGGTGGTCCCAGGAATCCTCGAGCGAGCGCACGCCGGGCATCGCCGGAAGGGTGGCGTGGTGGTCGTACAGGGCCCGCCAGAGCGGCGCCAGGCGTTCGACGTCATCCCGACTGCCCCGCCGGATCTCGAATTCCACGCGGCCATGTTCGCACCCAACCCGACTGCCCCTACGCGCTGCACTTCCTCAGCGCATCGGCGTAGAAGCGCAGGTGAGCGTCCCAGTGACTCGGCTGGTCACGGACGGCGTCCCCCGACACGCTCGGCGTCGAGGGGGGAACCCACCGTGTTCACCTGTCGCACGACCTCGCCGCGCTCGAGCTCGGTGGTTTGCACGATCACGTAGGCCAGGTCCCTACGCGTCGCGCGCAAGCGATGCCGAAGGCGAGCTCGGCGCACGATGCGTCCGGGTTCTGCCTCTTCGATGAAGAGGTTCTCGATCGCGTTGTCGTCGTAGCGGGCGAATACGCCGCGCCAAAAATCCAGCACGGCGTCGCGCCCATGGAGTGGACCGCCCTTGTGCAGTGGCGGAGGCGGCTCGTAGTGGACATCGGCTGCGAACAGGGCAAAGACGACTTCGAGATCCCCGCGGTTGAAGGCGTCCCGCGCGCGGTCGAAAGCCGCCTCGAGTACGCGGCGCCGGATGGGCTGAGGCAGCCGGCCGAGGCCCCGAACCGCGAGTGCCGCGACTCGCGGCGCCGCAACCTCCACACGGTCAGCCAGGCGACGCCGTCTGCGCAACATGGCCGAGATCCTAAGCATCACTGAGGCCGAGCCGTGGACATCGCTGAGATAGGCTGGCGCGCGCGATGATCCTCTACACGTGCGGTCAGAAGACGAGGGGCCCCGGCCTCGCACATCCCTGCGCACGGGCGGGCAAGGCTCTCAAGGACGCCGGTTACGAGTACGAGATCAAGACCGTTGGCGGCTATCGCTTGATGCCTTGGACCTGGGGCAACCGCTCGGCCGATCGCGCTGAGGTGAAGGAGCTGAGCGGAACGAACGAGGTGCCGATCCTCGTCCTGGACGATGGGCGGGTGATCAGCGACTCGAGCGCGATCGCGCGCTGGGCCAAGGAGCACCCGGCCGGCCAGGCGTGACCAGGTAGCTTCGCTGATGACGATCGCGCCAGCGCGCGGCCGTCGTCGAAAAGGTCCAGGCGCGATCAATCATGAAGCGGCTGCGCCACGTGGATCCCAATCAGCGACGAGGTCCGCTGTATCTGGCGGTGTGTCGATTCTCCGCGACCACGGCGGGCGGATGGCTGTCTGCCAACGTCGCCTGGAAGGTCGATCCCCATCTGCTGACGCTCACAGGGGGGCGGTTCAGCACCTCCTGGCCCGTCGCCGCCGCGCTGCTGGAGACGCGAGGTGCGCGGACCGGACAGCCGCGGCGCAACGCCACGCTCTATTTTCAGGATGGCGATCGGGTGACGATTGTCGCGTCATTACGGGGTTGGCCCAAGAACCCAGCCTGGTACCACAACCTGTGCAGACATCCGGACGTCGTGTACGGCGGCCTGCCGTTCCGGGCCGAAACGGTGGAGGACGAAGCCGAGCGGCGGCGACTGTGGGATCTGGCTGACCGCGTCTACCCGGCATACGCCGAATTCCGTGAGCGGGCGGCAAAGTCTGGACGGGTCATCCCGATCGTCCAGCTGGTTCCTCGATAGGCCAGTGGCATTACGAAACCAGCCTCCAGGCCGAGCTAGCTCGCAGGCGCCGGCGAAGCGACTGGCGAAGGTCCTTCGTTTCGGCCCGGCCAGGAGAGTATGGTGTCTTCAAGCTGGCCCTGCGGCTAGAGCACCGGCCAAGCCCAACTGCCGCCGAAAGCGCCCACGGCGCGGACGAGGCGAGGAGCTTGGAGAACGATGTTTTCTGCGGGGCCAGTAGTTGTCAACCGAGTGCCCCGCGTGTTTCCGCAGTTGTTGCCTTCCGCACCCTCCGCGATCTCGCAGTGCACCTATCCAGAGGGAGCAAGAATGGCCACAGGAACCGTGAAGTGGTTCAACGATGACAAGGGCTTCGGGTTCATCACACCCGATGACTCCGGTGAGGACGTGTTCGTGCACCACAGCGCGATCCAGAGCAGCGGCTTCAAGTCGTTGGCCGAGGGCGCGAAGGTGAGCTTCGACACCGAGCAGGGCCCCAAGGGCCCGGCGGCCGCGAACGTCCAGACGATATAGGGCCCGCGGACTCGACCAGCGACGGACGCGCCGGCCGGGTCGTTCTCGCCTCCGGGCGAGGCGGTCCGGCGCGCGGTCGTCCCGCTGCCTCACTTGCGCGTCGTCGACGCGCTCGAAACTCCACAAAGGAGGACGGGTATGGCATCCAGCAATAAGAGGAAGACCACGATGGCGAAGCTCAACCGTGAACGCAAGCTGGCCGAGCGTCGGCTGGAGAAGCAGGCCAAGAAGGACGCGAGGAAGCGGGCGGCGGCAGAGCAGGCAAACCTGCCGAGCGACACGGAGCAGGCAAACCTGCCGAGCGACACGGAGCAGGCAAACCTGCCGAGCGACACGTAACAGTCAGGGATCGGTGGTCGGTCCGGGATGGCAGGTCAGTGCCCGCTCACTCTCACCGCCCGCCCAACTAGGCCCTCGCTGAAGCCGCTCCGTTACGTCCGTACATCAGCCACGCAAAGAGTCCGGCGGGGATGAACATGAAGCTCGCGTAGACCGCGGCAGGGACGGTCAGCGCGGACGCGATCGTCGCCCCGACGGCGATCGCAAGGACCGCGTTATGGATGCCGAGCTCGATCGCGATCGCAGTCGACTGCCGACTGTCGAGCCGGACCAGGCGCGCGATCGAGAACGACGTCGACATCGCGACGATGTTGAGCGTGACCGCGGCAACGGCCACAGCGCCGAGGTTGTCGATGACGCGGTCGTGCTCCGCGACGATCACGCCGACGACCGCCGAGATGAAGACGACGACCGTAACCCGGCGCACGGTCCCGCCGATCTGCGTGACCCGTTCCGGGTACCGTGCGCGCAGCCACAACCCGATCGCGAGCGGGACCACGGTGATCGACAGCACACGCGCGATCACCCCGAGCATGTTCACGTCCTCATCGAGTCGATCCGCCCCGAAGTGGGTGGTCGCCAGTCCGAGGAACAGCGGGACGGTTAGAACCGCCGCCAGGCTCGAGATCGCAGTCATCGTGATCGAGAGGGCCGTGTCCCCCCTCGCAAAGTGAGTCAGCAGATTCGCCAGGATGCCGCCTGGCGAGGCGCCAAGCAGGACCAGTCCCACGGCGAGCGTCGGCTCGAGCGAGAATGCATGGGCGATCGCGAACGCGAGCAGCGGCGAAATCAGCACCAGGTTGAGGAGCCCGATCGCGACGCCCCTTGGTTTGACGAGGACCCGCTTGAAGTCCTCGGGGGTCAGCGACATGCCGAGGCTCACCATGATCACCGCCAACGCGAGCGGAAGCAGGACCGTCGCGAAGATCGAATCCTCCATGGCTCGGCACCGTATAGCGACCGCCGAAGCTGTTCTGAATGCAGCGGATGCCGCTCAGGCCGGCAGCCTGAACCAGCGGGTGACGTCATGCTCGATGGTCACCGCGAGGGGTGGCCTCCCGCGCTACGGGATGCGCTCGTTGCCATGCCGGTAGTTCCCGGTTGCCTTGGCGAGCAGGAGCTGCCGTTCCTCCATGGACTTGGTTGCGGCGAGCCGGGCAAGCAGCTTTTCTGCTGTTTTGCCAGCGACGACCGAGATCTGACTGTCACCTCGGCTGATCAGCACCTTCCCGGACTTCGTCGCCCGATAGCCAAACGGGTCCTCCTCGAGCTTGCCACGGCCGTCGATTCCCACAGCCCGAAGCATGACCGATGCCCGTCCAGGACTGGCGATCTTCGCGATGCTTCATCGACGAATACAACAACCTCCACAACCGCCGACAGCTAACTTCACGGCCATGACCAATCCACGAGTGCTCGACGGACCGGTCGGCTTGGTCGGCGCAGGCTACATCGGCCATCTGTTCGCCCAGCAGTTCGCGTTGGCCGGCTACGAGGTACGCGCGTGGTCACCTGGCACGTCGTCACGCACCCTGCATGACCGACTGCGGCAGAGCGTGTCCTCGCTTGCCGATGTCGGCGCCGTCGAGCCCTCCGCCGTCGACCAGGTTGTGGCCCGGGTGTCGGCACACGACGACCTCACGGCGCTGGCACCCTGCGCTGCCGTGATGGAGTCGATCGTCGAGGACGCCCAGGCGAAATCGGCCTGCTATCGGGACATCGAGGCGGTGATCGGCGCCGATGTGCCCTTGTGGAGCTCGACGTCCAACTTTCCCATGACCCGACTCGCCGCGGGCATGGCCCACCCCGAACGCGCCATCGTCGTCCATCCGGTACAGACGCAGCTGATCATCTTCGTCGAGGTCGTCGCCGGAGAACAGACGAGCGACGCGACGCTCACCACGACGATGCGCTTCTGTGACGACGTTGACCTTCGAGCGATTCGCGTGGACAAGGAGATCCCCGGATTCCTCTGGAACCGGGTGTGGTTCGCGATGTTGCGCGAGATGCTGCACCTGGTGGACATAGGAGCGGTCGATCCGCTCGAGCTCGACTCGTTGGTCCAAACCACGCTGCGTGCCTTCGTCCCGGTATTTGGGCCTCTCCAGATGACCGACCTGATCGGCCACGACACGTTGCGGGACATCTCCAACGCGCTCTATCCGGAGCTCGCCACCGATCAAGCAGCGTCGAGGACCATCGAACAGCACATCGCCGACGGTCGGCTCGGCGTCAAGAGCGGGCAGGGCTTTTACGACGACAACGACCAACGAGTCGCTGACCTCACGAACAAGCTCTATCGGATCGCCCTTCAGCTCGACAGCAATTCAGCTTGACCTGAACGCGGTCGGGGAAGCTCAAGGGCGCGCCGGGCAGCACGGCACGTCCTCTGTCCCGCTACGCTGCGCCGCCGTGAACTCAGTCTGGGAGCTTCGCCTCATGATCACTCACGCCGGTACCGATCACCACCGGGTGGAGAGGATCATCGGTGCGCTGAGCCAGCGGATCACGGTCCGTGCCCTCGGTGGCTCTGCCTGGGAGGTCGAATACGCGGACTTCGAGGATCGCTCCGCGGCTCTCGAGGCGTTGAACCGCGACCTGGACGAGATCGCCGGCGGCTGGCGAGAGGTACTGGCGACGAAGTAGCCGGGGCCTACCGTCCAGCCCATTGCCCGGTGGCCGCGCAGCGCCCTGCGGTGCCTGCGACGTCACAGGAGAAGCTCGTCACCGCGAACAACAGCGCTGAGCGATGACATCGGGGGGCGCCCCCGGTCACTACATTAAGTGAAGTCATGCCGACTGCGCGTGAAGTGAAGTGATGCCGACTCCGCGCTCCATCCAGCGCACCTACCTCCTGCTCCTCGCCGGGAACACCCTGGCGGCCTCCCTGATCTGGGGGATCAACACGATCTTCCTGCTCGACGCCGGGCTCTCCAACCTGGAGGCGTTCGCCGCCAACGCCTTCTTCACCGCCGGCATGGTCATCTTCGAGGTCCCCACTGGGATCGTCGCCGACACGATCGGGCGGCGGACCTCGTACCTGCTCGGCACCTTGACGCTGGCGGGGTCGAGCCTGTTCTACGTGATGCTCTGGCAGATCGAGGCCCCGTTCTGGGCGTGGGCGGTCGCCTCGCTGCTGCTCGGGCTCGGCTTCACCTTCTTCTCCGGGGCGGTCGAGGCGTGGCTGGTCGACGCGCTCACCGCAACCGGCTTCACTGGCAACCTGGAGTCCGTTTTCGGGCGCGGCCAGATGGTCACCGGAGCCGGAATGCTGAGCGGCTCGGTGGCGGGAGGGTTCATCGCCCAGCAGGCCAGCCTCGGGGTCCCGTTCGTGCTTCGGAGCCTGATCCTGGTAGTGATGTTCGTCGCCGCCTTCAGGCTGATGCACGACGTCGGCTTCACCCCGGACAAGGGAAGCCGGCCGCTGGCCGAGATGCGGAAGATCGCCTCCGCCTCGATCGACTACGGCTGGCGTGTGCCGGCGGTCAAGTGGCTGATGGTCGAGGCCCTGTTCACCGGCGGCGTCGGCATCTACGCCTTCTATGCGCTCCAGCCCTACCTGCTGGAGCTGTATGGCGATCCAACCGCGTACCAGATCGCCGGGCTGGCGGCGGCGATCGTCGCCGGCGCGCAGATCCTCGGCGGGCTGGCGGCGCCGCGGATCCGGGGGCTATTCCACCGTCGCACCACGGCGCTGGTCCTCATGGCGGCCCTGAGCGCGGTGACCCTCGGCTTGGTCGGAGCGATCGAGAGCTTCTGGGCGGTGATCGCGCTGACCACGGTCTGGGGCCTGCTGTTCGCCGCGACGATGCCGATTCGCCAGACCTACATCAACGGCATGATCCCCTCGCGGCAGCGCGCGACGATCCTCTCCTTCGACTCGATGATGGCCTCCAGCGGCGGGGTCTGGTCCCAGCCGCTGCTCGGCCGTGCCGCGGACGTCTGGGGCTACGCGCAGTCCTACCTGCTCTCGGCCGGGATCGCGTCGCTTGCGGTGCCCTTCCTCATCCTCTCGAGGAAGCAGAACGCTCCGGCCGACACCCTCGACGTGGCCGACTCGAAGCCCGCTCCCCAGCCCGCCTGAGATGGAGGGCGTCACCCACACTCACGACCACCACGAGATGCCGACCTCGGGCCGGGCGCTCGATGCTGTCGCACTCAGCGCGACGCTTCACTGCCTGACCGGGTGCGCCCTGGGCGAGATCGCCGGCATGGTGATCGGTACCGCGCTGGGCTTCTCGGACCTGGGCACGATCGTCCTGGCGGTCGGCCTGGCATTCCTCTTCGGCTACACGCTGACCAGCCTGCCGCTGCTGCGTGGCGGTTTGGCTCTGGCCGCCGTGGTCCCGATCGCGCTCGCCTCGGACACCCTGAGCATCGCCGTGATGGAGATCGTCGACAACGCGATCATGCTGATCGTCCCGGGAGCGATGGATGCCGGCCTCGGCGACATCCTCTTCTGGGGCGCGCTCTCGGTCGCCCTGGCTATCGCCGGTGTCTTTGCCTTCCCGGTCAACCGCTGGCTGATCGCCCGCGGAAAGGGCCACGCCGCCGTTCACAACACCGGCATCCATGGCGGCCCTCCGGTCAAGCTCGTGGCCGCGATCGCGGTCGTCGCCGCGATCTTCGGCACCGCCGTGCTGGTCAACGAAGCCGTCACCGACGACGGCGAGGATCACGGTGGTGGACACAGCGCGGTCGAGAGTCCCCCGCCCTGACTCTTTGCTGGGACTCTTCGCTCCTGGCGGACGGGAGGGATTGAAACCCTCGTCAGGTTAGAGCCGTGCGACGTTCACGAGAGGCTCGGCGATCCCGTCCGGATCGCCTGGTCGCGGCCCCTGCCGCGCCAAACGAAGCAGACTCGCGCGAACCCGATCGGAGCTCGCATATGGATGCCGGGCGTAGTAGAGAGCGGCCGCACCGGCGACGTGCGGCGCAGCTTGGCTACTGCCGATCTCGTACTCGTAGTCGCGTGGCCACCACGACGAAAGAATGCAGACCCCCGGCGCGATCAGATCGACGTCGCTGCCGAAGTTCGAGAACCATGCAAAGTGGTCATCGACACCCCCGTCGAAGCAGGTCGGCGACGACATGCTGCCGGACCGACCGTCGTAGTCGGCGAGGACACTCACCGCCAGGACCTCGTCGTAAGCGGCTGGCAAGGAGCTCTCGGTGTCCTCGAAGTTGTTGCCAGCGGAGGCCACGAAGGTGGTCCCGCTTTCGGTCAGCGCGCAGATGCCCGCATGGAACGGGTCGTCGTCGCTCAAGCCACAGTCACCGCCGTCAAACCCGAGGAACGCAGCGCTCATGTTGACGACCTCGATCGTCTGGTGGGCGGCGACAAAGTCGATCGCGCACAACAGTGTCGAGAGGGTCGTGTCCGCTCGTGCGTCGAAGATCCTTATCGACCAGATGCGAGCGCCAGGCGCGACTCCGACCACTCCGATCCGGTTGTCCAGGGCCCCCACCGTGCCCGCCACATGAGTGCCGTGATCGTCGGGCCGGTAGCGCTGACCGACGCAGTTGGCGGTCCTGACGACGTTGAGATCAGGGTGCTTGGCATCGAGGCCCGTGTCGATCACGGCGACATCTGTGTTGATCCGTTCATCGTGACCGTCGATGTCGGCGGTCGGGCTGCGCAATCCGCCAATGCGTCGTACTCCTGTGGGCACCTCTTGGCGTTTCTTCAATCGAGGTGCCGGAATCTCCGTGTTCGGGGGCGGGCTTGCGGGCCGTACCACCCGGTCCGGTAGCACGTTCTGCACCTGTTGGTCGGCGCGGAGCTCGTCGAGCGCGCCATCTGGCACGCTGGCCACATAGCCGTTCAGCACGTGGCGATACACGTCGCCCGCGACGGCGTCGTATTCGGCCTCATGCGCGTCGGCGACCCTGCCCACGTGATCGACCGAGTCCTTGAGCACGACAACGTAGCGGCGCGCATCGCCACTCTCGTGAGGGTCCCCGGCGTCCGCAAGCGCGCTAGCAGGGGTGAGCGCGAGCAGCGCCCCGATGCCAGAAGCCAACGCCCAGCGGACCTTCATCACACCTCCCTCCCGTGGTTACTGCCCACTCATGCCAGGCTGGGCCTCAGTACCGAACCCACGCGCCACGGGGCCGAGTACTTTCGGTCCCTGTGGGGACCTCAGGACGGCCGGGCTCTTGCGGGACGGCCCAGTCAGCCGACCTTCTTCATCCGCCAGTACTCCTTGCCGCTGTCGCAGGGGTCGCCGGCGCTGCCGTCGCGCTTGATCCGTGTGAAGCCCACGAACCTGTTGAGGCTTGAGTCCCAGTGGCCCTTAACCTGCACCTGGCGGCTCCTAGGGAGCCAACCCTGCCCCCCGATTCGTTCGCTCCCGGAGTAGCTGAACGCGCCCTGCGACAGGGAGAGGCTGTTTGGACTCAGAGTCGCGTTGGCCGAGTTGCAATTGTTGAGAGGGTCGCTCGGTACCTGGATCTTTGCGACGGAGAGGCCGCCGCAGTAGTTCGAGTTGCCGACCGGATAGATCCTCTTGACGCCATTCTGGTTCCGCTTCACTCGAAAGTAGCCCTCGCCCTCGTTGTGAACCGTTCCGCATACAGGCGGCGAGTGCGAAGTCCCGTTGACGATGCCCTGATAGATGCCGATTGGCGGGCTAGCGGCCCAGGCGCTCGCTGCGAACCCGAGTAGGAGCGTTGCGGTGACGGCAACGCCGATGAATGAGCGTCTCAAAGGTTTCCCCTCCCTGATTGGATTGACGATTGCAGAGCCTATCCCGGGATCACCGTAGCCTCCAAAGCCATCTACCTGAAATCAGGGCAGGAAATACGTCCACCCTGACCCCGCGACATCGCCTACTCGGTTGCTCCAGCAAGCTAATTCAGAGCCCATTCCAATCACCATGGGATAGCTCATGGGATGGGGATTGGATCGGTCGTTGACGGCCGCGGAACCCGGTCGGCACAGGCTTTCGTAGCTTGCTGATCCGGCTGCGTTACCTGCTGGCGGGGGTGGCCTCAAGCAGTTCCTTGAGCCTGCGAAGGTCCTTCTTCAGCCCGGACCGAACCATCGGTCCGAGAATCGGACGAAGCAGGCGCATAGTCCCTGTCGGTTCAAGCTCAATCTCGTAGGTGAACACCGCCCCCGCGCCGTTCGGCTCGGGCTGAACCCTTCGACCGCCGGCGAGGCCACCGATCGTCCCGGTGCCAGCGAATCGATAGGAGATGCCCGGATCCACGTCGCCGACCACAGTGTCCGCGGCGTATTCGCGGCCCGACGTCTTAACCACTTCGTGGACCTTGGTCCCCGGCGACGGTCCCCCAGGAGGGTCGGGCGTCATCTCCGAGAGTCCGTTGCGCCACTTCAGATCGAAGGAGTAATCAGCGATTGCGCTCCAGACCTCGGCGGGCGACCTGTCGATGTGGATGGACTCTGCGACGCGAACTGCCATGGCGATCTCCTACGGGGCGCACCCTCTCACAAAGAGCATCCGACCCTTGTGGGGAACCTTCTTACTCCAACGGCCCGGCGGCTTCGAAGGCCCTCGTATCCCGCCGTCAGCGAAACCGTGGACGAGCACACAGCTTCTGACGGTTTCATCCCAACTACCAAACCCAATCTCCACGCCTGCGCGGGTGCTCGATGTCTTCTTGCAGGCGTACGCGATATCTGCGGTCGCGATTCTCGCGGGCTCTTTTGGCGCGTTCTTCCACCGGCGTGGCATGGAGCGCGATCCGCCCGAGGTTCCTGGAGACGCGCAAGCTGGGGCGGGAGTGGACGACTCCTAGCGGTCCTTCAGTCGGCCGTAGCCGAAACGCGCCACGTTCTCCTGCGACATCGCCTACTCCGAGAGCCCAGCGGCTTCGAGGGCTTCGGCTTTGTTCCAGAAGACCTGACGCCTTGCGCACTTGCCCTCGGCGACCCAGAGCACCGACCAGTAGCGCAGCTCCACTGGAACGCCGCTGCCCGTGCCGCGTCCGGTGACGACGTTCTCGGTGAAGACCCGGTCATCACCCAGTTCCGTGATCTCCACGATCTCGTTGTGAATGGTCTCCACCGCTTCGAGGATCTCGTCGATCCACTCTCGCACTTCCGCGGGTCCACGGTAGATCTCTCGAAGTCCGGGAAGGTCGGGGTTCTCTTCCCATACGACATCGGGGCTAAGAAAAGCCACAAAGGCATCCAGGTCGCGTCGGTTGAACGCATCGATTCCTGCACGTACCAGCTCCACATTCCCCTGCGACATCGCCTACTCCCGCAGCCCAGCGGCTTCGAGGGCCGATTCCTGGTCGGGATAGGCACGCCATCGCACGACCTTCCCAGCGTGAATCGTGAACACCAGGCCATACGGCGGCACTTCCGTGACGATCCCGCTGTACCGACCCCATTGGCGCTGGTTTCGGATCAGCGCGACCACCTCATCACCCGAGTCGACCACATCCTGAAGCTCGAAGTCGAGGTCGCTCCACGCCGAAAGCCAGTTCCGCCAGTAAGCCCTTACGCCCTCGTGCCCCTGGTAGACACCGGCGACGTCGTCGGGCAGACCTCCCAGCATTCGCGACGCATCCCATTCGATCTCCGGGTCATAGAGCTCGAACGCCCGCTCATGCTGGCGGTGCGCGAACCCCTCCAACAAGGTCCGCACGATCTCCACGTTCTCCTGCGACATCGCCCGCGCAGTATCTCGCTACTCCCGCAGCCCGGCGGCTTCGAGGGCCTCAGCGTGATCTCAGAAGTACTCGATGTTGAAGAGCTTGCCTTTCCGGACGTGGCCACATAGGTCGCCTCCATATTCGCCTCAGGGAGCACGTAGAGCGCGCAGGTTCGAACAAAGCGTGGCCTCAGACGCGCTTCTGGCGTTCGGGAGATCTCTAAAAGACCCTCTTCAGTGGACAGTCGAAGGGCTTCGGCTGACCTCGAAGCTCAAGAGGCTTCACGTACGCCTGTCTGACGTTGCCGCTGCTGTCGTAGAAGACGGTGTAGCTGAACGTCCCGGCGTCCCATGAGCTTTGGGGCTCACCCCCGGACGAACCATCGAATTCCTGGGTTGGCACCCCCATCAGCTTGAGGGCGTCATCGCGGGTCATCGAGCCGTTGACCTTGCACCAGACTTGAACCCAGTGGTCCGGGCCGGTGGTCTCGAATTGGAAGTGATCCGTTCCCGGCGTATCGGTCCCGCCACATCCCGTGGGGGCTAGGGCTGCAATAGCGCTGACGACGACGATGGCCCGCCTCATGGACGGGCCTCGTACACGGCTGCGTACTCCTCGTCTGTGGTCTCTTCGAGCCTCACCATGAAGTTGAAGAGCCGAAAGGGACTAAAGACATCATCCGGCGGGGACCGCGCTGAAGGAAGTTTAGAACCGACCGGATGGGGCGTGCGGATCTGACTTGTCCAGCGGAGGGGGAGGGATTCGAACCCTCGTCACGCCCTTAAGACGTGAAACGGTTTTCGAGACCGCCGCATTCAACCACTCTGCCACCCCTCCGAGATGGTCGGAGGAAGGCTAGCGAGCGGGTGGTCGAGGGCCAGGCTCGCTCCGAAGGCTGGAACGCTAGACCCGGGTGCCGCGTGAGGCGGTGATTCGCGGCCAAATCAGCAACACCAAGCCGACCAGGATGAGGACGATCCCGAGCGCGTAGTTAACGAGGATCGCGAGCACGATCCCGATCACGATCAGCAGTAGCGATAGTTCCATGGCGCCCCCGTTACCCGAGCGGCGCCCCTTCAAACTGCGGGGTCTAGCGGCCGGGGGCGGGGACGCGCTCTCGCGCCGGGGGGCTCTTTTCGGGGGGCGCCGATGGGACCGGTTCCGCTTGCCGTTCGGGCGGGTCCGGCGCCGGCTCCGGGGGGCTCGGGTCGGAGGCGTCTCGAGCCGGGGTGCGGCGCAGGTGGCGCTTCCGCGCCCACTCGGCGAGGAAGTAGCTGCCGATGACGAAGGCGAAGGCACCGGCCTGTGCCACGAGGGACTCAACGGTCGGAAAGATCCCGAGCCAGGTCCCCATCCACAGCGGTAGGTCGATGTCGAGCGGGGTGATCGGCAGCCAGCCCACCCCCTGCAGGGTGCGGGCGGTATTGCCGACCATGACCACGAGCACCAGGGAGATCAGGACCCCGGTGACGACCAGCATCCGCTTGTAGGGCAATCGCCGCTCGAGGACGAACGTGAGCGCGCCGACCACGGCCGTCAGCGCCATGCCGAGCCCAACCCCGGCGAGCACCACCCCGGTCCCCGCCTCCAGGTCGAGCGCCTGGAGGAACAGAACCGTCTCGAAGCCCTCGCGAAAGACGCTCGAGAACCCGAGCAGGTAGAGGCCGGCGACCGTGGAGGCTGCGATGCCCGTGGCCACGCTGGCCGTCCCGACCAGGGCCTTGCCCCGCTTGCGGTGTCCCGCGATCCAGCCGGTCCAGTACACGCGGTGGAAGAACCAGTTGAGCACCAGCAGGAGCACCGCGATCGCGATCAGCCCCACTACAGCCTCGAGCTTCTCCCCGTACTGCGACAGGGAGTCGATCACGGTCTGGGCGAGCACCCAGAGCATGGCCGTGGCCGGAAGGGCCAGGAGCGCGCCGCGGTAGACCGGCCGGCGAAGGGGGCGGTTCGCGGCCGCCATGCTCGCGGTGATCGCGGCGATGATCAGGATCGCCTCGAGGCCCTCCCTGAAGACGATCAGCGCGGCGTTGGTGATCATCGTGCCGTCACTCGCTCCCTCGCCGACCACCCCGCGGGCCTGGTCGAGCGCCTCGTCGAGCGCCACACGGGTCTCGCGGACGTCCTGCGCCGAGGCGCGGCGGGCGATCAGCTCCGCGAGGCCGTCGTGGTCGCGCGCCCCGTACCAGACCAGGCCCTCGATGTCGGAGACCAGGTGTGGGTCCAGAGCGCGAAGCAGCGGCTCGGGGCCGAACTCGAAGAACCCGTACGCCGCCAGGCGGGCCTGCTCGGCCTGCTCGGCCTCGCCGGCGCTGATTGCCGCCTGCATCTGGTCGAGCGAGATGTCGACCAAGTCGAAGTCGGCCTCGGCGTCGGTCTCCTTCCACTCGGAGGGCAGCGTCGCGTCGAGCGCGTCGCTGGCCCGGTCGTGAGTGGCCTCGACCTGCTCCAGCGGGACCACCTCCCCGCCCTCACGGGCGTTACGGGAATAGGCCTCGAGCCGGGCCAGGTCGTGCTCGATCGTGGCCACCGCGGCGGGGTCGCGTTCGCTCAGGGGCGCCTCGAGGTCGTTCAGGGCCGACTGCGCCCCATCCGTGAAGGCGAGCGCCTCCTGGAGCTCGAACGGAATCGTGACGTGCTCGCCGTCGGTGCCGTGGTCGTACTCGATCGGGACCAGGTCGAGGAACCGGATCAGCTGTGCCGCCCGCCTGGCCTGCTCCTCCGGCGTGAACGGCGCCGCGGTGAACGCGTCCAGCGCGCGCATGGCCTTGCGCCGCTCGCGCTCGAATGCCGCGTCGTCGCCGGCGGCGGCGCTCCTGGCCAGGGCCGCGAAGGTGCGATCGACTGCGCGACGATCGGTCGCGCTTCGCTGGCGCTGGTACTCGGGGGCGAGGATCGGCCAGTAACCCGCGGCGAGCGCCGCGTTCTCGGCCAGCGCCGCGCCGTAGGAGCGCTGCCGGGCCTGGTCGGCCTCGTCGAGGTAGTCGAGGAGCCGCGCCTGGTAGGCGTCCAGCAGGTCCTTCTTCACGCCGATGGCCGCCTCCGCCGGGCTCAGGTCGCGAGCGGCCAGCCCTTGCAGGGCCGCCGTGGCGTCGACGCCGGGACGGGTGAAGCGGGTCGCCGGGCGGAAGTCCCTGATCAACAGCCAGGCTCTGGCGCGCGGAACCTCGCCGCTGCGGGTCGCGTCGAGGGTGACGGAATAGGCCCCGCGCCGAAGCGCGGCCACGATGCGCCCGCGAGCGGCCGCCAGGCCGACCTCGTCGCCCCGCCCGGCGGCCGCTCGAGCCGCCGCGAGGTCGCGGCGCACGGCCCGCAGGTCGGCGGGGGCCTCGCTTCGCAGGCCGCGCTCGAGCTCGCTGTCGAGCGCTCCGCGAGCGCGCTCGACCTTGTCGGCCGCGCCGGGGGCCCCGCTTAGCAGCAGCGAGCTCTGTGCCTCGAAGAGGCTGGCGCGAATTTGTTCCGCCGCCTGCCACGGAGGCCCGGCGCCGGCGGGTGCCGGCGCCGCAAGGGCCGCGATCGAGAGCGCGGCGAGCGTTGCGAGTGCCGCGCGCACCGTGCGCGGCCGCCCGGATCGGATTCGCCGCCCTCGCGTCACCCTTCGGCTATGCCTCCTGGAGCTCGATGCCCAGCCGCTTGGCCGACTGGGTCACCTGGCCGGCAATCGCCTCCGCCTGGCGCTGGGCCTCGGCACCGAGCGTGTCGGCCTGCTCGGCGGTGTAGCGCTTGCCGTCGGCCTCGGTGTCTCGAAGGTCCTCGACGTATGCCAGCAGGTCACCGAGCGCCTTGTCGGTCTGCTGGGCCTGCTGCTGCGACTCGTCGGCGACCAGCGGCTCGACCTGGTCATAGGTGAGCACCAGCCCCTCGAGGATGTCGGCGATGTCCGAGAGCCGCGAGCTCGCCACGAACGCCGGATCGGTCGCGTCCTTCCCCGCGACGAAGCGGGTGTTCTTCCAGGTCTCGAAGTACTCGCTCATGGTCGGGGTCATGATCACCAGCGCCGTGAAGGCGTCGGACGGGGTGGGCTCGAACTCGAGCGCGTCCGCATCCAGCGATTTCGCCTGCTGGTCGAACTCGCGCAGCGCAGCGACGTAGATTCCCGCATCGGGGATGCCCTCGCCGAACTCGACCTTGCCGTCGCCGTCGACGTCCTGCTTCACGCCGTTGGCGAGGAAGTCCGGGTTGGTGCCGTAGAGCGCCGTCTCGGTGACGAAGAACAGGTTGCCGGGCTGCTTGAGGGTGCCGCCGTCGGGCAGCTCGAGGCTGAACGAGACCGCGCTCTCCGGGTCCGAGGCGTCCGATCCGGCGTCGATGTCGACGTCGTACTGGGCGAGGCGCGGCACCCCGGCGACGATTCCCTCCATCTCCTCATAGGCGGGGTTCGCCTTCGCGTAGGCGTCCTTGGAATCACTCAGCACCCGCTCGACCTCGTCGCCGTGTTCCTCCATCAGCCGCTGGTAGTCGAAGTCAACCGACCTCGCCAACTCGTAGTAGCGCTCGGCGTTCTCGCGCAGGGTCGCCACCTGCTCGGTGAGCGCGGCGCTGTGCTCGGTCAGATACGTCTTGACCGCGCCCAGATCGGCGGCGGCCTGGTTGGCGGTCGTCTCTCCGCTGTCGTCGTCTCCGCCGCACCCGGCGGCAGACGGCAGGCTTGCGATCGCGAACGCTGCGGCAACGGCGCTCAGCTTCCTCATCGGTCTCCTTGTCTCGGTGGCCAGGCGATCGTCATCGGGCGTATTCGCACCCGCCGGGTTAGGCAGCCCTAACTCGGGGCGTTAGGTATACCTAATTCCGACCCGAGACGTCGGCAATGTCCCGGATCTTGCCCCGCCCCGACCGGTCCGTACTGCGGAGGCGACCCGAGGGAGCGGGATTTGCCGCCCGCGAGGGGCCCGGCGACCTGGGCCGGTCAGGCCGCGACCGCGTAGCGAAGGATCTCGACCACCTGCTCCGGCGTCTCGGCGACGGCCATCGCCGCGCGGTCGACCTCTTTGAGCGCATGTGTGAGCTCGGAGTCGTGGAGGGTGACGATCGGCTTGCCGAGAGCGGAGGCGAAGCCGGCGTCGAAGGCCGCGTTCCACTGCCGGTACTTGTCGCCGAACCGGACGACGACGACGTCCGCCTTGCGCAGGAGCGTCTGTGTGCGGACGGCATTCACCCCGGCTCCCTTGTGGTCGCGCCAGAACTGATCGTCCTCCTCGCCGAGGATGCTCGCCCCGGCGTCATCTGAAGCCGCGTGATCGGTGACCGGCGCCAGCAGCTCGACGGGAAGGCCGGCCTCGCGCACGCCGTCGGCGATCCGCTGGCGCCAGTCCGAGTGGATCTCGCCCGAGAGGTAGACGTTCCAGGTGCCGTCGATCGCCATCGGCTTGATCCTATGGAACCGCTCCCCATAGGAGCGAGCGCGGCGAGCCCCCGGGCCGCTGGGCGAGTTGGCGGTGCTATAGCCCCCCAAGTCGACCCACCACCGTGAGCGTCGGCAGGCTGCCTTGCGTCCAATCGAGACACGACGCAGGCCGTTATGGTCATTCCCGGAGAGGTGACCGAGCGGCTTAAGGTGCGCGACTGGAAATCGCGTGGGCGGGTTACACCGCCTCGTGGGTTCGAATCCCACCCTCTCCGCTGGTTCCCGACATCTCAGCCCGTGGCCGGCCACCCGTCGAGCCCTCGAAGCGGCCTACTCGCGCTGATCGGCACCCACCATCCCGGCGACGCGATCACGATCCGCGTCTCCCGGGAATCGCGCCGACTGGAGATGACCGCGACGCTCGCGACCAGGCCGGCTCCGAGCGCGAATCGCTAGGTCCGCCGGCGAGCGGTCGAGCCGATCGAGCGCCCGCGCCGTCGCCTCCTCCACCAGGGACATCGCCTCGGCGTCGCTGACGATCTTCCTCACGTCCTCGGGCTCGGCATCCAGCTGCACCGAGACCAAGGAATGAATCAGCCTCAACTCGGTCGCGATGGCTCCAAGCCAATCGCTGGAGTCTCGTTGATACCGCATCAGGGACTCACCCTCCTTGGTGTCCCTCCTCAGCGATCACCCCTACCCGGCTTGAGCCGGTTCATTACCGCCAGCATCGGATCCCCTTCCAGAGCGGGCCGAAAATCCTGCAGCGACTTGCGAGAAGTTCGCCCAACCGAAGCGGGCAGAGGGCCGAGCGCCGTCCGAAATCGACCGCGGGGAAGCGGAAGGATCGGCGGATCGCGCCACGAATCAGCCCGCGATGAGCGTTTGGAGGCCGAGGAGGGGACCTGGCGACGCGGAGCCGGGGAACCCGCTCGAGCTGGGCTCGGCTGGGCCGCTCGACACTGATCGCGTTCGCGGTCGTTGCCGCGCTCGGAGCGACCGCCGCGATGGCCCTCCAAAGCGCCAAGGGAGAGCTCGACAATCGACCCCGCGACAGAGGGCACGGCGCTCGCCAAGTGCCCCGACGGAAGGACCGCCGTCTCGGGGGGATTCGCGGCCCCCGGCTTCGACCCCGGCAGCGGCGGGCCCGCGATCGCCCGCTCGGCTCCAAGTCCGTCGACAAGCGCGGCATCGAGACCCGGGCCTATGGCTTCAGCAACGTGGCGGGGGATCATCGTCTCATTCGCTTACTGCGCAAAGCACGACCATGGCCTTCGAGTGAGGACGGCGACGACGCGCGTCGCGCCTCAGGAAGTCGGATCCGTAGCCGCTGAGTGCCCCCGCGGCACCCGGGCCGTCGGCGGCGGGTTCGGCACCTACAGGTTCTCCGCCGCAGGACGGCCCGGACGTGCTCGCACTGACATCGAAGCGACAGGGCGAGCGCCGATGGAAGGTCGAGGGGGCGAACATCCCGATGAGCAGTGGGCCCGGGAAGACGGGCACCCTGGTCGCCCACGCGTACTGCCAGAACGCCTCGTTCGAGCTCGTCACCGAGTCGAGGGAAGTGGCGCCGCCCGTCAACAGCACGCGCACCTTCGACGTCTCCTGCCGAAACGGCACGCGGGCGCTCTCCGGCGGCTTCGACGGAAACGTTGATCTCACCGGCCCTCAACCGAGCGCGACGGCGGCGATCACATCGCGGCGGATCTCTGGCGGCCGCGCCTGGCGGACGTCGTCCCTCAGCGCCGTTCGGCCCCGGCGGGACCTCGACCGCCTACGTCTACTGCCGCTAGCGCTAGCCGCTCCCGCTTAACGCGCGCTCGGCCGCGACTAGCCTGCCGGACGTGCCACGGCCCGCACTCAGGCATCGATTTCCGCTAGTTGCGGCCGTTCTGCCCGCCCAAGCGGCGAACGCGTCGTCTGAAGTCGCTAGCTTGCCGCGGCAAGGAAAACCTGCCGAGTCCCCTCGCCGAACGAGGGGAGCGGGGGAACCAAAGGGTCATCGACCCAGGGGCGAATCGGAGGCCACTCCGTAGCGCAGCTCTTTCAGCGCGAGCCCGACAGCTAACCCCGCAGGCACCGAGAAAGAGAGGTGATTCCATGACCGACCGGCTGCTCGACCTCCTCGATCCCGAGGACCTCGATCGCTCGACGCGCACCGTCGGCTGGATCGCCGGCGAACTCGTCGGGGCAATCGTCGCCGGGGCCGTGCTGGTCTTCCTGCTGACCGGCCTGCACATCGGCTGAGCCGCCGAGTCGGGGCCGCCCGCCCGTCAGTCGAAGTACTTGTCCGCCGCGGCGGGCTTCCACCGGTTCAAGACCACGTTGAAGGGGATCGCTCCGAACCAGAGGATCACGGCCACGGTGGTGCTGGCGAAGGCAATCGGCACCGACAGCATGAAGAACACGACGGGCGACAGCGAGCCGGTGACGCCCCAGCGATAGACGTCCTCCGGCATGGTCTGGGAGAGCAGGCCATGGTGCTGAGCCCGGCTGTAGAGGACCACCTCCATGCCGCTGACGATCGCCACCATCACTGCGTAGAGCGCAACCGAGAGTGGATTCTCGAAGAAGGTGCCCAGGAGGGCAGTCGGAAACGGGAGGAAGGCGATGAACGCCAGGTAGACCAGGTTGAGCCCCACGAAGCCGGTATCCATCCTCGCCAGCCGCGAGACGAACTGGTGGTGTGCCACCCAGTAGCGGCCGATCACAGCGAAGCTGATGAAGAAGCTGGTGAAGTTCGGCACCAGGTCGTTCAGCCTGTTGGCGAGCTCGTGGACGCTGCTCTCGTCCTGGAGATGTGGAACCCCGATTCCAACCACCAGCAGGGTCATCGAGATCGCGAAGACGCCGTCGCTGAACGCGATCACCCGCGAGAACTCGTCGCTCCCGCGCTCATAGCGGGTGGCAACAGCCGGCGAGTTCGCATCGGCCACGCCGCGAGAGGCTAGAGGGCGCCCAAGCCGGAATCGCCGGATTCGGAAGGCGCGGGCGCATAGCCTTCGCCGAGATGGCCGAGCCGAGCTCGGGCCCCGCCCCGAACCCCAACGATCCCGGGCTGATGAGCCCCGCCGACGTCGCGCTGCTCATCGACCTCTACGAGCTGACCATGTCGGCGAGCTACCTGGAGCGCGGCATGAACGAGCCGGCGATCTTCGAGCTCTTCGCCCGGCGGCTTCCCCCCCACCGCGACTGGCTCCTCGCCGCCGGCCTGGGACCGACCCTGGAACTCGTGCGCGAGCTTCGCTTCGGCGAACGCGAGCTCGGCTATCTGCGCTCCCTGGGCCTTTTCGCCGAGGACTTCCTCGACTATCTGGCGTCCTTTCGATTCTCGGGCGACGTGGACGCGATCCCCGAGGGAACCGCTTGCTTCGCGAACGAGCCGCTGGTCCGGGTGACGGCCCCGCTGCTAGAGGCGCAGCTGCTGGAGACCGTGCTCCTGAACCAACTCAACTTCCAGACGATGATCGCCACCAAGGCGGCCCGCATCGTGCTCGCCGCCGGTGGAGGGCGAGCCCGGCGCCGGGGAGCGAGTCGTGGACTTCTCGCCTCGGCGCGACCACGGCATCGACGCCGCGATGAAGGTTGCGCGCTCGGCGGCCGTCGCCGGATGCGGCGGAACGTCGAACGTCGCCGCGGCGATGCGCTACGGCCTGCGGCCGGTGGGGACGATGGCCCACTCCTACGTGCTCTCGTTCGACGCCGAGGAGGAGGCCTTTCGCTCCTTCCTCGCCTACTTCCCGGAGGGCGCGCTGATCCTGGTCGACACCTACGACACCCTCGACGGGGTGCGAAAGGCGATCGCAGTGGCCCGCGAGGCCGGCATCAAGCTGGCCGGTGTGCGCCTTGACTCCGGCGACCTGCTCGAGCTCGCGCGAAAGGCGCGAGGGCTCCTCGACGACGCCGGGTTGAAAGAGGCGAGGATCGCCGCCAGCGGCGACCTGGAGGAGCGGCGGATCGGCGAGCTGGTGGCCGCGGGCGCGCCGATCGACCTCTGGGGGGTGGGCACCGATCTGGGGACGAGCCGCGACGCGCCGGTCGTCAACGGCGTCTACAAGCTCGTCGCCCACAGCCGGGCCGGCGAGTGGCGCGGCGTGTGGAAGCGCTCGGCCGACAAGGCCACGATGCCGGGGCCGAAGCAGGTCTTTCGCCGCCACTCGGAGGGGACGATGCGCGGCGACGAGATCGGCGCCGCGGACGAGGAGCTCGATGGCGAGCCGCTGCTCGTCCCCGCAATGCGGGCCGGCGAGGTCGTGCGGTCCGAGTCGCTCGAGGAGATCCGCATGCGCTCGGCCGCCCAGCTCATGGCGCTCCCGCGGCGCCTTCGAGGCCCTGGCGGGGGCGGCGACCCCTACCCGGTGAGCTACTCGGAGCGCCTGCGGGAATCAACGGAGCGCACGTAGCTAGCGGCGGGCGGCGAAGAACGCCTCGAGGAGCGCCGCCGACTTCTCCGCCAGCAGGCCGCAATCCACCTGCGGCCGATGGTTCAGGCGGGGCTCGCCGAGGACGTCGAGGACGCTGCCGGCGGCGCCCGCCTTCGGGTCGCGGGCCCCGAAGACGACGCGCGGGATCCGCGCCAAGACGATCGCCCCCGCGCACATCGCGCACGGCTCGAGCGTTACGTAGAGAGTGGAGCCGGGAATCCGCCAGCCACCGAGCGCCGCAGCCGCCTGGCGCATTGCCAGCATCTCGGCGTGCGCGGTGGGATCAGAGCGCTCCTCACGCTCGTTGCCGGCCGCCCCGATCACCGCTTCGTCGCGGACGACGACGGCGCCGATCGGCACCTCGCCGCGCTCGGCGGCGTGCTCGGCCTCGCCCAGGGCGAGGCGCATGAAGGGCTCGTCGCGGACGAATGAATGGCCCTCGTTCATGCCGGGAGTATCAATACTTACGGCCCTCATGCGTGTTACAAGGTAGGGATGCGGGTCCGGCTGGCCCAAGCATTGATCGTTGCCTTGGCGGGCGTTGCCTTCGGGGCGTCGCCTGCGCGCGCCAGCCTGCCGCCGTACGCGCCGGGCGAGGTGTTGGCCAAGTTCAAGGGGTCGCCCCAGGAGCAAGCGATCGATCTGCCGGCCGGCGTCAACGTGCGTGAGGGCGTTCGCTACCTGCGCTCGAGCCCGAAGGTCGCCTATGCGAACCCCAACTACCTCGCGCGCGCTTCGGCTCTCTGGGATCCGAACGACCCCGGCTCCGGGGACCCGCTCGGCTGGGAGCGCGACCAGTGGAACTTCCTCGCCCCAAACCCCCCGAACCGCGGCGGCTCGAGCATCCAGGGCGCCTGGGAGAACCTGAGAGGCTCGGCCAGGCCCGGCGGGTGGGGGGTCACGGTGGCCGAGCTCGACACGGGAGTCGCCTACCGGATCAAGGGCAGCAAGTACGGCGTCGATCCCGACCTGCCGCCCCTCAGTCGCTTCGTCAGCCCGAAGGACTTCGTCGACGGTGACCCGGTGCCGCTGGACGAGGAGGGCCACGGAACGCACGTCGCGAGCACCATCGTCCAGACGACCGACAACGGCCTGGGGCTCACCGGCGTCGCCTACGCCGCCAACCTGATGCCGATCCGGGTCCTGAACCGCCAGGAGGTGGGAACCGCCGCGAACGTCGCTCGCGGGATCCGCTACGCGGTGGACCGCGGCGCCGACGTGATCAACCTGAGCCTCCAGTTCAAGGCGGCGGTGAACAAGTGCTCCCAGATCCCGGCCGTCTGCGCCGCGGTGAAGATGGCGGCCAACCACGGGGTCGTGGTCGTGGCCGCAGCCGGCAACGGCCACCGCTCCAAGGTCGCGTATCCGGCCCGGGCGCCCGGCGTGATCGCCGTCGGGGGGACGACGTACAGGGGCTGCCTCGGCGACTACTCGAACTACGGCATGGGCCTCGACCTGGTCGCCCCGGGCGGAGGAGTCGACACCGGCGCCAGCCACCCAGAACCCGCGCTGCGACCCGGCGGCGCCGGGCTATGCGATCCGCCAGTTCAGCCTCGATCCGCAGGCGGCGGCAAGCGGGCGACTTCCGCACGTTCGGGATCATCGGGCTGCGAGGCACCTCGATGGCGGCCGCCCACGTCAGCGGAACCGCGGCCCTGCTGCTCGGCGAGGCACCCCTGGTGGTCGCCCAAGGACGTCCGGAGCCGCCTCGTCAACTGCGCGGTCCGGTCAGGCAGCGCGACGTTCTACGGCGCGGGCCTGCTCGACGCCGCGAGGGCGACCGCCTCGGGCGCCTGCTAGAGCGGACGACCGAAGCCGGCCGGGCCTGCGCTCAGGTCGTGCGGACGATGTAGACGCCGCAGGGCGCGTGGTGGGAGACCTTGTTCGGCACGCTGCCGAGCAGGAAGCGCTTCGCGCCGGTCATCCCCTTGTTGCCGACCACGACGAGGTCGGCGCTCCGTCTCCTCGGCCACGTCGAGGATCGCATCGGCGGGATCGCCCTGTCGCGGATGCTGCTCGGCATCGACGCCCTCCTGCTTGGCCATCCCGACCGCGCCCTCGAGCGTGACGTTGACGTCCTCTCGCGGGCCCGACGGCATAGGACACGTCTCCCGGCACCTCGCCCTTCTCTTCACGGACGCGGCTTTGGGGCACCGGCTCGAAGGCCGCCACGATGTCCAGCTTCGCCCCGGAGAGCCTGGCCAGCTCGATCGCCCGGCGGACCGCCTCGGTCGCCGTCTCGGAGCCGTCGGTGCCAACCACGATGCGCTCGAACAAGCGGTCTCCTCTCGTCTGGTCGCCATGTGAGGGCGGATCGTCTGGGTGCGGTCGCATCCTATCCCGTGCCGGCGGCCCTTCAAAGCAGCTTCACCAGCGCGATCACCATCGAGGCGACGAGACAGGAAACGAGAATCGCCATGGCGATCGTCCAGCTCCGCGGCACGTGCTCATAGACTAGGGCCGCCTCCATGGCGACCGTCGAGACCGTCACCGGCCCAATCGACGCCGATCAGCTCGGCACGACGCTGATCCACGAGCACCTGATCTATCGCGACGAGGCGGTGGCGACCTGGTGGCCGCACGTCGGGTCCGTGGTCCCGGTCGATCCGCCACGGGAATGCGGGCCGGAAGAGCTCCATGCCGCGGCGATGGAGAGCGCGCGCGCCGCGGTCGACCGGGGCGTGAGGACGATCTGCGAGCCGACGGGGATGTTCGGCGGCCGCGACGTCCTCTTCTCGCGCCGGGTGGCCGAGGAGGCCGGCGTCCAGGTCGTCCCCTGCACCGGCATCTACACCTACGACTACCTGCCCATGTTCTTCGTCTCGCGCGAGGCCGACGCGATGGCCGACCTGTTCGTGCACGACATCGAGGAGGGCATCCAGGACACCGGGATCAAGGCCGCGTTCCTGAAGTGCGCGGCCGACCAGCCCGGGGTGACCGAGAACATCGAGAAGGTGCATCGCGCCGTGGCTCGCGCCAGCCTTCGCACGGGCAGGCCGATCATGGCCCACTCCCAGCCCGCCAGCCAGACGGCGTTTCGCCAGATCGAGATCTTCGAGGAGGAGGGCGTCGAGCTGTCGACGGTTCAGATCGCCCACACCGGCGACACGGACGACCTCGACTACATCGAGCGCGTGCTCGACAAGGGCGTCTACATCGGCATGGACCGCTACGGGCTCGAGATCTTCCTGCCAATCGAGAAGCGAAACGCGACCGTGAGCGCGCTGCTGGAGCGAGGCTATGCGGACCGCATGTTCCTCTCACAGGACTACTGCGCCACGCATCGACTGGTATCCCGTCGAGGTCGAGCAGCAGCTGCTCGACGCGGGCGCGGCCAAGGATTGGAGCATGACGCTGGTCTTCGACCAGGTCATCCCCGCGCTGCGCGAGGCGGGCATGACCGACGAGCAGCTCGAGACGATGATGGTCGAGAACCCGAAGCGCTGGCTGGCGGGCCGCGTGAGCGAGGCGGAGGTCCAGACCGTGCGCCGCTCATACGAGGCGCTCAACCGAGGGGACGTCGAGGCGGCGCTCGAGGCGCTCGATCCCGACGCCGTCTGGCGAGACAGCCCGGAGCTGCCCGGCGGCGGCGAGTTCCGTGGGCCGGGAGGCGCTGCGCGGCTTCCTCGAGGACTTCCTCGCCGAGTGGCGCGACTTCCACCAGGAGATCGAGGACACCGTCGTCGCCGGCGAGCGGGTGGCGCGTGGTGATCCACCTGAGCGCGGTGGGGCGATCGAGCGGGATCGAGGTCGACACCCGCTACGCGCACGTGTGGACGATGCGCGAGGGCCGCGGGGTCAGGGTCGACGCGTACCGCGATCCCGAGACGGGGCTGCGCGAGCTGCGCGGCTCACCTGACGCCGACCGCAACCGGCGCGCACGGGTCAGGGTACGGCGACCTGCGCCGACTACCTGGAATCAGGTAGAGTCGCGCCATGGAGTCGCCAGCCGGGGCCGGCGACGAACGACGATCGGAAGGACGGAACCCGTGCCCGATCTGATCCGCTGTCCCAGCTGCGGGAAGAGCACCTTCACCTTCGCCCGCGCCGGGCCTACGTCGCCCACTGCTCGAGCTGCGGCAAGCCGCTCAACGGCCACCAGGACACCACCGCGATCGAGTCCGAGATCCGCGAGCGCCTCTACGGACGCCAGGTCGCAGCTCTGACGCGCGCCGCGCTCCGCTCGAGACTGACCCCACGCCCCCGGACGTTCCGGTCAACCGCCCCGGAGCGGCGAGCGCTCCGTAGCCGCCCACGACGAGCACGGAGGCGAAGAAGGCGACGTACAGCGCCGTGGCCAGGCCGCTTGCGGTGAGATCGCCCCCGTGGAGCGCCACCGCGAGCAGCTCGAGCGCCCCGAGCGCCGCCCACGCCGAGCGCCGCGCCTCGGAGGCGACCGAGGTCGTCCTCGCGCAGGGCGAACGCCGCCGCGACGCCGAACCCGCACAGAAACGCGCCAATCGCCCGTCCGGTGAGCGGGCTCATCGGCCACAGCCAGATCGAGGCCAGGTCGACCGGCGCCGCGAACAGCAGGACCCCGAAGGCGAGCAGCACCGCGCCCTGCCGGCGAGCGCGACCCGCAGCCAGCCGACGAGCGGTAGCCAAGGAGCCGGCCTCTCCCTGGCGCCCTTCGGCTGCGCCCAGATCAGGTAGGCGAGCAGCGGCACCACGATCACGTACACCACCAGCCAGAAGCGGCCGTAGAGGTCGTGATGGAAGCGATCGAGGTGGATGAGCGTCGCCACCAGGAGCAGGACCGCGATCGTGAACACCGGCGGCAGCGCGGTCCTGGCGCGCGGCCAGTCGGGCTGAAGCGCCGCCCAGCTGAGGAGCACGCACGCGGCCCAATAGGCGGCGCCCAGGAAGGCGGCGGTGATGCGGCGGGCTCGATGGTCCACGAGAAGAAGCGATCGGTTTCGCTGGCCCCGACGAACAGCTCGACCCCGGCGATCAAGGCGAGCACGGCCGAGACGCGAAAGAACCAGCGCAGGCCCGGGCTCGTCGACGCCGTCACGGCAACAGCTTATGCGGAGCCGCGGCTAGAGTGCGCGCCGATGTCCACCGCCACGCTGCACACGAACGCCGGCCCGATCACCTCGAGCTGTTCGACGACGAGGCCCCGAAGACCGTCGCCAACTTCCAGAAGCTGGCCGGCGAGGGCTTCTACGACGGGCTCATCTTCCACCGCGTGATCCGCGACTTCATGATCCAGGGCGGCTGCCCGGAGGGAACCGGGACCGGGGGGCCCGGCTACACCTTCGAGGACGAGATCAACGAGCACAAGGTCGAGCGCGGGGCGCTCGCGATGGCGAACGCCGGCCCCGACACGAATGGATCCCAGTTCTTCATCGTCACGACCGAGGCGGCGCCCTGGCTCGACGGCAAGCACACGGTGTTCGGCCGGGTGACGGACGGGATGGACCAGGTCGATGAGATCGAGAGCACTCCCACCGCGGCGGGCGACAGGCCGATCACCGACCAGGTCATCGAGCGGATCGAGCTGTCCGGCTGATGGGCCTTCGGGGCATGCTGTCGAGGGTCGGCGGCATGCTGGGTGGCGAGCCTCACGCGGACGGCGCGGCCGAGCTCCACGTAGGCGATCCGCAATACGACGACTGGACGGTCGTTCGCGACTTCGACGACCTCGAAGCGGCGAGGGCGTTTCGCCAGTTCCTGGGCGAGCGAGGGCTGGACTCGGTCCTCACCGCCGACTGGCCGCTCGACGAGTTCGGCCGCGGCGACATCGCGCTCCGAGTCCCCGCGGACCGCTGGAGCGAAGCCGAGAGCGCCCTCGACGAGCCCTAACAGCGGGCTCGCCCCGCAAGGTCACGGGGCATCGCAGCGACCGCAGGGCAGCTCTACCATGGCCGGCGATGAAGCTCGTGATCCAGATCCCCTGCCTGAACGAGGAATCCACCCTGCCCCGGGTGCTCGGAGAGCTGCCCCGCCGACCTGGACGGGTTCGACGCCGTCGAGTGGCTCGTGATCGACGACGGCTCCACGGATCGCACGGTGGAGGTCGCCCGAGCCGAACGGGGTCGACCACATCGTCAGGCTGACGAACAACAAGGGCCTCGCCGCCGCCTTTCAAGCGGGAATCGACGCCGTCCCTGAAGCTGGGCGCGGACGTGATCGTCAACACCGACGCCGATCACCAGTACCCGGCCGAGGAGATCCCCAAGCTGGTGGCGCCGATCCTCGCCGGACGGGCCGACATGGTCGTCGGCGACCGGCGGGTGAAGGACATCGAGCACTTCTCCGCCTCCAAGAAGCTCCTCCAGCGGCTCGGGAGCTGGGTGGTGCGACGCGCCTCCGGCACCCGGGTCCCCGACACCACGTCGGGTTTCGCGCCTACAACCGCGAGGCGGCGCTCCAGCTTCAGGTCGTCTCCAACTACACCTACACCCTCGAGAGCCTGATCCAGGCGGGGAAGATGCTGGTCGCGGTCGAGCACGTCCCGATCGCCACCAACCCCGAGACCCGCGACTCACGCCTCGTCGACTCGACCGCCCGCTACGTTCGCCGCAACGCCGTCGCCGTCTTTCGCGCCTACGTCCTGTACGAGCCGCTGCGCGTGTTCACGATCGTCGCGGCCGTGCTCGGCGCTCGCCGCGCTCGCCGCCTGGACGCCGTTCCTGCTCGACTGGATCCTGCACGGCGACCGAACCGGCCACATCCAGTCGCTGATCCTGGGCGCGGTCCTGGCCCTGTCGGCGGTTCAGATGTTCGGGCTCGGCGTGGTCGGGGACGCGATCGCCGGCCAGCGGGTGATCGCCCAGCGAACCTTCGAGCGAGTCCGCCGGCTGGAGCTCGAGAGCGGAATCGAGCCCTCCCACTACGAGGCCGCCAGAGAGACGCGGGATGGCGGTGGCGGAACCGCGGGATACGGTCGCTTCGAGCCCGAGCGGGACCGAAGCGAGGTCGGCGTCTGAGCGCGACGGCGGCCCCGGCGGCCGAGCGGGGCGGCAACGTCTACGACAAGTACGGGACGCGCAACCCGGTCGAGCGCCGGCTGGTCGGCGGGTTCCTGCAACGGTTGGAGCAGCTGGTGGAGCGCACCGGTGTTCGCGAGGCACACGAGGTCGGCTGCGGCGAGGGCGAGCTGGCGATCCGGCTCGCCCGTCGCGGGCTCCGGGTTCGCGGAAGCGATGTCTCGTCGGAGGTGATCGACGAGGCCCGGCGCCGAGCGGACGCCGCCGGAGGTCGAGATCGAGTTCAAGGCGGCTCCGATCGGGGCGCTCGATCCCGACCGGGATGCCGCCGAGCTGATCGTCTGTTGCGAGGTCATGGAGCACCTCGACGATCCGGAGGCGGCCCTGGAGACCATCGCGCCGGCTGGCACGACCGTGGGCGATCGTCAGCGTCCCCAGGGAGCCGATCTGGCGACTACTGAACCTGGCGCGCCTCCACTACGTGGGGGCGCTCGGCAACACCCCGGGGCATCTCCAGCACTGGACGCGCCGCGGCTTCACACGGTTCCTGGAGCGGCGACTCGAGCCGGTTGAGGTGCACAGCCCCCTCCCCTGGACGATCGCCCTCTGCCACACATCCGACCCATCTAGAATCCTCGCCCCGTGACGAGCGTACGCCGGATGTGGGCGCCGCTGCGCGTCCGGCCCTGGATCGCCGCGATTGCCGCGCTGGGAGTCGCCTGGGGACTCTTGATCCACTCGATGGGCTGGGCGCAGCTCGCGCACTACGCGCAGGTGCGGGGCCTCGCGGCGGGCCAGCCCGAGATCGACCGCTGGCAGTGGGAGACGAAGGACAAGGCGTTCGTCGACGGTCACTTCTACTCCGTGAAGGCACCGGGCCTGCCGGCGCTCACCCTTCCGGTCTATCTGGCGCTCGACGCGGTGGGCGCCAAATCCGCGGCGAACGCCGCCGCGGCGAACGCCGCCAACGCCGACCATCCACGGTGGGTCCCCAAGCGAGACGCCGACCTCACCCAGTACGGGCTCGATCCCGCCCGCGCCGACCGGGTGGAGACGCGGATCGAGAACGAGACCCCCATCATCTGGGTGCTGACCCTGGTCGGCGCGGTGCTCCCGGCGATCGCGCTCCTCCTCCTCGTCCGCTGGGTCGCCGAGCGACTCGAGCCCGGCTACGGGACGGCGGCTGCGATCACCCTGGGGCTGGCGACGATCGTGATGACCTTCGCAGCCGAGTACTTCTCCCACATCGCCTCGGCGATGCTCGGGTTCGCCGCCTTCGCCCTCCTGTTCAGGGAGCGTGAGGGCCCGCCGCGGATCGCGCTGGTCGGCGCGGCCGGCCTTGCCGCCGGGCTCGCGGTCAGCTTCGAGTACCCACTCGGCCTCCTGGGCGCGATCCTGTTCGCCTACGCGCTGGCGCGACCCCGGCGAGTGCGCCGGGGCGCCGCCTATGCGGCGGGCGCACTGGTGGGGGTCGTCCCCGCGCTTGCGTTCAACCTGTGGGCGCTCGGATCCCCGCTTCGGTTCGCCTACTCGAATGCGGTGGCCGTCCAGGGGGCGAACGGGCACGCCGTGCTCGGCCTTAACGACGCCGGGTTCTTCGGGATCGACCTGCCTCGCCCGGACGCGGCCCTCGATCTGCTGCTGGCGAGCCGCGGCCTGCTCACCCTGACGCCCGTGATCGTGATGGCGCTCGTCGGCGTGGTGCTGCTGCGTCGCCGGCGCCCGGCCGAGGGCAACGTGATCGCGGCGGTGGGGGTCGTCTTCTTCCTCTACAACGCGGGCTACTGGCTGCCGTTCGGCGGCGGCTCACCGGGTCCTCGCTTCCTGATCCCGGCGCTTCCCTTCCTGGCGCTCGGCTTCGCGTCCGCCTACAGGCGGGCACCGGCGCTGACCCTGGGGCTGGCGATCCCGTCGGCGACGTTCATGCTGGCCGGCGCCTTGACCTTCCCGCTCATCGGAGACAACGGCACGGGCGCCTGGGTCAACCAGCTCGCCAGCGGCACCCTCGAGCACACCGTGCTCACCGTGGTCGGGGTCCACAACGGCTGGCTCGCGGTGGCCCCCGTCCTGGCCGCGGTGGGGACGGCGATCGCGTTTGCCGCCCGGGCGACGCCGCCAATGCGTCTGGGCGACATTCGCCCGGCGCTCGCAGCCGTCCTCGGCTGGGCGATCGTCTCGATCGTCGGGCCCACGGTGGCGGGGGATCCGATCACCCCGCTCGGCGACGGACGCGCCGCGCTCACGCTGGTGGCGATCGCAGCGGCGGCCTCGATGACCGCGCTGGCGACCCTCCGCTACCGCGAGCGGCGCGCCGAGCGCGCGCCCGATGGGCTCGCCGTCTCGACGCCCGCGCCGTAGTTGGCTCGCACGCCTTAAGGCATCACGGCTGGATCTCGTACACGACCAGCGGCCCCCGGCGCACGCGGGTGAGCGGCAGGCCTGCGATCGGGCGGCGAGCCGCCCCGCGCCAGGGCGTTCGCTCCGCGCGGTCGGCGTGCAGCACGACGCTCCGCACCCCGAGCCGGGAGAGCAACGCGACCGTGTGCCGGCTCGGGAAGCGCTCGACGTCCTGGATCAGGTGCTCGGTGAACGCCGGATTGAGGCTCGAGCGCCCGTTGACGAGCTGCGGGAAGCCGTCCGTCGACCAGAGGATGTAGCGACGGTTGTCGCTCGCCCGCAACGCCGGCAGGTGGAGCTGCGGCGCCGGGACCGACGCCACGGATGGCGGGATGCGCGGCACGGTGGGCTGTGCCTGGTTGTCGAACGGGTCGAAGGGAAGGCCCCGCCCCTCCACCACGACCGCGAGCGCCAACGCGGTCGCCACGACGGCGGCCGTCCGCGAGCTCACACGGCGCCGGCCGGCCGCCGCCATCACCCGCTCCGCGCCGACCCCCGCGAGCAGCGCGAGCCCCAGGGAGGAGAACGTCACCAGCCTGCCTGGGACCCTGATCGCCTCCCACCCGGGGAGCACCTCGTACACCACGCGGTAGGGCCACAGCCACCCGCCCTCGGCGCGAAATCCGAGGGCGAGCACCGAGACGACCAGCACCCCGATCCCCAGGCCTCGCCGAAGCCAGCGCGGATACGCGGACCAGGTGAGCCCCCCGATGACGAGGAAGAGGACGACCAGCCCCGGGAACAAGGTCTTCTCCGGGATGTTCTCCAGGCCGTCGCGAAGCGGCGAGGTGGCGGCGCCCCAGACGAGATTCTCATCCGGGGCGACCAGGAATACCCACGGCGGGCCGGAGAACGCCTGGACCTCGGCCGGGGTGCGGCGCGCACCAGGGTGCGCGTCGGCCACCTCCAGATAGGGCCGGCTGAGCGCGAAGCCGGCGGCACAGAACAGGATCGCGCCCACCACGGTGGCGATCGCCAGCCCGCGTTCGAGGCGCGGCCGGCCGCGCCGCCACCAGACGACCGCGGCGATCGTCCCCAGGGCCACCAGCAGATAGCCGAGCGGCAGGCCCAGGGTGAATCCGACTCCCAGCTGCCAGGTCGCGATCACCCAACCGGCGATCACCCAGGCGGGCCGGCGCAGCCGGTAGCCACGCACGCCCAGCGCGAGCGCCAGCGGGATGCCGCCGCTTGAGATCACCTGCATGTGGCCGTCCTGCTCGAGCCGGAATGGCGCGAACGCGAACGCCGCCCCGGCGACGGCGGCGCCACCCGGGCCGAGCCCGAGCTCGCGCGCCAGTAGGTAGGCGCCCGCGAAGGCCAGCGCGTAGGCGAACAGGAAGACCAGGTCGTAGCGGACAACCGCCGCGTGGGGGCCCGACCCGAACACCGCAGCGGGGGCATAGCCGACGAGCGCGTCGGAGAACGCCAGGGTGTCGTGAAAGGGCCAGAACTGGTTCGCCTGGAAGAAGTGAAGCGGCTGATGGGCGAGGGCGTGGCCGTCCCATGCCAGCTGCCACGACTCCGCGAGGGGATCGCCGAGGTCCTTCGGGATGTCCCCGCCGAGGTGGAGCACCAGCGGCCAGTTCATGACCACGGACACCAAGCAGGCGCCGACCACGAGCACGAGCAGCTCGCGTGCGGTGACGTCGCGCCGGGCCCCGCGCATCGGCGGGATGCTTGCAGCCCGGGTGGCGGGGCCGCGGCGCAGGCCGGAATTACTTGCGGGCGCCTTCGGCGCCCTTACACGCCTGTTTCGGAGCTAAAGCTCCTCACCAAACCTATGCGGGGATCAGGTCGTTCGGATTGAGGACGTACTTCTTGGCGGCGCCGGAGTCGAAGTCCTGATAGCCCTGCGGCGCCTCGTCGAGCGTGATCACGGTCGCGTTCACGGCGTCGGCGATGTGCGCGCGGTCGCTCAGGATCATCTGCATCAGGCCGCGGTGATAGCGCATCACCGGGCATTGCCCGGTGGTGAACGAGTGCGACTTCGCCCACCCGAGGCCGATCCGAATCGAGAGCGAGCCCTCCTTCGCGGCGTCGTTCACGGCCCCGGGATCGCCGGTGACGTAGAGGCCGGGGATGCCAAGCTTGCCCGCCGCTCGGGTGACGTCCATGATGCTGTTCAGGACCGTCGCCGGCGCCTCGTGCTCGGCGTCAGACCCGTGTCCCCGCGCCTCGAAGCCGACCGCGTCGACAGCGGCGTCCACCTCGGGCACGCCCAGGATCTGCTCGATCTGGTCCTTGGGCTCGCCCTTCGAGATGTCGAGCGTCTCGCAACCGAAGGAACGCGCCTGCTCGAGCCGCTCGGGGATCCGGTCCCCGACGATCACCACGGCGGCGCCGAGCAGCTGGGCGGAGTAGGCGGCGGCCAGGCCCACCGGCCCGGCGCCCGCGACGTAGACCGTCGAGCCCGCCCCCACCCCGGCCGTGTAGACGCCGTGGAACCCGGTCGGGAAGATGTCCGACAGCATCGTCAGGTCGAGGATCTTCTCGAGCGCCTGCTCGCGGTCGGGGAACTTGAGCAGGTTCCAGTCGGCGTAGGGGACCAACACGTACTCGGCCTGGCCGCCGACCCAGCCGCCCATGTCCACGTAGCCGTACGCCGAGCCCGGGCGGTCGGGGTTGACGTTCAGGCAGACCCCGGTGTGTCCCTCCTTGCACATGCGGCAGCGCCCGCAGGCGATGTTGAACGGCACCGAGCACAGGTCGCCCACCTCGATGAACTCGACCCCCGGGCCCGTCTCGATCACCTCGCCGGTGATCTCGTGGCCGAGGATCAGACCCGGCCGGCGCGGTCGTGCGGCCGCGGACCATGTGCTGGTCGGAGCCGCAGATGTTGGTCGAGACGATGCGCAGGATCGCGCCGTGCGGCGTCTTGCGACCGACGTTGGCCGGATTGACGCCGGGCCCGTCCTTGAGCTCGAAGGTCGGAAAGTCGATGTCGTGGACCTCGACCTTCCCAGGCTCGATGTAGGCGACGCCTCTGTTGTCCGCCATGGTCTCCCTCCTCGGCTAGAAGGCTTCGACGCCCGCCTCGGCGACCTCGTGGTCCTGTTCGACGCTCCCGCCGCTGACACCAACCGCGCCGACGACCTCGCCCCCGGCCTCGAGCGGGATGCCCCCGGCGAAGACGATCAGCCGGCCCTGGTTGGAGGCGTGGATGCCGAACAGCGGCTGGTTGGGCTGGCAAAGGGGCGCCAGGTCCTTGGTGGACATGTCGAACGAGCGCGCCGTGTAGGCCTTGTTCTGGGCGATGTCGATCGAGCCCAGCCAGGCGCCGTCCATGCGCGCGAACGCGGTCAGGTTGTTGCCGTCGTCGACGACCGCGATGTTCATCGGCACGCCGATCTCCTCGGCCTTGGCCCGTGCTGCCTCGACTACGGCCTTCGCGGTGCTCAGGGTCACACTCTCCGCCACGGTTCCTCCTTCGACGGGTTGTCCGGACCGGCCGAACCTATCGCCGCCGATCCGGAATGTCGCGTCGTCGCGGGGGTTGCAGGGGGGTTGCAGGCGGCGCGTCGATCAGCGGCTCGAGACCGGACGCTCCAGGACCCGCTCGAGCGCGCCGAGCTCGGCGCTGACCTCGGCGTCCAGCCGGTAGGGGTTCCTCGCCAAGAGCGGCCCGAGTCGGCGGCGCAGGCGCGAGATCTCCGCCCTGACCGTGACCGGCTTGCAGCCGCGGCCGTAGAGCTCGCGGCCCAGCTCGCGGCTCGTCATGCCCTCGGGGTGAAGGCTGAGGAGCGCGACGATCTCGCTATGCCGGGGGCTCAGCTCGATGCGCTCGCCCGCGGTCACGACAACCGCGCGACGGCTTCCGAGCGCCTCGAGCGTCGAGCTGCGGCCGCCTTGGCCGGCCTGGGCGCGGCGTGCTGCGAAGCAAGGAGCGCCTCGTCACTCTCGCCGATCGGCTCGGCGATCGCCTCGAGACCGCTCGGGAGCGTCACCCGTCCGTCCTCGGGGACGTCCACCCTGCTGGCCGAGCCAGCCACGAGGCGAGGCGGCGAGGACCCTCCCGGCGCTCGTGATCAGCGCGCTCCGCTCCCTGGTGCCGGGCGCCACCCGCTCGAGATAGAGCGCCTTCAGCCGCTCGTCTCGGCGCCGGAGCTCCTCGGCGAGCTTGTCCTCGATCACGCGGGCGACGGCGGAGACCAGCGACAGGCTGTGAGGGTGCCCGGTTCGAAAGCTCCCCGAGAGGTCGAGTACGCCGAGGATCCGGTGGCTCTCGGGATCGTGGATCGGCGCCGCCGAGCAGGTCCAGCCGTGCAGGCGGCGATTGAAGTGCTCGGCGGAGAAGATCTGGACCGGGTGATCGAGCTCCAGCGCCGTGCCCACGGCGTTGGTCCCGACCGCGCGCTCGCTGCAGAGATGTCCCGGTAGGAAGCCCGGCCCGACGGCGATCTGAAGGGCCTCGCGGTGCCCGCCCGCCCACAAGCAGAACGCCCTCCGCGTCGCTGAGCACGGCGAAGTAGCGCGCCTCCTCGGTCGCCTCCGACGAGCATGCCCTCGATCATCGGCAGGAGGTGGGAGACCGGATGCTCGGCGAGGGCCTTCGCCGTCTCCGCGGTGTCGAGCATCTTCGGCGCCGGCCCGTCGGGGTCGACGCCCGCGCGGGCGGCCCGCTGCCACGAGTGGGCCACCAGCTCGCGAAGGATGGAGGGGGGCCTGCCCTTGCTCAGCGCCAGCTCGTGCGCCCTGCGAAGCAACCGCGCCCAGCGAACCGGATCGACCTGCGGGTCCACTCCCACCCACGGGCTGCGCGCGTGATCGGCCGCCGACGCCCCGGCCACACCATCGCCGGCGCCGCTCGGAAGCATCCACAGCGGGCAGGCGATCTCGGGTCGGGGCCATCTCTCCGCCACCGATGATATGCCTCACCGTGGGCCGGGACGGAGCCGCCCGCGAGACCACCGACGAGACGCCGGCCCGTTTTTCTCTCGCAAATAGCGTGTTGGCGACTGGCGGGCCGGCGGGCGCTCCGATACCGTCGCGTTGCGACCGGGAGAGAGAGGCAATCGACCGAAGCCAGGCCGAAAGCCGAACTCGACAGGCGACGACCAGAGCTTATTTCGCGCGAAGGCTACGCGCGGCAGGCAAAGTCGTTGCCCCCGGTCGTTTCTACGTGGCGGTGGGAGCCGTCCGGCCGACTTCCTAACGTGGGTGACGCGGTGATAGCGCCGCCGGCCGAAGAGCGCCTGCCCACTCGGCCGCGCGACCCGGGCGCATCGGGAGCAGGGCGCTGTGGCCGGACCCCGGGACAACGGCCCGCAGCTAGCCCGCCCGCTCCCACCCTCCTCGAGCCCACGCGACGGAAGGATTGAGACGGCCTTGGTCCACCTGATCAGGGAGACGGAGGGAAAGCCCGAGGGCGCGCTGATCCTGAACCACGGTCGGGGCACGGACGAGCACGACCTCTACGGGCTCCTCGACGAGCTCGACCCGGAGCGCCGCCTGCTCGGCGTCACCCCGGGCGCGCCGCTGACCGACGTCCCGCCCGGAGGACGGCACTGGTACGTGGTGCCCCGGGTCGGCTACCCCGACCCGCGAGACCTTCCATGACGGCTACCGGCTCCTGACCAACTTCCTCGACGAGCTCCTCGAGGGTCGCGGGCATCTCCTGGGATCGGGCGGTGATCGGCGGCTTCTCGATGGGCGCCGTGATGTCCTACGCCGTCGGGCTCGGTCCCGGGCGGCCCTCACCGGCGGGGATCATGGCGCTGAGCGGCTTCATCCCCACGGTCGAGGGCTGGCAGCCGCGACTTCGAGGGGAGGGCGGGGCTGCCGGTCATGATTCGCCACGGTCGAAACGACCCGGTGATCGACGTCGAGCTTCGCCCGGCGGGCGCGCGAGCTGCTCGAGGGCGCGGGCCTGGCCGTCGACTACCTGGAGACCGATGCCGGCCACTGGCTCCCGGCCGAGCTGCATGCCGCAGCTTCGCGAGTTCGTGGTCGAGTGCCACCCACCAGCGAACCGGCTGATCGAGCCTCCCGCTCGGCGTATAGTCGGCGGCTGAGGGACCTCGGATGACGATCCACTACGAAACCGACGGGCCCGTCGCGGTGGTGACCATCGATCGTCCCGAGGTGGCCAACGCCATCGATCGTCCCACCGCGGAGGCGCTCGCCGACGCGTTCCGACGCTTCGACGCCGAGGACGGCCTCTCGGTCGCGGTGCTGACCGGCGCCAACGAGACGTTCTGCGCGGGCGCCGACCTGAAGGCGATGCAGGAGCCGGACGCGCCACGTGCCAGCCGCGTCGCCCCCGATGGGGATGGGCCGGTCGGCCCCACCCGCATGCTGCTGGACAAGCCGGTGATCGCGGCGGTCGAGGGACATGCCGTCGCCGGCGGGCTGGAGCTGGCGGCATGGTGCGACCTGCGGGTGGCGGCGGACGACGCGGTGTTCGGCGTCTATTGCCGGCGGTGGGGCATCCCGCTCATGGACGGCGGCACGATTCGCCTCGCCCGGCTGATCGGCCACAGCCACGCCCTGGACCTGATCCTCACCGGCCGCGGCGTCCACGGCGAGGAGGCACTGCGGATGGGACTCGCCAACCGGCTCGACCCCACCCGGCCAATCGCTGGTCGCGGCCGACGGAGCTGGCCCATGAGATCGCCTCGCGGCCCCAGGCGGCGCTGCGCAGCGACCGCCTCTCCTCCTATGAGCAGTGGCCGCTGCCGCTCGACGCCGCCCTGGCACGTGAGTACGAGCACGGGATGTCGGCGCTTCGAGACGGGCGAGCTCTTCTCGGGCCTCGACCGCTACGCCTCCGGCGAGTGGCGCTCGGGCTCGCGGGCCGGATAACGCCGCCAACCCACGCCCGCCTCCCCGACCCGAGCGCGTCATGATTCGTGCCCGTGAGCACGCTGGTCGAACTGCTGCTCCCCCTGGCGCTCGCCGTCGCGTACTTTCGCCGGGTCACCCACCTCGCCCGGCACGGGAACGCGCCATCGGCGCTTCGCCAGCTGAGCTTCGGCGGCGGCCTCCTCCTGCTGCTGGTGGCCACGGTGGGGCCGCTGGACGAGCTCGGGGACGACCTCGTCTTCGGCCACATGATCCAGCACACGATGCTCACCGACGAGGCGGCCCTGCTGCTCGCGATCGGGCTCACCGGCCCGGTGCTCAGGCCGATCCTCAGCGCCCCGGGCCTGCGCCACCTCCGAACGCTGATGCATCCGGTGCTGGCGATCGGCCTCTGGATCGTCGTCATCTACGCCTGGCACGCGCCGCCGCTCTATCAGGCCGCAGCCGAGCACACCCTCCTCCACCTGCTCGAGCACGCGTCCTTCCTGGGCGCCGGTCTGGTGATGTGGCTTGCGCTGCTGGGGCCGTTTCCGAAGCCGGAGTGGTTCGGCCACATCGCCAAGGTGGGCTACATGGCGGTCGTCTACTTCTCGAGCATGGGGATGGCGAACATCCTGATGTGGTCGGGCACGGTGCTCTACCCCACTTACGCCGAGGGCGAAGCGGCCCATGGCATCTCCCCGCTCACCGACCAGAGCCTCGCCGGGGCGATCCTGATGATCCAGGGCAGCATCGCCATGCTCGCGGTCTTCATCTGGATCGTGATCCAGTGGGCCCGCGAGGACACCGAGCGCCAGGAGCTGATCGACCTCGCCGAGCGCCTCGAGGTCCCGCTCAGCGAGCAGCGGGCGGCCCGCGCCGCGGCCGCCGGACGCGGCCCCGAGCTTCGCCGGCGGCTCGAGGAGGAGGCCCGCGAGCGCGGCCCGCGCGGCCCGGAGCCGGTCAGCGCGGTAGCCGCCATAGGGGTCGCCGATCTACCTGTCCGCCGCGTAGCCGAGGATCGAGCGGTCGACCAGCCACTCCACGGGCGCACGGTCGTCCGTGTAGACCGTTCCGCCCGGCAGCCGCGGTCCGACCCTGCGCGGCCTGCCGCCTGGCCAGCCGGCGGAGGCCCGGCGGGAGCGCGCGAGCGACGGCCTCGCAGCCCCTCGGGCGAGGCCGGCGCGTCGCTGCCCGCCAGGAGCGTGTTCGTGTCGTCGATCGGGTCGCGCAGCACGGTCGCGAAGACCTCGGCCATCGTCCTGCCGATCGCCGTCTCGAGGTCGTCGTTGCCCTCGGGGTGGCCGACGTTGACGACGACGGCGCCGCCGGGCGCGAGGCGATCACGGACGAGATCGAAGAACTCCCGGGTCGTCAGGTAGAAGGGGATGTACGGCTGACGGTAGGCGTCGACGACGATCACGTCGTATCCACCGGCCGATCGGCGCAGCCACGGGCGGGCGTCCTCGCTGTGCACGGTGAGATTCGGGTTCGAGGCCATGTCGAAGTAGCGATCGCCGATCTCCTCGAGCTTCGGGTCGACCTCCACCCCGTCCACCTCGGCGCCGGGGAAGAAATGACCGTAGGCCCGGGCCATCGTCCCCGCGGCGTTGCCGAGGATCGCGACGCGTCGCGGTGGATCCCTGAGCCCGGTGAACGGCAGCGTGAGCATCCCGTCCCAGTAGCCGCCGGTGAGATAGGAGCCCGGCCGGTAGAGCGAGTGGTCGGCCTGGCCCTCGTTGAGCTGGAGGACCCGATCGCCATCGGGCTCCTCGACCACGCGGATGTACTGAAGCGCGCTCTCGCCCTCGTAGAGGATTCGGCCGCGATCGGTTCCCTTGACGGTGCCGATCGGAAGCGCGATCACGCCGACGAGCGCGGCCGGAAGGGCGATGAACCGCCAGCCGAGGCCGGCTGGCGCCGACGCCGCCAGCGCGAGGGCGAAGGCCAGGAAGGTGCGCTGGGTCCCGGCGAAGGGGATCAGCACCAAGGCGGCGAGCATCGTGCCGAGCAGGGAGCCCGCGGTCGAGACCGCATACAGGCGCCCGGCGATGCGACCCGAGTGCTCGACGTCGGGGACCGCGAGCCGGATCGCGTAGGGCGAGCAGGCGCCGAGCAGGATCACGGGCACCGCGACCAGGGCGAGAACGGCGACGAGCGAGCCGACGAACGCCCCCGCCGAGACCGAGTCGAGGGCGTCGACCGACACGTCGAAGAACGGCTGGGCGAGGAACGGGACCACGGCGAGGAGCAGGGCGGCGCCCAGCACCAGCAGGCAGAGGCCGCGCGGATGCGGGTGGCGGTCGCCGAGCCTGCCCCCGAGCCAGTACCCGACCGAGAGCGCCACGAGGACCACCCCGATCGTGTTCGCCCAGACGATCGTCGAGGCGCCGAAGAAGGGGGCCATCAGGCGGGCGACGGCGATCTCTGCGCCGAGGCTGGCCGCCCCGACGACGAAGACCAGGAGGTAGAGGAAGCGGCTGCGGATCAACGGGCAAGTCCCTGAACGGAAGGCACCAGGCCGGTACCTTCTCGATGAAGGATCGCATCGGCACCGACGATCCGCACCGCTGGAGCACGTTGCAGGCCTCCAAACAAGCCGTCGGATTCCCACCTGGGCCGAGGCTGCCGGCGATCGTCCAGGCCGCCGAGCTCTGGCGCGATCCAATCCGCTGGGTCTTGCGCCTCAGGCAGCGCTACGGCGACGTGTTCAGCGTCAAGTTCCCGTCCTTTCCGCCGCTCGTCTACGTGGCCGACCCGGAGCTCGTGAAGCAGGTCTTCACCGGCGACCCACACCTCTTCCATGCGGGCGAGGCGAACGCCAGCGTTCTCGAGCCGGCACTTGGCCCGCACTCGGTGCTGACGCTCGACGAGGAGGAGCACATGCGCCAGCGCAAGCTGCTTCTGCCGCCGTTCCACGGCGATCGGGTGCGGCGCTATGGCGAGTTGATCCGCGAGGATCGCCGATCGTGAGATCGAGACCTGGCCCGTTGGCCGCCCGTTCGCTCTGCGCCCGCACACCCAGCGGATCACGCTCGACGTGATCCTGACCGCCGTGTTCGGCATTCGGGGTCCCGACCGGCTCGATCGGGCTCGACGCGTCGTCGACGAGTTCGCCAGGCGAAGCCACGCGATCCTCCTCTTCCCGATGCTGCGGCGGAGGTTCGGCCGATTCAGCCCGCAGGCCCGCTTCGAGGACGCGCGCCGCGCCCTCGACGATCTCCTGTACGAGGAGATCGCCGCCCGCAGGCTGGAGACCGCGGCGTCGGAGCGCGATGACGTTCTCTCCCTGCTCCTGGGCGCAAGCCACGAGGACGGGACGCCGATGAGCGACGAGGAGCTCCGCGACGAGCTGGTCACGGTCATCGGGGCGGGACACGAGACGACCGCGACTGCCCTCGCCTGGGCGCTCGAACGCCTACTGCGGGCGCCCGCCGTGCTCGATCGCCTGCGCGAGTCGCTGGCGGCGGGCGAGGACGAGTACCTGGACGCGGTGATCAAGGAGACGCTTCGCACCCGGCCCGTGATCACCGACGTCGCGCGAAAGCTGACGGGCCCGGCCGAGATCGGCGGCTACACGCTCCCTGCCGGCACCTTGGTGCTCCCGGCGATCATCGCCATTCAGCACCGTGCGGACCTCTACCCGAAGCCGTTCGAGTTTCGCCCCGAGCGCTTCCTCGAGGGCCAGGGGGATGGCTATGCGTGGATCCCGTTCGGCGGTGGGGTGCGGCGCTGTCTCGGCGCGACGTTCGCGCAGTATGAGATGCGGATCGTGTTGCGCGCGATCGTCGAGCAAGCCGAGCTCCAGGCGGCGGCGCCCGAGCCGGAACGGCTGCGGCCGCGAAACATCACGCTGGCGCCGGGACGCGGCGCGCGGGTGGTCCTGCGGAGTCGACTCAGCCCGCCGGCGCGGGCCGAGGCGCCGGCGCAGGCAGCCTGACCGGGACCGACGCCGTTTGGGCTTCGAACTGCGGTGAAGCTCAGGCGCTTGCCGGCTTGCGGGCAACCACCCGCTCGACGATGCCCCACTTCGAGCGCTCGAGGTGCTGACCTCGAAGCCCGAGCTCCCAGGTCACTCGAGCGGCTCGCGGACGAGATGGTCGCCCCGAGCCGCACGCGATGGCCGCACTCGAGGAGCTGCCACGGCGCGCGCACCCGCGGAGGGGTCGGGCTGCGCACGTGCTCCATGGCGACGAACCGACCGCCGGGCCTCAGGACGCGGTGAGCCTCGGCGACCGCCCGTCCCGGGTCGGGAATGGTGCAGAGCGCCAGCGTGCAGAGGACGGTGTCGAAGCTCGCATCGGCGAACTCCAACGTTTGGGCGTCCCCGAGGCGCACGTCGGCCTGCGTGCCCAGCTCGGCGGCCCGCGCCCTGGCGAGCTCCAGCATCCTCGGGCTGAGCTCGATCGCGGTCAGCGTGGTCCCCTCCGGATAGAAGGGCAGGTTGCGCCCGCTGCCGACGGCGATCTCGAGCACGTCGCCCTGGGCTCGCGAGCAGGCCCACTCCCTGCCGCCGGCGAACAGCACCCGGTCGAAGAAGCTCAGCCGGCGGTCGTAACGCGGCGCCCCCTTGTCCATCAGGCCGCGGACGCGGTCGGTCTCCGCTTGGAGGTCGGTGGACGGCTTGCTCATGCCTTGGCGCGATCCGCCTTCATCTCGCCCATCGACTCGGTTGCCTCGGGGCGCATCGTGAGGCCGAAGAGTGCCGCGAATACCCCCAGGGCGATCACGTTCAGCACCAGCTTGTAGTCGAGCTCGATCGAGCTGAAGATCTCGGCCCTGGTCGGTCGCGCATCGGGGATCAGGCCGACCGCGGAGAAGAGCCCGTCGACGATCAGCGCGGCCACGACGATGGTCACGAACATCAGCGCCGTGATCCGAAGCGCGAACGCTGTCCCGTAGTACTTGCGGTAGGCGAGGACGATCGGCAGCACGATCAGGTCGGCGAAGATGAAGGCGATCACGCCGGCGAACGTGATCCCCCCGGACCACAGCACCGCGGCGAGCGGCACGTTGCCGATCGAGCAGACGAAGCTCAGCACCGCGATCAACGGACCCGCGATCACGTTCTCGATCGTCCTGATCGCACTTGGAGCGTCCTCAACGAAGAGGAAGTTGAAGAAGTCGTCGCCGAGCAGGCCGATGAACCCGGCGAGCAGGAACCCGATCGTGATCTCCTTCCAAAGGACCCGCCAGTCGGCGCGGAAGTTGTGCGCGACGTCGGACCACGCCGACACCGAGGTGAGGCGTGCGCGCCAACTCAGCCCCACCGAGCCAGCCGCCTGATGCTGATGACCTACGACGACGCCGCGCGTGTGCTCGCGGGCGCGCGCCTCGAGGCGCGGCGGGACGAAGAACCGCAGCAGCACGCTCATCAGGCCGATCAGGACCAGCCCGCCGATGAACTCCGCGAGCGTGAACTGCCAGCCGATCAGCACCCAGAGCACGAGCCCCAGCTCCCAGACGAGGTTGGTGGAGGCGAACTGGAAAGCGAGCGCGGTCGCGGCCGACGCGCCCTTCTCGAACAACGACCGGGCGATCGCGATGGCGGCGTACGAGCACGAGGACGAGGCCGCGCCCAGCCCGGTGGCCTTGGCGACCGGGACGAGCCCACTGCCGGCGAGGGCGCCCTCGACCCGCTCGCGGGGCACCCACGACTGGACGACGGCGGAGGTCGCGAAGCCCAGCACCAGCGCCCACCAGACCTCGTACGCCATCAACCCGGCGTTCTCGAGGCCGTCGAGGATCGTCGAGATCACCTCGCCCACCCGCCCTCGGGATGCGCTATGGCGCCCGGTTGGTGGGCCCTCCGGGTCATGCCCACCCAATGGTAGTCCATACCCCCCACTGGTATAGCGCCGACGGATGGGTGGGCGGCGGCTACGCCAGAGCGTCCACGGAGCCCGGCGCCGCGTTATCGAGTACGTCCAGAAGCGCCCTCGCGCAGTCCGGGCTGAACTGGGTGCCCGCGTTGTCAGCGATCTCCTTCGCCGCCGCCTCGGCGCTCAGCGCCTCCCGGTAGGGCCGGTCGCTGATCATCGCGTGATAGGCGTCGCAGACGAAGACCATCTGGCTCGACACTGGGATCTCGTCGCCGGCCAGGCCGTCCGGATAGCCGAGCCCGTCCCAGCGCTCGTGCTCGGCGCGGATCGCGGGAGCGAGATGACGCAGGGCCTCGGTCGAGCTGACGATCTCCGCACCGATCGCGGGATGGCGCCGCATCACCTCCCACTCCACATCCGAAAGCGAGCCCGGCTTGCTCAGGATCGCGTCGGGGACGCCGAGCTTGCCGATGTCGTGGAGCATGGCGACATCGTTGACCTCGGCCACATCTCGGCTTCCGAGCCGCATCTGATCGGCGCACGCGAGCGCCAGCCAGACGACTCCCGCGGCGTGCTCCCAGGTGTAGCTGTCGCGGGCGGCCAGGGCCGCGGACAGCGCCTGGACCCCCTGGGTCTGTTCCTCGACCAGGTTCTCCCGCGCCTCGCGCACGGCGTCGGCGCACCGCTCGCGCCAGGCGGCAGCGAGGGCCCTCAGGCGGGCGGTCTCCTGCCGCTCGGCCTCGGACTCCGCCGGCATCACGAACCTGAGGCGCTTTACGTGGGGCCTCGCCTCCGGCGGAAGCGGTGGCGCCTCTACGGGAACGATCGGGGAGCGGCGGTCCGCAAAGCGCCGCCCCTCGAGCTCCTGCCCGATCCGGCGCTCCAGGCCGTCCGGAGGGCTCATCCCGGGAGCGCGCCTGTCGTCGCCGCTCCGCCGCTCCCGACGCCGCCGCTCCACCAGCACCGTCACTCCTGCGTCGTCGGCGAAGTGATCGGCCAAGGGTGCGGCGAGCTCCGGCAGCTCCGGCGGGACCAGGCAGTAGATCGGGTGCGAGTCGGGACGCTCCTGGCGTCCGTCTCGAATCGAATCTCCGCTGTCCTCTTGTCTGGCGACCTTCGCCATGTATTCCTCCGCCCTCCTCGGCGAATCCCGGCGCGGCAGCCGTCTGTCTACCAGATTTCAGGTAGAGACGCGCAGCTGCGCCACCGAGAACGTACCGCGAGCGTTCGGACGCTGCGAGCGATCGCTGCCCGGACGGCGCATGTAGCGCGGGACGGCGTGCCGTGGGGCGATCGGTTGCAGACCCCCGACGGGCGTCGACAGGCACGGTCGAGAGGTACGGATTCGGCGTCGGCGGCCCAGCCCCCAATCGGGACGTTCGTACCAATTGCGTCCCATCGCCCTCATGCTGGCCGGCCATCGGACGATGAACCGGCGTGGGTGGCGATCGAAGCCACCTAATTTCATACCTGAAAGTAGGGATACACCGTCCCTGCAGGGGCGGCGTGCAAACAGGAGGCACAAATGCGTTCGAGCATCAAGGCCGTGGCACTGGCGGCGACCACGGCGGCAACGGTCACGGCGCTGCTCGCGCCCGCGCTCGCGGGAGCGGCGAGCTATCCCCGCGGCGCCGAGGCGCGCGGCTTTCACGAGAGCGCCGGCGGATGGCAGGGCTCGACCTCGTTCGAAGGTCTCTGCGTCCCGGCCGTCAACTGTCCGACGGTGACCAACGACTTCGTGGCCAATGGCGGCAGCGGAGGCCAGGGCGACGGTTATCTGCGAACCCGGATCGGGTCGCTCCTCGGCGTTGGAGCGACCTCGCGCGGGATCTATCTGAGCCCGTCGTTCAAGTACACCGGAGCCTCGGGCGCCGTTCCTGAAACCCTCGCCCTGGACGTCAGCCGGCGCTCGGGCCTGGCGAGTCTGCTCGCGGTCACCGGCAACAGTGCCGACTACTCGGTCGACCTGGTGGACATCTCCCAAGGGGGCAACGCGACGAGCGTGATCGACCAGCAGCCGATCGGCGACCAGGACTCCTGGACCGCCAAGACCTCGTCGCTGCCGCCGGGCGGACTCACCCTCGGCGACCGCTACCGGATCCGGATCACGTCGGAGTTCGAGACCGGCGTCCAAGTGGTTCCGGGCGGAAGCGTCGGCTACGACGACGTGGTCCTGCGTGCCAAGCGCACGAGCAACCCCGGAGGGGGCAATGGAGGCCACCACAGCCTCGCCCACCGGCTTCGCAGCGGCATCGGCCCTGCGGTCCGGCACGGCAAGCGCCTTTCGATCAGGGTCAGGTGCCCGGGCGCCGTGCGGCCAAACAAGTGCCGGATGAGGGTCAGCGCGCTGCTCAAGCGCGGGGGGCCGAAGGCGACGAAAACGAGAAGGGCCCGGCTGGGCGCGGGCAAGGGGCGAAACGTTCGGCTCCGCGTCAAGCGCGCCCATAGACACCGCGTTGGGCACCGGCACCGAATCCTCGTGCAGCAGAAGGTGAGGGTCGGGCATCGCAAGCTCAAGGTGGTCAAGTCCGTGCGCATCATTCGGCACTGACCAAACCTCAGCTCGGCAAAGCGACGGCCCGCCAGGAGCGGGCCGTCGCTTTGACGGTCAGCTCCCCTTGACTACGAGCAGCGCTGTGAGTCCTTCACGGTCTGGCCACCTCTCGGCTGCACATAGCTGAACTTGTCTTCAGGCTCCACTTGTGATTACGGTCGTGGCACCTGGCACGGACGTACTTGCCCCTACGAACCGTGACGTTGAAGTCCGTCAGCGGCAGGGGCGATGCGGCGGTGATGTGCCTGAAGTCGAGCACCCGGCCATAGTCTCCGCCGAGCCTGCTGTCCTTGATAGGCCCTGCAACAGCACGTTCGTGTTTCCTCGGCGGTTTTGCCTCGGCCTCTTGCACTTGATCGTGAACGGCGGCGCCGCCTGCGCCCGGGTGAACAGCAGTAGGGTCGGATGGCCCCTGCGGCGTTTGCCGTTGAACGCCAGCACGCAGGCGTGAACGGTGTTGGGTCCAGCCTTGGCGGTCGCCTTGCGACGCGCCCAGTTGCCTTTAGATTCGCGTTTCGGGCGGGCTGACGGTTGACAGCGGCGTCTCCTCCCACGAGGATCATGTGATGCGCCGACTCTCCCTCCTGTTCGCGGCCCTCGCGATCGCCGGCTGCGGCGGCTCCTCATCCACCGAGGAGACGGCCTCGGGTCCCCCGCTCTCCAAGTCCAGCTTCATCAAGCAGGCGGATGCGATCTGCGCCGAATACCACAGCCGCAAGGCCGCGCTCGACCAAGAGATCGGCCGCCTGTTCTCGGCTCGCAACTTCGATGCCGCGGCAAAGGCCCTGCAGGACGAGATCGACGCGGGACGCAAGGAGGTCGAGAAACTCCGTGCACTGTCCCCGCCCGAGGCAGACGCCGAGACACTGGGCACCCTCGTCGATGACCTGGAGAAGGTGTTCGATGTGGCCGAGCAGGCCAAGGGCAGCCTCGCCGACGGGGAGGTCAGTGACTACCTGGAGACCGGCCGGGAGGCCGCCGAGCCGTCAAAGGAGGCGAGTGAGATCGCGAAGCAATACGGGTTCAAGGTATGCGGTCAGGACTAGCCGTCGGCGCGCCGCGGTGCTCGGAGAGCATCCGCCTAAGCCGCACCGTCAACAGCGTCAGGGCGATCAGCACCGCGGCCCCGATCCAGAGCAGCGGATCGGTTGCCGAGAGCTCCTCGAGCCGGCTGCCCAGGTAGACGAACACCACGGTGATCGGCAGGTAGCCGATGGCCGTTGTCCATAGAAAGCGGCCAACCGGGACCCTCGCGGCGCCCGCCGCATAGCTGAAGAGGCTGAAGGGGACGATCGGGACGAGGCGCATCGCGAGCAGAAGGGTCACCCCACCGCGGTCGGCGAGCTGCTCGAAGCGGTCGAAGCGCTCCCGGTTGATGAACCGGTAGAGGACGGGCCGGGCGGCATGGCGCCCGATCCAGTACGCCACGACGGCATTGATCAGCCAAACCGCCATGATCAGCGGCATCGCGACCCAGAAGCCGTAGACGTAGCCGGCCGCGGCGTCGAGGATCTCGGCCGGATACCAGACCACGACGTGGACGAGGCCGAGGGCGAGCACGATCAGGGCTCCCGTGACGCCGAGCCCCCGTAGATCCTCGCGAAGGCCGCCGGTATCGCCGGTGATCGCATCCCCGACCCCGTTTCGAAGCGGCTCGATCGCGAACACGAGAGCCGCGAGCAGCGTGACGCCGGCGAGTGCGACCAGCACGCCGCGGAGCGGCGGCAGGCGCTCCCCAGGCCTGGCCCCCTCCCCGGCTGCCGGCTCCTCGGACACCTCGACCAGTATGGCGAGGGTCCCATGAATGACGCGAAGGAGTACTCCCGCCATTAGGCTCAGCAACTCAGAGCATCCAACGGAGGAGGCAGGCGTGCGAGCTTTTCTTGACCGGCCGCTGCGGATTCGACATGCGGTGATCGTGGGAGCCGTGGTTGTGGGGATCGGCGTGGCTGGGATTGCAACGGCCGGGCTAACCCCCCGTCCGGTGAGCGGAAACCTGGGCTCCAAGGGCGGCTTCGTCTACAAGGCGGAGCGTTTCCGGGGCCTCGATCCCAACTCATCGGCGACCCGAACCGTGAACTGTCCACGGCACAGCGTCGCCACCAGCGGTGGCGTCCGCCTGGCCAGCATCCCGATCGGGGCGGCCGTGGTCGAGTCGGCGCCCTTCGACACTCCCGACCGCAAGAAGACCCCGGACGACGGTTGGCTTGCGACGGTGGAGAACACGGGAGATGACCCAGTGACCTTCCTCATTTACGCCATCTGCAAGAAGACCTGACCTCCCAGCGGCGCCGGGTAATCGGTGCCTCAAGGTGGTCCGCTCCCCGAGGCGTCCGCGCAAGTCCCACCGACAAGCCCGTTTCAGGAGCGCGCCCGACAGGATTCGAACCTGTGACCTCTGGTTTCGTAGACCAGCGCTCTATCCAACTGAGCTACGGGCGCGGAAGCGGGGCGTTGCCCCGGCCGCCGATTGTACGAAGACGGCGCTGACGGCTACTCGTGGACCAGCACCGGGGTGCCGAGCCCAACCCGGTCGACCAGCGCATCGACGTCGCGGTTCGCCGCCCGGATGCAGCCGTGCGAGATGGCCACCCCCAGCGGCCCGGTGGTGCCGTGGATCGCGATCCGGTCTGCCGCCGAGCCACCCCGAGGGCAGGCTCGGCTGGGTCGCCGTGGTGGCCAGGGCACAGCATCCATAGGCGGGATTGAGGTTGCCTCGGAACATGTCCGTGAGCGCAAATCGTCCCGTCGGGGTGGGCGAGGCCGGCGAGCCGACGGTGACCGCGAAGGAGCGAACCACCCGCCCTCCCAGCAGCAGCCGAGCCTCCTTCGATGAGAGGTCCACGTCGATCGAGTACCGCGTCCAGCCGGAGCGCAGCACGGACGGGTCGAGCTTCACCCAGCCGAGCCGCCCGTTCGGAAGCTCCGGCGCCGGCACCCCGGCCCAGCCTCCGCGGCCGAGCGAACGCCGCCAGCACCGTGCGCGAGCCGAACCGCGTCCGCCAGCGAAGGTTCTTGACCACCTTCCCTCCGGGCCGGGTGCGCAACGGGACCCGCTCTCCGGGGCGAAGCCAGACGATCGGCTGGCCGCGATGGAAGAGGCGCAGCTCCGGCTCGAGCGGTCGAGGGGCGGGCCGATCGGCGCGTCGCGGCGCGGCCGATCGCCGACGTCCCTCGCCGGGCACGCGCGCGGGCCGCTCGCGCCCGAGCCGTCCCTGCGCGAGCAGGGCCCAAGCGCCCGCGGCCGACGACCACGGCCAGCAGGGCCCCTGCCCCGACCATCCAGGAATGGCGCTTCATCTGACTCTTTCCCCGGGCCGCTTACCCCGGAAGCGGAGAGGGAGGGATTCGAACCCTCGAGAGAGCTTGCGCCCCCTACTCGCTTAGCAGGCGAGTGCCTTCAGCCACTCGGCCACCTCTCCGGGGCGGCCCCGATTCTAGGTCGTACCGATCGCGCCCGCGACGAACCTCGCGGACCACTCGGCAGGCGATACTCTCGCGCCGCCGTGAGCGCGAACCGACGACCAACCGTCCGCGACGCATAACGCCCTCCGGGACCACGAGTCGATCGCGGCGCGCTCCTCGCTCGCTACGAGGGCATCTTCGAGCCGGTCCCCGCCCCCTTCGCCTTCGTCGACCTCGACGCCCTGCGCGCCAACGCGCGGCTCATGCTCGACCAGGCCGGGGGCAAGCCGATCCGAGTCGCCTCGAAGTCGGTCCGGTCCCTGCCCGTGCTGCGACGAATCCTGGAGCTGGACCAGGGGTTTCAGGGGGTACTCGCCTACACGTTGCCCGAGGCGCTCTGGCTCGCCGGCGAAGGCGTGGAGAACATCGTCGTCGCCTACCCCACGGCCGACCGCGAGGCGCTCGCCGAGCTGGTCGAGCTGGTGGCGCAAGAGCCCCGAGGATGCGCCGGTGCCGATGGTCGACAGCCCGCCCCATCTCGACCTGATCGAGTCGGCGATCCACGGCGGGGCGACGGAGGTTCGCGTCTGCCTCGACCTGGATGTCGGCTGGTGGCCGGCGGGGGCAAGGCTCGTGCGCATCGGGCCGAAGCGCTCTCCGGTCAGGACCCCCGACCAGGCGCGCCGGCTGGCGGCGGAGATCCAGGAGCGGCCCGGCACCCGGCTGGCCGGCGTGATGGCCTACGAGGGACACATCGCCGGAGTCGGCGACCGGATCCCGGGCCGGCCGCTGCGAAGCGCCGCGATCCGCTGGATGCAGGCCGCCTCCGAGCGAGAGATCCGCCGCCGCCTGCCGCAGCTCGTCGCCACGGTGAGCGAGCTGGCCGAGCTTGAGTTCGTGAATGGGGGCGGGACCGGCAGCCTCGCTCGCACCGCGGCCGCCGGAGCGGTGACCGAGCTCGCGGCCGGCTCCGGCTTCTACGCCCCCGCGCTGTTCGACGACTATCGCTCGCTCGACCTGGTTCCGTCGGCCTTCTTCGCGCTGCCGATCGTGCGAAGGCCGAGCCCGACCGTCGTCACCGCGCTGGGCGGCGGCTACCTCGCCTCCGGGGCCCCCACGCCGGATCGCCTGCCGCAGCCCTACCTGCCGGAGGGGCTCCACTTCGACAAGCAGGAGGGCGCCGGCGAAGTGCAGACGCCGCTGGGCGGGGTGGGCGCGCGGCGGCTGCGCGTCGGCGATCGCGTCTACCTGCGACACGCGAAGGCGGGCGAGCTCTGCGAGCGGTTCGGCTCGCTCTATCTCGTCGAGGGCGATCGGATCGTCGACGAGGTCCCGACCTATCGGGGCGAGGGCAAGGCGTTCCTCTAGACCGTGGACGTCCTCGCCTACACCTCGCCGGCTCGGGGCCATCTGTTCCCCCTGGTCCCGCTGCTCGACGAGCTCGGCGCCGCGGACATCGGGTCGCGGTGAGGACGCTCTCCTCGCAGGTGGACATGCTTCGCCAGCGAGGCTTCGACGCCGCCCCGATCTCGGGCGAGATCGAGGCCATTCACCACGAGGACTGGCAGGCGCGCACCGCCCAGGGAGCCTTCAAGCGCGGCGTGGAGATCTTCGCGGCCCGAGCCGAGCACGAGATCCCCGACCTCCAGCGGGCGATCGAGGAAACGCAGCCCGATCTCATGCTGATCGACGTGCAGACCTGGGGCGCCGCGGCCGCCGCTGAATCGAGCGGCCTCCCGTGGGCCATGTGGTGCCCGTACCCACTGCCCCTCCCCTCTCGCGACGCGCCGCCCTTCGGGCCGGGCCTGCGGCCCGCCCGCGGGCCGCTGGGTCGGCTGCGCGACGCGGCGCTGGGCCGGCTCTTCATGGGCGCCGGCTGAGCGGGTGGTGACGAAAGCGCTCGCTCCGCTTCGGGCCGGCCTTGGCCTGCCGGCGATCGATGGCGCCGTGGGGATGTTCGCCGCCGCGCCGCTGATCCTCTACCTGACCGCCGAGCCGTTCGAATACCCGCGCTCGGACTGGCCACCGAACGTCCGCATGGTCGGCCCCATGACCTGGGATCCGCCGGCGGATGAGCCCGGCTGGCTGCGCGAGATCGACGGGCCGATCGTGCTGGTCAGCACCTCCTCGGAGTTTCAGGACGACGGCCGGCTGGTCGCGGTGGCGTTGGAGGCGCTCGCCGAGGAGGAGGTCACGGTGGTGGCGACGCTTCCCTCGGCGGAGCGGCCGCAGATGCGGATCCCGGAGAACGCTCGGGTCGAGCGCTTCGTCCCGCACGGCCCGGTGCTGGCGCGGTCCGCGTGCGCGGTGACGCACGGGGGGATGGGCGTGACCCAGAAAGCTCTCGCGGCGGGCGTGCCGGTATGCGCGGTGCCGTTCGGGCGCGACCAACTCGAGGTCGCGCGCCGGGTCGAGGTATGCGGCGCGGGCACCCGCCTGCCGGCCTCGCGGCTCAACCCGGAGCGCCTGCGGCAGAAGGTGCAGGAGGCGATCGAGCCGCAGAGGGGAGGCGGCGAGGATCGCCGCGGCGTTCGAGGCCGCGGGCGGAGCGCCGGCCGCCGCCGATGCCGTCGAGGGTCTGCTCCCCGCGCTCGGCGTCGGTGGATCGCCCGGCCTAGGTGTAGTTCCTAGCCGCCGATCGGACCGAGGACGCGATCGGTGTAGCGGTTGGAGAACCGCCCGTCGGGGTCGAGGCGGGCACGCACCTTCTGGAAGTCCTTCCATCGCGGGTAGCGCGGGGCGAGGGTGTCCGCCGTCTGGAAGTGGCGCTTCCCCCAGTGGGGGCGGCCCCCGTAGTCGTCCATGATCGCTTCGACCGCGCGGAAGTAGGGCTCCCAGGTCGCTCCCTGGTACTGGTGGACGGCGATGTAGGCGGTCTCGCGCTCGTGAGCGGGGCTGAGGAAGGCATCGTCGGGAGCGACCAGCCGGAACTCGATCGGAAACCCGACCGGGAGACGGCGCTCGCCGAACGAGCGCGAGCACCCGCCGCACGGCATCGGGCCCGTTCTCGCGCGGGATCGCATATTCCATCTCGGTGAAGCGGACCCGCCGCTCCGAGGCGAAGATCCTGTAGCTGCGGTCGGTCTTCTCGGTGCGCGAGAAGTGGCGCGCGGCGAGGCCCACCAGGCGCGGAATCGAGCCCGGGAACGCCTTGCCCACGCGCGACATCGCGCCCAGGGCATGGTTCTCGATCAGGATCTCGTTGACGTAGGCATTGACGCGGCCGCGCGGCTTCGCGGGGCCGTCGTAACGGTTGCGCTCGATCACGAGCGCGGTGTCCGTGTAGGGAAAGACGAAGAACTCGAAGTGCTCGTTGCGCTCGGCAAGCTCGTCGATGTTCGCCAGGGTCTCCTCGAGCGGCCGCGGGGAGTCGAGCCGATGCATGACGAAGGCGGGAACGGCGCGAAGGGTGACCGAGTAGACGACTCCCAGAGCGCCCCGATCCCGACGCGGGCGGCACGGAAGGCGTCCCGATCAGCTCGCCTCGGTGACCTCGATCAGGCTTCCGTCGGCGAGCACCAGCTCGAGGGCCTCGACCTGGGCCGAGAGGTTGCGAAACCGGGCGCCCGTGCCGTGGGTCGCGGTCGAGATCGCCCCGGCCAGCGTCTGCTTGTCGATGTCGCCCAGGTTCTCCATCGCCAACCCGCGCTCCCAGAGCGCCGCGCCCAGGTCGCGCAGGGTGATTCCCGCCTCGACCTTCACGAGGCCGGACTCGGGGTCGGCGTCGAGCACCCGGTCGAGCGCCTCGATCCTGATCATCGCGCCGTCGGTGAGCGCAGCCCCCGTGAACGAGTGCCCCGAGCCGGCGGCGTGGATCGCGATGGCCGGCTTCGGCGGACTGCGTCACCGCGTAGATCAGCCCCTCGAGCGTGCGGGGGCGCCAGATCGCCGCCGGCACGCATCGCTGGTCCCCGGTCCAGTTGCGCCACTCATGCGCCATCGCCGCTGAAGCCTATTGCGGCCGGCCGAAGCCGCCGCACTGACTACGCTCCGCACGCCGGAGCGGTGGCAGAGTCAGGTTTAATGCAGCTGCCTTGAAAGCAGCCGGCCCGCAAGGGCCCGGGGGTTCGAATCCCTCCCGCTCCGCTTCTGCGACCCGGACTGCGCGAGCACCTGACGAGACGACCTCACGATCCCGCCCAGACCCGCATGCAGCAGAGCGTGCAGAGTGGTCGCCACGTGGGATCATTTCAACAGTGACTGGCGCCAGCTATGAACCTGACGACGCTGAAACCCCGCCATCGAGCAGGCTGCACGTCGCGCCAGCGGTCACGCTCGAAGGCGGCGCGTGTCGTGTGCACGGCCCACCCGTCGGTCTCGACGACCAATCGCTCCCGACGCCACAGCGCATCGACGACTGCGGCTGGCCGTCCCGTCAGCGAGCACCAATGGAAGCGTTGAGCTCGCGGACTGGGCGAACTCGCGGTATGCAGGCAGAGCGCCTAGAACCGCTCTTCGAGCTCACTTCGGGTAAGGCCCTCGCCAACCTGGTGCTCACCCAGCACAGCACGCAGCGTCGCCGCCCCCGCTCGGCGGGGATGGCGATCAAGACTGCGCGACAGGGCGTCGCCGTCGAACGACCCCGTGATCTCGGATTGCTCGATGGCACGCTCGAGATCGCGACGAGCGAGCACCGCCGCAAGGTCCAGGAGCGTCCGCGCCACCGTCGTGCAGGGAACTCGGCGCACCCGAGTTGTCTCGTCCTGCGGAAGCTCGCGGACCCGATGCACGTCGATGCCCGGGCGGGGGTGTGAACTCCGGGGCGTGGTTACGTCGATCTCGGTACGACTCGTTCGCCGAAGCCCCCAGAGCGCCGCGGCGGAACGATGGCTCAGGACGGCACGGCCGCCGACAGCCAGCACCGCCGCCATCCATCGGCCCTCGGCCCCCAGGATCGGGTGCCCGACCGCGTAGACGCCGCGATGGATTCGGTGAAGTCTCCCCGCCGCGATGCCACTCGCGGACCGCCCCCCGCTGGATTCCCAGCACGCGCAACTGAGCCGCGCCCACGACCCCGTGCTGCCGCGCGGCGAGCGCCGCGATCCGCCGGTCGCGAGGTACCGATCCCATTTCTGCATCCATGTGATGCACAACTGGGATCGCACCCGAATGCAGCGCAAGCGTGGCGCTCGACTCGTGGCGTTTGTGTGGCGCGAATCGCGCCGCCGGCCCTACAGCTCCAGCTCGTACTCCAGCCAGGTCTCGGGGGTGGCGCCGACGCGGCCATACACCGCCTGGGCGCGGTGGTTGTCGGTCGCGGTCATCCAGGTGATGACGGGGGCGCCGAGATCGCGGGCGCGGCCGGCGCAGGCCTGGATCAGCTCGGCGCCGACCCCCTGCCCACGGGCCTCGAGAGCCACGAAGAGGTCCTCCATGACCGCGATGCGCGCCCCACGGGTGCTCGCCCACTTCCAGCCCACGGTGGCGAAGGCGACGACCTCGCCGTCTCCGTCCCGCGCAACCAGCAGCATGCCGTCGCCGTCCTCCGCCGCGATCAGCGCCCGCGCCATCGCCTCGAGGCCATCGTCGGTGGGCGCGACCTCATAGAAGTCACAGTAGGCGCGCATCAGCGTCAGAACCGTTGCGAGGTCCTCTTCGCGGGCGGAGCCGATCTCCATGAGCGCAGTATGCAACGGGGAGGCGGACGGCGCTCCCAGGGCGACCGGCGCTCATCGAAGCGCCAGGTGTGCTGAGCTACGGGGCACCCCCAGGCAGTGGTCGCCTTCAGTTGACATCCGTGCGTCGGATCGGGATCGTCGTCATGGCGCTGGCTCTCCTCGTCCCGGCCGGCGCCGCGGCGAAGCGCTTCGTCCCGCACCGCCACAAGATCTTTCACGGCGTCTCGGACACCGGCCACGTCCGCGACTTCCACCGGTTCGCCAAACGGGTGGGCGCGCATCCGGCGGTGCTTCAGGCCTTCTACCACTGGGACACCCCGCTGACCACGGGCGCCCTGAAGCGCTGGCGAAAGACGAGGACGCGCGGGGTGCTCAGCCTCTCAACCGCCCCCGGCGATGGGTCGGAGCGGATCAGCCCACGCGCGATCGCCAAGGGCAAGGGCGATCGCTACATCGTTCGGCTCAACCAGTCGATCGCCAGGTCCAAGCAGGTGGTCTACCTGCGCCTGTTCCCGGAGATGAACGGCCACTGGAACCCGTACAGCGCCTACAACGCGGACGGGTCCGGACGCGGCAGGAGCCACTCGACCAAGAACTTCCGCCGGGCGTGGCAGCGCACCGCGCTGATCGTCCGGGGCGGCAGGCGATCCAGGATCAACAACAAGCTGCGTCACCGCCACATGCCGCGGATCCTGCGCGCCCGCTCGAACCACGACCCCGTCTACAGGAGGAGGAACGTCCACGGGCATCTCCGGCGCACGAAGGTCGCGTTCATGTGGTCGCCGCAGACGATCGGCTCACCGGCCGTGCGCGGCAACCGGCCGGGCGCCTACTGGCCCGGGAAGCGCTTCGTCGACTGGGTCGGCGCCGACATCTTCTCGAAGTTCGCCACGCCGGGCATCTGGTCGGCGTTCAAGCGCTTCTACCGTCACTGGCGCCACTACCCGTTCGTGGTCGGCGAGTACTCGCCGTGGGACAACGACTACCGCGCGCGCTTCACGCACAAGCTGTTCCGCTGGGCAAGGCACCATCACCGGGTGCGGATGCTCATCTACTACCGGAGTGTCGCCCCCAACACCCTCTATGACATCAACCACTGGCCGCGGGCGCGCAGGGTGATCCGTCACCAGCTGAACAAGCACCGCTTCGCCCCCTACGCGCCCCACATCCGCCACCGTGGCCACCACCATCGGCCCCGCCACCACCCTCACCACGGCGGCACCTCGCGCTAGCGAATTCCGGACGCGGCCGAGCTACCGGGCGAAGCGCGCGAGTACGGGATCACCAGTCGCTGAAGGGCGGGCGGCGGTGAGCATCATCACGGTCTCGTCGCGATAGCGGCGCACGATGTCGGCGACCCAGATCGCCCCTCGCAGGCTGGTGGGCAGGTTGCGGCCGTTGTAGAGGCCCTCCCTCGCGGCCCGCGCGCTCTCGGTGAGGAACTCCTGGAGGCCGCCCCCGGGGATCGCCTCCGTGCGCAGGTAGGCCGCGGCGCCGCTCTCGTTTCGAAGCTCGTGCCGCACGTTTCGGGGCGACCAAAACGCGTCCGTCCGCGGGAGTGAGGTCGCGCCAGGCTCCGTCCAGCTTGATCCGAATCGTCCCCTCGACGGTCTCCCAGTACTCCTCGAGCGACGGATGGAAGTGCTCGGGGAGGAAGCCGCCGTCCTCCAGCCAGGTGTAGACCCAGAGGTTCTCGCCTTCGTGACTGAACGCGTAGGAGACGTGATGAACCGGATCGTGGACCTTGTCCGTCATCTCCTGGGTCGTCGTCGTCTCGGCCATCGATCTGCCACCTCGACTTTCGTTGCCTTCCCTCGTCCGCGGGATTGTGATCAGGAGCTCTAGCTCCGAAACAGCCTGGTCAGGGCGCCGCCGGCGCCCGCAAGCAATACGTTACCAACCTAAGTTACCCTTCGGTAACCATGGGTAAACGCCGAAGGCGCCAGCGGCTGCCGCCGGAGGAGAGGCGGGCGGTGATCGTCGAGGCCGCGGGCCGGCTGTTCGGCGAGCGCGGCTATCAGCGCACCCGCCTTGACGACATCGCGGCCGCCGCGGGGGTCACGAAGCCGATTCTCTACCGGCACTTCGGGTCGAAGACCGCGCTGTACCTGGCGCTGCTCGAGCGACACCGCGCGGACCTCGCCAGCTTCGCCGGCCTGATCCCCACCGCGGGCACCCTCGAAGAGCGCATGCGGATCGTGCTCGAGGCCTGGCTCGATTACGTCGAGGCACACTCCTATGCGTGGAGGATGCTGTTTCGCGACACCGGCGGCGGGCCGGAGGTCCGGGACTTTCGGCGTCGAGGTGCACGCGGAGGCCCGCTCGGTCCTGGCCGAGATCATCCGCTCGCTCTCGCGGGCGCGGATCCCCCGTCGCGAGCTCGAGCCCGTCGCGGAGCTGATGAGCATGGGGATGGCCTCGCTGGTCCTCTGGTGGATGGACAACCCGGGCACGCCGCGCGCGGTGATCGTCGACGCGATCACCAGGGTCTGGGTCGGGCTCCTGGCCGCGAGCCGGTGAGCGACGAGCCGGACGCCGGCTGGAACGTGGACCGCGACGGCGGGGCTCGAACACCCGTGTGGTCGATCTCAGCTGAGCGCGGTCACCGGGGCGCCGTCAGCCGACGGCTCCCGATCGTGCTCGGTGCGGCCGATGATGCGGCAGAAGACCTCCACCAACTGGGGATCGAACTGCGTGCCTGCGCCGCGGCGCAGCTCGTCGAGCGCGCTTTGCTGATCGCGCAGACGGGAGTAGGGACGCTCGCTTCGCATCGCGTCGAAGGCATCGCAGACGGTGATGACCCGGGCCCCGAGCGGGATCTCGTCGCCCGCGAGGCCATCCGGGTAGCCCTTGCCGTCCCAGCGCTCGTGCGAGGAGCGGACGAGGCGGGCGACTGGCGCCATCGACGGGAAGGTGCCGATGATCCGCTCGCCGACCAGCGTGTGCTTTCGCATCAGCTCCCACTCGCCCTCGTCGAGCGGCCCCGGGCTTGTGGAGGATCTCATTTGGGATCGCGATCTTGCCGATGTCGTGGAACTCGGCCGCGCGCCGCAGGACGTCGATCTCCTCCGCGTCGAAGTTCAGCTCGCGGCCGACCGCGACCGCCAGGCGCGAGACACCCTCGTGATGATCGGTCAGCTCCGGCTCGCGTTCGCGCATGATCGTGATCAGCAGCTCATGGCTCCGGCGGTCGACGCGCCCGCTGCGCTCGCTCTTCTCCGAGTACATGCGCCGGTCGGCGAGCCGCAGAGCCTCGCTCGAAATAGTCGCCTCGGCGGAGAGCAGGACCGCGCCGGCAGATGCGCTCACGCGGAACCCTTCTCCGTGTTCGGTCAGCGCGGCCCGGCCGGCCTCCACGATCGAGGCCATCCGCCCCGCGCTTGCCGAGACGAGGATGCAGAACTCATCGCCGCCCAGGCGATAGGCGCGCCCGGTGGGCTCCACGGCCTCGGCCAGCTTCCCTCCCAGTCTGCGGAGCAGGCTGTCGCCGGCAGGGTGGCCGAAGCTGTCGTTGTAGAACTTGAAGCCGTCCAGGTCGTACAGAGCGAAGACGTGGCTGTGCTGGGCGTCCTGGCCCAACGAGAGCGCCGATTGGAGGTCGTGGACGAGCTTGCGGCGGTTGCCCAGCTCGGTCAGCGAGTCGGTGGCTGCGTCGTCGTGGAGCGCCTCCATGAGGGCGGTGTTCTCGCGGAAGCTGATCCCCATCCGGACGATCACCGCGACGAGCGTCGCAGCCGACAGCCATACGGAGACCTCGTGCAGGCGACTGAAGTGATCCCAGGTCATCACCCCGACGGCGATCGCGGCGAAGACGGAGGGGAAGACGAGGGATGAGCTGTATGCGCGCCTCCGCTGGGTCCGATGGGTGAAGGAGAGCGGGGCGGCGACCGCGATCAAGAGCGCGCCGATCAACCACATCTCATCCAGCCAGCCGCCGTGATACCCGGACGTCGCCACCTGGTAGAGGTAGGTTCCGTCGCCGAGCGTCCATGCGATCAGCCCGGCGGCGATCGCAAGGAACGCCCCGGCGCCCCGGACGCCGCTGACGACGAGCGCGCCGAGGATGAAGCTGATCAGGAGGATGTCGCCGAGCGGATAGGCGAGGTTGGTCAGTACCGCCGCCGGGTCGCCCTTGGTCAGCCCGACCAGCGCGGGCGCGAGCAGGGCGGTGCCGACGGCCGCCGCGGCGAGCGCGCCGATCGCCCCGTCGAGCCAGCTGGCGAGGGTGAAGTGACCGATGCGCCGCTTGATCAGGAGTGCAATGCCGACGTAGAAGCACGGTAGGGCAGCGAGATATGCGACATCCGCGACCGACGGGTACGGAGGGGACTTGACGTCCGTGTACACGAGCGTCCAGTAGAGATCGCCGGCGGCCCAGGAGAGCAGCCCCAGGCCCAGTGCGATCCAGGCGGCCCGCTGATCCCGCACGAGCGCCGCGCGCGCGAAGCAGGTGAGGCTCGCGAAAGTGAGGGCTCCGTGGTAGACCCACAGCCCTGTGAAGTCGGTGAGCTCGGCCGGCTCCCCGGCGGCGATGAACGCCGCGTAGGCGAGCGTGAACCCGGCGGTTGCCGCCAGCAGCATCCATACCAGCAGCCGCGATCCGACCCGTCTCGCCTCCATAGCCATCTCGCCATTCATCGGCAGATCCGCGCCACAAGTGAATTCTGGCTAGGTGGTCCATTCGGCCAGACGCGCCGCTAGGCATTCAGCGTTGCCCAGCGTGTGCCGATGGTGGACACCGACAAGGGACGCTGAACTTTCCGATGGCGCCCCCTGACCCCGTAACGAACAGACCATGAGCGAGAACAACATCCTCACCCACCAAAAGCGAAACGAGCACCGCGTCGCGATCGACCGAACGCTCGTCGAAGGAGCCTGACGTGCTGGGGTTCGGTTCGGCGATCGCGACGGCTCGGATGATCTCCGGGCCGGGAAACGCCGCGAGGACGCGATCGAAGCCGACGGTCGATGAGCGCGTCCGGCGCGAGCACGTACGCGCCGCGATTCCATCAGCGAGCGCGACCCGCACGAGGACCTCCGGCGCGAGCGAGCCGGTCCAGCAGCAGGTCGAGCCCGCCCGCCCGTAGCGACGAGGGGGCGGACGTCGATCGGCAGGCCGGTGATCCGCCCCGCCGATCAGTCACGCGCGGATCGCGGCCGTTGTCAACGTCTTAGCGGCGTCGCCGGGCCGTGATCAACCAGGAACGCGAATCGAGGACCACGCCGCGCTCGTCGTTGTAGTGGGCCGCGAGCGTCTCGCGCAGGCGCTCGACGGTACGAGCCGCCTCGGCACCGCTCAGGCTCGCGAGGGCCGCGCTCGTGCCCTGAAACCCCCGAACGAACGCGAGCGCGGCATCGAGGTCGTTTCCGTAGAGGACCGGCTCGTGGACGTCCTCGAAGCGCATGCCGTCGAACCCGGCGCCCTCGAGGATGCTCGCGGTGGCTTCGGGATCGCCGAGCGAGAACGGGTCCGCGTCCGGCTGCGGTGGCTGCACCGCGTCGCCCAGCGCGGCGTCGATCGCCCGCGCCCATTCGTTGTGCTCCTGTGGCTGCCAGACGAGCAGCACCAGGCGACCCTCGGGTCGAAGGGCGGCGGCGATGTTGGCGAACGCGGCGGCCGGATCGGAGAAAAACATCGTCCCGAAGCGGCTGATCGCCACGTCGAAGCCAGCAGGGTCGAAACCATGCACCTGGGCGTCGCCCAGCTCGTACCGGACGTTGTCCAGCCGTTCGGCTGCCGTCACCTGACGGGCGCGCTCAAGCATGCGCTCGGACAGGTCGACGCCGACAACGCGGCCCGGCGCCGCGGCGCGCGCCGCCTCGCGAGTCGTCAGCCCGGTTCCGCACCCGATGTCGACGACTTCGTCACCGGGGCTGATCCCGTAGGCGGCGCGAAGGTGCTCGTGGTGAGCACGCAGCTCAGCGTCGTAGAAGTCCAGGATGTTCGGCGAGGACACCGACGCGATGCTATGGACTAGGGCAGCACGCCGGCGATCACAGTCTTCGAGCTGGCCACCGTAGCTCTAGGCGGCGCTGGCGATCGACAACTCAGTCGCGAGCTCGGCGCTCCGTTCGAGCACCTGTCCGAAACCTCGTTCGAGCCGGAGCGAGAAGATCCGGTCGATCGCACTCCCGACGAGCGGGACTGGCACCTCGAACGAGGACGCCCACACGGCATGCGTGCTGGCGCCGTCGGGCGCGAGGCGGATGCTGCCGCCCTCGTGGCGGAAGGGAAGGCCTCTGACGTCGTGGATCAGATAGTCGAGGCGATGCGGCGGCTCAAACGCAGTGATCTCCTCCTCGAAGCGAAGCGGTCCGAGCCAGATCCAGCGCACGGCGCCGAGGCCGTTCGGGGCAGAACCACCTGGCTCGACCAACTCGGAGCGGCGGATCCCGTCAAAGCGGTCGTAGCGCGCGTGGTCGGCGATGATTTCGAACACCGCATCGAGCGGCGCGTCCAGCCGTCGTTCGACTCGAATCGACCTTCTCATCGCACGCCGCTCGGCTCCACGAAGTCCCATAGCCGACAGCCTAGCCCGCCGGAAGTGCCAGTCGCGAGAGACACTGGGGCCGCCCGCCCGTCCACGGGTTGATCGCCGACTACGCTTCGCCGCGATGGCGGCCGGCGGATCGCGCGACGGGATCGAGATCAATGGCGTTGCCCACGTGATCCTCAGGGTCAAGCGGATCAGCGAGTGCATCGCCTTCTACGACCGGGTGATGCCGTTTCTCGGGCTGAAGGCGGTTCCGCCGCGCTCGGACTCCTTCGTCTACTACGTCGGCGGGCGCACGGCGGTGGCGATCCGCGAGGCCGATGCCGAGCATGCCGACATCGCCCATATCGAGACCGGTCCCGGGCTCGATCACATCTGCTTCCGCGCGCGGAGCCGCGACGACGTCGACCGGGTCTACCAGTTCCTGCGGGAGATCGGCGCCGACATCGTCCGGGCGCCGGAGGAGGGGCCGTGGGCGACGGGCTATTACTCGCTCTCCTTCCGCGACCCAGAGGGCATCCGGCTCGAGCTCAACCACGTCCCCGGTCCGGGCCTGCTGGCCGAGGGCGCCGCGTTCGACCCGGCGCCCGACCATCCGATCGAGGGCCGACCTCGAACCGGAGAGTAACCGTCCCATCACGCGGCCCAGTCCGAGTTCGCGCAAGCGCGCCCGCCCCTCGGTCAAGCATCGATTCACCTTGGTGTAGGTCCAGCCGCAGAGCCGGCCGATCTCCAGGTAGGAGTAGCCGTGGGCCTGAAGCACGATCGCGAGGCGCTCGTCGGGCTTCAGCTGGGCCAGGGCGCGAGCCACCGCGTCGACCCGCTCCCGGCGCTCCGCCCGGTCGGCCGGCGAAGGCCGCTCGCAGGCGATGCGCCCGACCTGCTCGGCCGCATCACAGTCCGTCGCCAGGAGGCGCTCCCGCGAGCGACGCAGCGTGATCGCCTCCCGCCGGGTGACGACCTGCATCCATGCCGCGAGCTCGGGTTGGGTGCGATCGGGCGCTTTGGTGAGCAGGATCTCGACCGCGCGCTGGAAGGCATCCTCGGCGTCTGCGGAGCACAGCGAGTAGCGGCGAGCGGTGCGGCGAAAGGCCGCTTCCCCGGCGTCGAGCAGGGCGAGCGCGGCGTGGCGCATGCCCTGGTGAATCCCGCGCGCCCCGCCGACGCCCCCGGCGCGCCCCCGTGCTCGCGCTCATCGACACTTCACCCGGCCCCCGGAGTGAATGTCGACCACCGGGCACTGGGGACCACCGTCGCTATCCTCCCACGCCGATGAGTACCTGCGTGGTAACCGGCGGGGCGGGGTTCCTTGGATCGCACCTCTGCGATCAGCTGCTGGCGGAGGGACACCGCGTGATCTGCCTGGACAATCTCGACACCGGCTCGCTGCAGAACATCGAGCACATCCACGATCCCGGGTTCCTGTTCTTGAACCAGGACCTCACCGAGCCCCTCTTCCTCGAGGAGGACGTCGACTTCGTCTACCACCTCGCCTCCCCGGCCAGCCCGATCGACTACGCGCGGCTGCCCCTGCACACGCTCAAGGTCGGCTCCTACGGAACGCATCACATGCTCGGGCTCGCGAAGGAGAAGCGGGCCAGGATCCTGCTCGCCTCGACGTCGGAGGTGTACGGCGATCCGCAGGTCCATCCCCAGCCCGAGGACTACTGGGGCCACGTCAACCCGATCGGCCCCCGCGGCGTCTACGACGAGGCCAAGCGCTACGCCGAGGCGCTGACGATGGCCTATCACCGCCAGCAGGGAGTCGACACGTGCATCGCGCGGATCTTCAACACCTTCGGCGCCAGGATGAGGCCCCACGACGGCAGGGCGATCCCGACCTTCCTGCGCCAGGCGCTACAGGACAAGCCGGTGACCGTGTTCGGGGACGGGAGCCAGACCCGCAGCTTCTGCTACGTGGACGACCTGATCCGCGGCTTCATGCTCCTCGCGGATTCCGACGTGCACCTGCCGGTCAACCTCGGCAACCCCAAGGAGATGACCCTGCTTCAGCTCGCCGAGGCGGTGATCGAGGCGACCGAGTCCCGCGCCGAGATCGTCTTCGAGGCGCTGCCGGTCGACGATCCTCAGGTCCGCCAGCCGGACATCACCCGGGCCAAGCAGCTCCTCAGCTGGGAGCCCGAGGTCGACCTCGCCGAGGGACTGCGACGCACGATCGACCAGGCCGGCGTCGAGCGCCTCGTCGGCGCCTCCGACTGATCGGCGCAACGCCTTCCGCGCGGGTACGGTGCTGCGGTGTCGCGCGGTAGCCTGCGGATCGCCCATCTGACGGCGACCTTCCCGCCCTACCCCGGAGGCGCGGGGAACACCTGCTATCGCTTCGCCCGGGGTCAGGCGGAGCGCGGCCATCACGTCGAGGTATTCACGGCGCCCGCCGAGGGCGAGCCTCCCGACCCTGGCGGCGCGATCGTCCACCGGATCCGGCCCGCGGTGGCGGTCGGCAACGCGCCGCTGATCCCGAGCCTGGCTCGGGTCGAGGGCTTCGACGTCGTGCACGTCCACTATCCCTTCATCTTCGGCTCGGAGCTCACGCTGCTGGGCCGCCTCGGCCCGCGCAGACGGCGCCAGGCGTTGCTGGTGCACTACAAGAACCGGCTGGTCGGCAAGGGAGCGCGAGGCGCCGCCTTCGCCGCCTACGAGCACACGGTGGCGCCGCTGCTTGTCGGCGCGGCGGACCGGGTGTGCGTGCTCTCGGCCGACCACGCGGGCTCGGTCCCCTACCTGCGCCGCACGGGCCAGCGGCGGCCCGAGAAGCTGATCGAGATGCCGAACGGCGTCGACACCGAGCAGTTCTCGCCGGGGCCGGACGAGGCGGGGCTGCGCGCGTCGCTGGGAATCGGCGAGGACGCGATCGTCCTCGCCTTCGTGGCGACCCTCGACCGTGCCCATCACTTCAAAAGGCTCGACGTGGCGCTCGCCGCGCTCTCGGAGCTCGACGACGAGCGCATTCACCTGATCGTCGCCGGGGGCGGGGAGCTCCTCGACGACTTCCGTGCCCAGGCCGGCGCCGCCGGCGTGGGCGAGCGAGTCCATTTCCTCGGCCCGGTGCCCCATGCCGAGCTGCCGGGAGTGCTCCGCGCCGCTGACATCTTCGTGCTCACCACCGAGCCGCCGGAGTCGTTCGGCATCGTCCTGATCGAGGCGATGGCCTGCGGGCTGCCGACCATCGTCACCGAATACCCGGGGGCGCTGGCCGTGGTGGACGACGGCGAGACGGGGCTGGTCGTCGAGCCCGGCAGCCCGACGGCCGTGGCCGGTGCCGTCCGGCGGCTCATCGATGCCGAAGCCACCGGTCGCGCCCGGATGGGCAACGCGGGACGCGAGAAGGCCGAGCGCCTGTGGGGCTGGCCCCGGCTGATCGAGCGCATGGACGAGGCCTACGCCGGGGCGATCGAGGAACGCCGGCGGGCGCGGCTGCGATGAACCTCCTGCTGGTCGCCTATTTCTACCCGCCGTGCCGCGACACCGGCGCCCACCGCCCGGCGGCGATGGCGAAGTGGCTTCGGCGCCTCGGCCACCGGGTGACGGTGCTGACCACATCCGCCTACGGCAAGGCCGACGGCGAGGCCGAGGAGGGGGTGGTCCGGGCCACCGACCTCCAGCGCCTTCGCGCGAGGCTTCATGGCCACGATCGCGTCGACGCACTGTTCGACTCCGACACCTACTCAGGGCGGCCGCACCCGCTCAGCCGGGTGCTGGTTCCCGAGCCCCTGGTCGCGGCCTGGGCCCCGTTTGCACGCTCGCGGGCGCTTCGCCTGCATCGGCGCCAGGGGTTCGACTGCGTGATCACCAGCTCGCCGCCCGAGTCGGCCCACGCCGTCGGCCGGGCGCTCTCGCGGCGCGGCGTCCCATGGGTTGCCGACCTCCGCGACGCGTGGACGTTCGAGCCGATCCGCCCCCCCTTCCCGACCGCCGCCCAGCGCCGCTTGGACGAGCTGCTCGAGCGCCGATGGCTGACCTCGGCCGACGCGGTCGTCTGCGTCAGCTCGCCGGCGGCCGAGGACCTTCGCGATCGCCTCGGGATCGAGCCGTGGCTCGTCCCAAACGGCTGGGACCCCGATCTCGCCGAGCCCGGCGAAGGGGATCGCGCCATGCCCTTCCTGGACCCGGAGCGCACCTCGCTTCTTTACACGGGTCGCTTCGGAAGCTACGGGCGCGACCCCACCCCCCTGATCCGCGCCCTGGCGGACTTCGCCCACGATGATCCCGAGGCCGCTCGCGCGCCTGGAGCTCGTGGTCGCCGGCCCGCTGACCGAGGCCGAGGCCGACCTGATGCGCACGGACGTCTCGCCGGCTCGGATCGTCGTCGCCGGCACCCTCCCCCGCGCCGACGCGCTCGCACTTCAGCGCTCGGCGGACGCGCTCCTTCTCCTGGCATCCCCCGGACGCACCCAGCTGCTCAACTACAAGCTGTTCGAGTACCTGGCCGCCGGGCGGCCGATCCTGGCGCCTGGCCGCGGGAACGGAGGCGGGTCAAGTAGCGACGGAGCTGGGTGGGGAAACGGTCCGCTCCGATGACGTCGCGGCGATCGTCGAGGCGCTCCGTCGGCTGGTGGCCGGTGAGCTCCGGTCGCCCGATCCGGAGGCGGTCGCCGCCTACACCTATCCCGGCCCAGCCGAGCGAATGGCGGAGGTTGCCGAGGCCGCCGCGGCCGCCGCGCAGGTCAGGGCCGACGCCAGGCTGAGAGATCCCAGCCCGTCAGCCCCTCGAGCTCGGCGATGTCGCTCTCGAGCTCGCTCACCAGGCGGCGGCGCAGCGCCGGAGCCACCGAGGGGCGCTTCGCTGACCGCCCAGCCCTGGACAGCAGCCGCTCAACCCGCCACTTCGCCTCCGGCCGCAACCGGTAAAGGGGACCGACGATGGCGCGTCGCCGCAGCCGCTCGGCGAGCCGGAATGAGGTTCCTTTGGCGCTGGTCGTGTTCCTGAGCCGCTCCATCTTCGGCGACCAGTAGTCGCGATCGACATCGAGGAAGGCGAAGATGCGCCGGATCGTCCCGCGCCTGTCGGAGAGAAGCTCATCCTGGCGGTCGAGGTGGATGCTCGATCGCGGAAAGCGATCCAGAAACGGGCGCAGCACGGAGGCGTAGCGGCTTCGGGCCAGGTACACGTTGCGGGAGGGAGACAACGCCGCATCGATCGATCGGCGCTCACGCCCCAGAGCCCTGTAGTTGAGGTACTGCGAGACCATGCGCTCGATCGGATCGCGGACCAGGAGGACGAGCTTCGCCCCGGGAACGACTGAGGCCATCCGCTCGGCTACGGCGGGACACCAGGGCATGGTGTAGGAGACCGAGCTCTCACCATGGACCCGTGTGATGCCCGGGAACCGCGCCCTGTACCAGTCGACGCCTTGCTCCCAGTTCGCGACGGGCCGGGGTCGGGGTCCCGCGTCGTCGCCGGCGTCGAACCGGTGCGGCTGCACGTCGGCACTCGAGATGAAGAAGTTGAGCTCCTTCGGGCTCGACATCTGGACCTCCGGGTGCAGGTCGAGGTAGTAGTGGAGGGCGCTGGTGCCGCACTGCGCGGCTCCGATCACGATCAGGTTGGGGAGTGCCCCGGGTTCGGTGCCCTTCGCCGTCGTCAAGCCGTGAATGTAGCCTGTGGTCTCGCAGGCGAACGCCTGCGTGCTCGCCAGGACCTCGATGCCTCAGCCAGTCGGGCCCACACAGATAGCGTGCTCGGTGGTCATCCCGACCCGGTCCCGGCCACAGCAGCTGGCCTCGTGCCTCGAGAGCCTCGCCGCACAGGACTACCCGCGGGAGCGCTTCGAGGTGATCGTGGTCGAGGACGGCGGCCGCTCGCTGCACGACGTGACCGGCCGCTTCCGGGAGCGGCTTCAGCTTCGGGTGCTCGAGCGGCCACATTTGGGCAGGTCGGCTGCGCGAAACCACGGGGCAGCGGAAGCGCGGGGCGAGCTCGTCGCCTTCACCGACGACGACACCCGGCCCGAGCCGGGGTGGATACGCGCGTTGACCACCCGCCATGCGGCCGTGCCCGGGCATGCGCTCGGAGGGAGAACCGTGTCGATCTCGCCCCACAATCCGTATGCGCGGGCAAGCGGCGTGATCCTCGATCTCGCCTACGCGCATCGCAACCCGAGGATGCCGAACGGCGCCCGCTTCTTCGCCGCCAGCAACCTCGCGCTGCCGGCGGATCGCTTCCGGCTGCTCGGGGGCTTCGACCCGCGGCTTCGCATCTCGGAGGACCGTGAGCTGTGCGACCGGTGGGCCGAGCACGGCTTCGGCATGACCTACGTGCCTGAGGCCATGATCCGGCACGCGACCCCAACGAGCCTGTCGCAGCTTTTGCGAGAGGCAGTTCGGCTATGGCCGGGGGGCATTCAGCTACCAACGCTCCCGGTGGTGGCGGGGACGCGGGTTGAGCGGATTCGATTCTGGGTTCTACGGAGGGCCCGCGCGCCGGGCGCTGGTCGAGCTCGCCCGGAAGCGGGACGCCTCCTGCCTGGTCCTGCTCCTCGTCTGGCTGGCTCTGACGGCGGCCGGATTCGCCTGGGAGGCATCGCTGGGCAGACGGCAAGGCGCCGCGTGGTGAGCGAGCCGATCGGCATCGGGTTGATCGGCTGCGGCCAGGTCGCCGAATTGCGTCACCTCCCCGCCCTGTCCCGCCTCCGGGGGGCGAGTGTGGTCGCGCTCGCCGACCTCGACCCCGAGCGAGCTCGGCGCCTCTCCGAGCGCTTCGCGGTTCCCCGGTGCTACCGCGAGCCGGAGGAGCTGTTGGCTGACGGAGCCGTCGAGGTCGTTGGAGTGCTCGCGCCTCCCGCCGACCACGCCGAGCTGGCGACTCGGGCGCTGGCGCGTGGGAAGCACGTGCTGGTCGAGAAGCCGCTCGCCACCAGCCTCGAGGACGGTGAGCGACTGATCGCTGTCGCCGCGGAAACGCCCGCTAAGACCGTCGTCGGGTTCAATCTCCGCGCGCACGTGCTGGTTCAGCGCGCGCGGGAGCTGCTCTCCGGCGGGATTGGTCGGCCCGATCGAGGCGGTCCACGGAGTGATGAGCGGCAACGACAACGAGGGAGGCGGTGGGGACCGGCGGCTGGAGGGCTGAGCGGCAGAGTGGCGGTGGGCTTCTGTTCGAGGTGGCTCCGCACCACTACGACCTCTGGAGCCACCTCACGGGTGCCGAGGTCGAGCAGGTGAGCGCACTGACCGGCAAGGAAGAGCGGGCGGAGATCGCGGCCCAGGTTTCGGCACGCCTGAGCGACGGGACCCTTGCATCGATCACCTGCGTCCAATCGCCGACGACGATCAACCAACTGGTGGTGCAAGGCCCACGAGGGCGGCTCGAGATCTCGATGCTCGAATACGACGGCCTGCGGTTCACGCCCTCGACCACCTTCCCGGGGGCCCCGCGAGCCCGCGCCCGCCGAATCCGCGAGGCGATTGCTCAACTCCCGCGCGGCCTGCGCACCCTTCGCCGTGGCGGTGAGTTCGCGCTCTCCTACCAGCGCGAATGGGAGCGTTTTCTGACCGCGATCCGCGAGGACAGGCCGGTTCTGTGCTCCCCGGAGGAGGGCCGAAGCGCGCTCAGGGTGGCGCTCGCGGCGGTTGCATCCGACGCTCGAGGTCGCCCGGTCGAGGTTTCCGCCGCGCCGGATGGTGTCGAGGCGACCTCGGAAGGCGGGCGATGAAGCCCGAGCTCTCGGTGGTCATCCCCACGGACCGGTTCGAGACGATCGACCAGCTGGTCGCCAGCCTGGCGGCGCCAGACGGCGCAGGGATCGATCGAGCTGGTGGTGGTGGCACCGGATGCCGACGTCCTCGCGGGTCACGAGGCGGAGCTGGACGGGTTCCATGCCGCGCGAGTGATCGTGGCCGGGATCGACTCTCTGCCGCGCGCGCGGGTGGCTGGGATCCAGGCGGCGAACGCCGAGGTCGTCGCGTTCGCAGAGTCGCACTCGTTTCCCGAGCCCGGGTGGGCCGAGGCCTTGATCGCCGCCCACCAGGGACCGTGGGCGGTGGTCGGGCCCGCGATGGTCAACCCCCACACAGAGGGCAGCACGGGTTGGGCCAAGTTCCTGGTCGACTACGGCCGGTGGGTACCCGCCGGTCGCCGAAGGACCGGTCACGGACCTGCCGGGGCACAACAGCTCCTACAAGCGGGACGGTCTTGCTCGAGTACGGCACCGAGCTGGAGCACCTGCTCGACGCGGAGTGGTTGCTGCACAAGAATCTCCGCAGCCGCGGGCACCGGCTCTATCTGGAGCCGGCGGCGATGAGTCGGCACTTCTCCGTCACCAGGCTGGTGCCGTCGATCATCGAGTGGTTCCACTTCAGCCGGGCATTCGCCACCTCGCGCTCCCGAGACTGGCGGGCCCGCACGGCGGTTGCTTTACATGCTCGGCTCCCCGTTGATCGTGCTTGCGCGACTGCGGCCGGTGATCGAGGCGATGCGCCGCACCGGCCAGAGCCGATCCATCCCGAGAACGCTGCCGGTGGTGTTGATGACTCTCGCGGGAAGCGCCGCGGGTGAGTTGGTCGGCTACGCGATCGGGGGCGGCGAGGGCTCGCCGGGCAGCAGCGAGTACGAGCTCCACCGGGAGCGCTATTCGGACCGCTATCGAGGAGATGAGGGAACGGGCGACCGCCCGACTCCTGACGTGTACGCAACCGCAAGCGCCTATGCTTGGAGCGCGGATGGCCACCCGCTCCAGGCAGACGCCGGCGAGCACCGACGACGGCGAGCCGGCAAGCGAAGGCGGTCGACGAGGACCTCCATCGCTACATCGCCCCCACGGTCGGCCCGGACGACGAGCGCCGGTTCACCGACTCGGGCATCGAGGTAAAGCGCCTCTACGACTCGGACGACGTCAGGCCGGGGCTCCAGGAGCGCCTGGGGGAGCCGGGGGAGTATCCGTTCACGCGGGGCATCCATCCCGGGATGTACCGCGACCGGCTGTGGACGATGCGCCAGTACGCGGGCTACGCGACCGCCGAGGAGACCAACCACCGCTATCGCTACCTGATCGAGCACGGGTCCACCGGGCTGTCGATGGCGTTCGACCTGCCGACCCAGCTGGGTCGCGACTCCGACGAGCCGCTCTGTGCCGGCGAGGTCGGTCGCACCGGGGTCGCGATCGACACGATCGAGGACATGAGGATCTGCTTCGATCAGATCCCGCTCGACGAGGTCTCGACCTCGATGACGATCAACGCCCCCGCCGCGATCCTGCTCCTGCTGTACGAGCTGGTCGGCGAGGAGCAGGGGGTCCCCGCCGAGAAGCTGCGCGGGACGGTCCAGAACGACGTGCTCAAGGAGTACGTCGCCCGGGGCAACTACATCTACCCGCCCGAGGCGACGATGCGGCTGACCACCGACATCTTCGAGTACTGCCGCGAGCGCGTCCCGAAGTGGAACACGATCTCGATCTCCGGCTACCACATCCGCGAGAAGGGCTGCTCTGCCGTACAGGAAGTGGCGTTCACGCTCGCCAACGCGGTGGCGTACGTCGAGGCGGCGCTCGACCGCGGCCTCGCCGTGGACGAGTTCGCCCCGCGACTCGCCTTCTTCTTCAACTGCCACAACAACGTCTTCCAGGAGATCGCCAAGTTCCGGGCGGTTCGGCGGATGTGGGCACGGCTCATGCGAGACCGCTTCGGGGCCACCGATCCCAAGTCGCAGACGATCCGCTTTCACACGCAGACCGGCGGGGTGACGCTCCAGGCGCAGCAGCCGGAGGTCAACATCATCCGCGTCGCCCTGCAGGGCTTCGCGGCGGTCACCGGCGGCACGCAGTCGCTCCACACGAACGGCTTCGACGAGGCGTTGGCGCTGCCGACGGAGCGCTCGGCCAGGATCGCGCTCCGGACCCAGCAGGTGCTGGCCCACGAGTCCGGCGCGGCTGACTCGGCCGACCCCTTCGCCGGTTCCTACTTCATCGAGTCGCTGACGGACGAGATCGAGGCGCGAGCGTGGGAGTTGATCGACAAGGTCGAGCAGCTAGGGGGCTCCGTCGAGGCGCTCGAGTTCATCCAGCGCGAGATCGAGGAGTCGGCGGCCTCATACCACGAGCGCTACCGCACGGGTCAGGACATCATCGTCGGAGTCAACAAGTACGTGACCGAGGAGGTCGACGACGTCGAGATCCTGAAGATCGACCCCGAGACGGAGCGCAGGCAGGTTGAGCGGCTGACCGCCTTCAAGGCGGCCCGCGATCAGCAGGCCGTCGAGAGCCGCCTGGCGGAGCTCCGGAAGGTCGCCTCCGGCGACGGCAACCTGCTTCACCCGATCAGGAGCGCACTGGGAGACGGGGCCTCGATCGGCGAGGTGTGCGGCGCGATGCGCGAGGTGTTCGGCGAGTACACGGGCGGTGCCTTCTTCTGAGAGCTGCCTAGCCCGGCTCCTGGACGACGATGTTTCGCTGCGCGGAGTTCGCGGGCCCCGGGAGTGGAACGGGGCGCTCGGCGCGATAGATCCGAAACGCGAGGCGCGGCGTCGTCCCCTGCCTGACGAGCCTGAACTGCGGCGGCGGCACGAACGGCGGATTGGGCCCGCCGAGGACACTCCCTCCGCAGTCCGCTCCCCAAACGCATGGACCGATGGCGTAGTTCTTCACCGGGCGCATCGTGAGCAGCACGAGCTCCGAGGCCGCGAGGTTCTCCTCGGGCTTGGCAACGTGCGATCCGGGGAGCTGGAGCGACAGCGGCACGCCCTCGATCGCCCCCGGCGCACCGATCACCCTCACCTGCTGCGGCTCGCCGATGGCTCGCGAGAGCTGGTCCCAGTCGACCCGGCGGGCCTCGGGAGTGGCGGCGTTCCAGAAGGCAAGCGCCACCCCGATCACGCACAGGGCCACCACGACCGCAGGTCCCACCATGCCGATCGCGCGGCTTCCGAGCGCTATGGCCACCGCGATCGCCAGCGGCAGCCATAGCTCGAGCAGGTTTCGCGTGATCAGGTAGTCGTTCCCGAGGAACATCGGGATCAGCGCGAGCACGATCCCCGCCGCCGCGATGCCGCCCGCCACCCCGAATCCCCGAAGCGTTGAGCGATCCGCTCGGCTGAGCGCGTAGCCCACCGCCACGGCGAGCCCGATGCCGACCAGCGGACCCAGTGCTCGCCAGGGAACGCTGAGGCCGACGACGAAGTGCTGCGGGACCGCCAGCAGGCGCTCCGAGCGCGGCAGCCACTCGATCCACCCACCGGGGGGCACCGGATGATCGTGCTGCGCCGAATAGAGGGGGAGCAGCGCGAGCCCGGCCGCGCCCACGCCGGCACAGGCGAGCGCGACCCTGGACGCGGGTTCCGGGCGCGCGAAGCAGCAGCCAGGCCGCCTCCGGGACGACCACCCCGGCGGCGAAGTAGTGGGTCGCCAGAAGCAGGGCCGAGGCGATCGCCCAGCCCCAGAGCCATCGGGGTTGCTCCCGTCTAAGGGCGAAGACGAAGAACATGAAGGAGAGCGCCGTCAGGAAGACCAGCAGCGGGTACGTGCGCGCCTCCTGCGAGTACCAGATGAGGAGCGGGCTGGTGGCCGTGAGCGCCGCCGCCAGCAGGCCGGCGCGGCGCGAGGCGAGCTCCCGGGTGGCCGCGTAGACGACGGGGCACGGTGGCCGTCCCGAGCAGCGCCGACAGCGAGCGAAGCGCGATCTCTCCGTCACCCAGCACCCTCTGCCACGCCCAGGCGACGACGAAGTAGAGAGGCGGGTTGACCTCCACGCCGCGGATGGCGCGGAACATGTCGAACAGGCCCTGGCGGGTCTCGTTGACCGTCAGGGACTCGTCGAACCAGTACGAGGGCACGCCGAGGGTCGCGAATCTGACCACGGCGGCCAGTGCCACCAGGATCAGCAGGGCGTGACGCGAGACGAGCTCACGGACGGCCGAGAGGCTCGCGCCAGAGGCGTCGACCGCCGTCAGTGGTTGCTCGGGCGTGGCCATCCCTGCAGGCATGGAGCCTAATCGGCCACGCGAACGCCGGGGCCAACGCCACTTGCGGGCGCCTTCGGCGCCCTGACCAGCCCCTTTCGGAGCTAAAGCTCCTCATTCCAAATTACTTGCGGGCGCCTTCGGCGCCCTGACCAGCCCCTTTCGGAGCTAAAGCTCCTCATTCAATTGCGGGCGCCTTCGGCCAGCCCTGGAGCCCTCATCCACCTATGCAATCGTCCCGGCGCGGAAGGAGTCGCATGCGGATGGCAGAAGCCCTGGTCTGTGAAATCGAACGCGAAGCGGACGCTGGTCAAGTCGGCGCCCGAGCTGTGGGAGCTCGCGGACGACCAAGAGCGGATGGGTGCGTGGATGGCGGGCGTCGTCGGCTCCGGGCAGCCGGTCTCGGTCGAGGTCACCGACCGAGAGCCGGAGCGAACGCTCATGTGGCGCGCGATCGGCGCCCGGGGTGGGGATGCATGGATCGCGGTGGAGCTGGCCGAGAAGGGCCTCGGGACGTCGGTTTCGATCACCGCCGAGCATGCCCGGCCGGACCGGGACGGCGTCCATGGTGTGCTGGAGCGGCTTCTAGACGAGCTCGGGTCCTCGGGGCGCCGTCCATTCGCCCGAGGGTGACGCGGCGGGGGCACGGCCCGAGTTGAGCATCGCGGCACTGGTACGGGCCCGAGGGGCCACCCTCCTGGACGCCCTGGACCAGCACCTGCCGGGCTCGCGCGAGCACGCCGACGGAACCGCTTCCTATGCGTTCGCCGTGGCCGTGGAGCGGCGCGCGACTCGCGCCGACGCCGAGGCGGTGCGGGAGACGGCGAGGCTGCACGAGATCGGAAAGGTCTACGTGCCGGCGGCGCTGCTCGCCGTGGAGCCCGAAAGGCTCGACCCGCCGCAGCTCGAGCGGGTGCGCTCCCATCCGGCCTACGCGGCCGAGCTGGCCCGGGGCGCCGGCGTCCCGGATCGGGCCTGCGACTGGATCAGCGCCCTCGGGGAGCGCTTCGACGGCGCTGGGCCGGGAGGGCTCGCGGGCGAGCGGATCCCCCTCGAGGCGCGGCTGATCCGGGCCGCGTGTGCATGCGATGCGCTGCTCTCGAGTCCAGCCGGCTCCGACTCGACGGAGCGCCGGGGCCCGGCGCTCGCCGAGCTCCGTGCCAGGGGAGGCGGCGAGCTCGACCCCGGCCTCGTCAACGTGCTCGCCGGAATCGTCGAGCGCGCCGCTGCGGGACCTCGGGCATAGAATCGCTCGGTCGTGCGCGAGAAGTTTCCCGAGACCCACGAGGAGAAGCTCGCCTACCTGCGGGAGCTGCGCGAGCAGGCGATTCACTCGGCATCCGCCGAGGCCGTCGAGAAGCAGCACGAGAAGGGCAAGCTGACCGCACGCGAGCGGATCGAGAAGCTCCTTGACCCGGGGTCGTTCGAGGAGCTCGACACCTTCGTCCGGCACCGGACCTACGAGTTCGAGATGCAGAAGCGGCGGCCATGGGGCGACGCTGTGGTGACCGGTTGGGGGACCATCGACGGCCGGCCCGTCGCGGTCTTCTCCCAGGACTTCACGGTGTTCGGCGGCTCGCTGGGCGAGGTGATGGCCGAGAAGATGTGCAAGATCATGGACCTGGCCGCCAAGATCGGCGCGCCCGTGATCGGCATCAACGACTCCGGCGGCGCGCGGATTCAGGAGGGGGTCGTGTCGCTCGGGGCCTACGGCGACGTCTTCGTGCGAAACGTCCAGTGCTCGGGCGTGATCCCGCAGATCAGCCTGATCATGGGGCCGTGCGCCGGCGGCGCCGTGTACTCGCCGGCGATGACCGACTTCATCTTCATGGTCAAGGAGACCTCGCACATGTTCATCACCGGCCCCGACGTGATCAAGACGGTGACCGGCGAGGAGCCGACCTTCGAGGAGCTGGGCGGCGCGATGACCCATAACTCGAAGTCGGGGGTTGCCCAGTTCGCCGCCGACAACGAGGAGCAGTGCTTGGAGGACGTCCGCTACCTGATGTCCTTCCTGCCCCTCAACAACCTCGAGATGCCGCCCCGGGTGGAGCCGTTCGACGATCCGGATCGTGCCGACGAGGCGCTCGATGGGATCGTGCCCGACGACCCCTCGAAGCCGTACGACATGCGCGACGTGATCTCGCTCGTGTTCGACGACGGCGACTTCTTCGAGGTGCACGAGCACTGGGCGCAGAACATCGTGGTCGGCCTGGCGCGCCTCGACGGCTATCCGGTGGGGGTCGTCGGCAACCAGCCCCGCCACCTGGCCGGCGTGCTCGACATCGACTCATCCGTGAAGGGCGCCCGGTTCGTGCGCTTCTGCGACGCGTTCAACATCCCGCTGATCACCTTCACCGACGTGCCGGGGTTCATGCCGGGCACCTCGCAGGAGTGGGGCGGGATCATCCGCCACGGCGCGAAGCTGCTCTACGCGTTCACCGAGGCGACCGTGCCGAAGCTGACCGTCGTCACGCGGAAGGCCTATGGCGGCGCCTATGACGTGATGGCGTCAAAGCACATGCTGGCCGACTTCAACTTCGCCTGGCCCACGTCCGAGGTGGCGGTGATGGGGCCGGAGGGGGCGGTCAACATCATCTTCCGGCGCGACATCCAGGGGTCGCCCACCCCCGACGAGCGCCGCGACAAGCTGATCACCGACTACAAGGCTCGGTTCGCGAACCCCTATTCGGCCGCCGAGCGCGGCTACATCGACGACGTGATCGTCCCCCACCAGACCCGCCCGAAGCTGATCCGAGCCCTACGCACCCTGCAGACCAAGCGGGTCGACCAGCCGAAGCGAAAGCACGGCAACATCCCGCTGTAGGGCGTCCGCGGCGGAACGAGGTCAGCGGCTCTCCCGCCCGCTCGTGAGCCTGTTCATCGACTGGTAGACCCCGACCTCAACGCGAGAAGATCTTCGGCTCGCCGACAACGTGCTCGCCGGCATCGCGATCGTCGCGCCGGCATCCGCGCAGCCGATGCGTCTGCCGGGTGAGGTCGGCGAGACGACGCAGCGCTGGACCGCAAGCTGCCGCGGATCGGGCTCGCGGAGCTCGCGTTCCTGATCGTCACGCCCTCCCACAGGCACCGTCGCGGCCAGCTCGACTCGCGTCCGCGCCTCGACTGGGGCTGATCGGCGCGGCGCGGGCTGGGTGTGCTTCGTGCCTTGCTCGCACGAGCAGCGCTCTTCCTCTCAGTCAAACTCGATCAAGGCTCGAGCAGCGGTTCCTGCGGTTCTGCCGTCAGCGCGCCTTGCCGATCCCTGCTGTCAACGCACCCCTGGCTGGGTACGAGGTCGATTGCGTGTGGCCGGACCACGCGAGTGGCAGCCGAGCTCGACAGCTGGGCCCACCACGGCACCCGCGAAGCCTTCGAATCAGACCGAAGGCGCGACGCCACCATCCAGCTGGCCGGGTACCGGATCCTGCGGGTGACTCATCGGCGGATCACGGATGAGGGGGACCAGCTCGAGGCCGAGATTCGCCACCTCCTCAATCCTGTGACACAGCGGGCCGCACGAAACGTGGCTGCGCTGATCGACATTTCGCCCGGGGGCCGGGCAGAACTTCAACCAGCGATGAGCCTTACAGCCCGACGGTGGGGGCCTCCGCCCTCCCGTCGCGCCAGGCGGCGTGGACGGCCGAGGCGATCGCCAGGTCCTGGATCGCAAGGCCCGTGGAGTCGAACAGGGTGACGTCGGCGTCGGAGCGCCTGCCGGCCGCCCTCCCGATGAGCACGTCGCCCAGCTGCGTCACCCGGTCCCGGGAGACGGCGCCCGCCACGACGCCCGCGGCGAGCTCGCCGCCGTTCGATGCCTGCTCCCACTCGTCGCAGAAGAGGCGGCAGCGCTCGAGCACCGCCGGCTCGACCTCGGACTTCCCCCTGGCGTCGGCCCCGAGCACCGCAATGTGCTGCCCGGGACGCAGGTCCGACGCGAGGACGACCGGCTCCTGGCCGGGGGTCACCGTGACCACGACGTCCTGGGCAGCGGCCTCTTCCCGCTCCCCCTCCTCCCAGCCAAGCTCGCTCGCGAGCCGCGCGGCCACCTCCGGCCGCCGATCGGCGCAGACGCCCGGCCCGTATCCGGCCGCGGCGAGGCAGCGCGCCGCCCACGCGCCGTTGACCCCGCAGCCGATGAGACCGACCGAGCTCGCGCCGGGGCTGGCCAGGACCTCGGCCGATAGAGCTGCCGCCGCCCCGGTGCGAAGCGAGGTGATCGAGGCGCAGTCCATGATCGCCAGGAGCTCGCCCGTCTCGGCGCTCGACAGGAGCAGGGCGCCGGTGACCACGGGGAGGCCGCGCTGGGGGTTGAGCGGGAACGAGGTCACCCACTTGAGCAACGCGAGCCCGTCGCCCCGCGCCGGCATGGCGCGAAAATCGCCGCTCGGCGGCGCTGTCGACGTAGACCTTGGCCGGCATCTCCCATTCGCCGCTCGCGTGGCGCTCGAACGCCAGCCGGGTTCGCTCGATCGCGTCCGCCGGGCTCACCGCCGCCAGCACGGACGCTGAGTCGAAAACGGGGACATCGGACACGGGGGCGTGAGGTTATGCGGTTAGATTGGGCGCATGGCACGGAACGGCAAGCGACGGCCACCCAGACCGAGCATCGAGTTGATCACCGAGCCCGCCTCCGAGAGCGAGGCCGCGGCGGTGGTCGGGGCGCTCGAGCGGTTCCTCGCCGAGACCGCGCCGCCGCCCACCGGCGCCCCACCCCAGCAGAACCCGTGGCAGCGGGCCGGGCTGCGGGAGGGCGTCTCCCGCTCGGCCGAACTTGCCTGGCCCTCGCGTTCCGGATAGAACACAGGCCACCAAACACGAAACGCCTCACGACCAAGAGGAGGACAGAGTGGCCGTAGTCAAGATCATCGAGCTCGTCGGGAGCTCGAAGACGTCCACCGACGATGCGGCGACGCAGGCGTTGAAGCAGGCTCAGGGCTCGCTGCGCAACATCCGCGCGGTCGACATCGTCAGCACCGGCATCCGCGGCGAGAACCTCGACGAATACCGCGCCCACGTGCGCGTCGCCTTCCTGGTCGAGGGTACGGACGTCAGCTAGCCGAACCCGGCTCCGGCTCCTCGGGAAGTCGAGCCGCTTCGCCACCGGCCGAGCTGCGGCGCCCACGGCGCGTCGCCGCGCCCCGGGCCGCTGCGCGTTCACCTGAAATGCCCTAAAGCCAATCGGGATTTGTGTAATATCCCGACGCATGGAGCCCACGGCTGTCGAGCGACGGTCGGTGGCCGACGAGGTCGCCGCCGAGCACGAGCTCAATGTGAGCGAGAAGGACCAGGCCGGAAAGGGCAAGGTCGGCTCGCTCGAGAACCCCGAGGCCTACGAGGACGTGCCGGGGCACGTGATCCCCATCCTCGAGCGCGAGTTCGACGACTTCGACACCCAGGCCGCGAAGTTCATGCGGGGCGAGACCCCCGAGGACAAGTTCATCGGCTTCCGCCTCAAGCAGGGCGTCTACGGACAGCGCCAGCCCGACGTGCAGATGATCCGCGTCAAGCTGCCGCTCGGCGGCGTCACGCCCGAGCAGATGGAGGCGTTCGCCGACGCGATCGAGGAGTGGGCGCCGCTGCGCAAGGGCCACATCACTACTCGCGAGAACATCCAGATCCACCACATCCCGCTGCCCGACGCGGCGAAGTTCATCCGCAGGATCAGCGACGCGGGCCTCTCGTCGCGCGAGGGCTGCGGCAACACGATCCGCAACGTCACCGGCGATCCCTGGGCCGGGATCTCCGAGGGCGAGCTGTTCGACATCACCCCCTACGCGATGGCCTACGTGCGCTACTTCGTGCGCCATCCCACCACCCAGCTGATGCCGCGAAAGGTGAAGACGGCGTTCACCGCCACCGACGAGGACGTCGCGATGACGGGCATCCACGACATCGGGTTCATCCCCCAGCTTCGGGACGGCGTGCGCGGGGTCGAGATCCGGGTCGGCGGCGGCACCTCGATCATGCCCCGGATCGCCCCCACCCTGTACGAGTTCGTCGAGCTCGACAACGGCGACTACCTGAAGGTCGCGGAGGCCTGCTGGCGCATCTTCGACCGCCAGGAGTGGCTGCGGGAGAACCGGGCCCGGGCTCGAATCAAGGTCTTGGTCGACAAGGTCGGGATCGACGCCTTCCGCGAGATGGTGGAGGAGGAGCTGGAGGGCGATTGGACCGAGGAGCGCGACTTCGACGTCGAGCGCCTCAAGCTGATCGACGACGAAGAGGCACACGCTCCCCGCCCAGCCGAGCACCTACGGCAGCCCGAACGGGGATCGCTCAGAGTTCGATCGCTTCCGCGAAGCGAACGTCAAGCCCCAGCGCCAGGAGGGATTCAGCGCGGTGGAGGTGAAGGTCACCCGGGGTGACCTCAGCCCCGGAGCAGCTCCGCGGCCTGGCCGCAGATCATGCGCGAGTACACCGGCGGCTACGCACGCGTCTCGGTGCAGCAGAACTTCGTCCTGCGCTGGGTGCGCGACGAGTCCGTCTATGACGTTTGGCAGCGGCTCGGCGAGCTCGAGCTCGCCGATGTCGGCCCGCGCGAGATCACCGACGTCGTCAGCTGCCCGGGCACCGACAGCTGCAAGCTCGGGATCACCAGCTCGATGGGCTTGAACCAGGCCGTCCAGGAGCGGCTCGAGGCGATGGAGGTCAGCGATCCGCTGACGAAGCGCATCCACGTCAAGATGAGCGGCTGCCCGAACGGCTGCGCCCAGCACCACATCGCGAACATCGGCTTCTACGGCGCCTCGATCAAGGTCGGCGACCGCGCCGTCCCCGCCTACATCGCCCACCTCGGCGGCAACTACGAGCGCGGCGAGATCGTCTACGGGCATCGCCTCAAGGCCCGCCTCCCCGCGAAGCGCGTCCCGGACGCGGTGGAGCGCTGGGTGCGGCTCTACGAGGACGAGCGCGCCGATGGCGAGGAGTTCAACGCCTTCGTGGAGCGGGTCGGCACCGACCCGTTCGAGGAGCGGGTCAAGGACCTCGCGATGCCGGTGGAGTTCAGCCTCGAGACCCTCAACCACTTCATCGACTGGAGCCGGTCCGATCCCTACAAGGTCGAGCGCGGCGAGGGAGAGTGCGCGGTATGAGCGAACACCGGTCATCCGGCACCGGGCCGGTCGCTCTCGAGCGGCCGCGTCCACTGCACGAAGGCCCTCCCGCCCCGAACGGGAACGGCGCCAACGGCAACGGGCGCAATGGAGGGTCGGGACGGCTGCCTACCATCGGCGGTCGGGTGGTGGACCCAAGCGAGGTCTCGGCGCAGGTCGAGGCGATGGATGCCGAAGAGGCGATCGCCTGGGCGATCGAGACCTTCCATCCCCACCTGCGCTTCGCCGTCTCGTTCCAGAAGACCAGCTCGGTGGTCGTCGACATCGCCCACCGGGTCAATGCGGGCGCGCGCTTCTTCTATCTGGACACCGAGCTCCTGTTCCCGGAGACATACGGGACGCGGGACGCCCTCGCCGATCACTTCGGGGTCGAGTTCGATCGCTTCGCCGGGATCACCCTCGAAGCGCAGGCGGAGCGGCATGGCGCTAACCTCTGGCGCCGCGATCCGGACGCCTGCTGCGGGATCCGTAAGGTGGAGGCGATGCGCGAGGCGCTCGACGGCGCCGAGTGCTGGGTCTCGGGAGTCCGCAGGGTTGATTCGGAGAACCGAGCGACCGCGGCCAAGTTCGGCTGGGACAAGCGCTTCGGGCTCTGGAAGCTCAACCCGCTGGCGGACTGGGATGACAAGCGAGTCTGGAACCACATCAAGGAACACCACGTGCCCTACAACCCACTTCATGACCAGGGATATCCGTCGATCGGCTGCATGCCGTGCACTTCCGTGCCGGGCGACGGCGAGAGCGCCCGTGCAGGCCGCTGGGCAGGGACCGACCGCACCGAGTGCGGAATAAATGGGTAGCTCGAAAACGGCTTTGGCGCTGACGCTGAGCGCGCGCCAGGCCTCCGATTTCGAGCTGCTCGCAAACGGTGGCTTCGCCCCCCTGGGCGGTTTCATGGGCGCCGCCGACTGGCGATCCGTCTGCGAGAAGATGCGGCTCGAGTCCGGTGACATCTGGCCGATCCCGATCACCCTCGCCACCGATCTCGAGGCGTCGGCGGGCGACGTCGTCGAGCTGAGCGCCCCCAACGGCAAGCAGCTCGGCCGCCTGACCGTGGAGGAGATCTTCGAGCGCGAGGTGGACACAGAGGCCGAGCTCGTCTACCGGACGACCGACGACGAGCACCCGGGGGTCGCGGCGATTCGCCGGGAGGGATCGCGCTGCATCGCCGGGCCGATCGAGGCCGTCGCCCTTCCCGACCACGACGAGGCGTTCATGCGCCGCTACCTGCGGCCGGAGGAATCGAGAAAGGCCTTCGCCGACCGCGGCTGGAAGCGGATCGTCGCCTTCCAGACCCGCAATCCGATTCACCGCGCCCACGAGTACCTGACCAAGGCGGCGCTCGAGGTATCCGACGGGCTGTTCCTGCACCCGCTGATCGGCGAGACGAAGGAGGGCGACATACCCGCCGACGTCAGGATGCGCTGCTACGAGGTGCTGATGGAGAAGTACTACCACCCGGACCGCGTCATCCTCGGCGTCAACCCGGCGAAGATGCACTACGCGGGGCCGCGGGAGGCGGTGCTCCACGCGATCATCCGGCGCAACTACGGCTGCACCCATTTCATCGTCGGCCGCGACCACGCCGGCGTCGGCGACTACTACGGCACCTACGACGCCCAGCACATCTTCGACGACATCGACATCGGCGAGCTCGGCATCCAGCCGCTGTTCTTCGAGCACACCTTCTGGTGCCAGGACTGCGAGGGAATGGCCTCCGACAAGACCTGCCCCCACCCGCAGGAGTCGCACCTGTTCCTCTCCGGAACGAAGGTGCGGGAGATGCTCTCCCGCGGCGAGACCCCGCCGCACGAGTTCACGCGTGAAGAGGTCGCCGAGATCCTGATCGACGCATACAGAAAGGAGTCAGCGACCGATGGCCGCTGAGAAGGGCTTCTGCCTCTGGTTCACCGGGCTCTCCGGCTCGGGCAAGACCACGATCACCAACGTCCTCGTCAAGGAGCTGCGCAGGCGCGGCTCCAAGCTCGAGGTGCTCGACGGCGACATCGTGCGCCAGAACCTCTCCAAGGGACTCGGGTTCTCGAAGGAGGACCGCGACACCAACATCCGCAGGGTCGCCTTCGTGGCGGACCTGCTGTCCCGCAACGATGTTCCGGTGATCACCGCCGCGATCTCGCCCTATCGCCAGATCCGCGACGAGGCGCGGACGAAGATGGACGGCCGCTTCATCGAGGCCTACGTCAAGGCCTCGGTGGAGGAGTGCGAGCGCCGAGACGTCAAGGGCCTCTACGCCAAGGCGCGCTCGGGCGAGATCAAGGAGTTCACCGGCGTCTCCGACCCGTACGAGCCGCCGGAGAATCCGGAGCTCGTGATCGACACCGAGAGCCAGACGCCCGAGGAGTCCGCGAAGCAGATCCTCGACTACCTGGAGGGCGAGGGGCTGATCCCGCCCGAAGGGTCCTAGCTCGAAGCCCAACAGCTTCAGAGGCTCGGCCGCCTACTTCAGTCGTGACCCGTCAGCTCGACCGAGAGGGGACCTGCGGCTCGCCCAGCCCGTACGTGTCGTACGCCAGAAACCGCGAGAAGGTCTTGTGAGTCGGGCCATGGAAGTCCGAGGACCCGGTTGGTACCAGGCCGAACTCCTCGCAGAGCTCCAGGCAGTGCGCCGTCTGCTCCCTGGTGTGCGGCGGATAGAAGGTCTCGATCCCGTCAAGGCCCACGTCGCCGTGGAGGCTGGCGACCAGGTCGCGCACCTGCGCGGGCTCGGAGACGTCCCAGTAGGGATGAGCGACCACCGCGGCGCCGCCCGCGCCGTGGATCAGCTCGACGGCCTCCTCGGCAGTCGGCCAGCGGCGCGCGACGAAGGCCTTGGCGCCCGGGACCAGGTACTCCTCGAAGAAGGGCCCGAGGTCGGGGCCGGCTCCGGCGGCCCGCGCGATGTGCGGACGGCCGATCGAGTCGGCCGCGCCGGCCTCCGCGACCGCGGCCTCGAAGCTCACCTCCACCCCGAGCGCGTTGAGTCGCTCGATGATCTCCCGCGCCCGGTTGACGCGCTCTTGCTGGGCCCGTTCGCACGCGGCGGCGATCGCGTTCGGCTCGACCCAGTAGCCGAGCATGTGCAGGTCGTCCGCGTAGGCGTGGACGCAGGACATCTCGACCGCCGCCACGCACTCGATTCCCGCCTCGGCCGCGGCGTCCATCGCCGCGGGCACGCCCGCCACGGCATCGTGGTCGGTCAGCGCCATCACGGTGACGCCCGCCTCCGCGGCCGATCTGGCGACCGCCGGAGGTTCGAGCTGTCCGTCCGATACGGTCGAATGCGACTGAAGGTCGATCATGGAAGCGCGGAATTGTCCCAGCTGAGAGCCCCGGGCCACGTCATGTGGCGTCAAGCGTTCCGTCGAAACCCGTCCGCCGGCTGAGATGAGGATCACCGCGAAAGCCGACTACGCGGTGCGCGCCGCCGTCGAGCTGGCCGCCTCGCCGGATGGCCAGCCCGTCAAGGGCGAGCACCTGGCGGAGGCCCAGGAGATCCCGCTCCAGTTCCTGGAGCACATCCTGCTGGAGCTGAAGCATGCGCGGCTCGTGCGCGCCAAGCGCGGCGCGCGGGGCGGCTACTGGCTCGCCCGCCCGCCGGACGAGATCACGCTCGCCGACATCATCCGGGCGGTGGAGGGACCGCTCGCCAACATCCAGGACTCCGCCCCCGAGGCGACCCACTACCCCGGCCCGGCGGAGCACCTGCGGGACGTCTGGGTCGCGGTTCGCGCCAACCTTCGCGCGGTGCTCGAGCGGGTGACCCTGGCCGATCTCGAGACCGGCGAGCTGCCCCGCGAGGTCCGAGCAGCTGATCGCTGATCCGGACGCCTGGGAGGTCCGCTAGCAGTCCGGGTTCGCTGGCGGTCTGCCCACGAAGATTCGCCGGGTCCGGTGGGCTACGATCACCCATCGCGTTCGGTACCAAGCCGGTCAACAAGGATCGGAAAAGCCGGGTCTGTCACCCCGGTTCGCACAGCCTCACCACCACCCCCAGGCAATGGATCCAGTCATCGTCGTATTCGGCTTCGGTGTCGGCCTGCTGATCGGCATGACCGGCATGGGCGGGGGGTCGCTGATGACCCCACTCCTGATCCTGCTCTTCGGCGTGCAGCCGGTCACCGCCGTCGGCACCGACATCTTCTACGGCGCGGTCACGAAGACCGCCGGCGGCTGGCGCCACCTCAAGCACGGGACCGTACATCGAGGAATCGCCTTTTGGCTGGCGGTTGGGAGTGTCCCCTCGGCAATCGGCGGCGTCTGGCTGATCGAGGTCCTCCAGAACTCATACGGCGAGGACGACGTGAACCACCTGGTGCTCGGGATGCTGGGCGCTGCCCTGCTGGTCGTGGGCATCGCGACCCTGGTCCGAGGAACCCTGCTTCGCGACGCCATTCCGGAGCGCTCCGCGATGCACCTGTACCGGCGTCACATCATCGCCGCGATCACAACCGGGGCGACGACCGGCTTCGTAATCGGCCTTACCTCGGCCGGCAGCGGCACCGTGATCGCGATCGTCTTGATCGCCGTCTTCCGCCTCACGCCGCAGCGTGTCGTCGGAACGGATGTCTTCCATGCCGCCGTCCTGCTCTGGGCGGCGGGCTTCGCTCATTGGGTGGGGGGCAACGTGGACTTCGGGCTCGCCGGGAACATCCTCCTGGGCTCGATCCCCGGCGTGCTGCTCGGTGCCCATTTCGCGGTCAGGGTCCCCCAGGGCCTCTTGCGCGGCGCTCTTGGCACGGTGATGATCGCCGCAGCGATCACGCTGATCGCCAAGGAACGCCCGCCGCTCGCAGTGGTGGTGCCATCGCTCGCTGTGGCAACCGTGGCCATCGGCGCCCTGTTCGCCGTCCAGATCGGCCTTCACCGCCAACGCCAGCGCCAGCTGAAGAGGGCGCGGCCGGAAGCACCGGCGGCGGCTGGGTAGCACCGGTCAGCCCGGACCCCGTTCGCCGAGTCCCGCTTGTGCTCCGCTATGCAGCGGAACTCGGCGTTCTGCGTTCTGGGCGCTCCCCCACCCAGCCCCTTTCAAGCGGCGCCTCTGGTTTAGGCTCCTGCTGATGGACTTCGACGTCACGCCCCGGGTCGAGGAGCTTCGGGACAGGATTCGCGGCTTCCTGAACGACCACGTGTACCCGGTCGAGCTCGAGGCCATGCAGGCCATCGACGCGGAGGTGGGGCCCGGCACCCCCTACCCGGAGATCGTGGTGGAGATCCGAAACCGCGCCCGCGAGGAGGGCCTCTGGAACCTGTTCATGCCCGACGAGCGCTACGGCGCCGGGCTGGGTAACTGGGAGTACGGCGTCCTCTGCGAAGAGATGGGGCGAAGCCCGGCGATCGCCCCGATGGCCTTCAACTGCTCGGCCCCTGACACCGGGAACATGGAGATTCTCGCCGAGCACGGGACGGAAAGCCAGCGCGATCAGTGGCTCGCTCCCCTGCTCGACGGCGAGATCAGGAGCTGCTTCTCGATGACCGAGCCCGAGGTGTCGGGGTCCGATCCCACCACGCTGCGCACCCAGGCCGAGCTCGACGGGGACGAGTGGGTCATCAACGGCCACAAGTGGTTCACGTCCGGCGCGGTCGGAGCCGAGCTGGCGATCGTGATGTGCGTCACCGAGCCCGATGCGCACCCATATGCCAGGGCGAGCATGATCCTCGTCCCCACGGACAATCCGGGGTTCGATCTCGTCCGTCCGGTTTCGGTGATGGGACACGCCGGCGGGCCGGGCCACTGCGAGATCCGCTACGAGGACTGCCGGGTGCCGGAAGCCAATCTCCTCGGTGAGCGCGCCGCCGGCTTCGTGATCGCCCAGGACCGCCTGGGCCCTGGCCGGATCCATCACTGCATGAGGGCGATCGGCACCGCCGAGCGCGCGATCGAGCTGATGAGCCGCCGCGCAAACGAGCGAGAGACCTTCGGGGGCAAGCTCGCCGACAAGCAGTTCGTCCAGGACTTCGTCGCCCGCTCCCGGATGGAGGTCGATCAGGCCCGGCTGCTGACCCTCTACGCCGCCTGGAAGATGGACACCGCGGGCAAGCGGGCCGCCCGCCAAGAGATCTCGATGATCAAGGTGGTCGCTGCCAATGTGGTCATGGACGTGCTCGACCGGGCGATCCAGGTCCACGGGGCGCTCGGGATGTCCGACGACACGCCGCTCGCCTGGATGTGGCGCTTCTCCCGCATGCTCCGGGTCGCTGACGGTCCCGACGAGGTCCACAAGGTCGTCATTGCCCGGCGCGAGCTTCACCGCTGGGCCAAGGAGGCCGAGGCCGCCGAGGCGGGCGCCTCCGACGGCACCGGGGCAACGGCCTCACCCGAGCCGGCGAAGGCCTGACCGCTCAGCCCAAACGCCGCTCCGCTTCGTCGGCCGCATTCGCGATGCGTCCGACGATCCTGGCGAACTCCTCGATCCGCTCGTCCGCCTCCCCGTACTGGCCGGCTGAGAAGCGGGCATAGACCCCCTGAAGGATGATCGCCAGCTTCCACCAGGCGAGCGCCACGTAGAAGTCGATCTCCGAGAGGTCGCGGCCGGACAGTCTCGCGTAGCGCTCGCGGACGCCCTCGCGGGACGCGAACCCCGTAGCGGTCGTGGGCGCCTCGAACAGGGGCATCAGCTCGTCGCCGGGCTCCGACCAGTAGACGAGCAGCATGCCGACGTCGGCGAGCGGGTCCCCCAGCGTGCAGAGCTCCCAGTCGACCACCGCCGCCACCTCGCCGGAGGCCGAGAGGATCATGTTGTCGAGCCGGTAGTCGCCGTGGACGATCGTGGCCGGGCCCTGTTCCGGGATTCTCTTGGAGAGCCGCCCATGGACGTCGTCGACTAGGGCCACGTCGTCCGTCTTCGACTTCTCCCACTGCCCGTGCCAGCGGTGAAGCTGGCGGGCCACATAGTCCTGCTTCTTGCCCAGGGTCCCGAGACCGGCCGAGTCCGGGTCGACCGCGTGGATGGCGACCAGCGTGTCGACTACTCGCTCGCCGATCGCGCTCCGCTCGGCCTCGCCGAACTCGGCCTCGGCCTCGCTTCGCGAGCGGAGGATCGGGCCCTCGACGAAGTCCATGACGTAGAACGGCGCGCCGTTCACCGAGTCGTCCTCACACAGCCCAGCCGCCGGGGGGACCGGAACCGGGGTGCGCTGGAGCGCCGAGATGATTCGATGCTCGCGCGTCATGTCGTGTGCCGAGGCGAGGCGCTTTCCCAGCGGCGGGCGCCGCAGCGCCCAGCGGTGGCCCGCGCCATCGCTGACCGCGTAGGTGAGGTTGGATCGGCCGCCGGAGATGCGCTCGAAGGCAAGCGGAGGCTCGGCGCGCGGGATGTTTTCCGCGAACCATGTCTCCATGCGCGGCCGGTCGATTCCCTCGTCTCGGTCGATAGCCTCATCGGCCATGGCGGACAATCCTATGCCCGCGGAGGGCGACTACAGCGGACTGCTCGTGGACTTCGGCGGCGTGCTGACGACCTCGGTCTGGGACAGCTTCGCCGACTTCTGCAACGAAAAGGGGCTCGATGACGACGCTGTGAAGCGCCTGTTCCGCGAGGATCCCGCGGCGCTCGCCGACCTACGCGGCCTGGAGACCGGAAAGCTCGAGGAGAGCGAGTTCGAGACCCGCTTCGCGAAGCGCCTCGGACTGCCGGAGGCCGCCGACCTGATCGACAGCATGTTCCGCGGCATGCGCCCGGCGGAGCCGATGGTTGCGGCGGTTCGCACCGCACGCTCCGCCGGAATCCGCACCGGGCTCGTCTCCAACTCGTGGAGCACCTCGCACTACGATCGCGACCTCCTCGCGGAGCTGTTCGACGCGGTGGTGATCTCCGCCGAGGTCGGCCTCCACAAGCCGCAGCCCGAGATCTACCTGGTGGCGGCAGAGCGCCTCGGCGAGCCGCCGGAGCGCTGCGTGTTCGTCGACGACCTGCGCGAGAACTGCGCCGGCGCCGATGCCGTTGGGATGACGTCCGTGCTCCATCACGACCCCGCGGAGACGATCGTCCGGCTGGAGGAGCTGCTCGGGTTCACGGCCCTCGCCGAGGGCTAGCCGGGGCTGGTCTCCCGAGTTAATTGCGGGCGCCTCCGGCGCCCTGACACGCCTGTTTCGGAGCTAAAGCTCCTCACCTCCTGAATTACCTTGCGGGCGCCTCCGGCGCCCTGACACGCCTGTTTCGGAGCTAAAGCTCCTCACCTAAGAACCTGCCGCGATCAACGCCACCCCGAAGAGCGCCACCACCACGCCGCCGAGCTGGCTCCGGGCGAGGCGCTCGCCGAGCACGAACCGGGCGAGCAGGACGGTGACCGCCGAGTAGAGCGAGCCGGCCACGGCGACCATCGAGAGCAGCCCGTGATTGGTCGCCACGGCGAACAGCGAGTTGGCGAGGACGTCGAAGCAGCCGATCGCGAGCAGCGCGGGGAGCTGCGAGCGCTCGATCTGCATCGAGGGCCTTGCGAAGGCGGCGGCGATCAGCAGCGTGCAGACACCGCCGACGCGCACGGCGACGATGGTCCACGCGGGCTCCCTCCCGGACGTGGCATCGAGGCCCAGGAAGAACGCTCCGAACCCGAGCGCCGCGAGCGCCGCGAGCCCGACCGACGCGCGACCGGCGGCGCGCCACTCCGGATCGGGCTCTCGAGCCACGATCACGACGCCGGCGATCGCGGCGAGTCCCCCCACCCCCTGAACGGCGGCCGGTTGCTCGCCCTGTGCCAGCCCGGCGACGATCGGGACCAGCACCCCGAGCGCCCCGATCGTCGCCACCACGGTCACCGTGCCCAGGGCCATGGCCCGGTAGAAGGCCCCCAGTGCGAGCACGGCGGCCGCGCCCGCGGCGAGCGCGATCGCCGCGTTTCGGGCGCTGAGGGGATCGCCGCCGAAGGCCAGCGCCACCACCAGGGCCAGCACCAGGCCCACCGGCTGGCTCACCAGGAGCACCGTCAGGGCCGAGATCCGCCGGCTCTGCAGCCCCCCGAGGAAATCGGAGATGCCCCAGGCGACGCTCGACCCGAGGGCGAGCGCTATCCCGAGCATTGCCGATCCCTGCCGAGAAGCGCATCGAGGCCGAATCGGGCCGAGACCTCCACCCGCCCCGGCGCCCGTGCCTCCACGAGCGTCCAATCTCCATCCCTCCCCACGCACGCGTCCCCCGAGCGGACTGTCCAGTAGCGCGTTTCGTGGATGCGGATGAGGAACCGGCCAGCCGCTCGCGCTCGCAGGGTGAAGCTCGCCGGTCCCACGCTCGTCAGGCGGTTCCGCCCGGCGGGAGCCGACGGATCGGCGACGCGGGAGACGAGCCCGGGCGACTCGCGGACCGTGTATAGGCGCCAGTGCCGGTCCTGCCATACCTGCCGCAGGTAGGGCAGGCCGGCGCGAATCACCTTTGCCTCGTCCTCCGCCAGATAGTCGAGGTCGGCGTCCGGGAGCGCGACGTACTCGATGCCGAGCTCGTCCAACCAGGCCCTGTAAGCCACCGGGGTGAGGTTCTCGTCGGTGAACAGGTCGAAGTCGTCGGATTCGAGCTGCCGCAGCCAACCGCGGGCGATCGGGAACCGAAGCGCCACGTAGTCGGCCTCCCAGCGATTCTGGGTGGTCGGGATCTGGACTCGGACCGGGGACCCCTCCGTGCGCCGCTCGAGCTCGGCCACGAGCGGCGCGTAGTACCCCTCCTTCACGGACGGGTCGCCCGCCGCATTCGTCAGGTCGCGCACGGGCGCCGCCCACTGCCAGTACAGAAGCGGGATGGCCAGGAGCGCGAGCGCCACGGGGCGCCGCCAGGCGAGCGCGAGCGCCAGGACCGGCCCCCCGAACAGCGATCCGAGGCGGGCCGCGTTGGCCCCCACCTGCGTGTGGGCGAGCACCAACCCGACGCATAGCCCCACGTAGAGGACGACTCCGACGCGCAGGGTCCGCTCCTCCGGCCCGAGCACGATCAACGCTGCCGCGGCGAACAGGGGCACGGGCAGGAAGGCGCTGACCACGAACGGGAAGTACCCGGAGGTGGGGAAGGCCGCGGCCAGCACCGCGATCGGAACCAGCGCCGCCGCGACGAGGGCGGCTCCCACTCGCCGCTCGCCCGTCAGAGCCAGGGCGAGCCCGGCCAGGCCCAGGAACAGCCCCGCCACCGGACTGGCGCACGACGTGAGCACGCCCAGGGCGACGGCGAGCGCCGAGCGGCCTCGCTGCACGGCCAGCAGGGCGCCCAGCCCGATCGCGACCCCGAGCGCGAAGGTGAGCTGGCCGGCGATCAGCATCGTGGCTGTGGCCGCTCCGAACCAAAGCGTCGCCAGGCGGGCCCGCGCTCCGTAACTGTGCCGTACCAATGCCGTGAACAGCCCCGCCGCCGCCACGGCTGCCAGTGCCCCGACCACCCGTGGACCAAGCGCCGCGCCGAGCGGCGGGAAGAGCAGGCTGTAGCCCGGCAGGGAGTGGCCCCCGTACCAGTAGTCGTTCCACAGCAGGAAGCCGTGGGCCGAAAACAGGTCTGATCGAAACGTCTGGGCGGCGAGGTCGGCGCTGGAGGGCTCCACGACCAGGTACGCGAGCGCGAGGAGGGCGGCCGGGACCATGCCGGGGGCTAGCTTATGGAGGTGATCGACAGCCTGGAAATCGCCGATCTCGGAACGAGCGTCGACCGATTCCTGCACGCGGCGGACACCTTCTTCCGGACGCTCGCGGGTATCCAGTGGGAGTACCTGGTCGCCGCCCTCCTTCTGTGGCTGGGGATGCAGCTCGCCAGGTCGCACGCGTGGGCGAACGCCCTCCGCGCCGCGTATCCGGACCAGCGGGTCAAGGAGACCTCGATCGCGGCCGCGTTCCTGGTGGGGGTCGGGATCAACGGCATCATCCCCGCGCGCGCGGGGGACGCGGCGAAGGTCGTGCTCGCCAAGCGCAGCGTCGAGCACTCCTCATATCCGGCCGTGACCTCCTCGTTCATGGCGCTCGCCCCGTTCGACAGCGGGATGGGCGTGATCGTGCTCCTCTACGCGATCACCCAGGGGCTCCTGCCGCCGACGCCGCGACTGCCCGACCTGCCGGCATTCGAGATCAGCTTCTGGGCAGCCCACCCGATCATCCTGTTTGGAGTCCTCGCGCTGCTTGCGATCACGGCGACCGTCCTGCTGGCGATCCTCGCGGGGCGGGTCGAGGCGTTCTGGCAGCGGGTAAAGCAGGGGCTCGCCATCTTCCGTCAGCCCTTTCGCTACCTGCGCGAGGTCGCGGCCTGGCAGCTCCTGGGGTGGCTCTGCCGGTTCGCTGCGTTCTGGCTCTTCCTCGACGCCTTCGGGATCGGTGGCTCGTTCGAGAACGTGCTGGTGGTGATGAGCGTGCAATCGATCACCGGCGCCCTGCCGTTCACACCGGGTGGGATCGGCGCGGAGCAGGCCCTCCTCGTCGCCACGCTGGGCGGCGCGCCACGCGCCGTCGTCCTCTCGTACTCGGTCGGCCAGGAGCTGGCGATCACCGCCTGGTCCGTGGCGATCGGCTTCCTGTTACTCCTGCTCGTCTTCCGGACCAGGGATTGGCGCGGGATCGTTCGGCAGGGCGACGCCGCGCGCGCCGACGCCAGCGCCGAGTAGCGATCCCAAGGAGCCCGATTCAGCCGCGGGCGTACTCGACCCGGATCTGCTTGCCCTTCAGCTTCGTTCCCTCGAGCCGCTCGAGCGCCAGGGCGGCGTGCCCCGCGTCCAGCTCGACGAAGGAGAACCGGTCGAGGACCCGGATCGAGCCGATCGCATCCTCGGGCACCACCGCGCCCTCGGTGAGCGCCCACCGTACGTCCTCGTCTTCGATCCCGCTGCGCCGGCCGCGATTGAGGAACAGCTTCACGAGCCCATCTTCCGGTGATCCCGTGGGCGAGCTGGGGGCGGTGCGAGGCGCCTCGTGGTCGCGCCGTCTCGGCCGGGGAGCGTGCTCGAGGCGCTCCTCCGGAGGCTCCCACTCCCCGATGCTCGTCTTCGCCTCGCGCTCGATCCGCCCGATCTCGGCACGCTGCTTCTCGGTCACGAAGGTGATCGCCCGCCCCGTGCGACCAACCCGCCCCGTGCGCCCGATCCGGTGGATGTACGACTCGGTGACGTCGGGAACGTCGTAATTGATCACGTGGGTTACGTGCTCGATGTCGAGCCCGCGCGCCGCGACGTCGGTGGCCGCGAGCAGGCGGAGCCGATGATCCTTGAATGCCAGCATGACGCCGTCGCGCTGCCCCTGGCTCAGGTCGCCGTGCAGCGCCTTGACCTGGAGGCCGCGAGCGCGCAGCGCTTCGTCGAGGCGTGCGGTGCCGATCTTCGTCCGGCAGAAGATGATCGCCTGCTCGGGCTCCTCGGCGCGCAGGACCTCGATCAGCCGATCGACCTTGCCGCGGGCGGGCACCTCGACGTACGCCTGCTCGATCGCGTCCACCGTGAGCTGCTTTGGCGTCACCCTGATCGTGACCGGGTCGTACATGTAGCGGTCGGCGAGGCGCTCGATCGGGGGAGGGATGGTGGCCGAGAAAAGCGACGTCTGGCGGCCCGAAGGACAGATGCGCAGGATGCGCTCGACGTCCTCGATGAAGCCGAGATCGAGCATCTCGTCGGCCTCGTCGAGGACCACGTAGCGAGCGGACGCCAGATCGAGCGACCCCCGCGAGATCAGGTCGAGCGTCCGCCCCACGGTGGCCACCACCACGTGCGCACCCTCCCGAAGCCGGGACTGCTGGGTCCTCACCGCTTGACCGCCGAAGACCGCGATCACCTCGACCGGGATGTGTTCGGCGTATGCACGCAGGGCCTGCGTCACCTGGATGCACAGCTCGCGGGTCGGCGTCAGGACCAGCCCCTGGGTCTCGTCGGAGCCGGGATCGAGGTACTGGAGCATCGGCAGCCCGAAGGCGGCGGTCTTTCCGGTGCCGGTCTGCGCCTGGCCGATCACGTCGTGGCCGGCCAGCAGCTCTGGGATGGCCTGCTCCTGAATCGCCGTCGGATCCGTGTATCCGAGCTCGTCCAGGGTCAGCAGGATCTCGTCGGAGAGCCCGAGGTCTCGGAAAGCGGGTCACCGGGTCAGCCCCGCGGGTCGAGAAGCAGCTTGCCGTGGGTCGTTTCGCGCCGCGATGTCCTCGTGCGCGCGGCGCGCCTCCGAGAGCGGGTAGACCGCCTCCGATTACGACCTCGAGCTCGCGCTTGGCGACCGCCGCCCAGCAGCTCGGCGATCCCGGCGCGCAGCTCGTCCGGGCGCCGGAACAGATGCATGAGCCAAAAGCCCACCACGGCGCGGCTCGTCCGCATCAGGTCGACGTTTCGCATCTCGACCGGCTCGCCGCGAGGCGAGCCCGTAGGTGACCAGGCGCCCGAACGGGGCCAGCGCCCGCAGGGCAGCCTCGAACGCCTCTCCCCCGCTCATCTCCAGCACGACGTCGACCGGCTCGCCCCTCGTTCGCCTCAAGGATCGCCGCCTCGAGGTCGTCAGCGCGGGAGTCCGCGGCCGCATCCGCGCCGAGGCGACGCGCCAGCTCCCGCTTCTCCTCGGTCGATGCCAGCCCGATCACCCTGCCCGGCGCCCATCCGCTTGGCGAGCTGAACCGCGAGTGATCCCGTCCGCCCCGCCGCGGCCTCGACCACCACGGACTCGCCCGCCTGAACCGTGCCGAGATCCGGAGCAGGCTGCGCGCGCGTGAGGCCCTGGAGCAGGAGCGCGGCCGCCTCGTCGTCGGAGACCTCGTCGGGCACGGGCACCAGGACGGCCTCGTTGACCGCGACCCGCTCGGCGTAGCCGCCGCTCGGAAGCAGCGCCGCCACGCGCCGGCCATCGGGCGTACGGCCCGCGACCTCGCCGCCCGGGGTCAGCGGCAGCTCCTGCTTGGCCAGATAGTCGTCTCTGGTCGCGTGGGTATCGGCGAAGTTGACGCCTGCCCGGGCCACCTCGATGACGACCTCGCCGTCCCCGGGCACTGGATCGGGCAGCTCGGTGAGCTCCATCGCATCGGTGCCGCCGAACTCCTGGAGCTGGATCGCACGCATGGCTGCCGCAGTGTACGGGCGGGGCGAGGGCCCGCTAGCGACCCGGCCGCCCCCGCCGCCCGCATCTCCGTGAACACCGCGCTCGGGTCCGCCCGCTCCCCCATCTGCTCGTCGGCGATCACGTGGGAGACCGCGTTGATCAGCGCCAGATGCGTGAACGCCTGCGGATAGTTCCCCAGCTGCGCCCCGCTCAACGCCTCGATCTCCTCCCCGAACAGACCGAGCGGCGTCCCATGGGTGAGCACCCGCGCGCAGAGCTTTCGAGCTCGCTCGGGCTCGCCGATCTCCGACAGGGCCGAGACCAGCCAGAACGAGCAGATCGTGAAGGTCCCCTCCCTGCCGCTGAGGCCGTCCTCTGTCTCGTCGACGCGGTAACGGAGCACCAGGCCGTGCTCCGTGAGCTCGTCGGCGATCGCGAGCACCGTGGCCCGCACGCGCTCGTCGTCGGCCGCCAGGAAGCGAACCAGGGGGATCAGGAGCAGCGAGGCGTCGAGCGCGTCGGTTTCGTAATGCTGGCGAAAGACGCCGCGCTCGCTGACCCCCCGCTCCAGGATGTCGGCGCGGATGGCATTGGCCTCCGCCCGCCAGCGGTCGGCGAGCTCCCGCTCGCGGGCGAGCCGGGCGGCTCGGTCGAGCGCCACCCAGCACATGAGCTTCGAGGAGACGTAGTGCTTCGGCTCGCCGCGAGCCTCCCAGATCCCCTGGTCGGGTAGGCGCCAGGCATCGGCGGCGGCCTCGGCCTGCTCGAGAACGATCGGCGCCATCGTCTCCGGCAGCCCCTCCAGGGTCTTGGAGTGAATGTAGATCGAGTCTAGAAGTGCCCCGAACACATCGTTCTGGCGCTGCCCGTAGGCCGCGTTGCCGACTCGGACGGGCTTCGAGAAGACGTAGCCGTCCAGGTGATCGAGGGTGCGCTCGGCGAGCTCGGTCTCGCCGCCGATCCCGAACATGATCTGGGTCTCAGGGCCTCGCCCATGGCACAGGTGCGAGACGAACTCCATGAACTCGCGCGCCTCCTGATCGAAGCCGATCACGTGCAGGCTCCAGAGCGTGAAGCTCGCGTCCCTGATCCAGGTGTAGCGGTAGTCCCAGTTGCGCTCCCCGCCCGGCGTCTCCGGGAGTGAGGTGGTCAGGGCCGCGACGATCGCGCCGGTCGGCTCGTAGGTCAATCCCTTGAGCGCCAGGGCGGACCGCTGAAGGGTCCAGCGCCACGGGTGGTCGGCGAAGGTCCCCCGCTCCAGCCAGCGTCGCCACAGGTTCACGGTTCCGTTAACCCGCTTCACGGCGTCGCCGGCGTCGCTGGGCCCGCTCAGCTCCTCGCGCCACGACAGGCACACGAAGGCGCGCTCGCCCGTGTTGAGGGTTCGTTTCCCGTGGGCGACCGGACCGTCGATCTCGATCGGGATGTCGCCCAGCAGCCGCACCGTCTCCCCGCCGCCGCTGGCGTCCGCGGCCAACCCGTCCTTGTCGATGAGCTTCCAGCTCGCCCCCTCCGTCGCATAGTCGAAGGCCGGCTCGCAGATCGCCTCGACCTCGATGCTCCCGTGGACGCACTCGACGGCGCGCACCAGCATGTGGTCGGCGTCACGAGGCCCAAGCGCCCGGGCGCGCACGCTCTCCCCGTCCTCCTCGCTCCCGGGCGCCAGCACCAGGGCGTCGTGGACGATCATCCAGCCCGTCTCAGTCATCCAGCTCGTCTCGAGCACGTTCGAGCCCGGCACGTAGCGCCGGGCCACCGGCGCCCGGAGGTTGGTGGGGCCAAGCCGAAAGGCGCCCGCCCCTCGATCGAGCAGCGCCCCGAACACGCTCGGCGAGTCGAAGCGGGGGAGGCACAGCCACTCGACCGTGCCGTCCGAGGCCACCAGCGCCCCCGTGTGACAGTCGGAGAGGAAGCCGTAGTCGCCGATCGCGTGGAAATCCCGGCCGGCCGCTCGCGCCCGGCGCCCGCGCCCCTTTTCGGCCGCTTCCATCTCGCCGGAACGCTATCGCCAGAGGTATGAGGTGAGGAGCTTTGGCTCCGAAACAGGCGTGTCAGGGCGCCGTAGGCGCCCGCAAGAGATTCAAGAGGTGAGGAGCGCCCGGGTGTTCGGGCTCTTAGGATGCACGGCCGTGTCGCTGACCGTCGTAGGCTCGATCGCGCTCGACTCCGTGCGAACCCCGTTCGGAGAGCGCGAGCGCATGCTCGGTGGCTCCGCGGTGCACTTCGCCCTCGCGGCCAGCTTCTTCGCCCCGGTGCACGTGGTCGGCCCGGTCGGCGACGACTTCCCGGACGAACACGTCGAGTTGTTGCGCTCGCGCGGAGTGAACGTCGACGACATCGAGCGCGTGGCGGGCGGGGAGACGTTCCGGTGGCGCGGCCACTACGAGGTGGACATGAACCTCGCGCACACCGACGACACCGAGCTGGGAGTGTTCGCGGACTTCGAGCCGAAGCTGTCCGCGGCCTCGAGCGGTGCGGACGTGCTCTTCCTGGGAAACATCCAGCCCGACCTCCAGCGACGTGTCCGAGCTCAGTGCAGCCCGCGACTCGCGGCGCTCGACTCGATGAACCTCTGGATCCAGACCACCCGCGACTCGCTCATCGCCGCGATCGGGGAGGTCGACGCGGTGCTCCTCAACGACTCCGAGATCAGGATGCTGACCGAGGAACCCAACCTGGCGCGCGCCGCCGGCAAGGTGATGGACATGGGGCCCAGGGTCGTGATCGCGAAGCGCGGCGAATACGGCGCCGTCATGTTCACGCGGGAGGGCTTCTTTGCCGTGCCGGGCTTCCTGCTCGAGGACGTACGCGACCCAACGGGCGCCGGCGACAGCTTCGCCGGCGGCTTTCTGGGCTACCTGGACATGCAGGCCACCGACACGCCAAGCGACGCCGCCCTGCGGCGGGCGGTGGCCCATGGCACCGTGCTCGCCTCGTTCAACGTCGAGGAGTTCGGCACCGAGCGCCTCGCGAGGCTGGACGAAGCCGAGGTGGCGTCGCGCTACGAGGAGCTTCGCGCGATGACCCACTTCCAGCTCGATTAGGAATTACTTGCGGGCGCCTAGAGGCGAACGGCGACAACCGCGACGGCGAGCAGGACGAGCCCCGCCGACGTCGCCTTGAGCGCGCCGTCCAGGGGAGCCGTCAGCCTGGCGGCGGTGAGCTCGCGCGTGGTGCCGTCATCAAGACGCTGCTCTCCACTCAACGAGGTCGTCGCTCTGCGGAGCTCGCGCGCGGGGGTCGAGAGGCGGCGCTGAGCGGCGCTGAGCGCAAAGCAGGCGAGGGTGACGCCGGCCCCAGCCACGGCCTCGCCCCACGAGTCGATGCCGAGAGCATTCGCCCAGAAGCTGGTCAGGGCCGGGAACGCTCCCCAGGCCGCCGCGAACCAGAAGTCGTTGTGAAACCGGCCTTCGAAGAGCTCGAGGTTGTAGGCGAGGACGAGGAAGGCGCCGCCGAGCACGAAGGGCACGAGGCTGGCCGAGACGACGAACACCCCCGCGACCCCGATGCCGACGGCCCCGAGGAGCGCGATCGCGGCCAGCGCGGCGAGTGCGCCGTCCGACAGCCCGGTGCGAAGCGGATGGCCGTGCAGCTCGTCCAGGGCGTGAGCGGCGATGCCCACTGCACAGAAGAAGGCGGCCAGCGCCGCCCACAGGCGCGACGGATGGAGCACGGGCGCCGCCGCGGCGCCGAAGGCGACATAGCTCAGGTGCCACGCCGTGTACGGGAGATGAAGGATCGTGACCAGGTCCCGCCAGCCACCCGGCCGCAGAGCGTAGAAGGCCGGACGGTCCGCGACCTCAGCCACCCCGAACGCCCCAGGTGACGACGCCGCCGCCGAGGCTCATTCGCCGCTGGCGAACCTCCGAGACGCCGGCCCCCCGCCACAGCTCGGCCTGGCGCGGGAGCGGCCAATTCGCGTAGAGGCTTTCGATGCTCGGCGCGAGGAAGCGGCCGACCTCGTACCAATCCGGTCCGAACATCCGGCCGAGGAGCGGCAGCGCCGCCCGCGTGTAGATCCGCCAGAGCGGCCGCCACACGGGTGGCTCCGGAAGCCCGAACTCGAGCGACGCGATGCGTCCTCCCGGCCTAACGACGCGAGCCAACTCGGCCAGGGCCGCAGCCGGGTCGTCCACGTAGCGAAGCAGGTACGTGAACGTGAGGTGGTCGAACTCGCCGTCGGCGAAGGGAAGGCGCTCGGCCTCGCCCTCGACCAGCTCGATCCTGGCGGCGAGCTCGGGGGCCGCTGACGAGCGCCCGACGGGCCCCGGCGAGCATCGCGGCGCTTTGGTCTAGGCCGACGACCGAGCACCCGTACCGGCGGACGAGCCGGCGGGCGACCAAGCCGGTCCCGGTGGCGACGTCGAGGACGCGGTCCTGCGGGCGAGCGTCCACCGCCTCGACCATCGTCCGGCGCCAGCGCGGGTCCTGCCCCAGGCTGAGCACGGCCGAGAGCAGGTCGTAGCGGCCCTCGAGACCCGCAAACAGCGTGAGCGCGCCGCGCTTGCGCTCAGAGCCATCCGAGGCGACCGCGTGCGTGGTGCTCACGCTGCGAACCCTCCCAGAAACGGTCGCCGACGGTCCGGCGGTGCGAGAATTGTGCTGAGTGATCAACGGAGAGTTAGGAGAGGCGATGGCGACCGAGCAGACGAAGCAGGAGGGCGATGGCAGCGTGGCCTCCGCCGGGCAGGACAGCGTGACGATCACGGACAACCGGACCGGGCAGTCGTACGACCTCGAGGTGACCGACGGGACCATCCGCGGCATGGACCTGCGGCAGATCAAGACCTCCGAGGACGACTTCGGCCTGATGTCCTACGACCCGGCATTCACGAACACGGCGTCATGCCGGTCCGCGATCACCTACATCGACGGCGAGGCGGGGGTGCTCCAGCATCGTGGCTATCCGATCGAGCAGCTGTGCGAGCGGTCGAGCTACCTCGAGGTGGCGTACCTGCTCGTGTTCGGCGAGCTGCCGACCGACAAGCAGCTGGAGCGATGGGTGTTCGACGTCACCCACCACACATTCGTGCACGAGGACATCAAGAACCTCTTCGAGACCTTCCGCTACGACGCGCACCCGATGGGAATGCTGCTCTCGGGCGTCGGGGCCCTCTCGACCTTCTACCCCGACGCCAAGCAGATCGACGATCCCGAGGAGCGCTACATGGCGGCGATCCGCCTGATCGCAAAGCTGCCCACCCTGGCGGCGTTCGCCTACCGCCACAACTTGGGGCTCCCCTACGTGTACCCGGACAACGACCTGAGGTATGCCGGCAACTTCCTCTCGATGATGTTCAAGAAGACCGAGGCCAAGTACGAGCCTGACGAGCGGCTCGAGCGGGCCCTCGACGTGCTGTTCATCCTCCACGCCGACCACGAGCAGAACTGCTCCACCAACGCCGTTCGCGGCGTCGGCTCCTCCCAGGTGGATCCCTACTCCTCGGTCGCTGCGGGCGTCGCGGCGCTCTACGGCCCCTTGCACGGCGGAGCGAACGAGGCGGTGCTGAGGATGCTGCGCCGGATCGAGTCGGCCGAGAACGTGCCCGACTTCCTCGAGGGGGTGAAGAAGAGAGAAGAGAGACTGATGGGCTTCGGGCACCGGGTGTACAAGAACTACGACCCGCGCGCCCGGATCATCAAGGAGCACATGGACGACGTCTTCGCGGCGACCGAATACAACCCGCTGGTCGAGATCGCGCAGGAGCTCGAGAAGCGGGCGCTCGACGACGACTACTTCACGTCGCGCAAGCTGTACCCGAACGTCGACTACTACTCGGGGATCATCTACGAGGCCCTTCAAATCCCGACCGACATGTTCACGGTGATCTTCGCCATTCCGCGCACCTCCGGCTGGGTCGCGCAGTGGATGGAGCTGAACGACGACTCCGAGCAGAAGATCGCCCGGCCGCGCCAGATCTATGTCGGCGAGCGCGATCGCGACTACGTCGCGATCGGGGATCGGACCGGGCCGGAGAAGATCACCGGGCCGCCGGCCCGCAGGCCAAAGCGACAGCGTCGCGGCGCCTGAATAAATCCGCCACCTCCTCCCGAACAACTCCGGCGGCTGCTCGTCTCCCGCAAGAATGACTAGCCCGCGGCTACGCCGCGGGCATTCCCCTACTGCTTCCGACTCCGCTGCCGCCGGGTCTAGGTCGTACTCGCCATAGGATTTCGGCGTGGCCGGCTACAGGCTGACCGTCAGGCATGGTCCGCGGGTGGAGAAGGCGAGCTTCGAATCGCTCGACGAGGCAATCACCGAGGCGGAGCGGCGAAGCCGCGAGATTCAGCGAGAGGGTCCGTTGGGGGAGATCAGCGCCCTGCGCGACTACGATCCCGGGCAGCGCGTTCACGCACGTCTCGAGCTGTCGACGGGGGGCCTCCTTCGCGGGCGCGAGGCGGGAATCGACGTGATGGGCGATGGGGCGCTCGTCCCCTACGCGGGCGTCGTTCGCAAGCGAACGCTCGAGCCCCGGGACGGCGACAGCCCGTTCGACGCGATCCGCGAGGCCCTGCGGTGAGCGAAGAGGGCGAGGTCCCGAAGGGAAGCGTTGCGGTCGGGCGCCGGGTTCGCCTTCCGCGCGGCGCCGAGACGCCGATCGTCGTCTACATCAACGGCCTGCAGCAGGCGGAGGGCACGGACTACGAGCTACGACGTGACGAGGTCGTCTTCAAACGCCCGATCGTCAAGGAGCAGGTGGGTGGAATGCGGTGGCTAGCGATGCTGCTGGGCCTCTTCGGCACCTATCGAAAGCACGAGACGGTCGACATCGAGTACCGCCTCGGCGGCGAGCCCAAGCTCGCCTCCGACGTCGAGATTCGTGGTTAGCCGAGGCCTGCCAGGGCGGCGACCCGCTCGCGGTGAAGCCGGGGGTCGCCGAGCAGCTCGGCCCCGACCTTGCCCCGCTTGAGCAGGAAGTGGAGGTCGTGCTCCCAGGTGAAGCCGATGCCTCCCAGGACCTGGAGCGCATCCGCCGTCACGCGCCAGGCGGCATCCGACGCGCGCGCCTTGGCCATCGAGGACGCCATCGGGAGCGACTCCGGCTCCGCGTCGGCGCACCACGCCGCGTAGTAGGTCAGCGAGCGCGCCTCCTCGGTGTCATACAGCATTCCCGCGCAGCGATGCGAGACCGCCTGGTAGGCGCCGATCGGCCGATCGAACTGCTGGCGCTCCTTCGCATAGTCGACTGCCATCTCCATCGCGCGCTGGGCGACGCCGGTGAGCTCGGCCGCCAGGGCGACAACCGCCCGGTCGGCCGCGGCCTCGGCGTCGCCCGGAAGCGAGTCGCCGCCGGACGCCGAAACGCGACCGTAGCCACGGGTTGCGTCGATCAGCGTCACCGCCTCGATCTGGGCCTCGGGTCCCTCCACGAGCCGTGCCCCGCCCGCTCCGTCGGCCAGGACAAGCAGGTCAGCGCCGTCCGGGTCGAGCGACCAGGTCTCCCTCTCCCGGCTCGAAGGCCGACGCGCCGCGCTTCTCCCCGCTGGCCAGCGCCGGAAGCCAGCGGTCCCGCTGCTCGTCGGAGCCGGCGACCGCGACGAAGAGGGCAGCGACGACGTGCGAGAGATAGGGAACGGCGGCGCACGCGTAGCCCAGCTCCTCGCAGAGGATCGTGAGCTCGACCATGCCGAGGCCCTGGCCCCCGTGCTCCTCGTCGATTGCGATCCCCGGCCATCCCAGCTCGCGGATCTCGCTCCAGAGCGCGTCGTCGCGGTTTCCCGACTCCGCCGCCTCGCGAACCGCGGAGAGGGGCGTGCGCGCAGAGAGCATCTGACGGGCCGTCTCCTTGATCGCCTGCTGCTCGTCGCTGAAGCCGAAGTCCATCGCGCCTTGTCTATCTGAGGCGGGGAAGGCCGAGCACGCGCTCGGCGATGATGTTCTTCATCACCTCGGTCGTGCCGCCCTCGATCGAGTTCGCGCGCGCGCGCAGGAACCGGTAGGCCCATTCGGAATCGGGCTGCATCGCCTCCGGCCCGAGGATGTCTACGGCGAGCTCGGTGAGCCCCTGGTTCAGCATGGCCCACTCCCACTTGGACGAGCGACCCCTCAGGCCCCGGGATCCCAACCCTCATCTGCTGCGTTAGGGCACGCAGCGCCCCGAGCCGCAGCGCCTCAACGCCGATCTTGAGCTCGGCGATCCGCTGGCGGATCACCGGGTCGTCGGAGAGGCCGCGCTCGTTGATCAGCTCGATCAGCTCGTCGAGGTCGCGCCGCACCTGAGATCGCGGAGGCGGCGCCGAGCCCCGCGCGCTCGTGCATGAGCGTCGTGATCGCGACGTTCCAGCCGTTCCCCTCGCCGCCGACCACGTTCTCCTCCGGAACCTGCGCTCCCTCGAGGAAGATCTCGTTGAACTCGGCCTCTCCGGTGATCTGGCGAAGCGGCCTGACCTCGATCTCGTCCTGCTCCATGTCGCAGATGAAGTAGGTGAGCCCCTTGTGCTTCGGCGCGTCGGGCTCCGAGCGGGCCAGGAGCATGCACCACTTCGCCTCGTGCGCGTACGTCGTCCACACCTTCTGGCCGCTCACCCGCCAGCCACCGTTCTCCTGCACGGCCCGGGTCTTGAGCGAGGCGAGGTCCGAGCCCGACTCGGGTTCCGAGAAGCCCTGACACCAGATCTCCTCGCCGGAGAGGATCGGCTCCAGGAAGCGCTCCTTCTGATCCTCGGTGCCGTGGGCGATCACCACGGGGCCACCCATCACGAGGCCGAGCACGTTGGCCGGCGACGGCGCCTTGGCCCGCACCATCTCCTCCGAGAAGATCGCCGACTCGATCAGGCTCGCCCCGCGACCCCCGTACTCGTTGGGCCACGAGATCCCCGCCCAGCCGCCGTCGTGGAGCTTTCGCTGCCAGGCCCGGCGGAACTCGAACTTGGCTTCCTCCCCATCCGGCTCGGGGCCGGGGTGATTGTCCTGGAGCCAGGCCCGAACCTCGTCGCGGAACTCCTGCTCGTCGGCTGTGAGAGTCAGATCCACTCGGCGCGGACTCTATCGCCGCACCGGCCGATGGAGCTGGCGACGAATGGCGCGGTCAGTCGAACGCGTAGAGCATCAGGAGCGCCGTCGCCACCCAGGTGACGCCGGCGAAGACCATCCCCGGGTCCTCGGTGAGGATCGCGGCGGTGGAGCGGGTGTCGCCGCGGTCGTAGATCAGGTACAGGTAGCGGAAGATCCCGTAGAGGACGGAGGGCGCCGTCGCCAGCATCTTGCTGCCGATCAGGGGGCTGTTGACGGCGTAGATCGCGTAGCTCATGATCGCCCCGGCGGTCACCATCGCGACCATCTGGTCCAGGAACGGCAGCGAGTAGTGCTCGAGCACCGGGCGCGTCGCCGGCGCCCCCGCGCTCACCGGCTCAGCCGGCGAGGAGGCGACGGGCGCGCGCTCCTCGAGGATCGCCTCCTGGCGGCGCTTGGTGAAGCCGAGGAAGAGGGCAAGCATCGCCGTGCACAGGAGCAACCACTCCGAGGCATGCGCCTCGACCGCGACTGCGCCGGCCACCACGCGAAGCAGGAACAGGGAGGCGATCGTCATCACGTCGAGGATCACGAGGCGCTTGACCCCGAGCGAGTAGGCGACCGTGATCACGCCGTAGAGCGCGATCAGGCCCGCCACCTCGCTTGAGACCCCGACCAGCGCGATCGCCAGCGCGATCGCAGCCAGGGCGACCGCGGCGCCGCGCGGCCGGCTGCGCTGCCGAGCTCGCCGCTCGCGATCGGGCGGCGGCGCTTGTTCGGATGCAGGCGGTCGAGCGACGCGTCGCGGAGGTCGTTGAACAGGTAGCCCGCGCTTGAGATCGCGCAGAAGGCGGCGAAGGTGAGCACCGCGTCGACCACCTCGGGGCCCTGCCCGAGCTTCTGCGAGAACAAGAGGCCGGCGAAGACGAGCAGGTTCTTGATCCACTCGGAAGGGCGCATCGCCACCAGCAGCGCCCTGGCGGTCGACCTCCGGGGAGGCGCGAACGGCGGCTCGGCGACCGGCGGAGCGGCTGGCCGCTCCTCGGTGAGCGTCTCCATTGCCAGAAGGTTAGGGCGCAGCCCGGTGGGCATGCGCTTCGAGTGAATACCTTGCGGGTGCCTTCGGCGCCCTTACACGCCTGTTTTCAATTTTTCGGAGCTAAAGCTCCTCAGCTTAATACCTTGCGGGTGCCTTCGGCGCCCTTTTACACGCCTGTTTCGGAGCTAAAGCTCCTCAGCTCATACCTGGATCGATGAGAACGCCTGGGTTCAGGATGCCCGTGGATCCGTCGCACCCTTGGCCGCCCGAAGCGCCTCGGCGAAGAGGTCGGGCCGCTGGCGGTCATACCAGGGTCGATGGTCCCGCCCGACGGCGTGGTGGTGGGTGATCGTGCCGCCGCCACCGATCACCGTCTCCGAGACCGCCGCCTTGATCTCGTCCCATTGCTCGACCTCGCCCCGCGCTTCGCGGGCGCCAGAACCGTGTAATAGGGAGCGGGCCCGTCCGGATAGACGTGCGTGAAACGGCAAGAGAGGCGGGGCGAGCCGGGGCCGTTCGGCGGCGCGCCGCAGGCCTCGGCGATCGCGCCGCGTGCCGCCTGCGTCACCTCGGCGTGGAAGTCGGGGAACCGGTCCCAGGTGATCGCCGTCTCGAAGGTGTCGGAGAGCACGCCGACCGCGACGAACGTGTCGCGAAGGTAGGGCGCGGCGAGGAAGGCGTGCCGCCAGGCGCCCACCGGGTCTGACCCGGCGTCGCCGTCCGCCGGGGGGTTCTCGCGCGTGGCCCCTGGGCCCGGCTCGGGGGCGGAGCGGCCCGTGACCTCACCCGGCGCTCCGCCGTGGTCTCGCGCGACCTCCAGGGCGACCTCCATCGGACCATCCACCGGGTGGTGTGCCGACTCGAAGCCGAGGACCAGGAGCGACCGGCCGGGCGGCCCCGCGTGGGTGAGCGCCGCCTCGGCCGGATCGAGCAGCCGGCAGTTGGAGGGATCGAGGCCGGACTGCGACAGCTCGCGGACCGCCTCGGCCCCGGCGGCGAACGAGTCGAACTCGACGCCGACCGAGAGCTTCCACCGGGGGCGCTCCCGAACTCGCACCCACGCCTCGGTGATCACCCCGAGGATGCCCTCGGATCCGAGCAGCAGGCGATCGGGGCTGGGGCCGGCGCCCGAGCCGGGCAGCCTGCGGCTCTCCCAGGGTCCACTGGGCGTCAGCGCGCGCACCGACTCGACCAGGTCGTCGATGTGCGTGTAGAGGGTGGCGAAGTGGCCGCCGGCGCGGGTCGCGACCCAGCCCCCGAGCGTTGAGAACTCGAACGACTGAGGGAAGTGGCGCAGCGTCAGCCCTTGCTCGCGGAGCTGGGCCTCGAGGCCGGGGCCCGTGGCGCCCGCCTGAATGCGCGCCGCGCGGGAGGTCTCGTCCACCTCCAGCACGCGATCGAGCCGCCCGAGGTCGATCGGTGACGACGCCCGGGTGGGCGTCGCCGACCCTCGGCTCGACCCCGCCGACGACGCTCGTCCCCCCGCCGTAGGGAATCGCGGCAAGCCCCTGATCGGCGCACCAGGCCAACACCTGCTCGACCTCGCGCTCGTCACCCGGGTGCGCTACCAGATCGGGCGGGTGGGCGATCTGGCCCCGGAAGCCGCGCACGACGTCCCGGTAGGCCTTGCCGAGCCCGTGTGAGACGCGCTCGAAGGGGTCGGAGCGAAACACCCCGGCGAGCGAGGCGGGCGGCTCGATTCGCGGGGCGGGGAGCTCGATCGCCTCCAGAGGCACGGGCTCCTCGACCTCGTCGCCCCCGAACCCGAGCCGGTCCCGGATGCCGGGGGCGGCGGCCGCGAGCTCGCGCGCCGGAGGGCTGGCCGTCCTCGAACCCCCAGCCCCAGTGCTTTCGCCGGCGGGCGACCGCCTCTACCAATGCACGCCGCGCATCAGATAGGCGAAGGCGACCTGCTCCCTCGAGGCCGCCTCGTCCGTCGTCCGCTGGGACCCGCCGGTCTCCGTCTTCTCGCCGCGCGCCGCGCTGGAGTCCGGGAACAGCTTGTAGGCGCTGTTCAGGATGTAGTCCATGGACTTCGGGTTGATCGCGTAGAGGATCTGGCCGAGGGTCCCGAGCGGCGTCGCGATCCGCTTCGGCCGGTAGATGATCGCCTCGCAGATCATGTCGGCCGCCTCCTCGGGGGTGATGGTGGGGAAGCGGTCGTACATCTTGGTCGGCTTGATCATCGGCGTTCGCACGAGCGGCATGTGGATGGTGGTTATCGCCACCCCCTCGTCGACGATCTCGGAGGCGACGCAGCGAGAGAACGCGTCGAGCGCCGCCTTCGAGGCGACGTAGGCCGAGAAACGGGGCGTGTTGGTCTGCACCCCGATCGAGCTGATGTTCGACGATCTGGCCGGAACGCCGCTCGCGCATCACCGGCAGGAGCTTCAGGATCAGCTTCACCGCACCGAAGTAGTTGAGCTGCATCGTGCGCTCGAAGTCGTGGAACCGATCGTAGGAGAGGGCGACCGAGCGACGGATCGAGCGCCCCGCGTTGTTGATGAGGATGTCCACGTGACCGTGCCGGGCGAGCACGTCGTCCGCCATCCGGTCGATCGTCGTCCATGTCCGATAGATCGCACGCGTGGACGTGCGCTCTTCCGCCGCCTTCGGCGATCTGGGCCTGGGTCTCCTCGAGCTTCTCGGCGGTACGCGCTACGAGCAGGACGGTCCCACCCGCGTCGGCGATCTTCAGGGCAGCCGAGCGCCCGATCCCGGACGATGCGCCCGTCACCATGACCACCCGCCCACGCACGGCCTGCTCCAGGGAGTCCGTGCCGATCACCCGCCGAGCAAGCCGCAACAGCTCGTCGGGGATCTGCTGCTCGACGATCTGGGTGACCCCGCCAACCGGCCCGGCCCTGCCCCTCACTGCCCCCACCAATGTCCGGTCCCGGAACAGGTCGGGATCGAGGTGACGCTCCCAGTAGTCCCACAGCTTGTCGGCGTAGGCCTCGAGCGGAGGCACCCGGATGTCGGTCCCCGCGAGCGCCGCCTGCGCCTGCCGGCTGTCGAAGCTGGTCGGGTAGTTGACGTACGTGAGGACGGAGCGCGGGATCCCGAAGTCGGCGAGCACGCTGTCGGCGGCCAGGCCCAGCGGCGGAACCATCACGCAGGCCCTTGAGCAGGGGCGCCAGGCTCTCCACCGCAGCCGGTGGGACGCGGGCTGAGGACTGCGGCGCGTGCGCGGCCCGCGCGAAGATGTCGATTACCTCGCCGGCGGACTTCGGGTTCGGGTCGGTGAGGTGAAAGGCGCGGCCGTCGAGCCCGTCCTGATGGGCGATGTGGTCCATCGCCCGGGCCACGAAGTCCACCGGCACCAGGTTGATCTCCCTGCCCTCGACCCCGGGCATCGGCATCCACTGGGGCACGGCGTTGCGGATTCGACGGATCAGCTTGAAGAAGTAGTAGGGACCGTCGATCTTGTCCATCTCGCCGGTCTCCGAGTGCCCCACCACGATCCCCGGCCGGTAGACCCGCCAGGGTCGCGAGCACTCCGTCCGGACGATGCCCTCTGAGTCGTGCTTGGTGCGGAAGTAGGGGTGATTGTCGAGATTCTGCGCCTCGTCGAACATGTCCTCCCGCCAGGTCCCCTTGTAGAGACCGGCGGCGGCGATCGAGCTGACCATGTGGACGCGGCCCGCCTCGACCGCCTCGGCGAACTCGACCATGTGGCGAGTGCCCTCCACGTTCGCGAGCCTCTGGCTCTCCGCGTCGGCGGTCATGTCGTAGACCGCCGCCAGGTGGAAGAGGTGATCGATCTCCCCCCGCAACCCGTCGAGGACGTCCTCGGAGATGCCGAGGCCCGGCTGGGACAGGTCGCCGACTACCCCCACCACGCGGTCCTCGTCCGCGCCCCAGCGGTTGCGAAGCTCCGCCAGGCGGCCCTTCGAGCCCTCGCGCACGAGGACGTAGATCGTCCCCTCGCGCTCGAGCAGCCGCTCGACCAGATTGCGTCCGATGAACCCGGTGGCGCCGGTGACGAAGTAGGTCATCTGCTCTCCTCCACGTCAGCTTCGGAAGCTCCGCCGTCCTCTGGTCACGTGACCCTACACTCTGCACAGTGAGTATTCACCTGCCCGCCGACCACGGGGATCCCGGCCAGCCGAAGACCAAGCTCGGCCGGGTCGACGGCTCGGAGGCGGGTGCCGAGCGCCGGCTGGTGCGCGACGGCGTCCAGGTCCTCGGCCACGGCGCCCTCGTCTGTCCGGAGTGCGCGCTGCCGCTGGCGATCGGCGGCCAGCTGGCGGCCGGGCTCCCCGTTCGGTGCGGCTTCTGCGACCACGCCGCTCCGGCGCGTGAATTCATTCGCGAGGACGTCTACGACACCGTCCTCAACGAGGTCTACCTGGTCGCCAGGGTCGAGCTGAACACGCGCGACAGACTCAGCCCGCGCCAAGGTCGCTCCGCCCAGGTCGAGGGCATAGACTCAACTCAGGAGCTAGATGCCCGGCGCAGTCGAGATCCAGATGCCCCAGATGGGTGAGTCGGTCACCGAGGGCACGGTCCTCGAGTGGCACAAGCAGGAGGGCGAGTTCGTCGAGGAGGGCGAGACGGTTGTGGAGGTGTCGACCGACAAGATCGACGCCGAGGTCCCGGCCCCGGCAAGCGGCGTGATCACCAAGATCGTCAAGGGCCAGGACGAGACGATCGAGGTGGGCGGGGTCCTCGCGGAGCTTGATCCGAGCGCGAAGCCGTCGGGCGACGGGGCGACCGACGGGGCGTCCGCGCCAGAGCGCGAGGACGCGCGCGAGCCCGGCCCGGGGATGACGGCGGAGGCCGTGGCCGAGGGCGATCAGGACATCGGTGACGATGCGGCCGGCTCGGAGTCCCCGCAACCGGGCGAGGGAGCCGCGGTCAAGACGCCGAGCCCGACCGCCACAACCGCGACGGCCGATGCGCGAGACGCTCCAGATCCTGATGCCCGAGATGGGCGAGTCGGTGACCGAGGGAACCGTCCTCGAGTGGCACAAGCAGGAGGGCGAGTCCGTCGCCGAGGGCGAGACCGTGGTCGAGGTCTCCACCGACAAGGTCGACGCCGAGGTGCCGGCCCCGGCGAGCGGCACGATCACCGAGATCCTGGCCCAGCCGGACGAGACCGTTCAGGTCGGCCAGGTCCTGGCGCAGATGGCCGCCGGCGCGGCGCCGCCCGCGGACGCCGCCTCGAGCGCGAAGCCCAGCGCGCCGGCGACGAGCGCCGCGACGGCACCACCCGCCGCCGACGGCGCCGACGGGACCCGGGTCTCCCCGGTCGCCCGCCGGGTCGCGGCCGCCAGCGGCGTCGACCTGAGCGCGATCCGCGGCTCGGGCCCGGGAGGGAAGGTGACGAAGGCCGACGTGCTGGCCGCGGCGAACGGCGAACGGGCGCGCGCCGGCCGCCGGCTGCCCCCGCCACCCGCGGCGCCAGCGGGGGAGGCCAAACCGCTTCGCGGGCCCGCCGGGATGCTCGCGCAGGCGATGAACGAGAGCCGCTCGGTGCCCACCGCGACCTCATTCCGGACGCTGGCGGTCGACGTCCTCGACGCGAAGCGAAGGGCGCTGAACGGAGCGCTCAAGGAACGGGCGATGAAGGTCTCGTTCACGCACCTGATCGCCTGGGCGATCGTCAAGGCGGCGCAGGAATGGCGGGTGATGGGGCGCGCCTACGCGGAGAGCGACGGCAAGCCACAGGTGATCGAGCCGGGCGGCACGAACCTCGGGATCGCGGTCGACGTCGAGCGCAAGGACGGGTCGCGGAGCCTGATGGTCCCCTCGCATCAAGGGCGCCGATCAGCTCGACTTCGCCGGTTTCCACGCCTATTACGAGGAGCTGATCAACAAGACCCGCGAGAACAAGCTGACCGCTGACGACTTCCAGGGAACCAACATCACGCTCACCAACCCGGGTGGCCTGGGAACCGTCGCCTCGGTGCCCCGGCTCCTGACCGGCCAGGGGACGATCGTCGCCACCGGCTCGATCGCCTACCCGGTCGAGTGGGCCCACGCGCCGGCCGACAAGCTGAAGGCGCTCGGCGTCTCGAAGGTGATGACGATGACCTCCACCTACGATCACCGGATCATCCAGGGCGCCGAGTCGGGCTCGTTCCTGCGCCGTATCGACCAGCTCCTCCAGGGTGAGGATCAGTTCTACGAGTCGGTTGCCGAGTCGCTCGACGTCGCAGCCGGCGTGGTCGCCAACGCCTACCCCGCGGCGGCGTCGGCGCCGAGCTCGGGCACCATCGCCACCCCTCCGACAACCGCGCCGCCCGACACGGAGCTCCTCCAAGCCGTCCAGGCCGCCACCTCGCTGCTGAAGGCCTATCGGACCCACGGCCACCTGGCGGCGCGGCTGGACCCGCTCGGCAAGGAGCCCAAGGGCGACCCGGCGATCGAGCCCGAGAACCTCAACCTGACCCCGGAGCTGATGTCGAAGATCCCCGCGGAGATCCTGCGGATCGGAGTCGAGGGGGAGACCCTGCTCGAGGTCCTGCCCCGGATGCGCGACGCGTACTGCGGGACGGTCGCCTACCAGATCGAGCACCTGTCCTCCCACCAGCAGCGCATGTGGCTGCGGGAGATGATCGAGACCGGAGAGCATCGGGCTCCGTTGACGACGGAGGAGAAGCGCGCCCTGCTCTCCCGCCTGATCGAGGTGTTCCGGTTCGAGCGCTTCCTCCAGAGGGCCTATCTGGGACAGAAGATGTTCTCGATCGAGGGGCTCGACGCCGTGGTGCCGATGATCGACGAGCTGGTCACGCTGGCTCGGCGCGGGGGCGCCGACGAGGTCGTGCTGGGGATGGCCCACCGGGGTCGGCTGGCGGTGCTCGCCCACAATCTCGGCCGGCCGGTGGAGTCGATCATGGCCGAGTTCGAGGGGGCCAAGGCGCTCGAGAGCGTGAAGGCCGTCGCGGCGATCCCGCACGGCGGGCACGGGGGACGTCAAGTATCACCACGGCGCGGAGGGACTGTTCACGACCCGCGACGCCGAGCAGATCAAGGTTCGCCTCTATCCGAACCCGAGCCACCTCGAGTACGTCGACCCCGTGGTCACCGGCGGTGCTCGCGCAGCGCAGAGCTCGCACGCCGGCCCGCGTCTCCACCACACCCCGGAGCTTGCGGTGCCGCTGTTGCTCCACGGTGACGCCGCCTTCCCGGGCGAGGGAGTGGTCGCGGAGACGCTCAACCTCCAGGCGCTCGAGGGCTACTCGACCGGGGGCACCGTTCACATCATCACCGACAACCAGGTGGGCTTCACCACCGATCCGGAGGATGCGCGCTCGACGCCCTACGCCTCCGACATGGCGAAGGGGTTCAACGTCCCGATCATCCACGTCAACGCCGACGACGTCGAGGGCTGCATCGCGGCGATCCGCCTCTCGATGGCGTACCGCGAGCGCTGGGCTCGGGACATCGTCATCGACCTGATCGGCTACCGGCGCTACGGCCACAACGAGACCGACGAGCCCGCCTACACCCAGCCGACGATGGCCGCCCAGATCAAGGCGCACCCGCCGGTATCCGAGATCTACGCCGAGCGGCTCGTCAAGGAGGGGGCGGTGACCCCGGAGGACGTCGAGGAGGACGGCACGGAGCGCGATGCCGAGCTCCAGGCGATCCACAGGGACATGAAGCAAAAGATCGAGGCCGGCGACTACGAGGCCGAGTCCTCGACCCAGATCGGCACCGGGGAGCTCGACCGGACGAAGAGCCCCGACGTCGACACCGCGGTTTCAGCCGGGCGACTGCGCTCTCTCAACGAGGAGCTGCTCAAGGTCCCGGACAGCTTCACCATCCACCGCAAGCTGCGCAAGCCGCTCGAGCGCCGGATCGAGGCGCTGGAGAAGGGGGGGATCGAGTTCGGGCACGCGGAGGCGCTCGCCCTCGCCTCGCTCCTGACCGAGGGCACCCACATCCGGCTCACCGGCCAGGACACGATCCGGGGCACGTTCTCGCATCGCCATCTCGCCTACTGGGACGAGAAGACGGGCCTGCGGTACGTGCCGATCCAGAACCTGTCCGGCGCCCTGGCGCCCTGCGAGCTCTTCAACAGCCCGCTCTCGGAGGCCGGCTGCCTCGGCTTCGAGTACGGCTATTCGGCCGCGTCGCCGGCGAGCCTGGTGCTGTGGGAGGCCCAGTTCGGCGACTTCGCGAATGCCGCCCAGGTGATCATCGACAGCTTCATCGCGTCGGGGGAGTCGAAGTGGGGACAGACCACCCGGCTCACCCTGCTGCTTCCGCACGGCTACGAAGGCGGTGGGCCGGAGCACTCCAGCGCCAGGATCGAGCGATTCATCCAGCTCGCCGCCGAGGGCAACATGAGGCTCGCCAACCCGACCACGGCGGCGCAGTACTTCCATCTGCTGCGGCGGCAGGCGCGGATCGCCAAGGCTCGGCCGCTGGTGGTCTTCACGCCGAAGGGACTGTTGCGCCTGGGGGCCGCCTCCTCGACGGCTCGAGGAGCTGAGCTCGGGCACCTTCCAGTTCGTCCTCGACGACCCCCGCGCCCAGGATCGCAAGGACCAGGTCGAGCGCCTGGTGCTGTGCAGCGGCAAGGTGTACTACGACCTCGACGGGCACGAGAAGCGGGAGCAGGCCGAGTCGGTGGCGATCGCGCGGGTCGAGCTTCTCTATCCCTTCGCCCGGGATCAGCTGTCCGAGCTGATCGCCAGCTACCCGAACCTGAAGCAGCTCGTCTGGGTCCAGGAGGAGCCGAAGAACATGGGCGCCTGGAGCGTCATGTGGCGGCGCCTCCCGGAGCTGCGCCCCGGAGGGCGTCGAGCTCTCCTACGTGGGCCGTCCTCAGCGCGCCAGCCCCAGCGAGGGCTACCCGGCCGCGCACCGCAGCGAGCAGGAGCGGATCGTGCTCACGGCGCTGACTTAACTAGCTAGGCGAGGGCGGCGCGGCGGATCACCGCCACGGCCAGGAGCTCACCGCACTCGGGACAGGAGCGAAGCCTGTCCCAGGAGCGGTGCTCGTGCCCGGCCGAGCAGCGGTACTCCCGCTGGAGGCCCACGAGGCGCCGCATCGAGTGCCGCGCCTGCCCGGCCCCGTCCATCGCACAATCAGCGGATCTGATCTCGATCTCTGTCATGCCGCAGATATTCGCCGCTCGGCGGGCGCATGCCTATGGACGTCGGGCCAATCTGGCGGCCGGGCGCTTGTACGCGCGGGCCACGATCGACGAAGGCGGCGGCCGCTAACCTCGGTCGGTGGCGTCAGGCTCGGCCGAGCAGATCGCACCCTCGCAGCCCCGAGGCGAGCTCCGAAAGCCGGTTCCCGGCCGGCTCTGGCCGTGGGTGAAGCGGGCGAGCTGGTTCGAGCTCGCGATCTTCGCCGCACTGTGCTTCTTCTGGCTCGCCCCGGGATTCGATCAGCAGGCGATGATCTTCGGCTGGGCCCACGGGCTCGGCTTCATCGCCCTCTGCGTCCTGATCTGGCTCGCCATCCTGCGCCATGAGGCGCCCTACACGCTCCTCGCCGCGACGCTCACCCCTGTCGGCCCCCTGGGCAGCGTGATCGCGATCGAGGTTCTTGGAGCGAAAGCGGCGCGCGTAGCGGCGCCGAAAGAAAACGGCGCAATTAAGAAAATCGGCGCCGTCAACCGATGGCGAAGGATCCGAGAACCGAGCAGTTCGTGGACGCAGGCTCGAGTGGTCGAGGCGAGCGTACCCGGACGTGCGCGAGCGAAACGGTCGGCCAGCGGACGCCGAAATGCGACGGTTTTGCAGGCCGTCCGAAAAGATGGCGGGGCGGGGCTGTGGGAGGCAGGGGGTCCACACAGCCCGCGCCCACGCCTGCGCGTCGGTAGCCAGGGAGGGATGCCGACGCGATCGCCCCCGGAGGCGGGACTGGCCGGGGACGAGCCCTGAAGTCTCCCTCATTCGCAGGTGATAAGGCATTTTGATGCATCCGGGCCTGGAAAGTCAATAGAGCCGCCGCAGCTCAGCGCAGGCCGCGAAGCACTCGTTGCAGGATCCCACCGTGGCGGTAGTAGTCGACCTCGTTCGGGGTGTCGAGCCGTACGCGGGCCTCGAACTCGATCGCCGGCCCCCCGTCGCTTTGGGCGCTGACTTGCACGGTGCGAGGGCCGGAGGCGCCGGCGGCGGTCGCCCCCTCGAGGCCCTCGAGGTCGATCACCTCTTCGCCGCTCAGGCCGAGGGACGCGACGCCCTCCGAGTCGGGGAACTGGAGGGGCAGCACGCCCATCCCGATCAGGTTCGACCTGTGAATCCGCTCGAAGCTCTCGGCGAGCACCGCGCGAACCCCGAGCAGGGCCGTTCCCTTGGCCGCCCAGTCGCGTGATGATCCCGAGCCGTACTCCTTGCCCGCCAGGACGACGAGCGGCACCCCCTCCCCCGCGTAGCGCATCGCCGCCTCGTAGATCGTGGTCTCCTCCCCGTCGGGCAGGTGACGGGTGAAGCCGCCCTCACGCTCCACCAGCGCGTTGCGGAGCCTGATGTTGGCGAAGGTGCCCCGGATCATCACCTCGTGGTTTCCGCGCCGAGAGCCGTAGGAGTTGAAGTCGCGCACCTCCACCCCCTGGTCGATCAACCACCGGCCGGCGGGGCTGTCCTTCTTGATCGCGCCCGCCGGGGAGATGTGGTCGGTCGTCACGCTGTCCCCGAGCACCGCCAGGACGCGCGCGCCCTGGATCGGCTGCGGCGGATTCGGCTCGGAGTCCATGCCGTCGAAGAACGACGGGCGCCGGACGTAGGTGGAATCCGACCACTCGTATCGATCTCCCGCCGGGATCTCCAGCGAGCGCCAGCGCTCATCGCCCGTGAACACGTCGCCGTAGCTCTTCGTGAACATGTCGGAGCGGATCGCGGTCGCCACGGTCTCCCTGATCTCGTCGCTCCCGGGCCAGATGTCGCGCAGGTAGACCGGCTCGCCGTCGGAGCCTTCGCCCAGGGACTCGTTTCGAATGTCGACGTCCATCCGCCCCACCAGCGAGTACGCGACGCAGAGCGGCGGCGACGCGAGATAGTTGTTGCGCACGTCCTGGTTGATGCGCCCCTCGAAGTTGCGGTTGCCCGACAGCACGGAGCAGACGACCAGGTCGTGCTCGCTCACCGCGTCGGAGATCTCCTCGCGGCAGCGGACCGGAGTTGCCGATGCACGTCGTGCACCCATAGCCGACGAGGTTGAAGCCGAGCCGGTCGAGATAGTCGGTGAGGCCCGCCTGGTCGAGATAGTCGGTGACCACCGTCGAGCCCGGGGCGAGCGACGTCTTCACCCACGGCTTTCGCTCCAGTCCGCGCTCGACCGCCTTCTTCGCCAGCAGTCCCGCCGCCACCATCACGGACGGATTGGACGTGTTGGTGCAGCTGGTGATCGCGGCGATCACCACGCGCCCGTGGTCGAGCTGGGTCTCGGTGCCGTCCTCCAGCGTCAGCGCCACCGGCTCGGCGCGCCGTTCCTCCACCGCCGTGGCCGCGTGACGGGGCTTGCCGCGTTCGTCGTTGTGCTCCTCCGCCGGTGGATCCGAGGCCGGGAAGGTCCCGGCGACCGCCTCGTCGTAGCTGTTGCCGAGGCTCTCGGCGGCCTGCGGGTCGAACTCCCGCAGCGACTCCAGGAAGGCCGGCTTCGCGTTGGCGAGCGGAATCCTGTCCTGGGGGCGCTTCGGTCCGGCGATGCTCGGCTCCACCGACGAGAGGTCCAGCTCGAGCGTCTCCGAGAAGGTCGGCTCATCGGACTCCTCGGTGTGGAACATCCCCTGCTCGCGAGCGTAGGCGTCGACCAGCTCGATCAGGTCGGTGGGCCGGCCGGTGAATTCGAGATAGCGAAGCGTCTCGCGGTCGACCGGGAAGATCGAGCACGTGCTGCCGAACTCCGGCGACATGTTGCCGATCGTCGCCCGGTCGGCGAGCCCCAGGGTGTGCAACCCGGGCCCGAAGAACTCGACGAACTTCCCCACCACCCCGTGCTCCCGCAGCATCTCCGTCACCGTGAGGACGAGATCGGTTGCGGTGGCGCCCTCCGAGAGCTCGCCCCGGAGCTTGAAGCCCACCACCTGGGGCAGCAACATCGAGATCGGCTGGCCCAGCATCGCCGCCTCCGCCTCGATCCCCCCGACGCCCCAGCCGAGCACGCCCAGCCCGTTGATCATCGTCGTGTGCGAGTCCGTCCCCACGAGCGTGTCCGGGTACGCCTGGGTGGCCCCGTCCCGGTCCCGCCGGAACACCACCTGGCCCAGGTATTCGAGGTTGACCTGGTGGCAGATGCCGGTCGCGGGGGGCACGACCCGCAGGTTGTCGAAGGCCTGCTGTCCCCAGCGCAGGAAGGCGTACCGCTCGCCGTTGCGCTCGTAGTCGCGATCGGCGTTGATGTCGAATGCCCTGGCGCTGCCGAACGCATCGACCTGAACCGAGTGGTCGATGATCAGGTCCACGGGAACCAGCGGATCGATCTTCGCCGGGTCCCCGCCCAGCGCCTCCATCGCGTCGCGCATCGCCGCGAGGTCGACGAGGGCCGGCACGCCGGTGAAGTCCTGCATCAGCACGCGCGCCGGCTGAAAGGGGATCTCGTCGCGTGGCTCAGCCGACGCGTCCCAGCCGGCGATCGTCTCGACGTGATCGCGGGTCACCGACGCGCCGTCCTCCAGCCGGAGGGCGTTCTCCAGGAGCACCTTGATCGAGTACGGGAGGCGAGCGACGTCGAACGACCCCTGCAGCGCGTCGAGCCGGAAGATCTCGTACTCGCGGCCACCCACCGAGAGCGTGTCGCGGGCGCCGAAGCTGTCGCGCTCATGCTCTCACCTTGTGCGACCGCGTCCCGATCTACCGCTTGTTCGCCTGTCCCTCGGCCACGCGGTCCGCGGTCCTCTTCGCGGCCCCGCCGGCGATCGCCCGCACCGCCACTCGTGGGCTCGTGAGCGCGAAATGGGCGAGCAGCACGCTGCCTCAGCGGGGCGACCGCCACCTCGACCTTGTCGCGCTCGATCGCCTGCACGACCCCCGCCGCGACCTGCTCGGGACTGGACGTCCCGAGCGCCCGGCGGGGGCTTCGCGCCGCGAGTCGGCGAACATCCCCGCCTCGCGAATGAAGCCGGGCACGACGAGCGAAACGCCAACGCCCGCCGAGGCCAGGTCCTGCACGCAGGCAGAGGGCGAAGCCGCGCAACCCGAACTTCGTCGCCGCGTAGATCGCCGAGCGGGGGCTCGGAGCCTTGCCCGACAGCGAGGAGACGAAGACGAGATGGCCCTCGCCGCGTTCGCTCATCGCCGGCGCGAGGGCACGGCGCGCAGCATCATCGGGGACTCGAGGTTGACCCGCAGGGCTCGTTTCGTGTCCTCAACGGAGAAGCTCTCGATCCGGCCCGTGCCGGGAGGCCCGCGTTCGCCACCAAGCAGTCCACCTGTCCCGCGTCCGCCGCGAGCTTCTCGGCAGCGCCGTCCACGGCGAGGTCGGCGGGCAGGATCCGATGCTCGCCGGGCAGCGAGTCGGCGAGCTTGCCGAGCGCCTCCGGCTTGCGAGCGCTGAGCACGACGCTGGCTCCACGTTCGCTCAAGGCGCGGGCGATGGCTGCGCCGAGGCCGCCGGTGGCCCCCGTCAGCAGCACCGTCTTGCCCTCGAGCCTCACATGACCAACCTACCAACCGGCCACGGCTTGGCTCCCGCGCCGATAGGGGGGAGCGCGAGGGCAGCGGGGGACCGCGCCGCACAAGGCGAGGTTTCCGGCCTAGCCGACCCTCCCCCAAGACATCGAGTGGCGGGTTGGTCGCCCTGAAGCGCACCAGGACGCCACTCGCAGCGGGTGGCCCACCCGGCCTCATCCGCTGGCGGACCAGGCGACGATCAATTTGCAGGGATTTCACGCCCCGGCGTCGAAATTGTGAGGGTTATGTGAGCAAACGTCGGCTCGATGGTGTAGGGTCCCGCGCCATCGATAACCGGTAAAGCCGAGTCCCCACCTCACTGAGCGCGCCGACAGGGCGCTCGGAAGGCGGGGAGCGGGGGAACCAGAGTTTGGGGCGAGCCCACCGACCGGTGGGGGCGCAGGCTCCTTAAGCGCTAGCCCGACAGCTAACCCCGTAGGCCGACGAAGGAGACTGGTCTTGCTTACCCACGACAAGCCTCACAACGGCCGCAGGAAGCTCATCGTCACCGTCGCGCTCGCGGCCGCTACGGCGCTCGCCGTGCTTGCGCCGGCCTCCCCCGCCCTGGCGGGCAACGGCGGAACCGGTGGCTCGACCGCACCGAAGGGCCCGAGGGGCCACGCAAAGCTCGTACGACGGCAAGGCGATCCCGCCGTCCAACGCGCCGCGGAAGGTCGTCAAGGTCATCAAGGCCGCCAACCGGATCCGCAACAAGCCGTACCAGTACGGCGGCGGTCACGGCAGTTGGAAGGACAGCGGCTACGACTGCTCCGGCTCGGTGAGCTACGCGCTCCACGGCGGCCGGTTGCTGCGCAGCCCGCTCGACTCCGGTGGCTTCATGCGCTGGGGCAAGGGCGGCAAGGGCCACTGGATCACGGTCTACTCGAACCCGAGCCACGCGTTCCTGGTCGTCGCCGGGCTGCGATTCGACACCTCGATGACGGCGGGCAACGGGCCCGGCTGGAGCAAGAACGTCCACGCCGAGCGCCTCTCGGACTTCCGCAAGCGCCACAAGCGGCGCTACTAGGGCCGATTGGACACGCCCCGGACGGGGGCCGTGTGGACGAACCGTCCAAGTCCCGATGCGCGTTTTCGAGGCCGTCGACGCGTGCGGTCCACCGGTTTGGCCCTCCCGACCTGTCGAAGTTTGTCCACTGGATGGCTACACCCCGGAGGGGTCTTGGGATAGCTTGCCTCTGAGGCGCGGAACGCTCCGCGCCTCGTCGAGTGGAGGAAACGGCAGCCATCACTGTTGACGACGGGGAACGCGGGCGGCCCGCGGAGTCGCCCGAGCGGCCGTCGAGGACAGCCGAGCCGCCCGATGTACGGCTCGTCGCGCTTCGCAAGACGCTACGGGGACGTGGTGGCCGTGGCGGGCATCGACCTGGAGATCGCCGCGGGGGAGTTCTTCACCCTGCTCGGCCCCTCCGGTTCGGGGAAGACGACGACGCTGCGGATGATCGCCGGCTTCGAGGAGCCGGACGCGGGAACGGTCGAGCTCGCCGGGCGGGACGTCACCCGCCTGCCGCCTACGATCGCGAGGTCAACACGGTGTTCCAGGACTACGCGCTGTTCCCGCACATGACCGTGGGCGAGAACGTCGAGTACGGGATGCGGGTCAGCAAGGTCGCGCGGGCCGAGAGGCGGGACCGGACCTCCGAAGCGCTGGCGATGGTCCAGCTCGGCGACTTCGAGTATCGAAAGCCGAGCATGCTCTCCGGCGGCCAGCGCCAGCGGGTGGCGCTCGCGCGGGCGATCGTCAATCGCCCCCGGGTCCTGCTCCTCGACGAGCCCCTGGGGGCTCTCGACCTGAAGCTCCGCGAGCAGATGCAGGTGGAGCTGAAGGGGATCCAGGAGCGAGGTGGGCATCACCTTCATCTACGTGACCCACGACCAGGACGAGGCGTTGACGATGAGCGACCGGATCGCGGTCTTCAACCAGGGCCGCATCGAGCAGGTCGGCGAGCCCGCCGAGATCTACGAGCGCCCGGCAACCCGCTTCGTGACCGGCTTCGTCGGGGTCTCCAACGTGCTGGAGCGGGACGGCAGGCGCTTCACGGTGCGGCCCGAGAAGATCCGGCTCCTCGAGTCCACGGATGACGCGCCAGGGCTGCACACCGAGCGAGGGGCTGATCCGGAACGTCGCCTACGCGGGGATGGTGACCCGGTACCTGGTCGAGTTCGAAGCCGGCGGGGAGCTTCAGGTCGTCCGCCAGAACCTCGAGACGTCCTCCGCGGACGCGCTCGAGCAGCGCGGGCGCCAGGTGACGGTCGGATGGCGACCGAGCAGACGGTCGCCGTCCAAGAGGACCCGGACACACGAATGGAGGACCCCCAGTGAGAGGACAACGAGCTGGCCATCCGGCGAGGGTGGCGCTGGATGTGCGCGGTGGGGCTGATCGCGGCGATGGTCGGGATCGGATGCGGCGATGACGACGATGGGACGGCGACCGCCAGCGCAGAGCTGCAGTCGGTCGGCAAGGGCGAGGGCCAGCTGAACCTGATCGCCTGGCCCGGCTACGTCGACCGACCCGTGGCAGTCGCGACTTCGAGAAGCAGACCGGCTGCCAGATCAACGTCAAGGAGGCCGGCACCTCCGACGAGATCGTCGACCTGATGCGAACCGGCCAGTAGGACGGCGTTTCGGCCTCCGGCAACGCCTCGCTGCGCCTGGTGGCCGGCGGCGACGTCGACCCGGTCAACCTGGATCTGGTCCCGAACTACGCGACGATCTTCGACGACCTCAAGAACCAGCCCTACAACACCTTGGACGGCGTCAACTACGGCGTCCCCACGGGCGTGGGGCGAACCTGCTGGTGTGGAACACCGATGCGTCAAGCCCAGCCCGAAGTCCTGGGGCGTGATCCTGGATCCGAAGCAGGCGTCCAAGTACAAGGGCCAGATCTGGTCTACGACGACTCGGTCTACATCGCCGACGCCGCCGTGTACCTGAAGGCGCACCAGCCGGATCTGGGGATCGACAACCCGTACGAGCTGGACGAGGAACAGTTCAACGCGGCGGTCGATCTGCTCAAGGAGCAGCAGCCGAACGTCGGCGAGTACTGGCTCGACGCTGCGAAGCAGATCCAGTCGTTCGCCAACGGGACGTCGTCGTGGGAACGTCCTGGCAGTACCAGTACTTCGCGCTGCAGGCCGACAACGCGCCGGTGCGGCGAGCCCTGCAGCCAGGGCTTCCTCCCCGAGGAGGGCGCGACCGGGTGGTCCGACACCTGGATGATCTGCTCCCAGGCGGCCATCCCAATTGCATGTACAAGTGGATGGACCACATCGTCTCCCCGCTGGCCAATGCAGAGGTCGCGCAGTACTTCGGCGAGGCGCCGGCGCAGAGCAAGTCGTGCGAGCCTGCGACGTTCGAGAAGGCCACCAAAGCACTCGAGTTCCCGCCCGACCCGAAGTTCTGCGACAACTACCACGCCGCGGACCCGGAGTTCTGGGACAAGGTCTACTACTGGATCACTCCGGTGGCGGACTGCGGCGATGACCGCGGCGAGGTATGCAAGGACAACAACGAGTGGGTCTCGGCCTGGACCGAGATCAAGGGGTGAGTCGTCGCATCCGGTGATCCAGGTCGTGGAAGCTGCTGACGCACTAGCGTCAGCGCCGAAGAGGTCGGTGGGCCGCAGGCTCGCCGACCTCTTCCACGGCCGCTACCGGCTCCAGGTAGGAGCGCTGCTGGCCGGCCCGATCGGCTGGCTGGTGATCGGCTACCTGGGCTCGCTGGGCGTGCTCTTGATCGCGTCGCTTCTGGAGCGTCGATGCGCTCAGCGGCGAGATCAACCGGAGCTATTCGCTCGACAACTACAAAGACCTCATCGACCAATTCGTCTACAAGGACGTCGCTCTGCGGACAATCGGGCTCGCCGCAGCCGCGACCCTCACCGACGCGCTCCTCGCTTTCCCGATCGCCTTCTACATGGCGAAGCTCGCCGGCCCGCGGAGAAGGGCGCTGCTGGTGTGGCGGTCCTGCTGCCGCTGTGGTCCTTCTTCCTGGTCAAGATCTATGCCTGGCAGACGATGCTGTCCGAGGGCGGGGTGCTCAATTGGGCGCTGGATCCGATCGGCCTCAGCGGTCCCGGCTTTGGGCTCACCGCCGTCTGGATCGTGGAGAGCTACCTCTGGCTCCCGTTCATGATCCTGCCGATCTACGCAGGGTTGGAGCGGATCCCGGACTCACTGCTGTACGCCTCCGACGACCTCGGCGCGCACCCCTGACACGTTCAGGCGGGTGGTCCTGCCGCTCGTCTTCCCGGCAGTCGTCGCCGGCTCGATCTTCACCTTCTCGCTCACCCTGGGCGACTACATCACCCCTTCGCTGGTCGCCCCGGCACACCCAGGTGATCGGAACGTCGTCGCGACAACATCGAAACAATCTGCCCCTCGCCTCGGCCTTCGCGACGGTGCCGATGCTGGTGATGGTCGTCTACCTGCTGATCGCTCGCCGGCTCGGCGCGTTCGAGCACCTGTAGGGTCTCGCCGGCAACAGGCGGCTGCTGAGGGTCGGGGTGGGGATCACGCTCGCTTTCATCTACATCCCCCTGATCGTGATCGCGATCTACGCGTTCAACAGCGGGATCACGCTGAAGTGGCCGCCGGAGAGCCTCACCACCGAGTGGTTCGGCGAGGCGATCGACAACCAGGCGCCCGGACGCCTTCGTCAACTCGGTCAAGGTCGGGGCGCTCGCGACCGTAATCGCACTGCTGCTCGGAACCCTCGCCTCGCTTGGCGTCGCCCGGTACCGCTTCTTCGGCCGAGAGACCGATCTCCTTCCTGGTGGTGATCCCGATCGCCCTGCCGGGCATCGTCACCGGGATCGCCCTCAGCAACACCTTCACCGCAGGTCTTCGGCATCACCTCAGGCTGTTCACGGTGGTCGTCGGCCACGCCACCTTCTGCATCGTGGTCGTCTACAACAACGTGATCGCCCGGCTGCGGCGGGTCTCGGCGCTCCTTCGAGGAGGCCTCGGCCGACCTCGGCGCCCACACCTGGCAGACCTTCCGCCACATCACCCTGCCGAACATGCGGACCGCGCTGGTCGCAGGCGGACTGCTCGCCTTCGCCCTCTCCTTCGACGAGATCATCGTCACCAACTTCACCATCGGGGCCGGCGAGCAAGACGCTTCCCGTCTGGATCTTCACCAACCTCTTCCGCGGCCAGCAGTTTCCGATCATCAACGTCGTCGCGGTGATCGTGGTCCTGATCTCGATCATCCCCGTCTACCTGGCCCACGGCTGACCCGCGAGGAGGGTGGCGCCACCGCCGGTCGCGCCGCCCAGGGCGAGGGCGAGATCGCCGAGGCGACCGCGGCGCCGTGACGACGGCGCGCATCTCAGTCCAGGTTCACCATCACGTGCTTGATCTGGGTGTAGTCCTCGAGCGCGTAGACGGACATGTCCTTGCCGTAGCCGGACTCCTTGTAGCCGCCGTGCGGCATCTCCGAGCAGAAGGTGATGTGGTCGTTGATCCACACGACGCCGAACCGCAGCGCGTTGGCGACCCGGTGCGCGCGGCCGACGTCGCGGGTCCACACCGACGAGCCGAGGCCATACCGCGTGCCGTTGGCCCAGGCGATCGCCCGAGCCTCGTCGTCGAAGCGCTGCACGGTGATCACCGGGCCGAAGACCTCGTTCTGGACCATCTCGTCCTCCTGCTCGAGGCCCGCCACCACCGTCGGCTCGAGGAAGAAGCCGGGAAGGTCGGGCTCGGAGCCGCCGGTGACGATCTCCGCGCCGGCGGACCTTCGCTCGAGGAACCCCTCGACGCGCTCGCGCTGGCTCTGTGAGATCAGCGGGCCGAGGGTGGTCTTCGGCGAGGACGTGTCGCCCATCACGCGCGCGGTGGCCTGTTCGACGAGCCCGCTGACGAGGTCCTCGTAGACCGACGGCCCCGCGAGCACCCGGCACGCCGCCGTGCAGTCCTGGCCGGCGTTGAAGTAGCCGCACTCGGCGATCGTCTCTGCCGCCGCATCGAGGTCGGCGTCGTCGAAGACGATCACCGGCGCCTTGCCGCCGAGCTCGAGGTGGACCCTCTTCAGCGTGTCCGCCGCCTCGCGGGCGATCCACTTGCCCGTCCCGGGCGAGCCCGTGAGGCAGACCATGTCCACGTCCGGGTGGCGGACGAGCGCCGCGCCGGCCGGGTCGCCGTGGCCGCCGACCACGTTCAGCACCCCCGGCGGAAAGATCTCGGCGGCCAGCTCGGCGAGGCGCAGGGTGGTCACCGGAGTGTTCTCGGCCGGCTTCAGGACGACCGTGTTGCCGGTGGCGAGCGCCGGCCCGAGCTTCCACACCGCCATCGAGAGCGGGTAGTTCCACGGGGTTATCTGGCCGACCACGCCCACCGGCTCGCGGCGGATGATCGAGGTCCGCCCGTCCACGAACTCCCCGGCGGCCATGCCGTCCAGGCACCGGGCCGCGCCGGCGAAGAACCGCAGGTTGTCGACGTTGCCGGGCATCTCCTCGTCGATGCACCGAGGCGAGCGGCTTGCCGGCGTCCGCCGACTCGAGCTCGGCGAGCTCCTCGGCGTGATCCTCGATCGCGTCGGCCAGTCGCAGAATCGCCTCAGAGCGGGCCTGCGGCGTGGTCCGCGACCAGGAATCGAAGGCCCGCCGCGCCGCCGCCACCGCCCGGTCGACGTCCTCGGCGCTCGAGACCGGCGCCTCCGCGAACGGCTCTGCCGGTCGCCGGGTTCAGCACCTCCTCGGTTCGCCCCTCGGCGGGATCCGCCGTCTGGCCGTCGATGAAGTTCTGCAGCTTGGTCAGGGTCGCGGTTGCCATCGTCCGTTCGCTCCGTTTCGTTGCTCGCTTGGTGTTCGCTGGAGCCGCTCGCTAACGGAGCACCTGCGCGTGCTCCGGGTGCCATCCGAGCCTGACGCGCTCGCCGATCTCCCAACGGTCGTCGGCCAGCGAGCGGGCGGTGTTCTGCTCCAGCGCGACCATCCGCACGCTCGGGCGCCAACTCGACGATCACCTGGGTCGTGGTGCCGAGGTAGATCCGCTCCACGATCTCGCCCTCGACCGAGACCATGCCGTCCTCGAGGTCGTCCAGGAAGATCTTCTCCGGGCGCACCGAGCAGTAGACCGACGCGCCCTGCTCGCAGCCATCGGGGAGGGTCGAGGGGAACAGCTCGCCGGTCTGCAGGCGCACGCCCTCGCCCTCCACCGTGGCCGGAAGCAGGTTGGAGACCCCGATGAACCCGGCGACGAACGTCTTCTGGGGGTTCTCGTAGATCTCCTCGGGCGGGCCACACTGCTGGACGACCCCGCCGTCCATGACCGCGATCCGGTCGGACATCGCCAGGGCCTCCTCCTGGTCGTGGGTGACGTAGAGGAAGGTGATCCCGACCTCGCGTTGGATCTCCTTCAGCTCGACCTGCATCTGCTTGCGCAGCTTCAGGTCGAGCGCGCCGAGCGGCTCGTCGAGCAGCAGCACCGCCGGGCGGTTGACGAGCGCACGGGCGAGCGCCACGCGCTGCATCTGGCCCCCCGAGAGCTGGCGCGGCTTGGCGTGCTCCCGGCCGGTGAGCTGGACGAGCTCGAGCGCCTCCGCCACGCGGCTGCGGATCTCGTCGCCGGCCACCTTGCGGCGCTTCAGCCCGAAGGAGACGTTCCCCTCCACGTCGAGATGCTCGAACAGGGCGTAGCTCTGGAACACGGTGTTGACGTTCCGCGAGTAGGGGGGGACGTCGTCCACCGGCTCGCCCTCCAGGTAGACGCTCCCCTCGGTCGGCTGCTCGAATCCGGCGACCATGCGCAGCGTGGTCGTCTTCCCGCACCCGGACGGCCCGAGCAGCGAGAAGAACTCGCCGCGCCGGATCGACAGGGTGAGGTCGTCGACCGCGACCGTGGAGCCGAAGCGCTTCGTCACGCCCTCGAAGCGGATCGCCTCCTCGCGTGTGCCGTCGCCGCTGGTTGTCGGAACGGCCGTGCCTGTGGTTGTTTCGTTCGCAGTCATGCGGCTCTCTCCTCCGATCAGCACATTCTCCTCTTCGTGCCGGCCCAGCAGGCGCGGCAACGCCACGGCCAACGCAATGATCAGGAACGAGATCACCAGCATCAAGGTCCCGATCGCATTGATCGTCGGCCGCACGCCGAAGCGGATCGAGGAGTAGATCTGGACGGGCAGCGGCGTCGGGGACTCGCCGGTCGTGAAGAACGCGATCACGAAGTCGTCGAAGCTGAGCGCGAAGATCAGCAGCGCCGAGGCGATGATCGCGGGCCACAGGGCGGGCAGGACGACCAGGCGGACGGTCTGCATGCGGGTGGCGCCGAGATCCAGCGCCGCCTCCTCGACCTCGCGGTTCAACGCCGACAGCCGCGCTCGCACGATCACGGTCACGAACGAGATCGAGAAGGTGATCTCGGCGATCATGATCGTGAGCAGCGAGAGATCCATGCCGATCTGGGTGAACAACAGCAGCGCGGAGACGCCGGCGACGATCTCCGGAGTGACGAGCGGGATCAGCATGAGGACGTTGCTGGCCGTCGCGGGCCGCGACCGGGCGCGAACGAGCGCGAAGGCGAGGGTGGTGCCAAGCACGGTGCCGACGATCATCGTCACCAACCCGATCTCGATGCTGGCGATCAGCGACTCGCGGAGGCTGACGCTGCTGAAGAACTCGTCGTACCACTGCAGGCTGAAGCCGGTGAAGTTCTGCAGCGACGGAGTGGAGTTGAACGAGAACAGCGCCACGATCGCCAGCGGCGCGAAGCTGAAGAACACGAAGACGAGGAAGAACGCGCGCAGGAAGCGGGGCCGGTCGAAGTCGCGCCGGCGCCGGCGCCCGGCGCGTCGCCGCGCCAGCGGCAGCCTCGCGGCCCACCCTTCGGCACTCATGAGTTACACCTCATCCCTTGAATCTCTTCGGGCGCCTGCGGCGCCCTGACACGCCTGTTTCGGTGCTAAAGCACCTCATCTCAGGCGTTGCCTCCCGGGAGCCCGCGCCGTGGAGCGCACGTAGATCAGCATCCAGATCAGCAGGAAGCCCATCATCACGATCGTCAGCGCGGCTCCGAAGGGCCAGTTCTGAGCCTCGAGGAACTGCTGCTGGATCAGGTTCCCGACCATGTAGGTGTCCGGGCCGCCGAGCAGCTGGGCGGAGATGAAGTCGCCGACGGCGGGAAGAAAGACCAGCACGCAACCCGGCGACCACCCCCTGGAAAGCCGCCGGCCAGGTGACGTGCCAGAAGGTCTGCCAGCGAGTCCCGTAGAGGTCCTTGCCGGCCTCGATCAGGGAGGGGTCCATGCGGTCGAGCGCCGCGTACAGCGGCAGGATCATGAACGCGAGGTAGCCATAGACCAGGCCGCCGATCACGGCCCACGAGGTGTTGACCAGGCGGACCCCGTTCTCGGTGATGCCGGCGTCGGTGAGGATCCCGTTCACCAGTCCCTCGTCGGAGAGGATCGCCACCCAGGCGTAGGTGCGAACCAGGTAGTTGACCAGGAACGGCAGCACCACGACCGCGATCAACAGCGTCTTCCAGCGACCGCCGAAGCGGGCGATGTAGTAGGCGATCGGGTAGCCGATCAGCAGGCAGAGGACCACGGTGGCGAGCGCGTAGCCGACCGAGCGCAGCAGCACCGGCGCGAACAGCGGGTCGAACACGTCGGCGAAGTTCTGTGGGTGCCAGCCGTAGACCGCCTGGTACACGGGGTCCGTGGTCCCCAGGGAGACCGCCAGGACGATGCCCAGCGGGACCGCGAACAGCAGCAGCAGCCACAGCCCCGCCGGGGCCAGCATCAGGTGCGCGAAGCGGTTCTCGCTCATAGACCCTCGGCTCGCGTCACGACGCCTTGACCTCGAGGAACGTGTTGGTCCACAGCTCGCGCTCGTCCTGCGGGAGGTTGGCGAACTGCTCGCCGCCCTCGAGGTCGTCGGTGGTGACGACGATGTTCGGGTCGCCCTTGGCCAGCTTGTCGAACGTCTCGTCCTGGCCGCGGTTGGGCATCGGGTAGCCGTTCCAGGCGACGTTCTGCGCGGCGTTCTTGGGGTCGAGCATGAAGTCGATGAACAGAAGCGCCGTGCCCGGGTGCTCCGCGTTGACCGGGATCACCATCGTGTCGCTGCCGACCGGAAACCCGTCCTGCGTGATCTTCTCGAACTGGTAGGCATCGGGGTCGTCGACCCGGTAGCGGATGTTGACGATGTCCCCGTTCCAGAGGTGCTGGATCCAGGCGTTGCCGCTCGACATGTTCGTGATCGTGTCCACCGAGAAGCCGCGCAGATGCGGCTTCAGGCCCACCAGCCAGTCCTTGGTCGCGTCCAGCTCCGACTCCACCACCGTGTTCATGTCGTAGCCGTTTCGCAGGTTGCCCGCGGCGAGCGCCTCCTGGTAGTCGTCGAGCACGTAGATCCGCCCCGCCGCCTCCTCGTTGCCGAGGTCGTCCCAGGAGCCGGTCATGTTGTCCAGGATGTCCGCCCGGTAGCCGATCCCGGTGATGTAGAGCGCGTAGGGGACCGAGTGCGCGGAGTCGGGGTCGTACCAGGGATCGTCGAAGTAGCTGTAGATGTTGTCGAGGTTCTCGAGCTTGTCGCGCGGGATCCGAAGCAGCTGCTCCTGCTGGATCAGTCGCTGCACGTACTCGGCCGTGGGGAACATCACGTCGTAGGCGTTGCCCGCCCGGAGCTTCGCCAGCATCCCCTCCATCGAGTCGAAGTAGGACTCGATCACGCGCACGTCGTAGCGCTTCTCGAACTCCTTCACGAGCGCCGGGTCGATGTACTGGGAGTAGTTGAAGTAGAAGAGGTCGCCGTCCACCTTCGGCTCGATCCTCCGGTTGACGTCCCCCTGGATGCCGCGCCCGATCCCGCAGCCCGCGAGCGCGGCGCCCAGCGCCAGGCCGGCGCCGGCCTGGAGCAGCTCGCGACGTCTCATCGTCCAGGTCTCGGGGGTCCAGAGCTCGCCAGGAGCGCCCGTTGCCGGGTCCCGGCGGGCGGGCGACCGAGCCGCGGCGTCACGGCCCGTCTCCGGAGTCGACCGCCAGGGCCTCGCCGATCGAGCGGGGCCAGCTCGCATCCGAGGATCAGCTCGGCGGCCTTGACGGCCAGGTCGCGCATCCGCTCGGCGGGGAAGCCCGGATCGCCCACCGTCGCCTGGACGGCGAGCCCGTCGAGCAGGGAGCCCAGGATCGCCGCCACGTCGTCGGCGTCGCCCTCGGCGAACTCGCCGAGGTGCCTGCCCGTCTCGAATGACCTCGGCGATCTGGTCGCGCCAGCGGTCGTCGAGGCGCTGGCGGGCGGAGGCGGCGCCCGGATCGCGAAGCGCCCTGCCCCACAGCTCCATCCACAGCTTGCAGTCGTATTCGGCGGCGTACGCCTCGATCAGCAGGCGCAGCCGGTCGCGAGGGTGCGTCCAGCACGGCCAGGCGCTCGGTTATCACGCCGTAGAAGCGGTCCTCGTCGACGATCAGCGCGTCGGTCAGCAGATCGTCCTTCGATTCGAACCAGTAGAGGACCGCGGGAGGGCTGGTGCCGGCTCGCTCGGCGACGTCGGCGATACGGGTGGAGGCGAGCCCGCGCTCGGCGATCACCTCGGCGGCGGCCTCGAGGATCTGGGGCTTGCGGATGTGATCGATCTGCGGCCGCGGGCTCAAATCAAGCGTCCGCCTCTCCTCCTGACGAAGCTGAATGGCTGATTCAACTTACACCCGTCGGGTGCCCGGGGCAAGCGCCGGGAGGTCCAACGCTGCGAGTCCGCAGGTCGCCGACCTGTACACGCGCGATCCGGACGGTTGCCCTAGCCCCGCAGCGCGGCGGGCTCGATCCCGAGCTCGGCCGCAAGCCGCTCGGCGACCAGGGCGTGGGCGGCCTCGACGTCCATCGCCGGATCGTCGAGCAGGGCGCGGACGCCGGCACCGTCCAGCAGCGCCATGGCCACGTCGGCGACCGCTTCGCTGTCGGTGTCGGCAGCGAAACTCGCCGCTTTCGACCCCGGCCCGGATCAGGGCCGCCATCCAGCGGCGATAGCGCTCGTACAGACGGGCGGCGACCGGGCGCAGCCCGGGGTCCCGCACGGCGCGCAGCCACAGCTCCACCCACAGCACCCACTCGCGCTCCTGCGGCCCCGGGAGTGGCAGGCAGTCGGCGATCGCCTGAGCGAGAGCCTCGGTGGCGGTCTCATCCTCCTCCGCCGGCTCGCCGAAGCGCTCCTCGCCGGCCCGCTCGAACGAGTGGATCAGGGCCTGCTCGAGCAGCTCCTCGCGGGTCGAGAAGTAGTGGTGCACGAGCGCGGTTGAGGCGCCGGCCCGCGTCGCGACCCGCGCGATCCTCACCTCGTCGATGCCCTCCGCCGCGATCAGGTCGCAGGCCGCCTCGAGGATGCGCGCCCTGGTGCTCTCGGATACGGAGGTGACCGCCGCCATGAGGCCCCGAGCTCTACGCCGCCGCCAGCGCGACCCCCGCGTCGGCGAGGACCGCGGCCGCCGCGTTTCGCCCGTTGAGGGCGATCACGCTGCCCGCCGGGTGGGTGGCCGCCCCGCACATGTAGAGGCCGGGGACCGGCGTGCGGGCCGGCAACCTGCCCTCCCACATCTGGTCCGGCGTCACCTCTCCCTGGAAGATGTTCCCGCCCGTCAGCCCGATCCGGGACTCGATGTCGGGAGGGCCCAGGACCTCGTACTCGGACAGGCAGTCCTCGAATCCGGGGGCGAAGCGGTCGATCAGCTCGATGAACTGGCGGGCGACCTCCTCGCGGCGCGAGTCCCAGCTGCCGTCGGCGAGCTCGTAGGGCGCGTACTGGCCGAAGACGCTCAGCAGGTGCTTGCCCTCCGGGGCGGGGCTGGGGTCGTATCCGGTCTGGATGTAGATCTCCCCGAAGGCGACGGCCGGCTCACCCCGCTCCGCGGCCTCGAACGCTCGCTGCGCGTCGTCGATCGTCCCCGTGACGTCGATCGTCGCTCGCGCCGGCCATGACTCACCCGGCGCGGCGCTCCAATTCGGCAGCCGATCGAGTGCGGCGTTGAACTTGACCACCGGGCTGCGGACCTTCCAGCGCTCGAGCCGCTCGCGAAAGGCGTCGTCGAGGTCGTATGCCGAGAGCATCGCGAGGGTTCGCTTCGGATCCGCGTTCGAGATCACGGTGTCGGCCCGCAGCGAGGTGCCGTCCTCGAGCGCGACGCCCTCTCCGGGGACGATCTCCGCCACGGGAACGCCGCAGGCGAGCGTCGCGCCCGCCTCCCGCGCGGCGTCGGCGATCGCGAAGCTGACCATTCCCATGCCGCCCTCGACGTATCCCCAGAGCGGCCCCTGGCCGGCCATGTCGCCCTGGAAGTGCATCAGCTTGATCGAGGCGGTGCCCGGGTCCCGTGGGCCCGCCCCAGGTGCCGATGATGCCCTGGCCGAAGAGGGCCGTCTTCAGGCGCTCGTCCGAGAGGTGGTCGTCCAGGACGTCGGCGATCGATGCCTCGAACAACAGGTCGATCATGCCGGCATCGCCGTCGAGCAGCTCCTCGATCTCGGCGCGTGTGGGCGAGTCGCCGATCCAGCTGTCGCGCTCCCCCTGTCGCAGCTTGCGGCGGACCTCGTCGAACAGCTCCTCGTACGCCCAATAGCCCTCGATGTCCTTCGCCGAGACCCCCAGCTCCTCGAGGTTGGCCTGGGTGCGAGAGGCATCGATCCACTGGCCGAAGGCGGTGCCGTCGTCGAACGGCACCCAGAGGTTCGGGTCGGCCATCCAGTACCGGAGGCCGCGGCGTTCGAGCTCGAGCTCGCGGATCACGACGTCGTCGAGCAGGCCGACGACGTAGGCGCAGGGGCTGACGACGAACCGCTCATCGGAGAAGGGCCGCTCGAGGGTGCATGCGCCCCCCAACCGCTCTCGTCGCTCGAGCACGAGCACGGAGCGGCCGGCGCGGGCGAGGTAGGCCGCGGCCGTGAGCCCGTTGTGGCCTCCTCCGACGACGATCGCGTCCCAGTCCCGGTTGGCGAGCTCCGCCACCGGCTGTGGAAGGCCGACCTCTCCCAGCTTCGCCGCGATCTCGTTCATCGGCCCCTTCCTCCTCTGCCGCCCCTCCCAGCGCGACCTCTCACGCCGGCACCGGCCTCGGGCTCGCGCAACGCCTCCATGTAGCGGTCGGCCACCATGACGTCGAATGCGTGCACGTCCACCTCCTCGCCCGAGTAGCGACCGGCGACGTATCCGTGGGTGCGAACCCCCTTGTTCGTCAGCTCGCAGACGTGCCAATCCTCGCGGTTGACCTGATCCCAGAACTCGATCGCGTCGGAGGGATCGAAGCCATCGCGGCGATCGTCGCGGGCTCGAAGAACCACTCACAGACCACTTCGGTGCGATCCACCGAGCGGGGCCACAGCGTGTGGAGCATCGCGTAGTCGGGGTGAAGGGAGACGAGCGCGTTCGGGAACAGGACGAAGTACAGGACCGTGTTCAGGTCATCCCCGGCGAGCCCCTCGATCGCGGGGCGCTGGTGGGCGTGGCCTCCCTCGCGCCCCATCGTCGCGGCGCCCTCGGTCAGGGTCATCGAGCCGCCGCACCACGCGCCGGCGCCCTCCATCACCTCCCCGCTCATGTAGTTGCTGAGCGCGTTCAGCTCGGGGTGAACGCCCGGGCAGTGCAGGCACTCGCTGTAGTTCTCGGCGATCGCCTTCCAGTTGGCCTCGACCTCGTACTCGATCTGGCCCGCCCGCTCGAGCGACCCGGCGCTGTAGCGCTCGAGGTACCCCGCGAGCTCCCCCACATGGGATTCGATCTCGGGCGCCTCGCCGCTCAGGTCGACCAGCACCAGGCCGCCGACGGTCGCCACACGGACCGGCATCAGCCCCCAGCACGACGGGTCGAAGTCCTCGACCTCGTCCATGTGCGGGGTCGCCTTGAGCTCGCCGTCCAATCCGTATGACCAGGCGTGGTAGGGACATTGGACCCGTCGCCGAACGCTCCCCTCGGCGTCGGAGATCAGTCTCGCCCCCCGGTGGCGGCAGACGTTGAGGAAGGCGTGGGTTCGCCCGTCCTGCCCCCCCATCACGACCACGCTGTCGGCGCCGAGCTCCCGCATCAGGTAGCTGCCGGGCTCGGCCACCCGAGAGGCATGGCCCACGCACACCCAGCCCCTGAAGATCGTCCGAAGCTCCCACTCGAACACGCTCGGATCCACGAATGCCCGCGGCGGCAGCATCGTGGCGCGCTCCAGGGGTTGGAGGGTGGCCTCGATCTCGCGCGGATCGAGGTTCAGCGTGGTGGGCGATTCGGTGCTCAACTCGGCCTCCTGATCGTCGTTCTCGGGCCTTTGTGGCCTCCCGCCCGGGGCCTCTTGCGGGCGGGTTGACCTTGTAGTCAATCGCATGTTAGTCTGCGGCGAGCATGGAGGTCAAGTCGCTCGACCGCCCGTCCCGCGTCCCCGGTTCGTTCCCGATCGAGCTCGACGAGCAGGCGCTCGGGCTGCAGGAGCGGGCGCGCCGCTTCGCGGAGGACGTGCTGATGCCCCTGGAGGAGGAGGCCGAGCGCCTGGGCGGACGGCTGCCCGACGACGTGATCGCCGACGTGCGGCGGGAGGCGATCGATGCCGGGCTTGCCAGGGCGGCATGCACGCTCGCGAGCACGGCGGTCAGGGGTGGACCAGGCTCGAATGGGCGCTGGTCGAGGAGCAGTACGGACGCACGACGAACGCCATCCACTGGTGCGTGCCCAACGCCTACAACGTCTGGGCCCACGCAAGCGCCGAGCAGATCGATCGCTACCTTCGCCCCGCGCTGCGCGGGGAGCTCAAGGACGCTTACGCGGTCACCGAGCGGGACGCCGGCTCGGACCCATCGGCGATCACTGCCACCGCGGAGCGCACCGAGGCCGGCTTCCGGCTCAACGCGGAGAAGTGGTTCGTCACCGCCGGGGACGTGGCCGCGGTGTACGTGGTCATGGCCAACGTCACCGACGGCCCCGACCGGCTGCCCACCCTGTTCGTGGTGGACCGCGATCGGCCGGGGGTCGAGATCGTCGAGAACCCCGCCTACACCCACAACTACCCGGAGGGCCATCCGACGATCCGCTTTCGCGACGTCGAGGTGAGCGAGCAGGACGTGATCGGAGGCGTCGGCGGCGGCGACGAGCTGCAGCGCTCCTGGTTCACGGAGGAGCGACTGGGCATCGCCGCCCGCTGCGGAGGGGCGATGTGGCGGCTGCTCGACGAGACGGTCGCATGGGCCGTCGATCGCGACCAGGGTGGATCACGGATCTACGACCACCAGGGTGTGTCGTTCCCGCTCTCCGACTCGGCCGCCGACGCGGCCGCGGGGCGCCTGCTGACCCTGACCGTCGCATCCCTCGCCGACGCTGGAGCCGATCCCAAGATCGTCCATCACAAGGCGTCGATGGCGAAGCTGTTCACCAGCGAGGCGGCTTGGCGCTGCGCGGACCGTTGCGTGCAGGCGTTCGGAGGGCGTGGCTACCTGCGCTCGAACGTCGCCGAGCGCCTCTTGCGCGAGCTTCGCGTGGACCGGATCTGGGAGGGCACCAGCGAGATCCAGCGCTTGATCGTGGCCAGAGGCCTCGAGCGGCGAGGCGTGGAGCGCATCCTCCACTGACTAGTGGGCCTTCCGGAAGCGATCCAGAGCCCCCGCCCCCCAGCCCTCGATCTCGCCCCGCTGCTCGAGCCGCGCTCGATCGCCGTGGTCGGGGCCAACGACCGTCCCGGCTCCTACGGAGACATCGTGCTCCGCAACCTGGCTCGCGCCCGGTTCGCCGGCGAGGTCTGGGGCGTCAATCCGAGGCGCACCGAGGTGCACGGGCGGCCTTGCGTGCCTCGGTGAGCGACCTCCCGGCGCCCGTCGACGCCGTGGTCATCGCCATTCCGGCGCCCGGCGTGCCGCCGTGATCCGCGACGCGGTCGGCCACGGGTGCGGTGGGGCGATCGTGATCTCGGCCGGCTTCGGTGAGATCGAGAGCGGACGCGAGCTCGAGCGGGAGCTTCGCGAGGCGGCCGCTGCCGGCGGACTGCCCGTGTGCGGCCCGAACGGGAACGGCATCTTCGCGGTCGCCTCGCGGGCACCGATGTGGGGCGACTCGGTCGCGCCGCTGGAACCGGGCCGCGTGGCGATGGTCTCCCAGAGCGGCAACGTCGCCGTCAACGCCCTCGGCTCCCGGCGCGGGATCCGCTACCACACGGTTCTCTCCACCGGCAACCAGGCCGTGCTCGACGCGAGCCATTGGCTCGAGGCAGTCTGCGAGCGCGACGGCGTGGGCTCGGTGGCGATGTTCCTCGAGGAGGATGGAGACGGCGAGCGCCTGGCGGAGGCGCTCGCGCGCTGCGCCGAGCGCGGAGTGCGGGTGGCCGTGTTGAAGGCGGGCGCTTCGGAGGCCGGTGCGCGGGCAGCCTCCGCCCACACGGGCGCAGTCGCGGGTGACGTCCGGGTCTTCCGGGCGCTCGTGGAGGAGGCTGGCGCCGCCTGGGCGCACGATCCTCACGAGCTGCTCGAGCTCGCTCGCGCGCTGGCCGAGCCGCGGGCGCGGCCGCGCGGCGACGGCGGGCTCGCGGTACTCACCTGCTCGGGCGGCGACTCGAGCATCGCCGCCGACGAGGCCGCGCGCGTCGGCGCAGGATTGCCCGAGCTGGCGCCCGGCACGCGCGCGCGGCTGACGAAGCTTCTGCCGGAGGCCGCGACGGTCGGCAACCCGCTCGACTACACGGCGATGATCTGGGGGGACACCGAGCTGCTTCGCCGGATCACGGTGGCCGTCGGGGACGACCCGGCCGTCGATCAGCTCTTGATCCTCTACGACCACCCCCAGGGACTGGCGCCCGAGGCGGCGGCCAGCTGGGCCGCGGTTCGCGCGGGGATCGTCGCCGGCGCGGCCGAGACCGAGGCCGCGACCTTGGTCGCCTCGACGCTGCCCGACCTGATCGACGACGAGGCGAGCGGCGAGCTCGCCGATCGCGGCGTGCCCGCGATCGCGGGATTGCGGACCGCGCTGGCGTGCGCGCAGGCGGTGCGCCTTGCGGCCGCCGATCCGCGCCGCCTGCGGGAGGTCGCGGCCGCGGCGCGAGCGGCGCGGCGGCGCGAACCCGAGGGCGCCGAAGCGGACGGATGGATCGACGAGATCGAGGCCAAGGAGCTGCTCGCGGCCGCTGGCCTCGCGGTGCCCGAGGGCAGGGTGGTGGCCAGCGCGGACGAATGCGCCGCGGCGGCCGACGAGCTGGGCGGCCCGATAGCGGTCAAGGTGGCGAGCCCGGGGCTGCTGCACAAGAGCGACGTGGACGGGCTCCGCCTCGACGTTCGAACGGTGGACCAGGCGCGCGAGGCGTTCAGGGACCTCTCCTCCTCGCCGGCGGCCGAGGGTGGACGGATGCTGGCGGAGCGGATGGCGCCCCGCGGCGTCGAGTTGCTGGTCGCGGCACGCGCGGACGCGGTCGTCCCGGCCCTGGCGGTCGGCCTGGGCGGCGTGTGGGCCGAGGCGCTCGACGACGTCGCGATCGTCCCGCTGCCCGCCGACGCCGAGCGGGTCGAGGCGGCGATTGGCTCGCTGCGGGGTGCCGCCGTGCTCGCGGGCGGTCGCGGGCGAGCGCCTACGGATGTCCGCGCAGCCGCATCAATGGCGGCGTCGATCGGCTCGCTGATGCTCGAGTCCGGGCTGGCTCTGATCGAGCTCAACCCGGTGGTGGTCCACCGCGACGGCTGTGTGGCGGTGGACGCAGTCGCCCGGCGCGGCTAGGAGCCTCCCGATGCGGACGGCTCGATGTTCTGGTTGACGCGGAAGACGTTGTCCGGATCGTAGGTCGCCTTGATCGCCGCGAGGCGATCGTAGTTGTCGAGGTAGCTGGCCCGGACCCGGTCCTGCCCCTCGTCCATCATCATGTTGACGTACGCGCCGCCCGCCGATGTCGGGTGCAGGGCCTCTTGGTAGTCGACGCTCCAGCGCCGGATCTGCGTCGACGTTTTCGGGCTCGGGGTCGACCCCGGCAAACACCGCGCCCCAATTCGCGTCGCGGTAGGCCCAGGCGGTGTCCGACGCGCGCGACGTCGTGGACGGCGCCGTCGATCGGATACAGGTGCATCGTCGACTTCCACGTCGGCATCTCGGCGCCGTACTGCGCGTGCGACCTCGACCGCCTCATCGGGAATCTCCTTCGACGAAGTCGGCGCGCCAGTACCACTGGTCACCCCGGGGATAGACCTCGTCGAACGCGCTCTGCAGCGCCGGGTGCGGCATCGGCTGCTACACCGTGTAGGAGCGGTTCGGGCAGTTGCTCGAGCAGCGGAGCCATCGCCTTCGCGGCGTCCTCCTCGCCGCCGACGTAGCACCACACGACCCCGCACACCTTTCGCATGTGGATCTCCTCGGGGAACGGCGGACCGGGCGGCACCGTGGCGAAGGCGAAGAACCCGTTCAGCTCGCGCGGCGCACCGGGCAGGAACTCGCGGTAGACCGAGAGCACCTCGGCGCCCGCCTCGACAGGCCAGAACGTCGGGCCGGCGATGACCGTGCCGACCTCGTGCAGGCGGAAGGTGAACGAGGTGACCACGCCGAAGTTGCCGCCACCGCCGCGGATCGCCCAGTAGAGGTCGGGATGCTCGTCCTCGCTCGCGCGGACGCGCTCGCCGCTCGCCAACACCAGCTCCGCCTCGAGCAGGTTGTCGATCGCCAGGCCGCACTTGCGGGTCAGATGGCCGAGCCCGCCGCCGAGGGTAAGGCCACCGACGCCGGTGGTCGAGATGATCCCGCTGGGGGTGGCGAGGCCGTGCTCGTTCGTCGCCTGGTCGACCTCACCCCACGTGCCGCCGCCCCCAACCCGAACGGTGCGGGCGGACGGATCGACCTCGACGTCGTTGAGCGACGAGAGGTCGATCACGACGCCGCCCTCGCACGTGCCCAGCCCGGCGCCGTTGTGACCACCGCCGCGGACGGCGAGGAGCAGATCGTGGTCGATTGCGAAGGCGACGACCTTGGCCACGTCGTCGGGGCCTGCGCAGCGCGCGATCAACGCGGGGCGCTTGTCGATCATCGCGTTGTAGACCTTGCGCGCGTCCTCGTAGTCGGCATCCTCGGGGCCGACCAGCCGCCCCTCGAACCCCTGGAGCTCCTGTCGCGCGCCCTCTGCCGGTGTGCTTGCGGTGGCCATGCTCTTCCCTCCGTGAATCGGATTGACCTCGCGGCCACCCTAAGTCCTGGGCGCCTCGGGGTCAACCGGCGGTCCCTCCCGCGCGGCCCTTGGTCCGGTTTCTCCTTCCTGTTGACCTTGTAGTCAACCGTACGAATGGTGTAGACTCGCCCGCGATCGAGGCCGCGACGCACACCCCGAAGCCCGCCCCCGCGACCGCTCCGAGCGCGCCGCGCTCGTACGACGCGATCGTCGTCGGCGGGGGGCACAACGGCCTGACGACTGCCGCCTACCTTGCGCGTGGCGGCCTGCGCGTGATCGTGCTCGAGCGGCGCCCGATCCTCGGCGGCGCCTGCGTGACCGAGGAGGTGTGGCCCGGCGCCCGCGTCTCGCGGGCCAGCTACGTGGTCTCGATGCTCCAGCCCAAGGTGGTCTCGGACCTGCGGCTGCGGGACCATGGCTATCGAGCGGTTCCCCTCGATCCGGCGTACGCCGCGCTCACTGCGGATGGGCCGATCTTCTTCTTCAACGAGCCCGCGCGCACCGCATCCTCGATCGCGGCGTTCTCGAAGCGCGATGGGGAGGCGTACGAGGGGTTCGAGGACTTGCTGGATCGGGCCGCCTCGTTCCTGCGACCGATGATGTTGCGCGAGCCGCCGGCTTTGGGGTCTCGACACCCCGCCGACCTCCTGTCGCTGCTCCGCGAGGGCGCTCGTGCGGCCGGGCTCAGCCGTCGTGACGTCCACGACCTGGTCCGCATCTTCACCATGTCGGTCGCGGACCTGCTCGACGACACCTTCGAGCACGACGGGCTCAAGGGGTCGATCGCGTCGACCGGGGTCGTGGGGGTCTGGGCCGGACCGCGGACCCCGGGCACCGCGTACAACCTTCTCCACCACGCGCTCGGTGAGATCGACGGGATCTCGGGCGGCTGGGGCCAGGTGATCGGCGGCATGGGCGCGATCAGCCAGGCGCTCGCCCGCTCGGCGGAAGCCTCCGGCGCCGAGATCCGCACCGGTGCGCCTGTCGCATCGATCGACGCGCGGGACGGTCGCGTGGTGGGCGTCACGCTCGCGGACGGGGAGGAGATCCGGGCCCCCATCGTGGCCTCCGGCGCTCACCCCAAGACCACGATCCTCGACCTCGCCGGGGCCGAGCACTTCCCGGACGAGGTGGTGAGCGACATGCGCCGTTACCGCACTCGCGGCGGGTCGGTGAAGATCAACCTCGTGCTGGGCGAGGCGCCGCGCTACGAGGGCGTGACCGCCGAGCAGCAGCACATGCTGGAGCGCACCGGGGTGAACCTCTGCCCCTCGATCGACTACCTCGAACGAGCCTGGCAGGACGCCCTCGCCGGCCGGCCGGCGGCGGAGCCCTACGTGGAGGCCGAGCTGCCGTCGGCGATCGACTCCGGTCTCACCGACGACGGCCGCTGGGTGATGACGATGTTCACGCAGTACGGCCCACCCGGGGAGGAGGGGTGGGCGAGCGGTGCCAGGGAGCGCTACGCGGACGCCTGCATCGAGCACCTCGCCCGCTACGCGCCCAACGTCCCCGGGGCGGTCCTCGAGCGCGAGGTGCTGGCCCCGCCGGACCTCGAGCGAATCTTCGGGCTGGTGGGCGGCTCCATCTTCCAGGGTGAGCAGGGGCTCGACCAGATGGCGTTCATGCGCCCCTCGCCGATGCTCGCCCAGTACTCCACCCCGCTCGATGGCCTCTACCTCTGCGGGGCCGGGACCCATCCGGGCGGCGGCGTTATGGCGGCCGCCGGCCACAACGCCGCCGGCCGAATCCTGCGCGACCGCCGCCGCTCCCGCCTTCCCTGGCGGCGCCGCGCGACGGTCTGAGCAGCCTCAACCGCGGAGGGTCGCCGTCCACCACAGCCGCCCGGGCCCGATTTGGCTGGGTAGGGGAAGCAACCCCGAGGAGCTGGGTAAGGGGACGCCCAAGCGCTGGTTGCTATTCCTCCCGGGGGCCGGGTCGAATGTCAACCAGCGCCCCGATCCGGAGGCCCGCGCGACTGTGCGAGCCCAGAGCCGGACGGACGTCGGGTCGGCCCAGGAAGATCAGAGCGCCGCGCCCGTAGCGGGCGCGGCGCTCTTCCGGGCGCATCCCTGCGCCCAAGGGATCCGTCCCCAGCTAAGACAAGCTGACCATCACGTGCTTGATGTTCGTGTAGTCCTCGAGCGAGTACATCGACAGGTCCTTGCCGTATCCCGACTGCTTGTAGCCGCCGTGTGGCATCTCGGCCGCGAGCGGGATGTGGTCGTTGATCCAGACGCACCCGAACCGCAGCGCGTTGGCCACCCGGTGGGCACGCCCGACGTCGCGGGTCCACACCGACGACGCCAGCCCGTACTTCGTCCCATTGCCCCACTCGATCGCCTTCGCCTCGTCGTCGAACCGCTGCACGGTGATCACCGGCCCGAAGATCTCGTTCTGGATCATCTCGTCGTCCTGCTTCAGGTTGGCGACCACGGTCGGCTCGAGGAAGAAGCCCGGGAGGTCCGGCTCCTCGCCGCCGGTCACGATCTCGGCGTGGTTCGGCTTGCGCTCGAGGAAGGCCTCCACCCGCTCGCGCTGGCGCTGAGAGTTGAGCGGCCCGAGGGTCGTGCCCTCGGCCATTGTGTCCCCCATCTCATATCCCTTCGCCTCATCGGCGAGGCCCGAGACGACCGAGTCGTAGACGTCCGCGGAGGCGAGCACCCTCGTGGCGGCGGTGCAGTCCTGCCCGGCGTTGTAGTAGCCGGTTCCGGCGATCGTCTCCAGCGCCGCCTGCATGTCGACGTCGTCGAAGACGATCACCGGGGCCTTGCCGCCGAGCTCCAGGTGGACTCGCTTCAGGGTGTCCGCCGCCGCCTTGGCGATCCACTTCCCGGTATCCGGCGAGCCGGTCAGCGAGACCATGTCGACCTCGGGGTGGGTGACCAGTGACGACCCCGCCGGCTCACCATGGCCGCCGATCACGTTGAGGACCCCGGCCGGAAGCACCTCGGCCGCGAGCTCCGCCAGCTTGATCGTCGTGATCGGGCGTCGTCTCGGCGGGCTTCAGGACGATCGTGTTGCCCGCGGCCAACGCCGGGCCGATCTTCCAGATCGCCATCATCAGCGGGTAGTTCCAGGGCGTTATCTGCCCGATCACGCCGACCGGCTCGCGGCGGATGATGGACGTGTAGCCCTCCAGGTACTCGCCCGAGGCACGGCCCTCCAGACAGCGCGCCGCGCCGGCGAAGAACCGAAGCTGGTCGACCATCGGCGGGATCTCGTCCTCAAGGAACGCCTTGCGGGGCTTGCCGGCATTCGCGGCCTCGAGGTCGGCGAGCTCGTCGGCGTGCTCCTCGATCGCATCGGCCAGCTTCAGGAGTGCGAGCGCCCGCTCGCCCGGAATGGTCGTCGCCCATCCGTCGAATGCCTTGCGCGCAGCGGCAACCGCGCGTTCGACGTCCTCGGCGCTGGACAGCGGCGCCTGGGCGATCACCTCCCCGGTGGCGGGGTTCAGGACCTCCTCGGTCTTGCCCTCGGCGGGGTCGACGAACTTCCCGTCGATGAAGTTCTTCAGCTCGGTGCGCGTGGCGGTTGCCATCTCTCCTCCATCCTCAGTTCTTCACGTTGGCTCTCACTGTTGCATGCCCATCTCGACCCTCAATGGGCCCCGGGGGCAGCACGACTCGCCGTGGCCCCGGCTCCGTCGGCCCTGGGGCCACGGTCATCATGCGGCTCGATGCCGAGGACCTCGTCCGGTGGGATGTAGTCCATGCCCACACCCTCCGCGACCGCGGGGTGCGTGACCTTGCCGTCGGCGACGTTGACTCCCATCCGCAGCCCTGGGTCTCGCCGCGCCGCCTCGGCGACGCCGTGATCGGCGAGCGCCAGCACGTAGGGCAGAGTTGCGTTGGTGAGCGCGTACGTGGACGAGATCGGGACGGCGCCGGGCATGTTGGTCACGCAGTAGTGAATGACCCCGTCCACCTCGAACGTTGGGCTCCGGTGGGTGGTGGGCGCCGAGGTCTCGAAGCAGCCGCCCTGGTCGATCGCGACGTCGACGAGCACTGCGTGCCGCGGCATCAGCTTCAGCTGCGAGCGCTTGATCACGTGCGGGGCTCGCGCGCCATGCAGCAGCACGGCTCCGATCACGAGGTCCGTGGTCGGCAGCCGCTCCTCGATCGCGAGCGTCGAGGAGAACACGGTGGAGGCGCGCCCGCCGAACGCGACGTCGAGCTCGCGGAGCCGATCGATCGAGGTGTCGTACACGAATACGTCCGCCTCCATCCCGATCGCGATGAAGGCGGCGTTCATCCCGACCGCGCCCCCGCCGATGATCATCACGTTCGCCGGGGCGACCCCCGGCACGCCTCCCAGGAGGATCCCCCGGCCGCCAAGTGGCTTCTCGAGCATGAAGGCCCCGGCCTGGGTGGCGATCTTGCCCGCGATCTCGGACATCGGAGCGAGCAGCGGCAGCCGGCCCGCGCGGTCCTCGACCGTCTCGTAGGCGACGCAGGTGGCGCCTGAGTCGCAGAGGCCGCGGGTCAGCTCAGGGGCCGGCGCCAGATGGAGGTACGTGAAAAGGGTGATCTCGCGGCGGATCATCGGGAGCTCCTCGGGCTGTGGCTCCTTCACCTTCAGCACCAGATCGGTCCCGCCCCAGACGTCCTCCGCGCCCGGCACGATCCGCGCTCCCTGGGCCTCATAGCTGGCATCGGAGATGGCGCTTCCCTCACCGGCCCCCTTCTGGACCCAGACCTCGTGCCCGTGCTCGGCGAGCTCCCGTGCTCCGACCGGAGTCAGCGCCACTCGATACTCATCGGACTTCACCTCGGTCGGGATGCCGACCTTCAAGCTCTCACCCCCTCGGCAGTCGTGACCTCGATGCGACAACCCCGCCGCTCGAGCTCCGCGAACATGATCTCCGGGTCGATGCAGCGCTCGGGAGGGAGGGCTCCGCGCGCGTCGATGGTGCCGCGCGCGAGCTGTCGCACGGCGGCGGCAGCCGGGGCGGCGGTAGAGACGATGCCGCCGCCCAGCCCCCATGCCTCCATCGGCTGGGTGACCGCCCGCACCGTGACCCGGCGGCCACCGGCCGAAGCCTCGACCAGGTGCACCGAAACCGTGCGCGCGGACGGGGGCACTGCCTCCGATGCCCTGCGGGCGATCTCGGCCTCCGGAGCATCGGCAAGGGCACGGAGCTCCGTCAGCAGTTCCGGCGAGAGGCATAGCCTGAAGCTCGCCTCCCGGCACCCGAAGCTGTCGCCGAACGTCAGCAGCTCGGAGTGAAGCGTGTAGATCGCCTGCCCGGCGCCGATCGGCTCGCCGAACTCGACCACGCCCGCCTCGGCAAGCGGCTCGATCTCCTGCGGTCGTCCGTCACTGAGGATGACCGGCCGCATCGTCAGCTCGTCGAGCAGGGTGCGGAGCGCGTACGGGGGGCTGAACCCGGAAGGCGGGCTCAGATCGCGTCCGGCCGCGGACACGTGTATCGAGTCTACGCTCGGGCCGGCGCCGTCCTCCGCCACCGGGACGTCGACCCCGGTCAGCTCGTGGGCCGCCAGCCGCGCCATCAGGTTGGTCTTCCCCGGGGCCGAGCCGATCCCGAGCACCGCGAGCAGGCCCTGCCGGCGAAAGTGGGGGTCCAGCTCGAGCTGGAGGTTGGTCATCCAGTAGAGGCCGCCGAGGTCCAGGTAGTGGCAGCCGGCGCTGAGGCAGGCAGCCATCGCGTCGAGGTTGACCCGGTAGCTGGCCGAGTTGACGAGCGCGTCGCATTCGGTGAGCGCGCGAGCAAGCGACGCGGGGTCGCTGGCGGCGGCCCGGGCGTCGACGCGCGCCGCGCGTGCCTTCTCCGCGCCATGGCGCGAGGCGACCTCCTGGGCGCGCGCCTCGTCCAAGTCGAGGAGCAGCAGGGTGTCGACCTCCTCCGAGGAGGCGAGGTCCCGGACGATCGCCGGCGCGATCGTCCCGCCAGCTCCAAGCACCGCAACCCTCATCCGACCAGCTCCCTCGCTCGAAGCGCCAGCCAGAGCTCGATCCGGTCGGTGGCGCGGGACAGGTCTCGGCCGGTGAGCTCCTCGATCTTGCGGATCCGGTAGCGAAGGGTGTGACGGTGGCAGTAGAGCTGACGCGCGGCCCGCTCCCAGTTGCCGTTGTGCTCGATGTAGGCCTCCAGCGAGCGCAGGAGCTCACCGCCGTATTCGCCCTCGGTTCGCTCGATCGGCTCCAGGAGGCCCTCGCTGTACAGGCGCAGCGCATCCTCGTCCTGGAGGGAGAGCAAGAGCGTGAAGGCGCCCAGGTCCTGGTGGCTGGCGACCTCGGGCGCGTCGCCATCGGCGAGCGAGGTCGCCTCGAGCGCGCAGCGAGCCTCGTGGAAGGCGCGCCGAAGCGAGGCGACGCCCGCGGGCCGACTCGCGGCCGCGCGTACCTGGCCTTGGGTGGCGGCGAGCGCGGAGCGCAGGCTCGCGGCGATCGTCGACCGGGTCCCCGGCGCGGGCGTCGATCACGGCGCAGAGCAGCGGGCGGGCGGCCGCGGCCGTGGTCGCCACCAGCGCCCCGACCCCGGCGTCGGCCAGCTCCAGCTCGACCACCTGCTCGCCCGCGTGCGCGTCCTCCAGCTCGAACACCAGCACCGCGGCGTCGGCGCCGATCCCGAACGGTCGCAGTCGGCCGCGAAGCTCGTCGGAATCGAGGCGACCTCCGAGCGCCTCGGCCAGGAGGTCGCCGGCCAGGCGGCGCTCGGTCTCGCGGACGACGCGTTCGCGCATCAGCTCGAGCCCCACGACCATCGATCCCTGCCGAGCCGTAAGACGCTCGAACTCGCCGAGCGGCCCGCTCTGGCTGGTGACGATCAGCCACGCCACCGGGGCCCCGCCCCTGCGACCGGGCACCGGGACGGCCAGTGCCTTGTCGCTCAGCGATGCGTGCTGCGGCTCGAAGGCGGTCACCGTCCCCGTGGCCCGTCTGGTGGCGAGCTCGCCGGCCAGCGCCTTGATCGCCGCGGCGCCGGGCCCTCCCTTGCTGGGGTGGCGAGCCAGCTCGCGGCCCGTCGCGTCCTGCACGATCGCCGACCCGCCGATCGCAGACGCCAGCGAGCCGAGGACGGAGGCCAGCCCACTGCCCTCGATCACCAGGCGTTCGAGGCGCTCGTGCACCTGGGTGCCGCGCTCGAGCACCGCGTACTGCTCGTTGACCAAGAGCGCGAAGGCTCGCTCGGTGATCGCGATGAACGGCATCTCATAGGGCACCTCGAACAGCGGCATGCCCCGCTTGTCCGCCTCGTCTATGAGCGCCTTGGGCATACGCTTGTGCTCGAACCCAGTGCCGAGCCCCAGCCCGGCGACCTCGTGGTCGGCGAGCAGGGCGACGAAGCGACGCTGCCGGGCCGCGCCGTTCAGCTGGATCCCGGTGGTCAGCAGCAGCTCGCCGCCTGAGAGCCATTGCGTCGGGTCATCGAGCTCAGAGATGTGGACCCAGCGGATCGGGCGCTCGGCCGCGTCGGTACCGGCGACCAACTCGAGGCCGCAGTCGGCGACGAGATTGCCGACCGTCAGCATCGGGTCACTGCCACCTCGTCGAGCGGCGCTGCCTGTCCGTCCTGGTTCCCTTCCTGACCCGCTTCGAGGCCTCGGTGAGCACCGGGCGCAGAACGCTCTCGATCTCCTCGAACTGCTCCGTGTCGCAAACCAGGGTGGGCGCGAGCTGGACCACGGGGTCGCCGCGATCGTCCGCCCGGCAGATCAAGCCGCGACGGTAGAGCTCACCGGACAGGAAGCCCCGCAGGAGCCACTCCGACTCCTCGTCCGTGAAGCCCTCCTTGGTCCCTTGGTCCTTGACCAACTCGATCGCGTGGAAGTAGCCGGCGCCGCGCACCTCACCGACGATCGGGATGTCGCCCAGCGAGTCAAGCATGCTTCGCAGCTCGCCCTCCTTGGTGCGCACGTGGCCGCAGATGTCCTCACGCTCGAACACGTCGAGGTTGGCCATCGCCACCGCCGCCGCCACGGGATGGCCCGCGAAGGTGAGGCCGTGGGCGAACGCCTCGTCGCCGTGCATGAACGGCTCGGCGACGCGGTCCGACGCAATCAGCCCGCCCATCGGCACGTAGGCGGAGGTGAGCGCCTTGGCGACGGTCACGATGTCGGGCTGATAGCCGTAGCGCTCGCAGCCGAACCAGTAGCCGAGCCGGCCCCAGGCGCAGATCACCTCGTCGGAGATCAGGAGCACGTTGTGGCGGTCGCAGATCTCGCGGACGCGCTGGAAGTAGCCGTCCTGCGGCGGGATGCAGCCGCCCGCGTTCTGGAGCGGCTCGAGGATCACCGCCGCCACGGTGTCGGGGTGCTCGTAGATGATCTTCTCCTCGATCTGGTCGGCAGCCCAGAGCGGGTCGCGGTCGGCCGGCCAGCGGTAGCTGTCCGTGTTCGGCACCTGGTGACCGCCGGGTACGAGGGGCTCGAACTCCTGACGCAGTGCGGAGATGCCGGTGGCGGCCAGCGCGCCGAGCGTGGTTCCGTGATAGGCGATCTCGCGGCTGATGAACTTGATCTTGCGCGGATTGCCGGTCCGCTGGTGGTAGGCGCGCGCGAGCTTGATCGCAGACTCGACGGCCTCCGAGCCACCCGAGGTGAAGAAGACGCGATTCAAGTCGCCCGGCGCCAGCGACGCGATCCGGCTTGCCAGCTCAATCGCGCGCGGGTGCGCGTAGCTCCAGATCGTGAAGAAGTCGAGCTCCTCGACCTGGCGGGCGGCGGCCTCGCCCAGCTCGGTCCTACCGTGACCGGCGTTGACGCAGAAGAGCGCCGAGAGCCCGTCGAGATACCGGTTGCCGTTCTCGTCCCACACGTAGGGCCCCTCGCCTCGGACGATGATCGGCACGTCTCCGTCGTCGAAGGCCCCATGCCGAGTGAAGTGCATCCACAGGTGGCGCTTGGCGAGTTCCTGCAGGCCCGTCTCGGCGGGTGCCGCGGTCTGGGTCCCGGTGGTGGCCATTGCTCTCCTTTCGCCCCCTGCTACAGGTTGCACAAACGGTATAGCCAAACGGGCCAGCACGCAACCTAATGCCGGGAAATTGGGCACGCGTCGATTATGCAATATGTACAAGGACTATGGGACGTTCTTGGCTCTTTCCTTTGCGAGACGTCCGGTCAGGTAATCGGCTCGTGCACCGCGAGAGCCCGCTGGCATCGGCCTGCATGGCCGGGGGGAGGAGCCCCGGGGAAAGGATCGAGGGATGGAGAGCACTGCGGTGCCCCTGCCGCACCGCAGGCCCCGAGGGTCGACGCAACCGGCGAGAAGGGACTGAAGAAGGACGCGATCGGCTTCGTCTACGGTCTCTCTATCGGGGTTGCCTCGACCGCTCCCGCCTACTGGCTTGCGGCGGCGCTCGGCTTGATCGTCGCCGTGGTGGGTTCCACGCCCCCGGATGCTGCTGATCTCCTTCGTGCCGATGTTCTTCGTCGCCGCGGCCTACTATTACATGAATCGCGTCGACACGGACTGCGGCACCACGTTCT